>CAVQSS010000011.1:0-90591 GCA_963716045.1 uncultured delta proteobacterium | reverse complement strand
CCTGGGAAGTGCAATTCCCGTCAGTACAGGTGACCGTGTTGCCTAACCCGCGGAATGCGTTCACCTGGTGGCCCGGGGCGCCTTCAAAGCCGAAGCATGCATCCGGACCCCGTGTTGTTGAGATCACGGAAGTGCTCAATGTTGTATCCGCCGTCGCTTGACCCGGTCTTGAAGGCTCCGGCTCTTTCGATATGCGCGAAAATGATCCAACCGTTATCGATGGTTCCAGCTTCGTACTGATTCTGCATCCATTTGAAGGCCTACCGCGTCGGCATGGCGGTCCACCGCCGAGGGGTTTGGTTGCCTGCGTTAATGGGTCTCGTCCGTTCTGCTTGAAAGTGTCCCATAAGGTGTCGCTTCGCCAATGCGGCTCTTGTCCGTATCGCTCTTGTCAAACTGGAATTCGAAGGCGCTGATGGCGCTTGCATCCTTCGCCACGATTCCGGTGCTGCAGTGTTCATGGCCGGGGACATTCCACTCTAAGCCTGAAAAATAAGCTTGTCGGGATACGTCCCTGGCATCCAAGATGTCGGGAAAAGCGAAATCCCTCAGGCTTTGCCACCGCCACATATTGCCGGAGGCAGCGTTGTCCCCCAAAATGGGGTTGACCGGGTACTTTGAGGTATTGAGCCAGCTGACACCCTCCCCGTCTCGGTTACGGCTCCCGCCATGTTCTGAGTTGGCCCACCAATCGAGACCGAACTGATTGTTCTTCATCATGACAAAATCAAATGTGGTACTGCCGTCGGTGTAATAGGTGTGTTGGTGGAAATCGCCGGACATCCATTTGCCCTTTTCAAAAACCCGGCACTCGAGATTGGGAGAACCTTTGCGCAACTTGCTTTGAACCGAAACCGATTCCCCTGCCGACAGAGGCGGGATCGCCATCATCAAGGCCAGGCATCCAACCGTGGCGGCCTTCCAGAAATATTTACTCCTCTTCATTTTTTCCTCCCTAATTCATTCAAAATAGTTGTTTTCAAGCTGTTCAAATTCTTCCTTATACGATAGGAAATTGGTGATCTTTACTCATGACTGCTTTCGTCCCTCTATAGGCACCACCCCCTCAACGCATCCTTGCAGTTTGTTTTTCATTATTGATGATATAGTTTTAGTGTTTGTTGGCTGGGGTTCTGGGATCACCGGGGTGACCCGAACGATGGGGAATACCATAACGGAGGAATGTTGCGGGAACATGGCCGGCAAATAAAAAAATGGTGGCAGGGGCCGAAAAAAAAAGATGAAAGACCCCTGCCGGTTTCAACCCATTTATTAAGGGGTTAAGGGAAAACGGCGGAAAAGGACATCCATCCAATATTACAATTCAGTGAAATAATCGCCGCCGTAACTGAGGAAATGGGTGGAAAAAAAGGGACCGGATAAATGGTATTCCGGTCCCGGTTAAAGAAAATGATGGGAAATCAATTTTGACGGACTTTTTTGCGAAGTCCGTCAATTGTAGCTTATTTTTCCCTTTTAATGTCGAAGGACTTTCGTAGAGTTCCAAGTATTTCCGGTTCCCTTCCGGTGTCTCTGGATGGTCCGGTCCCCTCCACCATTTGTTGGCCAGAAAGTTCTTCCTGGCCAGCTCCCAGATCTCCTGCGAAGCGGGGACATCCTTCACCTCCCACGTCAGACCCTTCGGCATCATCTCGTAGACTGTATACCGCATGGGATAAGTGGAAAGAGAGGCGGTGGTAAAACAGAAGATATTGTCTGCCTTCTGATAATTGGTTGAATATGCCGATGCCCGGAAAAGACAAGCTTAACTCCATATTTCTTGAGCACTGCTTTTACCTCCTCCGCGTTATCGATCCAGAACCATCGCCAGGCGTTATGGTTCGTCTTGTCCCCTTCAGACCAGGGAACCAGATTGTGATGCATGAGAACAACGATCGTCTTCTTCTGGTTTTTCTGCAACACGGATTCCAGCCAGCGCATTTGGCCGGCGTCAATTTTCCCGCCATAATCATTGAGCCCCGCTTCCGGCATAAAGGTCTGCGCCCTGGTCGTGTCCAGGCCCACCAGGACCAGGTCCGGGGCCACTTCCTGGGCGTAGTAGGTCATTCCGGCGTCATGCCGCCGGAGGGGCCAATAAATGCCCCGGCCACGG
This sequence comes from uncultured delta proteobacterium, assembly GCA_963716045.1. GTDB lineage: Bacteria > Desulfobacterota > RBG-13-43-22 > RBG-13-43-22 > RBG-13-43-22 > CAVQSS01. The sequence continues at coordinate 88,478 of CAVQSS010000011.1, read as the reverse complement.
TGTATTTGGACAAACTGATCGGCTGGTCTTTCTTCTCATGAGGGCCAGGCTTAAATCATGGTTTCCCAAAACGACGTAATAGGGGACTTTTAATCCGTCGAGAATCCTGCGCAGTTCGTCGATATTCCAGGGTTCCGCATCCGGGTCAGGTCCCCGGCCACGAGAACAAATTTTAAGTCGTTGATTTTGTTTATTTCCGCAACCGTATTTTCCGTGAGCATCTGGGCCTTTAAGCCGAGCCGATAGCCGTCTGAAACCCCTTTTTGCTGGGGAATGGAAATGTGCGGATCGGAAATGGCCACAAATTTGACTTTATCAAAGCCAAACAAAGTCCGGCCAAGGAAAGGGCCAGTGGGATGATACCTGCAATAGTTAAAAGCCTCATCCTTTTCATAAGAAACGCTCCTCCTTGAAGATTAAAAAATGGACTATTTTTATTGAGATAGTGTTTATAACCCCGGGGGATAAAAGTTGGAGCCCCTCCCTGACCCGGAGGTTTGAGCAGATCCTAAAGGAGGAATGTAACGGGAAGATGACCGGCAGATGAAAATTCGTTGTCAAGGGATTGAAACCGTAAAAATCGTGTTCCCTATTTTGGTCATGTTCTTTGGGGGACTACGGGAGACCACCCAAAAAGCTCCGCGGCTTCTCGGACAGGCCCGGCGGTATTCCCGCCGGACCTTTTTGATGCGGAAAAACTGTCACGCCGTGCTTTTCTGTTTGGGCCGGGATGTCCAACGGATCTTCCAAGAACTGAACCAGTGCCCCACTTCCTCGATTGATTTCCCGTGCGGGTCTGAAAGGGGGGGAGAACTTCAAATCGACCCCAATTTGCCATCAAACTGTAACATAACCTGCTTAATTTAAAGGAGCAGATTTGAGAATTTTGAAAGGAGAGGAAAGGATGAATAGAATCTTTGGTTTAAGCGCCCTGTTGGTCTTAATCACCGGGCTGCTGTTCGGGACAGGGTCCGCAGCGGCTGAACCCTGGAAATTCGGGGTCATGGCCGACACGCAATGGACGGCTCCCACCGACCCGGCCGGAAAGAACCCCAACGGGGTCCCGGTTTCAATCATCGAACAGCTCAACGAGCAGTTCATCAAGCACGGCGTGAAGTTCGTTATCCAGGTCGGCGATTTAACCGAAAACGGCAACGACACGGATATCGCCACCCGTGCTGCCGCCGCCCAACCCTTATATGATGCCAAGATCGGCTTCTTCCCCATGCGCGGCAATCACGAGACGTATGCCAAACCCGGCGGGAGCAATAATTACGGCATCACCCAGTTCAGGAAAAGCTTCCCGCAGACCCGGGGCGTCGGTAACACTTTCGGCGCGACGAACTTCGACAGCCCGAGATCGGTCAGCGCCGACCTGGACGGCATGAGTTACTCTTTCGATTACGGCAGCGCGGGCAATATGGCCCGCTTCGTAATTATCGACCCCTGGGTAACCCCCAGCCGAAGCGTGAACCCCTTCGCTCCTTCGACCCATTATGTGTATGGCTACTCCATCAACGACCAGCAGGACTGGATCAGCAGCCGCCTTGACAACAACACCCGCGGCCCGGGACATGTTTTCGTCTTCTCCCACCAGAATCTCATGGGTGAAAACCACCAGGATTCGCCCTTCACCGGATACGCGAATGCCAACCCGGCCTGGCAGGACGCTTTCTTTGCCGGCCTGCAGCTCAACAACTCCGCCTACTACATCAGCGGCCACGACCACATCCACCAGCGTTCCATCATAGCCAGTCCCAACGGGGCCTTTAAGGTCCAGGAACTGATCTGCGCCTCCAACAGCAGCAAGTTTTACACGCCCAAGACCCTGGATGACACCAAGTGGTACGGCCAGAAAAGGGCCCAGACCTCCCTGTCCCAGGAAAGGTACACCGTAGGTTATTACATCTTTACCGTCGAGGGCCCCCGCGTGACTGTCGAATACTATTCCGATGATCACGGCCATTGGCAGTCGGACGCCAGCTTCCCGAATGGCCCCGGCCTTCCCGACACCGGGATTACCCCTGCCTTCAAATTCGTCAAAAAAGAGACCTGGGGCTACAGTCTGAACGGCCAGGAATTCCTGATTCCTCAGGGGCGGACCTATTCGAGCGTTGTAAACAGCTTCGGAACAACGACCGCCCGGATTCTCGGCGGCACCAACAACAGCAAGACCAGGGACGGCAGCCTCAATACCGCTGGAGGTGTCGGCCGTCCGCTGACCAAGGCCGTCAACACCGGCTGGACCGCCGCCCAGGCCTGGCGCGACGAGGGCCGGCGTGGCCGGTTCAGAAAACCCGATTTCGATCCCGCAAGCGACATACTCAGCCTTTGGGGTATGGCCGACCTGGGGAGCGATCAGACCGACGCCTACGCCCTTTCGATGACCTATGACAGGAGTAAAAAGGGCCGGGGCGGTTTCGGCCTCGCTGCCAGGAATGAACGTGGCCGGTGGGACAATGCCGTGGATTTGAATTCGGGAAACAGCATCAAAAAATTCGTCGCCGGCCCCTGGAAAGCCGAATACGCGCTGGGAACGCACGGCGTTGATCCGAAAACCAATACGGCCTGGGCGGTCATCAATCACAACGGTGAGTTTGCCGTAGGCCGGTTGACAGACAAGAAAGATCTTGGTCGCGATAGAGTGGTGACCGCCTTGCCGTCAAAGTCAGCTCACTAGATAAAAGAGAGACTAACCTAATCAACCCAATAATAGGGAACCGGTGATTGCCCGCCGGTTCCCTATTCCAGTTATCCAGTCCTCTCTCCTCTCGAAAACCGGGTCTGGCCCCCGAGTTTAACCCCTAAAAAGAACCTTTCCTTCATATTCCTGTAACGCTTCCCGGATAAATTCGTATCAGATTAATCAATTTCAGGAAGGTGAGGCATCAATGTTTTGTAAAAGACTAAAAGCCACGATGAAGGTCGGCACCTGCCAGAAGCGACAGGGAAGGGCCCTTCGCGACTTAAGTTATGAGGTTTGCCGTGATTGCCCGCAGGTGTTGAGGGTCAACGCCGGGAAAGAATCGGACCGGGATGTGAACCGAATTATCAGGGAATTGGCTGGATCACCGCCTTTTCCGGTATTTTACCACTGGGCGTCTTCCAAGGCCGGGAGGGCTAAGCCCAATAATTATTTTAAGAAAAAGAGGCAGCCCGGTGAGCAGAGGGCCGATTGAACAAGATCCGGAAAGGGTCCCCTCAAAAAAAAACGCCCCGGATACCGGGGCGTGGAGGAGGGTTGAGACAAGAGAGACAAGAAAAGAGCTTTGGGGGATTATTACATCAAAACGGAGACAAATGATATCGGCGTGCCGGCCAGGGCCACATCCACAAAGGAGCCGAACAAGGCCTTCCAGACGATCTCCCCGGCGGTGGAAAAGGCACCTTGAATATATTCGTCACTGGTTTTGGCCTGGGCCGGGTTGAAATGCCCCAGGTCGGTCAACAGGGAGATGATCGTCTGATCGGTCACCACCCGGGAATCATAGTTTACCACCACACTGCCGGTCAGGGTGTTGACCGCAGACGATTTGATGCCTTCCATCCGTTTCAGGAGATCCTCGACGACAACGGCTTCCTTCTGATTACCTTTGATCGAGGGCGATTTGATACGCAGCCGGCCAGGTACTTGATGGACGTAGTAGCTCATTGTAGCACATTCCTCCTTGGAGAGACATTTTGAGATAGTGGCGGCAGTGGGGATAGCCGGAGCAACGGAACCGGATCAGCCGGGGATAACGGCGGTAGACATGCATGGGTTGGCCGCAGGCCGGGCATTTGGGTTTGTTCCGCAGGGAAACCCTTTCCGGATCCAGGACGAATTGCCGGCCGCAGACCTGGCACGCGTAACGCTGTTTCTTGTTCCAGGTTCTGCCATAACGATAGATAGCCTCGGATTCGCAATGGGGACATCGAATTAGAGTAGTGTCGTTATCAACCATGGACCCCAAGATATAGTAGTAATGTGACAGTTTGATGAAGGAAATCTATCAATTTTGTTAAAAACTAAATAAAAAATATCGAATAATTAATAAGTTATCAAATTTTCACCTCAGTACCATCAAATCGCCACGCAATTCCGGTAATAACTTCTCCAGAATCACAGCCTAAAAACAAAAAAGAAGGAGGTAGGTTATGGAAGGATCAGCGTCCGCAGTCCTGCCGTTTAAATTCGATTTACAGTTTAATCACCGCTGGCCTCGAAAACTGTTCCCCCTGATCGAAGCCCCCCTGGAGCGGGCGCTGTCCTTTTCCCGCTTGAACAGCATGTATGAACAGGTGGCAGGCGGATCGGATGACCGGTCTTTTTTCGAGAGGTCGCTGGCCCGGCTGCGCATCGGCTACCAGGTATCCGACCTGGATCGGGCCCGCCTGCCCCGCCAGGGGCCAACCGTGGTGGTCGCCAACCACCCCTTTGGCGGCATCGAAGGCATCGTTTTGGCCGATCTGCTCCTCAAGGTCCGTCCGGATGTGAAGATCATGGCCAATTATCTTCTGGAACGGATCCCGGAGGTGCGGGATCACCTGATCTTCGTGGACCCCTTTGGTGGGAAAGAGTCGGCCGGGAAAAACGTAAAAGGGCTGCGGGAATCCATCGAATGGTTGAAAAACGGAAATCTGTTGGGGATATTCCCGGCCGGTGAAGTGTCCCACTGGCATTTGAAAAAGAGATCCATCACTGACCCGGAGTGGGGGGAGCTGGTGGCCGGACTGATTCGGAAAACCAAGGCTGCGGTGGTTCCGGTTTATTTTCAGGGCAGAAACAGCGCCTGGTTTCATCTGCTGGGATTGGTCCATCCGATGGTCCGGACGGCCATGTTGTCCCATGAGCTGTTAAACAAAATGGATTCCCAAATTGAAATCAAGATCGGCCAGCCGATCTCCTTCAAAAAGATCGAGCGCTTTCCCAGCGATCGGGAGCTGATCGACTATCTCCGGCAGCGAACCTATCTGCTGGGAAAGCGGCCCCCACTGGTTCAAGTTAACGTGGAAAGGCAGCAGGAGAAACGGAGACGGGCCTGGAAGCCTCTGGTCGTTCCCACCGTCAAAAATTTCCTATTGGAAGAGGTCCGCAACCTGCCCGATCCTCAGGTGCTCCTGGAACAGGAAGACTATGTGGTTTTCTGGGCCCGGGCCTCCCAGGTCCCTTATGTGTTACGGGAAGTGGGTCGGTTGCGGGAAATCACTTTCCGGGAAGCCGGGGAGGGGACCGGAGATTCCATCGACCTGGATCTTTTTGACTCGCATTATCACCATCTGATTCTTTGGCAAAAGAAGGCCCTGGAAGTGGTGGGGGCTTACCGGATGGGACCCACGGACCTGATTTTAAGCCGCTACGGAAAGAAAGGGCTTTACACTACCTCGCTGTTTAAATTTCACAACGACTTCTTCCTGGAAGTTCATCCTGCCCTGGAGTTGGGGCGATCCTTCATCCGCCGGGAATACCAAAAGGCCTTTAGTACCCTGATGCTGCTCTGGAAAGGCATCGGGCAGTATGTGGTCCGCTACCCCCGCTACCGTTTTCTCTTCGGTCCGGTGAGCATCAGCGACGACTACCGGCGCGTTTCCAAAACCCTGCTGATAAAATTTTTGCGGGAGCAGAACTATCGACCGGAGCTGGCCCGCTGGGTGAAGGCCAAACGCCCTTACCGACAGGACCTCCGCCAGGGCTGGATGGACCAGGCGGTAGTCTCCATGATCCGGGACGCCGCCGAGGTATCGGATTGGATCGCCGAACTGGAAGCGGATCAGAAAGGCATCCCCATTTTATTGAAGCAGTACTTGAAATTGGGGGGCAAGTTGTTGGGCTTCAATATCGATGCCCAATTCAGCCGGGTGGTGGACGGATTGATTTTGGTGGACCTGGCCAAGACCAACCCGGTGGTGCTGGAAAAATACCTGGGAAAAGCGGGCGCCGACTTTTTCTTAGGCTACCACCAAACACCCGATTCCGCAGGGATGCCGTGTGGTTCCTTCAAAAAGGATGATGTTGAGGGGCAACGTCAACCCGACGCGGCCTGAAAGCCGATGAGGAAGATTTCAGTAAGAAACAGGAACAGGCCGGAAGGGAGGCTATAGCAGGCGGGCTCCCAACTCCGCCACCCGCGAGCGTTCCCCTTTGATCAGGGTCACATGACCGGTTATTTCTTCGCCTTTCAGTTTTTCCACCAAATAGCTCAACCCGTTGCTGTTGGCGTCCAGGTAGGGATGGTCGATCTGCTCCGGGTCTCCGGTGAAGACGATCTTGGTTCCCCGGCCGACCCGGGTGATCAGGGTCTTGATCATGTGGGGGGACAGGTTCTGGGCTTCGTCGCAGATGATGAACTGCCGAGGGATGCTGCGGCCGCGGATGTAGGTCAGGGCCTCCATTTCAATCAGGCCCCGTTCGAGTAAATCTTCCACCACCGCCGAGGGCTGTGAGGCGCTATTGGAGAGAAATTCCAGATTGTCGAAAATAGGCTGCATCCAGGGGCGCAGCTTTTCTTCCTTGGAGCCGGGCAGGAAGCCGATGTCCTGCCCCATAGGGATGACCGGACGGGTAATCAACAGCCGGGTGAACTGATTTTGTTCGATCACTTTTTCCAACCCTACGGCCAGAGCGAGCAGGGTCTTGCCAGTCCCGGCCTTGCCTACGAGGGTGACCACCTTGACCGCATCGTTCAGCAACAGTTCCAAGGCGAATTTCTGTTCCTTGTTCAGGGCCTTGATACCCCAATTGGTAGTCTCTGCGTGGGACAGGGGGAAGAGCGTGTCCCGGAAGTGCCGGGCCAGGGCGGATTGGGATGGGCTCTCCTGACTACGGAGTATGAAAAACTGGTGGGGCAGGGCGGTGCCGGGATCGGGGACCTTCAACTGGCCTTCCCGGTAGAAGCGATTGAGCTCCTCGGCGTTCAGTGTCCGTTCCCCGGCCCCGGTATACAGGTGCTGATAATTAACCGTTTCCGACTGAAAGTCTTCGGCCCGGATCCCCAGCACGTCGGCTTTGATGCGCAGGTTCAAGTCCTTGGTCACCAGGACCGTGCCGCCTTCTCCTCGGTGGTTGAAGTAGTGGGCCACGGCCAGAATGCGGTTGTCAAACTTGTGGGTATCCAGGGCGGCCGGAAGGCTTTGGCACTCTTGGTGATTTAACTCGATGCGCAGTCGCCCGCCGGTGGGGAGCGATACCCCCTCCGCCAGATTGCCGTGAACCCGCAAGGCATCCAGTTTCTGTGACACCACCCGGGCGTTGCGGCCGATTTCATCCTGCCGCTTTTTCTGGTTGTCGATTTCCTCCACCACGGCCAGCGGGAGGATGACTTCGTTTTCCTGAAAGGCAAAGAGGGCATTCGGATCGTGCAGCAGGACGTTGGTATCTAAAACATAGAGGTTGGACATAGCGGGTTCCTTTAATACGAAAATAAAATCGTTGCTGGTTACAGGTTGCTGGTTGCCGGTTTAAAAGCCTCGGCATAGGCCATGCCATCCCGTTAACAATTAATAATTAACAACAGGAAATCGTCTCTGAGGACTTTTTGCCTGGCGGTCATTCGGGCTTCAGACGGCCTCGGCCAGGACGCCTTCCCCGGGATGGAGCGGGTGGCGGTACATCTCCCAGGTTTTCTGGAAGGCCTTTTCGAAGGAACGGTCTTCCATGAACTGCCGCGCCGCCTGTCCCATGCGCTTCAGACGCAGGGGATCGGCGACCAGGTTTTCTACGGCTTCGTCGAGGGCCTGGGGGTCATCCGCGGGAACGATTACCCCCGTTTCATCGGGCAGAATATTTTCCTGAGGCCCACCCTGGTTGGTCACGATAACCGGCAATCCAGAGGCCTGGGCCTCCAGGATGACATTCCCGAAGGTATCCGTGCTGCTGGGAAAGAGGAACAGATCGGCGGAGGCATAGGCCGCCGCCAGATCCTCCCCGTCTAAATATCCGGTAAACAGACAGGGGGTATCGCTCATCCAGTCCTGAAATTCTTTTAAATAGGGACCGTCCCCCACAATGATGAGTTGCAGGTCATTCCGGCGGTGCCAGAGCCGCTTATAGGCTTCGCCTAAGACCCGCAGGTTTTTTTCCTTGGAGACCCGGCCGACGTAGAGGAGCTTGAACCCCGGCCGGACGGGGAAGCGGGCCTCAAAATATCCGTTCCGCTTGTCCGGATGGAACCGCTGGGTATCGATGCCCCGGGCGAACAGTTGAACTTTTTCCGCGGCCAGGCCTTTTTCGATCAGTTCCTGTCTGGTGCTTTGGGAGGGGACATAGACCCGGTCCATCTGGTCGTAATACCAGCAGATATATTTCCAGGAGAGTTCTTCGATGTCGGGGTCGTCGGTCAGATAGCGGGCGTACTGAGGGATGGAGGTGTGATAGGTGCTGTAACAGGGTAGCTTGAGGATGCGGGCGATCACCAGGGCCGCCAGCCCGACCGGACCCGGAGTGGCCGTGTGGATGGCCATAAACTGTTCCTGATAGCAATACTGCAGCATTTCCAGAAAAGGCGGAAAATGAAGTTTGAATTCCGGGTACTCCGTCAGGTCGTAGGATCCGACGGGACGGAATTTCTTGATTTCCGGTTCGGTGTCCTGTTCGTCGATCCAATCGCAGGTGATGATGGTGAGCCGCTTGTTGTTTTTTTTGGCCATGGCCACCTGTTGCTGAAGGGTCAGCGCTACCCCGTTGACCTGATAAAAGGTATCGGTGAAATGGGCGATCCGCAACCGCCGGCTGGCGGCGGAGGCAGGCGGGCCGAGGGGACAGGATCGGCTGATCTCACCGGCCAGGCGCCGATCCTGGGCGAAATGGGAATAGGCGATGAAATAGGGGGCCATCAGGAAATACAGGGAACCGGCCGAACCGACGGTCTGGAACAGGCCGAAGACGTTCCCCCGGGACAGGTTGTCCAACAGGACGTTTCCGATCTGGAAGAGAATGCGGTTGGAAATCTGGTTGACCAGAGAAAACCATTCTTCTTCCAGCGGCCGGGTGTGATCGCCGCCATTTTTCAGGAATTGTTTCAAGGCGGGGTCGCCGGCCAGCAGCTTATAGATTTCGAAGCGTAAATAATCCGGCAGGGACTGCAGGGCCTGCTGGGTACGGGAGGACCGCAAGCGGAGATGGAGCAGGTCGTAGACCTTGGAGACCAACCGGGATTCGCCGTGATGCGGTGAATGGAGAAAGCGGTGCAACAAACGCAGGAGCAGGTCCTTATGGAGATATTTGTCCAGCTTGAACTTGTGGCAGTAGAATTGGTAGGCAATGCTGTACAGGGTGCGGGCCAGCGAGGCGGGGGACGAAGCCTCCCCGGAAACGACGGACCGCCCCTGCTCCAGACCCTGAAAGAAGTCATTCAGCGTTTGGCTGCCGGGCACCTCCGTGTATTGGCGTCCGAGCGATAAGGTGCTGTGATCATCCGAGCCCCCGGTCAAACGTTTTTCCCAGGGCCGGTCTCCGTAAGGAGCCAAGTTGTACCGGTCGGCCAGCATTTCCAGGTTCTCCCGGCGAAGGCGGGAGAGCAGTTCCCGCAACAGGATATTCAGCTCCCCGTCCCGGGCCCCGTTCAACTCGAAATAATTAAACAGCAACAGACACTGTTCGAAATGACCGAGGGTCAGCCGTTCATTGACCCCGAAAAGAGGGTGAGCCAACACGTGAAATATTCCCCGGGAACGGAGGTAGGGGACCAGGTCAAAGACATTTTCCCGAAGGGTTTGTATCTCCCGGTGAATGGCTTCATCGATCCGGTAGACCAGGACATGGAGTTTGCAGCGGTCTTCCGGAAAATAAGTGGTGACCTCTTCGCTGATGAAGGCGTTCTGCAGATGGGCGATATCCAGGGACCCCGCCAGTTGGTTATGGTCGGTGATGGTGACATGGGTCAACCCCCGTTCCCGGGCCAATTGATACAGGAGCAGGGGCTCGGAAAAACTTTCCGGGCAGCCGATTTTTTTCAGGATCCAGGTGGAGGGGTTGCGGGAGTATTTGGAGTGAAGGTGCATATCGATTTTAACGGTCTGGGGTTTCATAGCAGTCAACTCCTTTACGTTTTTATATCCAACAAAAATTTGACAAATTTTTGACTATTCGATCAACAGGGTTTCACCGGCCCGGACCCGGTCACCGGCGCGAACCCGGATCTTTAGACCTACCGCCCGCGGGACTACGATATCCACTTGAGACCCGATCCGGATCATCCCGAATATCTCTCCACGGGCTACCTGTTGCCCGGGCTTAAAAAAACTTTCGATGCCCCTGACCCGCTTCCCGGCTATCTGAACGACATAACAGGACAGTCGTAGTTGCTTGTAAATCCCCTCGATGCAAGTCACGGTGCGTTCGTTTTGCAGCAGGTGCAGGGAATTTCGGGTGTAATCGGTCCGCCGGAACAGGGAGCGCCAATGCATGGGCAGCATCTGCACGTTGTCCGGGTCGGCGGGATAATGGTGGATGAATTTGATTTCTCCGGAAAACGGTGCCCGATTGTAGTGGACATTGAACGGGCTCATAAAGATGCCGATGTGGATTTTAGGACAGGCCAGGTCCTGCCGGCAGATATCATTGATGCTGGCCGCAGCCCCCCTTTTTATGGCGATGACCTTTTCCCGGGGGCCGACTTCCTGGGCATAGACGACCCGACCATCGGCCGGGCTGACCAGACCCGATCCCCGGGGCGTCCGGCCGGGGTTGCGGAAGAACCAGATATAGCGCCAATAGAGATAGGCCGAAATCAGGAGCAGGAGGGCTGCGCCGCTAATAACCCAGGTTCGGGTTTCCATGTTTTTTTCTTAAGGAGCCGGATCAGGGCAACTCCGGATGAAAAAGGGAAGTCGATGAATTCAAAAAAATCGGGCTCGTTTTTCAATTCCTGGAGAAAACGTTTGACCCCGGCGTGGCCCAACATCTCCCGCAGGTAGATGTTGGTGTCATGAAGAAAGAGGTAGCTGTTTTTTCGTGCCCTCCCGGCGGTTTGCAGGAAATCGTAGCGGACTGCCTGGTAAGCATGATTGCCGTCGATAAAGGCCAAGTCAATAGGTGGTAGTTGCCGCCGAAAATAGTCAGGGAAAAATTGATCGCTGCGCAGCTTGTAGTGGGTTACCCAATCGTCCACTCCGAACCGGGCGAAATGTTTTTTTACCTTTTGCGGGTGATTCCATTTCGACTGGCCGCCGACCGTGTGAAAAGGTCCGTTCTTCATGAGGGAATAAGAAGGATCGATGAAGGAGAGCTGTCCCTTCCCGTTGTCCTTCAGGCCCAGGGCCAGGCAGACCACGGAGAAGCCGTGTCCGGAGCCGATGACCAGGATATGCCTGGGGCGAACGGCGCGGACCAGTCCATAATAAAGGAACCCGAATCCTAGGTTGTCGTTGCCTGGCTGGGAATGGTGTCCCAGGGGTTTAGCACGTTTCAATATGCGTTGAATCAGATCGGGGGAGAGGCTGAAGGTCGCGCTGTCTATTGCTGGGGGGCTATTTTTGATTCGGTACAACATATGGGGGCATTATTACCCCGCGAGTATGACGACATGATGTCGAATCAATGATTTTACGGTAAAAACAGGGGCCGGAAAGACTTTAGTCCCTCCCCCGCACCGTGCCGCGGTTATCGCAGGCGGTAGTATTCCCGACAATCTTCGTCCTCCGGGAAAGGGGGCCGGGGGGGGTCTTCTTTCCGGTCGAAGGTCGGATGCAGGGCGGTGTCTGTTGTTTTAGTGAGGTATGGCTCTAAGGCCGGCCCGGCAGGTCTGAAACGAATTAGGTGGTTTGGCTGGTGGTCCGGTTCTTTCATTTTCGGTAGGTTCATTTTTCCTCCTGGTAACCCTTATGGTTCGGGTTTTTTATGGTAGCTATCTTTCTTATCGGCAGACACTATAACAGTGCTTATCAATACATTTGATTTCCGGCAGGTTACATTTTAGTGAAAAAAATGGCCCAGGCTCGGGAAGGCGTTGCTTTTTTTCTTGTTTTCAGGTGATAATATCCAAAAAATTTGTCATTGCGACCCCAGACTCGATCCGGGGGAAGCAATCTCCACATCAACTATCTGGTTATTGGGGATTGCTTCGTCGCTTAACTCCTCCCAATGACAGACCGTGGGACTTATCGTGAAACCATCCAAGGGGACTATGATCCGGATTGTTCACCAACTGAAGGGAAGAATACGGTTTCACCTCGCCTGCCTCCGGGGATACGAAGCGCTGGCCCGTTTCCTGGAAACCGGAATCGGGGGGACGGCCGGGATTGTCCGGGTGGCCGCCAATCCTTTGACCGGAAGCGTCTTGATCCACTACCAGTCGCCGCAAACGGTAAAAAGTCTGACGGACAGCCTGGAAAGACTGCTGGGCGGCTATATCCCGGGCCGAGACACCCGCGGGATTTCCGGGACCGCCGGATCGGTCCGGGAACCGGTTCGTTCGGTTGCCGGCTCGGATCCCTGGCACCAGTTGGAAATTGACGAGGTCATCCGGCGGCTGGATACCTCGGAGGACCGGGGATTGTCCGAAAGGGAAGCGGAGGCTCGGGCCGCCAGCTACGGGGAAAATGCGCTGCCCCTGCTGTCCCGGAGAACCCTGTTCGACATCATCAAAGGGCAGAGCCTGTCCTGGCCCGTCCTGCTCATTGCCGGGGCTTCCGGTTTTTCCATTTTTGCCGGTCGTTTGTTCGGCGGTCTGCTGACTCTGGGGGTGGCCCTGTCCAATATCGTCGTCGGTTCGGTCATCGAGAGCCGGGCCGAAAGAAGCCTGAAGCGGGTCAGTCGTCAGGTAAGCCTTAAAGCCCTGATTGTCCGGGACGGCGCGATCCGGGAGATCGAGTTCGGAAAGGTGGTTCCGGGGGACCTGTTGGATTTGCAATTGGGGTCCCGGATTCCCGCCGATGCCCGACTGATTCGGGCTGAACATTTGGGTCTGAATGAAGCCGCCCTGACCGGTGAAAGCCTACCGCAATACAAGTCCGCCCAGAGGATGAAACCCGGCGATTGGCCCATTACCCAGCGGCGAAATATGGTCTACCGAGGGACGCTGGTGGTGGAAGGCCGCGGGCGGGCGGTGGTGGCGGCTATTGGGAACCAAACAGTCCTGGGACGATTGCAGCAGTACCTGGGCGCGGTATTTCCTCCGGAGGCGGTGGCCGCCGAGGAGATCAAAAAGATCACTCAGTATTTTCTGCGCCTGGCCCTGGGAGTTTCCGCCTTCTATGCCTTCGTTTCATTTTTGCGGGGTTACGGTTTTCTGCGGGTGATGCGGGACGCCCTGGCCCTGATCGCCGGGACCGTCCCCTCCGGTCTTTCCACGCTGGCCCTCAGCGCCTTTGCCCTGGGGCATGTGGAGCTTCGCAAAAAACGGATTCTGATCCACCGGTTGCGGGTGCTGGGCAATCTGGCCTCGATCCAGGTGGTCTGTTTCGACAAAACCGGGACGTTGACCCGCAACCGGATGACCGCCACGGAACTGCGGGCCGGAGGGAAGCGGGTGGCGGTTTCCGAAGGATTTTTCAGGGTGGATGAGGGGCGCCTGGCCGATCCCTTGTCGGAACCGGATCTCTCCTGGCTGATCGGTTTAATGACCCTCTGCAATGAAGTGCTGGTCGAGGACGCCGGGACCCGGTCGCTGGAAGGCTCTTCCACCGAAAAGGCCCTGATCGTCCTGGCGGAAAAGGCCGGTGTCCACGTGGCGACCCTCCGCAGCCAACATCCCATTTTAGATATCCGGCACCGCAGCGAAAAATATCCTTTTATGGTGACGATCCATCGCTGGGACGATAAGCGGAAGCTGACGGTGGTCAAGGGCAGCCCCCTGGAGGTGCTGGAACGGTGCCGGTTTAACCTTCAGGACGGTCAGGTACTGGAACTTGAGGAGGAAGATCGGGAACGCCTGGAATTGGAAAATGCCCGGATGGCCGGCGCCGGGCTTCGGGTCCTCGGTTTGGCCTTTTACTGGGGGCGCGTCAAAAAACATGAACTGGATCATCCGGAGGGGTGCAGCCTGATCTGGGCCGGCCTGGTGGGGTTAGCCGATCCGCTAAGGCCCGGCGCAAAGGAGATGATCGCCCAATTGCATCAAGCCGGGATCCGGACGGCCGTGATCACCGGCGACCAGAGCCTGACAGCCTATCATATCGGGGAGGAGCTGGGTTTGAGCGGGGATGATCCGCTGATCACCATGGATGCCATTACCCTGAAAGGAATGAGTAGGGCGAGTCTGACCGGGGTGGCTACCCAGGCCCATATCTTCGCCCGCCTCAACCCCACCCAGAAGCTGGAGATCATCCAGGCCTACCAGGGCGCCGGGCTGAGAGTGGCCATGGTTGGTGATGGGTTTAATGATGTCCTGGCCCTCAAGGTGGCGGATGTAGGGATGGCCATGGGGAGGGAAGGCGCTGATCTGGCCCGCCACACGGCCGATCTGGTCCTGGAAGACGACGACATCCGCAAAGTCACGGCGGCTATCGCCGACGGCCGGTCTTTCTATGAAAACTTGAGAAAAAGCATCCGTTTCCTGATGGTGAAAAACAAGCTGGATGTCGCCTCCGAATTGCTGTTCCGCAGCGGATTGATGGAACGGGAAGCTGCGGCCTGGCAGCCCCTCTGGACCAACCTGGCCTGTCTGTCCCTGGCCATGGATCCCCCGGACCCGGAAATTATGGAAAGGGAATATACCGTTCCGGAAAAAGGACTGCTTTCCGAAAAGGAATGGGGAGCAACGACCCCGGATGGCCTGGCCCTGATGGGCGGTGCTGGAGGTGCGGGGGCCTACGGTCTCTTGCGTTATGGTACGGGTCAGGAGACCGGGCGCTTGTTCCGGCAGAGTTTGGCGATCAACCAATTGCTATACGCCGATACCTGCCGGGCCCTTGAGGGCCGGGGGACCTCAAGAGACCACCCAACCGGATGCTGCGCACCACCCTGGGATTGGGAATGGGCAGTTCCCTGATCCCGTTTCTTTACTCCGGTCCGGGAGGAGGCTCGGCGGCGTTCTTTTCCAGGTTGGTGGACCTGCTGGCCGTCGGGTTGGGCGGTTTGCTTTCCAGGGCCTTCCTGGACCGCCCCTCTTCCAAAACCCGGTCCGAAGCAACCCTTATGTTAACCGAGCCGCTGATTATCGGGAAGTGATCCGCTGGCTGGAAGCCCGGTTGAACGAGGCTTGATCGGGAGGGAAAATCAGTCCCAAAAGATCGTTTATCCGAACTAATTTGAAATTCGCAACAAATTTTCGAAAAGAATTGTAGACTCTAGGCGACGGGAGCGGGAAAGGTGGCCCGGTACCAGTCGGACACCCGCTCCCGGATGGCCTCCCGGACCTTTCGCGTTTTTTCCATCTTTTCCTCCCAGGTCCCGGAAAAGCCGGCAGGGTCCTCAAAACTCCAATGGAGTCTGGTGACCAGGCCAGGGAAAATCGGACACTTCTCGGCGGCGGCCTCGTCACACACCGTGATCACATAGCTGTAAAGTTTCCCGTCCTTATACAGCTCGAAAACCTTCTGGGTGTTTTTGTCGGACAGATCGATTCCGACTTCCTTCATAACCGCCAATACCAGGGGATTGATTCGGGTTGGCTCAAAGCCAGCGCTTTCCACCACCAGGCGATCCCCCGCCAACTGCTTCAAAAAGGCCTCGGCCATCTGGCTGCGGGCGGAATTATGGACGCAAATGAATAGTACTTTGTCTTCGGGCATAAGTTTATCCTTGTCAAAAAAGGATAAAGGGGGATTGTGACAATTAGGTGAAATGGAAGTGAAGGTTGGTTGACTTTTTAGTGGTGACCCCGTGGGTGCTTTCGGGGATGAACGGTAATTTCCTACCCGTACCTTCCGGTAATATAATCATTCGTCCGCTCATCCCGGGGTTTGGTGAAGATCTGGCCGGTGGTCCCGAATTCGATCAGTTCGCCCAGGAGCATAAAACCGGACTCGTCGGAGATGCGGGCCGCCTGCTGCATATTGTGGGTGACGATGACGATGGTGTACTTCTCTTTCAATTCCAGCATCAAGCTTTCGATTTTTTCCGTGGCCATGGGGTCCAGGGCCGAACAGGGCTCGTCCATTAATAGAATACGGGATTCGAGGGCCAGGATCCGGGCCATGCAGAGCCTTTGCTGTTGTTCCAGGGTCAGACTGAGGGCCGACTGGTCCAGACGATCTTTCAGGGCTTCCCATAGCCCCACGGCTGATAGGGAATTGAAAACGATTTCATTGCGCCGGCTTTTTTCCCCCGGCAGGAGCCGGTGCATCTTGGGTCCAAAAAGGACATTTTCAGCAATGGACAGAGGAAAGGGATTAGGACGTTGGAAGACCATGCCCACCTCCCGGCGCAGTTCGATCAAGTTGGTTTCCGGGGCGTAAATATTTTTTTCCCCGATCACCACTTCCCCCTCGATCCGGACCCCGGCGATCAGGTCGTTCATCCGGTTCAGACAGCGCAGGAGCGTGGATTTGCCGCAACCCGACGGACCGATCAGGGCCGTAATGGTCCTGGTTTTGAAAAAAGAAGAAACGTCCTTGAGGGCGTGGAAGGACCCGTAGAACAGGTTCAAATGATTGATGGTAATTCCTGGCACTGAGCTTCCTTTATCAGCCGAATCGTCCGGAAACGTAATCCTCAGTCCGTTTGTCCCTGGCCATGGTGAAGATCTGGTCCGGCGGCCCGTATTCGATCAAGTCCCCCAGGAGGAGAAAAGCCACTTTATCCGAGATCCGGGCGATCTGTTTGGTATTGTTGCTGACGATGACCACCGTATGGTCCTTTTTCAGGATCCGCAGGGCCTCTTCAATCTTGGCCGTGGAGATTGGGTCCAGACCGGAGGTGGGCTCGTCCAGGAGGATAACCTCCGATTGCATGGCCAAGGTTCGGGCGATGCATAACCGCTGCTGCTGGCCCCCGGATAACTTCAGGCCCGACTCATGGAGGCGATCCTTGACTTCGCCCCAAAGGATGGCGGCCTTAAGGCTCGCTTCCACCCGTTCATCCAGCAGGCGGCGGTCCTTGACCCCATGCATCCGGGGGCCGAAGGTCAGGTTCTCATAAATGGATCGGGGCAGGGGAATGGGTTTGGCAAAGACGATCCCCACCCGGGTCCGGAGACGGTTGACGTCATAATGGGGATCCAGGATGTTCTCCCCGTCCAGAAGGACCTGCCCCTGGATGGTCACCTGGGGGATCAAATCGATGAGGCGGTTCAGTATCCGCAGGAGGGTGCTTTTCCCGCTGTTCGAAGGGCCCATAATCCCAATGATCTCGTTTTCGAAAATCGAGAGGTTGATCCCCCGCAGGGAGGGCACCTTATTATACGCCACGGAAAGGTTATTTATTTCTATTTTAGGCGCCATCTAAGAATATTTTTTTAAGAAATAGCGCATCATCAAGTAAGCGCTGAGATTAATTACCAGGATAACGATGATCAGGATGGCCGCGGTGCCGTAGGCCATGGGCATGGATATCCCTTCCCGGGCGAGGATATAAAAATGTACGGCCAGGGTTCGGCCGGACTCAAAGATGGTATTGGGAAAACGCAGGGAAGACCCGGCGGTGAAGATGATTACGGCCGTTTCTCCAATGGAGCGGGCGATACTCAGAACGATCCCGGTGGCGATCCCGGGGAGGGCGCTGGGCAGGACGATGCGAGTGATGGTCTGCCATTTGCCGAGCCCCAGAGAAAAACTGACTTCCCGAAATTCCTGGGGAACGGCCAGAATGGATTCTTCCGAGGTCCGGATGATGGTCGGCAGCAGCATGACCGAAAGGGTCAGACCTCCTGAAAGCAGGCTCCAACCCCAGCCGAAAGCCATGACGAAGATGGCGAACCCGAAGAGACCCAGGATGATGGAGGGTATCCCGGCCAGGCACTCCGTTCCGAAGCGGATGATCCGAGTGGCCGGCCCTTCCCGGGTATATTCGGTCAGGTAAATGGCCGTCCCCAACCCCAGGGGAGTGGCAAAAAGAAGGGCAATCACAATGAGGTACAGGGTGCTGACGATAGTGGCTAAAATGCCGCCGGATCGGCCCATGTCCGCCGGATTCGTGGATAGGAATTCCCAGGAGAGCTGCGGCAGGCCGTTGACGAAGACGACAAAAATAATAAAAAAGAGGACGCCGATGGTCAGACCGGTAAGGGTCCAGAGCAGGGTCTTGACCATGAGCTGCCAGACGATGGGAGAAAAAAATTTCATTTTCGCCGCATCAGGGTGGTGGCCAGGATATTCAGGCCCATAATAAAAACAAAGAGGATGATCCCGGCGGCAAAAAGGGCCTGGCGGTGATCGCCGGTGGAATACCCCATTTCCAGGGCGATGGTACTGGTCAAGGTCCTGACCGGGTCCAGAATCGAGTGAGGGATTTTCAGGGCATTCCCGGCCACCATGATGACGGCCATGGTTTCCCCGATGGCCCGGGCCATGCCCAGGATGATGGCGGTGACCACCCCGGAACGGGCGGCGGGCAGCAGCACGTAGCGGATGGCCTGCCAGTGGGTGGCGCCCATGGCCAGGGCCCCCTCTTTATATAGCAAGGGTACGGCCTGGAGGGCGTCTATCGAAATACTGGTGATAGTGGGAAGGATCATGATGGCCAGGATGACAGAGGCGGCCAGCAGGGAAAGCCCCGGCCCGCCGAGATATTCCCGGATCAGGGGGACCAGAAAGATCACCCCCAGGAACCCGAAGACCACGGAGGGGATCCCGGCCAGGAGTTCAATAGTAGGTTTTAGCACGACCACCCAGCGGGGTGGGGTAAATTCCGCCAGGGTGATGGCACAGGCCAGGGCCAGGGGCACGCCGAGCAGGATGGCGTTAAAAGTGACCGCCAGGGAGGAGATGATCATGGACAGGATTCCGAAATGGCCCTTGGTGGGCGCCCATTTAGCGCTGAAAAGGAAGTCCGGGAGGCCCGATTTCAAGATAACCGGGAGCCCCTCCCGGAAAATAAAGACGGTGATGAGCAGGAGCAGCCCGATGGCGGAAAAGGCCAGGGTCATGAGGATTTTTTCAATTATCTTTTCTTTCATGATCAATGAACCCCGATGAGGCCCTCATGCTCCAGTATACGCTGCCCGTCGGTGCCCAGCACGAAACCGATGAATCTCTTAGTGGAAGGGGAGATTTTATCCCGGGTCACAAAGAGGAAGGGCCGGGTCAACTGGTATTGCTTGGTCTTGATGGTTTTCAAGGTGGGCAAAATGGAATTGACGGACAGTGTTTTTACCTGTTTGTTGACCACCCCAAAAGAAATATAGCCGATGGCCTGGGGATCGTGGGCGATAATTTCCCGCACCGACCCGTTGGAATCCTGGACCAGGGCCTCGTCGGAAATCTCTTTTTTACCCATGACCAAATGTTCAAAGGCATCCCGGGTCCCCGAGCCTTCCTCCCGGGTGACGAAATGGATGGGTTTTTTGACCCATCCGAGTTCGGACCACGATCGCAACCTCCCCGAAAAAATTCCCTGCAACTGTTCGATAGTGAGATTGGTGATCGGATTACTGGGATGAACAATAATAGCGATGCCGTCATAGGCAATGACGATACGCTGCAGGTCCTTTTCGTCGTCGCGCAGCTCCCGGGAGCAGGTGCCGATCTGGGCGGCTCCCGATCGGCAGGAGGTGATCCCGGCCGTAGACCCTCCGCCCTGGACGTTGATTATCAGGTCGGGATGGACTTCCATGTAAATTTCGGTCAATTTCTCGGCAAAAGGCTGAACGGAAGTCGATCCGGCGATGGTAATGGAATGGGACCGGGCCGGACCCCGGGAACACCCGGCCACCAGACAACCGCAAAGCATAAAAATGCTTAATTTAATTATTATTAAAGAATTCATTTGGAATATCAGAGGATCGGTTAGAACCGGGATATAAGCCGTACCCGACTATAGCGAATGGAGCCCTATTTTTCAACAAAAGAAAGTAGGGGGATAAATGAGGAGGTTCAGTAGAGA
This sequence comes from uncultured delta proteobacterium, assembly GCA_963716045.1. Lineage (GTDB taxonomy): Bacteria > Desulfobacterota > RBG-13-43-22 > RBG-13-43-22 > RBG-13-43-22 > CAVQSS01. The sequence goes on along the minus strand of CAVQSS010000011.1, from coordinate 68,581 downwards.
CCGAGTCGGGCTTGGAGACCGAATGAACGTCGAACATCGAACATCGAACGGCCAACTTCGAATGAAAAACGAGCATCCCTGGGGCAAGAGCGTTTTTTTAGATAGGAACCCAATAATCAATAATCAATTTTCATTTATTAATTGACAATTGATTATTGATTATTGGCTACGGTGACGCTTATGGAGGTATTTTTCGTATCAAGCTTCCATGCCCCTCCAGTGGGCCATCCGCGAAGGGTGAAAATGTCTGGCCTATCGGTCATTGCGAGGAGTGGAGCGACGAAGCAATCCCCCGGTTAGCTTACTACGCTCCCCAAGCTTCCTATGGGTATTGCTTCGCTTCTCGCGCAATGACAGAGGTGCGGGGTTATATTATTCATAATAAACCCTTGGGCTGTTTCCAGGGGCTCCCTCTCCCCCACAGGGGATGGGGTGAGGGGGGGTAATGGTAGTACAAAGCTATTTTCATACAAGGACTTTTATTTTCGGGTTAACCCGACAAGAAAGAAAAACGGCACAAGAGCGGATAAGGCTATTGTGCCGGAAGGGTTAAATTTTTTGGTTTAAAAAATTAACTTTTTATATCAATGTGTTATTCTTCCACTGGTAGAGATTTTTCACTGCCTTATTTACAGCGTTTTATTTACAGCCGTCGGAAAAATAACCAGCGGCTGTAAAAAAACCCACCTGTTTTCCGTAGATATTGGTCAGGATGTACTTATCCTGATCGGGATTAGGAAAATCTAAGTCAATAGTATCATAATAAATTCGGGTGTTGCAGGTCCCGAAAAGGTTGGCGATCTTTTTATTCAGGGGGTTCGCTTTAATACCCTGAATTTTATCGGCATAGAGGACGTCAAGAAGCTGCACGCTGCCGTTACCTTCGATTTCCAGGCTGCCCCAGGCAAAGTTTTCGGCAAACCCCGCCTTGTCTTTGCTGCCGGCTTTGAAAGGTTTCCGGCCGGGACCGGTAAAAATCAGGTGGGCGGCATCGGTCTTCCAATCCTCATTCTTGGTGCTGGTGTTGGTAAACTCCTTACTGACATAGTAATTATCCGTCGCTCCGGCGTCGATATAACCCTGGTCAGCGATATAAAGGTAGGTGAATCGGCTATTGGTCCCTCCGTTCCCTTCGCTCTCCCCTGCGACCCACCTGCTCTTATAGGCCCCGTAATTCCGGAATTTCTGGGCAAAGCTGGCCGTACCCGATGGTTGGCCTTGGATCTCAAAGGTCCCATAATTAAAGAACTGTTTCGGGAAGGCCCGGGTACCGGGACCATAGGCGGTGAATGTTCCCTTATTGATAACGTTGGCCACGAATTCGCCACCGTAATAATCGAAGGTCCCGCCTTCATTATTCAGCAGACTCCCCTGGACCTTCAAAGTACCGTCTTTGAGGGTGTAGAGGCCCTTGCTCCCGGGAGTGTCATTGCTCTTGGGATCCCGGGCAATGGTCAGATTCCCGCCGATGAAATGTTTTCCGCCATTCTGTTCAAATGTGCCGTTGGATCCGAGAAGCATGCCGATAATCTCGCCGCGGCTCACCAGAAGCTCCCCGTCATCCAGGGAATAGCTGCCTTTTCCCCCCGCCCGATTGTAAGACCAATATATTGCTGCTGCTGGCTGCAGCTTAACGAGGAGCCCTTGGACAGGGTGTTAGAGAGCGACTTCCCCTTCAGGTTGACCTCTTGATCGATACCCCTAATCTTGACCGTCCCTCCGGTCTGGAGAAAATTCCCTTCGCTCCAATAACCCACAGAGGCAAAGCCGTGAACGTCCAGGAGGCCGACTTCGGGAGGGGTAGGGGTGTCCGGACTCGGAGGTGGATTCACTGAAAGATCAAAACTTCCATCGCTGTCAGTTCCCTTGCCCAGGTAGAGATCTCCATTGATGGTATGGGCCCCATTTGTCTGAATAAAGGAACCCTTTCCGCCTTTATCTAGCCCGATGACCTCACTAAAATTCACATTAAGGGTGCCTCCCGTCAGGAGATATTTGCCTGTGTTTTCGAGACCCACGATTAACCCCGGCTCCCGACTGGAAATGCATTCCAGTTTATTATTCTTCAGGTTCTTTTTGGATAGTGGGGAAAAGTCGGTGGAGTAAGAGAGTTTGCCCTCGCCAACCTGGTGATCGGGATCCGGATAATTATTGCCCTTTATTTTTACAGTACTATTGTTTTGGTCAAAGAGGCCCGTCCCCTTTCTACCAACTCTGATAGACCCACCAACGGTCAGGCTGCTATCAGATAGATTAAATTCGCCAAAGCCGTCAGTTTCGAACCCGAGGTAAAGGTTTTTGCCCACTGAATGAATGGGGCCTGTAGGAGGGGGAGGGGTGACAGGAGGAGTGCATCCCAAAGAAGGTGATCTTCCCAAAGCCAAGCTGCTTGATAATGGAAATTGAAGCATGATTCCCTCACCGGCTACGCCCAGCGTTTCATGCCCGCCGACCGATAAGGTCCCCCCCCCAGATAATAGTTACCCTCCCCGTCCTTAGCGGTGCCCAAAGTCAGGTCCTGGATGACCTTGTGGGTTCCACCGTTATGGAAGTATTCGGCTGTGCCCTTAGAACCGATTTCGGTATTTTTCACAGTCAGGATGTCTTGGTATTGAGTGAGGGCGACTATCCACGAATTAGGGTCAATCAGAGGATCAGAGGGAACTAACCCCAACTGCAGGAAGTTGAGCTTGGGGTTGCTGGAATTAAGATAAAGAACATTGGCGTCTTTCTGGTCAATAAATACTTCATCCCCGGTGACAGGCACACCTTTTGGATTCCAATTCTCGGGGACACTCCACTCATTCCCAGGCGTAACCGCGGGTCCATCCCAATGGGTTTCCACGGCCAGGGCCGGTGAAGTCAATGTCAGCATCAAAGCCAGCCCTATAAACAGGCCACTTAATAATGATTTTTTAGATTTTGCTCCTACCATGTCTCCTCCCTTCAGGTCGCTTTCCAGGGTTTGGAAAGGGAAAATTGTTAAAATAGAAATCCATTTTTTTTGTTACCAATTGAATCGGCATTATTTTGGATTTTATTGAGACAAAGTGGGAACTGAGCAAAATTGATACCAGGGAGGGTTTGTTAGTCCCGAACAACGGCCAAGTTGTCAGGAAGGGATAGGGGATACAGCCCGCCTATTAGATAAAATTAATTTAAATCCAATAGGTTATATAAATATAAGGGGATTGAGAAAATGGCCTAAACCAGGCCGGGGGGAATAAAACCGGTAACACGTTGCCCCATTTAAGGGGGAAAAACCGGATTGGGTCCTCTTTTCTATTGGCCCGTTTTAACAAATTTTGTCATTCGGGGACAAATTATTAGGTGGGGAATCGCAGTTTTCGCCGATTTCAGCACACCCCTGGCGAAAGCCGGGATCCCGTCTCGCCCAGGCGGCGATTTAAATAGGATTGCAATCCTAATAATAATGGCATATTATAGTAGTACAATCCTAATATGCGGGGGGCATCGTGATTGAAGATCTTTACCGCCTTAGTCAGAACTTTCTAACCATCCATAACCGGAACTATATCCGCTATTTCATCAAAGCCAATCCACTCCGCAATCGTTTTTCCATCATCGTGGGACAGCGGGGTGTCGGTAAAACTACGGCGATCATTCAGTACCTTCTTAAATCCTATGAAAATGACCTCTTTACTCCCAAAGCGTTATACGTTCAGGCGGATCATTTCCTGGTTGCCGACCGGTCGCTTTATGAAATAGCCGAGGAGTTTTATCATTTGGGGGGCGAGATGATCTGCTTTGATGAGATCCACAAATATCCCCAGTGGGCCGGCGAACTGAAAAGCATCAACGATACCTTCCCCAAGTTAAAGATTATTGCTTCGGGAAGTTCGGCTTTAGAGATCTACCGGGGAAGCCACGATTTAAGCCGGAGGGCGGTGGTCTACCGGATGTTCGGGATGTCTTTTCGGGAATATATTGAGTTTAATGAGGAAGTGGATTTCAGACCGTATCGATTGGAAGAGGTCATCAGAAATCATCCGGTAATGGCCCATGAAATCATCAAAATCGTTGAAGGTAAAAAAAAGAAAGTCCTTCCGCTTTTTAAAGAATATCTGGAATGGGGGTACTATCCTTATTTTTTTGAGTATAAGGATAAAGGGCTGTTTTATCTCACACTGGAACAGAATATTCGAACCACCCTGGAAAGTGATTTAATGGCACTTTATCCTTCACTGAGCGGGAACACGGTTAAAAAGATAAAAAAGCTCCTATCCATCATCGCTGCTTCCGTGCCGTTCACTCCGGATTTAAAAAGGATAAAAACCTTGCTCGATATCGGGGATGAACGGACGCTAAAAACGTATTTGAAATACCTGGAGGACGCCGGCGTCATTCTCACCGTTTCCAAAAGCGGCAAGGGGCTCCGGTTGCTGGAAAAGCCGGAGAAGATTTATCTGAATAATCCCAATCTGATTCAGGCCATAGCCGGCTCTGCCCAGGCCAATATGGGAAACATCCGGGAAACTTTTTTTCTGAATATGCTGAAGAATTATTATGAAGTTTCCATTCCGGCCCAGGGCGATTTTCTGGTGGGGAAGGAATACACTTTTGAGGTGGGTGGAAAGAAAAAAACGTATGATCAGGTCAAAGACCTCCCTAATTCTTTTCTGGCGGTGGACGATCTGGAAGTGGGAGTGGGGGACAAAATACCGCTTTGGTTGTTTGGCTTTTTGTATTAAAGGGTATTGGAATAACTGGTGCGCCCGGCCCGACTCGAACGGGCGGCCTGCGGATTCGAAGTCCGACGCTCTATCCAACTGAGCTACGGGCGCACCGTGTATCCTTCTTACCGGAAAAAGTGAAAAACTTCAAAGGAATTTGACCGGCCGGTGGAAAATAACCGGTGCCGGATTCGCACTCTGCGGGGCCCCGAGCCGCGCACGGGGGGTTAATTAGTTTCGAGATCCTTCGCGGAGTTTATCCTAAGCCGAGAACCCAGATTCTTCGCGGAGTTTATCCTGAGCCGAGAACCCAGATCCTTCGCGGAGTTTATCCTGAGCCGAGAACCCAGATCCTTCGCTTCGCTCAGGATGACAGCAGGCGAAGGGCTCAGGATGACAGCAGGCGAAGGGCTCAGGATGAAAGCAGGCGAAGGGCTCAGGATGACCCTATGGGGCTTTTGATGAGGTCATTCTTGAGAATACCACTTGAAACAAATAAGGGGGTATGGTATGGCAGGGTTGAGTTAAATGGCTGCTTTCTGGAGTATCGTTAATAATTATTAATTAACAATTGATTATTAATTATTAACTGCCCGGATAAAGTGTTTTTATATTGTTTCGCATGTGCCCCGCTGAACATGGTGGTTTGATCTTCTAAACCAAAAGATTGGAATTCGGGTGGAATTATGTTTATAATGGGAAATTTCATTAACGCGGTGGCCATCATCATCGATTACCTGCTGACGGCTTACACCTGGATCATTATCGCCCAGGCGATCCTCTCCTGGGTCCGTCCTGATCCCTACAGCCCGATCGTTCGATTTCTTTATTCCGTAACCGAACCGGTACTGCGCCCCATTCGGCGACGGATGCCGGCAAGCCTGGGGGGCTTTGATTTTTCGCCGATGGTGGTGATCCTAACTATTGTCTTCCTCCAGCATTTTGTGGTGGACAGCTTAAGGCAACTGGCCCGGCAGATGTAGGTTGTTTTGGCTAATCATCGCCTCGGATAACCTCAACCCTGCCCCAGATCAAAGTTCCCGTCCAAGGGCAACGGCGGGTAGATCCAGTCCTCATTCGCTTCCTGATCAAACCACTCCCTTTTAGCCAGGGCACAACGAATATTCAAGGCGCAATGACTGAGACAGACGAGATCATTTCGTTTGAATTGACTGAAGCAATCGAAACGCCCCCGTAATTGTTCGGCAGTTATTCTAAAGATCATACGACTTCTCCTTCAATATGCAGCAACTCGAGCAGCTCCTGGTGGAGCAGCCCGTTGGTGGCCAAAATTTGTTTTTTAAAGAGGGAGCGGGGACGGCCCGTGAAATCGGTTGCCCGGCCGCCGGCTTCTTCCACCATAATGATTCCGGCCGCCGTATCCCAGGGTTTTAGATATTCCTCCCAGAAACCATCGTACACCCCGCGGGCCACCCAGCAAAGGTCCATAGCGGCCGACCCGGGCCGCCGGACCCCCTGGGAATGAGTAATAACCTTTTCAAAACGCCGGACCACCCGGCGGTGGGTTCTTTTAATATTATAGGGGAATCCGGTGGCCAGCAGGGCTTTGGAAATCCGGGGTACGGTGGAAACCCGGATCGGCCGGCCGTTAAAAAAAGCCCCTTGTCCTTTGATGGCCCAGTACGTTTCTTGAAGTTCCGGGTTGTGGACGATGCCCAGCAGGATTTCCTTCCCTTTAAGCAGGGCCAGGGAGACGCAATAAATCGGGAACCCGTGCACGAAATTGGTCGTTCCATCCAGGGGATCCAGGACCCAGCAAAAAGGAGAGGACCGGCGTTCGAGCCCCCCCTCCTCGACCAGGAAATCATGGTCCGGGAATTGGGCTTTTATCCTGGAGGTAATCCACTCCTGCGATTTCAGATCCCATTCGGTCACCAGATCAATAGCACCTTTGAAGCGGTAATCCTTTGGAGACTGGAAACCTTTCTGCAGGATCCGGCCGGCTCCCAGGACGGCTTTCAGGGCCAAATTAAATTCTTTTTTCAGATTCATGGCCGGGTCTCTTTAGTTTATGAATACCTTGAGATAGTAGTCGGTGTCGACTAAGGCCTTGCCGGCTCCCATAACGACCGAGGTTAAGGGATCATCGGCAATATGCACCTCCAAGCCCGTTTCCCGATGGATCAAGCGATCCAACCCCTTCAGCAAGGCCCCGCCCCCGGCCAGGGTGAGGCCCCTTTGGCTGATATCCCCCGACAATTCGGGCGGGGTTTTTTCCAAGGCCCTTTTAACGGCATCGACGATGGCCCAAATCGGTTCGGCCATCCCTTCCCGAAGGTCCCGGTCGGTTAATTGAATCGTTTTGGGAATGCCGGAAAAAACTTCCTTTCCGGAAACGGAAAACCGAATGGGTTCGTCCAGCGGAAAGGCGGAGGCATAATTTATCTTGATCTGCTCGGCGGTATTTTCTCCGATCAGCAGATGATGTTTTTTCTGCAAATGGTAGATGATCGCCTCGTTCAATTCGTCCCCGGCCACGCGGATCGATTCACAGTAGGCTGTGGCGAAATGGCAAATAATCGCCACTTCGGTGGTGCCGCCGCCGATATCCACCACCATGTTGGCCTGCGGATTCTGGATCTCCAGGCCCGCGCCGATGGCCGCTGCCATGGGCTCTTCCATCAGGTAGATATCCCGGGCCCCGGCTTCCAGGGCGGATTCCACTACGGCTCGTTTTTCCACCATGGTGATCCCGGAAGGCACCCCAATTACTAAATTCGGTCGAAAGAAACGGGATCGTTCCCGGACCTTGATCAGAAAGTATTTGATCATCTCCCGGGTCACATCAAAATCGGCGATCACCCCGTCCTTCATGGGTCGAATGGCCGAGATTCGGGCCGGGGTTCGGCCCAAAAACTCTTTAGCCTCTTTGCCTACCGCCAGCACCTGCCCGGTTTCATTGTTTATTGCCACCACGGAAGGTTCATTGAGGACGATCCCCTGTTTCTTCTTATAGACCAGCGTATTGGCCGTACCCAGGTCCATGGCCAAGTCTTCCGAAAATAATCCCAATATCCGGCGCAGCATGTTAATCGTTCATCCGGTAGAGAATGGAAGTGATAATCGTTTGGCCGGTCAGCAGGAGGGCCTGAATCACCTCGTCCTCCCAGTGGTTCTCCTGGTAGCCCACCAAATTCATCACCCCGTAGAGTTTATTGAAAAAATACAGAGGCAGCCCGATATAAGAACAAAACTGCCCGCAGGGATCGTCCGGAAAAAAAATATAGGACTTATGATTCCTGGGTTTCATCTCCCGTCGGACCAGAGGTTTTTTTTCCTTGATAACCCAACCGGTTAAGCCCATGTCGATAGGAATCGAGTTTTTTTTCATGGGGGCGAACAACTTGCCCTCGGAGGCCACGATAGTATAACGGTCCCCCTTCCGGGGCAATAAAGTCAAAAAGGCCGCATCGGTGTTGGAAAAAATGCGGCAGGCCCTCAGTATCTTCTGGTAGTACTCCTGCAGATCATGATTTTCTCGAGACAGGGCGTTAATCCGGTAAATAAAATCCAAGAGCCGGCGCTGCTTCAGTTCCTGGCCGCAGAGGATTTGGTTTTGCAGGACCTGATAGATGACCCGGGCAAAATCCTGCAGAATCTTTTGATTCTTATCGGTGAAGACATAATTACGCTTGCTGTCCACACAGAGGACCCCGGCATCCCCTACCGGTACGGCCATAAAGGACTTGATGCCCTCATCCCTCAGATAGAGTTTCAGGTTCCGGTTATCCCGATCGAACTGGGCCACGTTCACGGGCTGTTTGTTCTTGGCCACCCACCCGATCAGGCTGTCTCCCGGCTGGATCGTGGTCTTGGGATTCACCTGGAGGCTCAAGGTATGGTAAGATCTCAAAAAAAGCCGATCCCGCGGGGGATTGTAAAGAAACAGAGCGGCCGTGAAGGCCTCATTCACGTTGCTGACCAGCTCGATGAGATCTTTCAGTTCATGGTTGGGGGAATATTCCATCCGGAAGGGCGGTGATTTCCAGAACCTGGATCAAAATCACTTGTATAACGCTTATTTATGGTATAAAAATATATATAAGGAGAAAAAATCTTAATAAAATTTTTAAACCATTTGGCGGGGGTTGTCAATTCTTTTTAAAAATTGCCCTTAAGGCTCAGCGATGTGTTCATCAGAAGTTTCTGATAAAAGGTGTTATTCTCAGTCGTTCCGGCCATTCCGACGCCGGAAAACCAATACGGTTTCGGTAGGAGGGGTCCGCATCGGCCGGGGGAACCCGATTGTGGTCCAGTCCATGACGAACACCGATACCGGGGATATCGGTAAAACAGTTAGACAAATTAACGTGTTGGCAAAATCGGGGTGCGAATTGATCCGGGTGGCGATCCCGGACGGGGCAGCCGCCCAGGCCTTGAAGGGAATTGTGGAAAGATCGCCGCTCCCGGTGATCGCCGATATCCATTTTGATCACCGTCTGGCCTTGCAGGCCATGAAGGCGGGTGCGGCGGGGATACGGATCAATCCCGGAAATATTGGACCCCGGGCCAAGGTCATCCGGGTCATCGAGGAAGCCAGGGATCGCGGGGTTTGCATCCGGATCGGGGTCAATGCCGGGTCCCTGGAAAAGGACCTGCAGGGACAAGGCGAGGAACGCCTGGCCGAGGCCATGGTCACTTCGGCCTTGCGGCATATTGAGCTGTTTGAACAGCTTAAATTCAGCAACCTGAAAATATCCCTGAAGGCCTCGGATGTGCTGCAAACCATCCGGGCCTATCAGGGTCTAGCCAAGAAGGTGCATTATCCCCTTCACCTGGGGGTTACCGAGGCCGGGACCCTGATCTCCGGGACCATCAAGTCCGCCTTAGGGATCGGCCTGCTCCTCTACCAGGGGATCGGGGATACCTTGCGGGTCTCCCTGACGGCCCCGCCCAAGGAGGAGATCCGGGTGGCCTTCGAGCTTTTGAGAAACCTTAAACTGCGGGAGCGGGGGGTGGAGATTATTTCCTGCCCTACCTGCGGACGCTGCCGGATCGATCTAATTCCCCTGGTGCGCCAGGTGGAAAAGGCCGTTCAAAAATTCACCACCCCCCTCAAAGTGGCCATTATGGGCTGCGTGGTCAACGGACCGGGGGAGGCCCGGGGAGCGGATATTGGAATTGCCGGGGGAAAAGGCCGGGGAATGTTATTTGCCCGGGGCCGCTTGGTTCGCCGGGTCAAAGAGGCGGATCTTGTATCTAACTTGCTGACAGAAATAGAAAAAATGGTTCAAGAGAAAGGATAACCATGTTTTTTTCCCAACTCTATATTCCAACTTTGAAAGAAAAGCCGGCTGAAGCCGAGGTCATCAGTCATCAGCTCATGATGCGGGCGGGTTTGATTCGCAAGCTGGCCTCCGGGATTTATAGTTTTTTGCCCCTGGGGGTCCGTTCCTTGAGAAAAATGGAGTCCATCATTCGGGAGGAAATGGAGCGGGCCGGCGCCCAGGAAGTCATCCTGCCTGCCCTGCAGCCAGCGGAGCTTTGGCAAGAGAGCGGACGGTGGGATAAGTATGGAAAGGAGCTGTTTCGGTTAAAAGACCGTCACGACCATGAATATTGTCTGGGACCCACCCACGAGGAGGTCGTTACCGATTTGATCCGTCACGAAATCCGGTCCTACCGGCAACTGCCGGTTAACCTCTATCAGATTCAAACCAAGTTCCGGGATGAAATCCGGCCTCGATTCGGTTTGATGCGGGGTCGGGAGTTCGGGATGAAGGACGGGTACAGCTTCGATCGGGATGAAGCCAGCGCCGAGCATTCCTATAAAAAGATGTTTGAAGCCTACCAGCGGATTTTTAATCGGTGCGGTCTGCGCTTCAAGGCCGTGGAGGCCGACAGCGGGGCCATCGGCGGAAGCTTTTCCCATGAATTTACGGTCCTGGCCGAAACCGGGGAAGATGCCGTTTTGGCCTGCAGCGCCTGCCCTTACGCCGCCAATGTGGAACGGGCCGTTTCCGCCTGGCCGCCCCGGGAAGAACCAGAAGAACCCGTCCGTCCACGGCAGAGAATTCACACTCCCGGTCAGAGAACCGTGGAGGAAGTGACCCGTTTTCTCACCGTCCCGCCAGATCGCCTGGTGAAAACGATCCTTTATCAGACTCCCGGAGGGCCGGTGGCCATCCTGGTGCGAGGAGACCAGGAGGTTAATGAAATCAAGTTGTTGCGGGTACTGGGGTTGGATGAAATAACCCTGGCGGACGACCGCACCGTGGAGCAGGTAACGGGGGCTCCGGTTGGTTTTGCCGGCGCCTTGGGGCTGGCTATTCCCCTTTGGGCCGATCAGACCCTCCGGGAATTGAAAAATTTTATCATGGGGGGCAATGAGGCCGATTGGCATTATACGGACCTTAATTGGGAGCTGGATATCCCCCTGCCTAACTGGGCCGACCTGCGGCAAGTTAAACCTGGAGAACCGTGTCCCCGCTGCCAGGCCCCGCTGGAGTCCCACCGGGGCATTGAGGTGGGGCATGTTTTTAAGTTAGGGGACCGGTATTCCCGGGCCATGAAGGCTACCTATCTCGATGAGCAGGGGAAAGAGCAGACGATGATTATGGGTTGCTACGGGATCGGCGTGGGCCGGACCGTGGCCGCGGCCGTCGAGCAAAACCATGATCCCGACGGAATTGTCTGGCCCCTGGCCCTGGCGCCTTTTCAGGTGCTGATCACTCCCATTGACTGGAAACCGGGATCACCGGACCATGAGACCATTCTTACGTTGTATGAATCGCTGCAAGAGGCCGGGATCGAGGTGCTGCTCGACGATCGGGACGAAAGGCCGGGGATTAAATTTAAGGACGGGGACCTGATCGGTATCCCTTTTCGGGTGACGATCGGCCCCAAGGGATTGAAGCAAGGTCAGGTGGAGCTGCGTCCCCGGAGAAGCAAGCAGGTGGAGATGATCCCTATCGATCAGGCCCTGGAGGTGATTCGGAAAATCATCGCCGCGGAGGCGCCCCGGCTCTAACTGACGAAGTGGTCTTTCGTAGGGTCGTTTCTGAAAAATTGAACGTCGAACATCGAACTTCCAACATCGAATTTTGAATGGGAATAGATGAAGAAACAGTTATAGGTGTTCCCTGTTCGGCAATGGAGGTTTGTTTTTTTCATTCGAGGTTGGACGTTCGATGTTCAATGTTCGGCGTTCATTCTAATAAAATTCCATGATCCGCATTAACACCATCATCGATCAGATCCTATCCTATTGGCCCCAGGCCAATATTGAACTCGTTGAAAAAGCCTATGTCTTCTCCGCCAAGGTCCACGAGGGACAGGTTCGTCTTTCCGGAGAGTCCTATCTCTCTCATCCGCTGGAAGTGGCCTGGATACTGACCCAAATGAAGATGGACCAGGTGACCATCGCCGCCGGTCTATTACACGACACCCTGGAAGACACCCTGGCGACCCCCGAGATGATCAAGGAACGGTTCGGCCCGGAGGTCCTCCGAATCGTCAACGGGGTGACCAAGATCAGCAGCTTTCATTTCCAGACCCTGGAAGAACGGCAGGCGGAAAATTTCCGGAAGATGATCTTAGCCATGTCGGACGATATCCGGGTTATCCTGGTCAAACTGGCCGACCGGCTCCACAACATGCGCACCCTGGGGTTTCACAGCCAGGAGAAGCAGCGGAAGATCGCCGGGGAAACCCTGGAAATCTATGCCCCGATTGCCGTCCGCCTGGGGATGCGCCGCATCCAGACCGAGCTGGAAGACCTCTGTCTATACTACTTGGAGCCTGAAAAATACCAGGAAATCAAACTGGGGGTGGCCAAGAAACGGGAGGAGCGGGAGTCCTATATCCGGGAGGTCAAAACCGTCCTTCAAAATAAGATGGAGGCGGCCCGACTCGTCTGTCGGGTGGAAGGGCGGCATAAACATTTCTACAGTATTTACCAGAAAATGATCAATCAAAGCCTGGAAATCGACCAGCTTTACGATCTGATCGCCTTTCGGGTCATTGTTCAGGAGGTACCCGAATGTTATGAGGCCTTAGGTCTTATCCATGCATTATGGAAACCGATTCCCGGAAAATTTAGGGATTATATCAGCCTGGCCAAGGCCAATCATTACCAATCTCTCCACACCAAGGTCATTGGTCCCTTCGGGGAACGCATTGAGGTCCAGATCCGGACCGCCGAGATGCACCGCGTGGCCGAAGAGGGCATTGCCTCCCACTGGCAGTACAAAGAGGGCCGTCTGGATGAAACCGACGCGAAAAAATTCACCTGGGTCCGTCAACTGCTGGAATCCCAGAAAGAATATCCGGATGCCAAAGAATTTTTAGAGACCCTGCGGGTGGACCTTTTCCCTGACGAAGTGTATGTGTTTACCCCCCGGGGAGAGGTCAAAACCTTGCCCAAAGGGGCTACCCCCATTGATTTTGCCTACGCCATCCACACCGATGTGGGTCATCGCTGCACCGGGGCCCGGGTCAATAACAAGATGGTGCCCCTGCGGTTCACCCTGCGCCACGGCGATATCGTGGAAATCATCACCTCGGCCAAACGTAAACCGAGCAAGGACTGGCTCAAGATTGCCAAAACCTCCCGGGCCAGAGCCAAAATCCGGCAGTGGGTCAAGAACGAAGAGCGGGCGCGGAGCGTCACTCTGGGAAAAGAGTTGCTGGAGAAGGAGTTAAGGCATTTGCGCCTGAATGTCTCCCTGCAGATGAAACAGGAATCCCTGCTGCAAATTGCCCGGGAATTTTCTTTTCAACAAGGGGAGGACCTGCTGGCGGCCATCGGTTTCGGCAAGATTTCCATCAAGCAAATCATCAACCGGATCGCCCCACGGCCGGAGGTTGAAAAGGATCAGGACTTGATCCTTTTGGATCTCCCCAAAAAACCGCAAAAAGCCAAACCCCCCGGAGGGGTGGTCATTCAGGGAGTGGATGACGTGCTGATCCGGTTCGGCCGCTGCTGCGCGCCCCTCCCCGGGGACCCGATCATTGGCTTCATTACCCGGGGCCGGGGAATAACCGTTCACAGCCGGTCCTGCCCGCGGGTGGCCAACGAGGAGCCGGAAAGATTGGTTGAGGTTCTCTGGGAAAAAGACCGGGGGGCCGCCTACCCGGTAAAAGTGGAAATTTCTTCGACCGACGACAAGGGGATGCTGGCGCAGGTGAGCACGGCGATCACTTCCGCGGAGTCAAACATCTTAAAAGCCGAGGCGTATACTACGCTGGACAAGAAAGCCTTTTACAATTTTACTATTGAGGTAGTCGATACCCGGCACCTGCAAACGGTCCTCTCCGCAATCAAGAAGATCAAAGGGGTCCTGCAGGTGACCCGGGTTTATCATTGATCAGATTCTTACATCCATTGTTCTGAGAATTTGTCTCTAACAATGGCTGTAAGAATCTAGAGAGGCCCGGATTACCCTTCCTGACCGGAGGCAGCGGGTACAGACCTGTATCCGCCTGACCGTACCCTGATAGACGGTCTTAATCCGCTGCAGATTCGGACTCCAGAGTTTGAAGGTTTTATTATTGGCATGGCTGACATTATGCCCGATCTGTGACCCTTTACCGCATACCGCACAAACTTTGGCCATTGAACAACTCCTTTTTTTTTGAATCAAATTAATCAATAAGTACTGCCGGCCCCGATTCGGGACGGGCGATGATTTCACCAATCAGAAAGGCTTTTTCCCCCAGTTGGAACAATGCCTCTTGAATCGCCAGGGTCTGATCCGCCGAAACGACCAAGATCATCCCCAGTCCGTTGTTGAAAACCCGCCACATCTCCTCCTCCGAGACCGACCCCAGTTCTTTCAGCAGGGAAAAAATCGGGGGGATGTCCCAACTGTCACCCTGAATCCGGGCCTGGCAGTTGCCGGGTAAGATTCGGGGCAAATTTTCTACGATTCCGCCCCCGGTAATGTGGGCTAACCCGTTGAGGGGATATTTCTTTAGCAGCGAGACGATGGACTTGACGTAAATCCGGGTGGGCTTCAACAGTTCTTCGCCCAAGGGGCCGCCTAATTCAGGCAGAACCTGTTGGGGATCGAACTGCCGATCCGTGAAAAAGACTTTCCGGACCAGGGAAAAGCCATTGCTGTGGAGACCATTGGAGGCCAATCCGATCAGACGGTCACCGGGCTGTATTCGACTCCCGTCGATCAGTTGATCCTGGTCCACTATGCCCACCACAAAACCGGCTAAATCGTATTCCTCCGGCGCGTAGAGTCCCGGCATCTCCGCCGTTTCCCCTCCGATTAAAGCGCATTCCGCCTGGCGGCAACCCTCGACGATGCCCTCGACAATGGCCGTCAGTGTGTCCAAATCCATTTTTCCGGTGGCTAAATAGTCCAGGAAAAAAAGGGGGGTCGCACCCTGGACGATGATATCATTCACACACATGGCCACCAGGTCAAGACCCACGGTTTGATGCTGATTGAGCCCTTGGGCGATCTTTAATTTGGTGCCCACGCCATCGGTGGAAGAAACCAATACCGGCCTTCGAAAAGCCGCGGCATCCAAGCGAAACAGTCCCCCGAAACCGCCGATATCGGTAATCACCCCCGGGGTGAAGGTCTTACGGATCAAGGGCTTAATCCGGTCCACAAAGGCGTTCCCCAGAGTGATATCCACCCCGGCTTCCTGATAGCGATGAGTCATCTTCTTTGACATTATTATTAAGATTAATGATAAATAAACTGCTAAGTTTATTATATTTAAGAAATTTGTCAACAGGAATTCTTAAACACCAGAATTCCTAGAGAATTCTTAAGGGGATAAAAAGGGGACAGATAAAAAGGGGACTATTGACAAATAACGGAAAGGGGATTAATATTTTTAAATTATTTAAACAGTTGAGTTGGTGAGTTGGTGCCCGCCAACTGAACTGTCCAAATAATTTAGAAAGGCAAGAAGGGAGATTGTATGGCCGACAAAAATATTACCGATGTGACTGATGAGAATTTCAAGATCGAAATATTAGATTCCACCGTTCCGGCCTTAGTGGATTTCTGGGCAGCCTGGTGCGGTCCCTGCAGGGCCATCGCACCGGTGGTCGAGGAACTGGCCGGCCAATATGAAGGCCAGGTCAAGATCGGGAAATGCAACGTGGATGAAAACCCGAAGATACCGGGTCAATACGGTATCCGGGCCATACCCACGCTGATCTTGTTCAAGAACGGCACCGTGGCCGAGCAGATTACCGGCGCGGTATCCAAAACGACCTTGGAAAACGCCATTAAGAAGGTTCTGTAGCCCTTTAACAAGAAACTATAGATTTGGTTAGGGATTTCGATGGAAGAGGTCATTATAATCGGTGGAGGAC
Organism: uncultured delta proteobacterium; assembly: GCA_963716045.1. Taxonomy (GTDB): domain Bacteria; phylum Desulfobacterota; class RBG-13-43-22; order RBG-13-43-22; family RBG-13-43-22; genus CAVQSS01. Next base: position 52,579 of record CAVQSS010000011.1, on the reverse strand, counting down.
CGGCAGGGTTGACCGCCGGTATTTATGCCTGTCGGGCCAAGTTAAAGACCCTGATGATCGAGAAACTGGTCCCCGGCGGGCAGGTTTTATCGACCGATTGGGTGGATAATTATCCCGGTTTCCCGGAGGGCATCTCCGGATTCGACTTGGTGGACCGCATGCGGCTGCAGGCTGAACGTTTCGGCCTCTCGGTTGCTTCCGATGAAGTCACCGGGGTCGATTTCAGCCGCCCGGAAAAGTTCCTTCAGGGGGCCAATCAAACCTATCAGGCCAAATCCGTTATTATCGCTTCCGGGGCCAGGTACAAGAGGTTGGGGGTCCCCGGGGAGGAGCGGTTGACCGGGCGGGGGGTTTCCTATTGCGCCACCTGTGACGGGCCTTTTTACCAGGGCCAGGAAATCGCCGTAGTCGGCGGAGGCGACAGCGCCGTTCAGGAAGCCGTTTATTTGACTCGTTTCGCTTCCAAAGTCTATTTGATTCATCGACGGGACCAACTGCGCGCCACCCGGGTCTTGCAGGATAAGGCCCTGACCAATCCCAAGATTGAACCCCTCTGGAAAACCGTGGTGGAATCGATTGAGGGGCCGGATCAGGTGGAGGCCCTGCGCCTCAAAAATGCGGACGGTTCCGGCGGGCGGACCCTGGCAGTGCAGGGGGCCTTTATTTATGTGGGGATTCAACCGGATACTCAATGGTTGCAGGGGGCGGTCTCGTTGGATTCCCAGGGGTTTGTCCTCACCGATCAGACTATGGCCACGACTATTCCCGGAGTGTTCGCCGCCGGGGATGCGCGTCAAAAATTAGTCCGGCAGATTTCCACGGCGGTAGGCGATGCCGCCACGGCGGTTCTGGCGGTTGAAGATTACTTGAGCTCCTTATGAAAAATAATCTTTATTGTGTTGGCGGAAAGCGCGGATTCATTCTGCTGCTGGTTGGTTTTTTCCTTTTGTCTGTCGGAGGATGCGGTTGGTTTTCCAGTTCCACCACCAAGGAGGAATCCGAGATGAGCGTGGATGCCCTGATCCAAGAGGGGTTGGATGCCTACCAGCTAAAAAAATACGAGCGGGCGACCGAGGCTTTTCAAAAAATAAAAGACAGGTTTCCCTACAGTCAATATGCCAGTCTGGCCGAATTGAAATTGGCGGACAGCTATTATCTGAATAAAGACTATGAGTTGGCGGCCACCAGTTACAAGGAATTTGAAAAGATGCATCCCACCAGCGAGGTGATCGCCTACGTGGTCTTCATGCAGGGCATGAGCTATTTTAAACAGATGCCCACCATTGACCGGGACCAGTCAAAAGCCCAATTAGCCGTTCAGGAGTTTGACCGCTTCAGCAAGGGTTATCCGCAAAGCGAGTATGTCACCCAGGCCAAGATTAACCGGGAAGAGGCCCAAAAGAATGTTGTGGCCCATGAATTTTATATAGGGGAATTTTACCTGAAGAAAAAGGACTATCTAGCCGCCTTGGGGCGTTTTGAGGGCATTATTAAGCAATTCCCCCAGACCCCCCACCCACCTAAGCTGCAATCCTACCTGCAAGTCTGCCGGGAAAAAGTAAGCAACGCCAAGTAAAAAAAGCGATCAACCCTCAGCCAAGACGGCCAGAAAAGGTCCTCGGTGTTTGGCTGATTGTCGGGTGGTGACCGCTGGAAATTGCAGATGGCGGAGAGAGAGGGATTCGAACCCTCGGTAGAGGTTTCCCCCTACACTCGCTTAGCAGGCGAGCACCTTCAGCCGACTCGGTCATCTCTCCGTTACGAATGGCGGAGGGAGAGGGATTCGAACCCCCGTTCCCCGGAAGGAAAGCGGTTTTCAAGACCGCCGCCTTAAACCCCTCGGCCATCCCTCCATGATTATTTATTACCATAGTATAGGCCCATCTGTCAACCTCAAGGAAATTCGCTCTGGAGGTTTGTTTTTCATTTGAGGTTGGGCGTTCGATGTTCGATGTTCATTGGTTTCGGCAATTTAGGTTCCCGCCCCGGGCCTGAGGGGTTACGTTACTCCAAAACGGATTAAGCGGGGGGTCTCTTCTCCCAGATCCTCATGCCGATAATACCGATTTCATAAAGGATATACAGAGGGACGGCCATGAGCATCATGTTGAAGGCATCCGGGGTGGGGGTCAAAACAGCCGAAACGATCGTGATAATTAGGATCGCATAGCTTCGGTAGCGGGTAAAAATCGACCGGTTGACTAAACCGACTCGGCCTAAAAGGACCATGACCAAGGGCAACTCGAACATGATTCCGAAGCCGAAGATAAAGGCGAGACAGAAGGAGATAAATTTTTGAACCGAGATAATGGCTTCCAGGTCCGGATTTTGAAAACCTAAGAGAAATTTGGTCCCGTAGGGGAGGGTAATCCAAAGGCAAAAAGAGGCACCCAGATAAAATAAAAAAACCGAGCCCAGCCAGAAGCCGAGCATCATGGTCCTGGTGAAACTGTCAAAGGTGGCGTGCAGGGCGGACAACAACTTAAAAAGAATAAAGGGGGTGCTGATCACCAGGCTGATGGACAGGGCGATATTCAGGAGTGCGAAGAAAGTCTCGGACAGGGCATAGTAGGCCAGGGTTACCCCGGTGTGCCGCTGGAGAAAGGACAGGATTTCCTTGGACAAGACATAACCCACCAGAGAGAAGACCAGGACCACGACCACCATCTGGATGATGGATTTACGTAATTTTTCCAGAAAAGCAATGATTTCCTGGGGGTTCTGCACATATTCGGCGAGAGGTCGCATCTTAGGTCAGAGGGTTATGAGGGGATGAGGGCCGGCCCTGAGTTCGGTCTCAATGCAGCAGATACTTTCTGATCAACTGTTGGGTATCCTCAGGATTAAACTCGATTACCCGCCAAGTCCCTCCGGTCTTACGCATGGCCATCCGAAGCTGATCGCCTTCATTTTTCAAGGTCACCAACGAGAGGTCCTCCCGGGTATTAAATTGCGCCACGGAGAGCAGCAAAAAAGCCGAGGGCAGGGTGGGATTATTCTGGTTTATTAGATATCTTTCCAATTCCTGCCGCGCGAGACCGGCCAACCCGTTCTGGACCCCGGGAATCAGGGTGATTTTAAACTCCCCCAGGGGCTCTAATAATTTCCCCAGGGGGTTGTCCGAATTGGAGGCCTTGAAGAGAGCGGAAAAGGATTCGGCCACCTGCTGTTTCAAAATGTTATCCAGATCAACGTACAAAAGAAAGGTTTCAATGTCCCGGTTTTTCAAACTGGCCCCAATCCGGTAGAGGGTATATTGGGGGGTTCCCTCTATCCAGCGCCAGGTTAGTCCCAGGGCGAAAGCCAGCCCGATCAGGAGGAGGATGATAATCGGGCGCTTTTTTTTAATGAATGATTCCATTGCTCAGACCGTTCCCGGCTTCTATTCCTGTTCCAGCCCGTGTTTGATCATTCGATAGCGCAGCGAGCGAAGGTTGATTTTCAAAAGATTGGCCGTCCGCTGCTTATTGCCCAGTGCCCGCTTTAAGGCTTGAATAATAAGATTCTTTTCTATTTTATCCATGGTTTGATCGAGATCCAGACCTTCCCCCGGCAGGGTGATTTGCGGGAGTTCCCCGGTGGAAGCGATCACCCCCTTGAAGGCGGCCAGGGCCAGGCTTTCCGGGAGGACGATGGTGGAACGTTCCATGGCCACCGACCTTTCGATAATATTCTCCAATTCCCGGACGTTTCCGGGGAAGGGATACTGGCTTAAGACCTTCAGGGCATAGGACGAGATTTTATTGATCTTTTTACCTAAGGACCGGGAATAGTTTTCCAGGAATCGTTGGGCCAGGAGGGGAATATCTTCCGGTCTTTCCCGGAGCGACGGGAGTTGGATGGATACCACGTTGATCCGGTAAAAGAGATCTTCCCGGAAACGTCCCTCCATAACCTCTTTTTCCAGGTTTTTATTGGTGGCCAAAATGAAGCGGATATCCACCAAACGCTCATCGGTGCCGCCCAGGGGAGTGAAGCTTTTTTCCTGGAGGAGCCGTAATAGCTTCACCTGCATGGTGGGTGAAAGTTCCCCGATTTCATCCAGAAAAAGGGTCCCCCGGTGGGCGGTTTCCACCAGGCCGATTTTATTGGTCTGGGCCCCGGTAAACGCCCCTTTGCGATAACCGAACAGTTCACTTTCGATCAGGGTTTCAGGGATCCCGGCGCAGGAAACAGTGACAAAGGGTAAATCGCGGCGCTGGCTGTTTTCGTGGATCAAGTGAGCTACCAACTCCTTGCCGGTACCGCTTTCCCCGGTGATCAGGACGTTGCTGACCACCTGGGAGGATCGCTGAATCAACTCAGACACCCGCTTCATCTGGGGACTATGGCCGATCAGAGGCTTGGTCTGGTATTGAAGGGGAGTCCCGGCCGGGGTCGGCTGTTCAGGCTGCCCTTCATACTTGGAAAAGGCGCTTTGGATAACCGATTTCAGCTCGACGATATCAAAGGGTTTCGGGAAGTAGTCGTAGGCCCCCTCGTTCATGGCCTCCACGGCCGTCTCCGTATCCGCGTAAGCGGAGATCATGATCACTTCGGTTCGAGGGTGGAGGTTTTTTATTTCTTTTAACAAGGCCAGACCGTCGAGGGGCCGCATGCGGATGTCCGTCAGGACCACTGCCGCCGGGTGTTTTTTGAAACTTTGCAGGGCCTCGGTCCCGTTGGCGGCCGTGGCAACCTGGTACCCCTCTTTGCCCAGCATGATCTCCAGCATTTCCCGGATGCTGGCTTCATCGTCGACCACCAGAATGGATTTCATGAGCCCTCAAGGGTTTGGAATATTAGATTGTGGACGATTCGACCGTCTACCATGGTCATTAGGGCCTTTCCCTTTAATTCAAAGCCGTTGAAGGGGGAGTTTCGGCTTTTGGAACGGAATTGTTGGACATCGACCTGAAATTCGAAGGAGGGGTCCAGGATCGTCAGGTGGGCGGGCCCGTTTCGCCGGAGCCGCCCCCACCCCTCCAGGTTCAAGGCTCGAGCCGGGCCGGTGGTGAACTTGGCAATAGCCTGGGGCAGTGTCAATACCCCTTTATGCACTAATTGCAGCGTGAGGGGCAAGGCCGTTTCCAGGCCGATGAGTCCGCTTAAGGCCTGCTCAAATTCGACTTCCTTCTCCAGCGGGCTGTGAGGGGCGTGGTCGGAGGCGATGGCGTCGAGGGTCCCGTCCTTCAATCCTTTTTGGATGGCCTGAAGGTCTTCGCGGCTCCGCAAGGGAGGGTTGACCTTGGCCAGGGTATCGAAGCCGACTAAGGTCTCCTCGGTCAGAGTGAAGTAATGGGGGGCCGTTTCCGCAGAAACCGGAAGCCCTTTTTTCTTGGCTTCTCGAATGAACTGAACGGATCCGGCGGTGCTTACATGGGCGATATGCAGCGGATGGCCGGTAAGCTGGCAGAGCAGGATGTCCCGCTGGACCATGGTCTCCTCCGCCGCGGAAGGGACACCTCTCAGCCCTAACCAGGTGGAGGTCGGACCTTCGTTCATCACCCCGGATTGGCTCAAATAGAGGTCTTCACAATGGGAAATGATGGGCAGGCGGAACGCTTTGGCGTATTCCATGGCCCGCCGCATCAACTGGCCGTTCATGACCGGCCGGCCGTCATCGGAAAGGGCCACCGCCCCGCCTTCCTTGAGGTCCCCATACTCGGCCAACGCCTCCCCCCGGAGCCCGATGCTGATGGCCCCTACCGGAAAGACCTTAGCCAATCGGGCCTCTCTGGCCTGGCTGACGATAAATTCACAAACCGAGCGCTGGTCGTTTACCGGCTGGGTGTTCGGCATGCAGGCCACAGCGGCAAAGCCTCCCGCCACGGCGGCCTGGGCGCCGGTGAGTATGGTCTCTTTGTATTCCTGGCCGGGTTCCCGCAAATGGGTATGCATGTCGATAAGACCGGGGGTCACCACCAGGCCTTCGGCCGGTATGATCCGATAATCCGACAGTTCTCTATCGTTCCTGCGGGGGGCGGAGGGCAGCAGGTCCTGAATTTTACCGTTTTGAATGTAGACATCCATGAAGTCATCCAGTTGACTGGCTGGATCGATGAGCCGCCCTCCCTTGATCAAATATCTCACTTCCGTTCCCCTCCCAAAAGCAGGTACAACAGTGCCATCCGAACGGCCACCCCATTGGTTACCTGGTCGAGTATGACCGAAAACGGCCCGTCGGCCAGATCGGGATGAAGTTCCACCCCCCGATTGATCGGGCCGGGGTGCATGATGATGACGTCTTTCTTGGCTTTGGTCATGTTTCCGGGATGAAGGCCAAAAAAACGGGAGTATTCCCTCAAGGAGGGGAACAGCAGTTGTTGCTGCCTTTCCAACTGGACCCGCAGCATCATGATCACATCCGCCCGGGGGATGATTTCTTCCGGGTGATAACTGACTTCCACTCCGAAGGCATCGAGGTGAGGAGGGATCATGGTTGGCGGTCCGGCGACCATTACCTTGGCCCCCATGGTTTTCAATCCGATAATATTGGACCGAGCCACCCGGCTGTGGGCGATATCGCCGATGATCGCCACCTGGAGACCCTGGAGCGCCCCTTTCTTTTCCCGGATGGTCATCAAGTCCAGTAAGGCCTGGGTAGGGTGTTCATGCATTCCGTCTCCGGCGTTAATAATGGAGGCTCTGACGGAACGGGAGAGCAGGTGCGGCGCACCGGCCATGGAGTGGCGGATCACGATGACATCGGGGGCCATGGCTTCCAGGTTTTTAGCCGTATCAATCAGCGTTTCGCCTTTGACCAGGGAACTGGTTCCGGCGGACAAGCTGACCGTATCGGCGCTTAACCGTTTGGCGGCGAGTTCAAAGGAAGTCCGGGTGCGGGTGCTGGGTTCATGGAAGAAATTGACCACCGTCTTGCCTCTCAGGGTGGGGACTTTCTTTATGTCCCGGAAGGAAATCTCCTTGAGAGACTCGGCGGTATTCAGAATAGTTTCGATCTCTTCCCGGGTTAACCCTTTCATCCCGGTCAGGTGGTGGCGACTAAAGGGCATAGCGGAACCCCTGGAGGTTAAAAAAAACCCCCTCAAACCCGAAGGGAGAGGGGGTGGAAGGTTTCGGGATAATGTCCCAGGCCATTTCATTTCCTTTGCGTCGGAGGACCTCTATCAAAAATGATTGAATTTTTACGATAGAGGGTTGGGCATCAAATGTCGGATCAGGTCAACATCTTATAATCCACCAATAAGCAAAAATTGTCAAGACGGTTTTGGGCCCGCTTTAAAATAAACGGTTGTTCGCCTTTTTGGGTGGGTGGCCACAATATATAGCAGCGCAGTCTAAAGTCGGGCCTTCGTGGCCGCGGGGTCTCGGCGAAAGGGTTTTCCACATCGCTTTATAGGCTCTAACCCGGCCCCCGTGTTTTCAAATCTTCCAGGAGGCAGGGCCGGCCTGAGAGGCATCAAAAGGCTTGGAGCATGGGCCTGCTTTAAATAAAGTTAGTAACTTAGGCCCGGGATCGAAGTCCGGAGTACCTTTGGAAAACCCTTTCGCCGAGACCCCGCGGCCATACCAGATCTGGAGGGTACCCACCCAAAAAGGCGAAGCTTCAAATAAACGGAAACCTCTATTTTATCAGGCTGCCCAGTCGATTCCAGCGGACGCCGAAATTCAGCCGGTCCCAGGACCAGTAAATAATAAAGGCCTGTCCGATAATGGCTTTCTGGTCCACGAAGCCCCAATAACGGCTGTCATAGCTTTCGTCGCGGTTGTCCCCCATGACAAACAGTTTGTCGGCGGGGACTTTAATGGGACCCAGGGAGTCTCGGGGTTGCTCATAATAAGGGATTACATTCTGGTCGCTGTGGAAACCATGACGATCCTCAAAGGGTTGATTATTGATAAAGACCTTTTTATCGGTCACCTGAACCGTATCCCCGGGAAGGCCGATGACCCGCTTGATGAAGTCCTTTTTCGGGTCAACCGGATAAATAAAAACGATCACGTCTTCGCGTTGGGGTTGGCGGATCGGGATCAGGGTGTAGTTGATGGAGCTGAAAGGAAGGCGCAGCTTGACCCCATAGATGAACTTGTTCACCAGAATATGGTCGCCGATCTGAAGAGTCGGCTTCATGGAACCGGAGGGGATTTTAAAGGCCTGGACCACAAAGGCCCGAATCAGCAGGGCCAATAAAATGGCAATGGCGATGGATTCGGCATATTCCCGGATAGTGGATTTTTTCTTGTACGGGGCGTTCCCCGGGATCTTCTCTTTTTCCAAGACTGCTCCTTCCCTGAATACCTTTACATAAACTTTTATATTTAACGGTAATTTCCCCAGGAATCAAGAAAAAAGTCTTTATTTCCCCAGGGGTCTGCTTTAGAATAATTGGGTTATGGTCGATTTAGAACCCCGAATGGTTCATCCTCATGAGGGACACCCCCCTTACCGATTTTGCCCCTTATGCGGCGGCGATTTGGATCAGCGGGTGATAAAACCCAAAGAACCGGAACGATTGGTCTGTCGTCGCTGCGGGTTTGTCTATTATTTGGACCCAAAGATAGCCGCCTGCACCGTAACCACCTACGAAGATCGGATTGTCCTGGTCCGGCGCGCCATATCGCCCGGTTACGGCCAATGGGTCATCCCCGGCGGGTTTGTGGACCGGGGTGAAACCGTGGAATCGGCGGCCATCCGGGAGACTTTGGAAGAAACGGAAATGGAGGTCCGACTCACTTCCCTGCTGAATATTTATTCTTACCCGGGCAGTCTGGTGGTTATTGTGGCCTATTTAGCCGAATGGTTGGCCGGCACTCCCCAAGCCGGGGACGAAACCCTGGAGGTCGGACTCTTTCATCCCCCGGAAATCCCCTGGGATTATTTGGCTTTTTCCAGCACCCGGGATGCCTTGCGGGATTATTTGGCCCGCTTTTCCACTTGACAAAATCCCGGGAGGGGCACTATATCCCAGTGGTGCCGAATTCTATTTTCGTATTAAAAAACATGCGCCTAAGGAGACGAAAAATCAATGGAATTTATTAAACCGGAACGACTGAAAGAACTTGATCCCAAACGCCGTGCCGCTCTCATTACCCGATCCATGGATGATATCTCCGGCATTTATGAGCAGACCCGAACCATTGTTCAGTCCATTCAAAGGGATGGGGATGCGGTCACCTTAAAACATTATCAAAAAAATAAGGCGGATATCAGCCTTCGAGATTTGCAGGTTCAACCGGAGGAGGTGAAAAGCGCCTATCAGCAGGTAGAAAAGGAGGTGGTCCAGGCGCTGAAGGCCGCGTCCAAGAATATCGAGAAGTTTCATCGGGCCCAGGTGGAACGGGACATGTGGACGGTCGAGATCCGGGAGGGTATCTTGGCCGGGAGGATTACCCGCCCTCTGGATTCGGTGGGGGCCTATGTGCCGGGAGGTCAGGCCAACTATCCGTCCAGTGTCCTGATGAACATCATTCCGGCCAAAGTGGCTGGGGTGAAGACCGTGGTGGCCTGCACTCCGCCCAAGAAGGGCCAGGTGGCCGATCCGGTGACCATCGTGGCCGCCGATATCGCCGGAGCCGATTATTTGTTTAAGATCGGCGGTCCCTGGGCCATTGCCGGGCTGGCCTACGGCACGGGAATCATGCCTAAGGTGGATAAGATCGTCGGACCGGGAAATAAATACGTAACCGCTGCCAAAATGGCGGTTTTCGGGATCGTGGACATCGACTCACCGGCCGGTCCCAGCGAAGCCCTGATCGTGGCCGATGAAACCGCCCGGTCGGAATGGGTGGTCTGGGACTTCCTTTCCCAGATCGAACACGATCCGGATGCCGGAGCGGTCCTGGTAACCCCCTCTTTCCGACTGGCAGAGGAAGTCTGCAAAATCATCAACCGGGAATTACCAAAGCTGGAAAGAAAAGAGATTATCGAGGAGGCCTTGACCCGCCATTCAGCAATCCTGGTTACCTCCCATTTAAAGGAAGCGGTGGATTTTGCCAATGAGTATGCCGCCGAACACCTCCAGATCGTTACGGAAGACCCCTGGATCATCCTTCCCCAGATTAAACACGCCGGGTCAATCTTCATGGGGGCCTATGCCCCCGTCCCCGCCGGCGATTACGCCTCAGGGACCAACCATGTCTTGCCGACGGGCGGTTGCGCGCGGATGTTTTCCGGGCTATCCGTCGATGATTTCATCAAAAAACCGACTTTCCAATACCTAAGCCGTAAGGGGCTTAAAGGGCTGAAGGACACGATTACCCTGTTAGCCCGGAAGGAAGGGCTTCCCCTGCACGCCAAGACAATTGAAGTCCGCTTCGAGAGGAACTGACTGCTCTTGCCTCATTCCCCTCTCATCCGCTTTCTCGGATCATCCTTATTATTGGGAGAACCTGCTCTTTCGGAAATTGACCCGGCGGCGACCATTCCCCTGGGGCGCCCGGGGACCGAAATGGTCTCAGGATTCCCCTTAGTACCCTATTTCCAGGCCATCCAGCAGGTTATCGAGAAAAGAGACTACAAGAAGCTGCTGGCCGCGCTCCGAATCCGCCGGGGACGCCTGGTATCCCTTGACGAAATCAGGGAAATACGAATTTTTTCTGAAAAGCATGGCAGCGACTACCACCCGGCCAAGATCGAAGTTTGCCTACCAGAGCAAGTCATCCCCTTTGCCGCGAATGTGGCCCTCACCGAGAGGGGGTTGTTTATTTTATCAAATGAATTTAATATATTGGGTTATCTTAACAATAAATATGACCTCTCCTTTCTTCCTAAAGCCTATTTCCAGGAAGATGGGGGACCTGATTTAAACGGAGAGGTAAGTCCCCCCTTAGGGATGTACCTGGCAGACTGGCTGGAAGGGTTTTATGAATTTCACCTTTCTATCGATCCGGCCGATGGCCGGCAAAAAATAGTCCTCTGGGACAATCCCCGCCACGACCACTATCTCCCGGAAGACCTGATTGCTGCCATCTATAAAGAAACGGCCAGGGTTTTAACCTTTTATTATGACTTGGTGACCTTTGCCCAGATCCATCCCTGGCACCTGGCTGCCGGGGATTTCATTGCCCGGATTGATGGTGACCGGGTGGAGGTCCGCCTGGTAGCCGCCCGGCAGTACGGGCCCTTGATCGGGCCGGAAGATCTTCCCAGGGAAGAGGCCCTGTTTTTTTTCCTATTGAATTTGACCTTGCGGATCCGTTTGGACCGACTGGACGGGGTAGGGGAGATTGCCTGGGCGGATGAGGGGTGTCTAAGTTATACTATCGAGGGTTTTTTCCAGGCCCTGGAGGAGAAGGGGGAACGAGGCGAATTCACGAAAGATTTTCCCAAGCGGTTCCGGCAGTTCTTGAGGTCCCTGTCGTTGGAGGACCTTGAGGATCGATTGGCCGGGCTGGTTGGGGCCTATGACCCGGCAGCCCCGGACTTGCCAACTATAATAGAGAATTCAGACCGGCACCTGGAGGCGGTTTTTGCCCAGAGACTTTTCAAAGAAACGATGATCTCCTTCAGTGGTTGAAATTCTGCCCTGGGAATTCCGTTGGGTTCCCGTCCTGCTGGGAAAGGCGCCCTTGAGGGCCAGTTTTTTTGTTGACAAAAAGGAAGATATCGGACTATAGAAGGCAATTATATTTAAATGGCTAGATTCTTTTTCTTTTTTTGTTCCCCTTTTTCCAAATAGCAACCGTAGATGTATCTACATGTTTTGGAAATCATGTGAAAAAGGAGACAAACTCGTTGAGGGAACAAGCAAAAATTGTGAGAGGAGGTGAATCGTTTTCCATTCCATCTAAAAGGTAAGGCAGTCTTTCCTTCATGTATTTATATAAAATTGAAATAAAACCAAAAAAAGGGAGGTTTAACGAATGAAACACAAAACACCCCTGCTGGATCAGTTAGAAAGCGGGCCCTGGCCAAGCTTTGTTTCGGACATCAAGCGGGAGGCCGAATCGCGGGCTAAGAACGAAAAGGGTGTGGATTATCAGATCCCGGTCGAGGTTTGTGATGACATTCTGGGCGTGATGGAGCTGACCTACGAACAGAAACGGACCCACTGGAAACACGGCGGGATCGTTGGAGTTTTCGGGTACGGCGGCGGGGTCATCGGCCGTTATTGCGACCAGCCGGAGATGTTTCCCGGTGTGGCCCACTTCCACACCATCCGGGTCAATCAACCGGGCGGAAAGTATTATAACACCGAGTACCTAAAGAAGTTGTGCGACCTCTGGGACAAAAGAGGCAGCGGGCTGACCAACATGCACGGCTCCACCGGCGACATCATTCTTTTGGGAACCTACACCCACCAACTGGAAGAGGTCTTTTATGAATTGACCCATGACTTCAACCAGGACCTGGGCGGGTCGGGCTCCAACCTGCGGACCCCTTCGGATTGCCTGGGCATGTCCCGTTGCGAGTACGCCTGCTACGATACCATGGCCCTGTGCTACGACCTGACCAATGAATACCAGGATTTCCTTCATCGGCCGGCCTTTCCCTATAAGTTCAAGTTCAAGTTTGACGGCTGCCCCAACTGCTGCGTGGCCTCCATCGCCCGTTCCGATATGTCCTTTATCGGAACCTGGCGGGACGACATCCGTATCGATCAGTCGGCCGTCAAGGCCTACGTGGGCGGGGAGATTCCGGTCAATGGCGGCGCTTTTAAAGGAAGAGACTGGGGGGCCTTCGATATCAAAGCCGAGGTCATCGACCTCTGCCCCACCAAATGCATGTCCTGGGACGGCCAGAAACTGGGCATCTACAACCCGGAATGTACCCGCTGCATGCACTGCATCAACGTCATGCCCAAGGCCCTGCGGGTCGGCGAAGACCGCGGCGTAGCCATCCTGTTGGGTGCGAAAGCCCCCATCCTGGACGGCGCCCAGATGGGCTCCCTGGTGGTCCCTTTCATGAAAGTGGAGCCGCCTTATACGGAAATAAAAGAGTTTATCGAGAAGGTCTGGGATTACTGGATGGAAGAAGGGAAGAACCGGGAGCGACTGGGCGAGCTGATGAAACGCCAGGGTTTCCAGAAACTGCTGGAAGCGACAGGTCTGGAACCGGTTCCCCAGATGGTCAAGGAACCCCGGACCAATCCCTATATCTTCTGGCGGGCGGATGAAGTTCCCGGCGGATTTGAACGCGACATCAAAGAATATCGCAAGCACCATCTGCGTTAGGAGGTGAGCACTCATGCCATACGATCCAAAAGAACCTTTAAAAGACAGAATCACTGATCTGGGACCGAGACATTACGAGGATTTCCTTCCTCCGGTCATCAAAAACAACTACGGGAAATGGGCCTACCATGAAATCCTGGAGCCCGGGGTACTGGTGCACGTGGCTGAAAACGGCGACAAGGTTTTCACCGTCCGCGTCGGCGGGGCCCGGCTGATGAGCATCTCCCATATTCGGGAGATCTGCGAAATCGCCGACAAACACTGCGACGGGCACCTGCGCTTCACCACCCGGAACAACATCGAGTTCATGGTGGATGACCTGGCCAAGGTCGAACCCCTGAAGAAAGAGCTGCTCGGCCGCAAACAGGCCGGCGGGGGCTTCAAGTTCCCCATCGGCGGGACCGGTGCCGGGATCACCAATATCGTCCACACCCAGGGCTGGATCCACTGCCACACCCCGGCCACCGACGCCTCCGGCGTTGTTAAGGCCGTCATGGACGACCTGTTTGAAGAGTTCACCCACATGCGCATGCCGGCCCAGGTGCGGATCTCCCTGGCCTGCTGCCTCAACATGTGCGGGGCCGTGCACTGCTCGGACATCGCCATTTTGGGCTATCATCGCAAGCCGCCCATGGTCGACTGGGAAGTGATCGATAAGGTCTGCGAAATTCCCCTGGCCATCGCCTCCTGCCCGACGGCCGCCATTAAACCGGGCAAATTCACCCGGGAAGACGGCACCACGGCCCAGGGCGTCCAGGTCAATGCCGACCGCTGCATGTTCTGCGGCAACTGCTACACCATGTGCCCGGCCCTGCCCTTGGCCGACGACGTGGGCGACGGCATCGTGATCATGGCCGGCGGCAAGGTCTCCAACCGGATCAACCCGCCCAAGTTCTCCAAGGTGGTGGTGGCCTTCCTGCCCAATACGACCCCCCGGTGGCCGGAGACCGTTGACTGTATCAGAAATTTGGTGGAAGTCTACGCCAAGGACGCCCGGAAATATGAGCGCGTGGGTGATTGGGCCGAGCGGATCGGCTGGGAGCGCTTCTTCGAGAAGACCGGCCTGCCCTTTACGCATCACTTGATCGATGACTTCCGTGATCCGGCCTATTATACCTGGCGGCAGACCACGCAATATCGATTCACTAACTCCTAAAATAACCCCGTACCTATTTACCACCCCCTCCCTTCTCCGACCGGGGAAAGGAGGGGGCGGTAAAAGACAGCCCGCGGAGAGTTATTCTCCTGCCCTAGGGCTGAAAACCAAGAAATGAGGGATATCATGGACGACGCCGAAGCCAAGAAATTTATCGTGGCGGAACTGGAGAAAAAGAAGGGTAAGTCGAAATTCTATCTGAAAGATTTTTATGCAATGGTGCCTGACCGGAAACCCAGGGACGTGAACAAACTGGTCAACAATATGGTTCAGGAAGGGACTCTGGAGTATTGGTCCAGCGGCAGCACCACCTTGTACGGGTTAAAAGGCGCCGGCAAGCAGCAGTCCGCCGAAGGGGAGTAAGCGGGTCCTTTCAGTACGCCTGAAATCCGTTGATCGGTTTTTTTTGCAGTTAACGCAATGAATTCGCCCCGATTGGTGATGGCCGCCCTCCGCGGTGGGGCCGGAAAGACCGTGTTGACCATGGGCCTTCTGGCTGCCTGGCGCGATCGGGGAATCAAGGTGGTACCCTTTAAGAAGGGTCCGGATTATATCGATGCCGGGTGGCTGGCCAAAGCGGCCCGCCATCCCTGCTATAATCTGGACCCTTTTTTAATGGAAAAAGGGTCCTGCTGGCCTCGTTCAAAAAAAGGTTTCTCGAAGGGGACCTGGCCTTGATTGAGGGCAACCGGGGGATTTTCGACGGGATCGACGCTCGAGGCACTTACAGTACCGCCCAGTTGGCCAAGTGGCTCAGGGCTCCGGTGGTCCTGATCCTCGACTGCACCAAGGCCACCCGGACTGTGGCAGCCATGGTTTTAGGTTGCCTGGCCTTTGATCCCGACCTGCCCCTCAAAGGGGTTATTCTGAACCACATCGTCCGCAGTCGCCACGAGGCGGTTATCCGGAAGACTATTGAACAGACCTGCGACCTTCCCATCATGGGGGTGATCCCTCGGATGGGCGCCGGACGTCTGCCCGAACGTCATCTGGGTCTGGTGCCTTTTCAGGAGCACCCTGATGTGGAGCAAACCGTACGCTTCACCCGGGAAATGGCTGAAAAGTACCTGGATGTGGCCGGGCTACAGGACTTGGCCGGCCAGGCGCCTCCGCTGATTTCGGAGTCCTCCCCCAGGGCCGAAAAGGGTCGGAAGAATGGGGAAGGACGTCCCCGGATCGGAGTGATCCAGGATACGGCTTTTCAGTTCTATTACCCGGAGAACCTGGAAGCGTTGGAGGCTGCCGGGGGCGAGGTGGTTTTTCTGAATGCCCTTTCCGGCCAATTTCCCAGGGACCTGAAGGCCCTCTACATCGGAGGCGGCTTTCCGGAAACCCAGGCCCCGTACCTTTCCCAAAATGAAGGTTTTCGAAAAGACTTGGCCGAGGGCATCGAAGCCGGTCTCCCGGTTTACGCTGAGTGCGGGGGCTTGATGTACCTGGGAAAGACCCTGGTTTACCGGGGCGACGCCTATCCCATGGTGGGCGTTTTCCCGTTTACCTTCGGTTTGGAAAGAAAGCCCCAGGGACATGGCTATACCCGGATCAAGGTGGTGGAAACCAATCCCTATTTCCCGGTAGGTACGGCCTTAAAGGGCCATGAATTCCATTATTCCCGGGTGATCGAGGGCGACTTGGAGGTCTGGAAAATGGCTTTTCAGATGACCAAGGGGGAGGGCTTGGATGGCCGCCGGGATGGGGTGCTTCATAAGAATACTCTGGCCACCTATACCCATCTCCACGCCCTGGGGAGCCCGGAATGGGCTCGGGGATTGGTAGCCAGAGCCGGTAAATACCGGGGGAAGAGGAGCGGGAGACCCCGCGATTCAGTTTAAATTTCCTTGAAAAATTGTGGATTTTCCCCTTGACATTTAATATAAAATAAGTCATGTATGGGCCACAAAACTTATTAACCCATTAACATTATTGAGGAGGATTAAGGCATGGCAACAATTGAATTTAAAGGAAATTCCTTTAGTGTGGATGAAGACGGATTCATCGACGATTTCAATAGCTGGACCCGTGACTGGGTGGATTATGTGAAGGAATCCGAAGGAATCAAGGAACTGACCGAAGAACACTGGAAGATTATCAATATCCTCCAGGATTATTACAAGAAAAACGGAATTGCCCCCATGGTACGAATCCTTTCCAAAGTAACCGGGTTCAAATTGAAATACATCTATGAATTGTTTCCTTCCGGACCGGGAAAAGGGGCCTGTAAGATGGCGGGACTGCCCAAGCCCACCGGTTGCGTTTAAACGTTAAAAATTATGGGGCAGGTGACGAGTAACGGTAATAAAAAAGACTTTGAATTTCTGTCCCGGTACTCGTCGCCCCTCCCATGGACCTGAATAATTTTTTTAAAGAAAAGAAGTCTGCTTTCCTAAAACGGTGGTTTAACCTCATCGTGGCAACCTACCCCGATGAGACCACGCGGTTTCTGAAATACCAAAAAGATCGCTTTGCCAATCCGGTCGGTCATGCGTTGACGCAAGCCCTCGATCGGTTATATGAAGAGGTTGTTTCCGGAGTTGACCCGCAGCGGGCCGCTCCGGCCTTGGATCAGATTATACGGATTCGAGCCATACAAAACTTTTCCCCCTCCCAGGCGGTCGCTTTCGTCTTTTTTTTGAAAACCGTCATCCGCGACGCCCTGGAGGAGGAAATTAGACAATCCGGGATCAAGGAAGAACTGCTGATCATCGAGACCCGCATCGACCAGTTGGCCCTGCTGGCCTTTGATCAGTATATGGCTTGCCGGGAAAAGCTCTATGACCTCAAGGCCAATGAACTTCGCCGGCAGACCCATCGATTGTTGCAGCGGGCCAAAATTATCGGGGAGCCCCCCACCTCCGACCTGAACTCCGAGGATGGGTACGATTGAACGGCTTAAAATAAAGGAGAGGGTAGGTCCATGAATTTCATACTCAGTTTAATCATATCGCTTGTGATTGTTCACCTCCTGGTCGTGATCCCCCTGGTAGGAATTCTGGCGGCCAATTTGCAATTCCTGTTCGGGGTCATCCTTCCCTATGCGGCGGTGCTGGTCTTTTTGGTCGGGATGATCTGGCGGGTCACTACCTGGGCCAAGTCTCCCGTTCCTTTCCGGATCCCCACCACGGCGGGACAGCAAAAATCTTTTCCCTGGATCAAAGACAGTAAATTAGACAACCCCACCACCACTGCCGGCGTAGTGGGCCGGATGCTCCTGGAAATCCTGCTCTTTCGGTCTCTCTTCCGGAATACCAGTATGGAATACCGCCAGGGCCCCCGGGTCACCTATGAATGGGAAAAATGGCTCTGGCTGTTCGCGCTCGTTTTTCATTATGCCTTTCTGGTCGTTTTGCTCAGGCACCTTCGTTTTTTTGCCGAACCCGTCCCGGCTTTCGTACAAATCCTGGAATCGCTGGATGGTTTTGCCCAGGTCGGTATTGCCCCCCTGGACGGCTTTGGTCTGCCGGTGATGCTGCTCAGCGGGGTGGTCCTCCCGGCGGCGGTCACCTTTCTGCTGCTTCGCCGCCTGCTGATACCCAATGTCCGCTACATTTCCCTGCCGGCCGATTACTTCCCTTTGCTGTTGATCCTCGGCATAGCTACCACCGGTATCCTGATGCGCTATATCCTGAAATTGGACGTGGTCGCTGTCAAGCAGTTGATGATCGGGCTGGTGACCTTCAAACCGGTGGTACCCCAGGGAATCGGGGTCCTTTTTTACATCCATCTGTTCATGGTCTGCACCCTTTTTGCCTATTTTCCCTTCAGCAAGCTGATCCATCTGGGCGGCATCTTTCTTAGTCCGACCCGCAACCTGGCCAACAACAACCGGATGGTCCGCCATGTGAATCCCTGGTGGTATCCGGTCAAGGTGCACACCTATGAACATTACGAGGATGAATTCCGAGAAAAAATGATTGAGGCTGGAATCCCAGTGGAAAAGGAGTAACCATGGCCTTTAAAAATATTCCCAAGCCCAATGAACTAGCCCAGATCGGTCATAAGCCGCCCTTGATGAAGGGCTGGCTGGATACTCCGGTGGATATCCGGACCGGTGTGTTTTGTTACGCCGGTCAGCCCAAGAATCTGGAAGCGGTAGGCCTGCCCAATCCCCGCAAATGGGCGCCGACCGACGACGACTGGCAACTGCCCGATAACTGGAAAGAGATTTTTCTGGAAGGCATGCAGGAACGATTAAAAAAATACCGCACTTTCCACATCTTCATGGACATCTGTGTGCGCTGCGGCGCCTGCGCGGACAAATGCCATTTCTTCATCGGCTCCGGGGATCCCAAAAATATGCCGGTGCTGCGGGCCGAACTGCTGCGCTCCATTTACCGCCGGGAATTCACCGTCGCCGGGAAGCTGCTGGGGAAGATGGCCGGGGCCCGGGAGCTGACCCCCGAGGTGCTCAAGGAGATCTGGTATTACATGTTCCAGTGCACCGAATGCCGGCGCTGCTCCCTTTTCTGCCCCTACGGGATTGATACCGCTGAAATCACGCTCATCGGCCGGGAATTGCTCAATCTGCTGGGTTTGAACATCGACTGGATCGCCGGGCCGGTGGCCAATTGTTACCGCAAGGGAAATCACCTGGGCATCGAGCCCCATGCCTTTAAAGACATGATCGAGTTTTTTCTGGATGAGGTCGAAGGCGTTTGCGGGATCCGGCCGGAGCCGACCTTTAACCGCAAAGGGGCGGAAATACTCTTCGTCACCCCTTCGGGCGACGTCTTTGCCGATCCCGGGACCTACACCGCCATGGGCTACCTGATGCTCTTTCATCAGTTGGGACTGGATTACACCTGGAGCACCTATGCCTCCGAGGGCGGGAACTTTGGGTTTTTCACTTCCAACGAAATGGCCCAACGGTTGAATTATAAGATCTATGCCGAAGCCAAACGCCTGGGGGTCAAATGGATCCTGGGCGGAGAGTGCGGCCACATGTGGCGTCTGATCCATCAATATATGGATACCTGGAGCGGGCCGGCGGATTTCCTGGAAGAACCGGTGTCGCCCATCACCGGGACCAGATTCGAAAATGCCAAGGCCACCAAGATGGTCCATCTGGTGGAATTCACCGCCGACCTGATTCGAAACGGCAAATTGAAGCTGGATCCCAGCCGCAACGACAACCTGCGGGTTACTTTTCATGACTCCTGCAACACCTCCCGGGGCATGGGATTTTTCGAGGAACCCCGATATGTCCTCAAACATGTCTGCAATAATTTTTTTGAAATGCCGGAGAACACGATTCGGGAACAGACCTTCTGCTGCGGCAGCGGTTCGGGACTGAACGCCGGTGAAGATATGGAACTGCGAATGCGGGGCGGGTTTCCCCGGGCCAATGCCGTCCGGTACGTCCACGATACGTTCGGGGTCAATATGCTGGCCAATATCTGCGCCATCGATCGGGCGGCCTTGTCCACTTCCATGGAATACTGGGTGCCGGAGGTGCGGGTTACCGGGTTGCATGAAATGGTGGCCAATGCCCTGATCATAGACGGAGAGGGGGAGCGGACCACCGACCTGCGCGGGGAACCCCTGCCCGGATTCGAGGAGAAGGAGGAGGGCGAAGAAGATGTATGACAGCGGTAAGATCATCACGGGGATAGTCATTTTTGTCATTCTGGTGACTTTTCCGATCTGGTACAACCTGGGTCGGGCCACGCCGCCGCCGGATCCTAAAATCGATACGCCGGTCATTCAGGCGTTGGCGGAAAAGAAGTGCATCGAACCGAAGAGCCAGATGAAATACTCCCATATGAAGATTCTGGACGAATGGCGGCATACGGTCGTGCGGACTCAGGAGCGGATTTATACGGCCGCCGACGGGAAGCAGTACGACATGAGCCTTCAGAATACCTGCATGAAATGCCATTCCAACAAGACCCAGTTCTGCGATAAGTGCCATAATTACCTGCAGGTCAACCCCTATTGCTGGGATTGCCACATTGCGCCAAAGGAGAAAAAGTAATGGGCCTCAATCGAAGAGATTTCCTGAAAATTGCCGGGATTTCCGGCCTCATGGGGCTGGGGGGGAAAGCGGCGCTGGAGGTCCTCCGGCCGGGGGAATTGGAGGCGGCCCTGCCCCTTACCCCTCCGATCGCGGCCAAGCACTGGGCCATGGTCATCAATACCCGGAAACTGAAGTCGGAAGAAGCCATGCAACGTTGTGTCGATGCCTGTCACCGGACGCACAATGTGCCCAAGATCCCCGGTGCCAAGGAAGAAATCAAGTGGATCTGGACCGAGGCCTATAAAAACGTCTTTCCCGACGATGAACACGAACATCTGTCCGAAGCGGTGGAGCATCAAAGGTTTCTGACCTTCTGTAACCACTGCACCAACCCCCCTTGCGTCCGGGTCTGCCCAACCAAGGCCACGTTTAAACGGGCCGACGGGATCGTCATGATGGACTTTCACCGCTGCATCGGCTGCCGCTTCTGTATGGCCGGCTGTCCCTACGGTTCCCGGAGTTTCAATTGGGGGGACCCGCGCCGCTACCTCAAGGAACCCACCAATCCGGCTTTTCCGACCCGCTCCAAGGGGGTGGTGGAGAAATGCAATTTCTGTGAGGATCGTTTGGCCAAGGGACAGAATCCGGCCTGCGTGGAAGCCTCCAACGGGGCCTTGGTATTCGGCGATCTGGCTAATCCGAATTCCGAGGTCAGGAAACTGCTAAAAGAAAATTATTCTATTCGCCGTAAACCCGGTCTGGGAACGTTCCCCAATTTATTCTATCTGGTATGAGGTGGTTATGTTCGAGAAAGCGCTTACAGGAAGCAAGGGATATTATACATGGCTGGCCTTCTTGGGGATTTTTATCGCCACCGGGGTGGCCTGCTACCTCTATCAATTTAATGAGGGTCTGCGCATCACCGGGTTGAGCCGGGATGTCTCCTGGGGATTCTATATCGCCCAATTTACTTTCCTGGTCGGGGTGGCGGCCTCGGCCGTCATGCTGGTGCTGCCCTACTACCTGCATGACGTCAAGGCCTTCGGCAAGATCACCATCCTGGGTGAATTCCTGGCCATCGCTTCGGTGACCATGTGTCTGCTCTTTATCTTTGTGGACCTCGGTAATCCCGTCCGGATTTTAAACGTCATTCTCTATCCGACGCCCAATTCCGTGCTCTTCTGGGATATGATCGTGCTGAACGTCTATCTGATCCTGAATATCCTGATCGGCTGGAATGTGCTGGCCGCGGAGCGCAAAGCCGTGGCCCCGCCCAAATGGGTCAAACCGCTCATTTATCTTTCCATTCCCTGGGCCGTCAGCATTCACACGGTCACGGCCTTCCTGTACGCCGGTCTGCCGGGGCGTCATTTCTGGCTCAGCGCCATCATGGCGGTCCGCTTTCTGGGTTCGGCTTTTGCCGCCGGGCCGGCCCTGCTGGTGCTCCTGGCCCTGATCGTCCGCCGGACCACCGGGTTCGACGCCGGCAACGAGGCCCTGAAAAAATTGATCAACATCATCACCTACGCCATGTTGGCCAGTATCTTTTTCGTCATCCTGGAGCTGTTTACCGCCTTCTACAGCCAGATCCCGGGTCATATGCACGCCTTCCGGTATCTCTTCTGGGGATTGGAAGGCCATAGCAAATACACCACCTGGACCTGGATTTCCGTGTGCATGGGTGTGACCTCGGCCCTGCTTCTGGTCATCCCCTGGACCCGGAACAAGATGGGCATCGCCGCCGTCGCCTGCTTCGGCGTGTTTGGCTCGCTCTGGATTGAAAAGGGGCTCACCCTGGTGGTCACCGGTTTTATTCCTAACCCGCTGGAACACGTGGTGGAGTACGCCCCCACCGCTCCGGAGGTTTTTATCGCCCTGGGAGTCTGGGCCACCGGTTTTCTGGTGCTGACCCTGTTGTATAAGATCGCCATCACCGTGAAGCTTGATCCTAACAGCGCTTCCGTGCATTAAGGACTATCTGGAGATAAAAAGCCCATCCGTTATGCGGATGGGCTTTTTTTTCTCAGCGCGGGTAGTGGGTGTATAATCAAATCAATAATCAATAATTAATTGTTAATTATTAATTATTGTTTTTATTTACCCCTTTCCTTTTTAATCCCGTGAAACAGCTCGCTGCCCACCCCGGGATAGACTTTTCTTTTTTCCGGCGGGGTGGGATGAACCACCGGAGTCCAGGCGTCCCGGTTAGGCTCGGATCCTTCCCGAGCGACGGCCGAAGGGGCCGTATCCTTCAGGGAAGGCCGGAGACGCACCTCGATCCCTTCCACGTTATGGCTGAATTCGATGGGGATCCCGTTGGGGTCATAGGTGTAAATGGAATGGATGAAGCCGTGGTTGACGACCTCCGAAACCTCGAAGCCGCCGGCCTCCAATTTATCCTTCAGCTCCCAGAGGTGCGCTTCCTTTTCGACGCCGAAGGAAACGTGGTCGAAGATGAAAGGACCTTTGACCGGGTAGCCGTGCTCCTTCTCTTCCACCGGACCCACATCCGGCCATTCAAAAAAAGCGATCAGGTCCTGGGGGGAGATTTCCAGGAAATAGTGGCGGTAGCCGGGATGGCCCAGACCGGCTACCAGCCGCATTCCCAGCAGATCGCGCCAAAAGCGGATGGTCTTATCCATATCGCCGGTAGCCATGGCCAAATGATTAATTCCGGTATATTGGATCATGTTTGCCTCCCGTTTTCGGTTTCCCCATCAATCGTAAACTGCCACCAGTGAGGCGATTTGACTGGAATCCTCCTCCTCCATATACAGTTTTACCAGGACGCTGGTATCCAAATAGAGGATCATTCTTATCGTCGATCTTCCAGAACGGCTTCGGAAACCTTACCACCCGAGGAGGTTATCCTATCTCTGGTTCCGATCGGTTTCGATCCGGACCAGGGGATTAAACCCTGACCGGCCATTTGAAGCAGTTTGTCTTCCAGGGTCATACTCCCGAAAGGTGATAGAATAGCGACTTCCTTGTTGCGGTCGGTGATGATAATCCGTTTGCCGATTTTTACCTTCTTTAGATACCGGCTCAGGTTTGATTTCAATTCTCGAACTCCGACGGTTTCCATGGAATCCTCCCTGATGACCTGATTGTAGTTACATTATAGTTCAAGGGTCTCATTTTGGCAAGAAAATGAAAAGGTCGAAGATGGATTAGGAGATAAAAACCCGAAGCGAAAACCATGGACATGATCAAACAATTAATGAAGACTCAGTGAAATCCCGATTGGTTCCATAAACCCCCTTGACAGGGCGTTGATCTTTTTATAAAGTTCCTAAGAAAATATAAAAAGGAGGAACCTTAGGATGAAAAAAATGAGTGGTTTCATGGCGCTGGCCTTGGCGGTCTCGCTGGTAGCGGGGTTAGCGATCGCCTCGGCCAATACCGTCAAGATCGGGGTGATCTATCCCCTGACCGGCGGGGCGGCCGCCGAGGGTCGGGAACTGCGGGCCGGCGCTGAATTGGCGGCGGAAATCGCCAATAGCGCCAACGCGGCCATGGCCATGAGTATGGCCAAGAATGCCGGCATCAAAAGCCAGGGCGGGGCCAAGATTGAGCTGGTTTTCAAGGATCACGAGGGCAATCCCACCCTGGGCGCCGACTTGGCCAAGAAGCTCATCCTGGACGACAAGGTGGCGGGCATCCTGGGTTGCTATCACAGTGCCGTTACTAAAACCGTCAGCGCCGTGGCCGAACAATACGGCATCCCCATGATCAACGATTCCTCTACCTCCCCGGATCTGACCAAGCGGGGGTTCAAATGGTTCTGGCGGACCACCCCCCATGATGGGACCTTCACTCGGGACCTTTTTGAGTTTATGAAGGGGCTGACGCAAGGGAAGGCCAAAGGCGTCAAAGCTTTCCCCATGGCGGATATCAATGATCTGGCTTCCGCCTGTGAAAAAACGGAATGGGGCTCCCATGTCTCCCAGTTGATCGAAACCTACGGTAAAGAATACGGGTTCAACGTCAAGAAATCGATCCTTTACGCCGCTAAATCGGCCGACCTGTCCAGCGAGGTGGGATCCCTGAAGGCGGTCAAACCGGATGTGATGCTCTTCGCCTCCTATGCTTCGGACGCGATTTTGATGATGAAAACCTTGAAGGCCCAAAAGGCCCAGCCCAAGATCCTCTGGGGACAGAATGCCGGCTTTGAGGCTCCGGAGTTCCGGACCAGCCTGGGGGACGATGTGGCGGGGATCCTGACCCGAACCGTTTTTTCACCTAAGATCGCCGAAGTGAAAAAAGTGGCCGGGCAGGTCAACGACCTCTACAAGAAAAAACACAACCGGGATCTGAGCGGGGCTTCAGCCCGGGCCTTTACCGGAGTTCAAGCCTGGGTGGAGGTGCTGGAAAAAGCGGGATCCACCAAACCGGCCGATATCCAAAAGGCCGCCAACGCCATCAATATACCCGGCGATCAGTTGATCGTTCCCTGGGCCGGGATCAAATTCGCCACCAGCGGCGAAGACCTGGGGCAGAACATCCTGGGTTCGGGCATGATCGGTCAGTATCAGAAAGGGAAGGACGGACAGATCGTTCTGGAAATCGCTTATCCCTTTGACGTGGCCACGGCCAATTTGATTTATCCCTTTAAGGGCTTCTAATAAAAATGTTCGGCGTCGGGTGTTCGGCGTTCGGCGTGGAAAAAAACTGAAGGCAACTATGGGGGAGGGTCGGATGGGCCGCTCCCCCATTTTCAATAAATCAGAATGGAAATATTACTCAGCGCTCTGGTCTCCGGTCTCATGCTGGGCCTGGTCCTGGCCATCATGGCCCTGGGGTTGACCATTATTTTCGGCGTCATGGACATGGTCAATTTCGCCCACGGGGAATTTCTGATGATCGGCATGTATGCCGGGCTGCTGACCGCTCAGATCACCGGGGCCGACCCCTTGTTCGGCCTGCCCGTGGCAGCCGTCATTGGCTTTTCCCTGGGAGTACTCTGTTATTACGGCCTGGCCAAATACCTGCTTCGCGGTCCCATGGTAGCCCAGCTCTTGGGTACTTTCGGACTGATGCTTTTTCTGCGCAATCTGGCGCTCCTGATCATGGGTTCGGAAGACCGGGCCCTTCATGAGGGTCTCCTGGTCGGCAAGAGCCTGGAAATCGGGTTGGGGATTATTATCCCGGCCACCAAACTGGCCGCCGCCGTTTTCGGGATCCTGGCTTTTGGGGCCGTCTGGCTGCTGATGAATAAAACCAGGGTGGGGCAGGCGTTAACGGCCACCTCGCTGAATGCGGAGGGGGCCCGCTATATGGGCATCCAGACGGAAAGGATGAACGCCCTGGCCTGGGGACTGGGCGGGGCCACGGCCACCCTGGCCGGGGCGCTTCTGGTCAACTTCTGGTCGGTCAACCCCTTCGTGGGCCTGCTGTTTACCATGATCGCCTTTACGGTGGTGGCCCTGGGGGGATTCGGCAGCGTTCCCGGGGCCTTCTTTGCCGGGCTGGTGGTGGGAGTAATCACCGAACTTCCCGGAATCTGGGATTTTTTTACCTATACGTTTCACTGGTCCTGGATGGAAAAGGTCCCCATGACCTCTTTTAAATATACCTTTGTCTATCTGGCCTATTTCCTGATCATGGTTTTTCGGCCCCGGGGACTCTTCGGATGGAAGCAGTAAAGAGCGCCGTCGATTTTTCCGATTTCCCCCGCCTGGACCGGATGATAGCCGGATTGGGAGCGGTCTTCCTTCTCTTTTTCCCCTGGATACCCCATTCCTCTTTCGCCATGGCCACCATGATCCAGTTTCTGATGTTCAGCACCTACGGGATGGGTTGGAATACCATCGGCGGTTATGGCGGGCAGGTGGATCTGGGGAAGGCCCAGTATGTGGGCATCGGGGCCTATACCACCGCGGTGCTGCTGATCCGCTGGGATATCCCCTTTTGGGTCTCCATGCCCATCGGCTTGGGCCTTTCGGTAGGCTGGTCTTTTCTGATCGGATATCCCCTGTTCCGGCTGAAAGGGCATTATTTCGCCATTGCCACTATTGCCACCTCCCTGGTCCTGAAGGATGTTTTCGAGGCCTGGAATTTTGTGGGGGCCTCCCGGGGTCTGGAGATTTCCCCCATCAAGTACCAACCCCCCGACTTCCTGCGGCTGATTTTCCGAAGCGATGTCCCCTATTATTATATTATGCTGGGGATCTTCTTTCTTCGGGCTCCTGACCATCAACTGGTTCAGAAAATCGCGATTGGGGTTTCAACTGCGGTCGATCAAGGACAATGAGGATATTGCCCGTTCCCTGGGCATCGATGTCCACTGGGCCAAGATCAAGACTTATGCGGTGGCTACGGCTTTCGTCAGCGTGGTTGGCTCCTTTCATGCCTGTTATATCAAGAATATCGAACCGGAAGATACCATGAGTCTGGATATCTCGGTGCTTATCGCCTTGATGGCCATGCTGGGCGGGGCCGGCTCTCTCTGGGGTCCGGTTATCGGGGCGGCCATTCTGATCCCCATGAAAAGCTATTTCAAGGAATGGCTCGGCGCCCAGGCCGGACTGGTGGGGTTGGACCTGATCCTTTACAGCGCCATTATCATGCTGGTGGCCGCCGCAGAGCCCCGGGGCATCTGGGGTTTTGTGGAGAAGGCCCGAAGAAGAAAAAGAAACAAAGAAAAATTTATCGACGCCTCAAAAAGATGAGTCTATTGGAAGTCAAAGAGGTCAGCAAGAATTTCGGCGGGCTACGAGCCAACGACCGCGTTTCTTTTCGGGTTGAGAAGGGAGAGGTCGTTGGTCTTATCGGCCCCAACGGGGCCGGAAAGACCACCCTGTTTAACTGCATCGCCGGTTTTTACAGCCTGAGCGAAGGGACTATTTCTTTTGACGGCCGGGAGATTACCCGGATGAAAGATTTTGAGATTGCCCGTCTGGGTCTGGCCCGGACCTTCCAGGTTTACACGGCCGCCGGGGACCTGAATGTGCTGGAAAATATCATGATCGGCGCTTTTCTGAAGACCCGGTCCAGGAGGGAGGCCCTGCATCGGAGCCGGGAGATCATGGCTTTCATGGGCATCGAGGCCCAGGGGAAGAACCTGATGACCGAACTGCCGGTGGCCGCCCAGAAGAGGGTAACCCTGGCCACCACCCTGGCCGTAGATCCCAAAATGATTCTGCTCGATGAAGTGGCCGCCGGCCTCAATCCCTCCGAAATCGAAGAATTTATCGGTCTGCTGAAGGACATCAACCGGGAAAGGGGGATCACCCTGCTGCTCACCGAACACGTGATGGAGTTGGTCATGCGCCTGAGCCATCGGGTCATCGTCCTGGAGACCGGCCGGAAGATTGCGGAAGGGGAGCCTTGGGAAGTGGTCAAAAGCGAGGCGGTGATCAAGGCCTACCTGGGGGAAAACTACGTCCAGAAAAAGACGCTGAGCGCGGAGCGCTGAGCGCAGGGCGTCCGGCGCAAGACAGAGGACTTGCCTGGTTTGAATTTCGGATTTAGGGATCGTCACTTATGATGGCGAGGAAAGGTTTTTAACGCTCTGCGCTCCGCGCTCAGCGCTTGGCCGATGGGATGCTGGAAGTACAACAGATAGAAGTCCGCTATTCCGGACTGCCGGTGATCCAGGATATTTCGCTATCCGTCAGGGAAGGGGAACTGGTATCCGTGGTGGGGGGAAACGGGGCCGGAAAATCCACCCTGTTCAAGGCCATCATGGGGGTCTTGAGGCCCACCCGGGGAGGGATCGTCTTCCTGGGCGAGGCGGTCTCCGGAAAGACCACGGCGGAAATTGTTCGCCTGGGGGTGGTCTGCATACCGGAGGACCGGAAGCTTTTTCGTCCCCTTTCGGTGGAAGAGAACCTGCACCTGGGGGCCTATATTCTTAAGGATCGGCATCAGCACCTGATTTTGATGGAGGAGGTCTTCACCCTTTTCCCCCGCCTGAAAGAACGGCGCCATCAGTCGGCGGCCACCCTGTCCGGAGGGGAACAGCAGATGCTGGCCATCGGAAGGGGGTTAATGGCCGACCCCAAGCTGCTGCTCCTGGATGAACCTTCCTTAGGGCTGGCCCCTTTATTGGTGGATGAGGTCTTTAGGGTGGTAAAGAAATTGAAGGAGCGGGGAATGACCATTCTGCTGGTGGAGCAAAACGTCCGGGAGGCCCTGGAGATCTGCAGCCGGGGGTATATCCTGCAAACCGGGAGGATCATTCAGGAAGGAACCGGAGCTGAACTTCTTCAAAGCAACGCCGTCCAGAAGGCTTTTCTCGGATTGTAAAGGCCTGGGTTTGGAATACGAGGTCCCAAAAATCCTTCCCTGCGGCGACCAGGCCGTGAGCATTGAATTCGGGGACAGCATCGACCCGAAAATAAACCGGAAGGTTCTTCACCTCTTTGAACGGCTTCGCGCCCGGCCTTTTCAGGGAATTAAGGATCTCATCCCCAGTTATCGATCCCTCCTGATACAGTATGACCCGCAAATCCTTTCCACGGAGGATTTGAAGACCTTCCTCGGGGGGCAGTTGCCCGGCCTGGGGCAGGCGATTTTTTCCAAGGGGAAAATCATTACGATTCCGGTCCACTACGGCGGGTCCTTCGGACCGGACCTGGTGGAGGTGGCCGAATACCATGGAATGACCCCAGCGGAAGTCATCGCCCTTCACTCGGCAGTCACCTATCGGGTCTATATGATTGGTTTTACCCCGGGCTTTCCTTTTTTGGGGGGATTGGATCGCCGCCTTCATACGCCCAGAAAAAAATCTCCCCGAGAAATGGTGCCGGCCGGTAGTGTGGGTATTGCCAATCAACAGACCGGCATCTATTCCCTGGACAGCCCCGGAGGCTGGCGATTGATCGGCCGGACACCGGTTAGGCTTTTCGATCTCTCCCGGGAAGAACCGCTGCTCCTGGGGGCCGGCGACCGGGTTCTATTTCAACCGATTACGAAACAACAGTTTGAGAACTATGAGGATCATTAAGTCCGGTCCACTGACAACCGTTCAGGACTTAGGCCGGTTGGGCTACCAGGACCGGGGCGTGCCGGTCTCCGGGGCCGTCGATCAATACGCCTTGCGGTTGGGTAATCTGATCGTTGGAAACCTGGAAGGGGAGGCGGCGTTGGAAATAACCCTGGGGGGCTTGGAGGCCGAATTCCTTCAGGATGCTTCTTTTGCCCTGACCGGGGCTGAATCCGCCGCCCGACTGAACAAGGAGGCCGTTTCCTTCTGGAGAAAGATCGCCGCTTTCAAAGGAGATCGCCTGATCATTGACCATAGCCGGAACGGAGCCCGGATCTATCTGGCTCTGGCCGGAGGGATCGAGGTTCCTCCGGTCATGGGCAGCAAATCCACCTACCTGCGCGGTGGATTTGGTGGATACCAGGGGAGGGCCTTGAGGAAGGGAGACCGCTTGGATTGCGGGCCGGAGCGGGAAGCCGGCCTTCCCGAAATTCCTCCCGGATTAAGGCCGGCCTATTCGGACAACCCGACGCTGCGCGTGGTGTTGGGGCCCCAGGACGAAGAAATTACCGACCAGGGACTCCTGACTTTCCGGTCTTCCCCTTATGTCCTGACCCGGCAGATGGATCGCATGGGTTGCCGGCTTGAAGGTCCAAAGATAACGCACCGGAGAGGTCCGGATATTATTTCCGACGGCACCAGCTTCGGCGCCATCCAGATCCCGGGAAGCGGTCAGCCCATCATACTCTTAGCCGACCGTCAGACCACCGGGGGCTATGTGAAGATTGCCTCGGTCATCGCGGTGGACTGGTCCCTGATCGCCCAGGCTTTGCCCGGCCGAACCATTCGTTTTGAAGAAGTCAGTCTGGAGGAAGCCCAGGAAAACTATTTTCAAAGAGAATCTGCCCTGGCCCGTTTTTTAAAGGCATAAGATGATTGACCTTTGATCGGTTTGGGGGCATATTAGGGAAGATGGGCCCAAGGTTTAAGGCAGGCTATTTTTTAACTAAAGAACAGGAGTGAGAGACGGCGATGGTGGATATCAAATTGCTTGAAAAAGTCTTGAAAGAGTTTGAACAGGAAAACGAAGAAGACCCTATCGAGGATCCCGAATACATCAAAGGGATCAATTTTATTGCCGATGAAATGCGGACCCTGGACGAAAATTTTTTCGCCAAGGGGATCGTCGACTTCATTCGGGAGTATGACCGCCGACGGAAAAAAAAGATGGGTAAGTCCTGATGGAGATTTCCAGGTAGCGAATGAAAAGGAGTTTTGAAATGAGAATAGCCTTTCCGGTAACGGAAGATCGAGGAATGGAAAGTCCGGTGTACGGTCATTTTGGTTCAGCCCCCTTCTTTATGGTAGTAGACAGCGCCAATGGCACTCTCGAACCCATTGGAAATTCGGATGCCCATCATGCCCACGGCCAATGCCAGCCCATCAAGGCCCTGGGGGGATCCTCCGTGGACCTGGTAGTGGTGGGCGGAATCGGCGGCGGGGCCCTGATGAAACTCCAGGGATTGGGAGTAAAGGTTTTCAGGGCCGTGGAAGGCAGCGTGATGGAAAACCTGGCCTTGTTGAAATCCGGAAAATTGCCTGAATTCGCGGTGAATATGACCTGTGCCGGACACCAGGATGGTCGGGGTTGCCATCACTAAAAAGGAGAAATAGAAATGCCCCTGTTTGATTTCCTCTGCCTGGATTGCGGCCGGGTAAGTGAAATGCTTTTGATCGGTTCCAGTGAGGAACCGGGATGCCCTGTATGCGGGAGCAAGCACTTGAAGCGAATGCTTTCCGCTCCCTCCTCTTTATCCGGGGTCGCCCAGCATAGCCTGCCTGGGTCAAAGGATACGGGTTGCTGCGGATCGGCCCCCGGTCAGGGAGCGGGCTGTGCCGGTCCGGGGAGTTGTTGCGGCCACGGACACTGATGGGTATTCCGTGAAAATAATGTAGGAGGTGGCTATGTCTGGGCACTCTAAGTGGAGTACGATAAAACGGAAAAAAGGGGCTGCCGACGCCAAGCGAGGGAAGGTCTTTTCCAAACTAATCAAGGAAATTACCGTGTCGGCCCGCATGGGGGGGGGAGACCAAAGCGGTAATCCTCGTCTGCGGGCAGCCATTCTGGCCGCCAAGGCGGAAAACATGCCCAAGGATAATATCGATCGGGCCATTAAAAAGGGCACCGGGGATTTAGAAGGGGCGGCTTACGAGGAAACCGCCTATGAAGGCTATGGACCGGGCGGGGTGGCGATCCTGGTTCAAGTACTGACCGACAATAAAAACCGTACCGTTGCCGATGTGCGACATATTTTCACCAAAAACGGGGGCAATATGGCGGAAGCCGGATCCGTGGCCTGGCTGTTCGATAAGAAAGGCTTCGTGGTCTTTGACAAGGGAAAAGTGGATGAAGAGGCCTTGATGGAATGGGCGTTGGAGGCCGGAGTGGACGATATCCGGGAACAGGAAAACGAGTGGGAGGTGATCACCTCCACGGAAATTTTTGAACAGGTGCGAGCGGCGTTGGAGGAAAAACAGTGGATCCCGCAAGTGGCCGAGGTCACCATGCTGCCCAAGAATACGATTACCCTGGACGCCAAACAGGCGGAGCAGATGTTGCGGATGATGGAGGCCCTGGAGGATCATGAAGATGTTCAAAATGTGTACGCCAATTTCGATATCCCCGATCAGGTCATGGAGGCCTTAGGCTGATTCATGGGCGTCCGGCAACCGGGGCGGACCCTGGGGATCGACCCGGGATCGCAAGTCACCGGAGTGGGGATTCTGGAAAGAGACGGGTCTCGGTTTCGGCATATCTACAGCGGGGCCATTCGCCTTTCGTCGTTTCCGACCCTGGTCCTGCGCCTGGAAAAGATTCATCACCGGCTGCAGGAAATCATCCGGGAATTCGGGCCCACCGAGATGGCGGTGGAAAAAGTTTTTTTAGCCAAAAACGTTCACAGCGCCCTGATACTGGGGCAGGTTCGCGGGGTGGCCCTGCTTGCCGCCGTGGAGGCGGGGCTGGAACTTTTTGAATATAGCGCCCTGGAGATCAAAAAGGCGGTTACCGGCTATGGCCGGGCGGAAAAGGCGCAAGTCCAGGCCATGGTCGGAAACTTATTAGGGCTGACGATTCCTCGAAACCGGGACATTTCCGACGCCCTGGCCGTGGCCATCTGTCATCTGAACTGGTTTCGTCCCCTCTAACGCCGGAGGCGTATCGAAATGATTGCCTTTTTAACCGGTCAACTGCGGTTCAAATCTCCTGAATACACCATTATCGACGTGCAGGGCGTGGGTTATCAGGTGGTTTTACCGCTCTCCTCCTTTTATGAATTGCCTCCCTTGAAAGAAGAAATTGAATTGCACATCTATACCCACGTCCGGGAAGATGCGCTCAGCCTGTTCGGCTTTTTGACCCTCTTAGAGAAAAAGCTTTTTCTATTACTCCTGGAGGTGACCGGCATCGGCGCCAAACTGGCCTTGAATATCCTCTCCGGCATATCGGCGCCGGAGCTTTATCAGGCCTTGTTGACGGCCGACAGCCCACGGGTGCAGCGCGTTCCGGGAGTGGGCAAAAAGACATCCGAACGAATCATCCTGGAACTAAAGGACCGGGTAAAGAAGATTGAGCTGGCGGTCCCGCCGCCGCCCGAAAAGGGAACTTGGGACCGGACTTGGGAAGATGCCCTTTCGGCCCTGCTCAACCTGGGCTATGGGCGTCCCCTGGCTGAAATGGCCCTGGAATCGATTCGCCGGGATGCGGACCCCGGAATGACCCTGGAAGAACTGCTGCGCCGAAGTTTAAGGTCTTTATCGCAATGACGACTCCTCGTCTTCTGGATCCCGAGAACCTGGAGGGGGAAACGCAGCTCGAAGTCGGGTTGCGGCCTCGGAGCCTGGACGAGTTTATCGGGCAGAGCAAGGTGAAAGAAAATCTGCGGATTTTCATCGAAGCCGCCAAGGCCCGCTCCGAAGCGCTGGATCACGTGCTGGTCCACGGTTTTCCGGGATTGGGCAAGACCACCTTGGCCTATATCATTTCCCAGGAATTGCAGGTCAACCTGAAGACCACTTCCGGTCCGGTTATCGAGCGGCCGGGCGACCTGGCGGCTCTGCTGACCAACCTGCAATCCAAGGAAGTCCTGTTTATCGACGAGATCCATCGGCTCAATCATGTGGTTGAGGAAATTTTGTACCCGGCCATGGAAGATTTTCAGTTGGATCTCCTGATCGGGCAGGGGCCTAGCGCCCGGTCCGTTAAGCTGGACCTGCCCAAGTTCACCTTGGTGGGGGCCACCACCAGGGCCGGCCTACTGACCCCGCCGCTGCGCGATCGTTTTGGAGTTATCCTCCGGGTGGACTTTTATTCCCCCGAAGAATTGCGGACCATCCTAATCCGCTCGGCGGCCATCTTGAAGATCGCCGCCGAAGAGGAGGGTTTGTTGGAGATCGCCCGACGCTCCCGGGGTACGCCGCGGGTGGCGAATCGATTGCTTCGGCGGGTTCGGGATTTTGCCCAAGTCCGGGCGGACGGCTGTATCTCGCTGCCCGTGGCCCAGGAGGCCCTGCAGATGCTGGAAGTGGATCGGTTGGGGCTGGACCGAATGGATCGGAAGATCCTGTTGACCATCATGGAGAAATTCAGCGGCGGTCCGGTAGGGGTGGATGCCCTGTCCGTGGGCTTGAGTGAAGAAAGGGATACTCTGGAGGATGTGTACGAACCTTTCCTCATTCAACTGGGTTTTTTAAACCGGACTCCCAGGGGTCGGATGGCCACCCCTGCCGCCTATAGACATTTTGGGAAAAAGGCACCCGCAGAACTCCAGGGCCTTTTATTTGAGTCCGGGGAAGAAGAGTCTTCCTCGGCGTTATAGAATACGGCCGAAACGATGACTATTCAGGGGAGAAGGCTATGCATTCGCTGGCGGTGTTCAGTCTAAAGGGGGGGACCGGGAAAACCACCTTAAGCAGCTCCTTAGGCTGGATTTTAGCCGAAGAAGGGCTCCAGGTCCTGTTGATCGACCTGGACCCCCAAGGGCACTTGACGCATTATTTAAAAGCCGGGCCCGCTAAAGAGCGGCCGACCCTTTTTCAATCGTTGATCCATGATCAACCGATCAGCCAGGCCGTGGTCTCCACAAAGAATCCAGGGTTGCACCTCCTGCCGGCCAGCGAAGAGAACCTGTACTTAAACGAGGCCCTCATGTCCAGACCCTGGAGGGAATGGAAATTAAAGGATGCCCTGGAAGCCGCTCAGCCCTTTCCCTATGACCTGGTGCTGATGGACGTGGGGGGGAACCTGAACCTCATCACCTACAATGCCCTGATGGCGGCCAACGCGCTGGTGATCCCCGTATTGCCCGACTTATTTTCCTACTTAAGTCTGAAGACTCTGTTTGCCTTCCTGAAAAAGACGAATGACCAGTACCAGTTCAATTTCCAGATGATCTGGGTCCTGATCAATAAAATCAATAATCATCGACCGCTGGACCGGGAAAACCGGGAGGCTTTACAGAAATATTACGGAAAATTTTTGATGCCCGAAATGGTTCGGGAGGACCCTAAACTGGTTCAGGCCCTGCGCCGGCAGGAGCCGATTACCCAATACGCCCCCGAGTCTATAGCGGCCAGGGACTTAAAAAAGGTGGCGCGATTCATTCGAAAGACCTATCTGCTGGATTCTGGCCCCTGAATTCTGGATTCCTTAAATAAGACCCAAACCAATTTTGATAAGGAGGTACTGCCATGGACGATGTGTATGGAAACAATTCCCCCCGAGAATTCCCAAACCCTCAAGCCCAACCGGAAATCAAGGAGAAAAAAGCCGTCAGGCTGGAGACGATGAAAATCCCCGAGCTTAAGGAAACGGTGTCTCGCTGGAAGAAGGAGATCTTAGACCGGATTCAATTCCTGAAAGAGAACTATGACCAGGCGCTGCAAGACAAGGGGGCGTTGACTTTGGAGGTGGATAAATGGAAAGGCGAACTGACCGCTTCGGAATTCCGGGTGCAGGAACTGGAAAGGCAGTTGGCCGACGTCTTGGAAACGTATAATAATCTGATCAAGGAAGTGTCCGGGGCCTTGCAGGATTAAAGGGCGGTTACCAGTGGGAGAAGCGTTTAGAATTTTCCCGTATCTTTAAAGAAGTCGCTCATAAAGCGGATTTTTTCGCCCTCGAACTCCAGCAGGGTCACCCCTTCATTCTCGTAGGGTTCCCCCCGCCGGTTTTTTCCATGATTGGTCCAATGGACGGCCCCCCGGTTTCCTTGCACGATGGTTCGGTGCAGGGTGAAGGTGAGTTCCGGGTACCGGCGGAAGAGCAGGTGGAGGAATTTGAGGATGCGGTCGAGGCCCAGGAGGGGCTGGGTCTTAGGGAAATCCAGTCGGGCGTCTTCCCGGAGTAGGGCCTTCAGTCGATCCAGGTCACGGAGATTCAGAAAAGCGAAAAAGTCAATACTCGTTTCTTCTATGGCCACGGTGAAATCTCCTATCGGCCGGGCGACCGGCCGCCCCTACAGTCCCATCATCTTGGCCACGATGTTCTTCATGATCTCGTTGGTGCCGGCGAAGATGGACATGACCCGCACGTCCCGCCAGGCCCGGGCGATGGGGTATTCCTCGCAGTAGCCGTACCCGCCGTGGAGTTGGAGGCATTCGTCGGCCACCCGCCGGGCCATTTCGGTAGTCCAGTATTTGGCCATGGAGACCTCGGTGACCACGTTTTTGCCTTCCATGTGGTCGGCAATCAATTTGTCCAGGAAGGTGCGGCCCAGCTTGATCTCGGTGGCCATCTCCACAATCTTGAACTGGTTGACCTGAAATTTGGAGATGGGCCTGCCGAAGGCGGTGCGTTCCTTTCGTATATTTAACGGTAAAATCCAGCATCTGTTCCGCTCCGGCGACGGCGGCGATGGCGCAGATCAGCCGCTCCTGCTGGAGTTTTTGCATGAGCATGATAAAGCCGGTGCCCTTAAATCCCAACCGGTTGGCTTGGGGAATGCGGCAGTCGGTGAAATAGAGCTCGGCCGTATCCTGGCTGTGCCAGCCGATCTTTTTGATTTTTTTGCCTTTTTCAAAACCGGGGGTCCCGGCCTCCACCAGAAAAAGGTCGATGGCCTGGTAGGGTTCGCTGACCCCGGGGTCCCGGGCGGCCAGAACCAGCAGGTCGCAGTTGATTCCGTTGCTGATAAAGGTCTTCTGGCCGTTCAGGATCAGTTCGTCCCCGGCTTCAACCGCCGTGGTCCGGATGGCCGCCAGATCGCTTCCCGTGTTGGGCTCGGTCATGGCGATGGCGGTGATCAGGTCCCCGGAACAGCAGCCGGGCAGGTATTTCCTTTTCATTTCTTCCGTGCCGAACTCGGTAATGTAGGGGACGACCACGTCGCTGTGCAGGGGGGCGGCCAATCCGCTGTGGTTGGTCTTGGTCAATTCCTCACAGACGATCACGGAGTAGAGAAAGTCCGCCCCGGCCCCGCCATATTCCTCCGGGACCATAGGACAGAGAAAGCCCTGGTCGCCCATCTTCTTCCAGGCACTTCGGGGGACGATCCCCGCTTCCTCCCATTCTTCAACATAAGGGATGACCTCTTTTTCAAAAAACCTCCGCAAGGCGTCGCGAAAGATACGGTGTTCTTCGGTGTATTGTAAAATATCCATAAGGCCGTTTTCCTTCTTTTGCTATCTCGTTAATTATTAACGGGTAATTTTTCGTCATCCCCGAAGGCCTTTATCGGGGATCCACTGTCCTTTAGGAAAAGCCTGGATTCCCGCTCAGAAGCGCTGCGGGAATGACGATTTATGATGTTGTCCCTATTTTGAGACTATTGATGAAATCGGGACCGGATAGCGATTGCCTTCCTGATCATAAAAAACCAGTCCCCGGGATCTTCCCCAGAGGGTTTCATCCATGGAGCAATAGAAGGCCTTTATTTCCCCCGGTTTGATACGCAGGTCCCCCGGGGGCGGAGGTGATCAAACCGCCGGACTCCCTCCGGAGTCTCCAGGTCGAAACAACTGGGCACCACCACCGGACCCGGCCCTGGTTGATTAGCTGGATCTCCAGGTTCTGGTCAAACATCTTCAGTCCGCAGCAGGTTTTGAAGGCTAAGATGTCCTCGACGGGGGAGTTCATAATGAACCGGATTTCCAGCATACGGCTAAACTCGTCTCGTAACGAGGTGGGGTGTAGCTGCAAACCCTGAAAGGCGATTATCCCCCACCCCTCAATCGTTCGACTGAGCAGTTCGGCCCTGAGCTTACTGCCGAAGGGCTCACGACGAAGTCCCCTCCCGCGTCGGGGAGGGGAAGAAAAAAATGGACCCTTTTCCTCGGCGGCTGATTTTTAACCAGCAACCAGCAACTTGCAACCGGCCACAGCTTTAATTCTCATACTTCCCCACAATGGCGATGCTGCAGACGTTCATGAAGGGCACCCCGCCCAGATTGTGGGTCAGGCCGAAGCGGGGATTTTCGATCTGCCGTTCCCCGGCCCGGCCGTGAAGCTGGAGGTACATCTCATAGAGCATCCGCAGTCCGGAGGCCCCGATGGGATGGCCGAAGCACTTCAACCCGCCGTCCACCTGGGCCGGGACTCCTCCGCCGTCGCGGTCATAGAAACCGTCGAGGGCGTCCCGGACGGCCTTGCCCCTTTCGGAAATGTGGAGGTCTTCATAGGTGACCAGTTCGGTGACGGAAAAACAGTCATGCAGCTCCATCATGCTGATCTCTTTTCGCGGGTCTTTGATGTCGGCTTCGGCATAGGCCCGCAGGCTGGCCTTGTCGGTCGTGAGGAAGTGGTCGCCGTCCCACTGATTATACCCCATTTCCGAACCGTTGCTCAAGGCCAGTTGCAGGGCCTTGACGGTGATAAAATCCTTGAAACCCATGTCCCGGGCCTTTTCCACGGTGGTGACCACGGCGCAGGCCGCCCCGTCGCTCACGCCGCAGCAGTCGAACAGCCCCAGGGGATGGGCGATGATGGGGGCGGCCATGATCTGGTCGATGGTGACCGCTTTGCGCAGATGGGCCTTGGGGTTCTGGACCCCGTTGGCATGGCTTTTGGCCGACACGTGGGCCAGTGCCCGCT
Source organism: uncultured delta proteobacterium (assembly GCA_963716045.1). Lineage (GTDB taxonomy): Bacteria > Desulfobacterota > RBG-13-43-22 > RBG-13-43-22 > RBG-13-43-22 > CAVQSS01. The sequence continues at coordinate 14,337 of CAVQSS010000011.1, read as the reverse complement.
TGAGTTCGGCATCCGGGATCCGGTACTTGGCCGCATAGGCGCTGGCCAACTGAGCGAAGGCTCCCGGAGCGGAGATGTTCGGCCACCAAAGCCAGCTCAGGGAGCCCCAATTGGATCCCGGGTTGGGCAGGCCTCCGTACCCGGTGTCCTTGAGCTTTTCCACCCCCATGGCCAGGCAGAGGTCATAGGCCCCCGAGGCCACGGCATAAACGGCCCCCCGGAAGGACTCGGTGCCGCTGGCGCAGAAGTTTTCCACCCGGGTGACGGGGATAAAGGGAAGGCGCAGGGTCATTGAAAGGGGCAGAGCGCTCTTGCCCACATTGATTTCATCCATGCAGGTGCCCAGCCAGGCGGCCTGAATATCGTTCGGGGAGATGCCGGAATCCGTCAGGCACTCCTCGAAGGCCTCCACCATCAGTTCCTCGGCCCCCATGTCCCATCGTTCCCCGAAGCGGGTACAACCCATGCCGATGATAGCGACTTTATCTTTGATACCGGTAGGCATACTGATCTCCTTCTAACTAAAACGAATAAAAAAGGTTACTTCCTGAGCTAAACTCGAATTTCGAATTTCGAGTTTAGCCCGGGTTTTTGATCCCTGGTTTAGAATTTGAAAAGCTTCTCAATTAGTTGGGACTTCATTAAATCCCCTTCGATCTTCAGTTTGCCCCCGGTGAAGGCCTGCATGGCCGGGAGCTTGCCGGACATGAGGTTCAGGAAATCGCCGTCCTGCATCTTGATGGTGGTCGTGGGCTTCTCATAGAACCCCCGGCTGACCGTGCAGGTTTTATCTTGGATGGCGGCGTACCAATCCCCGCCCCCCGGGCCGGAGATGCGAAACTGAAAGACCACGTCCACCCCGGCGGCCTGGTCGGCCCGGAAGGCCTGCGGGAGACTGTCGAAGACCGACTGGACGGTCGGCCCTTCGGCGGCCGGGACCTCGGCCGCCGGCTGGGAACCACCCCCCAGCAGCATATCGCCGAAGGCCAGGGTGGTATTGTAAAATTCTTTCCCCCCTTCCAGGGAGTTGATGGCCTTCCAGTTCTTCTCAATATCTTCCGGTGTGGGGAAAGTTCGGGAGTCGCCGATCATGATCCCCGGGCCGGTAATGACCGCCGCCCGGTTAAAATAACCCAGACCGGCATTGAAGACCTGGCCGGTTTCGGTACATTGCTCGGAGCTCAAATAGAGGACCAGGGGAGTGACGAATTCGGGTTTGAGTCTTTCGAAGAGATCGGGGGGCAGAATGTCTTCAGTCAGCCGGGTGGCGGCTACCGGGGCTACGGTGTTGATCTTGATATGGTACTTTTCCCCCTCCAGTTTCAGGGTATTCATCATCCCCAGCAGGGCCAGCTTGGCCGCCGAATAGTTGGCCTGCCCGAAATTGCCGAACAAGCCGGCCGCGGAGGTCGTCAGGATGACCCGACCGTACTGCTGTTCCCGCATCTGCCGGAAGGCCGGCCGGGTGACGAAGTAGGCCCCATCCAGGTGAACGGAAAGGACCTTTTCCCATTCTTCCGGCGACATCTTTAACATGGATTTGTCCCGCAGGATCCCGGCATTGTTGATCACAATATCCACCCGGCCGAAGGCCTCGACGGCCTGCCGGATGAGGGCCTCCCCGCCCTCGGGAGTGGAAACGGAGTCGTAATTGGACAGGGCCTCACCTCCGGCCGCCCGGATTTCACCCGCTACCCGGTCGGCCGGGCCGGCGGAACCGGAGCCTGAACCATCCCGGGCCCCACCCAAATCATTAACGACCACCTTGGCCCCCCGGGCGGCCAGTTCCAGGGCGTAGGCCCGCCCCAGGCCGGCGCCCGCGCCGGTCACCACGGCCACCCGGCCGTCGAACCGGATCCCGGCCGCCTTTTCCTCCTCGACCGGCCGCTTCACCGGGAGGGGAACGGCCTTCCAGAAATAGCCTGAAAATCCGCGGTCCTTATCGGTATAGCGCCTCCGGAAAGAGAGTTTCACCGGCTGGCCGACCCAGACATCGGCCAGTTCGCAGTCGGTAAAATCGGCCATGAAGCGGCCGCCCTCCTCGAACTGGATCATACCGTAAATGGCCGGTGGGTCCACGGATACCGTCAGCAGGTCCCCGGTAAAAGTCTTGATGAGGGCCGGTCTTTCGGCAAACTCATAATCATCCTGGGTGTGGACTTTCCGGCAGTCCGGGTTGACGCAGATGTCCATCTTGGGGAATTGGGGGGTGCCGCAGGCGGTGCAGCGGCCGCCCGTCAGACCGAGGATCATCTGGCGTTTCCGCCAGATGACGGTCATGGCCGTCTGGGTAGGGGCCTCGGCCCTAATGCCCATCTCGGTCTGGATCAGATCCCGGAATTTAAGAAATTTCGGGTAATTATCGATGGTCTTCTTGTTGATTAAGGACCCGGTAATTCCCACCCGGGCGGGCAGGTTTTTGATGTTTTCGGTGACCCGGAAGTAGAGGGCGTCGCAGCCCTGGCCGAACCCAGCCAGCAGGAGGCGGTCTCCCGGTTGGGCTTGCTCCAGGGCCTGAACGAACATGACCAGGGGGTGGGCGGCGCCGGTTTCCCCGACTTCCTCGTGAAGGTTATCCTGGACCTTTTCCGGCGAGGCCCCCAGTTTCCGAGCGATGTTGCGATGTTCAGCCTTGAAAAAACAGGGAAAAACGAGTTTGTCCACGTCGTCCATGGTGATGGACAGTTTTTGGAACAGGCCGTTCACCGCGGCCGGGATGATCTTGGCGTAGCCTTCGTCCCGGACCCAACGCTCTTCCCAGGTGTAGTCGTACTGGTTCCGGGATCCCCGAAAGTGATCGACAAAATCCAGCGAGAGGGAATAAGAGCCCAAAAATTCCGCCAGGAGGTTATCGCGGCCCACCAGGAGAGAAGCGGCGCCGTCGCCGAACCACATTTCATAGAAATAGGCGGCTTTGGTCTCCCGCTTGTCAGTCGCCGTAACCAGGATCTCGCCGGAATTTCCGTCCCGAACGCCGTTCAAGGCGGTGATCAGGGCGCTGGTCCCGGCCCTCAGGGAGGAGGTCAGGTCCAAGGCCTGCAGTTCATCCCGAAGGTTCAAGGCCGTCTTAACGATCCCGGCGTTGAGCCGGTCGGCAAAGGGCAGGGTGGTGGAGCAGAGGTAAACGGCACCCACCCGGGATCTATCGAGTCCCTGCAGGCAGTCCTGAGAAGAGGCGACCGCCATGGTGAGGCTGTCCTCGTCCCAGTTGCAGAAAGAACGTTCACCCTGAGCCACCATGACGACGGCCGGAGCGAACCAGCCCATTTCCCGAAAAATACTCATGCGGTTGAGGCGGAGCCGGGGAAGATACCCGCCGTAGGATACGATGCCGATCATGGGACCTCCTTATTTTCTTAAACTCGAAATTCGAAGCACGAAATCGACTCGGCTGAGCTCGTCGCAGGCCGAAACAAATTCAAGGGAGAAGGGGTAATTTTGATCATTTGAATTTTGGTCATTCGTGCTTGTTTCGAGTTTCGGATTTCGAATTTCGAGTTTCGAGTTTGACCAACGTTTTATTAATCCGTTTTAAAATTTGAACAGCTTCTCGATAAGCTGGGACTTCATTAAATCCCCTTCGATCTTCAGTTTGCCTGAGGTATAAGCCTGCATGGCCGGAAGTTTTCCGGACATCAGATTTAGAAAATCCTCCGCGGACATCTTGATGGTGGTCGTCGGTTTTTCGTGAAGGCCCGGGGTTACGGTGCAGGCGGCCTCCTGGATGGCGGCCGACCAATCCCCTCCCCCGCCTCCGGTTATGCGGAACTGAAAAACCACGTCCACTCCAGCGGCCTTTTCGGCCTGGAAGGCCTGGGGCATGCGGTCGAAAACCGATTGGACGGTCGCCTCCGGGGTCTGGGCCGAGGCCGCCTCCGGCCGGGGCGCCGGTCCGGTCAGCATGGCGCCCAGGGCCTCGGTGGCGTTAAAAAATTCCCGGGCACCTTTCAGGTTGAGGATTTCGGCCAGGCGCCCGGCTATGGTTTCCGGGGTGGGAATCGTCTGGCCGTCTCCAAGCATCAGCCCCGGCCCGGCGACCACGGCCGCCCGGTTGAAATATCCCAGGCCGGCATTGTACACGGCGCCGCTTACCGGACACTGCTCGGAACAGAGGAAGAGGACCAGGGGAGCGACTAACTCGGGTTTGAGCTTCTCAAACAAGTCGGGAGGCAGGATGTCTTCGGTCAGGCGGGTGGCGGCGATGGGGGCCACGGTGTTGACCTTGAGGTCGTACTTCTCGCCTTCCAGCTTCAGGGTATTCATCAGCCCCACCAATCCCATTTTAGCGGCTGAATAATTGGTCTGTCCGAAATTGCCGTACAGCCCGGCGGCCGAGGTGGTCATGATAATCCGTCCGTATCTATTTTCCTTCATGTGCCGGAAGGCCGGACGGGTCACGTAAAAGGCCCCGTCCAGATGGACGGCCTTGACCGCCCCCCAGTCCGGCGGATCCATTTTCAGAAAGGATTTGTCCCGGAGGATCCCGGCATTGTTGATCAGGATATCCACCCGGCCGAAGGCCTCCAATGCTCGGTTGATGATGGCCTCGCCGCCCTCCGGCGTGGAGACGGAGTCGAAACTGGCCGCGGCCTCACCGCCCAGGGCTCTTATCTCTTCGACCACCCGATCGGCCGGGTGGGCGGACCCGGCCCCGGATCCATCTCGGGCGCTGCCCAGATCATTGACCACCACCCGGGCGCCCCGTTGGGCCAGCTCCAGGGCATAGACCCGGCCCAGGCCGGCCCCGGCCCCGGTAACAATGGCCACCCGGCCGTCGAAGCGGATCTCTTCCTGGGGTACTTCTCCATATTCGAAGATCCCGTTGTCAATGATCACCTCACCGGTCTGGGCATCGATGACCCGCCAGAGGGCCCGGCCCCCGTCGACTTTCCAGATAAGGGTTTTAATCGGACTCCCCGGATACAGGGGACTGCGAAAGCGGTTGACCATGCGGCGGGCCTTCTCCGGGGCCCCGGGGACCAGTTGCTGAATCAGCGCCCGGCAGGCATAGCCGTGAGTGCAGAGTCCGTGCATGATGGGCTGGCTGAATCCGGCCATTTGGGCGAATTCCGAATCCACGTGGAGGGCAAAGATATCGCCGGAGAGGCGATAAATCAGAGGTTGATCGGCCGAAGGGATGGCCGGAACCTCATAATCCGGAGGCCGGTCCGGAAAGGAGAATGTTCGCTGAGGGGCATCCTCTCCCCCGAAGCCCCCATCCAGGCGGGCAAAGACCGTAACGATACTGGTGAAAAGCCTCTGGCCGCCTTCGTCCCGGGTGTCAAATTCGGCCAAAATCAGGGCGCCCTTTCCCGGGCCTTTGTCGTAATAGTGGGTTATGGCTCCCTCCGTGATCAGTTTACCCTCTGGGGGGATGGGCCGGTGAAAGAGTAACTCCTGCTCGCCGTGGAGGACGCCGGCCAGATTGACATTGCTCAGCGCCGCCAGTTCGGGCATGAAATCGTAAAGGGTCACAATGCCAAAACTCGGCAGGACTTTAAGTTCTTTCTCGTAACAATACTCCAGATCGGAAAAGCCCGCTCCCACGCCCAGGGCGTAGAGGACCGAGTCCTTCCAGGTGTAGGCTTTGGAAAAGGGGCCGATCTTTTTTCCGATGCTGTCCAAGTTAAGAGCCATTTTTATTCCTCCCGGTTCATATCGTTCTATTGGGTACGGCGGTGGATAGGGGCTGCCGGTCCGGTTTTCTTCCTCCTCGGTCGAAAGCCGGGATCAAGATATATTTCAAGGTCTCCTTGGCCAGCGAAATGTATTCCGAGCGTTCGATCTTAAGGAGCGACCGAAAAAAGGTTTCACCGGAAATAAAATTATGAATGGCATTCATGATGACCAGGACCTGCATTTTTACGGAAACGGAGACACTCTCCTTGTCCCGGCTGAGGCCCATGGAACGGGCGATATCGGAAATAAATTCGGGGACCCTGAAATCCAGGCTGGTTTCGGGGCGGGTCTTCCCGAAATATCGAAAAAGCACCAGGTTGGAGATTTCCGGGTGCTGGAATAGAAAGGCCACGATCCGGTCGATGGAGATGTCCATCCGTTGGGCCAGGGGCCGACCGTGAATTATTTTTTCCACAGCCACCAGTTGCTGCCGCAGGTCCTCGTTGATATCCAGGACCACGGCCTCATACAAGTCCCCTTTTTCACCCCAATGATAATAAAGGGTGGAAATGTCGATGCCTACCCGCTGGGCGATCATTCGGGTGGTCGTTCCGTGATAGCCGTATTCTCCGAAAAGCTGCCGGGCTATTTTGAGTATCCGGGCCTTCATGGATTCCGGGTCCCGACGGGCTTTTTCCAGAGGGGTGCTCAGGGCTATTCTCCAAATAATGTTTCCATCAAATGATGGAGAAAGCGTAACATGATCAGGGACAAAGTCAAGAAGAAATTTTTTGGAAAGGAAATTTCCAAAAAATTGGGCATCAACTATTCAAATCGGAAAGGTCTGCTGCTCAGAACCGTATCCGGCGGGGTATCCGATTTTGGCAGCAGTCTTGCAAACCTTCAAGCTGTGGGTGGTTGGCCACAAAATATAGCCGTTCAGTCTGAAATCGGGCCTTTGTGGCTGCGGGGTCTCGGTGAAAGGGTTTTCCAAAGGTACTCCGGACTTCGAATCCGGGCCTAAATTACCAAATGTTTAAATGTGCCAATTGATGTAATAGGTGAAGGGTATTGTGCCCCATGAAAAGAAATCTCCTTTCAATTCCAGCCCCAAAACCGGGTGGATTTACTCTTTTGGAAATGGTGATCGCTTTGGGCCTTTTCAGCCTGGTCCTTCTATTTTCCACCAATACCTTGATAACCATCATCAAGACCAACGCCCTCAGCCAAAATAGGACCGGGGCCTTGGCCCTGGCTCAGGGGAAAATGGAGTCTCTGAAGTCCCAGCCGGTGTCGGTCCTCAAAGGAGAAGCGGAGGCGCAGGTCATCAATGGAAACCTGCCGGTGGTTTACCGTCGGGAAACCTCCATTAGTCCGGGGACGACAACGGGCTGCGTCTTGGTGACCGTGAAAGTCACCTGGCCTTCGGAAATAGCGTCCAAACCCCACCAGGTGGAACTGGCCACCCTGATCGCCGAATGAAAAGGAGACCAGAGTGGAAGGGGTAAGAAAAAGATGAACATCGAACATCGAACGTCCAACATCGAACATCGAATGTTTAATGGGAGGCGATGAAGAAACAGACTTATGATCTGGAAGAAAGGCTGGTTGAGTATTCGGTCAGAATCATACAGATCGTTGGACGGCTTCTCAATATCAGAACACTCGGTCATACGAGTATCAAAACGGCCGAAAAAAACCGAATTAGGTGTTCCAGGTTCGGCATTTGGATGGTTGTTTTTCATTCGATGTTGGACGTTTGATGTTCGATGTTCGATGTTGGACGTTCATTTTTTATAATACCCCCATCCGGCCATCCCTCCCCCGAAAGCATTTGACACCGGGAGGAGATTCTTAGACAATACCGTCTGATTGCGAGGGCATCCTAATGAAAGATTCAAAAACAAAGCCGCGTTCTTCCCCGTCCCCCGTAAAACCAAAAGGGAACGGGGAATCCAAAGTTTCTCTCCGAAAAGGGGCGCCCAGCCATCAGGGAGTCCTTCGCCAACTCCAGGCGGCCGAGGAAAAACTGCGCCGGACCGAGCACCGCTATCGGACCCTGATCGAGAGTATTCCGGATATTATCTACACGCTCGATTTGGATGGGTCCCTGAGCTATGTCAGCCCCCGCTGGAAAAAAATCCTCGGTCACGACGAGTCCGAAGTGTTGGGTAGATTTTTTATTGAATTTGCCCCTCCGGAGGACCACTTTTTTTTAGTTCGAGTATTTAAGGACGTCCGAAACCATAAGAAGAATGTCGAGAACGTTCATTGGCACTATTTTAGGAAGGATGGGGCCAGTCGGTTATTCTTAGGCAGCGCGTCCCCGCTATTCGATGAGGAAGGCCGGGTGACCGGTATGATCGGCATGGCCCGGGACGTGACCGACCATAAACGGCTGGAGGAACAGCTCCTGCAGTCGCAAAAAATGGAATCCATCGGCAACCTGGCCGGGGGGATTGCCCATGACTTCAATAACCTCCTGGGGGGCATTTTAGGCTACGCGACCTTTGTGAAAAGGAAACTTTCGACCCGGGACAAAATCTATCAGTCGATCGAGGCGATTGAGCGATCGGCCCAAAGAGCGGCGGAATTAACCAAACAGTTGTTGGGGTTCGCCCGCCGGGGGAAATACCAGGTAAGGCCCATCGACTGTAATGCCTTAATCCAGGAGATCGTCCTCATCCTCCAGCGAACCATTGATCCCCGGATTGCCATTGAGGTGGACCCCGACTTGCGACTATCCCTTATTGAGGGCGACGAAGCGCAAATCCAGCAGGCCCTGATGAATATTTGCCTTAATGCCCGGGATGCCATGCCCAAAGGGGGGACCTTGAAGATTGCCAGCCGGAATCAGCGGATGGTCCCGGATCAGGCTTCCCGCCAGCGGGGAATGAAGGAAGGAAGTTACATCCGCCTGACCCTCTCGGATACCGGGATGGGGATGATCTCTGAGGTCCGGGACCGGATTTTTGAGCCCTTTTTCACCACCAAGGCCAAAGGCCAGGGGACCGGTCTGGGATTGTCCATGGTCTACGGGATCATCCAGAACCATGGAGGGATGATCGAAGTGCAAAGCCACACCGGGCTAGGCAGCACCTTTACGGTCTTCCTCCCGGCCGTGGCCTCCGCCGCCCTGAATGGCGAAGAGCTGCCCCCGGTCCCGGATAGCCATCAAGGCCAGGAAACCATCCTCTTGGTCGATGATGAGGAAATCATCCGGGAGTTGGGGATCGATATTTTGGAAGACCGCGGGTATCGGGTCTTCTCGGCCTCCGAGGGAAAGGAGGCCGTCAGGATTTATCGGGAAGGGATTCGCGATATCGATCTGGTCATTCTGGACGTGATGATGCCCGGCATCGGGGGAAAGGAAACCTATCGGTTATTAAGGGCGATAAATCCGCAGGTTAAAGTGCTGCTTTCTTCCGGTTACAGTACCAATGGTGAAGTGGGCGAGATCCTTAAACAGGGCGTTTCCGGTTTCGTTCAAAAGCCCTATCGGGAAGAAGAACTGGCCGCCAAGGTCCGGGAGGTTTTGGACGCTCCATAAATTCCTTGATTATCCCCGGGCATTGCGTTACATATTTTCAATGTTAATTGAAGCCATGACCATGACGGAGTTTCAGCAGCGGCTCCGGACCAGTCGGACGGTGTTGATCCCGGTGGGTTCCGTGGAAGAACACGGCGAGCATCTGCCCCTGGGAACGGATACAATTCATGCCTTTGAGGTCTGCCGTTTGGCCGGCGAACGAACCGGGGCTTTTGTCGCCCCACCCGTCTATTACGGGGTTTGTCGCAGTACCAGTCAGCACCCGGGGACCCTGACAATCTCCGGAGATACCTTAAGGGCTTTGCTTAGGGATATCGGATCGTCCCTCTATCAGCAGGGGCTGCGCAACATGATCATCCTTTCTGGTCATGCCGGGGGGACCCACACCGCGGCCTTGGTTGAAGCGGGGGAAGCTCTTTTGGAAGGGCTTCCAGAGGCCCAAATCGCTGCCTTGAACATCTTGGACTTAGGGGCGGCCGTTTGGGAACCGATCATTGAAACCAAAGGGGACGCCCACGCGGGGGAACTGGAAACATCGGTCATGATGGCCTTGAGACCAACCTGGGTTAAGGGAACCAGCCCGGAAGAGTATCCCAGCTTTCCAAAGGGCATTCTGGTCCGGAATAAGAGAAAATTCTGGCCGGGAGGAGTTTGGGGTGATCCGGCCAAGGCCTCCTTGGAAAAAGGGGCGGCCCTTCTGGAAGCGGCCACCGGGGCGCTGGTGCAGTTAATCAACGCTCTGGAGCGCGGAGAGAGCGTATAACGGTATGAAATATAATAAAAATAAAGCCATGCTGTTCCTGCTCCTTTTTTTGGCCTTCTGGTTGGCTTTCCTCTGGGCGCAAGCACCCTTAGGGGCTCAAGGGTTGAGGACCATGCCTGATTTCGTTCTGAAGGATCTCAGCCAAAAAAAAGTGAAATTATCCGATTTTAAGGGTAAAGTGGTTGTTTTGAATTTTTTTGCCACCTGGTGCCCCCCGTGCCGGGCGGAAATTCCCGAGCTGATTAAATTATCTCGTTTGAATAAGGAGAAGGGGCTGGTAGTCCTCGGGATCTCCCTGGATATGGACCTGCCCCCCCAGGGCCTGATGACCTTCGTGAAGGATATGAAAATCACCTATCCGGTCTTGATGGGAACCGCGGATCTGGCGGAAAAGTATCAGGTCAACGGGGTGCCGACTACCATCCTGATCAACCGGGAGGGCAAAGCCCATAGCCGCTATGACGGTCTGGTGCCTGCCAGCCGTTTTGAAAAAGACTTGAGTAACTTGTTGTAATTAGCGGAGCCTTTCCAGTCGGAGGATCTGCTCCACCCTTTTCTTAACCTCAAAAGGCTGATCCACCCCAAACCACCAAAGATCCGGCGATCCGGCAGTCGCGGGCTGGAAGTGGAGATGGCCAATCCCGACCAGACGGTGCACCACCCCCCGACGGACGACAACGGAGCCAATTTCATCCAGGGACATTTTCTTCACCTGAAGCAATTTCCCCCATCCGAATTCCCGGCTAAAAATGCCGGCCGCGTATTTATAGGAAGAGTATCGTCGGATCAGGAGTATAAAGGCGGCCAAGACGGCGGCTGTGAGTATTCCAACCTCCCGGCCCAGGGGGGCTTCCGGGTTTAAGAGCGGTCCGACACCAAAGATAAAAATGGCCGCGTAAAAAACGAAATAACTTTTCCATGACGGCTTCAAGGATAGTTCTTCCCGGGAGGGATGGGCGGGTGCTGATTCCATAGCTGGCAGTGCTCCTTAGGCGGCATATAATCATACTCCTGGCATTTAAGCAATTTGAAAATCCCGGGGGGCAGTGGTCGGACGCTTGGCGGAATAAGACCTGGATCCCCTGGGGATTAGCTCGGAATTATTTTTTTTATTGATTTTTCAAAAAAATATTATTATAATTTATGTTTTACATGCCCTGGAAGATAGGGGTGATGAGTAAATTATTTGTAAATAGAAGGAGTTAAAAAGCCAGCGTAGCTCAGCAGGTAGAGCGACTGATTTGTAATCAGTTGGTCGGGGGTTCGAATCCCTTCGCTGGCTCCAGGTAACGGAGCGGCCGTAGATAGTTCCTGCTGCGTATTACCTCGCTTTATTATCGTAAGTCCCTAATTTAAGGAGGGGTTCCCGAGCGGCCAAAGGGAACAGACTGTAAATCTGTCGGCCATGCCTTCGGAGGTTCGAATCCTCCCCCCTCCACCATCCTGTTAGGATATGGTTTCCATTGGCTGGTTTTCCTGTCCAATGAAAGGTGTAGGAGATTAGGTTCGTTTAGCCAAATTGGTTTGACTACAGCCATAAAATCCAGTTCTACGAAATTTTTCCAAATTATGCGGGAGTAGCTCAGTTGGCTAGAGCGTCAGCCTTCCAAGCTGAGGGTCGCGGGTTCGAATCCCGTTTCCCGCTCCAATAATCAACGCCGCCGGCCTGGTTTATCCCGGGCGGCCTGGGGCGAACAAATATAGGGAATATAAGGAAAAAGCCCACGTAGCTCAGTCGGTAGAGCACTTCCTTGGTAAGGAAGAGGTCACCGGTTCAATCCCGGTCGTGGGCTCCAGCAGGTATGAATTTCTCAACTCTTGATCAATGAACTTAAATTCCAGATTGAAAATTTAACGAAGGGGGACGAAAAAGATGGCCAAGAAGAAATTTGAACGGACGAAGCCGCATGTGAATGTGGGGACGATCGGGCATATTGATCATGGGAAGACGACCTTGACGGCGGCGATCACGCTTTGTCTATCGAAGAGCGGGTTTGCGAATTTCATACCCTTTGACGAGATCGACAAAGCGCCGGAGGAGAAGGAGCGTGGGATCACGATCGCCACGGCCCACGTGGAGTACGAGACCAAGAAGCGACATTATGCGCACGTGGACTGTCCGGGGCACGCGGACTATATCAAGAACATGATCACCGGGGCGGCCCAGATGGACGGGGCGATTCTGGTGGTGGGGGCGGATGACGGACCGATGCCGCAGACGCGGGAGCATATCTTGCTGGGTCGTCAGGTCGGGGTGCCGTATATAGTGGTTTTTTTGAACAAAGTGGACATGGTGGACGATCCGGAGCTGATCGAACTGGTGGAGCTGGAGCTGCGGGAGCTGTTGAGCAAGTATGAGTATCCGGGGGACGATCTGCCGATCGTCAAAGGATCGGCGCTGAAGGCGCTGGAGTGCGGCTGCGGGAAAGGGGACTGTCCGGCTTGCCAGCCCATTCTGGAGCTGATGGAAGCGATCGACACCTATATACCGGAACCGGTGCGGGACATTGAGAAGCCGTTTTTGATGCCGGTGGAGGACGTGTTCAGCATCTCGGGCCGGGGGACGGTGGTCACGGGCCGGGTGGAACGAGGGATGGTCAAGGTCGGGGAAGAAGTGGAGATCGTGGGGATTCGGCCGACGGTCAAGACGATCTGTACCGGGGTGGAGATGTTCCGGAAGACCCTGGACCAGGGCCAGGCGGGAGACAACGTGGGGTTGCTGCTGCGGGGGACCAAGCGGGACGATGTGGAGCGGGGACAGGTGGTAGCCAAGACGGGCTCGATCACGCCGCACACCAAGTTCAAGGCGGAGTCGTATATCCTTTCGAAGGAGGAAGGCGGGCGGCACACGCCGTTTTTCAACGGGTACCGGCCGCAGTTTTATTTTCGGACCACGGACGTAACGGGGGTGGTGACCCTGCCGGAAGGGGTGGAGATGGTGATGCCGGGAGACAATGTGTCGATGACGGTGTCCTTAATCATGCCCATCGCCATGGAGAAGGAGCTCCGCTTTGCCATTCGGGAGGGGGGCCGGACCGTAGGCGCCGGCGTGATCTCCGAAATCTTGGAGTAAGGGAACGAATATGCGCGATATTATTAATTTATCTTGTACGACCTGTAAGCAGAAAAATTATACCACCACTAAAAATAAGCGGAAGACCCCGGATAAGCTGGAATTTAAGAAGTATTGCCGCTTTTGTCAGACCCACACGGTCCACAAGGAAACCAAATAACGGATCGATCGTTATTCATCGGAGTTAATCCGCAGGCCAGTAGCTCCAACGGTTAGAGCACCGGACTCCAAATCCGGGTGATGGGGGTTCGAATCCCTCCTGGCCTGCCAAATTCGTTCAAAGGGACTGGGAACCCGGGGGAGATGAAAAAACTTAAACCGAAAAAAAAGGGTGGGGCGGGCGAAACTGAAAAAACGGTCGAGGAAAAACCAACCCAAGACCCCCAATCCGCTTTGGCTCCTAAAGAAACCAAAATCAGTCTGAGAAAACCCTCCTCGAACGAAGGCGTCTCCGAGGGGCTGGTTGCCGGGTGGACCAAAAAACTGCATTTTGTGGGGCTGACCAAGACCTTTTTCAGGGAAGTTCGGACGGAACTGAAGAAGGTCACCTGGCCGACCCGCAAAGAGACCTTGGCCGCCACCGCCATGGTCATTATTCTTTCGGTGGTAGTAGCCTTTTTTTTGGGGGTCCTGGATGTGGCCTTAGCCAAATTGGTTGGTTCCATTATGGGTCGCTGACCCAGGAAGGGGTAACGGGGTTGGGCCATGGCGCATAAATGGTATATCTTACATACCTATTCGGGATTTGAACTTAAGGTCAAGTTAGCCTTGGAGGAGCAAATAAAGTCCCTGGGTCTGGAAGCTCTTTTTTCGGAGGTTTTAGTTCCAACGGAACAAGTGGTGGAACTGGTCAAGGGCGAGCGAAAGACCTCCTCCCGCAAGTTTTATCCGGGATACGTGCTGATTAAAATGGAGTTGAACGACGAGACCTGGCACTTGGTTAAAGATACCCCCAAGGTGACCGGGTTTATCGGCGAAAAGAACAAGCCGGCGCCGATCCCGGACGAGGAAGCCGAAAAGGTCATCGAGCAAATGGCCGAAGGGGCGATTCGTCCGAAACCCAAGTTTTACTTTGAGGAGGGGGATGAAGTGCAGGTGATCGACGGGCCTTTCTCCAATTTCAACGGGGTGGTGGATGAGGTCAAACCGGATAAGAGCAAGCTTAAAGTGCTGATCAGTATTTTTGGCCGCGCTACGCCGGTGGAATTGGATTTTGTCCAGGTGGCCAAGTCATAGCCGTCGGCTAATTAGGGTCCAGGGTTTGGTCGGCCGGCCCAAAGCAGGCAGCCGATCACCGGAAGGTGTGGAATAACCCCTTGGCAATTCGGAAGG
>CAVQSS010000010.1:0-204316 GCA_963716045.1 uncultured delta proteobacterium | reverse complement strand
TGAAAACCAAAATTCTACTGCTGCCGGTAATTTTTCTTTTAATCCTGGGAGGCATCGGTATCTTCACCATGATCTCAGTCCAGGATCGAATCATCAAAACCGCCCATGAAAAATTAAAGGGAGATCTGGCCATGGGCCGAGCCCTGATCAATGCCAAATATCCCGGAGATTGGTCCATCCGGGATGAAAAGCTTTATAAAGGGGAGACCGCCTTTAATCAGAATTTTCCCGTGGTAGATGCCATTGGGGAATTGACCGGGGATACGGTAACGATATTCCAGGGGGATACCCGAATCACCACTAATGTAAAAGAACCCGACGGAAACAGGGCGATCGGGACTCAAGTGGCTGAGAATGTTAAGGAGGCTACCCTAAAAAAAGGGGAGACCTACCTCGGCAAGGCCCTGGTGGTGAATGTCTGGAATCAAACCGCCTATGAGCCGATCAAGAATGCGCAGGGTGAGATTATCGGGATGTTTTATGTGGGGGTGCCCAACACCTACTATGACAAGGTAATCAGGGGATTATCAACGAATATTGTCGGGCTTGGCGTTTTTGGCTTTCTGATTGTTTTTGTCTTGGGGGTCCAGGTGACTCGTTCGATGGTCAATCCCATTCAGTGGGTTGTTGAAGGACTATCCATTGGAGCAGAACAGCTCACTTCTGCCTCAGCCCAGGTTTCGGCTGCTAGCCAGTCCCTGGCCGAAGGGGCCTCGGAGCAGGCTGCCGGCCTGGAGGAGACTTCTTCTTCCATGGAAGAGATTACTTCCATGACCGCCCAGAATGCCCAAAACGCCGCCCAGGCCAATACCCTGATGGCCGAAACCGTGAAAGTAGTGGCTGAAGCCAATCAGTCCATGGGGGAACTGACACAGGCTATCGGTGAAATATCCAGTTCCAGTGAAGAAACCGGTAAGATTATTAAGACCATTGACGAGATCGCCTTCCAAACCAATCTCCTGGCCTTGAATGCCGCCGTGGAAGCCGCCCGGGCCGGTGAGGCCGGGGCCGGATTTGCGGTGGTGGCCAATGAGGTGCGCAACCTGGCCATGCGATCGGCCGAGGCGGCCAAGAACACCTCCCATCTGATCGAGGACACGGTGAAAAAAGTGGAACGGGGTTCCGAAATCGTGTCCCGAACCAATGAATCCTTCGGGAAAGTGGCCGGCAGTTCCCGGAAGGCCAGTGAACTGGTGGGGGAGATCGCGGCCGCCTCCCGGGAGCAGGCCTTGGGGATCGAGCAGGTTACCATAGCGATCAGCGAGATGGACCGGGTGGTCCAGCAGAACGCCGCCAACGCCGAAGAATCGGCCTCGGCCGCGGAGCAGATGAACGCCCAGGCCGGGCAGATGAAAAAGTTTGTTCAGGAATTGGTGTCTGTTGTCGGCGGTTCAGCCAATGGGACGGGTAAGGGGGAGCACCAGGGATTGCTCCCCCATTCGGGTTCGGCCGGAATAAAAAAACCTTGGGCCAGCCCAGGGGAAAAACCGTTTCTCGAACCCTGGCTGTTCAAAAAGCGAATCCCCATCGGCTGGTCAGGCCCGAAGAGGTGATTCCCCTGGATGAAGGCGATTTTAAGGAATTCTAAAGAAACGGGTTATTAAGTCCAATAAACAAGCAGGATAAGTATGACCCCCCCATATAATCAGGAAGAACTTATGCCGCACCCCGGTATCCTGGAAAATTTTCAGAAGATGGAACATCTGCCGACCCTCCCGGGCGTCGCCCTGAAAATCCTGGAAGCGGTCCGCTCGGAAGAGACCAGTTTGAACGAAATCGCCGATATCCTCTCCAAGGATCCCCCGCTGACGGCCAAAATCCTGGGACTGATCAACTCGGCTTTTTACAGCCTGCCGACCCAGGTCACCTCCATTTCCCACGCGGTGAAGCTGCTCGGGATCAACACGGTCAAAAAGGTGGCCCTGAGCTTTTCCCTGGTGCGGAGTTTTTCCCAGTGGAAACAAAGGGGCTTTCGATTACCAGGCCTTCTGGAGAAACTCGCTGATCAGCGCCGTCTCCTGCCGTCTGATCGCCGAAAAAATCCTGCCGGCCTGGGAGGAAGACGCCTTTACCCTGGGGTTGCTGCAGGATATCGGCATCCTGGCCTTTAACGAAGCCCTGCCTAAGCCCTATAGCCTGGTGCTGCAGGAACGGGAAAATAGCTTCTGCCCCTTTCAGGAGTCCGAAGGCCGGATTATCGGCTTCAACCATATGGATCTCGGCGCTTACCTGGCCCAAAAATGGGGGCTGCCGGAAAAATTCCATGGCCCCATTCAGTCGCATCACTGCCCGGAAAATACCCTCCCCTCCGCCCCGGAAACCGCAGAGGTCGCCCGCATCCTTTTCCTGGCCTCCCTGGTGGTGGATTTATTCAACGCCCGGGAAAAAAGCGTTCCTCTGAAATTGCTGGAGTATCACCTCCAAAACTATGGCTTGAAGGCCCCGATCTCTTCCGTTGACCTGATCGAGCAGATTCACGGGCAAACCAAAGCCATCTCGGGGTTATTTGAGATCAGCGTCCAGGAAGATGAATACCTGACGATTATCGATGAGGCCCGAAACGCCCTGATCCATCTCTCGAACCAGGCCATCCTGGAACTCATGGAACAGCAGAAGCAGATCGGGACCCTGCAGGAGCAGGCCGCCCGGGACGGCCTGACCAATCTGTACAACTACCGCAGTTTCCACGATTTGCTCCAGCGGGAATGGGACCGGTCCCGCCGGGGAAAACTTCCTTTGGCGGTGGTCATCGCCGACATCGACTATTTCAAGAAAGTAAACGACACCTACGGCCATCCGGCCGGCGATTTTATTCTGGTTTCGGTGGCCGGCCTGCTGACCCGCCTCCTGAGGAGTTCGGACATCGTGGCCGCGCCACGGGGGCGAAGAGTTCGGTCTGGGTCTGCCGGGCATCTCCCTGGAAAATGCCATGGCGGTAGTGGGTCGACTGCGGAAATCGATCGAGTCCTTTGCGTTTGAATATGAAGGCCGCAAGATCCCCCTGACCATGAGCTTCGGAGTCGCCTTCCTGCCGCCGGGATCCCAGGTCGAAAAGGACGACCTCGTCAAAATGGCCGATACGGCCCTTTACCAGGCCAAGGAAACCGGGCGGAACAAGGTCTGCCTCTGGCTGGCTGAAGGACCCCCTCCTCAGGAGGCCGCATGAACCTGAGCGCTTTCAAAAAAGGATATATCTGGGGATCCTGGCGATGGCCCTTATCCCGGCCTTTGGAGGGGTAGTTCAATTCGGCCAGGTTTTCTGGTTAACCTGGCAGATGCCGATCTGGACCGTACCCCATCAGCCCGGGACCTTTCTTGGGGACGGCTCTTCCCACCTCAGGATGATGATCCTGGCCACTTTTTTGACCACAGTCGCTCTGACGCTAGCCGCGGGATTTTACCTGATTTATACCTTCAGGGCCTTTGGGAAGAACGACTCATTGTTGCAGGGGGCAGCCCATTCCGGATTCCAGAGAAAGCCAGCCGAAAAATCGGAGGACGGCCATCCACCGGGAGAGCACCGAAGCCCCGCTTGAACCCGACGGAATTCGTGAATAACGGCGCAACTTTCTGACAGAATCCATCCCGAGGTTGGCCTCCAGGCGGCTGAAGTAGTCCAGAACACCAACCAGGTCATGGAGCAGTCGCTCCTGGCCCTGGACGCTGTAACGAATTGACGCGATCACCCAGGAAGTTGCCGCGGAGAACCGAAAAAATGTCCTGGAGGTGAGGCGCTTCCTGGAGGAAATGGCCGCCTCCCTGGAAAATCAGAGCGGGAGTTTCCATTGAAATCCCCTGTTCGCCTAAAGATCCTTTAAAATTGGACCCCATCAAATTAAGTCTTTGAAAAAAGGAGAATTTCAAGTTCTTGGACCGAAAGAGTCGATAAATTGGATCATGACCAGATTTTTTCGGCGGACAGGAAGCGCTAAAACTTTGATTCAGTTACACTTAATCGAGGAAAAGAAACAGAACCTATGAACCCGACGCGATTGGAGAAACTCTTGGAACATATGGAGAACCTGCCCACCCTTCCAGGGATCGCCCTGAGGATTCTCGATGCGGTCAAGAACGAGAAGACCGATCTGGATGAACTGGGGAAGATACTCTCCCTTGATCCACCGCTGGCCGGAAAAATTCTGGGACTGATCAATTCGGCTTTTTATGCCCTGCCGGTAAAGGTTACCTCCGTTTCCCACGCGGTGAAACTCTTGGGGCTCAATACGGTAAAAAAAGTGGCGCTCGGTTTCTCCCTGCTGCGTCTGGTGAAGCCCAAGGCCGACGCCGAGTTCAATTATGCTGAATTCTGGAGAGATTCGGTGATGGCTGCCGTGGTCTGCCGCCTGCTGGCCAAAGATGTCCTTCCTTCCATGGTCGAAGACGGATTCACCCTGGGACTGCTTCACGAAATCGGACGGTTGGCCCTGAACCAATCCAAGCCCAAACAATACAACCTGGTCCTCAAAGAGCGGAAGGATACGCTCTGCGAATATTACGAGGCCGAAAAACAGGTCCTGGGTTTCACCCATATGGAATTGGGCGGGGCCTTAATCAAACAGTGGGGCCTCCCCGAGTTTTTTTATGAGCCCGTGCTGGTACACCATTTCCCCGATTTGATTGAAGCCGCTACGAAACCGGCCAATACCCTGGGCAAGATCCTGTTCATTGCCTCCCAGGTGGTGGAATTCTTTTCCGGCAAGAAGAAGAGTCTTTCGCTGGCGGCGATGAAGACGTATCTGGCTAAGTGGGGGTTTGATCGGAAAATCCAGGTGGACACCCTGATGGAAGAGGCGCTCCTGCACATCAGAGAGATCTCCGATCTTTTTGATATCCAGTTGGAGGACGACGGGGCTTACCTTCAACTGATCGAAGGCGCCCGGAATGAATTGATCCATATTTCCGATCGATTTTTACAGGAACTGGTGGCGCAGCAGAAACGGGTCGAATCGCTGAAAGACGAGGTCATGCGGGACGGTTTGACCGGTCTGTTTAACTACAAGAGTTTCCACTATTTTTTGAATCTGGAATACTATCGAGGCAAACGTTACCGGTTGCCCCTGACCCTGGTCATTGCCGATATCGATCATTTCAAATCCGTAAACGACACCTTCGGCCACCCGGCCGGGGACGAGGCGCTGCGTTGTCTCGCCCGAAATTTGAATGACGCCCTCAGGACTTCGGATATCGTCGCGCGGCACGGGGGGGAGGAATTCGGTATCCTGTTGACGGAAACCCCGATCGCCGATGCCGTGGCGGTGGTGGAGCGGTTGAGGAGAATGGTCGAGACCCTGGTGGTGGAGTACGAGGGGAAAGCCATCCGGATGACCATGAGTTTCGGCCTGGCCTTTTTTCATCCGGAATCCAAGCTCTCCAAAGAAGAATTGTTCAAACTCGCCGACCAGGCCTTGTATGAGGCCAAGCGCCGCGGAAGGAATCGGGTCTGCGTGAATGCCGATTCCGGCGGAACGATTCCATAGGCATAGCGTGGGCGATTTTCTATTTTTACGCCCCGGTTTAAGTATTGACCGGATGCGAGTTTTCTTCGGAGAAGGCTACCCGTTTCATAAGGGGGAAACTTTTGCCTAAACGGACATTTGTCCAGAGTTTCCTTGTCCTGTTAGTTCTAATCGGGCTGACGGCACCCCCGGCCCAGGGCCAGACCTATAGGGTCGGGTCTTTTACCAAGATCAGCACCACGGGGACACAGAATATTGCCCACGGCCTCGGGGAGACGCCCAAGGCGATTATCCTTTGGACCAACGGCAAGACCGATGAAAATTTCAGTACCGGATTTCTTTTTTCTTTCGGAATAACCGATCAATCGCGGACAAGTTACGCAGTGGCCTCGGCCAGCCAGCATGGTGTTACCACACCCAATGCCAGCCGGCGACTGGCGGCCAAGGCCATCTCCATTGTTCAATGGGGGGAAACGCTGCTCGCGGAAGCGGATATAAGCGCCTGGGATGCCAACACTTTTACCCTCAATTGGACAACCAATACCGCCGGGACCGATTATGTCGTGCACTTCTTGGCCATCGGCGGTCCCAGTGTTAGTTCCAAGGTTTACAATTGGGCCATGGGGGAGGCTGTCGGCAGCCGTTCCGTGACGGGCATAGGGTTTCAGCCGAGTCTGGTGCTCCATGCCCATCTGGGCCATGATTTTACGGCAGGGGCCGGCAGTAATGCCGTCAATGGCCACTTCGGCCTTGGCGTTATGGACGCAACCGGCAATCAGTGGGCAACGAGCAGCTTAAGCCTCGACAAAGCCAGCGTGGGAAACTCGGATACCCAGCGAGGGCAGCAGACCGACGGTTGCCTTTACTCTTTCAACGAAGGTCTCACCGTTCAAAAAAAAGCGGCTTATGTCTCCATGGATCCGGACGGATTCACGGTAAATTTCACCAATGCCGCCAGCCCGGCCGCCGGGCAGGTCATTTCTCTGGCCTTGGGAGGCCTGAGCGGCAAGGCCGGCAGCTTTTTGAAGAGTACGACTATTGCCCCCCATGTTCAGAATGTGAGCCAGACCGACCTCAACACCAGCAATGCCTCATTAACGTTTACCAATTCCAGCGCCTCCGGAAATCTCCTGGTGGTGAGTTTCAGCATCGATAATCCGCTGGCCGATGTTGCCTCGATTACAGACACCCACGGCAACACGTACACCCGGGCGGCCGGTCCGACCGACTGGCAGGGCGGCGCGTATCGGGGGTTCACCTACTATTCCGGTAATATCACCGGAGGTGGAGGTCCGATTACGGTCACGATCACCCTGACCCAGCCGGCCGGCATCATCGAGACCTATGCCCTGGAATACACCGGAATCGATCGGGTCGACCCGCTGGACCAGGTTTCGGCCGGCAGCGGTACCGGTCCGAACATGGACAGCGGGACGAAGACCACCACCCAGGCCCGCGAGCTGATCTACGGGTTCGGCATGTCCAGCGCCGCCAGTACGGTGGATCCAGCCTTCACCGCCAGGAATACCATGAACAGCAACTTTGTGGCCGATCGGACCGTATCGGCCATCGGGTCTTACAACGTGACCGGGACGGTCGGGCCCTCCGATTCCTATATGGTCCACATGGTTACTTTCAAAGCGCCGGGAGCCGCACAAGTCATTGCCGGAACGGGATTTCAACCGGGCGCCCTGCTGGTGGCCAGTGTTCAGAATACCGTTCAGGCCAATCCACAGGCTCAAAACTACTTCGGCTTAGGCGCCTCCGACGGGCTTAGCGAGGGAAGTTCGGCGGTCCTCGATCGAAACAACGTGGCCACCACCAATGCCCGGGGCATCGACAAGACCGGCAAGGTCTTCATGAAGGTAAACAACTATACCCCCAAAATTGATGCCGAAGCCAAACTGTCCAGCCTGGACAGCGACGGGTTCACCCTAAACTGGACCACCAACGATGCCGTGGCCACCCAAATGCTCTACCTGGCCCTGGGGACAGGGTGCTCTTCCGGCACCTATTCCTACCGGAAGTCGATCACGGTCAATGCCAGCCAGGTCAGCGGCGGACCGCAAACCAATTTCCCTCTATTGGTCAGCCTGACGGATGCCGACCTGAAAAACGCAGCCTCTGGCGGGCGGGTCCAGCATAGCCGCGGCTATGATATTATTTTCAGGGGGCAGGACGATGCCACCTGCGGGGGGGCCGGGACTTCGCCCTGTACCTTATCCCATGAGGTCGAAAAATACGACGGCACCACGGGAGAATTGATCGCCTGGGTCAGGATTCCTTCCATCAATACCGGCACGGTCATTCAGATGTATTACGGCAGCGGCGCCATCAACTGCCCGACCGAAGACAAGATCGGGGTCTGGGACAGCAACTACCTGGGGGTGTATCACCTGAATTACTCCCCCGATGGAACGATCTACGACTCCACCGGCAATCGGCTAAATCTGACTTCGGGCGGGGGCATGGGCGTGGGGGACCTGATTTCCGGGCGGATCGGGTCGGCGGTCCGTTTTGACGGGACGGATGACCGGCTGTTCTCCGCCGCTACCTTCATCACCACCTCCTTCACCATCGAGGCCTGGGTCAGCAACAACAATACGGGGTATTGGGGGGCCGGCCATGGCAATGGTTGGGAATCTATTGGGGACATCTACTCCGCCAGTAACCCCGGGAACGTGTTCCGAGAGCTTTCGGTCTATCCGGATGTTACCGCCGGGGCGCTAACCATTAGCGATGCTGCTGCCCCTTACCCACAAATCGCCGATGGACAAAGCGGGACCGCCTGGCGACATGTGGCTGGCACTTATACCAGCGGCAGTCCCGGGCCTCTGGCCGCTTATATCGATGGGGCAGCGACCGGCTATGGGCCGACCAAGTCCTGGGGATCCATCACGGCCAAGGTTGCCATCGGGGCCTGGGCCCAGGATGCAACGACCTTTAATGACTTCTGGTGGGGGAAAATCGATGAGTTCCGCTTGTCCAAAGTGGCCCGTTCCTCCGGTTGGATTGCCACCGGATACAACAACCAGAATTCGCCTTCCACCTTTTACAGCCTGGGATCGGAAACAGCCGTGCCTGCCATTACCTCGCTTTCGCCGAATTCCGCGATTGCCGGCGGACCTGGATTTACTTTAACCGTCAACGGAACCAATTTCTTCTCCGGATCGGAGGTAAAGTGGAACGGCGGCAGCCGCACCACCACCTATGTCAACTCCAGTCAGCTCACCGCCACTATCCCCAATACGGATATCGCCTCTGCCGGCACTGCCTTGGTCACGGTGGAGAATCCATTCCCCGGCGGTGGCACCTCCTGGGCCTCGACGTTCACCATTAGCCAGATTACATTGACCTATACCGCCGGGGCCAACGGGACGATCACGGGAACGAGTCCCCAAACGGTCAATTACGGGTCCAATGGCACGGCGGTAACGGCAGTTCCCAACACCGGCTACCACTTTACGCACTGGAGTGACGGGGTCTGACGGCTTCGCGGACGGACACCAACGTGACGGCTGATATCTCGGTGACGGCCAACTTCGCGATCAACACCTACACCCTGACCTATACCGCCGGGTCCAATGGGACAATCAGTGGGACTACTCCCCAGACTGTAAACCATGGAGCCAACGGCACGGCCGTTACCGCGGTCCCCAGCACCGGCTACCACTTCGTGAACTGGAGCGATGCCTCGACGGCCAACCCGAGGACCGACACAACGTGACGGGTGATATCTCGGTGACGGCCAACTTCGCCATCAATACCTATACCCTGACCTACACGGCCGGGGCCAACGGGACGATCAGTGGGACGACCCCCCAGACTGTAAACCATGGAGCCAACGGCACGGCCGTGACCGCGGTGCCCAACACCGGCTACCACTTCGTGAGCTGGAGCGACGGCTCGACGTCCAATCCGAGAACCGACACCAACGTGACCGGCGATATCTCGGTGACGGCCAACTTCGCCATCAATACCTATACCCTGACCTACACGGCCGGGGCCAACGGGACGATCAGTGGGACGACCCCCCAGACTGTAAACCATGGAGCCAACGGCACGGCCGTGACCGCGGTGCCCAACACCGGCTACCACTTTGTGGATTGGAGTGACGGGGTGCTGACGGCTTCCCGGACGGACACCAACGTGACGGCCAATATCTCGGTGACGGCCAACTTCGCGATTAATCCGACCTTCTATAGCCGCAACGGGGGGGGAACTGGAACACCGCCGCCACCTGGTCCACGACGAGCCACGCCGGGACCGCTGCCGCTTCTCCTCCCGGCCCGGACGATGCGGTTATCGTTGGGGACAACGATGTGGTGACCTTGGATGTGAACGTTACGAACAACTCCACGGTCACCGTCAACTCCACCGGCACGCTTAACCTCGGCACAAACGTCCTCAGCGGAACCGGCGCATTCACCCTTGACTCCGGCGGCACGCTCGGGATCGGCAGCACCGGCGGCATTGCGTCGTCCGGGAGCACCGGCAACATCCAGGTGTCAGGCAGCCGCACGTTCAGTGCCGGCGCCAACTACAACTACAACGGCACATCGGCACAGATTACGGGCACCGGACTTCCGGCCACCGTCAACAATCTTACCTCGAGCAATTCGACCAGTGTGACCCTTTCCGCATCAGTGAGCATTTCCGCCAACCTGTCCGTCTCTGCGGGAACATTGGACTTGAGCACCTATACCGCTGACCGTGCTAGTGCCGGTGGTACGTTGACTGTTGCCAACGCCGCCACTTTGAAAATCGGCGGGACGGGGACCCTCCCTGCCAACTATTCGACGCACGTCATCGATACGACCGGCATCGTGGAATATGCCGGCTCAACGACCACCGTCGCAGCACTCAACGGCGGCCAAGACTACGGCAATCTGACCATCAGCGGCAGCGGGGTGACCACTTCGAACAGCTTCGGGGTGGCGACGGCGCTGACGGTAAGCAACGGCGGGAGTCTTATTTCCTACGGCACGGTGACCATGAGAAACGGATCGTCGATCTCCAATTCGGGAACGCTGCAATTTCTGGTCTTGGCGATTGCGGACTCGGCCACGGTGACCACCTCGAGCAGTTTCGATGTTACGGCGTCGCTCAGCGTCGGGTCCGGAGCCAATTTCTCCCCCTCCTCCGGAACGATCACGATGTACGGCGGGTCCCTATCCAATTCGGGGACACTGGCCTTCCAGAATTTCGCCGTGGCCGCTTCCGCCTCTGTTACCGGCAGCTCAAGTTTCAGTGTCGCCGGCACCTTCACGGTCAATTCCGGCGGCGTGTTTTCGCCCTCTTCGGCCGCTATCATCAGTGGGGCAGGGACCTTGACCGGGAGCGGAGAGGTGAAAGTCAGCCGCACGGCGGCGACCCCGGACTTTCTTTCCCAGTACACCATTACCAACAAGACGCTGACGAATTTGACGGTCTACTACTATTCCGGATCGGCGCAGACGGTCAGCGCCATGACCTATGGCGGATTGAAAGTCAACAACAACGCCGGAGTAACGCTGGCCGGGAACACGACGGTGAACGGCCAGTTGACCCTTGAATTCGGCAAAATCACCACGAGCGCCTACCGCCTCATCATCAGTTCAACGGGTTCTGTTAATCGGACGCTCGGTCGAGTGGTCGGGAACTTCCAGAAGTACGTCGCGGCAGGAGCAACGTCAAAAACATTCGAGATCGGTGATGCGACCAGATATACACCGGTGGCCATCTCGTTTGGAAACGTGACCGTTGCAGGGAACCTGACGGCGAACTCCACGGCTGGAGACCATCCGAATATCAGCATCTCCGGGATCAATTCCGCTAAGAGCGTGAATCGTTACTGGACGCTGACCAGCGACGGCATCGCGTTTACGGATTATAACGCGACGTTCACTTTTGTTGCCGGCGATATTGATGGCGGAGCAAACACGGATAACTTTATCGTCGGCAAATATGACGGCGGCACATGGACATATCCAACGGTTGGGACGAAGACAGGGACGAGCACTCAAATCACTGGCCTTACGTCGTTCAGCGATTTTCAGATTGGAGAATACCTCCAATATACCCTGACCTACACCGCCGGGGCCAACGGGACGATCACGGGAACGAGTCCCCAGACGGTCAATTATGGGTCCAATGGCACGGCGGTAACAGCGGTTCCCAGCACCGGATACCATTTCGTAAACTGGAGTGATTCGTCGACGGCCAACCCACGGACCGACCTCAATGTGACCGGGAATATCACCGTTACGGCCAACTTCGCCATCGACACCTATACCCTGACCTACACGGCCGGGACCAACGGGACCATTACGACGTTGACTTACACCGCCGGTGCTAATGGGACGATCACGGGAACGAGTCCCCAGACGGTCAACCACGGCGCCTCAGGTACGGCCGTTACCGCGGTCCCCAGCACCGGCTATCACTTCGTGAACTGGAGCGACGCCTCGACGGCCAACCCAAGGACCGACCCGAACGTGACCGGTGATATCTCCGTGACGGCCAACTTCGCCATCAACACCTATACCCTGACCTATACGGCCGGGGCGAACGGGACGATTACGGGCACGAGTCCCCAGACGGTCAACTACAATGCCAGCGGCACGGCGGTGACGGCCGTGCCCAGCACCGGGTATCACTTCGTGAACTGGAGTGATTCGTCGACGGCCAACCCACGGACCGACCTCAACGTGACCGGGAATATCACCGTTACGGCCAACTTCGCCATCGACACCTATACCCTGACCTACACGGCCGGGACCAACGGGACCATTACGGGGACGAGTCCCCAGACGGTCAACCACGGAGGAAGCGGCTCGGCCGTGACGGCGGTTCCTAACACCGGCTATCACTTTGTGAACTGGAGCGATGCCTCGACCGCCAACCCGCGGACCGACGCGAACGTGACCGCGAATCTGAGCGTTATAGCGAACTTTACGATGATTACCCCGGATGAAGACTTTGAGACGGGGGATTTGAGTAACTTCCCCTGGTTGACCGGCGGCCATGGTGCCTGGTTTGTTCAGAATTTGGTCAAACACAACGACACCTATGCGGCTCAGTCGCCGGTCCTGGGTGACAATGAATCAAGTTATCTGGAAGTGACCCTGGACGTGACCTCGGCCGGGGCGGTATCGTTCTGGCACAAGGTGTCTTCGGCGGCGGGGGATAACCTGATATTTTCGATCGACGGACTGGAGCAGGAACGGTGGTCCGGGGAGGCGGATTGGGCCTATAGCGGTTATCCGGTGAGTACCGGGATCCGAACCTTCCGCTGGGAATATGCCAAAGATGCGACTGGTTCCGCAGGGAACGATGCCGGTTGGCTGGACAATATCACCTTTCCGCCCAATAGCCTGGTTGCCTATACCGTGACCCCCGCGGCCGGGGCTCAATGGGAGCCTTGCCCCGGCCACTCCGCAAACGGTCAATCACGGGTTCACGACCCAGTTCACGGTAACGCCCGATCCGAACTACCATATTGATACGGTAAGCGGCTGTGGGGGATCACTCGCTGGGTAATACTTATACCACGGGCGCGGTGACCGCGGACTGCTCGGTGACGGCCACTTTGCGATCAACACCTACACCCTGACCTACACGACCGGGACCAACGGGACAATCAGCGGGCACCACTCCGCAGACGGTCAACCATGGAGCCAACGGCACGGCGGTTATGGCGGTCCCCAACACCGGCTACCACTTTGTGGATTGGAGCGATGGGTCTCGATGGCTTCCCGGACGGACACGAACGTGACCGCGAATATATCGGCGACGGCCAACTTCGCGATCAACACCTACACGCTGACCTACACTGCCGGGTCCAATGGGACAATCAGTGGACGACCCCCCAGACCGTCAACCACGGAAGCAATGGAACTGCGGTGACGGCGGTACCCAGCACCGGCTATCGTTTTGTGAACTGGAGCGACTCTTCGACCGCCAACCCGAGGACCGATCTCAACGTGACCGGGAATATCTCGGTGACGGCTAACTTCGCCATCAACACCTATACCCTGACCTACACGGCCGGGTCCAACGGGACAATCAGTGGGACGACCCCCCAGACGGTCAACCATGGGTCCAATGGAACGGCGGTGACGGCAGTGCCCAACACCGGCTACCACTTTACACAATGGAGTGATGGGGTGCTGACGGCTTCCCGCGACGGACACGAACGTGACCGGGAATATCACCGTCACAGCTAACTTCGCCATCAACACCTATACCCTGACCTATACGGCCGGGGCGAACGGGACGATCACGGGAACGAGCCCCCAGACGATCAACCACGGGGCTACGGGTACAGCCGTTACCGCCGTTCCCAACACCGGCTATCACTTCGTGAACTGGAGCGACGCCTCAACCGCCAACCCGCGGACCGATCTCAACGTGACCGGGAACATCTCGGTGACGGCTAACTTCGCCATCAACACCTACACCCTGACCTACACTGCCGGGGCAAACGGGACGATTACAGGCACCACTCCCCAGACGGTCAACCATGGGTCCAACGGGACGGCGGTGACAGCCGTGCCGGACCCGGGGTACCGCTTTGTCCAGTGGAGTGATTCCTCCACGCGCCAATCCTCGAACCGAGACGAACGTGACGGCCAATATCTCGGTTACGGCCGGCTTTGCCATGATCACGCCGGATGAAGACTTTGAGACGGGGAATTTACTTAAATTCCCCTGGTTGACCGGGGGCCATGGGGTCTGGTTTGTTCAGAACCTGGTCAAACACAACGACACCTATGCGGTGCAGTCTCCGGCGCTCAGTGATAATCAGTCCAGTTATCTGGAAGTTACCCTGGACGTAATCTCGGCCGGGACGGTGTCGTTTTGGCACAAGGTCTCTTCGGCGGCGGGGGATTCCCTGGTCTTCTCGATCGACGGGTTGGAGCAGGAGCGGTGGTCCGGGGAGGCGGACTGGGCCTATAGCGGCTATCCGGTGAGTAGGGGATCCGAACCTTCCGCTGGGAATATGTGAAAGACGGGGCCGGTTTCGGAGGGAGCGATGCCGGCTGGCTGGACAATATCACCTTTCCGCCGAATGGACTGGCCACCCATACGGTGACCCCCTCGGCCGGGGCCAATGGGAGCCTCACCCCCGCCACTCCGCAAACGGTGAATCACGGTTTCACGACCCAGTTCACGGTATCGCCCGCCTCGAACTATCATATTGATACGGTAAACGGCTGTGGGGGATCACTCGTTGACAGCACCTATACCACGGGCGCGGTTACCGCGGACTGCTCGGTCACGGCTTCTTTTGCGATTAACCAGTATACCCTGACCTATACCGCCGGTGCCAACGGTTCGATCACCGGCAACACTTCCCAGACAGTCAACCACGGCTCCAACGGTACGCCAGTGACCGCGGTGCCGGCCACCGGCTACCATTTCCTGAACTGGAGTGATTTCTCGACCGACAACCCGCGGACGGACGCCAACGTAATGGCCAATATCTCGGTCACGGCCAACTTTGCCATCAATACCTATACCCTGACTTACACTGCCGGGGCCAACGGAACGATCACCGGCACCAGTCCCCAGACAGTCAACCACGGGTCCAACGGCACGGCAGTGACGGCGGTTCCGAACACCGGCTACCACTTTACGCAGTGGAGTGACGGGATACTTACTGTTTCCCGGACGGACGCCAATGTAACGGCCGATATCTCGGTTACGGCCAACTTCGCCATCAACACCTATACCCTGTCCTACACCGCCGGAGCCAACGGGACGATCACAGGGACGAGCCCTCAGCCAGTCAACTACAACGCCAGCGGCACGGCGGTAACGGCGGTTCCGGCCACCGGCTATCATTTTGTGAACTGGAGTGATTCCTCGACCGCCAACCCGCGGACAGACGTCAACGTAACCGGGAATATCTCGGTGACGGCCAACTTCGCGATCAACACCTACACCCTGACTTACACGGCCGGGGCCAATGGTTCGATTACCGGTACTTCACCCCAGACGGTTAACCATGAAGCCAGCGGCACGGCGGTGACCGCGGTTCCCAGCACCGGCTATCACTTTGTGAACTGGAGCGACGCCTCGACGGCCAATCCAAGAACGGACGCCAACGTGACCGGGAATATCTCGGTGACGTCCAACTTTGCCATCAATACCTATACCCTGACCTACACCGCCGGGGCCAACGGAACGATTACGGGGACAAGTCCCCAGACGGTCATCTATGGCGCCAACGGCACGGCCGTAACGGCGGTCCCGGACCCGGGCTACCGCTTTGTCCAGTGGAGTGATGCCTCGACCGCCAACCCGCGAACCGACACCAACGCAACGGCCAATATTTCGGTCACGGCCGACTTTTCGATGATTACCCCGGATGAGGACTTTGAGACGGGGAATTTGAGTAAATTCCCCTGGTTGACCGGAGGCAATGGGGTCTGGTTTGTTCAGACCGCGTTCAAGCATAACGGCAACTATGCGGCTCAGTCTCCGGCCCTCGCTGATAGCCAGTCCAGTCATCTGGAAGTTACACTCGACGTGACCTCGGCCGGCACGGTGTCATTCTGGCACAAGGTATCTTCGGCGGCGGGGGATTCCCTGATCTTCTCGATCGACGGGCTGGAGCAGCAACGGTGGTCCGGGGAGATCGATTGGGCCTATGATGGCTATCCGGTGAGCGCCACGGGGGTCCACACCTTCCGCTGGGAATATGTGAAAGACGGGACTGGTTTCGGAGGGAGTGATGCTGCTTGGATGGACAATATCACCTTTCCGCCCAATGCGCTGGTCATCTATACGGTGACCGCTACCCCGGGCGGCAACGGTTCGCTGGACGCGTCCACACCCTCCCCGGCCACGGTCAACTACGGCTGGACCACGAGCTTCAAGTTCGACGCGGACGCCAATTACCACGTGGCCTCGGTGAGCGGGTGCGGAGGCACTCCTTACAGCACCACCTCCAACACCGTCGGCTCTTATACCTTCGCCACTGGAGCGATCACTAGTGACTGCCAGGTTTCGGCCAACTTTGCGGTCAATAGCTACACGTTAACCTATACCGCCGGGGCCAATGGTTCGATTGCCGGCACTTCACCCCAGACGGTCAACTACGGCGCCAACGGCACAGCCGTGACCGCGGTTCCCAGCACGGGCTACCATTTTGTGAACTGGAGCGATTCCTCGACCGCCAATCCGCGGACGGACACGAACGTGACCGGCAACATATCGGTCACGGCCAACTTCGCGATTAACCAGTATACCCTGACTTACACGGCCGGTTCCAACGGGACGATCACGGGGACGAGTCCCCAGACGGTCAACTATGGCGCCACCGGTACGGCGGTGACGGCAATTCCGGCCACGGGCTACCACTTCGTGAACTGGAGCGATGCCTCGACGTCTAACCCGCGAACGGACGCCAACGTGACCGGGAATATCTCGGTAACGGCCACCTTCGCCATCAACACCTATACGCTGACCTACACAGCCGGGACCAACGGGACGATCACCGGCACCAGTCCCCAGACGGTCAACCATGGCGCCAACGGCACGGCGGTGACGGCCGTGCCGGACCCGGGCTACCGTTTTGTCCAGTGGAGCGATGACTCGACCGCCAATCCTCGGACCGAGACGAACGTGAGGGCAAATATCTCGGTCGCGGCCGGCTTTGCGATGATTACGCCGGACGAAGACTTTGAGACAGGTAATTTACTTAAACTTCCCTGGTTGACCGGCGGCCATGGGGCCTGGTTTGTTCAGAACCAGGAGAAACATAACGGCGCCTTTGCGGCTCAGTCTCCTACGCTCGGCAATAACGAATCAAGCTATCTGGAAGTTACGCTCGACGTAACCTCGGCCGGCACGGTGTCGTTCTGGCACAAGATATCCTCGGAGGCGGGGGATGACCTGATCTTTACCATCGACGGGGTGGAGCAGGAACGATGGTCCGGGGAGGCGGATTGGGCCTACGACGGCTATCCCGTTAACGCCCCAGGAATCCACACCTTCCGCTGGGAATATGTGAAAGACGGGGCCGGTTCCGCAGGGAGCGATGCCGCTTGGCTGGACAATATCACCTTTCCGCCGTATGCCTTGGCAAGCTATATGGTGACCCCCACGGCCGGGGCCAATGGCAGCCTCACCCCGGCCACTGCGCAAACGGTGAATCACGGGTTCACGATCCAATTCACGGTGACGCCCGATCCGAATTATCATATTAATACGGTCAGTGGCTGTGGGGGATCACTCGTTGACAGCACCTATACCACGGGCGCGGTGACCGCCGATTGCTCGGTAGTGGCCTCTTTCTCGATTAACCAATACACTCTGACCTACAGCGCCGGGGCCAACGGTTCGATCACCGGCAACATTTCCCAGACGGTCAACCATGGCACCTCAGGGACGGTGGTGACGGCGGTCCCGAACACCGGTTATCACTTTGTGAGCTGGAGCGATTCCTCGACGTCCAACCCGCGAACTGATACGAGTGTGACCGGCAATATCTCGGTCACGGCCAACTTCGCCATCAATACTTATACGCTGACCTACACCGCCGGTTCTAACGGAACGATTACCGGCACCAGTCCCCAGACCGTCAACCACGGCGCCAACGGGGCGGCCGTAACGGCAGTTCCCAACACCGGCTACCACTTTACACAGTGGAGTGACGGGGTACTGACCGCTTCCCGAACCGACCTCAACGTGACGACCGATATCTCGGTGACGGCCAGTTTTGCCATCAATACCTATACGTTGACCTACAACGCCGGGGCCAACGGAACCATCAGCGGGAATAGCACTCAGACAGTTAACTTCGGAGGCAGCGGGTCTGCGGTGACGGCGGCACCAAACACGGGCTGCCGCTTTGTGCAATGGAGTGATGGGGTGCTCGACGCCCTCTCGATCGGACAATAATGTAACCTCCAATATCACCGTCACCGCGTCCTTCGCCATCGATACCTACACCCTGACCTACTATGCCGGGGCCCATGGATTGATCAGTGGGGCGACGCCCCAGACGATCAACCGAGGTGCCTCAGGCTCGGCGGTGACGGCGATACCGGTCACCGGCTACCACTTCGTGAACTGGAGCGACGGTTCAACCGCCAACCCCCGGACCGACACAAACGTGACCGCCGATCTGACGATAACCGCCAACTTTGCTATTAACCAGTATACGCTCGCAGTCAGCCATGCGGGAAGCGGCAGCGTGATCAAGGACCCGGACCAGTCGGACTGTTATTACGGCGATAAAGTGAAGCTGACGGCGGTGGCGGCTCCGGGCTGGACCTTTGTCGGGTGGGGCGGTGATTTAAGCGGAATCGAAAATCCCAAATTCATCACCATGGAAAACAACAAAACGGTCACGGCGACTTTTAGGGTTTTCCTTTTCCTGCCTCTGGTCGAAAGGCACTAAGGGGGTTAGTACGAAGATAGCCTGGAACTGTCATTCTGAAGGAGCGAAGCGAATGAAGAATCCTCTATCCAACCTAAGGTTTGAAAGACGGATTCTCGCGGAGTTTACCTTGAGCCGAAAGACGAGATCCTTCGCTTCTCTCAGGATGACAGCAGGCGAAGGGCTCAGATTGACAAACGGGGATATCCAACGGTTGTATTTTCATGCTTCGCGGGTGTCACGGCGTGACATGAGGGGTTTATTAAGCAGGTAACAAAAAATGATATTCATTCAATGGTCCCAGATTAAAGGATTATGAAAGAATCTCCGAAATAATGACAAATGACGAAAGAAAAGCCGAAACACAGAAAATGGAAACCGATATCAATTTAACCGCCCTGTACGAAGAAACCACCGGCACTTCCTTTCAAGACGGGTTGACCGGATTGTTCAATCACGGCTTTTTTCAACTCATTCTGGACCGGGAAATCAAGCGGTCGGAGCGTCAGGGGAAACCCTTTACCTTGGCTCTGATCGATGTGGGGGGGTTCAGCCGTTACAACCTGAAGTACGGGTATCCGAGCGGCGACCGATTATTGAAAGAGGTGGCTGATCTGCTGACCGAAACTATCCGCGATATCGATTGGGCGGCCCGTTTCGGAGGGGATGTATTTGCTCTGATGCTGGTCGACGCTTCAACCGAAGACGCCCGCAACGCCGCGGAGCGGATCCAATCCGCCGTCAGACAGCGGTTCAGCGATCCCGTTGATTTATTCATCGGTCTGGCGGGATTTCCCAAGCATGCCCTGAGTCGGTCGGATCTTTTGAAGATGGCCAGGGAAGCCTTGAATCAGGCCAAGGTCCGGGGCGGGGAGGGGATCTATTTCTTTGAACCCCGGCGTTCCGTGGCCAGCGAGGAGACCTCCACCATCCTGCTGGTGGACGAC
Source organism: uncultured delta proteobacterium (assembly GCA_963716045.1). Taxonomy (GTDB): domain Bacteria; phylum Desulfobacterota; class RBG-13-43-22; order RBG-13-43-22; family RBG-13-43-22; genus CAVQSS01. The sequence goes on along the minus strand of CAVQSS010000010.1, from coordinate 184,541 downwards.
GACCCGCGTAACTTGAAGCTGCTGGAAGCCTTTCTGAGTTCCCTGCCCCATGAAATCCTCAAGGCCAACAATGGCGAAGAGGCCCTGGTCCTGGTCCAGAAACAGGATGTGGATTTGATCCTCTTAGACGTGATGATGCCCGGGATCAACGGCTACGAGGTTTGCCGGCGTCTCAAAACGCAGGAGAACACCCGCCTGATTCCCATTGTATTGATCACGGCCCTGGACGATCTGGATTCCCGGGTGAAGGGGATGGAGGCCGGGGCGGATGATTTCATTTCCAAGCCGGTCAACCGCATCGAGATCCTGGCCCGGACCAAATCGTTGATCAAGAATAAAAAACTGAACAACAGCCTCACCAACATCGAGAACGTGCTTTTTTCTTTGGCCAATGCCGTCGAAGCTAAGGACCGCTATACCCAGGGCCATACCACCCGGGTGGCTGGACTGGCTATGACCCTGGGGGAAAAAATCGGTCTGGAGGAAAAAGAGATCGAGGCCCTGCGCGTCGGCGGGATGCTCCATGATATCGGCAAGATCGGAATTCCGGAAAACATCCTGAACAAACCGGGCCCATTGGACGAGGCGGAGTGGGAATTGATGAAACAGCATTCCGACATCGGCCATAAGATCTGCCGCCCTCTGGGAAAAACCCTGGGCCTGGCCCTGGAGGTGATCCGGCACCACCATGAAAAGCTGGACCGCTCGGGTTACCCTGACGGGCTGGGCGCGCAGCATCTCTCCATGGCCGCCCGGATCATGGCCGTGGTGGATATCTATGACGCCTTGACCACGGACCGGCCTTATCGGCGGGCCTTTTCCAGGGAAGAGGCGCTCCAGGTCCTGAAAAAAGACGCCGAGGCGGGCAAACTGGACCCAAGGATAGTCGAAGATTTGTCTAAACTGGTTTAAGGAGAAGGAAATGAAAAAGAGACCAATCCCCCATCGTGATCTGACCACGGTCACCAATCCATTTTGGATTCAAAGGGTATTCAAAGGAAACCGGAGAATCCGCTATTTTTTCTTTTTCATCGTAACCTTCTTATGCCTCTTGACGGCCTTCCCAACTTCGGGAAAGGCCCAGGAAAAGCAAGAAGCGCCGGAGGCCTTGTTCAATCTGGATATGGAAGAGTTGATTAAGGTCAAGGTCAACACCGTCTACGGGGCCTCACGCTACCTGCAGAAAACCAAAGAGGCCCCTTCCCGGGTGACCATTCTGACCAGTCAGGATATTCAACGCTATGGCTGGAGGACCCTGGCCGAACTGCTGAACAGCGTCTCCGGTTTTTACACTACCTACGACCGGAACTACCATTATGCGGGCGTTCGAGGCTTCGGCCGGCCGGCCGATTACAACTCGCGGGTCCTGCTCCTCGTGGATGGGCACCGCCTCAATGATAATATTTATTATGGGGCTTCGTTCGGCACCGATTTCCCCATCGATCTGGACTTGATCGACCGGGTGGAGATCATCCGGGGGCCCAGTTCCTCCCTGTACGGGACCGGCGCTTTTTTCGGGGTAATCAATGTCTTCACCCGCAAAGGGCTGGACGTGAAGAACGTCGAGGTTTCCGGGTCCGCCGGCAGTTTTGAAACCTATAAGGGACGAATGAGTTACGGGTACAGTAATGAACAAAAACAGGCGGACCTCCTGCTGTCCGGTTCTTATATGGAAACCCAGGGGCAGCGGAATCTCTATTTTAAGGAATTCGACGACCCGGCCACCAATAACGGCCGGGTCCCGAACTATGACCAGGATCAGTCCCGGAGCCTTTTCAGCAAGGCCATCTGGAAGGAGCTGACCCTGTCGGGGGCCTACCAGTACCGCTGGAAGGCGATCCCCACCGCCTCCTTCGGCACCGTGTTCAACGACCCGAATGACAACACCACCGATGAACGGGCCTACCTGGACCTGCGCTATGAAAAATTCTTCAGCGGCGATTGGGACCTGATGGCCCGGCTTTACTACGATTATTCGCGGTATTCCGGGAATTACCCTTATGATTATCCTCCCCGCACCTTGAACAAGGATTACGGCGACGGCCAGTGGGCTGGGACGGAGATCAAGGCCACCAAAAAAATAGGGGATAAACTGAAGGTCACCGCCGGGACGGAATACACGCTCAACTTTCAGCAGGACAGCGGAAATTACGATCTCGATCCCTATACCCGTTATCTGGAAGACTACCGCAATTCAACGGTCTGGGCCGCCTATCTTCAAGCGGAATATTTCCTGACCCCTAAACTGATTCTTAATGCCGGGGTGCGCTATGACTATTACAGCACCTTTGGCGGCACCACCAATCCCCGGGCCGCCCTGATTTACAATCCCTTCGAGGAGACGACCTTCAAATTCCTTTACGGCAGCGCCTTCCGTGCCCCTCAGGATTATGAGCTCTATTATTTCGGGGGGGGGAACAAGGGCAACCCGGACCTTAAACCGGAGAACATCCGCACCTGGGAGCTGGTGGCGGAACAACAGTTGACCAAAGCGATCCGCGGCCTTTGCTCGTTCTATTACTATCAGATCGACGATCTGATCAGTCAAACGGTGGATCCTATCGACAATTTATCCACCTACCAAAACAGCTCCCGGATCGAAGCCCGGGGGGTGGAGCTGGAACTGCAGGGGAGATGGCCCAACGGCTGGGAAGGCCGGCTCAGCTATGCCTACCAGGAAACCCAGGTCCAGGACACCGGGGCCGAATTGTCCAATTCCCCGCGTCATATGATCAAGCTCAACCTGACGGCCCCGATCATCAAGGGCAAACTCTTGGCCGGGTTGGAACAGCAATACTGGAGCCCCCGGAAAACCCTGTCCGGTGCGGACACCGATGCCGTCTATTTCACCAACCTGACCCTGTTCGCCCCTCGACTCTGGAAAAACCTCGATTTTTCGGTGGGCGTCTACAACCTTTTTGATTACACCTATGGGGACCCAGGTTCCGTAGATCACCGGCAGGACCAGATTATGCAGGATGGACGCAGCTTCCGAGTTAAGTTGACCTACCGGTTTTAGGCGCAGAGGGATTGAATGAAAGCTAAACAGATCTCCTATCGGGGCCTGATTCCGGCCACGGATCCCCTTCGGATCCAGTGGCTGTTTGAAAGTGGATGGAAGGGGTTCTCTCGGTTCATTATCACTCTGAACTTCCTGGTCCTATTGACCGCCCTTCCTTTATCCACGGGAGCCCAGGAAAAAGAAGAGCTGCCGGATGTGGCCGTCCTGGGAATTGAAGAATTGATGGAGCTCAAGGTCACCAGCGTTTACGGGGCCTCCCGTTACGCCCAGAAAATCACTGAAGCCCCCTCCCGGGTGACCATTGTGACCAGTCGGGATATCCAGCATTACGGGTGGAGGACCCTGGCCGAACTGTTGAACAGCGTCCCCGGGTTTTTCACGACCTATGACCGAAATTACCATTATGCGGGCGTGCGGGGGTTTGGCCGACCGAGCGATTACAATTCCCGGGTGCTGCTCCTGGTCGACGGCCATCGGCTGAATGAGAATAATTACTTCCAGGCGCCCATAGGCACCGATTTCCCTATCGATCTGGATTTGATCGACCGGGTGGAGGTCATCCAGGGCCCCAGTTCCTCCCTGTACGGGGCCGGCGCCTTTTTCGGGGTGGTCAATATTACCACTCGGAAAGGGCTGGATGTAAAGAACGTCGAGATTTCCGGGGCTGTAGGCAGTTTTGAAACCTATAACGGACGAATGAGCTACGGGTACAGCGATAAACCAAAACAGGCGGACTTCCTGCTGTCCGGTTCCTATATGGAAAGCCAGGGGCAGCGGAATCTTTATTTCAAAGAATTCGACGACCCGGCCACTAACAACGGCCGGGTGCCCAACCTGGACCAGGACCTTTCCCGGAGTCTTTTTACCAAGTCCACCTGGAAGGAGCTGACCCTGTCGGGGGCCTACCAGTACCGCTGGAAGTCGATTCCCACGGCCTCCTTTGGAACGGTCTTCAACGACCCGAATACCAATACCGTGGATGAACGGGCCTATCTGGACCTGCGTTATGAGAAATCCTACAACCGAGATTTCGAGGTGTTGGCCCGGTTTTACTACGACTATTACAACTATCATGGCCATTACTTGACAGAATCTCCGCGCGCCTTGTACAAGGATTATTCCTATGGCCAATGGGCCGGGACGGAGATTAAGGCCACCAAAAAAATTCTCGACACGCTCAAGTTCACGGCCGGGGCGGAATACACCCTTAATTTCCAGCAGGAAAACGGGTCCTATGATCTCGATCCCTTCACACGTTATCTGGATGACCGCCGGAATTCATCGGTCTGGGCCGCCTATGTTCAAGGGGATTATGCCCCGACCCCCTGGCTGATCCTGAATGCCGGGGTGCGTTATGATTACTACAGTACCTTCGGCGGGACCACCAATCCCCGGGCGGCCGTTATCTTCAGCCCCACCGACCAGACGAATTTCAAACTCCTTTACGGCAGCGCCTTTCGGGCCCCTCAAAATTTTGAGCTCTACTATTACGGGATCGGTTTAAAGGGCAATCCGGACCTAAAACCGGAGACCATCCGCACCTGGGAGCTGGTGGCGGAACAACAGTTTACCAAAACGATCCGCGGCCTTTGCTCTTTCTATTACTATCAGCTCGACAGCCTGATCAGTCAAACCACGGATCCCGCAGATCAGCTCAACTTCTTCAAAAACACCAATACGATTGAAGCCAAGGGGTTCGAGCTGGAATTGAACGGACGCTGGCCCAACGGCTGGGAGGGCCGGCTCAGCTATGCCTACCAGGAAACCCAGGTCCAGGACACCGGCTCGGAATTGTCCAATTCGCCGCGGCACATGGTCAAGCTCAACCTGACGGCCCCGATCATCAAACGCAAACTCTTTGCCGGGCTGGAAGAGCGGTATATGAGTTCGCGAAAGACCCTGGCCGGTAGCGAAACCGAAGCCGTTTGGATTACCAACCTGACCCTGTTCGCCCCGCGAGTCTGGAAAAACCTGGATTTCTCAGCGAGCGTCTACAACCTGTTTGATTACGCCTATGGGGACCCGGCTTCCGAGGATTTTCGCCAGGACCAGATCCCCCAGGACGGGCGCAGCTTCCGGATCAAGCTGATGTACAAGTTTTGAGGCCGATGGGCTGGTGGTTAGCCTGAAGATAGAAACGAAACGGTTAATAATTAACAATTATTAAGGGTCTCATAATTGTCTCTAGATACCACCGACCGTCATCCCCGAGTGTTTTTGTCGGGGATCCAGAATCGTACCGGACCGGGACTGGATTCCCGCCCAGAAGCGCTGCGGGAATGACGACAAGAGAACCTCGAGATAGTCGGTTCTATTATGAGACTGTTAATAATATGATAGTCAAATTCCGAATAACAAAAATCCGGAAAACGGCCCTGACCCTGATGATCCTCATCCTGGTCGGATCGTTACCCCTGCCGGCGCAAGCCCAGGAAAACCGGGAATACCTGATCAAGGCCGGGTTTCTTTATAACCTGGCCAAATTCCTGGAGTACCCGGCCGGGTCTTTCAAAAACGATACCTGCCCATTTATCCTGTTGATTTATGGAACAGACCCTTTTGGATCGGCTGTCGAGGCCATCAGGGATAAACCGATAAAAGGTCGGAGGCTGGTTGTAAAACAAGCGCAGCGGCTGGAACAACTGGAAGAGGCCCACATGGTCTATATCGGTTCCTCGGAGAAGAGAAATTTGAAGGCCATTTTTGCGGCCTTGAGCGGCCGGCCGGTGTTAACGGTCAGTGACCAGAATTTTTTTGCCGAAGCCGGCGGCATGGTGGGCCTGGTAACGGCCGAGGAGAAGATCAAGCTGGAAATCAATCTGGAGGCCGTCAAACCGTCCAGGATCGGGGTGGATTTCCAGCTTTTGAAATTGGCCAGAATCGTAGGTACCCGGCCATGAACCGAACCGGCAACAGAATGAACGAATCTTCCGATCGCTTCGAAGCAGAGCCGTGTCCTTTATGACTTATAAGAAGCGGATAGTCTGGATATGGCTGTGGGGATGGCTTTTTACTCTCGGGGTGGCCTGGGGTGAAATCGAGGTGTCCCGTGAATACACGGTCAAAGCGGCCATACTCTTTAATTTCGGCAAATTCGTGGAATGGCCTCCGGAATCTTTTAAAAACGAGGCTTCCCCCCTGGTGATAGGAATTGTGGGCGCGGACCCTTTTGGAGCGGTATTTGAGGCCATCAAAGACAAAACGGTCAAAGGACGCAAGGCGGTTATCCGCAGGTTTCCCCGCGTGGAGAGCTTCGAAGACTGCCACATCCTTTTCATCAGCCGGTCGGAAAAAGGCAATCTCCGGCCGCTCCTGGCCGCCGCGAAGAATTACAATATCCTGACGGTCAGCGACATCGATCGTTTTGCCGAGCAGGGCGGGATGATCGGCCTGGTGCCGGGAGAAAATACCATCGGCTTTGAGATCAACCTGGATACAGTCCAACGCAGCAAATTGAAGGTCAGTTCCCAGCTTTTGAAGCTGGCCAAAATTGTGGGCAATGGTCCCTGAGCATGAAGGCGACGGACATTCAATCCAATTCTTGGGAACTACCTGACCGTTGCCCGGTCACGGGCTGGCCCATTTTGCGGAGGCCGGAATGGACCGGGGTGAGTTTCGGGGGTAGCTATCGGGTTTCTTTTCGTTTGGTCGGTTCCGGCCTGTTATGGATCGAGACCTCGGGAAGGGCCACTTTGGAGGACCTGCAGCAGGTCATCTTACTGGATACCCGGATCAAGGAAGACTTCTTCCCTCATCAGCAGCCTTACGTGCGCATCGAGGACTGGTCCAAATTTCAGGGGACGGACCGGGCGGCCCGCGAGCTTTATATCCGCTATATGAAACAGGACGAACGCCTCCAAGGCTTGATCTATTACGGTCTGTCTTCCTTTTTCAAGCTGGCGGTTAAAATCGCCGGCCGTACCAATATCTTCAAATTTAAATTGGCGGTGGTGGACAAGTATGACCAGGCCGTGACCCTGGCCGGGAATTTACTGTCCGGTGTGGGCGCGGCTTCAGAACCGGATGTTCCCAGGGGGCCGGCCGCCCTGATGGTCGGGGAGCACCGAGAGCAAGCTTCCTCCCGGGTTGTTGCCCGGGAAGAGTGGAGTCTTCAGACGGAGGACTGCTCGATCCGGTTTGAGGTGATCAACGGAAACATCCTCCACGGAATAACCAGTGGATCCCTCCGGGACAAAGAGATAAGCGAGTCTTTTAAAATCAAGGAACAAGTAGTCCAGACCATGGAACCAACGGACGGTTCCTATTATTATCTGGCCGGTCTCAGTCGGTCACAAGGGGTCTCTACCAAAGCCCGCAAGGTATATCTCTCCTCCTTTCGAGAATTTTACCGGAAATACCCCTTTCGACTGATCGTATTTTATGGAGCCAATAAATTTTTTCGGGCGGGCATTAATCTTTCCAAGCCATTTGTGCCTTTTAAGATCGCTGTGGCTGAAGATTTCAGCCAGGGCTTAAATCTGATTGAAAAATATCAGCAGATTGATCGGCAGGAGTCGAATTACCAGGGGGCTGAAAAACCGGCGCCTAAGCTCGATTTTCCTGAGAGAAACGGTCAGTATGTCCGAGAACTACTCCAATTCCTGAATGAAATGGATTGGGTGGGGGAGGGGAATAACGAGGGTCTGGTCCGGGATCCCGCGCATCCCTTCGCCCCGGTCTTCGAGGCCATCGAGCTGCTGAAGTGGGAATTTGACGATCTGCTGCGGGAACAGCAGCGGGTCCAGGAGGAATTGCGGCAGGCCAAGGAGGTGGCGGAAAAGGCCAGCCGGGCCAAGAGCGATTTTCTGGCCAACATGAGCCACGAGCTGCGAACCCCCCTGAACCACATCATCGGCTTCAGCGAAATGCTGATCGACGGGCACCTGGGAGCCCTCTTCCCCACCCAGGAAGAATTTCTGGGCGATATCCATCACAGCGGAGTGCATCTCCTCTCCCTGATCAACGACATCCTGGACCTTTCCAAAATCGAAGCCGGAAAACTGGAACTGGAAACTTCCGAGGTCGAGATCAGGGCGCTCCTGGAAAACAGCCTGGTCATGGTGAAGGAAAAGGCCCTGAAAGAAAATCTTTCCCTTTCCTGTGAACTCGATGGAATTCCGAAAAACATCCTGGCGGATGAACGGAAGCTCAAGCAAATTCTCTACAATCTGCTTTCCAATGCCGTAAAATTCACCCCCGCGGGCGGAGAAATTCGGCTTTCGGCCCGGGTGGTCAACGCCCTGGAGATTGGAATTCAGGGCGCCTTTCAAGAAATAAACCCGGAATATCTGGAGGTGAAGGTGGCCGACACCGGCGTAGGGCTGAAAAGCCAGGACCTGGAGAAAATCTTCCAGCCCTTTGAACAGGTGGAAAGTTCGTCAGCGAGAAAACATCAAGGGACAGGGCTGGGTCTTTCGCTGACCAAAAATCTGGTGGAATTGCACCAGGGAAAAATTTGGGCGGAAAGTCGGGGTACCACTGGCGGGGCGATCTTCCGGTTTGTGATCCCGGCAAATTCGCTTATGAAAAACTCCGAACCCCTTAGGGCTATTCATGAGCAGGCACAGGAATTGCAAAAAATAAGAAAGAAGTAATTGATATCATCCCAAATTAGGTAGAGGAGCGGTTATGAATCCGGCAAAGAAAAAAAGAGCTGGGGCTAAGGGGAAACCAATTTTTTATGATGATTTTACAGGAGGTTACAGACGACTCCGGTTTAGGGTCGGCCGACCGTCGGCCCGAACAGCCCTGGGGTTCCTGGCAGTTTTCTTTTCCCTGACGGTCAATGGGTGGGCCTCGTCCCCCGTCAAAGATATGACCAATCTCAGTCTGGAAGACCTCATGCGCGTCGAGGTCACCTCGGTCTCCAAAAAGGGTGAACAGGTCTCGGACGCCCCGGCGGCCGTATTCGTAATCACCCAGGAAGATATCCGCCGTTCCGGGGTCACCAATATCCCCGATGCCCTGCGGATGGTCCCGGGGGTGGAAGTAGCCCGGATCGACTCCAATAAGTGGGCCGTTACCACTCGGGGGTTCAACAGCCGTTTTGCCACCAAACTGCTGGTCCTGATGGACGGCCGGTCTGTCTATTCCCCGGCATTTTCCGGCGTCTGGTGGGATGTCCAGGATACGCTCCTGGAAGACATCGACCGGATCGAGGTGATCCGCGGGCCGGGGGCCACCCTCTGGGGGGCCAACGCCGTCAACGGGGTGATTAATATTATCACCAAAAAAGCCGGGGAGACCCAGGGAGGTCTGATAACGGTGGGGGCCGGGACGGAGGAAAAGGGTTTCGGTTCCGTCCGCTACGGCCTGAAACTGGGGGAAAAGACCGATGTCCGGGCCTACGCCAAGTATTTTAATCGGGACGGCTCGGTTACCCGTTCGGGCGCAGAGGCCGCCGATGACTGGGACCAATTCCGGACCGGGTTCCGCCTGGACCATGAACCCACTGCGCAAAACAGCTTTACCCTGCAAGGCGATTATTACCGAGGTAAGTCGGGATCGACTTATGATTTCGTTACCTTAACCGCGCCCTTCAGCTCGAGTACCCAAGAAAAGGCGGACCTGTCCGGAGGCAATCTACTCGGCCGGTGGAATCATGTTTTTTCAAACGATTCCGCGCTCAGCCTGCAGGCCTACTACGACCGGACGGAGCGCAAAGACCTCCTGACCGCGGAAGATCGGGACACCGTCGATTTTGATTTGCAGCACCGCTTTAAATGGTTCGGCGGCCAGGAGATTGTCTGGGGACTGGGCTACCGGGTCACCCGGGATGGTTTTAATAAAGTAAATCAACTTAGAACGATAGATCCTTCCAGCCGCACCGATCAGTTGTTCAGCTCCTTTATCCAGGATGATATTACGCTTATTGAGGACAAGCTCCGTTGGGTGATCGGTTCCAAATTCGAACATAACGATTATACCGGGTATGAATTGCAGCCCAACACCCGCCTGATCTGGACGCCATCGAAAGACCATTCGGTCTGGGGGGCTGTATCCCGTTCCGTCCGGACCCCTTCACGCGCGGAACATACCGTGTCGACCAATGTGGCCGTCATCCCGCCCGGGCAGGCACAGAACCCCAGTCCCCTGCCGATCCTGGTTCAGGTCAGGGGGACCTCAGATTTCCAATCGGAGGAATTGATCGCCTATGAACTGGGTTACCGGCTGCGGCCTATCAACCGCTTGACCTTCGATCTGGCGGGATATTACAACCGCTACAGCAGTCTCCGCTCGACCAACAATATCCCTAGCGCCTCGCCGACACTGGCCTCCAACGCGGGGAACCCCTATTTACTGAGCACCCTGGATCTTAATAATACCTTCAATACGGATATCTACGGGGTGGAATTGGCCCTGGAATGGCAGCCCCTGGATTGGTGGCGGTTAAAGGGGTCGTATACCTACGCAGAGATGAAAAACGATCAAAGCTCCGAGTTAAACGGAGCTCAAAATCAAGGCATGCCCCGCAATCAATTCTCGCTACGTTCCAGCATGAATCTGGGAAAAGACATCGAAGTGGATGCCTGGCTGCGCTATGTGGACGGGTTTGATAACGGCGGGGTGCCGAGTTATTTGACGCTGGATTTGAAAGTGGCCTGGCGGCCGGTAAAAAACCTGGAACTGGCTCTGGTGGGGCAGAATTTATTGGAAAATCAACATCAGGAGTTTCGCCCGGAACTATTGAGCACCACGGTCTATGAGGTGCAGCGCGGCGTTTACGGCAAGGTGACCTGGAAGTTCTAGGGTGAGAATGGCGGGAGTTGCTGGTTGCAGGTTGCCGGTTTCTGGATGAAAATGCGGATACTCGACAAAAACAAAGGGCGATACAGGATGCGGAGTAAACGACCGGTGCCGGACGATCTTCCCATTCCAGTCATCCTGAGTGACGCGCCTAGTCCAGTCATCCTGAGTGACCGAAGGGAACGAAGGATCTCGTCGTTTACCTGGATCAGCATCTCGTCGGTTAATTTGGATAGGAGATTCTTCGCGGAGTTTACCCTGAGCCGAAAAGAGAGATCCTTCGCTTCACTCAGGATGACCAACGCGGGGCTCAGGATGACATTCAGGCGAAGGGCTCAGTGGGATTGAATGCGAGAGATGCCTTTTAGAAGATTAACCGCTTGGCTGGTGTTCTGGATCTGGCTTTTCGCTTTTGGCGCGGCCCGGGCTGAAACCCCGGAGTCTCGCGAATATGCGGTCAAAACGGCCTTTCTGTATCATTTTGCCAAATTCGTGGAATGGCCGCCGGAATCCTTCAAGAACGAGGCGGCCCCCTTTGTTTTGGGGATCATCGGGGCCGACCCTTTTGGTCCGGCCCTGGAAACCCTTAAGGACAAAACGGTCAAGGGACGCAAGCTGGTAATCCGGAAGCTCTCCCGCCTGGAGAACCTGGAAGACTGCCATATCCTTTTCATCAGCGGGTCGGAAAAAGGCAACCTCCGCGCGATCCTGGGGGCTGCGAAAAACCATAACACACTGACGGTCAGCGACATCGATCGCTTCGCCCACCAGGGAGGGATGATCGGTCTGGTGGCCGTGGGAAACAACGTCAACTTTGATATCAACCTGGATACGGTCCAGCAAAGCAAGCTGAAGTTCAGTTCCCAGCTCCTGAAACTGGCCAAAATTATTCAGGGAGCCCCCTGAAGGGCTCACGAGCTGAATTAAAAGGAAGTCCGGCATGCGGTCCCTTTTTTCAAAACAGAAATCCATCCGGAACAAGATTATCGCCCTGATTATGGGTATCAGCGCCCTGGCCCTGATTTTTACCCTGGTAGCCTTTATCCTTTACGACCGGGTTTCTTTCAAACAAAAAATGCTTACCGATCTGGAAACCCTGGGGGCAATCATCAGTGACAACAGCGTGGCGGCCCTGACCTTCCTCGATGCCGCCAGCGCCTCCCGCACGCTGGAGGCCTTGAAGGCGGAAAAGCATATCGTTGCCGCCGGCCTCTTCGATCAGGGGGGGACCCTGTTCGCCGCCTACCGACGGGATGGGTTGTCCCAAACCCGGATTCCGGAAAAGGTTGGGAAGGAAGGGACCTCTTTTCAGGCGGAAGGTCTAATTTCCTTCAGATCGGTCCGGTTGGAAGGGGAGCCAATGGGCACCCTCTTCCTCCATTCCGACCTTAAGGCCCTTCAGGATCGGGCCTCCCGTTATACCCTCATCGCCGTTCTGCTTATGGGAATGGCCGCCCTGATCGCCTACCTGCTGGCCAGCAGACTGCAAAGGATCATCTCCGGACCCGTTCTGGTTCTCTCGGAAGTGACCCGGCGAATTTCAGAAAAACAGGACTATTCTATCCGGGCCGAGGTACAGGGGGAGGATGAAATCGGTTTCCTGACCGAGCGGTTCAACGAGATGGTGGGCCGGATCCAGGAGCGGGAGACGGCGCTCCATCAGGCCCAGGCCCAGTTGGAAGTGCGTAACCGGGAATTGCAGCATCAGTTGAACGAAAGAGTCCGGGCCGAAGAGGCGCTGCAGAAGGCCCATGATGAACTGGAACAGCGGGTGGCCGACCGTACGGCCGACTTGGCTAAGACCAACGCCGACCTGACCCGGGCCAGAGACAGCGCCGAAGCCGCCAACCGGGCCAAGAGTGAATTCCTGGCTAACATGAGCCATGAATTGCGAACGCCCTTGAATCACATTATCGGTTTTACGGAGCTGGTGGTGGATAAAAATTTTGGCGAATTAAGCCCCAAGCAGGAAGAATTCCTGAATGATGTGCTCCAGAGCGGCCGTCATCTTCTGGCCTTGATCAATGAGGTCCTGGACCTGTCAAAGGTGGAGGCCGGGAAGATGGAACTGATCCAGTCCACGGTCTTCCTGCGTCCGCTGGTGGAGAACAGCCTGATTATGCTTAAGGAAAAAGCCCTGAAACATCGGTTAAGGCTGCTGACCGATATCTCCGACCAACCGGAATCCTTTCAGGCAGATGAACGCAAGCTGAAACAGATCCTCTATAACCTGTTGTCCAATGCCGTCAAATTCACTCCCGAAGGGGGATCCATTCAGGTTCGGATTTCCCCGGAGAATGGTGCCGAGGGGGGGGAGAAAGGCCTTCGCTTCAGTGTCATCGATTCGGGCATCGGGTTGGAGTCGGGGGATCTGGAGCGTATCTTCCAGCCCTTCGAACAGGTGGACAATTCAGCCAGCCGCAAGTTTCAGGGGACCGGCCTGGGCCTGGCCCTGACCCGAAAGATGGTCGAACTTCACGGCGGTAAGATCTGGGCCGCCAGTGATGGGGAAGGGAAGGGCAGCGCCTTTCATTTTGTGTTGCCGTGGGTCTGAAAGACGGGAATGGGAAGGGTTCTAAATGCCGGGCGACCCAAAAAACATCCTGATCGTGGAAGACAATGAACTCAATATGAAACTGGTGGTGGCCGTTCTCGAGTTGGGGCACTATCGAACCTTGACGGCCTCGGACGCGGAAACGGGTATTCCGTTGGCCCGGGAGCATAACCCCGATCTCATCCTTATGGATTTGCAGCTACCCGGTATGGATGGGATCAGCGCTACCGCCATCCTTAAAGGCGATGAAGATTTAAGGCATATCCCCGTGATTGCCATGAGCGGCCATGGATTGGTCGATTTAGGAGATAGTTCGGGCGAATGGGGATTTTCAGGTTTTATAGGCAAGCCGATTGATGTTCGGTCCTTTTTGGCGACTATTTCCGCATGTCTGGGAACCCGGGGCCTTGTGTCTTGACCGGAACTCTATATAGAAATAATGGAAACGGCCAATCGTTACAAAAAAGACTCTCTCACTTCACCAACCGAGGGAAACCTGTCGGCTGACAGTTTAGCGGGTGTCTACAAACGGTTGCTGCAGGGCGCGTGGGTGAGGTCCGGGGCCAGTGTGTTCATGTGGGTTTTTGGCCTGATGGCCTATTCTCAAGGAATGATCGGCCGTTTTGCCTTTCTTGGAATCAGTGTTAGCGTTCTTTATCTGATTCTGATCAACCCGCCGACCCTTTGGATTCTTAAAGGGCTCCGGCAAAAGAAAATCGTCGCCGCGCTTTCCCTGGGTATCCATGCGCTGGAAATCTTCGGCTATACGGCCATTATCTATTTCGCCGGGGGCATGGGCCGGGGATACCTGACCCTGCTCTACGCGGCCCTGATCACCTACGTGGGCGTCATGTCTCCCCGGAGCTGGCCTTTTATCATCACGGCCGCCTGTACCCTGTCCCTGTCCGGCGTGATCGCTCTGGAGTACTACAAGCTGATCCCCGATACCTCCCTGCCCTTGAGGCATGCCATTCCCTATTCCCAGCAGTTTTTGGATGTCGCCATTATGACCGCAGGGTTTCTGGTGGTGGCCTTTATTTCTTCCTATACTTCGGGCTTGCTCCGACGGGGCAGGCAACAGTTGAAGGAGCAGAATGCGAATTTACGAGAGGCCGGGAATAGGCTGGAACTGGCCCAGCATAACCTCTTAGAGAAGAACCTGGCCCTGGAGAGGGCCATCGAAAGGGCCCAGATCTCGGACCGCAAGAAATCGGAATTTCTGTCCAACATGAGCCATGAACTGCGAACGCCCTTAAACCATATCATCGGTTTTTCCGAACTGGTTGTCGACCAGACCGTCGGGCCGGTGAACGCCACCCAGGAAGAGTACCTGAACGATGTCCTGGGCAGCAGCCGGCACCTGCTTTCCCTGATCAACGATATTCTGGACCTTTCCAAGGTGGAGGCCGGGAAAATGGATCTGGAGGCCTCGGAAATCCCTCTGGAAAGCCTGTTGCGGACAGCCTCAACATGGTCAAGGAAAAGGCCCTGAAACATCGTATAGCGCTCAGCCAAGTTTCCAGAAAATTCCCGAGACGATTCGGGCGGATGAACGGAAGCTGAAGCAGATCCTCTACAACCTGCTTTCCAACGCGGTCAAATTCACTCCCGATGGGGGCCGGGTGGAATTAAGCGCGCGGGGCCTGAACGGTCAAGGGGTCGAGATCTCGGTCACCGACACCGGCATCGGCGTGCCGGAGGCCGATCTGGAACGGATCTTTCAACCCTTTGAACAGGGGGACAATTCTGCTGGCCGGAAGTACCAGGGGACCGGCTTGGGGCTTTCCCTGACCAAACACCTGGTGGAACTGCACGGGGGCCGTATCTGGGCCGGGCGCCGGGCCGAAGGGCCGGGGGCCGTTTTTTTCTTCACGATTCCCGTAATGCCCGCGAGCGATGGAGTTTCTCCCGAGGAGCAACGGGCCGCCTGAAAGCGGGTAAGGTTTAGAATACCGGGAAAATTTTCAGAAAAGATATGACCAAACAGAAAAAACTCAGTGAACAGGAGGAAAAGTTTCCGGGCGGAGACGCTCGTCTTCCCGATGAGATCCGCCGTTTCAAAAAGAATCTGGTCCAAGGGGCCTGGATCCGCTCTGGGGGCAGTATGTTCATGGGGTTTTTCGCTCTGGTCGCCTATTGGATTCAGGTCTTCGATTTTTTCTCCTTAATCGGGATTTGTTTTTCGGTTCTTTGTCTGAACCTGATGAACTTTCTGGGCTTATGGATAATAAAACAGCTCACCAGGAAAAATCATCTGGAATATTTGGGACTGTCCGTCAACATAGCCGAGGTTTTGGCTTATACGGCCATTATCTATTTTGCCGGGGGATTAAACGTGTCTTACCTGACGGTGATCTACCTGGCCCTCATCACTGCCGTGGGAATGTTGGGAACGATTTCTTGGCCTTTTATCGTTACGGGTTTTTGTTCCTTTGCTTTTGCCGCCATGGTCCTGTTGGTCTATTACCAGATTATCCCTGTTCCCCACAATTTTCTAAATCACAATCTACCCTTGAACAGACAGCTTTTTGATGTCGGAATCATCACCCTGTTCCTTTTTCTCACTGCCTTCATCAATGCGAATACTTCTCAGATGCTCCGGAAGGGAAGGAAGCGGTTAAGGGAACAAAACCAGGCCTTGGAGGCGGCCATGGAAGGCGCCCAGGCCTCGGACCGGAAGAAATCGGAGTTTCTGGCCAACATGAGCCACGAATTACGGACGCCCCTGAATCATATTATCGGGTTTACCGAACTGGTGGCCGACCGGAACGTCGGGCCTTTGAATGCCGCCCAGGAAGAGTACCTGAACGATGTCCTGGGGGCCAGCCGGCATCTGCTTTCCCTGATTAACGACATTCTGGACCTTTCCAAAGTAGAGGCCGGGAAGATGGATCTGGAGGTCTCGGAAATCCCTTTGGAAAGCCTGTTGCGGGACAGCCTCAACATGGTCAAGGAAAAGGCCTTGAAACATCGGATAGCGCTCAGGCCAAGTTTCCAAGAAATTCCCGCGGCGATTCGGGCGGACGAGCGGAAGCTGAAACAGATCCTTTACAACCTGCTTTCCAACGCGGTCAAATTCACCCCCGATGGGGGTCAGGTGGGATTGGAGGCCCGGGGGATGAACGGGCAGGGGGTCGAGATCACGGTGAGCGACACCGGCATCGGCCTGGCGGAGGCCGATCTGGAACGGATCTTTCAACCTTTTGAACAGGGGGACAATTCCGCCGGCCGAAAATATCAGGGGACCGGCTTGGGGCTTTCCCTGACCAAACGCCTGGTGGAACTTCACGGAGGCCATATTCGGGCCGGGCAACGGGCCGAAGGGCCGGGTGCCGTTTTTTCGTTTACGATTCCTGTGATGGCCGCCGGCGAAGCGGTTATTCAAAAGGACCAGCGGGCCGCCTGATGACGCAGAGGACCGAAACAGCGAAAGAGGGAAAACCCTGCCGCTTCCTGCTTTTTGTGCCGCAGGGGGAGGACCTTGAAATTCAGCGCAAACGAATCATGGGGGTCGTGCTCAGCCTGATAGGCATCAGCGCCCTGATACCTTTAGGAATTCTGGCGTACGGCCAAAACAATTTACCCCTGGCCTTTTCAGATCACCTGGCGGCCTTCTTGCTAATTCTGAACTTCTATCTTTTTAGGAAAAAAGAAAATGTGGTTTTGGGCTGCTATTTGGGCATGGTCGTGGTAACACCCTTCTATTTCTACCTTTTTTTTACCGGTGGGGTGGAAGGCACAGCCGCCTTGTGGTATTACACCTTCCCTCTGCTGGCTTTTTTTCTTTAGGACGCCGGGCCGGGTTCTTGGCGTCATTATTGCTCTTCCTGCCTACCTTCCTGTTGCTCCTGGGCAATTTTCAGGTTCCCGGCCTGTTTCAGTACCCGCGGGATTTTATACTGCGCTATATCCCTTCCCTGCTGGTGGTTTTGCTGGTGGCCCATGCTTTTGAATCGGCGAGGGAAAAGGCGCAGAAACAGATGATGGCCAATAATGAGGAATTGGAGCGAGCCAAAGAATCGGCTGAAAGGGCCAACCAGGCCAAGAGCGAGTTTCTGGCCAACATGAGCCATGAACTCCGGACTCCCTTGAACCATATCATCGGTTTCACGGAACTGGTGTCGGATAAGCGATTGGGAGCACTGAACCGGCAGCAGGAGGAATATCTCCAGGACGTGCTGCAAAGCGGCCGGCATCTGCTTTCCCTGATCAACGACATTTTGGACCTTTCCAAAGTAGAGGCCGGGAAGATGAAACTAGAAGCCTTGGAAATTCCCTTGGAAAGCCTGTTACGGGACAGCCTTAATATGGTCAAGGAAAAGGCCCTGAAACATGGGATAGCCCTTACCCCGGGTTTCCAGGATCTCCCCGAGTCGATTCGGGCGGATGAACGGAAGCTGAAACAGATCCTGTACAACCTGCTTTCCAACGCGGTCAAGTTCACTCCCGACGGGGGACGAGTGGAACTGATGGCCCGGAGGATGGATGGGCAAGGGGTGGAGATCACAGTCAGCGATACCGGCATCGGGATGCTGGAGGCTGATCTGAAACGAATTTTTCAACCCTTTGAACAGGGCAACAATTCAGCCGCCCGGAAGTACCAGGGCACCGGCCTGGGGCTTTCCCTGACCAAGCGCCTGGTGGAGCTGCACGGGGGACGGATCCGGGCGGAGAGCGAAGGTCCGGGACGGGGCAGCCATTTTCACGTTTTCCTTCCCTTGCAAAAAAGAGAAGGCGCTGAAGGATAACAGCCTGGTTTTCTCACGGGGGAAGCGACCGGGGATATTAAGAAACGGAGGTTTTAAATTATTAATGGTTTCACAAATAGAGCGACTTATTGATATAGCCATGGGCTAATCCTGGACCCCGGCCATTCGACAAAACTCATGGCCCTGAGTAAGCCGAAGGGCTTTCGCCGGGGTGACGACTTGTAATTGGGTTGGTCTTTAGCGCCGTCATTCCGGCCCCGCCTTTAAAACGGGGCAAACTCCAGCCGGAATCCAGGTCGCTACTGTGGCTTCAAAAATGAATCGCTTATTAACCATAAACCCCATTCATTCAACAGGAGGCAGCAATGCAAAAATCAAAGATCGGTATAGGCGTGAGCGACAATCAGGGATCGGCGCAGGCCGGGGAGGCGGCCGCCCGGATGGCCCTGGAAAATATGGCTGGACCCGAAGGTGCAGCCTGGGCCCTGGCTTTTTGCGGGGGAAGGCATGATCCTCAGGCCTTTCTCGATGGATTAAGGAAGACGGCTAATGGGGTGGAGGTGGTCGGCGGATCCGCGGTGGGGGTGATCACCAATTCGTTCCTGGAGTATTCCGGGTATGAAGGCGGCGTGGCCTTGTTCCCCTCCTCATGGCCCGCACCGTTGGTCCTGCAATCCAATGGGCTGAACCGGGATGAAATCCTCTCCGGGGAGAAATTGGGAGAACAGATTGGAGCAAACGCGCGGGAAGGGGACAGCGCCTTGGTTTTTTACGATACCGTGCGAGCGCCCGGACCGCCGCCCCAACTGAACACCGGGAGCCGGCTGCTCGAGGGGATTTACCGCGGCCTTAAGGAGAAGCCGGTTAACTTGATTGGGGCCGGCCTGGTGGGAGACTTCCAGTTGAGTCAGAGCTTTGTTTTTAATGGGTCCCAGGCGGTCAGGCAGACCGCGGTCGCCGTTCTCCTGCCGGCCGGACTGTCCCCCCACACCGTGATCATGCACGGCTGCATCCCGGTGAGTTCCTTCATGGAAATAACCCGGATCGAGGGGCCGGTCATCTTTGAAATCGATGGCCGCCGGGCTTACGATGTGCTGATGGATGCCCTGCCGGATACCGGGGAAGGCCAGAGCGGGGGCAACCTGTCCTTGATCCTGACCCTGGGAGAAAAACACGGGGACTTCCTCGCCCCTTATGACGAATCCGCTTATGTCAGTCGGTTGATCGTCAACGCCAATCCGGAAGACGGTTCGGTTGTCCTCTTTGAGGCCGATTTTCAGAAGGGGACCCGGATTCAGATCATGACCCGTGACAACCAACTCATGCTCGATTCCGTTAGGAAACAATCCCAGTCCCTTCTGGCCTCCTTAAAAAAAGAAACGCCTTTGTTGGCATTTTATATCGACTGTGCCGGGAGAAGCAGCGCCTTTACCGGGTCCGAGGTGGAAGACGCGAGCCTGCTCCAGGAGCAGGTGGGGCCCGAAATTCCCCTCCTGGGGTTCTATTCCGGGGTGGAACTGGCCCCGTTTATGGGTCGGACCAGACCCCTGGACTGGACCGGGGTGTTGACGGTGTTTACGTGAGGTTAGTAATTCATGAGCCTCTTCAAAAAAGGATTCAAGGATTCGAGGATTCAAGGATTCGAGGATTCAAGGATTCAAGGGGAATGCTTAGAAATTACAAAGAACTAAAAGTTTGGGGCAAGTCCTATCAATTGTGTTTGCAGGTTTACCAGAAAACGAAAGGATTTCAAAACTTCAGGCTGACATGGGAGAGGTCGAAAGAATGCTCAAGGCGCTGATAAAGTCTTTAGAAAACAGACCCTTGAATCCTTGAATCCTGGAATCCTTGACCCCCTTCTCCCAACTTGTTGGGGGAAGGACCTAATTGAAGGAGGAGCGGCCATGGCCGCCGTGGAACGCGAGCGCGATTACTACAAACAACTGAGCAATGATCTGGGGAAAAGAATTCTTCAGCTCCAGCGGGATAATACGTTTATTGTCCGGGACCGGAAGCGGAGCCGTGTTTTGGCCAAACTGACCGCTGAAATCCATCGGCAATCCTGGTCGCTTTCCAGCGAAGAAGATTTTGGTCAAAGGTTTCTCCAGATCGTTCAAGGCACCCTGAATGTGGATCGGGCCGCCCTCCTGTTCTATTCCCCAGGGGACCAAGGCTTTGATGCCCGATACCGCTTGGGCATTAATCCTGAGACGCCTCGAAGGCTGCTGTTTCCGAAGCCTCCGGAAGCGTTTTCCCTGGTGAATTCAAAAACCGCTCCGGATGCTGATATGGAATTCGTGAAGAACTCCCTGGGCTGCCCCTTCCTCCTCTGGGCCTTCAATCCCTCCAGTGGGACCGCCCTGGCGATAGGGAATCTCTCCGAAGATCAGCAGCTTCATCTGCCTTTTGAGGAAAACGATCGGGAAATCGTGGAAGGCGTCTTAAATATTTACATTGAAATCGCAGCCCGCCGGGGTGTTGAACAGCGGCTTTGCCGGCGCGATGCCATCCTCAACGCCCTGGCCTTTGCCGCCGAGCGGATTATGCGGAATCCGAAGTGGGAAGGGTACATTCAGGAAATCCTGGAACAACTGGGGAAGGCCACCGGGGTAACGTTGGTGGCTATGGAAGAAATCGTCTTTGATCAGGAGGGCGTCGTCCGGGTCGTCAATCGGCGGGAGTGGCCGGAACCGGACTTCTCCAATGGCCGACGACCGGCTTTCCCCCCCCATCCTTCATTCGATATCAACGCCTTCCCCCGGTGGAATAAGCTGATCAGACGAGGGGCTATTATCAAGGGAACCCGCCATGAATTTCCCCTCCCGGAAAAAGAAATATTGGAAGGGTTGAGGATCTCCTCCCTTTTCCTCGTTCCCATTTTCGTGGAAGAGGTCGCCTGGGGGGTTCTTTCCTTTAGGGATTATCGGTTCGAACAGGAATGGAGCGAGTCCGAGACGGAAGCGCTCAAGCTGGCCGCGGGGACCATCGGCGCGCTGATTCATCGAAATGAAATCGAAGAATCGCTCCGGACCAACGAAGAAAAATACCGGCTGATCGCCGAGAACATTTCCGATATCGTCTGGACCATGGACGGGAATTTAAGTCCCACCTATATCAGTCCCTCGATTCAAATGATATTGGGTTATACCTCGGAAGAGGCCTTGACCTTGCCTTTGCACCGGATATTGACTCCCCCGGCCTATGAAAAAATCGCCGGTCTGTTTCAGGCCGTCCTGGCCGATCTTACTACCCACCGTGTGAACCCGGGGTCCCCCGCCATTATGGAACTGGAACTCCTCCACCAGAACGGATCCATCGTTCCCTGCGAAACCACCAATCTGCCTCTGATCGTAGAAGGCAACCTCATCGGGTTCATCGGCGTGACCCGGGACATTACCGTCAGAAAAGGTTTTGAGCGGGAATTGGTCCAGGCCAAGGAATCCGCGGAAATGGCCAACCTGGCCAAAAGCAGATTTCTGGCCAACATGAGCCACGAACTCCGGACCCCGCTGAATCATATTCTGGGGTTTACCGAATTGGTGGTGGACCAGCAATTAGGCCCACTGAATCCGACGCAAAGCGAGTACTTGAACGATGTGCTGCACAGCGGCCGGCATCTCCTCTCCCTGATCAATGATATTTTGGACCTGGCCAAGGTGGAAGCCGGAAAACTGGAATTAGACCGGACCGAGGTGGAGATAGGCGAGCTGCTGAAAAGCAGCCTGATCATGGTGCAAGAAAAAGCGCAGGAGAATAATGTCCGCTTGGCGATCGAGTTGGAAGCGCTTCCGGAAAGCATCTCGGCCGATGAACGCAAACTGAAGCAGATTGTCTATAACCTGCTTTCCAACGCCGTTAAATTCACCCCCTCGGGTGGAGTGGTGGTGCTGCGGGCCGGGAGCGGCAACGGGGGACTTCCTCACGAAGACATGACCTGTCCGGAAAACCTTTCCCCCTTAGACAGACCGGGATCCTTCATTCAGATCTCCGTCCGAGATTCGGGGATCGGGATAAAATCGGAAGACGTGGAAAGGATCTTTGATCCCTTCCAGCAGGTGGCCGACGGGCTCAATCGCAGGTATCAGGGGACCGGCCTGGGCCTGTCCCTGACCCGGCAGATGGTGGAGCTTCACGGAGGACGTATCTGGGCGGAAAGCGGGGGAGTGGGAAACGGGAGCACCTTTACCTTTACGGTGCCGATTTGATTTAAAAAGGAAATGGGAAGCATGCCTTCATTGAACCAGGCCCTGGAAAAATGGTCTCAGATACTTGGAGCACAGCAAGTCATCACCGACTCGGAACGCCTGGCCGCGGCCGAGAACGCCACCTTTGCCACGGAGCGGAAGATTCCGGCCATTCTCCGACCGGCCAATACAGTGGAAGTGCAGGAATGCCTGCGGGTGGCGGTTGATTTCCGGGTTCCGGTTTATCCGGTCAGTAAAGGAAAAAACTGGGGATTGGGTTCCCGGGTCCCCACTCGGGATAACTGCGTGCTCCTGGAACTGGACCGATTGAATCGAATCGTCGAATTTGACGAAAAACTGGCCTATATCACGGTGGAACCCGGCGTTACCTTCCGCCAGGCCTCCGATTTCCTGCGGAGTAAGGAAACCAACCTGTTTCTGTCGGTCATCGGCGGCCATCCGGACGCCAGTCTGATCGGCAACGCCCTGGAACGGGGAGACGGGGTGGGACCCTACGGAGAACGGATCTCCCATGCCTGCGCGCTGGAAGTGGTTCTGCCCAACGGCGATTGCATCCATACCGGCTTTGACCGTTTCCGGGAATCGAAGGTGGGCCGGATCAGCCGCTGGGGGGTGGGCCCCTCTCTGGACGGGTTGTTTTCCCAGTCCAATCTGGGCATTGTCACCCGGATGACTTTTTGGCTCATGCCCCGGCCCCGGTTTTTCCTGCCCTTCCTGATGACGATCAAAGACGATCGCCGCCTGGAGGTTGTGCTGGAGCACGTTCGAGCGTTGCAGGCCCAGGGAATCATCCGTAACAGCAGCATTATTTTCTGGAACTCCCACAAGATGATCGCCTCCGAGCAGCAGTACCCCTGGGGATTGACCGGCGGCCGGACCCCCCTGGCCCTGGAGGATCTGAAGAAGCTCCGGTCTCCCTGGAAGGATTGCGAATGGATGAGTGTCGGCGCCTTGTATTCCCCCAGCCAGGCCCATGCCCGGGCCGATCAGGTTCTGATAAAAAAGACCCTGGGCGGAGAGACGCAAAAACTGATTTTTTTCGATTCCACCCGGCGGACGCTGATCCATTGGTTTCAGCATCCCCTCCGCTGGATCACCGGGATGGATTTTTCGGAAGTCCTGAAAACCATTTACTATGAATCTGTTTTTTTGGGGTATCCAACGGAAAAAAGCACTAAAAGCACCTACTGGCGCAAGAACACGCCGCTACCGGCAGAGATGAACCCTGACCGGGACCGCTGTGGGGTGATCTGGCTTTGCCCGGTGGTCCCCTTTGAGGGTCGTCATATCCAGCGGGCTATTGAAATCGTGAACGAAACCGCCCGTCAATTTCAATTTGAGCCCCAGATCGCCTTTATCTCCCCCTCGGAGCGGGCCGTTTACCTGTTTCCTTCCATCGTCTATGACCGCCTGGTTCCGGGGGAGGATGAACGGGCCATGGCCTGCCACGACCGAATGCTGAAAGCGATGATTCAGGAAGGGTATCACCCTTACCGCCTGGGCGTCCAATCCATGACGGCTTTAGCGGGCGCGGCCAATGGCTATGACCGGGTGGCCGGGCGGATAAAGGATCTTTTGGACCCGGGCCATATCCTGGCTCCGGGACGTTATGAATTTCATGACGGCGTCTGCGAAGCTCCGCCGCCCAATCTGAAGCACGAATTCAGTCCTGACGGTTAACGGACATCCCAGGGGAGGAAGCGATGCCGATTCGAGTCAAAATTGCCAATACACCCTCGGAATTGGACGGCCTGTTCAAAGCCCGGCACCGGGTCTTCGCCGAAGAAGAGGGCTATTTCCCGTGCAATGAAGGGGGGCGCATTTTCGATCAATTCGATTCCTTCCCCACCACGGCCAACCTGGTAGCCATAGTCAATCAGCAGGTAGTCGGCGGTCTGCGACTTACCCGCTGGTCCGAGGCGGGGACGTCCTCCGACGATTTTTTTGATTTTTCGCCCTATGTGAAAGGGGAACCCGACCGGGTGGCCACGGTCAGCATGTTCTGCCTGCGGAAGGAATACCGGGAGATCCTGCGACTGGGGTATATGATGATTTCTACCGGGGTCTTCTGGGGCCTGTCCAAAAAGCTGGCGTACGTGGCGGCCGCCATCAATCCGCTGATTGAGCCGCTGGTGAAGGCCGTCGGATTCAAACCGCTGGGACCGGTCTATTTCGACGAAAGACACGGGGTGAACGTTTTGCCCACCCTGCTGGAGATGAAGAGCATCGACGGCAGGTTTCAGCAGATGGCCAATTTCCAGGGGTTCCACAGTTCCCTGCGGACCTTCGACCGGGAATTGTTCGAGGTGGGAGAGAAGATTATCGAACGAGGGGCAGTCGGCCGATCCGCCTATGTAGTGATTGACGGGAAAGTAAGAATTTCCAGGCCGGGGAGGCGGTCCGATGATCCCCCCGAAGGGTTTTTTTCCCGAGTCGGCCCCTGTGAAATCTTCGGGGAACTGGCCCTGCTGAGTGATCAACCGCAAACCAGCGACGCCGTGGCCGAGACCAACGTGGATCTCATGGTTATCGAAAAGGATATTTTCTGGGAACAGCTTCAGCATAACTCCGATCTGCAACTGAAGTTGCTGAAACTGGTGGGCCAGCGGTTCGTCCACACGGTAGAGAACTATTCGAACTGAAGGGAGAATGCATGCACACCGCAACGATTTTAGTGATAGAGGACAATGCCCTCAACCTCAAGCTGGTCCGCAGCCTGCTGGCCCTGGGCGGGTATCAGGTCCTGGAGGCGGAAGATGCCGAGAAGGGGATCCAGATGGCCTCCCTCCACCAGCCGGATTTAATTCTGATGGATATCCAGCTTCCGGGAATCGACGGGCTGGAGGCCACCCGGGTGATCAAGGGAAATGAGGAGACCCGGAAGATTCCGGTGGTGGCCCTCACCTCCTATGCCATGCCCGGGGATGAAATCAAGGCCCAGGAGGCCGGTTGCAGCGGATACATCACCAAACCGATCAACACCCGGACGTTTATGGAGTCGGTCCGGGGGTATTTGAATCACCACCAACCCTCCACCCCGGAGGTCCGGCCGGGAAAGGATCTGTTCAGCCTGAAAAGGCGCATCTTGATCGTGGATGATGATCCTTTGAATGTAAAGCTATTGGCCTCCAAGCTGCCGGAGGATCAATTCGAAACGGTCACGGCCTTCAGCGGCCAGGAGGCCCTGCGAAAGACCTTAAAAGACCCCCCGGACCTGATCCTGCTGGATATCATGATGCCGGAGATGAACGGCTACGAGGTCAGCCAATGGCTGAAGAACAACCCGGCCACCCAGGATATCCCCATCATCCTGGTCACCGCGCTGGACGGGGCGGACGATAAAGTCAAGGGGTTCGAAGCCGGGGCAGATGAATTCCTGAACAAGCCGGTGAATACCATTGAACTGCTGGCCAGGATCAACTCGCTGCTGCGGCTGAAATACTACCGGGAGCAACTGCTTTCCCGGACGCTCTCCGAGAAAGGGTTTTCCAGCGAGCAGACTGCCGCGGATCCCGCGGTAGAAACGCACCCCATGGTAAAAATATTGGTAGTGGAAGATGATGAGAAAGACGCCCGGATGATTCAGGAGTATTTTGCCGGTGAGTCCTATCAACTGGAAATCGTGAATACCGGAGAAATGGCCCTGGATCGGATTCAAAGCGAGGAATTTGATCTGGTTTTGCTCGACGTCCTGTTGCCCGGGGTGGACGGTTTTGAAGTCTGTCAACGGATCAAGGGCCTGCATCAAACCCAGGACCTCCAGGTGGTGTTGATTACCTGCCTGCCCGATCTGGAGAATAAGATCAAAGGGGTGGAGCGGGGGGCCGATGATTACCTGATCAAACCCATTAACGGCCGCGAATTAAAAGCCCGGGTCAAGGTCCTGGTCAAAAAGAAGCACTACATCGACCAACTCCGGAATAATTTTGAACGGGCGCTCAATTCGGCCATTTATGACGGATTGACCGGCCTGCACAATCAGACCTATTTTAAGAAATTCCTGGAATTAGAAATAAAACGGGCGGACCGGCAACGCTATCCCCTCGGCCTGATGATCATCGACATTGACGATTTCAAGAAAATAAACGATCGCTTCGGGCACTTGACCGGGGATTTGATTATTAAGGATCTGGCCCAGGTGATCAAGAAAAATATTCGGGAAGTCGACCTGTCGGCCCGCTACGGGGGCGACGAATTCGTGGTGGTGCTGCCTTATACCGATCAGACCGAAACGGTGCAGATTATCGAGCGCATTCAAAAGGCCCTGGTCCGTTACCGGGAAAAAGAGGACACCCTCCTTCAGCAGGAACCCCTGACCTTGAGTTTCGGGGTCGCCTTTTTCCCCTTCCAGGGCACGACCATGGAAGAATTAATTCGAAATGCGGACCAGACTCTTTATCGATCCAAGCAGGAGGGGAAAAACCGCTATACGTTTTACAGCGGGTAGTCGGATCCCGGGAACGGTGACCGGGCCGGAAGGAAGACCATCCCTATGAACGAAGAAAGCCCTCTTCAGAAAAAGACCATCCTGGTGGTCGACGACGAACCCCGGAACCGGAAGCTGGTTCGGGGGTTGTTGACCGCCGAGGGGTATCAGGTGGTGGAAGCCCCTGACGGTCAAGTCGCGCTGGAGCTGGCCCAATCCGGTCCGGATCTGATCCTGCTGGATATCATGATGCCGGTATTGGACGGATTTGAGACCTGTCGGCAGCTTAAGGACGATTCGGAGACCCGGGATATCCCGGTACTCTTTTTGTCGGCCCTCCCGGAACCGGAAACCAAGGTCAACGGGTTCCGTTTGGGCGGGTTGGATTATATCGGCAAACCCTTTGACCGGGAAGAGCTCCTGGCCCGCATTCGAACCCACCTGACCCTGCGGGAACAGGAATTAAAGCTGCGCCAGTATGCCGAGCATCTGGGGCAGATGGTCGAAGAAAGAACCCGGCAATTGATCCATGCCGACCGGTTGGCCACCCTGGGGACTCTGGTGGCCGCCCTGGCCCATGAAGTCAATAACCCGCTGCAGGGTGTCCTGGGAAACGCCGAAATTGGGCAACTGAATCTGAAAGGCGTCCAAGAAAACCTATCCCGTCTTCCCAGAGAAGCTATTGAAGATTGGCTTTTGGAGGGGCTCGGGAAGGTGGGGAAAAACTTAGCGGACATCACCCGCTGCGGGGAACAGATCGCTCAACTGATCAGCCAATTAAAGGGCTATGGAAGAAAGGGCAACGAAGTCAGGAAAAGGCTGGATCTCAACGAACCGATCCGGGATGCCCAGTATTTGATGGGACGACGATTGAAAACAAAAGGAGAGGTGATTGTAAACGTTCCCTCGGGAATCAAGGTTTTCGCCGGCCGTCAACGCCTTTCCCAGGTTTTTAACAACCTGATCGCCAATGCCCTGGACGCCCAGGACGGGGCTCCCTGCAGAATCGAGATTTCTGCCGAACCCCTGAACGGCCGGGAGATCGCTGTGGAAGTGAGGGACAACGGCCCGGGCATCCCTTCGGAATTGAAAAACCGGATTTTCGAACCCTTTATCACCAGCAAAGGGGAAAGGGGGGAACCGGGCTGGGATTGTTTATCGTCCAGACGATCATCGAAGAACATCAGGGACGCATTTCCCTGGTCCCCCATGAGGGCGCGGGGGCCTGGTTTCAAATCATTCTGCCTAGGCCCCCGGAACCGGATCATCCGTTTCAGCCACCCGGGCCAGGCGATTAGAAGAACACTGGCAATTATCGGGAACGCCGGAAAGAGGGGCTTGAATCAATACGGAAAAACATGTAGCGGTCATTGGTCAATAATCAATAATCAATTTTTAATTCTTAATTAATAATTGGAATGAATACTAATGGATAATTCAGTGATCCTGGTAGTGGATGATGAACCTTTGAATGCGAAGCTGTTGCGCGGCATCTTGTCCGATAGCGGGTACGCGGTTCTGGAGGCCGGGGACGGGCGAGAAGCCCTGACCCAGGCCGACCGGAACCCGGATTTGATTCTACTGGACCTGATGATGCCGGAAATAGACGGATTTGAGACCTGCCGATTGCTGAAGGAAAACCCGGATACCCGGGAGATACCGGTGATCTTCCTGTCCGCGCTCCAGGATCTTAAATACAAGACGTTCGGAGCAAGGCTGGGAGGCGCGGATTATATCACCAAGCCCTTTGACCAAGGGGAACTCCTGGCCCGGGTCCGAACCCAGTTGACTATCAGTGACCAGCAAGCCAGGCTGCGGGAATATGCCGTGCGGTTTCAGGAAATGGCGGACGAGAAAACCAGGCATAGGGTACGGGTCGATGGTCTGGCGGTCTTGGCATCCGCCGTGGTCCAGGAAATCAATGATCCTTTGGCGGCCATCCAGAGCCTTGCTGAGCGGATTAGTCGGGATCTGGCCGGTTCGCAGGAAATGCTTCGGGAAGTTCTTGATCCCCAGCACACGAATCCGATTTCGGACCTAATCGGAAACTTGACCGCGCATCTGGAAAAAGTATCCCGGGGTCGCGAAAAACTTGACCGGATTCTTAGAGATTTAAAAGATTTGGGAAAAGGAGGGGCTGCTTAGTGCGGTTACCACAGGTTTTTATCATACACCGGACGATGCCGGTTTGACCGGCGAAAAGGAGAATTGACCCATGAAAAGAAAAATGACGGCGATTACAAGCCTACTCTCCATTATCCTGTTGTGCGGTATTGCCGCCTTCGCATATGAGGGGAAAGGAAAAAAAGGTCAGGGTGGTCTGGAAAAAGTCAAGGTATTCATTGTCCACAGCTATGAGGAAGACCATGTCTGCGGAGCGCCACAGGGTAAAGGCATTTCGGAAGCGCTCAGAAATGAATTCAAAGATCGAATTCAAATCAAGAGCCATTTCATGAACACCAAAACGATCAACAGCGCCCCTGAGAAAATGGAACAGGAGGGCCTCCTGGTGTTAAACGAAGTGGAGTCATTTAAACCCGATATCGTCTTTATCTTGGATGACGATGCTTTCCGCGAAGTGGGGCTGAAGCTGAGAGGGAGGAGTTATCCGGTCATTTTTTCAGGGATGAACGGCCAGCCGGAGAAGTACAACAAAACTGCCCCGTTTCTCGATGGTAAAGGACGACCCAATTCGAATATCACCGGCGTCTATGAGAAGCTTCAATTGCAGGTGGCGCTCAACGTGATGAAGCGGGTGATTCCGGATTTGAAGAAAGTTGTGGCCTTGCTCGACAAGACCCCCACCGGAAACGCCATCCGAATTCAACTGGAAAAGGAGCTGATCGGCTACCCCGGAAAAATGGAGATCGTCTTCAGGCAGGTCGACACACTGGAGGACTATCTCCGCGAGATAACCGAAATAAACAACGACCCCACCATTCAGGCGGTTTACCCGGTGGTCCTGAGCGTAGCGGACGATACGGGGAAAAGTGTCGGGTTTAAAACGACGCTTAAAGCCTTTATTGAAAACTGCAGGAAACCGGGAATGGCCCTGAACTTTGATTTCGCCAGGCTCGGTTTATTTGGCGGGGCTTCCGTCGATTTTTCCGCTATGGGTCGACAGGCCGGGGTAATGGGGATCAAGTGGCTGAAGGGGAAGCGGATCCAGGAACTCCCCATCGAGTCGGCGGAGAAGTACCTGATTACTTTTAACAAGGCCATTGCCGACCAGCTCAAAATCAGAATTCCCGACGAGCTGATTGCCGCGGCGATTATCTACGATTCGATCGCCCTGATGGCCAAGGGAAAATAATGCAAAAAATTTCCTTTAAAGACTCGATCACATCAAGGCTTCTGATGGCTATCATCGTATTTCCAACGATCCTCACCTTAGGAGGGTTTTATTTATTCCAGGAGTTTGAGCACCAAAGAATGGTTGAGTCTTCAAAAATCAAATTGAGGCAACTGGAGCATTTTAATTCTTTTTTCCTTCTCGACAAGCAAGACTCCTTAAAGGAAAAGGCCCTGCGTATTGCCTCCGACAACCAGATTATCGTCCCTTTCAAACTCAAGGTGAAATATCAGTTGCAGGATTATCTAAATCGTCTGTTCCTCCAGGAGGAATTCGTAACGCTGTCCCTCCTGTCCACGGAAGAAGACTTCAAACTGACGGTGGGTCATCCATTAACAAGCTACCCTTTTGACTTTTCAGCCGCTATTAAAAATGCCGCCAGAGATCAGCCTTCGTCTTTCTACGTCAAACGCAAAAAAGAAACGACTGAAAATGTTCTCTGCCTGGCGGCCGCAGCCCCGGTCCTTTCCGGGAACGCAGTGGCCGCCGTGCTCGTGATCGTCAAAGAACTTAAATTAGATAATCCTATTAACAAGTCTTTGCTGGTAAGCGGTGGCCGGGTTCAGTCCGAAAGCAGCGAGTCCTCCTTTCTGTTGCCTTTCGTTGAAGCGGCGACCAGGAATCAAAAATTCGGCCTCGTTGCTCTGCCGGCTGAGGCCATAATCGCCTCCAAAATCGCCATTCCCGGGCTGAAAGAGACAGAAAGCTATCTGTTGTGCGGAATGGATGAACGTTCATTTCTTGCACAGAACCGGAAAGTTATTTCCTACGGAATGATCGTCAGCCTCCTCATTCTCCTTTGTCTTTCGGGATACGCCTTCTATTTGAGCCGGCGGTTAACCAAACCCCTCCTCGATATTGTCAAGGTGGCGGACACCATCAGCGCTGGACAGTCGGATTATAGTTGGTTGCCGGACCGAAAGGATGAAATAGGGGCATTGAATAAGTCCCTTAAAATCATGACCCTTAAACTCCAAGATACGATCGTTGAGTTAAAAACCGCTAAAAGACTCGCGGAAGAAGGTCTTCAGGCCAAAGAGGCCAACAAAGCCAAGAGCGAGTTTTTGGCCAATATGAGCCACGAACTGCGTACGCCGCTGAACCACATTATCGGGTTTACTGAATTGGTCGCGAATCAGCAGGCCGGGGATTTGAACAAAGTGCAGTTGGAATACCTGGGCGATGTCTTGGACAGCGGCCGGCATCTGCTTTCCCTGATCAATGATATCCTGGATCTCTCCAAGGTGGAAGCGGGCAAACTCGAATTGGAAATCGGGGAGGTGCTTCTACCGGAGCTGCTGCGAAACAGTTTCACCATGGTCAAGGAAAAATCGATGAAGAATGGAATCCAGCTTCAGATGGAAATCAACGGGATACCGGAACGGATCGAGGGGGACGAGCGGAAATTGAAGCAGATCCTATATAACCTCCTTTCCAACGCGGTGAAATTCACCCCCGACGGGGGAAAAGTGACCTTGGCTGCCTGCCGGCTCTTTTCCCGGGACCAGCAATGGACGAGGGGGAACGGAAGCGTCGCCTCGATTCCCTTTGCGCCGTCCGATGACGGAGAATGGGTGGACATTTCCATCCGGGACACGGGAATCGGGCTGATGCCAAAGGATTTGGGGCGGATCTTTGCCCCCTTCGAACAGGCCGACAATTCGGCCGGCCGCCGGTATCAGGGGACGGGGTTGGGGTTATCGCTGACCCGGCAGTTTGTAGAGTTGCATGGGGGGAAGATCTGGGCGGAGAGCGACGGAGAAGGGCAAGGAAGCGATTTTAGATTCTTGATTCCTGTGTCAGGAGCGTTCAGGCAACCCTCTGAACCAGTCGCGTAACAGCGATCTCACCCGCTATCTCCTGGTCCTCTTATCGTCATTCCCGCAACGCTTCTGGGCGGGAATCCAGCCCCGGTCTGGTACGATTCTGGATCCCCGATAAAAGCACTCGGGGATGACGGTCGGTGGTATGTACAGACAATTATGAGACCCTTAATATTTATCAGCCGATCTTCTCCACCCGGCAGGGAAAGGCGCGCAGGCAGGGAGTCCCCATTTCCCGGCCCAAAGGGCTGTTGGCGGTGAGGACGTTGATATTGGAGCGGTCCCAGTCAAAAAGCCGTTCCGGGCCGGCCTCGGGAAACCACCAGCCGTAATCGACGTAGATCACCCGGGGATCGAGGGCTTCGGTCAGCCGGACTTTCTGGGTGATCCTGCCCTGGGGGGTGACGATGGCCGCCCATTCGCCCTCTTGAAGGCCGAGAATTCGGGCCGCCAGGGGATGAATTTCGACCACCGGGTCAGGGTGTTTTTTTCTCAAGGATTCGATCTGGCGATAGGCGGAATGGAAGAAATAGGGGCTTTTCCGGCTGGTGGCCAGCAGGGGGTATTCCAGGGTAGGCGGCACGGGGTCCGGGCAGGTCGGCAGCGGGTCGAAGCCCCATCTGGAAAGCTGGTCCGAAATAAGCTCCACTTTTTTTGTTGCAGTTTTAAAGCCTTTTGTCTGATAGTTAAAGTAATTTATATCTCCTCTCAGCAGCCCCTGCTCTTTGAAGCGGTCATAGGTCAGGCCTGAGGGCGCCAGCACCTCCTCCAGGGCGCCGTGGTAATCATCCCAGAAATGTTCGCTGTGTCCCAGGGCCCGGCCCAGTTCACTTAAAATCCGGATATCCGGCCAGGCCTCTCCCGGAGGATCGACCATCTTCGGCCGGGCTGAAATCCAGCCGTGGGACAGGCCGAAGTGCCCGAGGTCGTCGAATTCGAAACCTGTGGCGGCCGGGAGGACCACATCGGCCAAAGCGGCAGTGGGGGTCATGAAGATGTCCGCCACCGCTAGAAAATCCAGTTCCTTCAAGGCCTCACAGGTTTCCTTGGCCTGGCTGTAGGTGAGCAGGGGGTTGGACACCTGGACGTACATGCCCCGGACCGGATAAGGTCGGGCCTGACGAATGGCCTGGACGACCAGGGGAGGGGGGACGATCATAAAATTGGGGGCCAGCTTATGATGCCGGCTGATCATTTTTTTGACTTTATCCGGAAGGAGCGAGGCCTTGACGAAATCCGCCAGACGGGCCACCGGGGGCATTTCCGGCAGGATATTCCCTCCCGGCAGATCCAGATTTCCGGTCACGGCCATGAGGCAGAGCAGTGCGCGGCAGGTCTGAAAGCCGTTCTCCGTATGCTCGATGGCATTCCCCCATTGAATCAGGGCCGGCTTGGAAGTGGCGTAAGTCCAGGCGGTGTGGATGATCTCCTGAGGTTCCAGCCAGGTCAGTTCGGCCACCTTTTCGGGCGTATAGGGTTCCACCTGCTGCTTCAGTTCCTCGAAACCAACGGTCCACTGGTCCACGAACTCCCGGTCATAAAGACCTTCCCCGAGGATGACCCGCAGCAGGCCCAAGGCCAGAACCCCGTCGCTGCCGGGACGGAGCTGCAGGTGACTCTGCGCGATTTCGGCCAGGTGGGTGCGGCGGGGATCGATGACGATCAAATCCGCTCCGCTTTTCAGGGAGCGAACCAGCCGGGAGGCAATGATGCCTTCCTCATTGGTTTTCAGCAGGTTGCTACCCCAGTTAAGGATCAACGTTGTGGGGGAATCATAATCCGGGACCGGAAAAAAGCCGCAGGTCATCACCCCGGCCAGTTCCCGGGGCATGTGGCAGACGTTCTGGGGACCGCAGACATTGGGGGAGCCGAAGACATTGGCCAGTCGGATCAGGACAAAATGTTCCAGCCCTTTGGGCGCCCCCTGGGCAAAAACTACGGCCTGGGGGCCGTAATCGGCGCGGATCTTATTCAAACGGTCGGCCATAAATTCCAGGGCCTCGGGCCAGGAGACGGTCTTCCAGCGTCCCTCCCCTTTGGCCCCGATCCGGATCAAGGGTGTGGTCAGTCGATCCGGATGACCGGCGCGCCGGGCCCCGGCCAGTCCTTTGGGACAGATATAGCCGAAGCTGTTGGGGGACTGGGGATCTCCCTGGACCTTGACGATTTTACCTTGGTCCACCGTGACCCGCAGACCGCAGCCCCCGTGGTCCATGCGGGCGCAGTGGGTTTTGATGGTCTTGGGAGGTGATGAAGGGGCCATAATATCCTTATTATCCGTATTATCCTTGAACGTGATCATCTTCCCCGCACCTCTTCAAGGTATTGGTCGGTGCTGGAAGGCAGCTTTAGGATCCCGTAAACCGCATCGACTGGATGCACAATGGGGGTCTGTTTTTGGGTGAGCAGATCTTCCTCCAGACGAACGAATTCACTTTTCATAAGAAAATGATCATACCGCATAGGAAAAAGCAGATCAAATTTAAAACTATCTGCAATCTATTGGTAGAATATATCAATAATACAAATCAGTTACTGATATTGTTTATTTCTTGACAAGGGTTTGGTGTGGCCTATAAATTTAATCGGCAAAAAAATGTTCTCCAAGTTGTTGGTTAAAACTAGACCCCTTGAGACGGAGCAATGATCATGGTGAATTTTAAGGCTTACCCCAATAGTCCTGTATTGATCTTTTTTCTGGTCTTTGGTCTTGGCGATCCTTTGGGGTAACCGACTCGTCCTTCGCCAGCACCTGCCATATTACGCCTGTCTATCAAGGCCCCAAGCAGGCAGTCATCGAATACTTTTTCTATGACGAGTTGATTCCAAGTGGAAACCGCGTGACTGCCACCCTCTCCGAGCGGAGGCTCGATTACCGATATATTGAGACGGCCATTTCCGGCAGCGCAATCCATTCCATACACACCAACCTTACCTACGGGGACCACTATCACCTACCGGACTTTCCGACCCAACTACGGCTGCACAAACGGATCGCCGTAGCTATTTCCAAATCCGCGAGTAGGAAGGCCGATTTACGGCGATTCCATCAGCGGGATCGTGATGGATGGGGTGCAGGTCACTCTCGATGGAACCACCTTGGATTTTTCCTTGAACGATGTTACGGTTCATGGTGACCTCTTCCTGGATAATTCATTTTCAAGACAAAAAAATTACCATCTCCAATTCCATAGTCTTGGGTGCGGTTAATTTGGTTGGCGGCGTAACCAGTGGTCCATTGGAGATTAAAGGAAGTACTTTAAAATCAGGGATTTTTTTGCCTAAAAGAGGCAACTATACAATTTATAACAACATCTTACTGGATGCCATCCAGGTCAGTCCCTCGGATATTTCAGACTGGGGGGATCCCGGCCCGAACCCGAATATTAGCGGGAATAGTTTTCTCGGAAAATCTGCTATCTATGGGGGGATTGTTGGTTTTAATTGGCCGAAGTCCATTCATCATAAAATTCCCCTGGGCTGTAGTTTTTTCGGACATCCTCAAGGTTTTACCCCGGCCTGGGACAACCATCCAATTTCGATGGAGCCGGCATTTCTGCATTATAAAGGGTCTTATGTGGATGAGACGGTTGCCCTGGTAGACTGTCTCGAAACGGATGGCACCTACCCGCCCAGTCAGGTATTTCCAAAAATCTGGGCGGTTCAATGGATCGTCGGTCAAAACGCTCTCGATCATGATCAACCGAGTTTCGGCGACAAGGACAATATCCTGATGGACCGCAACAGCCTGCTCAGCGTAGATATCAGGGCCACCGTGCAGGAACTCAAGGGCGCCCGGTTTTATGTGGTCTTCAACGGGCAAACCATCGACAGTGAACCGACGGTTGTTCGCCGTGGGCAGGATACCTACCTGGGGAGCAAAGGATTTAAAAACACGGTTAATTTCATCCTGCCGCCCGTCGCGCCCGGCCAGGAGGCGATCAATTTGGATTTTGTGGTTTACGCCGATGTTTCTCAAGTAAGCGGTGATCTTGCCAGGGCCGGAAATCCGATATGGTTGACCGCCGGCTCGATCAAGTTCGTTCCTCCGCCGAAACGGAAATTTAAGGTATCTGTTTCGCCGGTCCATGTCTACGGGGGCTGCAGCGGAAAGGGGTCGACAGCAGATATTCTGGCCAATATTAAAGATTATCTCGGAGCCATGTTCCCTATCCGTCAAAAGGACATCGCGGTCAGCATGGGAATCCCCAATTCTTTCTTCTGCGGTCCGGTTTCGGCAGTCAGCGCGACCGGTTTCTGGACGGCCCTGAGCGCCGAACTGGGTATTGCCTCGGGAATCAGCGGTACCACCAGCCAATACGACCGGGTCATCATGGCGGTTCCCAAAGCGGCTTCAGGCCTAAATATTGAAGGTGCCAATTCGGCCGTTAATTCCAAGGTCCTTCTCGTCCGGGAAGATAAACCCCTGGCCGTCGTCCACGAAATGGGCCATTCCCTTGGGCTAGGCGACCAATACACCTCTACCATCCATGGCACACCCCTGACAGGGATGACGGCCTTTGATCCTGATTCCAATGGGGTCAACGGGATTCGCCCGGGACAGCATTTTTCAAAATACGAAACCAGTTCCTCCCCCATGTATGATATCATGGCCGACAATGACTACATCTGGACCTGGATCAAGGGGTCCTACCCGTATTTCAAGAATTATTTTCAGACGTTCGTTCGGGCTGCGGTGGATCCCTCTGCCGATCTTCGAGCACCCTCCAGATTATCCGGCCCTGGGGAGCGGCAGGTCCTGATAACGGCTGAGATGCTACAATCCGGCCCCTATCCGAATTTCTTTCCTAAAATGAAATTTGATACCCTGAAGGTGATGGACATTACTGGGGCGGGCCTCAATCCGACCAATTCGCCGGAGCATACCTGGGATGACCGGTTCTATGCCTACTCGGTGGAAGGGTTGGATGCCTCCGGCCAATCTCTATCCTATCACTGGCTGCTCCCCCATAGCTATTACCTCTACTACTATAAAACCCTGATTATCCCGGCCGCCGTCACCACGTTGAAAATTAACGGCGGGCATCCCGATCATGTGGCCACTTTACAAAAATCATCGTCTTTTTCCGCGACCCTTATTTCACCGATGAACGGGACAACATTAGGGGATACCCTGACGCTCCAGTGGATCCAGTCCAATCCCGATCTGCTGCATCTTGTCCTGGTTTCCACCGATGGGGGGAACACCTGGGAGGCAATCGGGGCACCTTTTCAAGGCCACCAGCCGGGTATTTTCCACGGAATTCCTGCCTTCCGGGACGCCTATTTCCATCAGGGCAATCTCCTCTGATGGATTTCAGAATATCGAAAGTCATGTGAACGGGCTGATCGTGCCGAACCGGCCGCCAAGGGTGCAGATTGTATTTCCGCCCGACGGGGCCAAGGCCCCCCCGGACTATGTCTGGAACCTGACCGCTCGCGCGAGTGACATCGAAGACATGGGTTTCCTTGATCTGCCCCTATCCGGGACCTGGACCTCTTCCCAAGACGGGGTCCTGGGGCAGGGGACGTCGCTTCCGGGAATTTTTCTGAGCGCTGGGACCCACGTATTGACCTTTAAAGCCGTCGATCACGAGGGGGCCTTCGGACAAAGCCAGGTAACCGTGTATGTCGGGGCGGTAGACTCGGTCGACCTGTCCTTCCGTCCGGACGCCCTGACTTCCTATAGAGCCAACGTCGACCCTTGGCTGGGGGGCGGGTCCCCGGTCCTGGTCCCCGGCGGAGAACACAAACTCCGGATGAATTTTCAGGGCACCGGCGTTCCCCTGGTGGTTACCCTGGCCCTGTATGTCACCCCCCCGGGTGGCGTCGAAACTTTCTTGACCCGGGAAACGGTCAATGTGGGAATCTTCGAAACGGTTTCGATATGGGTACCTTATACTCCGTCTGTCGAAGGCGATTACAGCTTTCGGGCCGTTATCGAGGGGTCCAACCTGGCCATCCGGACCAGCAGAACAATACCCGAACCTGGAAATTGTCCACCAATTTGCCCGAGCCCGAGCCTGAAGGAATTCGGCTCTATTTGCCCTTGATCCAGCATTGAACGGCAGACAGATTCGGACTGTTTCTATGAAAAGGTTATTAATGACAACCGCGAAGCCTGAAAATGACCTTGGCCAAGTGCCAGTCGTTTTGAGCCTTTGGTCAGGTTGTCATTCTGAACCCTTCGGCTTCCTGTCATCCTGAGCGAAGCGAAGGATCTCGTGTTGAACAAAGTGAGAGGATCCGGATCAGGGTAAATTCAACGAAGAATTCTGTCTTTCACCTCAGGGCTTACCGGTGAGATACTTCACCCGCTTCAATCCTTCGAAATTACAAAGAAGGTTAAGTCCGACTCAGCCTGAGCGCCGGTTGGCTCTGAAAGCTGTTTTCATGCTAAAACCCTGAAGCCCTGAATGATCTTTTAATCAAGATTGACAATCACTCCTTCCCCCATCATAATCTAATCATTCGAGCCGGACCGGCGGTCAAAGACCGATCCAACCGCTTGGATTTAAAGAAATTTTGTATGTATTCGAAAACAAAAACATGGGAAATAGAATCGGAGTTTTTATCTGTAGCTGCGGGCCGAACATCGGGGATAAAATATCGGTGGAGGGTCTGATCGCTTTTGCCCAGGCGCTGCCGGAAGTGGCCGAGGTGCGGACCCATGGCCTGCTCTGTTCTGCCGCGGGGCAAAACTTCCTGGCCGACCGGATCCGGGATGCCGCTTTGGATAAGGTCGTGGTGGCCGGCTGCTCACCGCGGGAACATGAATCCACCTTCAGAAACGTCCTCAAAAAGGCCGGCCTCAATCCCTATCAACTGCAAATGGCCAATCTGCGGGAACAGTGCGCCTGGGTGACCGAGGATCCGGCGGCGGCCGGGGACAAGGCCCGGTCGCTGATCCGGGCGGCGGTGGAACGGGTTCGGCTTCATGAGCCGATCCCGCCTTTAGAGATCGACATGAATCCGGATGTCCTGGTGGTCGGCGCCGGCGTGGCCGGGGTTACCGCCGCCTTGAACCTGGCCCAGAAAGGGCGCCGGATTTATCTTGTCGAACAGTCCCCTTTTGTGGGGGGTAAAGCCGTTCTTTATGAAAAAATATTCCCTCAGATGGAATGCGGGTCCTGCCTGCTGAGCCCTCTGATGGATGCGGTTTTGCATCAGGAACGGATCGAGATACACCTGCTCAGCCAGGTGCAGCAGGTCAGGGGTTTTTGGGGGAATTTTGAGGTTGTCATTAAGCGCCTGGCCCGGGGAGTCAATTTGAAAAATTGCCTGGGCTGCGGGGCCTGCCTGGAAGTCTGCCCGGTTGAAATAGAACAGACGGCTTTTAAGAGTTGGCCCGGGAGGAAGGCCGTTAGCCTGCCCCTGCCCGGGGCTTTGCCCAATGCAGCGGTCATCGACCGGGAGCATTGCCGGCATTTTCAAGGGGACCCCTGCCTGGCCTGCCGGGATGCCTGTCCCTTTGGCGCCATTGAATTGGAAGAAGACGACCGGACGCTGGAAATAAAGGTGGGGGCCATCGTGCTGGCTACCGGGTTTGACCTTTCCGATGGACGGGCCTTAAACCTAAACCAGGGACCCGGAAGCGGGCGAATCCTTTCCTCCCCGGAGATGGAAGAGATGTTGAACAGCAACGGACCAACCGCGGGAAGAATCCTGTCTCCCCCGAATCGGATCCCGAAAGCAATCGGGATCTTCCCCGGGTCCGACATGAAAACCTTGGAGGGGTCGGGCGCTGTGCATCCGGTTTGTCTGGAATTCTCCTTAAAATTTGTCCGGATGATCCGGGACCAGATCCCCGAATGCAGGGTTTCGGTTTATGTCGCCGAGATGTCCGGATGGGGGCCGGAGGCCTACCGGAGCTATAATGAGTTGTCAAAGGAACCTGAGATAGCCTTCATCCGGCTGAAAGATCAAGCCGGTATCCGGTGGGTTGAAGCGGAAAACCAGGTCCGGCTGGAGTACCGGGACCAGCAGGGGAGTACCCAGGCGGATTTTTTTGACCTCCTCATCCTGGGCAGCTCCCCGGAAG
Source organism: uncultured delta proteobacterium (assembly GCA_963716045.1). Classification (GTDB taxonomy): domain Bacteria; phylum Desulfobacterota; class RBG-13-43-22; order RBG-13-43-22; family RBG-13-43-22; genus CAVQSS01. The sequence continues at coordinate 144,663 of CAVQSS010000010.1, read as the reverse complement.
GATCCAAGGGGTCGCGGGAGTTGGCTGAAAGGTTGAAGATCCCCCTCGGGGAAGATGGTTTTTTCCTTACCGAGGAAATGCGACTGGGTCCGGTGGACACGGTCGTGGAGGGGATCTTCGCGGCCGGATGCGCCCGGGGGCTGAAGACTATCCCCGAGTCGATCCTGGACGGTCAGGCCGCGGCCGGGCGGATTTTATCCCGACTGATTCCCGGTGAAAAGCTTATTCTGGAAGCGGCCACGGCCGTCGTTCGGGAAGAGAACTGTTCCGGGTGCAATCTCTGTCTTGGCTTTTGCCCCTACCAGGCGATTGAAATGGTGGCGGAGGAAAGCGCGGTCCGGATCCGGGAGGTCTTGTGCCGGGGCTGCGGCCTTTGCGCCGCCGCCTGTCCCAGCGGGGCCATCGAGGCCCGTCATTTTCAGGAAGATCAAGTAGCGGCGGAAGTGGAGGGGCTGCTGCGTTGATGGAACGCTTCGAGCCCCGGTTGATTGGATTTTTGTGCGACTGGTGTGCCTATGCCGGGGCGGATGCCGCCGGCCGGGCGGGTAAAAAGATCCCTGTTATTTTTAAGACCGTCCGCATCCCCTGCAGCGGCAGGATGGACCCGGCCTGGGTCCTGTTGGCCTTTCGCCAGGGGGCTCAGGGTGTGTTGATCGCCGGTTGCCCTCCGGGAAGTTGCCATTTTCAGAAAGGGAACGCCCAGATGGTCCGTATGGCGGGACTCTTGAAACCCCTGCTGCGGCAATTGGGTTTTGCTGAAGCCCGTTTGAAAGTGGCCTGGATCAGCGCCCAGGAGGGTGAAAAATTCGCGGTGGTTGTCTCTCAGTGGGCCGAAGAAATTCTGGCAGCCGGCCCGCTGGAAATAGATGGTTTGGTGCTTACATAAATTCGAAATTCGAAGCACGAAATCGACTCGGCTGAGCTCGTCGCAGGCCGAAACAAGCACGAATGTCCAAAATCCAAATGATCAAAACAAAGACTTTTCGATTGGGAAAACCCAAGATCGCCTTCACCTGGACCTCATCTTGCGGCGGCTGCGAAGAATCGCTGTTGGACCTGGGAGCGGACCTGCTGTCATTGACCCGGGAGGCGGAAATCATTTACTGGCCGATTGTCCTGGATTACAAAAAGGAAAGTCTGGAACAGCTCGAGGACGGCGCGTTATTGGCCTCCTGGATCAATGGAGCCATCCGCCTGGACGAACACGAAGAAACCGTTAAGCTGTTGCGGAAGAAATCGCAACTCATCGTGGCCCACGGGACCTGCGCCCATCTGGGGGGCGTGGTGGGACTCGGGAATCTGTTTGAAACGGAGGAGATCCTGGCCGACCGGGGCCCAGAGCGTCGTCAAGCGCCCACTCAGGAGAACGCCAGGCCCGGCGTAGGGCCGGCTCTGCCGGTTTTCACTTCCCGGGTGAAGACCTTGGACCAGGTGATCCCGGTGGATTACACTATCCCCGGCTGTCCGCCCACCCCGGCCTGGAACCGCAAGGCCTTAGCGGCCATCCTGGAAAACCGGCTTCCTCCCCAAGGCTGGGTTTTCGGTGAACCGAAAGCCCTGTGCCATTATTGTGCCCGGAAGGAAAGCCAGCCGGTTAAAATCCCTTGGGATCGTATTTCCCGTCTTCATCAGAAGACCTGGGACCCCACCCGCTGTTTCCTGGCCGAAGGCCTTATCTGCCTGGGCCCGACCACCCGGGGAGGGTGCGCCGGCCGCTGCATCGAGGCCAATATGCCCTGCCGGGGCTGTTTCGGCCCTCTGGAATCGGTAAAAGACCAGGGGGCCAGGGTGCTCTCTTTTTTGGCCGCCCTGAGCGAGGCCGCGGACGAAGAGGCCCTTGAAAAGTTCAGGGATAACTGGATCGATCCGGTCGGTCTGGCGTATCTCTACTCGCTGCCGGCGGCGCAGATTCCTCGCAAGGTAAAAGAAAGACTCCATGGGTAAACGCATCGATATCGACCCCTTGACCCGTCTGGAAGGGCAGGGGAAAATATCCATTTTTCTGGATGACCAGGGGGAGGTCGAGCGGGCCTATTTTCAGAGCACGGATTTGCGGGGCTTTGAGAAATTTTGCGAAGGCCGGGCCGCCGAAGAGCTGCCGGTGTTGACCCAGAAAATCTGCGGGGTTTGCCCCACCGCCCATCACCTGGCCTCCAGCAAGGCCCTGGACGATTTGTTTCAGGTGGATCCGCCGCCGGCAGCCCGGAAGATTCGGGAGTTGATCCTCAATGCCTTTATTTTTGAGGATCACCTGCTGCATTTTTATTTCCTGGGCGGATGCGACCTGCTGCTTGGCGAGGAGACCCCTATCGCCGAAAGGAACTTCCTGGGTGTCTTGAAACGGGCCGGCCAATCCCTGGGGGAAAAAGTCCTCCAAGTTAGAAAAGAAGTCCGGGACCTTCAAACCCGTTTGAGCGGCAGTCCCCTGTATCCGGTGGTGGGCCTTCCGGGCGGGGTTTCCAAACCCCTGGGGGAGGAGGATCGGGCCGAAGCGCTGCGGGTGGCCCCCCTGGCCCTGGACCTGGCCAGAGACAGCCTGAGGTTGTTCCATCAGCAGGCGCTGGAAAATAGAAAGATCTGGGCCAAGTTCCTGGACCCCATTTTTATTCAACCCACCTATTATCTGGGTCTGGTCGACCGCGACCAGCGGGTCAACTTTTATGACGGCCGGCTCCGGGTGGTGGATCCGGATGGCGAGGAATTGGCTTGTTTCCAACCACGGGATTATTCGCTACACCTGGAAGAAAGGGTGGAACCCTGGACCTACAGTCGGATTCCATATCTAAAGGCCGTCGGCTGGAAAGGATGGTTTGACGGAAAAGCCAATGGGATCTACCGGGCGGGTCCGTTGGCCCGCTTGAACGTCTCCCGGGGAATGGCCACCCCGGAGGCTCAGGCCGAGTATGAACGGATGGTGGAGCGCTTTGGAGGCCGCCCGGTCCACCATACCCTGGCTTACCATTGGGCCCGATTGATCGAAGTCCTCTATGCCGCCGAGCGGATGCGGGAGCTGGCGGCTGATCCGGAACTCACCGACCCGGAGGTCCGGAGAATTCCCACGGCCGTTCCTCGTGAAGGTATCGGGGTCTGCGAGGCGCCGCGGGGCACCCTGATCCATCACTATCGGACCGATGACCGGGGGGTGGTGCAAAAAATGAAGCTGCTGGTCGCCACCCAGAACAGTATGGCGGCCCTGTGCCTGGCCATAGAAAAGGCGGCTAAAGGGTTGATTCACCAGGGGCGGGTTTCGGAGGGCTTGCTTAACCGGATTGAAATGGCTTACCGGGCCTATGATCCCTGCCTGGCCTGCGCCACCCATTGCCTGCCCGGGCAGCCGCCTCTGACTGTGGAGTTCATTACCGAACCTCGAGGCCCGGGGCGGGAACCGGCGTAGCGTGAAAATACCGCAACCATTCGTTGTTTCGTTGGGGAGGGGTTCATCCCCTCCCGAGCATGGGAATTGAGGATTCGGATTTTTTCCAGGGTCGTGGTATAAGCCCGGTTGGGTGCTATTTACTCAAAATTTACTCACAGCCGGGGGCGGCTGGGCTACATTTTGGCGTCGTCAAAGATAATCCGAGGAGGATAAAATGGGAGTTGTGGTTCTGAATACCCTGGGGTTAAAATGCCCGCAGCCGGTGCTTAAAATCGCCGTGCTTTCCCCGGATCTGAATCCGGGGGATATCCTGGAAATATCGGGGGACTGCCCCACCTTTGAACGGGATGTGCGGGTCTGGTGTGAACGTCTGGCGAAAACGTTGCTTTCGGTGCGGGAAGAAGGCGGTTATCAGAAAAGGATTCAGATTCAGTTTTGATGGACTCCTGAAAGGAGGCCGGCCATGGCCGAGAGGATAAACTGTTGGGATTTTTTTAGCTGTGCCGAGAAGGACTGCCCGGTATTCATTCAGAAAGAGCCAAACTGTTGGCTGGTTTCCGGGACCTTTTGCCGCGAGGAGATTCAGGGGCACTTTATAGAAAAAATGGAAATGTGCCTGGAGTGCGGTTTTTTCAAACAAACGATCGACCCCTCAAATATGCAGGAGGTCTGCCAAGTAGTCGGCCGTCAATTTAAGGAACTCAGTCGGGTACTGCGGGTCCGGGACGGCGAATTGCTGGCCATCAATCTGGATTTGAGCCTCGGTCTTTCTCAGAGCGTCGAGATGGTCCGAAAGCTTTGCCTGGGGGATCCCAGCGCCCGGGTGAAAATAGATAGTCCCAATGAAATGCTGGGGAAATTGGAGGAAGTCCTCAACCAGATGGGCGAAAGCGTTCAGGATATGGTGGACCAGAGTCATGAACTGGCCATGGGCCTTTGCCAGCACTACGATACCCTGAACCGAATCGCCGGCGGCAATCTGACGGTAACCGCCAATGAAGACTCCGGTAATGAACTGATTGCCAAATTGGGACAGTTGATCAACAAGGAAACCCGGACCCTGATGGGGGTCATCAGCGATTACCGCAAGGCCGAGTCGGAACTACAGGAGAAAGAGGAGCGTTATCGGCTGCTCTTTGAACAATCCCCGGTGGGCGTTTTTCATTACGATCATACCTTGCGCATCACGGACTGCAACGATCGGTTCGTGGACATTCTCCGGTCAAAGCGGGAACAATTGTTGAACCTGGATATGAATACCTTAAGAGACCAGCGGGTGCTGCCGGCGCTTAAAGAGGCTCTCGCCGGAGGACCTGGTTTTTACGAAGGACCTTATTCGGCCACTACCAGCCCAGCCACGATTTTTATTTCCATGCAGACCGCCCCTCTGCTGAGCCGGGAGGGAAGGACCCGGGGGGGTATGGGCATTGTGGAGGAAATTTCCGAGCGGAAGAAAGCCGAAGAGGAATTGGCGGCTGAAAAAGAACGGCTGGCGGTTACCTTGCGCTCCATCGGGGATGGGGTGATCACCACGGATATGGAGGGGCGGGTGGTCCTGCTTAACCAGGTGGCGGAAGGCCAGACCGGGTGGAGCCAGGAGGAGGCTTTCGGCCGGTCATTGCAGGAGGTTTTTTGCATTGTCGACGAAAAGACCCGGGACCGGTGCCAGAACCCGGTGGAAAAAGTGCTTCTGAGCGGCAAGACGGAAATATTGGCGGCTCCCACCGTGCTTGTCAACCGGGAAGGCCAGGAGAGTATAATCGCTGACAGCGGGGCCCCGATCCGCGACAGGAATGGAAACATGATCGGGGTGGTCCTGGTCTTTCGGGACATAACCGATGAACACCGACTATCGGAAGAATTGCTTAAATATGAAAAGCTCAAATCCATTGGGGTCCTGGCCGGCGGCATTGCCCACGATTTCAACAATATTTTAACAGGCATCATGGGCAATATTTCCCTGGCCAAGATGTTCGCTCAGGACGCGGAAAAAGTCCGAAAACGTCTGGATGAGGCCGAGAAGGCTTCCTATCTGGCCAGAGAGCTTACCCAACAGTTGCTGACCTTTTCCCGGGGAGGCGCGCCGGTCAAAACCACGGCCTCCATGGCGGAATATGTTCAGGAAGCGGTGAACTTTGCCCTGCGCGGCTCAAAATTAAAAGCGGAATTTTTCATTCCGGCCGATATCTGGCCGGTAGATTTCGATCAGGGGCAGTTCCAGCAGGTCATTCATAACCTGGTGATCAACGCCGACCAGGCCATGCCCGAAGGGGGGATCCTCCAGGTGGGCATGGAAAACAAAACCATAACCGCCGGTGAGGGGATCTCGCTTCCGGAAGGTCGCTATGTCCAGATCTGGTTTGCCGATCAGGGGATGGGAATCCCCAAAGAAAATCTTTCCAAAGTTTTCGATCCGTTTTTTACCACCAGATCAGGGGCCAGCGGTCTGGGACTGTCCACGGTTTATTCTATTATCAAACGGCATGACGGTTTGATCACGGCCTATTCGGAAACCGGGAAGGGGGCGACTTTTCGCCTCACCCTGCCGGCCTCCGGGAAGACTCCGGCCGTTCAGGAAGCGGCGGAGCCTTCTTTATTCAAGGGCCAGGGCAGAGTCCTGGTGATGGATGACGAAGCCATTGTCCGGGAAGTCCTGGGGGAAATGCTGACGCGTCTGGGCTTTGAAGTTCAATATGCCCAGGACGGCGCCGAGGCGGTTAAAATCTACCGGGTGGCTAAAAAGATCGATCAGTCCTTTGATCTGGTGATTATGGATTTGACCGTGGCCGGCGGGATGGGGGGCCTGGAGGCGCTGCAGAAATTGCTGGAGTTTGACCCGGAGGTGCGTGCCATTGCCTCCAGCGGCTATTCCTCGGACCCGGTCATGTCCGATTTTCAAGCCTACGGATTCAAGGGGGTTATGGCCAAACCCTACACCCTGGAGGAATTGAGCCGGGCGTTGGGCGCTTTGCCTAACCCGTAAAAGCGGGGGATACCTTTTACAAACCAAATGAACGTCGAACATCGAACATCGAACGTCCAACCTCGAATGAAAAAAACTCCATTGTCGAATAGGGACCCGCTGTTTCCTCCTCTTTTCCCATTCACAATTCGATGTTGGGCGTTCGATGTTCGATGTTCATCTTTTACAGGGAAACGCCCCCAGGGCGTTCTTTAGTTTTTGAAAACAGAATTCCATCAGGGGTTCCAGATTGACGATATCCAGGGTGTTGTAGCGGATCAACCGTTCCAGCGAGGGTTCGTCACCCCACTGATAGGCCTTCCAAAGCATCACCGCATCATAGCCGTCCAGGCCGTCCAGATCCGGGTCGCGAGTGATGCCCAACTGTTTTTCAATCGCTTTGAGACCTCCTCGATAACCCAGCCGCTGCAGCAGATAGCGCAGGTCGATATGGGCCGGGGGCAGGTGGAGGTGCCGAAAACAGCGCCGGATAAAAGGGAGATCGAACCCGGACCCGCTGTAGGTGATGAGCAGGGAATCAGGGGCCAGCGCCGTTTCAAATTCATCGAGGGTGATCCCGTTGATGAAGGTGCGGACTTCTCGACCGTCATAAATCCCGATCAGGGTGATTTCATCGTACCCCTGAAAATCTCCAGTAGTCTCGATATCCAGGTAGACCGCTTTTTGCTGAAAAGCGCTGAAGACCCGCCATCTTTCACCTGGCGGCAGGCGCTGCCAGAAGAAATCAAGATCTTCCCGATGAGCCCGGGAGGACTCCAGCTCACGACGGATGAAGCGGTCCCGTTCCTCGGAAAAGACCTCCCGATCATACCGTATAAAGTCATCCCAGGTTAACAGCCCCCTGGACCAGATCCCCTGCTCGGTCTTTGACCCAATGCCCGGGATGTGCACGAAAGTGTGTTCGAGCATCAGGACCGAACCCCCTCAAAAATCCAATCCCAGGGAGTGGGCTTTCTGCAGATAGTCTTCCCGAACGGCCGGATCGCTCTGAACCACGTTATAAAAGAATTCGTGCTGGATTTTTTGGATTCCGGTGAAACCGAAAATTCCCAGGTCGACGGTCATCTGGATGGCCTTTTGGATCCCGCTGTGGTCAAAGAAGGCCTGGTCACCGCCCGCAGTGGTAATCAGCAGGGCCTTCTGTTGTTTCAACAGCCCGACCGGACCTTCCTCCGTAAAGGCGTAGGCAAACCCCAGGGAAAAGACCCGGTCGATCCAGCCTTTTAATAGCGCGGGCATGGAAGACCACCAGATGGGAAAAATGAAGGCCAACCCCTCGGCCCGGGCCACTTTGGCCTGTTGGGCCTTAATGTCGGCCGGGACTTCACCGCCCTGCAGAGAAGCCAGGTCGGCTGCCGTCAGCAGGGGATTGAAGCCCAGGGCGTACAGGTCCAAGACTTCCACCTCATGATTTTTTGATTGCAGCCCCTCGACGAATTTTTCCAGAATGGCGTGGTTAAAGGACTCGGGATTGGGATGGGCATAGACGACTAAGACTTTCATAAAAACCTCCATGGTTAGTAAAGATCCGGGTCCAGAGGGCCCGGCTTTGGCTGACCCCCGAGGGGTCCGGGGCACAAAGATTTACGGAAATCGGAGTGTTGGAGTGACGGAGTACTGGAGTAGTGGAGTGATGGCCTTCAAAGATCGTCACAAATCAAAGGCAGGCAGGACTCCTTCTTTTAACCCAATACTCCAGTGCTCCATGACCCCAGTACTCCTTAACGCCCTCACTCCAGTATCAATCTTTCCGGCAGAGCCCACTGTCTCTGACCTGGCCCACAGGACCAGGGTTTCTGCGGCAAACTAAAGAAGGATACTGCTCGAAAAGTCCAAAAACAAGGGGAAAATCAGTGGTTCGGAAGGGCCGGGAAAATCAAGGGTTCCCCTGCCGCTGAAAAATATTTGAATAAATTATAATAATAAGTTAAATTGATAAATTAGGCCTAAAGGGCTGGGACCGTCCCTTTATTACCCCGTTGGCCGTTAATAGAACGGATTTAATACCCGTTATGTCCTTTACCGAAAAAATCTATACCGTTTCCGAGCTGACCCGGGAGATCAAGGAAATCCTGGAGGAGGAATTCCCCTTTATCTGGGTGGAAGGAGAGATCTCCAATTTCCGGGTGCCGCCGAGCGGCCATTTTTATTTCACCCTGAAGGACGCCTCCAGCCAACTGCGGTCGGTTTTTTTTCGTTCCGGCCAGGGGAGCCTCACCTTCGTTCCCGAAGACGGGCTCCAGGTGTTGTGCCTGGGACGGGTTAGCGTCTATGCCGGCAGGGGGGAGTACCAGATCATCCTGGAACGGATGGAGCTGAAGGGTTGGGGCGCCCTGCAATTGGCCTTCGAACGGCTCAAGGAAAAGCTGCAAAAGGAAGGCCTTTTCGACGCGGGGCGGAAGAAGCCCCTTCCGGTCCTCCCCCGAAAGGTGGCCGTGGTCACTTCGCCCACGGGGGCGGCGGTCCGGGATTTCCTGAGGATCCTTTACCGACGGTTTGAAAATATTCAGACCTTTATATTTCCCGTTCTGGTCCAGGGGGAAAAAGCCTCGTCTGAAATTGCCGAGGCGATAGCTAAAATAAACGACTCCGATCTGGGGATTGAAGTTATCATCCTGGCCAGGGGAGGGGGGTCCATCGAGGACTTGTGGGCTTTTAACGAAGAGCGGGTGGCCCGGGCCATGGCCGCCTCCGGCATCCCGATCATCTCCGCCGTGGGCCATGAAGTGGATTTTACCATTGCCGACTTTGTAGCCGATCTGCGGGCCTCCACGCCTTCGGCGGCGGCGGAAATCCTGGTCCGGCCTCAGGGGGAATTGGAAACGGCGCTGGATGATTTTAATGATCGTCTGGAATGGCTGCTGGCCCAAAAGGTGAATCGGCTGCAGGAAAAACTTTTTTATCTGCGGAAGCGCCTGGTAGACCCCCGCCGCCGCTGGGTGGAAGTGTCGCTGCGTCTGGATGATAGTGCGCTTCGGCTGCGGCTGGCCCTGACCGGCGGTCTTCGACAAAAAGGCAACCGCTTGGGATGGACCGGGGAGCGGTTATTCGGCCTCAGCCCCAGGGAAAACATCAACGTTCGCGGAGCCCGGTTGGCCACCATGCTGTTCAAGCTCCAGGGGCACTCCCGGCAACTGGTCCACCGTTGGGAACTGGAAATGAAACGGGCCGAAAATACGCTCCGGGCCTTGAGTCCCTGGGCCGTCCTCTCCCGGGGCTACGCCCTAGCCCAAACCCTGCCGGAGATGAGGGTTATTCGGGAGGCGGCCCGTCTTCGGCCCGGCCAGGCCATCCGGGTCCAGGTGGCCCAAGGGGCGCTGGATTGCCGGGTCGAAGAGGTTCTAACCAAAAAATAAATGAATTTTTGGTTAGAATTTGAAGAGCATCTTGATTAAAGGTTAACGATTAATTATCAAATTAGAATAGGCACTTAAAAGGGGAGGAATACTCTATTGGCTAAGGAAACCTTTGAAGATTCTTTCAAAAAGTTAGAGAAAATCATCACAAAAATGGAGAGCGGGGACCTTCCCTTGGAGGAGACCCTGAAACTGTATGAAGAGGGGATGCGTCTTTATACCCATTGTTCCCAGAAATTGACCGAGGTCCAGAAAAAAGTGGAACTGCTCAGCCAGACATCGGAAGGGAAGCTGGCGGGAAAGCCTTTTCCGATGGATGAGGAAGAAGAGGATCGAGAAGGAGGTATAACGGGAAGCTAAAACGAGAGAAAGAACCGAACAAGTACGGCATTCCTCCGGCCTTATTGACGGTTTTTTATTTTAATTATAGGGATGTTCTCGTCATCCTCGAATGTCTTTGTCGGGGATCCAATCTTCCTTAAGAAAAGCCTGGATTCCCGCTCAGAAGCATTGCGGGAATGACGCTTAATGATGTGAAAACTATTCTGAGACCATTTATAAATAGGGTGGAAGTGAACGGATCCACATTTCAGTTAAGCCCGGCAGTGAGTCGATTGTTGGGCGCCTACCGGGAGCGGATAAACCGGGCCCTCCGGAAAAACCTCACGGACCCGAATCGGTTTGCCCACCGGGTCTTTCAGGCCATGGAGTACAGCTTGTTCGCCGGCGGAAAGCGGTTGCGGCCCATCCTCTGTCTGCTGGCCTGCCGGCTGGTGAAGGGCCGGGCGAACCAGTCCCTGACGTTCGCTTGTGCGCTGGAATATATCCACACCTATTCCCTGATTCATGACGATCTCCCGGCCCTGGATAACGACGATTTCCGTCGGGGGCGGCCCAGTTGCCACAGGAAGTTCGGCGAGGCCACGGCCATTTTGGCCGGAGATGCCCTGCTGACCGAGGCCTTTTGCCTTTTGAGCAGCCCCCGCCGGATGAAAGCCGTCTCCCCGGAAATCCGGCTGGGGCTGATCCGGGAAATTGCCCAGGCCTCCGGCCTGGCCGGTATGATCGGCGGGCAGGAAGCCGATTTGGCCGGAGAGAAAAAAAAGGTTTCCCTGGCCTACCTGCAGGACCTGCACCAAAAGAAAACCGCCGCCTTGATAGCGGCCTCCCTGGTCGGCGGCGGACTGATCGGAGGGGCCAGCCCGGAGACGCTGAGGACCTTGCGCACGTTTGGTCTAAAAATCGGTCTGGCCTTTCAAATCCGGGATGACCTTTTAAACGTGGAGGGGCTCTTCCGGGTTACCGGTAAAGCCTCCGGAACCGACGCCGAGCGGAGAAAAGCGACGTATCCGGCGAAGTTCGGGGTAGGGGTCTCCAGGGAAACGGCCCAAGGCCTGGTGGAGCAGGCGCTGGAAACCCTCCGGCCTTTTGGTCGAAAGGCTCAACCCCTGGTGGAACTGGGCTATTATATGATCTCTCGAAATCGGTAGGCCCGATGGAAACGAATAATACACCAAACGAACCGAAAGAGCCCTCCCGGATAATAGCCACCCTCACCGGTCCGGAGGACCTGAAACGATTTTCTTTGGCCCAATTGAGGGAACTGGCCGAAGAAATCAGGACGGTGATCATTGAAACCGTGGCCCGTAACGGCGGGCATCTGGCGCCCAATTTGGGCGTGGTGGAATTGACGCTGGCCCTTCATTACGTCTTCAACAGCCCCAGGGACAAAATCATCTGGGATGTGGGCCACCAGTGTTATGCCCATAAGCTGTTGACCGGCCGGGCCGGAAGGTTCTCCACCCTGAGGACCTACGGGGGCCTGAGCGGCTTTCCCAAAAGAGAGGAAAGTCCTCATGATGCCTTCAATACCGGTCACAGCGGGACTTCCATCTCCGCGGCCCTGGGGATCGCCGTCGCCAAGGATTTAAAACGCGAGGCCGCCAAGGTGGTGGCCGTCATCGGGGACGGTTCCCTGACCGCCGGGGAGGCCTTTGAGGGCCTGAATCAGGCCGGGCACCTGAACAAGGACCTGATCGTGGTCCTCAACGACAATGAGATGTCCATCTCCAATAACGTGGGCGCCCTTTCTTCCTTCCTGAGCAAACGGTTGACCGGCCGGGGTTTCGTCCAGTTCAAACGGGAAATGGAATCGTTTTTTAAATCCCTGCCGGGGATCGGGGAACCGATCCTCCAGTGGGCCAAAAAAAGCGAGGATTCCCTCACCGGTTTTTTTACTCCGGGGATGCTTTTCTCGGCCCTCCATTTCGATTACGTGGGGCCGGTCCGGGGGCACCGACTGGAAACCCTCATTGAGACCTTTGAAAATATCCGCCATTTGGAGGCCCCGGTTTTGGTCCACGTCCTGACCACCAAAGGGAAGGGCTACCCTCCGGCGGAAAAGGACCCCACCCGGTTCCATGGGGTCGGCCCTTTTGAGATTGAGAGTGGAGAGCCTGCCGGGCCGAAAGGCGGCGTCCCGGTCACCTATACCCGGGTCTTTGGGGATACGGTGACGGTTTTGGCCGAAAAAGATCTCAGGGTGGTGGCCGTCACCGCCGCCATGACCGAAGGCACGGGGCTGGATGATTTTGCGCGGCGCTTTCCCCGGCGCTTTTTTGACGTGGGGATCGCCGAGCAGCATGCCGTCACCTTTGCCGCCGGACTGGCCTCCGAAGGATTGCGGCCCATCGTGGCCATTTACTCCACCTTCATGCAGCGGGCCTACGACCAGATCCTGCACGATGTCTGCCTGCCCGACTTGCCGGTCGTGCTGGCCCTGGACCGGGGTGGGATTGTGGGGGAGGACGGTCCGACCCACCAGGGGCTTTTTGACCTTTCCTACCTTCGCCCGCTCCCCAACCTGACTTTGATGGCTCCCAAAGACGAAAGGGAACTGCGGAACCTGTTGGCCTCGGCCCTGACCTATAACACCCCGGCGGCCATCCGCTATCCGCGGGGGGAAGGTCTGGGGGTCCCTCTGGAAGGGGACCCGGAAATCATTCCCCGGGGGCAGTGGGAATGGCTGGAACCCGGGGAGCAGACCGCGATATTGGCCGTGGGAAATATGGTGGATCCGGCCGTGCAGGCGGCTCGTCTGCTGAAGGCCGAGGGTATTTCCGTGGCCGTGATCAATGCCCGTTTCATCAAACCTCTGGATGAAACACTGCTCCAGGAACTGGCGGAGCGGTTCCCGCTGCTGTTTACCGTGGAGGAAAATGTCCTTCTGGGAGGCTTCGGGAGTGCCGTGCTGGAGACCCTGGAGCGGTTGGGGAAAACAGGGAACCGGATCCGTTCTCTGGGTATCCCCGATCGCTTTATCCCCCACGGAAGTCCTCGGGAACTGCGACGACTTTACGGCCTGGATACCGAGGGCCTCATGCAAGCCGTCCGGGAGGAATGGGGTGACCCCTCCCACGGCTAAGCGGAGATTGGACCACCTGCTGGTGGAGAGGGGGCTGGCCACTTCTCTAGAAAAAGCCAAGGCCTTGATTTACGCCGGGGCGGTCTATGTGGACCGGACCCCGTCCGTCAAACCGGGTCGGGCGGTGCCTCCCGACGTCACCCTGGTGGTCAAGGAACCCGAATACCCTTATGTGAGCCGCGGCGGGGTCAAGTTAGCCCAGGCCCTGGATCACTTTAACCTGACCGTAGAGGGTAAAATCGCCCTGGACGTGGGGGCCTCCACCGGAGGGTTCACCCACTGTTTGCTCCTGCGAGGGGCCGCCCGGGTCCATGCCGTGGATGTCGGGTACGGCCAGTTGGCCTGGACGCTTAGACAGGACCCCCGGGTCCGGGTCCTCGAACGCTGCAATGCCCGGTACCTGCGCCTCGAAGATATCGGAGAAACGGTCGATTTAGTGGTGATCGACACTTCATTTATCTCCCTGAAAATCATCATCCCCCCCCTGCTGGCCATCGTCAAGGCGGGGGGAGATATTCTCCCGCTGATCAAACCCCAATTCGAAGTCGGAAAGGGCAAGGTGGGGAAGGGGGGGTGGTTCGCAATCCGGAAGACCGGGAAGAGGTCCTCCGAACCTTGATGGGCCACTTTCAAGAGTCAGGCCTCCGGGTGGAGGGACCGATGGTGTCCCCCATATTAGGGGCTAAAGGAAATCAGGAGTATTTTATTCATTTGAGGAAAGGGGATTGATGATATCGCAAAAAGTCCGTCAGAGCAGAGAGAGTTTGTCATTCTGAGCGAATGCGAAGAATCTTGTTTTTTCAACTAGTTCTGAGATCCTTCACGGAGTTTACCCTTTGCGAGTCCGTCAGGATTGACCCCTAATGAAATTAGCTGACCGCGTTTCCCTGATTAAACCCTCCTTGACCATGGATGTGGATACTAAGGCCAAGGCCATGATCAAGGCCGGTGTGGATGTGGTCAGCTTTGGGGCCGGCGAACCGGATTTTGAGACTCCTGAATTCATTAAGGAAGCCGCGATCCGGGCTATTGAAGAGGGATTTACCAGATATACGCCGGCGGGGGGCATCGACGAGCTCAAAGAGGCGATTCGATTCCGGTTTCAGGAAGACCTGGGTTTGTCTTATCAGATGAATGAAGTGGTGGTTTCCTGCGGTGGGAAACACTCCCTGTATAATATTGCCCAGGTCCTCTGGGGACCCGGGGACGAGATCATCGTCCCGGCCCCCTACTGGGTCTCTTATCCCCCTCTGATCCTTTTAGCGGGGGCCACCCCGGTGATCCTGCCCACCAGGGAAGAAAACGGTTTTAAGGCCACCCCGGAAGAATTGGCCTCGGTGATCACCCCCAGGACCAGGGCCCTCATCCTCAACAGCCCCTCCAATCCCACCGGTTCCGTCTATAAACGGGAAGAATTGGAAGCCCTGGGCCGCATCATTCTGAAAAAGGACCTCACCGTGGTCAGCGACGATATCTACAATAGGATTATTTTTGACGGCCATTCTTCCGTCAATCTGGCCATGCTGGGGGAGGATTATAAGGCTCGAACCCTCATCGTCAATGGCGTATCCAAGACCTACGCCATGACGGGCTGGCGAATCGGGTATGTGGCCGGGCCAAGGGAAGTCATTGCCGCCATTAACAAAATTCAAAGCCACAGCACTTCCAATCCGACCTCTATCGCTCAGAAGGCGGCGATAGCCGCCCTGGAGGGACCTCAGGATTTCGTTTGGCAGATGCGGCTGGAATTCGACCGCCGAAGGACCTACATGGCGGAGCGATTGGCCGCCTTGCCTGAAGTCCGCACCCTCCTGCCGGAAGGGGCCTTTTATATTTTCCCCAATTTTTCCGCCTATTATTTAAAAAAAATCGGTGGGAAAACAATTAAAGATTCCCTGAAGTTGGCCGATTATCTATTAGAGCAGTCCCGGATCGCCGTTGTCCCCGGGGTGGCCTTCGGAGAGGATCAGTGCCTCCGCTTTTCATACGCCACTTCCCTGGCTTTGATCGAAAAGGGAATGGATCGGCTGGAAAAGGCCCTGAAGGGATGATCTTGAAGTAAAACTAGTTGAATTTTGGACCTTCGTGCTTGTTTCGGATTTCGTGCTTCGGATTTGAGGATCACGCCGGTTCAAATGGTAGAAACTTTTGCTACGACCGGGCACAGAAAGATTCCAACTTCCGACGGTGGAGCCTTCTTGGTGCCCAAGAAGGCTCCGATCACCAGGGAGAAGGGTAAGAAATCCTATCGAGCGCCGCGTTTGGAGGCTTTCAAGGGGTTAATCTTTTGAGCAGG
This sequence comes from uncultured delta proteobacterium, assembly GCA_963716045.1. Lineage (GTDB taxonomy): Bacteria > Desulfobacterota > RBG-13-43-22 > RBG-13-43-22 > RBG-13-43-22 > CAVQSS01. The sequence continues at coordinate 129,228 of CAVQSS010000010.1, read as the reverse complement.
TTTAGTCGGGGCTTTAGGCTTTATGTGCGTGGCCAGATTGCAGTTGCCGAATTTCCACTTCTGAGCCGGATCGGGGCAGGAGACGCAAAATTTGCCGCTGGGAAAGTCTTTCGCCCGATCGCAACCGTTGCAGGGTTCACTAACCGGCAGGCAGCCGCCCCCGGTAAAGGAACAACCTTTGGGGTTCATGAAAGTGCAGGCCGTCCCGGCCTTTAAGGTAGTACAGTCCATGGGTATCACCCCCCTTCTTACGAAAATTTATCAATTTATAATATTTTTTTTATCAATGTCAATATTTTTTTTGAGTTTTAATGGCCATGTTTAAAAGTCGACGCATCGGCGAACTGTTACTCCGCGAAAACAAGATTACTCCGCAACAATTGCAGGAGGCCCTGGAAGAGCAGAAACGACAAGGGGGGCAGCCCAAAATCGGAGCCATCTTGGTCAAGAAGGGGTTTATCACCGAAGAAACGCTGACTTTCTTTTTGTCCAAACACTTTGGCCTGCCCCAGATCCATTTGGAGGGATTGACCTTCGATCCGGCCTTGACCGAAGTCATCCCGGCCCAGGTGGCCCGGAAGTATGAGATTTTGCCGATCGGCCGGGAGGGGGCCAATTTAAAAATAGCCATCTCCGACCCCTCCAACATTTTTGCCCTCGATGATCTGAAATTTCTAACCGGAAGCAACATTCAGCTCTTTTTGGTGTCCGATCACAGCCTCAAAGAGGCCCTCGACAAATATTACACCATCAGCCATACCATCTCCGATGTCCTGGAAGACATAAAAAACCTGGAAGTGGATGTCATCAAACCCGAAGAGGATACGGATGAACTGAACCTGGAGTTGGCCGCCGCAGAAGCCCCGGTGGTCAAACTGACCAATTTGATCCTCCTGGACGCCATTAAACGGGGGGCCAGCGATATCCATTTTGAGACCTACGATAAGACCTTCCGGGTCCGCTACCGTATCGATGGAGTGCTTTATGCGGTGATGAATCCTCCCTTGAAATTGAAAAACGCCATCATCTCCCGGCTAAAAATCATGTCCAACCTCAATATCGCCGAGAGACGGCTGCCGCAGGACGGACGACTGAAGCTGCGGTTCGGCCAGGGCAGGGAGATGGACTTCCGGGTCTCCTCCCTGCCGACGCTTTTTGGTGAAAAGGTGGTCCTCCGGCTTCTGGATAACCATGACTTTCGCTTCAACTTGAATCTGCTGGGATTTGAGCCGGAGGCCTTAAACGAGTTCCAATCGGCCATCCATAAGCCGCATGGCATGGTATTGGTAACGGGACCGACGGGAAGCGGCAAAACCACCACCCTCTACTCGGCCCTGAGCGAATTAAACCAGACCACGCAAAACATCTCGACCGCTGAAGATCCGGTGGAAATGAATATTTTGGGCATTAACCAGGTTCAGATCCACGAAGAGATAGGCCTGACTTTCTCTCATACCTTGAGATCCTTCCTCCGCCAAGATCCGGATATTATTATGGTCGGCGAAATACGGGATCGGGAGACGGCCGAGATCGCCATCAAGGCGGCCCTCACCGGCCACTTGGTACTGAGCACCCTGCATACCAACGATGCCCCCAATACGGTGACCCGCCTGTTGGATATGGGCGTCGAGCCTTTTCTGGTGGCCTCTTCCCTGAATTTAGTGGTGGCCCAACGTTTAATTCGAACCATCTGTCCCAAATGCAAACAGCGGATGGAAGCACCGGAGGAGTTGTTTCGCGAATTTGGTCTGGATCCCGCCACCGTGGTCTTATTTGGAGGCGGCGGCTGTCCGGAATGCAATTTTTCAGGCTATCGGGGTCGGATTGCCATCTATGAAGTGCTGCCTTTTCGGGATGCCTTGAAGGAATTGATCTTCGAACGGGCCTCGGCGGCTGAAATCCGGAAAAAGGCTCGAACTCTGGGCATGATGACCCTTCGGGAAACCGGGATCAATAAGGTGATTGCCGGGGTGACGACCTTGGAAGAAGTATTACGAATAACCGAAAGGGAGTAGCGATGCCGACCTATATCTGGGAAGGAAAATTGAAAACAGGAGAAGTGAAAAAAGGCGAACTGATGGCCGAGACCATTGCCATCGCCCGCATTCAGTTGCGCAAATTGCGCATCGTCCCCATGCGGATAAGGGAGAAGAAAGATCCGACCGCGGCCCGCTTTTCTTTTCGCCGCCAAATTCCCGAAAGAAACATCGTCATTTTCACCCGTCAGTTTGCCACGATGATCAACGCCGGTCTGCCCTTGGTCCAATGTCTGGGGATCCTGGCCGCCCAGGAGGAAAACGCGGCCTTTTTTAAGGTCATTTCCCAGGTGAAAAGCGATGTGGAAAGCGGCCAGTCACTGGCCGAGGCCCTCAAGAAACACCCCAAGGTCTTTAATGACCTCTATACCAATCTGGTCGAAGCCGGGGAAGCCGGGGGAATTTTGGACGTTATTTTCACCCGGCTCTCCACCTATATCGAGAAACTGCAAAAGCTGAAAAAAAAGGTCAAGGGGGCGTTTGTCTATCCGGCGGTCGTGGTGGGCGTGGCCGTCTTAGTCATGGCCATCATCTTAATTTTTGTCATTCCGGTTTTTGAAAAGATGTTCGCCGATTTCGGCCAGGCCCTCCCGCTTCCGACCCAGGTGGTGATTGAACTGAGCCGGTTCGTCAAGAATAATATTCTTTTTCTGATCATCGGAATCGGTCTTATCGTGATCCTGCTCCGAAATTTTTACCGGACCACGGCCGGAAAATATCTGGTGGATGATTTCTCTCTGCGCCTGCCGATTTTCGGCCCCCTGCTGCGTAAAGTGGCCGTAGCCAAATTTGCTCGGACCTTCGGGACCATGGTCAGCAGCGGCGTGCCTATCCTGCAGGCCTTGGAAATTGTCGCCCGCTCGGCGGGAAACAAGATCATCGAGAAGGCCATTGTCAAAGCCCGCAGCAGCATCAGCCAGGGCAAAACCATTGCGGAGCCCTTGGCGGAAAGCAAGGTTTTTCCGGCGATGGTCACCCAGATGATTCAGGTTGGTGAATCCTCAGGTGAATTGGATACCATGCTCGGAAAGATCGCCGACTTTTACGATGAGGACATCGACGCGGCCGTCAGCACTCTGACCTCCATGCTGGAACCCTTCCTGATGGTTCTGCTGGGAGGCCTGGTCGGCGGTTTGGTGATATCCATGTATCTGCCCATCTTTAAAATGGCGGCGGTCATTACCGGTTAATAAAAAGGGTTGTCCGCCCATTGGGGGACGGTCTCAAAACATCTGCCACTCCACTAGGAAATTGATTCCCCCAAAGGATTGCTTTGTCAGCTCTTAACCAATGGTTGCAGACGAAGTCGGAACTGCTCAGGAAGACCCAATGGCTGATCCTCTGGCGGTTGGTCTTCAGTTCCTTCATGCTCCTGTTGACCGTCTTCTTTCAAGAGAGAAAGGAGTTGCCCGGCCCTTTTCCCTATGGGCCGGTTTACTCTCTCCTGGCCCTGCAATTCTGTTTTTCCTTGGTATATATCCTGGCCCTGCTTCGTTTTCAGGCCGTAAGACCCATTGCCATAGCGCAGTTGTTAATCGACGGATTAATCGTTTCAGGCCTGGTGCTGGTCACGGGAGGCCTGGAAAGCTTTTGGTTCTACCTCTACTTCCTAGTGATTTTAGCCTCCGGGGTTTTATTCTATCGCCGGGGCGGCGCACTGATGGCCGGGTACCTCAGTCTATTGTACGGGCTCCTGCTTATTCTCCAGTACCGGGGCATCCTGGCCGACTATCTGGTCTGGTATGAAGGGTTCTCCTCCTATCGCTGGGGAAATTTCAGTTATCAATGGGGAATGGCCACCGCCGGTTTTTTTCTGGCCGGCTATTTGGGCAGTTTTTTTCCGGAGCAATCCTATCGGCAACGGACCGAATTGATCGCCCAACGAAAAAATATCGATCAGTTGGCGGAGTTCAACCAACTGATCATTCATCATTTGGATATGGGTTTGATCACTTTGGATTCCGGGGAGCATATCTTAAGCATCAACCCGGCCGGGGAGGCGATTCTGGGACAGGCCACTTCCCGATTACGGTCCCGATCGGTGCAGGAAATCCTCCCCGGGCTTCAGCACATTCCCGGATGGCCTAAGCTGACCCAGGGGGAACGATCCGAGGTGGAATACCAGCATCCTGACGGCCAGACTCTCTATCTTGGTTTTTCGGTGACCTATCTTAGAGAAGGACAATCCACCGGCTTGGAAAAAATTATTGCTTTTAAAGATTTGACCCAAATTCACGAGATGGAGGATCATCTCCGCCAGATGGACCGGTTGGCCATGATGGGGCAGATGGCCGCCGGGATCGTCCACGAGATAAAAAACCCGCTGGCTTCGATCAGCGGATCCATTCAAATGATTCGAGAGGAGTTGAAAGAAGATGGGCCGGGCGATCGACTCATCAATCTGGTTTCCCGAGAAGTGGAGAAGCTGGATGCCTTGCTGCATGACTTTATAACTTTTGCCCGCCCCTCTCAGCCATCCGAAAAAGGAGTGGAATTAGATGAAGTGATCCCCGGTACGATCGAACTAATCCAGAAAAACAAGGGGGTGGCCGGAACGATTCACTGGATGCTCAATCTGGAGCCGAATCTGGTGTTAAAAATGCCGTCCAATGAACTTTCCCAGATACTCTGGAATCTGCTGACCAACGCCCTTCAGGCGGTACCGGAAGGGGGACATATTCGGCTGACCGGACGACGGATCAGGGAAGGCCGTTTTCGGGAGGGGGTGGAGATCCGGGTCGGGGATGACGGCCCCGGGATCCCGGAGGCTCAATGGAAGCGAATTTTCGAGCCTTTTTTCACCACCAAGGAAAAAGGCCTGGGCTTGGGCTTGAGTATCGTTCAAAAACTCGTTTCCCAGCATCAGGGAATCATCAAAGTGAATAGCCCCGTGGAAGGCGGGACCGAATTCATCCTGATTTTCCCCTTTGCTCAGGAAAAAGCGTTGACATCGGCCGATTAACTGCGTTAAGGGAGAACGTGGACCCGTAAATCCGAAATTCGGATTTCGAGTTTAAATAATAAATTTGATTAGTTTTGGTTAGACTTTAGGAGAGGGACTACCCGATGACCGGACCGGAAAATTTTTTCAATGCCCCCGAATGGACCTACCATGATCTGCTGGCTGGACTGGAACACGTCTGGGAGGTCCTGCCGAAGATCAAGAACTATATCCGGGATAGGATCCATCCCAACCTGAAATCGCTTTTCCAACAGGGGCCTTTCCTGACCAAAACCGTGGTCCTCTATCAGGGGGATTTTTTGGAGAAAGGGTTTACCCTCCTCCCCGGCGACGCCACCAAGGGAAATTTTCAGGTCAGTTATGGAGGAGAAATATTGGCGGGGGCCGCGGTCATTTACGGCGGCGTAACCTTGGCCGGAGAAGAGATCTTCATCGGAGAAGGTTCGGTGGTGGAATCGGGGGCCTTTATCCAGGGGCCGACCCTGATCGGCCGGCAAACGGAAGTGCGGCAAGGGGCCTATATTCGCGGGGCCTGTTTAATCGGAGACCGCTGTGTCGTGGGCCATGTCACCGAAATGAAGAACTCGGTTATGCTGGACGGGGCCAAGGCCGGCCATTTCGCCTATATTGGGGACAGCATTTTAGGACAGGAGTGCAACCTGGGCGCCGGGACCAAATGCGCCAATTTAAAAATGGTCAAAACCCCCATCACGGTGAAGTGCCATGAAAAGATCTATGAGACGGGGTTGAGGAAATTCGGGGTGGTTATGGGCGACCGGACGGAGACCGGCTGCAACGCCGTAACCAGCCCGGGGACCCTGCTCGGCCCCGGATGTCTGGTGGCCCCCAACGTGACGGTCAAAGGCGGCTGTTATCCCCCTAAATCCGTTATTCGCTGAGGCCTTCCGGTATGGAGGGACCGCGCATTGCATTCAGCCATCGTTTTAAAGCCTGTCCCGGCGTAGTCCTTATCCCGCCCCGTCCTAATTTCTCGGATTTTTCCCCGGAAGAGAAAGAACTGATCCGGGCCGCTAAAAAAATTTATTATCCCACCCCGCTGTATGTGGATGTCTTTCTGACCCTGGGGAAAAAGATTTTTCCCAGCCGGGAGACCTACGTTTATTCGGGGGATAAGATCAAGCAGACCGTCCTGTTTCAACTCTTGCGGATTCCCCATCCCCAAACCCGATTTTATTTCGGACGCCAAAAAGACCGGATTCCCGGTGAATTCCCCTTTCCCTTTATCGCCAAGATCCCCCGCGGGTCCTCCATGGGAGAGGGGGTTTTTTTGATTTCGAATGAAACCGAATTAAGGGGTTATGTGGAACAAAACCCGGTGGCCTACATCCAGGAATACCTTCCTCTGGAAAGAGACCTGCGGGTCGTCCTGATCAATCATCAAGTGATCCTGGCCTATTGGAAAAAAGGCCGGTCAGGGGAATTTCGCCACAATGTGGCCCAGGGCGGTGAACTGGATTTTGAAGGGATTCCCGCGGAGGCGCTGCATTTCGCCCGAGAGGTGACCCGGGCGTGTAATTTTAATGACGTCGGTTTGGATTTATGCCATACTGAAAATGACGGCTGGATGGTCTTGGAAGCCAATATGAGCTACGGCCGCCAGGGCTTGGCCAGCCAAGGATTCAACCTGCCGGAGGTCTACCGGTCCCTGGTGGAGAAAGGCTCCATCTAATACGAAAGATGTACCGGGGGATGATCGCTGAAAAGAATGAACATCGAACATCGAACGTCCAACATCGAATGGATAATGGGAAAAGATGAAGAAACAGAAAATAGGTGTTCCCTGTTCGGTAATGGAGGTTTGTTTTTCATTCGAAGTTGAGCATTCGATGTTCGATGTCGGACGTTCAGTATTTAAATGGAACTCGGATCCATTTAGGCATTTATGATTGATTAATTAATAATGATCGTCATCGACTTGAAGTGTTCCCAAGACCACTATTTTGAGGGCTGGTTTGCCGGCCTCGAGGTCTTTTATCAGCAGCAGAAGGACGGGGAAATTCAATGCCCCATCTGTGACGACCATCAAATTTCCCGGCGCCTCTCCCCCGTAGCCATTCGCCGGCATGGGGAGGCGCCACCCCAGCCTGTTCCGGAAGCCAAGCCGGAAGCCGCCCTGGCCAAGCAATGGCAGGAGCTTAAAAACTACCTTCAGACGCAATTCGAGGAGGTGGGTACGGACTTTGCCAAGGAGGCCTTGAAGATGCATTACGGGGCCGCGGAAAAACGCAATATTAAGGGATCGTCCACGGCCCAGGAGGAAGAAGTGCTTCAGAAAGAAGGGGTGGAATTCTTCAAAATCCCGGTGCTTAAAGAAGGAAACTGACCCTTATCTTTGCATAAAAATGCTGAAGCGTTATAAAATTGCCCTGGCCGGCAACCTGGCCTACGGTCTGTGCAAACTCTGGTTCTCCACCTGTCGGATCAGAATCCTCCAACCGGACCTTCACCAAAAATGCTTTACGGGTTCCCTGCCCGGTATCGGGGCCACCTGGCACCGAGGGGCTATTTTTTTCTGCTACTTTTACGGACCCTTCCACCCCATGGTTATGTTCAGCCAGAGTGAAGACGGGGAATATCTCGCCCGTTTCGCTCAAAAATGCGGCATGATTCCCGTTCGCGGCTCGTCTTCCCGGGGCGGCGGGCAGGCGCTGAGGCGGATGGTCCAACACCTGCGGCAGGGAAAGGGCCACTGTTCGACGGTGCTGGACGGCCCCCAGGGTCCCCGATTTAAAGCCAAGAAGGGATTGCTCCTGTTGGCCAAACTGACCGGGGTTCCCCTGATCCCCACCATGTGGTCCGCCAGTCGGGTAATCACCCTGGAAAGCACCTGGGATAAGACCATCATCCCCCGTCCCTTCAGCGAAATAGTGGTCGGTTACGGCCAACCCTATTATATCCCCAGGGATTGCCCGGACGAACAACTGGATGATTGCCGTTCGGAGGTAGATGAGCTGTTGAATAACCTCATGCGGGAAGTGGATCAGCTTTGCGGGTACCGGACGCGCTGGCTCAATCCTTAGTTTGCTTGTGTGAGCATATCCACTGCTGCTCCTATTTGCTGGTCCCGATATAGGAATTGACAATCGGCAGGGGAAGAACTATAATCTGGAAACTTTTCACAACCGGTTTAAAGGTCAAGGAGCCCAAAAACCTGATAAATGTCAAGGTGGGCGACCAGGTGGCAATTACTTACACCGAGGCCCTGGCCGTGTCCGTGGAACCGGTAAAAAAGAAAAAATTAGAAGAAAACATTAAACGAAAGGAGAAATGAAAATGAAACGAAGCAGTAGGGTGGCTTTGGTTTTAGCGATCGGATGTTTGTTCATGGTGGCCGTGATCCCGGCCCGGGCGGAAGTCATTGAAAAATCAAACCAGTGGAAAAATTTTCTGTCATTATACGGCTGGGCGCAGGCGATTAACGGGGACATTAAAATCAAAGGAATAGATAGCGACATAAACCAAAATTTTTCCGATTTTTGGAGCAACGCCAAGTTTTCCTTCGGCGCCCATTATGAAGGGTTCACAGGGCACTGGGGCATCATGGTGGACGGTTTTTACTTCAGCAATGAAATTGAAAAAGATCGTTTCAGTGGAGCGGTTCCCGGGCGGCGCCAGATCAAATTCCAGCAGACCCTGGTGGAGGTGGACGTCCCCTATCGTTTCATGTGGACCCCGGTGGTGACCGATGTCTTCATCGGCGGACGGTTTAATAACATCTACGGGGAAATCGGCGTTCCCAGCGTACCCGTGAAAAGGGACAACACCCTGGCTTTTGTCGACCCCATCGTGGGCGCGCGGGTGTTCATCCCCCTGGACAAGAGATGGTACCTGGGCCTGCGCGGGGATATCGGCGGCTTCGGGATCGGCAATGCCTCGGATTTAGCCTTGAACGGCAACATCTTTGTCAATTGGCAGATCACCCCTCTCGTATCCACACAATTGGGATTTCGTGCCCTTTACATGAAATATAACGAGGGCGAGAACGAATGGAATGCCACTCAGTATGGACCCTGGTTGGGTGTCGGGTTCTCCTTTTAACTTTTAGACTGAAACGGGCCCAGGGGCCTGTCATCAGACGTCAGGCTCCTGACCACATTATTTTATTATGGTCTTACATAGGTATCAGAACTAAGATTGGTTTGTTAGCTGTTAAATTAGATAGCCAAGGCCTGGTCAGAAATGACTCGGCCTTTTTTTACGCACATTTCGAAGCATAATTGCCAATTCAAGCACATGGAAGCCCAGTTTTGGCTGAACCTACAGTCCCGCTATGATATGGAGGTCATCCGTGATCAACTTCAAGATAGAATCAAGAGAGAAGTTCGCCCATATTTAAATTGACAAAATGGTAAAATCTATTAATCTGAAAATAAGAACATCAGATTAGGAGTTCAGGCCATGATTACTCAACTGAGAGTCAGATCGCAAATTACGCTGCCGAGTGAAATCGTTAAAAAGATGAGATTGGCGGAGGGGGACAACCTTGACATTATCCTGGAAGACGACAAGATTATACTTAAACCCGTTTTAGTGATCGATCGATCTCAGTCCTGGTTCTGGACAAAAAAGTGGCAACAAATGGAAAAGGAAGCCGACGAAGATATTAAGCAGGGTAAAGTCCGGAAGGCAAAAAATCTGAAAGAATTGATCCGGAAGCTTGATGACTGAGACATGGAATTTCTATTTACGGCCCGGTTCAAGAAGTCATATACGCAGTTAGAGGAAAATGACAAAAAAGTTATCCAAAAGAAACTTGCTTTAATGCGCAGGAATCTTCATCATCCCTCTTTGAGAACTAAAAAGGTTCAGGGGACTGACGGCATCTTTGAATGCAGCATAAGCATGTCCATCCGGATGACCTGGGAGTATGAAGGCGAGTCGATATTATTACGCGTCGTCGGCAATCACGACGAGGTGCTTAACAATCCATAAGTAGACAGGGTTTCCCCGCTTGAAAATCGTTCAGCGCCGGATGGATGGCGTTCGGCGCTGAAACTCCCGCTTTAATCCTGCCAGCCGTGATCGCCGATCAGGCTGACGAAGCGCACCCCGCCCAGGTCTTCCTGAACTATCCCTTGTTCCGTTTTACTGATTCGCAACAGGGTTTGGGAAAAACGGTCTCCCACCGGGATCACCAGGCGGCCTTGGGGACCCAACTGCTGGAGGTAGGCTTCCGGCACCCGGGGGGCGGCGGCGGTGACGATAATAGCGTCAAAGGGGCTTTCCTCCGGCCAGCCGTAGGTGCCGTCAAAAACCTTGATGAGCACGTTGTGGTAATGAAGCTGGTCCAGGATCTTCCTCGCTTTGATCACCAGGGAACGGACCCGTTCGATGGAATAGACCTTTTTGCAGGTTTCGGCCAGGACGGCGGTCTGGTAGCCTGAACCCGTTCCGATCTCCAGAACGTTTTCTTTGCCGGTCAGCCCCAGGGATTGGGTCATGAGGGCCACGATATAGGGCTGGGAGATGGTCTGGTGTTCACCGATCGGCAGGGGGTAATCGTTATAGGCCTCCCCCCAGAGGGCTTCCTCGATGAAGAGGTGACGGGGCACTCGGCCCATGGCCCGAAGTACTCCCGGGTCGGTAATGCCTCGGGGGACGAGCTGTTCTTTGACCATCCGTTCCCGGGCTTTTTGAAAGTCCTGTGTCGGGTTCATTCCAAGTCTGCGGCGTTCGAAATATTTTATTTTTAAGGAGATTTATGCTATATAAGGCCGATTAGCTGGAACTGTCAACGGGATTTTTTTCTCCAAGAGGAAAGTATGGACCCAAGGTTTAAACGGATCGGCAAAAAACTGGGTGTTCTCCTGGCGGGGATGGTTATTTTTTTGGCGGTCGCCATGTGGCTCAAGGGGATGGAGTTTAAATTCCGGGTTTTTATGGCCATTTTTGCCGGTTTGTCGGCCTGGATGGGCTTGATCACCATGGTGATCTGGTTGTGGCGGGACGACGCTGCAGCGGAAGAAAAGGAGGTCCCGGAGGGGAAATAATTTTTCTAAAAAAAACGCCAGCTACACCATTTTCGCTTTTTCTTTAACCATCTGTTTGATTTTGTAAACAAAATCAGCCAATTCCTCCTCGGATAACTGACTGCTCAGGGGCGATTCCAACAAGGATTGCATCACTTCCAGATTCGTAATTTTTTCATCCATGGGTTAACGAATGGGTCCGCTCCTTTTTAGAATGGCAGGGCTTTTATAAAAAAATTGCTATCCTAATAGCCTAAGTTTAAAAAAAAATCAAGCTTTCTGTTCGGGTAGAAAAAGATTAAAGAAAGGCTCTAAGTAGCATGACATTCTTGCTGTGGGTATTTATCTGGACCCTCACTGCCCTAATCGCTCCCTCGATCAGCCAGAGCGCGGTAACCGTTTTTAAGGATTACGTCTTTGAGTCTCCCCCGGCTGTCATCCTGCCCAGGCTTATTCCTCAGAAAGGATGCCGGCCGGAAGCCGCAGATAGTGAATTGCGTATTTTGGTTTTCGGTGATAGCGGCACTGGAGACGAAAATCAAATAAAGGTGGCCGTGGCCATGCAAACGTTCTGCGAAAAGAACGGGTGTGACCTGGCCCTGATGCTGGGGGATAATATTCATCCCCGGGGGGTCCGGAGCGTCGATGACCTCCAGTTTATCAAGAAATTTGAGAAACCCTATGAGGGCCTCTGCATCCCTTTTTATGCCGTTCTGGGGGAGCACGACTGGGGGCGGAAATACGAAATGTATAACTGGAAGGCTCAAATTGAGTATTCCCAACGGTCCTCCCGCTGGCGGATGCCCTCGGATGTCTATTCGCTGACCATCGGGGATCTTAAAGTCCTGGCCCTCAACACCAATGTCTTGGACAGCTCCCAAGCCCAGGTGGATTGGCTGAAAAAAGAACTGGGAAATTCACAGGCCCGCTGGAACCTGGTGATGGGCCACAAACCGATCCATTCCTACGGATATCATGGCGACACGGGTTTTATGACGGCCCTGGTGCTGCCCCTGCTCTGCGGTCGGGCCGACCTTTACCTTGCGGGCCATGACCACAATTTGCAGGTTCTCAAGACCGATTGCGGTTTGCCTCTGATCGTCTCCGGCGCCGCTGGGATGTTTCGAACGGAAAAAGAAACGGGGCCGCGCAGTCTTTTTGCCGCCCCGGAGCTGGGATTCGCCTATTTGCAGGTAAAAGACGATGTCATCCTGGTGCAGATGGTTTCGGCGGAAGGGAAGATCCTTTATTCCTCCTCCGTTTCCAAAAAAAAATGATCCCATCTGAAAGGAATAAAAGACCAATGAAAAGCAAATCGGCGACCTTCCTGCCCCTCAGGGCACCCGCGAAGTATGAAAATAAAGGGGGAGACATAAGCCTAACTGTTTGACATTAATAATTAATAATCAATTGTTAATTATTAACTGTAATAAATGCCTTTGGTCGGGAACCAGGGCTTTTTTCAGTCGATTGACAAAATCGGAGATCCGGCTGATCCCATCTTTTCGGCCTTCGAGTTCGTGGATCAATCGGACCAGGGCGCTGCCCACCACGACGCCATCGGCGAGTGGGGTCACCTCCCGCACCTGCTCGGGTTCGGACAGGCCGAAACCGACCACCAAAGGAAGATCGGTGATCTTTCGAATCCCCGTCACACCTGATTGAAGGAAGGCCAATTCGGGACCGGCCGACCCGGTGAGGCCGACGATGGAGATATAGTAGAGAAACCCCCGGGCGCTTGCGGCAATCCGCCGCGCTCGCTCGGCTCCGGTGGTGGGGGCCAGGAGATGAATAAAGTCCAGTCCCAGCGGGTCGGTATGCTGCCTTAGTTCCCCGGCCTCTTCCAGCGGCAGATCCACTGCGAGGACCCCATCCACCCCGGCGGTTTTGGCGGCCCAAGCAAATCGTTCCGGCCCGTAGACCCAGATAGGGTTGTAATAGCTGAACAGGACCACCGGTATCTCCGAACAGCGGCGCAGTTGGGCGACCAGATCCAGAACACCGGCCAGGGTGGTTCCGTTTTCCAGTGCCCGCCGGGAGGCGGCCTGTATAATCGGGCCAGGGATTTGGTCCATAATGATTTTGGCCCCGGCAGGGTCGATATAACGGGGACTCTTCGGGTAAAAGATAAAGCCCAGGGCGGCCACCCCGCAATCGACGGCGCTGCGGGCATCCGCCGGAGTGGTTATCCCGCAGATTTTCACTTCAACCAAGGAATTGTCCGACTGATACCAGTTCCGCGGCCTTTATGAGCGGATCTGGACTGCGCATAATGGCCGTTCCCACCAATACGGCCTGAACACCCCTCCTTTTCAACAGACGAATATCCTCGGGGCAGGAAACCAGGATTTCCGCCAAACGCGAGGGCATATTTTTCTCCTTAGGCAATTATTAACCAGCAACGGTTTATTTTCGTATTAAATGGCTTTCCTCAGGAATGGCCGGCATTCCTGGGAAAAGGCGATCAGTTGATCAAGTTTGTTTCTGGCCTGACCGGAATCGATGGAGACTTCGGCCCGCCGAACCCCATCTTGAAAATTCGGATCCAATCCGGCCGCCATAAAAGCGGCGGCGGCATTCATCAAGACCATCTCCCGCTTCGGTCCCGGTTCCCCTTCCAGGATAGACCGGATGATCCGGGCGTTGGCGGCTGCGTCTCCGCCCCGGATCGACTCCAGGCCGGCCCGTTGGAATCCCAATTCCTCCGGTGTCAGCTCAAAGGTCCTGACCTGATTATCCTTAAGATGGGAAATCCGGGTCGGTCCGCAGATGCTGATCTCATCCAGGGCGCCCTCGCCGCAGACGACGAAAGCCTCCCGGGTCCCCAGCCGGTTGAGGACCTGGGCCAGTTTTTCAGTCAACTCCGGCGCATAAACCCCCATCACCTGGGCCGAGGCCCCGGCCGGGTTGGTCAAAGGTCCGAGCAGGTTGAAAATGGTCCGCAGGCCGATCTCCTGCCGGGGTCCGGCCGCGTGTTTCATGGCGCTGTGAAAAAGAGGGGCATAAAGAAAACCGATCCCGCATTCCCTCAGGCAGCGCTCCACGTCGGATCGGGTCAGATCCAGATTGACCCCCAACTGCTCCAGGACATCGGCACTGCCGCACTGGCTGGAGACGGCCCGGTTACCATGTTTGGCCACCTTGACTCCGGCTCCCGCGGCCACCAGGGCCGTGGCGGTGGAGACATTGAAGGTCCGGGTGCCGTCTCCGCCGGTACCGCAGGTATCCAGGATGGTTTCCTCCTCGATGTTGATCTCGTCCCGGTCCAGGTTGACCGAATGATTGTTCAGGTTCAGGACTCCGGCCCGGGCCCGCAGCGCTCGAGCGGTGCCGGTGATCTCTTCGACGGTTTCTCCCTTAATGCGCAGAGCCGTGATGAAGGCCCCGATCTGGGCCGGCGTGGCCTGCCCGCTGATGATTTCGTCCATGGCCCGTTCCATTTCTTGTTCGCCCAGGTCTTCCCCGCGGACTACTTTGCCGATCGCGTTCTTAATTTCCATTTGCTTTTCCTCCTTTAATGGGTATGGATTTAAAGAAATTGTTAATCAATCGAGCGCCCTGTTCGGTCAGGATGGATTCCGGATGAAACTGCACCCCTTCCACCGGATAGTCTCGATGGCGGATCCCCATAATCTCACCTTGATCACTCCAGGCGCTGATTTCCAGACAGCCGGGCAACGTGTCCCGGTCCACAATCAGGGAATGATACCGAATGGCTTCAAAGGGGTTGGGCAGTCCCTGGTAAAGGGTTCGTCCGTCGTGAAAGATCGGGCAGGTTTTTCCGTGCATGATCCGTTCGGCCCGGACCACACGGCCTCCGAAAGAGAAAGCGATGGTCTGGTGGCCCAGGCAAACCCCCAGTATCGGTATGCTCTCATGACATTTGCGAACCACCACCGGGGTGTTGCCGGTCTCCCGGGGGGAGCAGGGACCGGGGGACAAGAAAATCGCATCCCATTGCCAGGCCTGAATTTCTTCCAAAGGTCATTTCTTCCCAGATCCACCAGCATGATATGTTCGGCCCGTTCCTTGGGGTCTTCGAGGAGTTCTTGGGCCAACCTCCGGTCGGCCTCTTCGTCTGCCCCTCTTTTTCTGGTTCCGGCGATCGGCCGAAGTTCTGCTGTCTTTCCCTCCTGGCGGACCAACACCTCCGGGGATGAACCGATTAAGACCAGGTCCGCCATTTTCAGATAGAAAAGATAGGGAGAAGGATTGATACGGCGAAGAGCCCGGTAGAGCGTCCAGGGATCCGCTGAGGCCGGACCCTGGAAACGCTGCGAAAGGACTACCTGGATGATGTCCCCGGAAACGATGTATTCCTTGGCGCGCCGCACCAGGTCCTGGAAACACTCGGGGGTCATCTGGGCTTGAAGGGCAGGGGCTGAGGGTTCAACAACGGGAGTATCGTTTTTTAGCGGCGTTCGGATTCGTTTAACCAGGAGATCAATCTTCCGGACCTGCTCCTCATAAAGCGCTTTAATATCCGTTCTTCCTTCCGTATAGGCACAGGCCACGATCTTGATCGTCTGACGAAGATGATCAAAAATCATCAAGGTGTCGGTGATCAGGAAGATGGCCTCGTCCTTCCAATCTCCTCCGTGTTTTACGGGCGGTCCAGGAGAAAATGGTAAGGGGAATCTCCTAATTTCCTGAGAAGGCCCACCGGGGTTTCCAAGTCGCCGAGGATCTCCCGATAAACGGGGATCAGGTTTCCCTGGGCGGAAAGTTCCTTGAAAGTCGTAAAATCCGGTGTGAACATAGGTTCATTTTCTTTCTGAACCCAAGCCTCAGTGGCCACCTGGGTCTCTTGGAAAGGGTTTTCCACATTTCTTTTTCGGCCCTAATCCGGCCCCTATGTCCTTAAATCGTCTTGGAGGTACCCAGCCAGAAGGGCGAAGGGTCAAAAAAAAGGCCGTGAGAGTTCACGGCCTTTTTTTTAGATACAAATAAAAAAGCCGTGGAGAACCGGAGTGGCTCTCCACGGCTTTTTAGTTTATGGCTTTAATCAGCGGCGGACGAACCCCTCCCTCGAATTCTGCCACCACCACCAGTTGTTGATTGAAATAGAAGTTGATCGCATAAATTTTCTTTCTTTAAAAAATTGAAATGGAGAATACCCGGCCGGCCGAACCTTGTCAATCTTTTTTTTGTAGAAAAAGGTTGACAAGGCTAAAGGTACCGTTTATTCTCAATACCAAAATAATTTCTTAAGGATGCAAAAAGACCTAAAACCCATGATCAGCCATCAATCCCAGCAAGACTTTTATTACTTTTATTATTGGCCGGGGACCCGTCTGCTCATGGATTGATTTCTTTTCTTCCGAAATTCAAAAGCCGTGGGCGGACCAAAGCTCACGGTTTTTTTTTGCCAAAAATGGCCGGATGCTGAAGAAGAATGAATATTGTCTTAATCGGATATCGATGCTCGGGGAAAACCACGGTGGGAAGGCTTTTGGCCGACAGGACCGGAAAAGCCTTCCGGGATACGGACATTGTGGTTGAGGAAACAGCGGGGACTTCCATTGAAGACCTGGTTTCCACCGGAGGCTGGAAGCCCTTCAGGGCCTTGGAGAAACAGGCGGTCCAGGCGGTTTCAGCCCAAGAGAACCAGGTGATTGCCGTCGGCGGCGGGGCGGTCCTCGACGAAGAAAACGTTCGGAACCTGATCAACGGGGCCTTTGTCGTCTGGCTCGATGGAACACCTGAAGTCTTGCGGGGGCGGATGGAGGAGGAGCGGCGGTTAGGCAAGGTTCGGCCTTCCCTTACCGGTGAGGACCCTTTGAGGGAGATTCGGCAGGTTCTGAAAACCCGTCGGCCCGTTTATGAAAGAATCTCCGCCTTGCGGGTGGATACCTCCGCCCTTGGACCGGTGGAAACGGCGACTGCCATTATCGAGGCCTTGCCTGAAAAAAGGGAGAAACGAATTCATGGCCGGTAATTCCATTGGAGACCTGTTTAGGGTAACTACCTTCGGGGAATCCCATGGGGAGGGGATTGGGGCGGTGATCGACGGTTGCCCTTCGCGGATCGCTTTATCTCCGGAGGATTTCGTTCCGGCCATGGCCCGTCGCCGGCCCGGGCGGAACCCCCTCGATACGCCGCGCCGGGAAGAGGACCGGGTGGAAATCCTCTCCGGGGTTTTCGAAGGCGAGACCACCGGCACCCCGATCGCCCTTTTCATTCGCAACCGGGATGCCGACAGCCGGCCCTATGAAATCCTGCGAAACGCTTTTCGGCCCGGCCATGCCGACTACAGCTATTTTCGAAAATACGGCCACTTCGATTTTCGGGGCGGCGGCCGATCGTCGGCCCGGGAAACCGCGGCCCGGGTGGCGGCCGGCGTGGTGGCCCAAAAGATCCTCGAGCCGGCAGGGATTCAAGTGGCCGCCTGGACCCTGGAATTGGGCGGTATCCGGGCCCGGAAAACTATTCCCGGGGCCGTTGATGATAATCCTTTTTTCTGTTCTGATCCCGAGGTGGTGCCGGAGATGGAGGCGGTGATGAAAAGGTCCCTGGAAGAACACGACTCCCTGGGGGGGATTGTAGAGGTCCGGGTCCTGGGATGCCCCCCAGGGCTGGGCGAGCCGGTGTTCGACAAACTGGATGCCGACCTGGCCCGGGCCGTCATGTCGGTAGGCGCGGTTAAGGGGGTTGAAATCGGGGCCGGTTTTGCAGCAGCCCGGCTTAGCGGGTCGGAAAACAACGATCCCCTGACCCCCGAGGGTTTCCGGACAAACCACGCCGGCGGTATTTTGGGAGGGATTTCCAACGGCGACGAAATTCTCCTGCGGGCGGCGATCAAGCCCATCCCTTCCATCAAAAGAGAACAAGATACCATCACCAGGGAAGGGGCGGCCGTCAGACTCCATCTGGAGGGCCGGTACGATATTTCGGCTGTTCCCCGAGTGGTCCCGGTCCTGGAAGCGATGGTACGGATCGTACTGGCGGATCACCTGCTGCGCTTTAGAGCCATACAATGAGAAGAATGTTTCTTAACCGCAGACAAAACAGACGACTACCGATCTTGGATGAAGCGATGAGGAATATTTTCGCTGGCCGTCGGTATTACTGGTATTATTTTTTTAGCTGGACAGGTCCGCCCCGGCAAGCTGCTTGGATAGGCAAAGGCCGTGGGCGGGAAAGCCCACGGCCTTTTTAGTTCTAACGCGGGGTCATCCCGGCCCCGCTTTAAGGGCGGTGTAAACTCCAGTCGGGATCCAGGTACTCCCAAGCCTTCTGGATGCAGGCCTCTCCGGCATGACGACGAAAAGAACACAGACCCTATGGCAAAAAAATTGTTTCATCGTTAAACAAGGGAATCAGCCTAAGGAGAGCGAAAAATGAATCAACTTAAACTCAGCATAAAAAACGGCAACCCGGATAAGCGTACGGTCGTCACCGTTGGCCCGGTTCGGGTCGGAGAAGACTTTGTCGTCATCGCCGGACCCTGCAGCGTGGAAAGCGAAGAACAGGCCCTTCAGACCGCCCGGGCGGTAAAAAAGGCGGGGGCCAACATGCTCCGGGGCGGCGCCTTTAAACCCCGGACATCCCCCTATGATTTCCAGGGATTGGGGCTCAAAGGCTTGAAAATTTTGGAGAAGGCCAAGCAGGAGACCGGTCTGCCCGTGGTTACCGAAGTGACCGACCCGCGGGATGTTTCCTGGGTCAGCGAATATGCGGATGTCCTCCAGATCGGAACCCGCAACATGCAGAATTTTTCACTGCTTAAGGAAGTGGGTAAGATGAATAAACCGGTGCTCCTGAAAAGAGGCATGTACTCCACCCTGAAGGAATGGCTGAGCTGTGCCGAGTATATCCTGGCGGGTGGGAACCCCCAGGTCATCCTCTGTGAGCGCGGGATCCGGACCTTCGAAACCTATACCCGCAACACGCTGGATCTGAGCATCGTCCCGGCGGTCAAAGAGATTTCCCATCTGCCCATCATCGTCGACCCGTCCCACGGGACCGGCCGATTGAGCCTGATCGAACCCATGAGCCTGGCGGCTCTGGCCGCCGGAGCAGACGGGATTATCGTGGAAGTGCATTACAATCCGGCCGAGGCTTTGTGCGACAAGGATCAGGCCATGTCGCCTGCTCTGTTTACTGGAATGATGAACAAACTGCGGGGCCTGAAAGAAGCGCTGGGGGACAGATACTCCGCAGGTGCGGCAGGTGAGGTCAAACCCCTTCCGATGGCCGCGGCGGGCCGCTAAAGGAAACCGATGCCGGTATTGACTATCCAGGGCAGGACGGGAAATTCGACCGTCCGGATCGGAGAAAGCCTCCAGCGCCTGCCCCGTTATCTCCCTCTCGGGAAAACCATCATCATCACCGATGTCAACGTCAGGGAAGCGTACGGGCGGTTCTTTCCTCCGGCGGAAGTCATCGAGATAGGCACGGGGGAGGGGATAAAAAACCTGGAGACGGTAGGCAAGATTTATGAAGCTCTGGTTCGTTGCGAAGCCGATCGGACTTCTTTTATTGTGGGCATCGGTGGCGGAATCGTCTGTGATGTAGCCGGCTATGCCGCTTCGACCTACCTGCGGGGTCTGAAATTCGGCTTCGTGGCCTCCACGCTGCTGGCCCAGGTCGATGCCGCCGTGGGAGGGAAAAACGGCGTCAACTGGGAGGGCTATAAGAATATGATCGGGGTGTTCAACCAACCCGATTTTGTGATCTGTGATCCGATCCTGTTGCAGACCCTCCCCCGAAGAGAAGTTCTTTCCGGGATGGCGGAGGTCGTTAAACACGCTCTAATTGCCGATGCCGAATTCTTTTTCTATCTGGAAAAAAACGGCCCGGGGGTATTGGATCTCAGGCCGGAGGTGGTGGAAAGGCTGGTGGAAGATTCCGTAGGGATTAAATCCTCCATTGTCAACCGGGATGAGCGGGAGAAGGGAGAAAGGCGGGTGCTTAATTTCGGACATACCCTCGGTCATGCCCTGGAAAGGTCCGTTGGGGTTTCCCATGGGGAGGCGGTCGGTGCCGGTATGGTGTTGGCTGCGGCCATTTCCGAACAAAAAGGCTATCTGGCGGGCGGGGAACGGAAAAGGATTGAAAAGCTACTCTCCGATCTGGGGCTGCCGCTTCAAATTCCCTGCCCGAAAGAAAAGCTGCTGGAGGCCCTGAGAAAAGATAAAAAACGGGAGGGGGGTAGGCTCCATTTTGTGTTGTTGAAGGCGCTGGGCCAAGCCGTGGTGGAAGAGATGTCTTTCGAGGAATTGGAAAAGTATCTGCCGTAGGGGCGAAAAATCTTTCGCCCCTGCCCGGAGATTTATAAAAGGCCTCAAAATAGTAAAAACATTGTTGCGCGTCATCCCGCAGCGCTTCTGAGCGGGAATCCAAGTTTTTCGCAGGAAACACTGGATCCCCGATAAAGACATTCGGGGATGACGGGAAATTTCATGTAAATAGTATTAAGAGACAGGCAATAATTGGAGAGGTAACAAATAATGACCATAGAAGAGATTAGAAAGAACATCGACCGGCTGGATTCCAGGATATTGAAACTCCTGAACGACCGAATGGAACAGGCCCTGATGGTCCGTAAGCTGAAGCAGCGGATCGAGGATCCCGAAAGGGAACGGCAGGTCCTGCAGCAGATACGGCGCAACGCCACGGAACTGATCCATCCGGAATTCATCGAGCGGATCTATTTGGACATCATTCAGGAAAGCAAGACGCTGCAACAAAAAAACCGGGAGCTGATCGTCTTTCAGGGCGAACACGGGGCCTACAGCGAGGTCGCCGCCCGGGCCTGGGACCCGAACCTGGTTCCGATCCCCTGTCCGGAGTTTACCGATCTCTTTGAAGGGGTGGAGGGCGGTCTCTTTGACTACGGACTGGTTCCGGTGGAGAATACGCTGGGGGGGATGGTCGGGCCGGTAAACGACCTGCTTATCGGAACGGAACTTCAAGTGGTGGGGGCGGTGGAATTGCCTGTCCATCACTGTCTGCTGGCTCCGCCGGAAATGGATCACCGGGAAATCCGGTCGGTCTATTCCCACCCCCAGGCCCTGGCCCAATGCCGCCGCTTCCTGGCGCGGAACAAACTGGATCCGGTTCGCTATCACGATACGGCCGGGGCGGCCCGGATGGTGGCGGATAAAAGGCCGACCGGAGCGGCCGCCATCGCCAGTGCGATCTGCGCCAAGCTGTATGACCTGGAAATCATCAAGGAGGGGATTGAAGACCATGAAAGAAACCTGACCCGGTTTCTGGTTCTCTCCAAAGGTGAGGCTCGAGAGGCAGGGGATAAATGCTCGGTCCTTTTCTCCACCGCCCATAAAGCCGGGACCCTTTTTCGGGTCCTGGAGGTCTTCGCCCGGGAGGGCCTCAATCTGACCCGGATCGAGTCGGTTCCCGAAGAGCCGGGTGCTTATGCCTTTTTTCTGGATTTCATGGGGTCGATCCGGGATCCGCAGGTCCAAAAGGCCGTTGAAGAAATCAAAGGGATAACGACCCGTTTCAAACTGCTGGGCTGTTACCTGGAAAAGAGGGTGTCATGAGGATAGTTGTCATGGGGGCCGGACGAATGGGAAGCTGGCTGGTAGAGGCGCTCAGCCCGGACCACGAGGTGGCGGTTTATGATCAGGATCCCCGTAAGCTGCAGTATTTCTTTCAGGCTAAAAAACTTTCGGCTTTGCCGGAGATCCGAGACCTGGCACCCGAATTGATGATCAACGCCGTTAACCTGGTTCACACCGGGCAGGCCTTCGAAGAGGCCTTGCCCTATCTCCCGGAAGACTGCCTGCTGGCCGATATCGCTTCGGTCAAGACTGGCCTGGAGGACCTTTACCGGACCCTGGGAAAACGGTTTGTCTCCACCCATCCCATGTTCGGGCCGACCTTTGCCGACGTGCGCGACCTGCAGGGGGAGAACGCCATCCTGATCGGAGAATCCGATCCGGCCGGGAAGAAGTTTTTCCGGGATTTTTACCAAAGTCTCCACCTCACGGTCCATGAGTATTCCTTTGAAGAACATGATCGAACCATCGCCTATTCCCTGTCGGTCCCCTTCATCTCGACCCTGGTCTTTGCGGCCTGCATGAAAAAACAAAAGGCCCCCGGGACGACCTTTCGCAAGCATATGGACATCGCCCGGGGATTGTTCTCCGAGGACGATCAATTGTTGACCGAAATCCTGTTCAATCCGGCTGCCGTCCGCCAGATCGAGCGGATCAATTCCCAGTTGTCTTATCTGACCCATATCATCCGAGAACGGGACACCGAGGAGATGCAGAAATTCCTGGGTAAATTAAGAAGGAATATTGCTTGAAGATCTGTATACCCATTGGCGCGTCCCAGACGGAGGAGGCGATTGAAAAAATTATCCGGGCCAATGAACTGGCGGACCTTCTGGAATTCCGCCTGGATCTGTTGGATCCCAACCGTCTGGAGGAATTGCGGCGGGCCGCCATCAGACCGGTGATCGGTACTTGCCGGTCCGCGAAGCAAGGAGGGCAGGGGCCGGACGACGGCGAGATGCAGGCCCGGGTTTTGCGCCGGGCCGGGGAAGCCGGGGCCGATCTGTTGGACCTGGAATACGACCTGCCCGATCGGATTCGGGAGGACTTGCTGAAGGCTTTTGGATCGGAGCGGGTTATTCTTTCCGCCCATCTGCTCGCAGGGACCCCGTCCTGGAGGTCCCTTCACGGGCTGTTGAAACGAATGGCGACTGTCGGTTCCTCCCTGGTCAAGATCGTCACCCGGGCGCAGACGGTTGAAGACAATCTCCGGGTGCTCCGATTGATCCCCGAAGCCGCCGGTATGGGCCTGGGGATTATCACCTTCTGTCTTGGTCCCCTGGGACGAATCAGCCGGATCGCCTCCCCGCTGCTGGGAGGATATCTGACCTTCGCCTCACTGGAATCCGGGGAGGAGTCCGCCCCGGGTCAGATTCCGGCCGGGGAGATGCGGCGGGTTTTAACCTTATTGAGTTCATAAACCAAGGTTATCTTGAGACCGTCGCCTGTCATCCTGAGCCCTTCGCCTACTGTCATCCTGAGCAAAGCGAAGGATCTCGGTCTTCGGCTCAGGGTAGACTCCGCGAAGGATCTCGGTTTCCGGCTCAGGATAAACTCCGCGAAGGATCTCGTTCTTTTGCTCAGGGTAGATTCGCGAAGGATGTCGAAAGGCGTGGACCGGAGCAGAGATTCTTCGCTTTGCTCAGAATGACAAAAGAGTTGCGAGGTTAGTTTCCATGATCGACCGACAAACACAGATCTACGGCGTCATCGGGTATCCCTTGGGACACACCCTGAGCCCGGTGATGCACAATGCCGCCTTCAAAGTCCATGGCCTGAACGCCGTCTACCTGTCCTTTGAGACCCGGGATCTCTCCGGGGCCCTGGCCGGGATGAGGGCCCTCGGAATCCGGGGAATGAGCGTAACCATTCCCCATAAAACAGCCGTGATCCCCATGCTGGACGAGGTGGATGATTTGGCAAAAAAAATCGGGGCCGTCAATACCATCATCAACCAGGAAGGTCGGCTGTTAGGTACCAACACGGATGCCCTGGGAGCTTTTAGGGCCTTGAAAGAAAAAACGCAACTCACCGGGAAAACCGGTCTCATTGTCGGCGCCGGCGGGGCTTCCCGGGCCATCGGTTTTCTGTTAAAAGAACAGGGAGTGCGCCTGACATTGGCCAACCGTTCCCGGGAGAAGGGGGAAGCGTTGGCCGATTCTTTGGATTGCCCTTTCCTGCCCCTGAAGGAAATCTCCAAGGTGGAGTCCGATTTGCTGGTTCAGACCACACCGGTGGGGATGGTTCCCCATGAGGATCAATGTCTTTTGGGACCTGAAAGCCTTAAAAAAGGGATGATCGTCATGGACGTGATCTACAACCCCCTGGAGACCCGCCTCATTCGAATGGCCCGGGATCAAGGCTGTACGCCAATCAACGGATTAACCATGTTTATCCATCAGGGTGCGGAGCAGTTCCGGCAATGGACCGGTCTCCACCCCCCGCTTTCGGATATGACCGAAGCCGCTAAAGCGGGCCTGAAAGGATTCCAGTGAAAGAAGTTCAACCACGAAAGACCATCGCGGTCACCGTATCCATCCCCGGGTCCAAGAGCCTCAGCCACCGGGCCTTGATTGTCGCCGCCCTGGCGTCAGGCGAGAGCCGGCTCACCAACCTGTTGGAATGCGAGGATACGATGTATACCTCCAATGCCTTGCAGGGTTTGGGAATTGATATTAAGAGAGAGAACGGAGTAACGACTATCGCTGGAAAGGGAGGGCGGTTCCCTGGTCCGTCCGGAACCAGAACGTTGTTTCTTGGAAATTCGGGGACTTCCCTGCGCCTTTTGCTTTCTACGGCGGTTCTGGCCCGGGGCGAAACGATCCTGACCGGCTCTCCCCGCCTGCAGGAAAGGCCGGTCGGTGAGCTGGTCAGGGCCTTACGCGACTTGGGAGTCCAGGATATCTCGGCGTCAAAAGACGACTTTCCGCCGGTGCACATCCGTTCCGGGGAAATAGTGGGGGGAAAGACGCGGTTGACCGGACGGGAAAGCAGTCAGTATCTCTCCTCGCTTCTTCTGGCGGCCCCCTATGCCGGAGCGGAAGTGGAGATCGAGGTGGAAGGATCGGTCGTTTCCCGTCCCTACGTGGACCTGACCTTGGAGGTGATGGAGCGTTTTGGGGTGGGGGTGCAGCGGGAAGGATATCGCCGATTTAGGGTCCCGGCGGGACCGGGCTACCGTCCCATAGACTACCAGGTAGAAGGGGATGCCTCCAGCGCTTCGTATTTCTGGGCTGCTGCCGCCGTCACCGGCGGCACCGTGGTTACGGAAAACGTATTCCCGGAAACCTCCCGGCAGGGCGATATGTCCTTTCTGGATCTCCTGGAAAAAATGGGGGCGCTCGTCCGGAAGGAAGCCCATCGGGCAGTCGTTAAGGGTCGGACGCTTGCCGGCATGGAAGTGGATATGAGCGCCATGCCGGACATGGTGCCGACATTGGCTGCCCTGGCCCTGTTCGCCCAAGGAAAAACGGTGATTCGTAACGTCGCTCATCTCCGGCACAAAGAGAGCGATCGTCTCCAGGCCCTTCAGGAGGAATGGACCCGGCTGGGGGCGCAGATCGAAGAGCTGCCCGACGGGTTGATTATCGAGGGTTCGGTCCCGCTAACCGGCGCACCATGCGACCCCCACAATGACCACCGCCTGGCCATGAGCCTGGCCGTCATCGGTTTAAATGTCCCGGGGATCCGGATTCGTCAGCCCGAATGCGTCCATAAATCCTTTCCCTTGTTTTGGGATTATTGGGATCGGTTATAGTAAGGACGGTGCAAATAGAGTTCAAGATTTAGTGATCTGGTCTGGTTGGACGCGGCCGCTTGAACGATCATTGTCGCCCGACTCGCCGTGCTTTACCGATCCAGGGGCAAGAGATGGTTCTTATCTTGATCATGTTGATGCTGCTTCGATGGGTCCATAACCTTTCCTTCCGGCCCCCTTTCGACTTCGGGCTGCATTAGGAAGCTCATGACACCCAACAATGTAGATCACAAACCGCCCAAACTGAGAAATGGTTGCCCCTTTTCTGTCCAACGCCGACTGCACCCTTGGTGAGATAGAGCGCCCAGGCCCAGTCAGGTTCGAAGATGCTTGTCGTTGAAGACCAATATCCTTCCCGGACTTCTCTGAAGGGATGTCCGGGGGGAAGCGCCGGGCTGTGGGTACTGCAATCCACGAGTGATTCCAGTTCGTTGATGTTCGGCAACCGCCAGGAGTAAGTCTCCCCCCCCTCTCGATTAAATGCTTTTACTGCTTGGAGCGCTTCCTCCCAGGTCGACGGTCTTCCCGTGAGGTCGGCTGATGCGAGCCAGCAGAGGTTCGTGAGTCGGTCGACGACCATACTTCCTGCCTTCTCAAAGCGGGGTTCAGGCCATCGGCCTCCTGATCGGAATTCTCCGTCTTGTCCCGACCCTGCGCAGGAGATGGGTTGTCCCTTGTCGTCATAACACCGGGTTTGGCCGGTAACAGGGAGAATTGTGCTCTCGTTTCCTCGAACAGGCCATAACAGGGAAAACTGTTCCTTCTGGCCATAAAACATACGGGCGCCCTCCATATGGATTAACCACGCATAGGCAGTGTTGATCGCCGCCGTCGTGGACGTCCAGTACCATCCGCTGAATACGTTGACGAAGGGATGTCCCTCCGGCAATGCCGGTTTCCTAGTCTGATGACTCATAAGACTTCGGAGTTCACGGCGGTTAGGAATACGCCAGTCAGGAAACCCGAATACCTGGTCGCGATTCATCGCTGCGATGTAATCGTGGGCTTCCTGCCAGGCCAAGGGATATTCAGCCATGTTAGCGTTTCTTGTCCAGGCAAGCCTTGTCAGTCGGTCTAGTACCGTATCGTCAAGGACTTCGAATCGTGGCGCAGGCCAGGGCACGCCACTTTTAAATTCTGCGTCCTGTCCGCTCCCGGTGCAATCAATCCTGCGGCCCCACGCATCGTGGCAATTAACCTGCCCTGTCTGGAGTGTAGTGATCATAACTTTTTGCCGGTCCAGCATCGTTCTTCCCTAAATGTTGTTTGGGAGCTGGAGATCTCTCGTGTCAATGATTGATCCACATGGTGCCTCTCAAGTGCCTATTTCTTGGGCTGGATATCAGTGACCACAAACGCACTACCTGATTTTTCGGCCCTGAATTTCACTTTGTCTCCAGCTTGCACCTTATCAAGCAAGTCAGGATGTTTTACTTGAAACACCATTGTCATTCCCGGCATATCAAGATTTCTGATTTCACCATGTTTTATGGTGATCTTGTTGTTGTTTTTGTCAA
Source organism: uncultured delta proteobacterium (assembly GCA_963716045.1). Taxonomy (GTDB): domain Bacteria; phylum Desulfobacterota; class RBG-13-43-22; order RBG-13-43-22; family RBG-13-43-22; genus CAVQSS01. The sequence continues at coordinate 102,440 of CAVQSS010000010.1, read as the reverse complement.
CTTTGCGTATTACGCCGTCAGTCATCTCAATTGAAGCGGGCGCCTGATGCATACTGGCATCACCCTGCTTTTCCTCTGACAGTGCATTGCCGGAAAAGCCTGATATCAACAAGAGAGCAAGGGCTATTGAAAGTAATTTTCTGTTTTTCATTTTCTATCCCTATTGGGTTTCATAGCTGACCTCTTACGATCAATGGCCATTGTGGCCGGTTGGTTTGCGAATCTGAAATTCCATATCCTGAGCTGGTTTTTGCTTGAGCGGCATGGATTTTCCTGATTCAGATTTAAAGCGCGCCGGCTCTGCCGGAGTCCCGGCGTACTCGAAGGCTACCGTGCCGGATGGTTGCCTGTACCAGCCCGGATTGGAGTAATCTCCCGGTTTCTGGTTTTTGCGCACCTTTAGCACCGAGAACATCCCCCCCATTTCCACCGAACCGAACGGCCCATCACCGGTCATCATCGGAATCGTATTGTCGGGCAGCGGCATCTGCATCTCGGCCATATCGGCCATGCCGCGCTCACCCATCACCATGTAGTCGGGAATGAGGCTGGTAATCTTCCTGGCCACGCTCCGGTGATCGACACCGATCAGAGTAGGGACATCATGCCCCATCGCATTCATTGTATGGTGACTCTTGTGGCAGTGAAAAGCCCAGTCGCCTTCTTCATCGGCCAAAAATTCGATCTGCCGCATCTGACCGACGGCAATGTCGGTAGTGACCTCGGGCCAGCGGGCACTTTTCGGTATGGGCCCGCCGTCAGTACCGGTCACCAGAAACTCATGGCCATGCAGATGTATCGGGTGGTTCGTCATGGTCAGGTTGCCGATGCGGATGCGCACCTTGTCATTCAAACGCACGTTCAGCGAATCGATGCCCGGAAAAATGCGGCTGTTCCAGGACCAGAGGTTGAAGTCTAGCATGGTCATGATCTTCGGTGTATAGCTGCCCGGGTCTATGTCGTAGGAATTCAGCAGGAAGCAGAAATCACGCTGCACATCATCGATCAGCGGATGCCGGGCTTTGGGATGGGTGACCCAGAAGCCCATCATCCCCATCGCCATTTGTGTCATTTCATCGGCATGGGGATGATACATGAACGTACCTGGTCGCCGCGCCGCAAATTCATAAACAAAGGTTTTGCCCGGCTGGATTGCCGGTTGGTTAAGCCCGGCAACGCCATCCATGCCGTTGGGAAGACGCTGGCCGTGCCAGTGGATGCTGGTGTGCTCGGGGAGCCTGTTGGTTACAAATATGCGTACACGATCCCCTTCGACCACTTCAATGGTGGGACCGGGACTTTGCCCGTTGTACCCCCACAGGTGCGCCTTCATGCCGGGTGCCATTTCACGCACAACCGGTTCCGCTACAAGATGAAACTCTTTCACCCCGTTATTCATGCGGAAGGGCAAAGTCCACCCGTTGAGCGTCACAACCGGGTTGTAGTGATGTCCATTGTTTGGAACCAGCGGCGGCATGGTGTCCGGGGAACTTTGTGTCGCAGGTTCTGGCAACGCAGCCATGACCACACGGCTGACTGAGGATGCTGCCAAAGCCCCGCCTGCAATCCCGACCGCCTTTAGGAAATCTCTTCTTGTGCTCATCCGGTATTCCTCTGGTTGGTGTTATTTACGTTTGATTTTCTTTAACTGACCGCTTCCTGCCTGGTTGGAACGGAATCAATGGGGTGCATCGTCACCCTCCCTGCCACTGGCAGCCGTGAAAGCAATTGAAGTTTGTATGGGCTTGCCGATCATGGAAGCCTGCAGGGCAGCGTCTGCCAGCCAGAACTGCCGTTCGGCATCAATTGCCGCAATCACGCTGTTTATCTGCTCACGCGAGTCTGCCAGCAGTTCAAACACACCAATCAGCATGCCATTGTATCGGAGCAGGTTCTCCTCGGAAATGGCTTTACGCAACGGCACGACTTCATCACGATAATGTCGGGCAATATCATAGGTCGTCCGATAGGCTGAATAGTTCTGACGAAGATTGGAACCTGCGGCACGCACCGTTGCTTCAAGCCGATAAGCGGCAGCCATGGTCCGGGCATTCATTGCATCGCGCTGATTGTCGCCCCAGTCGAAAATTGGCAAGCGGACACTGACTTCGTATCCCCGTTTGATAGTCTTGTGGCCTTCTGCCCTATCTTTTACCGTGTCATAACGCAATCCTAGTTCAATGTCGGTGAAGCTGGTCAACAGGGTCAGTCCCTGCGCTTTTGCGGCAGCCTCGTATTCAGCCTGCGCAAGCCGGATATCAAGGCGGGTCTTGCTGGTGCTGCTGCCGGCCTGCTCCGGGGAGAGCGGCTCTTTTGGCAGATCCGGCAGCCTGTTCGGCAGCAGAAGACGATTGGCTTGACCATCGGTCAGGCCGAAGAGACGAATCAACTCTTCTCGCGCAGACGTGGCTGCATGCTGGGCTGTTGCCCATTTTGCCGTCGCATCCGCGTAAAATGCCTGCTGGCGAGCCCGCTGAATTTTGTTGAAATTACCGGCCGACTGAAGGAGACGCCCCAGTTCGGCACTTGCCTGAGCTGCATCATGCACCTGCTTCGCATAAAAGAGGCTCTGTCGGGCAGCCACCGCCTTGACCCATGCCTGTCGTACCTGCGTAATATGGTCGATAACATCGCTAGTTAACTGCAGCCGTGTCTGATCAATTATGTGCTGCGCCATGCTGTAGCGTTTTGGCAGTGTCAGCAGATCCAGCAGGCCAAAGGCAATCATGCCCGACAGTTCGAGTTCGCCAGCCGATAATAATCGCTTAAAGGTAAAGACGGGGTTGGAGATACGGCCGGTTTGGGCAGCCCGGGCAGCATCAGACCAGTTCTGAGCCAACATGGCCTGCAATACCGGACTGTTTACCAGTGCAAGCAAGACAGCATCGCTCTGACTTACCGGTTTTTGCAGTATTTCTTCGGCAAGGCGGTTCATCTCTGCGCGCTGCTCTTCGGTCTGTGCCAAAGACAGCTTCCCCTGGGTAAACCCGGCTGCTATCTGATTTGTTGTGCTCAATGATTTTTCGAAGTTGATGCTGGCGCAACCGCCGATAATCCCCACGGTGAACAGTGCCGAAAATGTTCTGTAGAGGAATGGAAATGGACCCTTGTAAATCACGGTTTTCTCCCATGCCCTGAATGTTGATCCGATCTTTCGATTGGCCCGGACGGCTGCTTTTCTTCGGCATCAGGCCTGGCACCATTGGTAGAAGCGCCTGTTTCTGGCTGTTTTGCGTCCCTGGCATAAAAACGCCAACCGCCGATTCTACCGACATGGTCGTTGGTCTCCTGCCAGGAGGGCAGCGTTTGTTCTCTGAAGGATTGATAGTGGGTAAATACAGAAAAGTACTGAAGTTGGAAGGCTGCCGGTTCTGCTGCATCTGGAACGGCTGTACCATCGGTTGATATGGACTGGGCACCGGCCAACGATGAACTTAGCAGCAGACCTGACAGCAACAACCATCGAAAAACAGGAATGGCCATAAACACCTCGCGGCGACAATTAGTAAAGCCTAAGCTATGTTTACAGTGCAACATGGATGCAATATCACTCAAACTGTTCGAATTAGAGTGAAGGAAAGTGATCGTCTCCTTAAGAATAATGAAATCAATGATCTTTTTCCTTGTAGTTTCAATAAGTTATTATGAAGAGCTGTATATCTCCTCATTTTGCAAGATATACAGAAAGATGACCTTAGGGTAAATGGCGATGTTGGAAGACGGATTAGCTTTCTGAATTTGGTCTATGAACGGACCGTATTATACACGATATTCTGAACAGAAAATAGGTAGTTTTTCTTTGGGCTGGAACCATTAAATCGGTGGAGGTCCTTAAACGATTTTCGTTTGTACTTTTCAGATTTTTCACAAATGGAACTTACTTGACTTCAGGAAGAACTACTTGAAATTAAAAGATTTTTATCAATCGCTTCGCCCCCCCCGGTAGATCCGTCTTGGCAATGCTTTTTTTCAGCCGCTCGACCGCCTCGACCATGTCTTTTCACCGCGCCATGGGAAACGGCTGCTGTGATTGACTGGCTTTCTGCTCTCGTGCTCTTTTCAGTTCCTCTTGCCTCCTGGCTTCGGCCTCTTCGGAAAGAAAAGGCTGATCAGCGGTCATAAATTTCTTCATCCAGAGCGTGCTCTCTGACCACACATAGGGCAGGTCCACGATGATTCCCGGCCTGTCGGCCTCTTCCAGGAGTTTCAGCCCCGCACGCAGGACGTCACTTTGATTTTCGGGATCATGGGGGCGCCCTGCGGGGTTGCCCAGGGGGTAATTGAGAAAGACCTGCCTCGGGTTGCCTACACTGGCGGCGATGTCTCGGGCCGTTGTATAAGTAACCGTGGAGATCCCCCCTTGCTCCAAAACCCGGGCAACCAGACTCACGGTCTGGTGGCAGATGGGTCAGACGGGCGTCAGCAGAGCGACATCCACATGGTCCTCCAGGCATTGGCGAAGGATTTCAGGACCATCCACTTGTGTTGTCTTGCGATGGCTGTAATTGGGTAGGGTCCGGTAGAAGTTTTTGCTCAGGCTCCCGAATACCCCTTGCTTGAGAAACTCCTGCATCCGCGTGATCGGGAAAAAGGCGTTGATGTCCTTCATATCCGTCTGATATCGGTCATGATCATCACTGGTGGACAAGATCCGCTCCACGGGCCAGTCGCTGGGCGCTGTGAAGACCTCGATCTCATTGGTGCCAAGTATCTTACGATCTTCCCGTGGGTGGCCTTCTTCGTCCAGCAGTATGAACGAGGCGGTGGTCACCAAAGTCACGCGGGATTCCGAAAGTGGCTTTTTCAGCGGTGTGAAGGGGATGTCTTCATTGTGGGCATAGTTGTATTCCTTTTCGTAGCCCTGAGCCCGGTAGTATTCATGGGTTCTTTTGATGTAGTCTATCCGGTCCATCACGCACCTCCACGTTCTTGAAATAGGATCTTCTCCGCTCAAACTGCGTTTCCGGATCACAATCTGGAAACCACCAGCCCAACGACTCGCTAATCACACGCTGGCTAACGACGCCCGCCACTCGGACCGTTTGTGGATATCTAATGGAGATCGGTAGGATGTGGTTTATTTCGTGATTACGAAATGTGCTTATGATTTTTTATTTTTCTTTCTGAAATGTGGCCTTCCATGGTACGCCGTTCCCCGGAATATTTTCAGCCCTGATTATGGAACCATCCAGCTTCAGAGTTGTTCTATTTCCATTAGGCCATAGGATTAAGAGCTCATCCGGAGAATTTTGCCCAATTTTTGGCGGGTTTTTAAGATTAATCATCTTTCCTCCAGATTCCCAGGATTCAACAATGACTCCTCCCTTCCCATCTCCAATTAACTTTATGGTTCCGACAAGTGTTTGTTTATTTCTTCCTGTCGAATCTACCCATACCCCCCCCCACGTTCCGATAAGGGGAGAAATGGGGGTTTCATCCGCATTGGCCACTATTGCGATTGCGACAAGAAAGATAATTGTTAAACATACTAATTTTTTCATAGTACCTCCTCCAATTTGACAAATAAGTGAACTAGATTTTATGAAATGATCACCTGGGATAGACTAATAGAACCCCACCTTTCTCTTTCGATAAACGGGGTTACCAGAATTCTTTCAACTGCTCGCCTCCCTTTAGGGTTAATCGGCGTTCCTGGAAGACAGGTTATCTTACTGCTCTGGCGTTTAAAAGATCCTCATTATACACATTTTGGGGATTCTTTGTTAAAATGTGTTCATTAAATAGGGAGGGCAGTCAACGATTACGGTTTAGCTCAAGCATGGCCTGCCAAATTTCAAAAACAAGAGTACAGGAAGAAGGCACCGAAATGGGACATTGGTTCAAGGAACAACAAAAGAGGAAACATCGTCATTCCTCGCAGCGCTTCTGAGCGGGAATCCAGACTTTTCTTAAGGAAAACTGGATCCCCGATAAAGGCCTTCGGGGATAACGAGAAATTACCGTTAAATACGATAAAGAAACCGTTAAGTGATTTTAGTAAGATAATATCATTGGAGGAATTGGACCATGGAAGTTGTTGAAGAACACTGGTAAGGAGGATACTATGAAAGCTTTCTTAGCTGCTCGCCAAGAACCAGGGGCCGTTCTTGGGTCTTGGTTACACCAAAGGATGACCGAATAATAGAGAGAAATATGAGAGGATTCCATGTTGCGCTGTTTCATGGCCATCGGTTTGTGCATCGTGTTTTGCTTCTCCACGGCGGCGGCGGAAGGCCCCTCCTGGGAAGTTCAGAAACTGGAGAAACAACTTATAGACAGGGACCCGAAAGTCCGGGCCCAAGCCGCCTGGGATCTCGGACAGATAGGAGCGGTCGAATCCGTTCCCCCATTGACGCAGGCCCTCGAGGACCCATCGGATTCGGTACGGGCCAATGCGGCGGCATCGCTGTGGAAACTCGGCGACGCCGCGAAACCGGCGATACCGGCGCTTCGAAAGATCGTCAACCGCCGAGATCGTGTCCTGGTCCCGCAGATCCTCGAGACGCTGAAGAGGCTGGGGAGCCGTGATGGAAGTGATCTCACCTCGGCCCTCAGCTCGATCCAACCTCCGGTGACCGAGGCCGTCCCCGTGCTTATGGCGCTGATCGAGGCCCGCAACGAAACCACCCGGCGGGGGGCGATTAGCGCCTTGGGGCGGATGGGCCCGGCCTCGATCTCCGCCGTGCCGCGTCTCGTCGAGTGCCTGCAATCGCACCAGGACGCCGACACGCGAGAGAAGGCTGCTGAAGCGCTGGGCCAAATCGGCCCCGCCGCCGCCGGCTCCGCTGTGCCGGCTCTCATCAAGGCGGCTGGGGACGACAAGTGGCCCAAGGTTCGAAGGGCGTCGCTGTCAGCGCTGGGCGAAATGGGACCGGCCGCGCGCGAGGCGATTCCTGTTCTGAAAGAGGCGCTGCGAGACCCCGACAACTGGATCAGCCTCGACGCTCGCAATGCGCTGTTCCGCGTTGACCCGAGTTCCCGCGAGAAGGTGGCCGCCATCTCCGAGTCGATTTCTCCCTGGTGCCCGGCCTCGTCAAGCAGGCGCCGGGATTGCTCGGCGCGCCTTCGGGAAAGGTCACGCACGTCTCACTGAGCGGAGGCGTGTTCTGCCAGGCGATCGGCTGGTTCGTCTTCGTCGAGAAAGCGGGTTCCGTTGAGTTCAAGCTCGATGGCCAGGTCGACAAAATCCGAAAGATGTGACCCGTTCCGCGCCGATCTGGAGACCACCAAGGCCGAGCTCGCTGAGGGCCGCAGCAAAGGCCTAAAACCTACGCGCGATTGCAGCGCAGAAAGGGCAGCGTCGGCCATACAACCGGCACTGGCCCAATGAGCAGACGATGGGGGAAAAGGACTGGACCGTTTATATTCTCCGCTGCGGAGATGGGTCTCTGTACACGGGGATCGCCAAAGATGTACCGGCCCGGTTAAAAAAGCATGGCGAGGGTCGGGGGGCAGCCTACACTCGCACGCGCCTGCCCGTCACACTATTATATCAACAAGAAAGCTTGACGCATTCCGAAGCGCTCATTCGGGAAGCCAAGATAAAGGCTATGCCTCGCTCCAAGAAAGAGGAGATCATCCTGGGTATTTGAATTCACTTCAAATGGCGGGGGAGGGGAAACCATCCCCCGCCGAGCAAAAAAGTCGCTTTTTGACTTTTTGCGAGGTCATCAATATTCAGTATCGGGCAGGATGTCCCCCAGTTGTACTCGGTTTCCAAACCCTCTTAACTTCGCCATAATCGCGGGACCAAGCCGAAATCCACACTTGTCTCGTCCGTCATTGGTTATAGCCGTTAGGGTGGCCCGGGGATTCTTTTGTAAAATGTTCTTAACCTTGGCTACCTCGCCATCAAACCAGTTGTAAATCGCATCCCTCTGAGTGTTCAGGGTGACCAACGATCCAGCTTCATCATCCGGCATTTCCTGGCCGGGGCCAATATTATAGACGTGTGCCAAAGCATAATACAAAGCGTTGTCTGATCCCTGAAACCCTGCCTTTCTCATTTGGTCAGGGATGTTGTCCATATTTAACTCCAGCTTTTCTCCCGCTGAAGAACGGCTGCAGTCAAAGATGGTGTTCGTGTTCGATTCCGGGTTTGTAGTCTCTGAAGGAAGGCTGCCGAAGAGCAGTTCAAAAATAGCCAGTTCTCCCCTGGACAGGTTCTTGTCGTTGTTGGTGTCCAGAATCGATACCAACCCATCAAGGATACGGCCAGCTTCCGTAATAATTTCCCCGTGATTCACCAAATGGTCCGAATCGGCGTCCAAATTTGAGATAGCGCCAGTTGAAATCCCTGCCTCTTGGGCATTGAGGGCTTGATTTCCATCCAAATCCCGTTCAAAGATAAAATTGGAAATGAAACCTTCAAGACCTAATTTTAATTCATCGGTATCAAGCGAATCGTCGGCCTTGACATCCAATAGTTTAAATATGGAATGAAAAGAATTCGGGTCAGTACGTTCCTGTGTTCGGGAAACGTTGGTGTTTTGAACACCGTCATTTTTCATGACCACATTTCTTGCCGTAAGCCCAGAGATGACTTCGCTGATGGCATTCATGAGATCGCCTCCTTTTTTGCTTCATTTTTTTGGTTTTCTATTGCCCTCATTCTTTCAAGAAACGTGCCGGAGGGAAATCCGAGGCAGATTTTCTTTGGCAGGTCGGCTGACCGGCCGGCCAGTTGATAAAAAAAGTAAAAAATCCTGACAGTTAAAGGCTCACAGCCATCTATAACCCTTTAACTTGTACCTTATGACGCCATATTTCCAGGAAACATATTCTTTAGGGGGGGCGAAAAACCTTCTCCCTGATAGGAAAAATCTGCACTCCGCAAAGGCGAGGGGACGTGGTAACGCGAAACCTGCAAAGGAACGTTTTTTAGGGTGAAGGAAATAGCTAAAAGGGGAGGGCGTGAGCGGTGGTTCTCAGGCCTAAAGACAGATCAGGGAGGCGTCAAAAGGGCATGCGATAAACCACGGCATTAATGTTCATTCCCGCTCCGACAGAGGCAAAGACGGCCAGGTCTCCGGAATGGAGGATATGATTGTCCAACGTCCCCCGCTGGAGGAGGTCCAGGAGGGTGGGCAGGGTGGCCACCGAACTGTTGCCCAGCCAGGAAATCGTCATGGGCATGATCTCCAGGGGGCTCCGGTCCATCCGATAGAGTTTAAACAGTCTTTTCAGAATGGCTTCATCCATTTTTTGATTGGCCTGGTGAATCAGGAGCTTCCTCACCTCGGAAAGGTCCGCCCCGGCCTTGTCTAAGCACTGTCTTACCGTGTCCGCCACGGTCTTGACCGCGTATTTGTAGACCTCGTGGCCGTGCATCTTGAGGAACTGCCGATCGCCTAAGGATTCAGGATGATAGGATCGGTCGAACCATAATAGATACGCTTCCTGGTGGGTATCCGATCGGGTAACATGGGATAGAATCCCCGCCTTTTTCTCTGTGGCTTCCACCAGGGCGGCGCCCGCCCCATCGGAATAAATCATATGGTCGATATCGTGAGGATCGGAAACCCGGGAGAGGGTCTCCGTTCCGATCACCAGAACCCTGCGGGCATCCCCGGATCGGATGGAGCTGTCGGCCACGATTAACCCCTGCAGCCAGCCGGGACAGCCGAAGAGGAGGTCATAGGCCACGGTATAGGGATTCTTTATCCCCAGTTTGTGTTTCACCCGGGCCGCGATGGAGGGAACGATATCGCAGCGATTAACCCCCGCGCGGATCTCGCCGAAATTATGAGCGACAATGATCCCGTCCAGGCTTTCCCGGTCGACTCCCTCCAAGGCGCCTTCGGCCGCCAGGCAGGCAATATCGGAAGTATTAAGGTCATCGGTCACATAGCGTCTCTCCTGAATGCCGGTTATTTCCTGAAATTTGGCGATGATCTCGGCGTTCGGACGGGTTAGTCGCGTCCCCTCCGGACCATAAAATTCATGGTCCATAAAAAAGGCATTGGCAATCCTTTGCGTCGGGATATAGCATCCGGTTCCGGTGATAATCGAATGGGGCATAATTAACTCCGCCAGCCTCCTCTAAAGCGATAGTATGAATTGAAAGAAGTATACCTTTAATTCTCCGGAATTTCCATCTTCATTTCTATTTCCTCCCAGGAATCAGACCACAAGTCAAACACCGGACCCGTCTTGTATTCCCGGACGTCCGGTCGGGCATCAAGCCAGGCCGTGACCTTGCGGAGTTTACCGGTGGGATCGTCCGCCTGGCGACCGATTTCGACCACTACATCCAGCTTGTCCTCTGTTCCGGCTCCCCCGCACTGGCAACCGTTGACCTCAACGGCTTCCTCTATAAAGGCATTCAGAAATTCATCGAATCCGTCGGAACGATTCCGGATAATGACCAGTTGATGGCCCCATTCAGTAAACTCTCCCAAGTGGTGTTTCTTGCGCAGTCGTTTTCTCACGGGTAATCCTCCTGAAATCAGCGGCGCAAACGTTCCGCGTGCGCCGGAATAATGGATAACTTAATTGGTTTTTCGCCCTTTATGGATGTTAACTACTCCCAGATTATTTGGGAGGAAAATAATCCCCAAGGTGATCAGGACGATCGCGTCGAACCTCTTTTTCGTTCGGACCTTCAACATAATTTGCGATTATACCTTTAATTTGCTGAAAATTCTATTAAAAAACCAGTCTATTTTTGATTCGAGGAACTTCGGGGGACCAACCTTTCCCGGCCAAAAGGCTGGCCCAGGGATGAAAAGCTTTATAGACATTTAACAGCGCCTGTGCTAGAGATATAAAATTTGTGAGCCAATGGCCAAGCAAGTCTCGCAGATCATTCAGGATTATTTGGAACAGACGGCCCTGGAACGCCGGTATTCAGAGCATTCGCTTCGGGCTTATCGGCATGACCTAAAAGAGTTCCAGGATTATTTGGCCGAACAGGGCGTCCAGGAGCTGGAGGACCTCGATGCTCTCCTGCTGAGGGGCTTCCTGGGTTCTCTATTGAGGAAAAACAGGAAAGCCACCGTGGGCAGGAAGGTGGCGGCCCTGCGGGCCTGCTTTAATTTTGCCCTGCGCAAGGGCTGGATTCAGGAAAACCCGGCGGCCTTGCTGCGGGCACCCAAACTGGAGAAACAACTCCCGCCCTTTCTATCGGAGGGGGAAGCGGACCGCCTCCTCAAGCCGCCGCTGGACGAAACCTGGTCGATCAAAAGGGATCAGGCGATTTTTGAATTGTTTTATGCTTCCGGGATACGCTTGAGCGAATTGGCCGGGTTGAACTGGACGAATATCGATTTTTCCATTCGGATGGTTCGGGTCCTGGGCAAGGGCGGGCGGGAACGGATCGTACCCCTGGGTCGGGTGGCCGTTAAGGCCCTGCTGGAATACCAGCGGGCCGTTGAAGCGGCCGGCCAGGCCTTGGGTCTGAAGGTGAAGGACCCTCAGGTGGTATTTATAAATCGTTCCGGTGACCGGCTGACCGATCGGACTATCGCCCGGCGGCTGAAAAGAAGGGCCCTCCAGGCCGGGCTGTCGCCGACCATCAGCCCCCATGCCTTGCGGCACAGTTTTGCCACCCACCTGCTTAACGCCGGGGCCGACCTGCGGGTGGTTCAGGAGTTGCTGGGTCACCGGAGTTTGTCGACCACCCAAAAATATACCCATATCAGTTTGGGGCATTTGCAGGAAGTCTATCGCCGGTCCTTTCCGAGGCCGTAAGCCAACCAGAAATTCTTGAATTTTTGGTTGGAAATCTGAAATCCAAATATCGAAATTCGAAACGTTTTTTTTTGGTCATATTCAAAAACTACGGGGTGATTATAAAGTATGTTTCATGGGACTACAATTATTGCATTACGGCATCAGGGGAAGGTGGTCATTGCCGGAGACGGGCAGGTCACCCTGGGACAGACCGTGATGAAGCAGCGGGCCAAAAAGCTCCGGCGCATGTACCAGGACCAGATTATTGCCGGGTTTGCCGGGGCCACGGCCGACGCCTTGACCTTGTTTGAGAAATTAGAGGCTAAACTGGAACAGTTCAACGGCAATCTGACCCGGGCGGCGGTGGAGATGGCCAAGGACTGGCGGACCGATAAGATCCTGCGCCGTCTGGAGGCCCTGCTGGTGGCGGCCGATCAAGAGCATATTTTAATCCTTTCCGGGAACGGGGATGTCATGGAGCCGGATGACGGGATAACGGCCATCGGCTCGGGAGGCCCCTATGCCCTGGCGGCGGCCAGGGCCCTGGTCCAGTATTCCTCCCTGACCACGAAGGAGATCGCCCTGGAGGCCATGAAGATTGCGGCCGGCCTGTGCATCTACACCAACGACCAGATCATGATGGAGGAACTCTAAGTGGTTCGGGAATATCTGACGCCTCGGGAGATCGTCTCCGAGCTGGATAAATATATCATCGGGCAGAAGGAAGCCAAGAGGACCGTGGCCATTGCCCTGCGCAACCGCTGGCGGCGGCAGCAGGTCCCGGCCGATCTTCGGGACGAAATCGCCCCCAAGAATATCATCATGATCGGTCCCACGGGGGTGGGCAAGACCGAGATCGCCCGCCGTCTGGCCCGGCTGGCGGAGTCCCCTTTTTTAAAGGTGGAGGTGACCAAGTTTACCGAGGTGGGCTATGTGGGCCGGGACGTGGAATCCATGATTCGCGATCTGATCGAACTGGCCATCAACCTGGTGAAGTCCTCGGAAAAGAAAGAGGTTATGGCCAAGGCCGAGGAAGTGGCGGAAGAACGGCTGCTCGATCTTTTGCTGCCGCCCAAATCAGGCCCCGCCAAGACCGACAACGGGGAAACCCTCCATAACGCCGATCCGAGTCCGGAAAAAGCGATCGGGGAAACGTCCTCCACCAGGGAAAAACTGCGCACCCTGTTTCGGGACGGTAAATTGGCGGAACGCTACGTGGATCTGGAAGTCAGCCACCGGGCCATTCCGACGATCGAGATCTTTTCCAACGCCGGGCTGGAAGAAATGGACCTGAACTTGAAGGACATGTTCGGGAATCTGTTCCCTAAAAAGACCAAACAGCGTAAAATGAAGGTCCCGGAAGCCTATCAGATCCTGGTGCAGGAAGAGTCCCAGCGGTTGATCGACATGGACAAAGTGACCGAGGAGGCGATTCGCAAGGTGGAGCAGACCGGGATTATTTTTCTGGATGAGATCGACAAAATTGCCGCCCGGGGTTCCGGGCACGGGCCGGATGTCTCCCGGGAAGGGGTGCAGCGGGACCTGCTGCCCATTGTGGAAGGGTCCACGGTGACCACCAAATACGGGCTGGTCCGGACCGATCACATCCTCTTCATCGCTTCGGGGGCTTTTCACAACGCCAAACCTTCGGACCTGATCCCCGAGCTGCAGGGGCGCTTTCCGATCCGGGTGGAACTGGACACTTTGTCGGAGGAGGATTTCTTCCGCATCCTGACCGAACCCCAGTCGGCCCTGACCACCCAATATAAGGAATTGATGAAAACCGAAGGGATCGATCTGGTCTTTACCCGGGAAGCGGTAGCCGAAATCGCCCGGACGGCCTACTCGGTAAACCAGCGCACGGAAAACATCGGGGCCCGGCGCCTGCACACGGTGATAGAGAAACTGCTCCACGACCTTTCCTTTGAGGCGCCGGACATGGAGGCCCGGGAATTCGTGGTGACCGATGAGTATGTGCGGAGCAAGTTGTCCGCTATCGAGAAGGATGAGGATTTCAGCCGGTACATTCTTTAGTATGTAAATAACCAGCAACTGTCATTCTGAAGGAGGGAAGCGACTGAAGAATCCCCCCTGGAGCAGCACATGGCTGAGGTAAAAATCCAGAAAAAAATTACCGAAAAGGCCGCCATCCTCATGGAGGCCCTGCCGTATATCCGTCGGTTCTACCGCCAGACCATGGTCATCAAATACGGCGGCCACGCCATGAAAGATGAGGTCCTGAAGCACAGCTTCGCCCGGGGTATCGTCCTGATGAAATATATTGGTTTGAATCCGGTAGTGGTCCACGGCGGGGGACCCCAGATCAAGCAGGTGCTGGACCAGATGCACATCACCTCGCGGTTCGTCCAGGGGGTCCGGGTAACCGACGACCAGACCATGGACGTGGTGGAAATGGTCTTGGGGGGTAAGGTCAACAAGGAGATCGTGGCCTTAATCAATCAGAGCGGGGGAAAGGCCATCGGCCTGACCGGCAAGGACGGCCAGTTGATCATTGCCCGGAAGATGAAGATCTTTCAGAGCCGGGGACCGGATGATCCCCCGGAATTGATTGATTTAGGGATGGTGGGCGAGGTGGCTGAGATCAACTCGGAGATCCTCCGGACCCTGGAGAATCACGATTTTATCCCGGTGATCGCCCCGGTGGGCATCGGCCGGCGGGGAAAAACCTATAATATCAACGCCGACCTGGTGGCCGGCAGCGTGGCCGCGTCCTTAAAAGCCCAGAAGCTGATTCTATTGACGGACGTGGAAGGGGTTAAAGACAAGGACGGTAAATTGATCCCTTCGTTGAAACTGAGCCAGATCTCTAAAATGATCGAGGACGGCACCATCCAGGGGGGCATGATTCCCAAGGTCAACTGCTGTCGGGAGGCCCTGCTGAACGGAGTGGAAAAGGCCCATATCATCGACGGTCGGGTGGAGAACGCGGTTATTCTGGAATTGTTTACGGATCAGGGGGTCGGCACCGAAATCGTAAAAGACTGAACGTCGAACATCGAACGTCCAACATCGAATGATGGAGATAAAACCACATGCTATATTGATTGAACATCGAACAGGAGGGAGTGAAAACCTCATTCGACGTTCGATGTTGGACGTTCGATGTTCGATGTTCAATCTGTTCGGGATTTAAAATGAATCAAAAGGTTAACGAAAATTCTTTAGCGGAGCGGGCCGCACGGGTCCTGATGAATACTTATGCCCATACGCCCATCGCCCTGGTCCGGGGGGAGGGTTGCCGGGTCTGGGATCAGGAAGGCCGGAGTTACCTGGATTTTCTAGGCGGTATCGCGGTGACGGCCCTGGGGCACAGCCACGCGCGGGTCGTCCAGGCCATCCGGGATCAGGCCGGGAAGATCCTTCATTCCTCTAACCTGTATTTCATCGAGCCGCAAATCGCCCTGGCCGAGCAGTTGGTCGAACATTCTTTCGCCCAAAAGGTCTTTTTCTGCAACAGCGGCACCGAGGCCAATGAAGCGGCCATCAAGCTGGTCCGGCGGTATGCCTCGGAATCTTTTGGGCCGGATAAAAAAACCATCCTCTGTATGGAAAACAGCTTTCACGGTCGGACCATGGCCTCCCTTTCGGCCACCGGTCAAAGCAAGTTTCAGCAGGGATATGAACCGCTGCTGCCCGGCTTTGCCTTCGCTCCTTTTGACGATCTGGCGGCCCTGGACCGGGTCTGGGACGATTCCATCTGTGCCGTTTTGTTGGAGCCCATTCAAGGGGAAGGGGGCGTCCGGGTTCCGGGACCCAATTTTTTGAAAGGAGTCCGGGAACGTTGCCGGGATCGGAAAGCCTTTCTGATTCTGGACGAGGTGCAAACCGGCCTGGGCCGCACCGGGACTCTGTTTGCCCACGAGCAATTCGGGATCGAACCCGACTTGATGACCCTGGCCAAGGCCCTGGGCAACGGGCTGCCCGTCGGGGCCCTGCTGGCCACCGACGAGGTGGCCCGGGCCTTTGTTCCGGGAGCCCACGCGGCCACGTTCGGCGGGAATCATCTGGTCACGGCCGCGGCCCGGGCGGTGCTGGCGGTCCTTTTGGAACCGGGATTTCTGGACGGGGTCAAGCGGGTAGGGGGGTATTTCAGGGAGCGGTTGGAGTCGCTGGCCGGTGAATTTTCCCGGGTGAAAGAGACCCGGGGAAGGGGGCTGCTACTGGGACTGGTCCTGGAATCGCCGGGAAAACCGGTGGTGGAAGCCTGCCTCGAAAAGGGCTTCCTGATCAACTGCACCCAGGAGACGATTCTGCGCTTTGCCCCTCCTTTGATCGTTACCCCCGCGGAAATCGATCCGCTCATCGAAGTCCTGCGGGGTATTTTTAAGGAGATGGGTCTTTAATGAAGAGAGATTTTTTGCGCCTGCTGGATCTTAAGGCCGGGGAAATCGAGGCCATCTGGGACAGGGCCAGGGACTACAAGCTGGGCCGAGTCAAAGCGGAGCCCCTCAAAGGCAAAACCGTGGGTCTGCTCTTCGAAAAACCTTCCACCCGGACCCGGATCTCCTTTGAGGTCGCCGTGTGGCGGACCGGCGGGCAGGCCCTGTTTATCAGCTCCCGGGACACCCAATTGGCCCGCAGCGAACCGATTAAGGATACGGCCCGGGTTCTTTCCCGCTATCTGGACTGCCTGGTGGTGCGGACCTATTCCCAGCAGACTTTGGAGGAATTGGCCCGCTACAGCGATATCCCGGTGGTCAACGCCCTGAGCGACTGCTACCATCCGGCCCAGATCCTGAGCGACCTGTTTACGGTCTGGGAGCGGGTTTCGGCCCTGGCGGAGGTGAACATCGCCTGGGTGGGCGATGGGAACAATGTGGCCCATTCCTGGATGGAGGCGGCCTGCCGTTTTCCTTTCCACCTGACCATGGCCTGTCCCCAGGGGTTTGAGCCGAAAGAGGAGGTCTGGAAGGCCTTGAAAGCCGAGGGCGGCAGCCCCCGGATTTCACTGACCTACGATCCCCGGGAGGCCGTTCAAGGGGCTCAGGTCATCAATACGGATGTCTGGGCCAGTATGGGCCAGGAAGACCAGGCCGCCGACCGGATTAAATTTTTCAAGCCCTTTCAGGTGAACGGGCCACTGCTCTCCCTGGCCCGGCCGGATTGCCTGGTACTGCATTGCCTGCCGGCCCATCGCGGGGAGGAGATCACCGAGGAGGTCCTGGAGGGGCGAAACTCGGCTGTTTTCGAACAGGCGGAAAACAAGCTTCATGTGCATAAAGCCTTGCTGGAGTTCTTATTGAGAGGGGAATGGTAGATGAAAATCGTTTTGGCCTATTCGGGGGGGTTGGACACCTCCGTTATTTTGAAATGGCTTAAGGAAACCTATGAGGCCGAGGTGATCGCCTTCTCGGCCGATCTCGGTCAGGAGGAAGACTGGGAAGCCGTGAAGAACAAGGCCCTTCAGACCGGGGCCTCCAAGGTTTTTATCCAGGACCTGAAGGAGGAATTTGCGGAGGAATACGTCTTTCCGGCCTTTCGGGCCAATGCCGCCTATGAGCAGGCCTATTTGCTGGGGACCTCCCTGGCCCGGCCGGTTATTGCCAAACACCAGGTCCTGGTGGCCGAGGCGGAAGGGGCCGAAGCCGTGAGCCATGGGGCCACCGGCAAGGGCAACGACCAGGTCCGTTTCGAACTGACCTACATGGCCCTTAACCCGGCCTTAAGAATCATCGCCCCCTGGAGGGAATGGAACCTGAATTCCCGGACGGCCCTGATCGATTACGCCCGGGAAAAGGGGATCCCCATACCGATTACGCCCGCCAGGCCCTACAGTTCCGATGCCAACCTGCTGCACATCAGCTACGAGGGCGGGATCCTGGAAGACCCCTGGAGCGAACCTCCGGAGGATATGTTCCAGATGACCCAGTCACCGGAAAAGGCCCCCGACCAGCCGGAGTATCTGGAGATCGCTTTCGAAGAAGGCAATCCCACGGCGGTCAACGGAAAGCCGCTCTCACCGGCCCGTCTTCTGGCGCGACTAAACCAAATCGGCGGGAAACACGGGATTGGTCGGGTGGACCTGGTGGAAAACCGTTACGTGGGCATGAAGTGCCGGGGGGTCTATGAAACACCGGGGGGCACCCTGATCCGGACCGCACACCAGGCCCTGGAGTCATTGACCCTGGACCGGGAAGTCATGCACCTGCGCGATTCCCTGATCCCCCGCTACTCGGAAATGATTTACTACGGCTACTGGTTTTCTCCGGAGCGGGAACTGCTGCAGCGCCTGATCGACGAATCCCAGAAAAGGGTGTCCGGCCTGGTCCGGCTGAAGCTCTATAAAGGCAATGCCCTGGCGGTGGGGAGGAAATCCGACTATTCCCTTTACCGGGAGGATTTCGCCACCTTCGAGGCCGATCAGGTCTACCGGCAGAAAGACGCCGAGGGGTTTATCCGGTTGAACGGGCTGCGTCTTAGAATCCAATCCCTGGTCGGTAGGGGCCAATGAATAAAAAACGAGGTCGAGAAGGCAGTCCGGAAAAGCTTTGGGCCGGCCGGTTTTCTCAGGCCGTCGATCCCCTGGTGGAGTCTTTTACGGCTTCGATTCCTTATGATATCCGCCTGCTGCCCTACGATATCGCCGGCAGCCTGGCCCACGTAAAAATGCTGGCCCGGCAGGGCATTCTCTCGAAAAAAAATAGTCGACTGATCCAGAAGGGGCTTCAGGAGATTCTGGAGGAGTGGTCCCGGGGAGGGTTGACCTTCACCCCGGCCGATGAAGACGTCCACATGTTCGTGGAAAAACGACTGACCGCCTTGATCGGAGCCGTGGGCGGACAATTGCATACCGGCCGGAGTCGCAACGATCAGGTGGCCCTGGACCTGCGGTTGTTTATGCGGGATCAGATCAATACCCTCCGGCAGGCATTGAAGACCCTCCAGCAAAATATCCTGGCGGCCGCTCGAAAGCACGAAGGCGTGGTGTTGCCGGGCTACACCCATCTCCAACGGGCGCAACCGGTACTGCTGGCCCATCACCTGCTGGCCTACGTGGAAATGTTCTGCCGGGACCAGGAAAGGTTAGGCGAAGTCTGGGAACGGGTGAATGTGCTTCCGTTGGGCAGCGCCGCCTTGGCCGGGACTACTTTCCCCATTGACCGCCTTTGGGTGGCCCGAGAACTGGGATTCCGGACGATCTCCGCCAACAGTATGGACGCGGTCAGCGACCGGGATTTTGCCCTGGAATTCCTCTCGGCCGGGGCCATCCTGATGATGCATTTTTCGAGGCTGGCCGAGGAATTGGTCCTCTGGTCCGGGTCCGAATTTGATTTCGTGGCCATTGAAGACGCCTTTTGCACCGGCAGCAGCATCATGCCCCAGAAAAAAAATCCCGACGTAGCCGAGTTGATCCGGGGGAAGACCGGGCGGGTGTACGGAAACCTGATGGCCGCGCTGACCCTGATGAAGGGCCTTCCCCTGACCTATAATCGGGACTTGCAGGAGGACAAGGAACCGGTCTTTGATACCGTGGATACCCTTTTACCCTCCACCCGATTGCTGGCCCGCATGTTTCCCCGGATTGTTTTTAAATCGGAGGTTATGAAAAAGGCCACCGCACAGGGACACCTCCTGGCCACCGACCTGGCGGATTACCTGGTGGGAAAAGGCCTTGATTTCCGCAACGCCCATCGGGTAGTGGGAGAAATCGTGGCCTCTGCCATAAAAGAGGACAAAGAGCTGCCGCAGATCCCTTTAGCCCTTTTGCAGCAATTCAGCCCGGTTTTTGATCAGGACGTCTTTCAGTGGCTGGACCTGGAAACGGCCCTGGCCCGCCGAAACACCCCTGGGGGGACGGCTCCCGCTCGGGTGCAGCAGGCCCTAAGAAACATGGAGAAGAAGCTATGTCGACCCGATTACCCCTTTTAAGACCACTCCTGCTGATCACGGGATTAACCCTGGCGGTTCTCCTATTGGGATCCTGCGGAAAAAAAGCCAACCCCGTGGCCCCGGTGAAATATGTTCCCAAGGGGATCGAAGGCCTGAGTTACGCGATCAAAGGGCCGTCGTTGATTGTTTCCTGGGCCGTGCCTAAATCGAATACGGACCAGAGTCCCCTGGTTGACTTAAAAGGCTTTACCTTGCGGAAGGGGGAGTTCCCGGCCAAGGACTATTGCGCGACTTGCCCGGATATTTTCCAAGAGAGTCTCTGGATCGATCTGAAAGGACCTGAATCGCCGGACATCCAGGTGGATTCCGATCGGGTGGAAATCACCTCGCAGCGGCTTAAACCCGGGACGGTTTACCTCTACCAGGTAGCGGCCGTCAATAAAAGAGGGACTTCCAGCGAACCGTCCGCTACCCTGAAGGTGACCTGGGACACTCCGCTGTCGCCGCCCCGGTTGACCGATCTGAAACTGAAGAACGAAGGGGTCGAAGTCCTCTGGGACGCCCCTCAAACTTTGATCGACGGCCGACCGGCCGAGGGGGTGGCCGGTTATTTGGTTTACCGCCAGGTCGTTCCCGGGCCCTGGGAAAAGCGGACACCCCAACCGTTGAAAGACCGGGTTTTCGTCGACACCCAGGTCAAGGAGGGGACTTCGTATCGGTACCAGCTTAAAGCGGTTCGGGAGGTTCAAGGGGCTTTGCTGGAGGGCGCGGTGTCGGAAGAAAAGTCGATTGAGTTTCTCCGGGTAGTCCCTCCGCCGGCAGTCGAGGAGCTGGTGGCGGTCTCCACGCCTAAAGCCGTGCAATTACGCTGGCAGGGGTTGGATAGCCATTTGGTCCAGGGATATCATCTCTACCGAAGAACTGCCCAGGAAAAAGCCCCTCAACGGATTACCCGTCAGGCCGTCCAGGAGACCATTTTTGATGACCCTCAAGTCAAGCCGGGGGTGCCCTATTTTTACTCCATCAGTGCCGTGGGATCGGCCCCCCATGCCGTGGAAGGTCCCCGCTCTAAAGAAGTTGAAATTCAATATTTGCCCTGAGGACTAAAGGCCATGCACCATTTTAATTACCGGGAGGGGACCCTTTACGCCGAAGATACGGCCATTCCCCGGATCGCCCAGGCCGTGGGCACCCCTTTCTATCTGTACAGTCAAGCCACCCTGACTCACCATTTCCAGGCCTTTGACGGGGCCTTCGACGCCGTTCCGCACCTGACCTGTTTTGCCCTGAAGGCCAACCCCAGCGGGGCGCTGCTTCGCCTCCTGGGACGCCTGGGAAGCGGGGCGGATATTGTCTCCGGGGGGGAGTTGTATCGGGCTCTGCGGGCCGGCATTCCTCCGGAAAAGATCGTCTATTCCGGCGTCGGCAAGACCGAGCCCGAGATCGAATTTGCCCTGAAGAAAAAGATCCTCCTGCTCAACGTGGAGTCCTCCGAGGAGTTGCGGTTGATCGACCGGGTGGCCGGCCGGCTGAAGAAAAAAGCCCCCATTGCCATTCGGGTCAACCCGGATATCGACCCTCAGACCCACCCCTATATTTCCACCGGGTTGAAGAAAAACAAGTTCGGGATCAATATCCAGGAATCCCTCCAGCAATATCGATTGGCCCGGGAATTGCCCCATATCGAAATCCAAGGGGTGGACTGCCATATCGGTTCTCAATTGCTGAGGACCGATCCCTTTCTGGAGGCCGTCAAAAAATTGAAGAAATTATTGCAGCAATTGACCGATCTGGGGATTCGGGTTCGCTATCTTGATCTGGGGGGAGGGCTGGGCATTACCTATGACCGGGAAGAACCTCCCCGGCCGCGGGAATACGCCCGAGCCATCATTCAGGAATTGGGCCGGGGACCGTATACTCTGATTCTTGAGCCCGGCCGGGTCCTGGTCGGGAATGCCGGGATCTTAGTCACCCGGGTCTTGTATCTGAAGAAGGGGGAGGAGAAAAATTTTATTGTGGTGGACGCCGGGATGAATGACCTGCTCCGACCGTCTCTCTACGGTTCCTTCCACCTCATCCAACCGGTGGTCAAAAAGCGGCGCCGGAAAATAACGGCCGATGTGGTCGGTCCTATCTGCGAGAGCGGAGACTTCCTGGGGAAAGACCGTCTTTTGCCCCGGCCCGAGGCCGGGGATCTCCTGGCCGTGATGAGCGCCGGGGCCTACGGTTTTTCCATGTCCAGCAACTACAATGCCCGCCCCCGGATGGCGGAAGTAATTAGTGAAGGGGGAAAATTTCATCTGATCCGCCGGCGGGAGAGCTACGCCGATCTGGTGGCCCTGGAACAAATACCGGCTTTTTTGAAAAAATGACCACCAACCTGCCCATAACAAAAATGAGCGGCTCGGGGAACGATTTTATTCTCTTCGACCACCGGGCCCGACAATTTTCCGACGCGGCCATGATTCGACTTACCCGTCTTCTGTGCCGGCGGGGCTTGGGGGTCGGGGCCGACGGAATGATTTTTATCGAGCCTTCGGAACGGTACGATTTTAAGTGGCGGTTTTTCAACGCCGACGGCAGCGAAGCCGAGATGTGCGGCAACGGAGGCCGGTGCGCGGCCCGTTTTGCTCAGCGGATTGGGCTGGCCGGCGCCGAAATGACCTTTGAAACCATCGCCGGTCCCATTCAGGCCCGGGTGGAAGGCCGCGTCGTTAAGCTGCAACTCCCGGTCCCCCGGGATCTCCGATTGGATCAGGAGATTGCTTTGGGAGACCGGCGACACGCGGTCGATTTTATCAACACCGGGGTCCCTCATGCCGTTCTCTGGGTCGAGGAGGTGGAAGCGCTGGATATTTCCGAGCTCGGCCCGAAAATTCGCTTCCATCCCGATTTCCAGCCGGCCGGGACCAATGTGAATTTCGTCCGGCGGGAGGAGGACCAGACCCTTTCCCTGCGCACCTATGAGCGGGGAGTGGAGGCCGAGACCCTGGCCTGCGGTACCGGAGCGGTGGCCGCGGCCTCCATCGCCTATCGGAAAGGGTGGGTCCGGTCCCCCGTCGCCGTCCGGACCCGCGGGGGGGAGATTCTGGTGGTCCACCTGGAGGAGGATGGGAGCGGTGGGGTTGGGAACGTGTATCTGGAGGGAATGGTAACATTGGTTTTCCAGGGAGAAGTCTTCCCGGAGGTCCTGGAATAAAAGGTTGTTCTTCCTTTTTGGTGGATGGGCACCGGGTCTCGGCGAAAGGGTTTTCCAGATTGTTTTATAGGTTCTAACCCGGCCCCTGTGTTTTCAAATCTTCCCGGAGGAAGGGCCAGCCAAAGAGGTATCAAAAGCCTCGGAGTGTGGGCCTGCTTTAAATAAAGTTAATAACGTAGGCCCGGATTCGAAGTCCGGAGTACCTTTGGAAAACCCTTTCGCCGAGACCCGGCGCCCATGCCAGATAGGGGGGGTACCCAACCAAAGGGCGAAACGCCAAAAGGAGGGAATGGATGATCAAGACCATTGTAGCCGGGGCCGGCGGAAGGATGGGAGGTAGAATCATCCAACTGATTCAGGAAAGTCCGGATCTGATTCTATCCGGGGCTTTGGAAAAAGAAGGGCATCCCGCGGTGGGTCAGGATCTGGGGGAATGGTTGGGGCTGGGTAGCATGAATCTACCCATCGTCTCCGAGCTTCAAAAATTGATCCCCGCGGGGGAGGTTATCATCGATTTCACCTTTCATTCCGCCTCGATGGAACATATCCGTCTGGCCGCCGCGGGCCAAACACCGATGGTGATCGGCAGCACCGGGTTTACCCCGGAAGAAATGGCGGAGGTCAGGCAATGGAGCCAGCAAATCCCCTGCGTGCTGGCGCCCAACATGAGCGTGGGGGTCAATGCCTTATTCAAGATCGTGGGAGAGGTCGCCCGGATTTTAGGCGAGGGGTATGACCTCGAAATCCTGGAAGTGCATCATAAAATGAAAAAAGACGCCCCCAGCGGGACCGCGTTAAAACTGGCCCAGGTCCTGGCCCAGGCCCGCTCCCTGGACCTGGATCAGGCGGCCGTCTACGAGCGCAAAGGGATCATCGGGGAACGCAGGCCGGACGAAATCGGCATCCAAACCTTTCGCGCCGGGGATATTATCGGGGAACATACGGTGCTTTTCGGCGGGATGGGGGAGCGGATCGAGATCACCCACCGGGCCCACAGCCGGGATACCTTTGCCCGGGGCGCCCTGCGGGCGGCCCGCTGGCTGATCGGGAAGCCGAACGGGTTGTACGACATGCAGGATGTGCTGGGGCTGAAGGAAAAGACGCCGGGCGCTGAGCGCTGAGCGCCGGGCGTTTAATCTCCCTGGATGCCGGATCGGGTCCGGCATGACGAAAAACGCCGGAAAGCGGTGTTCATTGTTATTTTAATATTAAACTGTCTTTACGCTTCGCGCTCTGCGCTCAGCGCTCAGCTTTTTTATGTCTAAATTTATACGCTATCGCTATCAGGGAAAAGAAGCCTACGGTCTCCTAGAGAACGACGATCGAATTCGCCGGATTTCAGGAGATCCATTCAGCGGTTATCAGCCCGAGGAAGGATCGGTGGCCCTGGCGGAGATCAAAACCCTCCCTCCCTGCCGGCCAGGCAAGATAATTGCCCTGGGTTTGAACTACCGGGACCATGCCCGGGAATTCAACCTGGAGGTGCCTTCCGAGCCTCTGATCTTTATGAAACCCCCTTCCGCCGTCGTCGCCCAAGGTGAAAAGATAATTATTCCGGCCATGAGCCGTCGGGTGGATTACGAAGCCGAACTGGCGGTCATCATCGGCCGGGCCTGCCGGAACGTAGCTCGGGAAGAGGCTTCTCAGTATATCTTGGGGTATACCTGCCTGAATGATGTCACCGCCCGGGACCTGCAAAACAAGGACGGTCAATGGACCCGGGGCAAGGGCTTTGATACCTTCTGTCCGATCGGCCCCTGCCTGGTAACGGACATCGATCCCGGGGATTTGGGCATCCAGTCTTTTTTGAACGGGGAACTGCGCCAATCCTCACGGACGAGCCAGTTGATCTTTTCCGTCCCGGAACTGGTGGAGTTCATCTCTCAGGTTATGACCCTTTACCCGGGAGATATTATTTCCACGGGCACCCCTTCGGGAGTGGGGCCCATGAAGGCGGGGGACACCATCGAAATCAGGGTGGAAGAAGTGGGGCGGCTGATCAATACCGTGGAGGCTGAAGGAGCGCCCGCAAATCAATAATCAATAATCAATTGTTCATTATTAATTGTTAATGAAGGAGACTCCATCTCAATGGATTGGATAACCAAAGCGGACCGCCTGTTGCAGCTTCCGCCCTACCTCTTTATGGAAATTGACCGTTTGAAGGCCGAGGTTCGGGCCAAGGGGGTGGATATTATCGACCTGGGGGTTGGCGACCCGGACCTGCCCACCCCGGACCACATCCTTAAGCGACTGATGGAAGCGAGTCGGGACCCCGCAAACCACCGCTATCCCTCCTATTCCGGGATGAATGATTTTCGGAGATCGGTGGCGGCCTGGTATCAACGCCGCTTTAACGTCACTCTGGACCCGGTGGAAGAGGTGGTCACCCTGATCGGTTCCAAGGAAGGGATCGCCCATTTTCCCCTGGCCTTTATCAATCCCGGCGACTACGCCCTGATGACCAGCCCCGGATATCCGGTCTATTTCAGCGGGACGTTGTTCGCCGGCGGCCGGTCCTATTTCCTGCCCTTGCGGAAAGAGAATCATTTCCTGCCCGATTTATCCCAAATTCCAGGGGAAGTGCTCCGGCAAGCCAAGGTCCTGTTCATCAATTATCCGAATAACCCCACAGCGGCGGTGGCCGACCGTTCTTTCTTTGAAGCGGTGGTGGCCTTCGCCCGGGAACACCGGATAATCGTCGGCCACGATGCCGCCTATTCGGAGATCGCCTACGACGGCTGCCGACCCTTGAGCTTTCTGGAGGTCCCGGGGGCCAAAGAGGTGGGTCTCGAGTTCCATTCCCTGTCCAAGACCTATAATATGACCGGATGGCGCATCGGGTTTGCCGTGGGCAATGCCCAACTGATCGGCGGTCTGAGTCAGGTCAAAAGCAACATCGATTCCGGGGCCCCCCAGGCCATCCAATGGGCGGGTATCGAGGCCCTGGAAGGACCCCAATCCTGTCTGGAAGATATGCTGACCGTTTACCGGCGGCGGCGGGACCTGATGGTCGGGGGATTACGCCAGATCGGCCTGTCGCTGGATTCTCCTCAGGCCTCCTTCTATTTATGGGTGGAAGTCCCTAAAGGGTACACTTCCGCGCAGACCACCCTTCATTTGCTCCAGCAGGCCGGAATCGTCACCACACCGGGCAACGGCTTCGGGGAACCGGGGGAAGGCTATTTTCGCATCTCGCTGACGGTCCCCCAGGAAAGGTTGGAAGAGGCGGTCGACCGTCTCAATCGGGTCGGGTTCTAGTGGGCCGGAATCGGGTTTTCATTGCCGTGGGGTCCAACCGGGGGGATAAAAAAAAAATTGTGAACAGGCCCTGGAATGGCTGACCGAGGACCCGGATAACCGGATTTTACGGCAATCCTCCTGGTATCTGACCCGACCGGTGGGGTTGGACGATCCGGAATGGTTCATCAATGGGGTTTTTCTCCTGGAAACCGGGCAGACGCCGAGGGAACTGCTGGAAACACTGCTGAACATTGAAAGCCGCTTAGGCCGGGAGCGGATCATAAGACGGGGTCCCCGGACCATCGACCTGGACATCCTTTTGTTTGAGGATCGGGTGATTCGGGAGGTCGACCTGGTCATCCCTCATCCCGAACTGGAAAAGAGGCGGTTTGTGCTGGATCCTTTGTCGGAAATTGCCCCCGACCTGATTCACCCGATTATTAGAAAAACAATAACGGAATTAAAGGACACGCTGGAGACCGGTGAGCAGGCGATTTTGAAATTGCCGGTCGATAGGTGAGATTTTTAGTTTAAAAAATGCTCAAATGGATTATAATTTTAATTGGGCTGTATTTGGCTTACCGGATTGTCCGCCGGAGCCTGCTTTTTAAGGCACCCTCGGGGAAAAGAGCGCCGGCGGAAATACAGGACGAGATGGTCCAGGACCCGGTCTGCAAAACCTATGTGCCCAAGCGGATGGCCCTGGAAGGGAACCGGCTTAACGGGCCAAAGGAATATTTTTGCAGCGCCCAATGCCGGGATAATTATTTAAAGAATAAAAGCGCGGAAACCGAAAGAAAATAATACGCCGGAAAGGGTTTGAAATGAAATTTTTTATCGACAGCGCCAACCTGAAAGAGATTGAGGCCGCCGTGGAATTGGGCCTGGTGGATGGAGTAACGACCAATCCCAGCCTGCTTTCTCAGGTACAGGGGAAACCTATAGAAATATTTAAGAAAATCTGTCAACGGGTCAACGGGCCGGTCAATGCCGAAGTGGTTTCGGAGGAGGCCCCGGGAATGATCAAGGAGGGCCAAGCCCTGGCCCGGATTCATAAGAACATCTGTGTGAAAATACCCATGACTACGGAAGGCCTGAAGGCGGTGAAGAAACTTTCCGGCCAAGGGATACCGACCAATGTGACCCTGATTTTTTCACCGATCCAGGCCCTGCTGGCCGCCAAGGCCGGGGCGGCCTATGTCAGCCCCTTTGTCGGGCGCTTGGACGATATCTCTCAGGATGGTATGGAACTGGTCGACCAGATTGTGACCATTTATAATAATTACGGCTTTGAGACGGAAATCATCGTCGCTTCCGTTCGGAACCCGGTCCACGTCCTGACCGCGGCCCTCATGGGGGCCGATATCGCCACCATTCCCTATAAGGTCCTCATCCAATTGGCCGACCATCCCTTGACGACCATTGGCCTGAAGAAATTTTTGGAAGACTGGAATAAAATCCCGAAAAAGAAATAGTCCCTATGGCCAACAAAGTCCGGTTCACTGCCGTTATTTTTACATTGTTCTCGATCCTCGCTGTTTTTCTGCCTGTCCCCTCCCGGGGGGATATTTATCGGCATCAGGATGAGGACGGCGTCACCTATTTTACCAATGTGCCTAATGATTCCCGATACCGGCTTTTCCTGAAAGAGTTTCAAAAGGCGTCCCGCGCGACCTCGGGCAAGGTTTCCGCCAAAGGGTTGCCGCCCCTCATGCCTTCGTATGCCCACTATCTGCCTGAGATCGGCCAGCACATTGCGGAGGCCGCCAAATACTATGAACTGGATCAGAAGTTGATCCAGGCCGTCATCCAAGTGGAGTCCAATAACAACCCCTTGGCCGTTTCCCCGAAAGGGGCTCAGGGCCTGATGCAGCTCATGCCCGGAACGGCCAAGGACCTCCAGGTGGGCGATCCTTTTAACCCCCGGGAGAATATCAACGGCGGTTCCCGCTATTTGCGTTACCTGCTGGATCTCTTCAACAATAACCTGGATCTGGCCTTGGCCGCCTATAATGCCGGACCGGAACGAGTGAACCAGCATCGGGGCATACCTCCCTACCTGGAAACCCGCAATTATGTTCAAAGGGTGATGCAAAAATATCACTCCTTAAAAGGTGATTTTTCTTCTTCCTGGTAATGGGTGAACTTCGTGTCAGAGAACGGCGTCAGGCCCTCGGCAGATCCCTCGGTAGTTAACCTTTCCAATTCCCTGACGGTCCTTCGGATCGTGGCCATTCCTTTTATTCTGGTTCTGATGCAAAGCGACACCCCCCGGGCCAGTCTCTGGGCCACCGGGGTTTTCATCGCCGCCTTTGTCACCGATTGGCTGGACGGCTTTATCGCCCGGAAAAAAAATCAGGTGACCCGGTTCGGCAAGATGCTAGACCCTCTGGCCGATAAATTACTGATCGGGAGCGCGCTCATTATGTTAATTAGCCTGGATCGGGTCCCGGTCTGGATGGTCATCCTGATCATCAGCCGGGAAATCGCCGTAACCTGGCTCAGGGCCAGCCTGGCCGGGAGGGGGTTTATTCTGTCCGCCGACCGCTGGGGGAAAAACAAGACCCTCTTTCAGGCATTGTCCCTTATACCCCTGATTATCTATTTTCCATATTTCGGAGTGGACCTTCACCAGGTAGGCATGGTCTTGCTCTGGATCGCCTTGGCGCTGACGGTCTGGTCCGGCCTGCTCTATTTTTTTCGCTATTACCCGAAGTTGATGGGGGGGAGCGGGAAAAGTGCCTGACAATTTATCTTCCACCATTTCAAATATGTTTTTTCCTTTGACAAAAAAATATGGTTGGCCTATATTAAGGGGCTGAGCGGGAATAACTCAGTGGTAGAGTGCAACCTTGCCAAGGTTGAAGTCGCGGGTTCAAATCCCGTTTCCCGCTCCATTTTTAAATTCATTCCCAACCAGTTACCCCCGAGAGATCCTGGGCGGCATAGCCAAGTGGCTAAGGCAGCGGTCTGCAAAACCGTTATTCACCGGTTCGAGTCCGGTTGCCGCCTCCAAGCAAAAATTAAGAAGGGGTTGACCTGTAACGGTCAACCCCTTCTTAATTTTTGCTTATAAAAAGGAACCCCCCCGTAGGTCAGGTTGCGAGCGAAGCGAGCTACCTGACAAAACCATTGAACTGAATCCGAGGCGTCAGGGAGCCCTCCTTCGTCGGGCACCTTGACCTACAGGGTGAAATAGAAGGAAGTTGTAACATCCATTGACTTGAAGGACCGTTTCCCGTAAAGTTTACCCATGCGTCATTCGGCCCTGATCCCGTTGATCCTCTTGTTATCCTGTTCCTTGATCTTCCTGCCTTCAAGTGCGGAGGTTCAACCGGCAGGACCCCCCTGGAAGGAATTGGCCCCCGGGTTTTCCTTTTACCGCTGGCCGGTGCTGTCCGTTTCACAGACGGTCTTGGACGTCATCACCATCCTGCGTCTCAAACCCGAGCTGTGGGCCTTCAAAGTCTTCTATAGCCCAACGCCAAAAACCATCCAGGAATGGCAGATTGCCACCCAAGCCCCGATCGTCTGCAACGGGGGATTCTATCAGGAAAATTTTAAACCGGCCGGACGCATCCTGGTCAATGGCGCCTCTATCGGACCCCTGAAAAACAGCTCCATGAAGGGTATGTTCCTGGCCGAACCCAAAAAAGGGTTTGAGCAAATCCCTAAGGCCAGGCTGATTGACCTGAAAGAAGAAAACAGGGAAGAAACCGTTTCTCAATACGATCAGGGAATCCAGTCCTTCCCAATTCTGCTGGATCCCGGGGGACAGGTGCGCGTTAATCCCAGCACCTTCCAAGCCAATCGTACGGTGATTGCCCAGGACCGGCAGGGGAATATCCTGGTCCTGATTACCGAGAAACCTTTTTTTACGCTTTTTGAATTGGGACAATACCTGAAAAAAATGCCCCTCTCCCTGAGTTTCGCCCTAAATCTGGACGGGGGCAACCGAACCCAGTTGACTGTCAAGGTTAAAGATTTTAGTTACAAGCATACGGGAGTGGAAGGGAACCCGGAAGCCGCTCTACTTTTTTTCCCTGAGGGAACCGCCAAATTGCCTTCGGTGATCGGGATCTTTCCCCGAGGGGGTGCTTCTTGAGTCAGGTTTTTATCGTCGGTTTCGGAAAATTCGGCCAATTGGCCTTGCCGAAAATCAGGCGGAGATGGCCTGATGCCCGGATCTGGATTGTGGATCCGGACCCGGAACATTTAACCCAGTGTGGAAAATATTCGGCCATCCGGGTGCTGGATAAAGGGGAAAATTTCCTTTGGAAGCATCAGGATCAATTGGCACCCGAAGATTGGATCATCCCGGCCGTACCCTTTCACTTGGCCGGGGATTGGGCCAAACGGATTCTCTCCCGAAGCTTGGCGGTCAGGAAAATTAAACCCCCCAGTAATCTGGGAAAGGGTTTGCCCTTCACCCTGTATCTCCAGAAGGACTTCTATGTCAGTCAGGCCGATTTCATCTGCCCGGAGAATTGCCCCTCTCCTCAGGGATTCTGTTTCAAAACCCGGGACCCGAGGCCCCATCGGCTTCGGGAGGTTCTGGCCGCGCAGCCCTTATCCCAGGGGACTTTGGAGATCATCGAGAGCCATCAACTGGCGCCTGGTTTGGGTGGTTTTACTTTCGGGGAATTGAAACGGACCGGGGAAATTATACTCCGGAAAGAGCCTCCCTTGTTTCTTGCCACCGCCTGTCCTTGTCATGGGGTTATCAGCGGATTCACTTGGTGACTCCAGCCGGTTTCCCTTGACTTTTTGTCGGCCAACGGTTATTTATCTATTCAAATTTAATTGAAATATTCAAGCAAGAGGCTAAAACTTTTTTAAACAGGAAAGGAGTCGTACGATGAGAATTTTTTCAGGCAAGGGGTTATTTGGGCTGGTTGTTTTGGGGTCGACACTTATCGCCTCCGTCGCGGGATGCGGCAGTGTCCTACAGGAACAAAAGAAAGAGGAGCCGGCCGTCACTACGCCGCAGGCGTCCAAGAAGGCCGATCTTCCCAATGCCCGTTACTACGATTTTGACGATATCCCGATTCCTAATGAATTATCTCAGAACGTCGACAAATCCAAGATCTTTCAGACCACCAACATGACCGCCGGGGTGCTGGTATTTGAAGGGAATGTCGTAGTGGATTCGCTGATTGCCTTTTTCAAGGGCAGCATGGCCCGGGACAATTGGCAGATGAAAGGCTTTTTTAGATTGCCCCCCAAGGCAGCGATACTGTTTGAAAAGAAAAACAAACGCAGCATTATCATGATCGAAGACGGTACTTTCAGTACCCGGGTGGATGTCTGGACCATTCCGGTGACTAACGGACAGTAAAGTAACGAATAAATTCGGATTTCGAGTTTGATTTTGGTTAGGTCCTAAATGCACCTTTTCAAAGGGCTGAAAATAGTATTGGGGGTTACCGGAGGGATCGCCGCCTACAAGGCCGTGGAACTGCTGCGCCGGCTCACGGATCTGGAAAGTCGGGTGGCGGTGATTATGACCCGCAACGCGCAGCGATTCATCGCCCCCTTAACCTTCCAGGCCCTGACTCCCGAGGGGGTCTACACGGATCTTTTCGATGCCTATCGACCGGGGGCCATGGACCATATCCAATTGGCCCAGTGGGCGGATCTGGTGGTCCTGGCCCCGGCCACGGCCAATAGTATCGGCAAAGCGGCCAACGGCCTGGCGGATGACCTCCTGTCCACCTTCCTTTTGGCCTGTCCGGCCCCTAAGCTTTATTGCCCGGCCATGAACGTCCGGATGTTTGAAAATCAGGCGGTCCAGGCCAACCTCACCCGCTTGAAAGAACGGGGAAGCGAGGTTCAGGAACCGGCCTCCGGCCTTTTGGCCTGCGGTGATGCGGGGAAAGGCCGTTTGGCCGATCTGGAGGATATCCTGGAGACCATGCAGGACCTGTTATCGCCCAAGGATCTGAAAGGAGAACAGGTTTTGATTACCACCGGCTGTACCCGGGAGGCCCTGGATCCAGTCAGGTTTTTGACCAATTATTCCACCGGGAAAATGGGTTTCGCCCTGGCCAGAGTGGCCAAGCGCAGAGGCGCTCAAGTCACCCTGGTCAGCGGGCCCACCCATCTCCCGCCTCCGAAAGGCGTTACCCATCTGCCGGTGGTTACCGCCCGGGAGATGGAAGCCGCGGTTCTCGAGGCCTTTCCCCGGACAACGACGGTCATCAAGGCGGCCGCGGTTTCCGACTATCGGCCCGAACGCCAAGCCGCCCAGAAGATGAAGAAGACCTCCAAAAAGTTGATGCTCTCCCTGGTTCCGAATCCGGACATCCTTAAACAATTGGGGCGATTGAAGCAGGGGCAGTTTTTAGTGGGTTTTGCCGCGGAGACCGATCACTTGCTGGAAAATGCCGAAATAAAACTCAAAGAAAAAAATCTGGACCTGATGGTGGCCAACCCGATCGGGGTCCCCGGAGCGGGATTCGGAAGCGAGACCAATCGGGTCCATTTTCTTTACCCCGGTGGGCGAAAGGAACCCTTGCCTTTGATGTCGAAGGAAGAGGTGGCCTATCAAATTTTCGATCGGATCCTTCAATTGAAGCGGGAGGAACGGTAATCCCTGACGGGTGATAGGATCAACTCGGGTCAGGTGTCCGCTCGGAAAGCATTATTTGAGTCAGCAGACCGGTAAAATTGTATCCGAACTGATCGTCTCTCTGGAGAATGAAAGGTCCAGGGGACGAAGCTTTATCGGATTGGGTCCGGGCGGCCGGGAGGTCTTAGGTTCCCGGCAGGGAGGCACGGTTTATTTCGAGACGCTGGAACGGCTGACGGACTGCGTTCAGCGTTGCCGCCGCTGTCCGCTTTTTCGGGATCGTACTCGAACGGTACCCGGCGAAGGCCCCTTCCAGGCCAGGATCATGATCGTAGGGGAGGGGCCGGGGGCGGAGGAGGATCGAGAAGGCCGGCCCTTCGTGGGCCCGGCCGGACAGCTTTTGACGAAGATGCTCCAGGCGATCCAATTGGACCGCCGGGAGGTTTTTATTACCAATCGAGTCAAATGCCGGCCGCCCGGGAACAGAAAACCGGGGCCCGAGGAGTTGAACGCCTGTTTTCCTTTCTTAAAAGAACAGATTCGACTGATCAACCCTTTGATTCTGGTGGCCCTGGGGACCTTCGCCGCCCAGGGATTGACCGGCCTGGATCGGAGCATATCCACCCTCAGGGGGAAATCCTATTTTTTTCAGGATATTTTATGTATCCCCAGCTATCATCCGGCCTTCCTGCTGCGCAGTCCGGAGTTCAAACGTCAGGCCTGGGAAGATTTGCAGAAAATTCGCCGGGAGTATGATCGATTGACCGGTTCTATTTGAAGATGAGAAAAAAATTTTCCAAGACTACCATAGCCCTGTTTTTTTTGCTGGGTATCCTGGCAGGCGGCCCGGCCATGGACCGGGCTTTCCTCGCCGAACAGCCCCCGGGGAGATCCATCCCGGTGGTGACCGTGGCCAGCTCCATCAATCCGGGGGTGGCCGAGTTCGTCCTGCGGCAGATCGCCAAGGCGGAGAAGGAAAACGCGCCCGCCCTGGTCATCCAACTGGACACGCCGGGCGGTCTGGATACCTCCATGCGGACCATCGTCCAGGGTCTGCTGAACGCTCAAATCCCGGTGGTTGTTTTCGTGTCCCCCAGCGGCGCCCGGGCCGCCTCGGCCGGAGTGATGATCGTCCTGGCCGCGGACGTGGCCGCCATGGCTCCGGGAACCAACATCGGCGCGGCCTCACCGGTCAATATCGGGGGGAAAGATATCGAAAAGACCATGGCCCGGAAGGTGGAAAACGATATGGTGGCCTACGTGCGCAGTATCGCCGCCCAAAGGCAGCGAAACGCCGATTGGGCGGCCAGTGCCGTGTTAAAAAGCGAGTCCCTGCCGGCGGAAAAGGCCCTGGAACTCAAGGTGATCGACCTGCTGGCCAAGGACCTCCCCGATCTGCTCCAAAAAATAGACGGACTGCAGGTCACTACGGGCAAACAACCCAAGGTCCTCAGGACCAAGGGAACCCCTACAACTTATGTCCAGGAGGGTTTTCGGGACCGGGTGCTGAAGACCATCAGCGATCCCAACATCGCCTACCTGCTGATGATGCTCGGCACCATGGGCATCTTTTTTGAGTTAATGAACCCGGGGAACATCTTTCCCGGGGTGATCGGCGGGATCTCCCTGATCCTGGCCTTCTTCGCCCTGCAGACCTTGCCGGTGAATTATGCCGGAATCCTGTTGATCCTGCTGGCCATCATCTTCTTTATTGCCGAGATTAAAGTGATCAGCCATGGTTTGCTGTCCATCGGCGGGGTCATTTCCCTGACCCTCGGGTCCCTGCTCCTGTTCCGTACGGCCGATTCCCAACTGGGGGTAGCCTTGGGGGTCCTGATTCCAGTCGTCGTGATCGTTTCCGGATTTTTCCTGGGTGTGGCTTCCCTGACGATCAGGGCCTACCGGCGGAAACCCCAAACCGGCGCGCAGGGAATTTTGGGAGAAGTCGGCCGGGTGCGCCAATCCATTCGCCCGGAGACTCCGGGAAAGGTCTTTATCCACGGAGAGATCTGGAACGCCCGTTCCGAGGAAAACCTGGAAACAGGAGCGATCGTGGAAGTGGTCGGGATCGATCATTTGCTGCTGACCGTAAAAAAAAGGGCTGGTTAGCCCATAGTATCTTACATCCATTGCAGAGGAGAATCGTATGTATACTTTAGCGGCCATCATTGTTTTAGTGATTTTTTTTCTGAGCAGCGCCATCCGCATCTTGAATGAATACGAACGAGGGGTAATCTTCCGTTTGGGAAGGGTCATCGCGGCCAAAGGACCGGGGCTGATTATCTTAATTCCCATCATTGATAAAATGATCAAGGTAGATTTACGGACGGTAACCATGGATGTGCCGGCCCAGGATGTGATCACCCGGGACAATGTGTCGGTCAAGGTGAATGCCGTGGTCTATTTTCGGGTCATGGATGCGGTTAAAGCCACGGTCGAGGTTCAGCAATACCTGTATGCCACCTCGCAATTGGCCCAGACGACCCTGCGCAGCGTCTGCGGCCAGGCGGAACTGGATAAAATTTTATCGGAACGGGAAAAAGTCAATACCGAGATCCAGGAGATCCTGGATGCGCATACCGATCCCTGGGGCATCAAGGTGTCGGTGGTGGAAGTGAAGCAGATCGACCTTCCCCAGGAGATGCAGCGGGCCATGGCCAAACAGGCCGAGGCCGAACGGGAACGGCGGGCCAAGGTGATCAACGCCGAGGGGGAATACCAGGCCGCTGCCCGGCTGGCGGAAGCGGCCGCCATTATCGCGGACCATCCGATTGCCCTGCAGTTGCGTTACCTGCAAACACTAAAGGAAGTGGCGGCGGAAAACAACTCCACCACCCTGTTCCCGATCCCGATCGACCTGTTTAAACCCTTTATGAAATTGACGGAGATGCTGGAGGCGAAGAAAGGGTAGGGGGCTAATACGAAGATAAAATTGAGGGATCTTTTGGGCCGATAATCAACTCTTATTAACAGTCTCAGAGCAGAACCGACTATCCCCTGGCCTTCCTATCGTCATTCCCGCAGCGATTTTGGGCGGGAAACCAGTCCCTGCCTTGGGCGATGCTGGATCCCCGATTAAAACACTCGGGGATGACGGTCGGTGTATGTACAGACTATTGTGGTACCGGTAATAATTAATAATTTTTGAAGGGCCTCATTTTCATGCTTTGCGGGTGCCCCGCGGGGCAAGGGAGTCTAGTAAGTAACCAGATAAAAAAATTCAAAAGGAGAACCAGACAGTATGGGTAAGAAAGAGAAAGCCGAAAAAAAAGAAAAACCGTTAGACAAAATGACGGCCAAGGAATTGCGGGAACTGGCCCTGAGCTTGGGCAGCATCACCGGGGTCCACGGCATGAACAAAGAAGAAATTCTATCCGCCGTAAAGGAAGCCCGGGGGATCGCCAAAGAAGCCGGTAAAAAAGGGGACCGTTCGATGCGGCAACTGAAAGAGAAGTTAGGCGAACTGCGGGGCAAAAAAGAAGAGGCCCGGTCCGGCAGCGATAAAAAGGCCGTGGATATTTTGCGGAAGCGAATCAGCCGGTTGAAGAAAAAGACGCACCAGGCGGCGTAGCCGGTCTCTTGAAAATTATAAGGATACCCTACGGCCAGGAAGAACGGTCCCTTCAAGTCCCGGAAGCGAACTGGGGGGGCTTATTGCTGCCCCCGGAGCCCCCGGTGCTGGACTGGGGCGCCGGGTTGCAATCGGCCTTAGCCCCGTCACCGAATTCCGAGGGTCTGACGGAGTTTTTGCAGGGCTGCCGCTCCCTCCTGATCGTGGTCAATGATGAAACCCGGCCGACCCCGACCGGCAAGGTACTGGAATTTCTCTGGCCTCAAATAAAGGACCGGCATTTCAAAATTCTGGTTGCAACGGGGAGTCACAGAAAAAGCAGCGAGGCCGGCTGTGCGCTCATGTTCAGCCCCCTCTGGCCGTCCCTGAAGGACAAGGTCTCTTTCCATGATTCCTGGGAAGAGCGGGGGATGATTTTTCTGGGGGAAACCAGGCGGGGGACCCGGGTGTTGATCAATTCCGCAGTGATGATGGCCGATCGACTGCTGGTCATCGGCTCGGTGGAGCCCCATTATTTTTCCGGTTTCACCGGAGGCCGGAAGATGATTGTGCCGGGTCTGGCCGCCTATTCGACGATCGTGGCCAATCATTCCCTGGCCATGGACTCCGGGGCCCTGCCCCTGCGCCTCTTGGGAAACCCGGTCCATGAAGATCTTATGGAGGCCGTGCAGTATCTGACGGTCCCGCCCATCTTCTCCCTCCAATTGGTATTGACGCCGGAGCACGCCCTTTTTGGGGCTTTTGCCGGGAACTTGACCCGAAGTTTTTTAGATGCCACGCTGAAGGCGGCAGAGGCCTTTTCGGTTCCCTTTCAAGAGAAGGCCGATATCCTCATCGCGGTGGCCCGTCCTCCCCTGGACCTGGACCTCTATCAGTCGCAGAAGCCCATCGAACACGGTAAGCTGGCCTTGAAAAAGGACGGGATCCTGATCCTGGTCATGCCCTGCCGTCAAGGGGCCGGCCCTCCGGATTTTCAGGAGCTGCTGCGGCAAACCGGCGACCCGGATAAAGCGCGAATCATGTTATACCAGCCCTACGCCCTGGGGTTTCACCGGATCCTTCGAAATGTGAGGTTTCTCCAGGAGGGGGGGTCGATTTGGGGGGTGACGGATCTGAATCCGGGCTTTCTAAAGCAAACCTTCATCCAGCCAAAGCCAGGGTTGCAGGAAGCCTTGGATCAGGCCATCGTTGAGAAAGGCCCCCGGGCCAAGGTCAGCATCCTGATGAACGCCGGCCTGTGTGTGCCGAATCAGCAGGTATTCCATTGAATAATTCAATGAGGTGAGGCATAACAGCCGGTGGCCGTCATCAAGGGCACTATTTTATCCAGAAAGGCCTGTTTGATGACCGCATACCCCGCGTCGTTCGGGTGCTCGCAGCCAAATCTCGGATCCGCGGATATAAGCGCGGTTTCCCAGTTCGGAGTACTGACAAAATAATCGAACACTTCGGCCAGCGGGATGACGAAGTCTTCAGCAATCTTTTTGATCCAGGGTTGGAACCCTTCGATTCGTAACTGCAGGAGGCTCAGGTCGCCGCAGACCGGCGGGATGGTGCCGATGACGACCTGGATCCCCTGCTGTTGGGCGATGGCCACCATGGAGCGAAGATTGCTATCCACCTGCTCGTAGGAAATGTTTGGAAAATTAAGGTCGTTGGTGCCTTGCATGAGCAAAACCAACTTCGGCATCACCTCCTGGTGGGTGGGGGGGTAAATACAGCCGGAATCGTAAAAACAGGTCTGTAGCGGCTCGGTGATGGTGGCCTTGAAAAGGGCCAATCCATCCGTGGTGGTCTGGCCGCCAATCCCCATGTTATAAAAAACAATATCCTGCTGAGGATATCGTTGTTTGAACTCGTCCTTGAGATCCTCATATAACCGCCCCACGTAACCGCTGTGAGGAATGCTGTACAAATCGAAGGGAAAAGCAGTGGCTCCATACCCGGCCGTGATACTGTCGCCATAGGCCAAGAACACGAAATCGGCGCATGGTCTAAGCATTAGGGGTAAATACAGGGATTTTCCGGCTTCGGCCGTACCCATCCCGAGAACTAGAAAGAACCCCGCTAATAAAAAAAATTTCTTACGCTTCATCCCCGACTACCTTCCTCAATCTTAAATTCGCCATAGCGTAATTAAAAGATTATTAAGTTTAATTTTTTAATATAACACAAGATCGGATTTTCTTTCAATAAGGGATTTTGATACTTTCAAGGTCATGGTTTGGCAGGCCGGGCAGAAATGGGTTCCCCGACCCCCGACCCGTGTTTTGCGGATGGGGTTTCGGCAATCGGGGCAGGGCAGGCCCTGGCGGTCATAGACCCGCAGATAGTGTTGAAACCCGCCGACAATCCCTTCCGGGCCCCGGTAATCGCTGACCGTTGTGCCTTTCGCCTTGATGGCCTGCCGGAGGACCTGCCGTATCCGCAGATGTAATCCCCGAGCCTGGTCCCAGCTTAAGGAATGGGAGTGGGTTAGGGGATGGATTTGGGATCGGAAAAGGCTTTCATCAACATAAATATTGCCCAAGCCGCTGATGAAGCGCTGATCCAACAGCAAGGGCTTAATGGCCCTTTTCTTCATTCGCAGTCGCTCATAAAACGCCGTGGCGGTCAATTCAAAGGGGTCCGGGGCCAGGTCGGCCAACGGGGCCCATTCCTGCCCGGGGGTCAGCAGGACCAAGAATCCGAATTTCCGTACATCCCGATACCGCAGTTGCAGGTCCCGGGGGTGCAGATTGAAAAGGAGGTGGGTATGCTTGTCCGCCGGTCGGTCTTCAGGGATCAACAACAGTTGCCCGGTCATCTTGAGATGAATGACCAACGTGGCCTCGTTTTCCAGGCCGACCAGGATGAACTTGCCTTTTCGTTCTATTTTTTTTATGACGGCGCCCGTAAGCTGTTTTCGGAAACTTGCCAGGGGAGACCTCAGCAGCTTGGAGGTCCGGACCTGGACCGAGCGAATCTGCCGCCCGGTTAGCTTTTCCCGGAGACCGCGGACTATGGTTTCTACTTCGGGCAGTTCAGGCATTGTTTTTTACGAACCACTTGAGCTGGCGGCAGACGCCCCGGATCATCCGCACCTCCGGGGAATAGAGTTGGATCCGGGAAAAAAATCGGCGGATGCTCATCATCCAATGGTCCGGATTTTGCTTGTCGAGAAAGTCCATCAGTTGCAGCACTTCGGAAAGGTGCTGGTACATGCCCTCCAGTTCGAAGGAGGTGGCCAGCGGGGGTTCTTCCAGGGAACGATGAGTCCTTACTGTTTGGTCATCCACCGACTGGAGGGGAGGGCACTGAACGGCCGACTCTTCCTCGGGAGGCTGATGGGCCAGGAAAATTTCGTAGGCCAGGATCAGGACCGCCTGGGCCAGATTCAAGGAACTGGCCTGGACGGTGGGGATGTTCACCACGGCGTGGCAGAAGCGCAGTTCTTCGTTGCTGAGGCCGCGGTTTTCCGGTCCGAAAAGGAGGGCCACCCGGTTATCCGGACCCAGGGCCAGAATTTTTTGGCCGGCCCGGGCCGGGGTGATGATTTGTTTTCTTTCCCCCCCAAACGGGCCGTGGTTCCGACGATATAATGGAAAGGGGCCAGGGCTTCCGCTAAGCTCGGCTTGATCTCCATGGCCTCCAGGAGGCCGGCGGCGGCATGGGTAGCCAATTTACCCATCCGTTCCCGGTCGGTGTCCTCCGGATTGACCAGCGTGATATGCCGGAGCCCCAGATTCATGGCCGCCCGGGCCGTTGAGCCGATGTTCTCGGCAAACCGCGGTTGATGCAGCACAATCGTGATATGATCCAGATTAACTTGGGTCGGCATGGTCTTTCCCTTATCACAAAAATTCATTCGGCACAACCTTCCGTAAAATCCCCGGCCCAGACTCCCCCTCCATCGCTGCGGATTCCATCTTTCCCCTTGACCCGTATTCCCTCCCTATCTTATAGTCAGTGTACGCCAGAGCGAATTCGATCCCCTGGGCCATCTGGGCCTCAGGAACAGGAAGATAAAGGACCGGGGTGGAGGCAAGAAGGATGAACCCGACCGCCAGTTGGATTCAGGACCGGACCCTTGCCGGGTAATCAGGCCATGAGAAAGAAGGATCCGGAAATGAGCCGGGGAGGCCTGCTGGGGTTGGCCTTTCTGCTGCTGTCCCTGCTCGCGGGCTGCGGGAATAATCCCTATCCTCCGGAAGGCCGGACTTTAATTGGCTACACCGCGTTGGGAGAGGATCCCCGGACCCTCGATCCGGCGCAGGTTTCCGACACCACCTCCGCCGAAATCCTCTGTCAGATTTACGACTCCCTTTACCAGAACGCTTACCTCGAACGGCCTTACAAGGTCATCCCCGCGCTGGCGGCCGACTATCCGGAGTCGCGCCTTTTTTACGATGACTGGATCGAGAAGGGGAAGAAAGTCCGGAAAGTCCGCATGGAATATATCTTCCGTCTGCGGGACGACATCTATTTCCAGGATGATCCCTGCTTCCCCGGGGGAAAAGGCCGACGCGTCACCGCCCAGGATGTGATCTATTCGATTAAAAGACTGGCCGACCCCGCGGTCCAGGCCACCGGCTATTGGCTCGTGGCGGGTAAGATCCAGGGGATCGACGATTTTTTTAACCGGGCGGTCGCGGCCGGGAAAGCGGATTATTCCCGGGAGATCGAGGGACTGCAGGCCCTCGACGACCGCCGGTTGAAGATTAACCTGACCGAACCCTATCCGGCCTTCCTTTACGTGATGAGCATGCCCTACACGGCGCCCGTGGCCCGGGAGGCTGTGGCCTATTACAACGCCCCCGGTCGGGAGGGTTTTTCCCGTCATCCGGTCGGGACCGGGGCCTACCGGCTTAAGCTTTGGAAGAGGCAACACCGGATCATCATGGAAAAGAGCCCCAGTTTCCGGAAAGAAACCTATCCCCGGACCGGTGCCCCGGGGGACCGGGAGAAAGGGCTCCTGGCCGACGCCGGCAAACCGCTCCCTTTTCTGGACGAGATCTGGTATACCATCATTTCCGCGGGCCAACCGGTTTGGCTTCTTTTCCTCCAGGGATACCTCGATGCTTCCGGGATCCCTCAGGAGCAGTTCGACAAGGTCGTCACCAAGAACCTGGAGCTTTCCGACCAATTCATTAAAAAAGGGATTTCGCTGGAGATTGCCAGCGAACTCTCTATCTTTTATCTGGCTTTCAATATGCGCGACCCGGTCCTAGGGAAGAACAAGCACCTGCGACAGGCCCTTTCCCTGTCCTTTGATACCGAGCTCTACAACCAGATCTTTTTGAACGGTCGGGCCATCAACGCCCAGGGCCCTTTGCCCCCGGGAGTATTCGGCTATGATCCCGGTTTAAAGAACCCCTACAAAACCCATGATCTGGCCCGGGCCCGAGAGCTTCTGACCCAGGCCGGCTACCCCGGTGGAGTCGATCCCCGGACCGGAAAACCCCTGGAGCTGGTTTATGATATCGGTTCCGATTCGACCCGAGCCCGCGAGGTGGCCGCTTTTGATATGCGCTGCTTCGAACAGCTCGGGGTGAAGATGAAGCTCCAGGTGAATACCTGGTCTCAGCACCTTGAAAGGAGCCATAAGGGGACCTTCCAGATGTTTTCCCTGGGCTGGAACGCCGATTATCCCGATCCGGAAAATTTTCTGCAGTTGCTCTATGGGTTAAATGCCCCGCCCAACCCCAACAGTTCCGCCTTTGCCCATCCGGAGTATGATGGCCTTTATGAAAAGATGAAGACCATG
Source organism: uncultured delta proteobacterium (assembly GCA_963716045.1). Classification (GTDB taxonomy): domain Bacteria; phylum Desulfobacterota; class RBG-13-43-22; order RBG-13-43-22; family RBG-13-43-22; genus CAVQSS01. The sequence goes on along the minus strand of CAVQSS010000010.1, from coordinate 60,586 downwards.
GAAGACACCCCGGAACGGGAGGCGGTGATTCGTCGCATGGTGGCCATCGTCGTCGAGGAGTGTCCCTGGATCTTCAATATCCATTCTCCTTCTTATGTGTTGCGCCAGGCCTGGGTTAAGAACGGCAAGTCCCACAGCATCTCCGGTAATTACCGGAAGTATATCCGGATCGATCCGGAAATGCGGCGGGCCTACCGGGAGGCCGAGAACCGGCCCAACCGGGCTATTCCGGTTTACGCGGGTGTTCTCCTTTTGGCCCTCGTCGCCCCGGCCCTGCTGATCACTTACCGCAGAAGGAGAAGGTAGCTTGCTGAACTATCTGATCCGCCGTCTGCTCCTGGCTATCCCGACCGTGATCGGGGTCTGCCTGGTGACCTTTCTGCTTTTCAATGTTTTCGCCTCGCCCGAGGCCATCGCCCGAAAACAGCTCGGGAAAAACCCGACCGAGAAACAGGTCAAGGCCTGGATCACGGCCCACGGCATGGATAAGCCCATTTTTTTCAATTTCCAGCCGGGAAAGGACGGGAGCCTCCATCCCTTCGATAGCCGATTCTGGAACCATATGAGGGAACTCCTGCTTTTCCAGTTTCCCCAGTCGGATTATCTCCATGAAAAGGTGAGCGATCTCCTGAAACAAAAGATCGTTCCCTCCTTGACGATAACGGTCCCGGCTTTTCTGCTTTCCATCCTGGTGACCCTGCCCCTGGCGCTTTTTATTGCCTATTACCGGGGCACGTACCTCGACCGACTGGCCTTATTCCTCTGCGTTATCCTGATGAGCATCGTGATCCTGAATTACATCATCGTCGGGCAATACCTTTTGGCGGTGGTTTTCAAATACTTTCCCATTTACGGCTATGCCTTCGGCTGGAGCGCCTGGAAGTTCGTGCTGCTGCCCATCATCCTGGCCGTGGCGGCCGGACTGGGGGGAGGGGTGCGGTTCTACCGGACCGTCATGCTCAACGAGGTGCGCGCCGACTATGTCCGCACCGCCCTGGCCAAGGGAGTCAGCGAGGAAGGGGTGCTTTTTCGGCATGTGCTCAAAAACGCCATGATTCCCATCCTGACGGTCACCGTGCTTTCCATCCCTTTTCTCATCACCGGCAGCCTGCTGCTGGAAATGTATTTCGGCATACCGGGCATGGGCAACCTGATGCTCAACGCCATCAACAACCACGATTATCCGGTCATTCGAACCCTGGTCTATATTTATTCCCTGCTCTATATTGCCGGCAGTATCCTGACGGACATCAGCTATACCCTGGTCGATCCCCGGGTGGGCTTCGAATAGGAGAAACCCTTGGCCGAATCGCACCTGAAAATCGCCGTCAAACGGATCAGGAAGGACCGGCTGGCAGTGGCGGGTTTCGCCGTCATCTGTCTCTTTGCCCTGGTCGCTCTGCTGGACTCGATGCCCCTGCCCCAACGGGAACCGGGGGGGGTGAAGTGGAACCGGACCGTGCTGGACGCCCTTTTCCAGAAAGAGGTGGAGCGGTCCTATTCGCCGCCCCTGGCCGAGACGGGCGTCCTCAACCGCCAGGAGTTTCCGCTGAAGTCGCGCCATCTGCTGGGCACCAATAATCTCGGCGAAGACGTGCTCTACAATGCCCTCAAGGGGGTCAGGACGGCCTTCATCATCGGGATCGTCCCCTCGGTCGTGGCCGTTTTCTTCGCCATCCTCCTCGGTCTTCTGGCCGGCTACTACGGCGGCTGGGTGGATGACCTCATCCAGTATATTTACCAGGTCCTCTCCTCCATTCCGGGCATCCTCCTGCTGATCGCCATGCTCATGGTCATGGAACGGGGGCTCTGGCAGCTCTGCGTCGCCCTGGGGGTCACCTCCTGGGTCGGGCTTTGCCGGCTCATCCGGGGGGAGACCCTCAAGGTCAAGAACATGGAGTATATCGAAGCCGCCCGGGCCCTGGGGGCCGGCGACCTGCGCCTGCTTTTCAGGCACATCCTGCCCAATGTCATGTACCTGGTCATCATTGAGATGACCCTGGATTTTTCTTCGCTGGTCATGTCCGAGACCGTGCTGACCTATATCGGCATCGGGGTCGAGCCGGGAACCGGGAGTTGGGGGAGGATGATCATGATGGCCGACCGGGAACTGCCCAATGCCATCTGGTGGAACCTCACCGGCGCCTCGGTCTTCCTCTTCGTGCTGGTGCTGGCCTTCAACCTCTTTGCCGATGCCCTGCGCGACGCCCTGGATCCGCGTCTGCGGCAGGCCTGAGAAGAAGCCAATGGAAACCGTACTCGAATATAGAAGATCTCAAGACGTATTTCTTCACCGACGAAGGGGTGGCCAGGGCCGTGGACGGGGTCTCGCTGCGCGTGGGGAAGAATCGGACGCTGGGACTGGTCGGCGAATCCGGCTGCGGCAAATCCGTCACGGCCCTGTCCATTCTTCGGCTGATCCCTTCGCCGCCCGGACGGATTGTCGGAGGCCGTCTGACGCTTTCCGGCCGGGAACTACTGTCGCTGCCGGAAGTGGAAATGCGCCGGATCCGGGGACATCTGGCCTCCATGATCTTTCAGGAGCCCATGACCAGCCTGAATCCGGTCTTTACCATCGGCATGCAGATCATGGAAGCCGTGCGCCTCCATACCGGATCGGGGAAAAGCGGAGGCCGGGAGATCGCCGTGGAATATCTGGCCAAGGTCGGGATCCCGGCCCCACAGCAGAGGATGGGCAATATCCCCATCAACTGTCCGGCGGCATGAAGCAAAGGGTGATGATCGCCATGGCCTTGTGCCTCAAGCCCCGGCTGCTGATTGCCGATGAGCCGACCACGGCCCTCGACGTCACCATCCAGGCCGGGATATTGCGGCTGATTAAAGACCTTCAGGCCGAGAGCGGCACCGCCGTGCTGCTCATTACCCATGATCTGGGGATCGTGGCCGAGATGGCCGACGAGGTGGCCGTCATGTACGCGGGAAAGGTAGTGGAGTCCGGACCCTGCCAGGCCGTATTTTTCTTCCTTTCGGCATCCCTATACGGAGGGGCTTTTCAAAAGCCTTCCCGGCCGGGCCGAGCGGGGCCGCCGGCTCCATACCATTGCCGGGACCGTGCCTTCGGCCACCAAATTTCCGTCCGGATGCCGATTCCACACCCGTTGCCCACTGGTCATCGAACGCTGCCGGAGCGAAGAACCGCCGCTGAAGGAAATCGGTCCGGATTGGAAGTGCGCCTGCTGGGTCCGTTGCGGGGAGGGCTGAAGGTGCTTGAAGTCAAAGATCTGAAAATGTTTTTTCCGGTGAAGCGGGGGCTCCTGCGCCGCGCCGCGGGCCAGGTGAAGGCCGTGGACGGGGTCTCCTTCTCCATCGGGAGAGGGGAGACCCTGGGCCTGGTGGGAGAGTCCGGCTGCGGCAAGACCACGGTGGGCAAATGCGTGGTCCGGCTCCTGCGCCCCAGCGGCGGAAGCGTCCTCTTTGAAGGCCGGGATATCGCCGCGCTGGACCGGAAGGCGCTCAAGGAATATCGAAGGAAGATGCAGATCGTTTTCCAGGACCCCTTTGGTTCCCTCAATCCCCGGATGACGGTTTCCGATATCGTCGGAGAGGGACTGGCCATTATGGGGGATCCTTCGCGGGAGAAGGGGTCGTGGAGCTTCTCGAGATTGTCGGTCTCTCCCCGGAAGACGGGTCGCGCTATCCCCACGAATTTTCCGGGGGCCAGCGGCAGCGGATCGGCATCGCCCGGGCCCTGGCCGTGGGGCCTTCCTTTATCGTCTGTGATGAGCCGGTTTCGGCCCTGGACGTGTCCATCCAGGCCCAGATCCTGAACCTGCTGGAAGAGCTTCAGGAGAAATTCTCCCTCTCTTATCTGATTGTAGCCCATGACCTGTCGGTGGTGCGCCACATTGCCGACCAGGTGGTGGTCATGTACGTGGGCCAGGTCATGGAGGAGGCGCCCACGGAAGAGCTTTTCGCCCGACCCCTCCATCCCTACAGCCAGGCCCTTTTTTCCTCCATCCCTTCCCTGGATCCCTCCCGGCGGGGCGGCCTCAATCCCCTGCCCGGCGAACCCCCCTCTCCCGTGGACCCCCCCCCGGGCTGCCGCTTCGCCTCCCGCTGTCCGCAGGTCATGGCCAAATGCCGGGAGGGGGAGATCGCGCTGATCGAAGTGTCCCCGAACCACCGGGTCCGCTGTTTGCTTTAATGGGAAATCAGATAGGCGATAAAGTCCGTTTCAAACTGGTCAACCGTCTGGCTGAAAACCTGCTGAAAAGCATCGGTAAAAGGGGTCCCCGAGCCCACCTTGGTCAGTACCGCTTTTGCCTGGCTCTGGCCCTTCTGAGTAATCAGGTGATCCACGACGACTGCCGCTTCGAGGTAAATCCAGTCTTTATTCCGAGTGGCCATCTGGGCCGTCCATTGGGATTCGGTGGTCAGGGCCTGGAGAGAAATCCATTGCCCTGACTGAAACCCGGTTTTTACTTGGTTCCAATAATTTTGTCTGGCCGTTTCCGCCTCGAGCGGTGAGCGACAGGCCCAGGTCCTTAACCCTTCGTGTCAGGATAGCCCAGATCCTGCCCCACAACCTGGTAAGCCTCTTCAAAACCCGTTGCTACCTCTTGGGCAGAGGTTAAAGTGACGCCCTCCTGATAGACGATGGTGCCATGACTGGTTTCCAGAACCCCAAATCCCGGCCGAGAAAAGGGCTTCAGAATCAGAGGCAAGTATAGGGGTGGGCCAGAGGAAGAAAACGAAACGGCTTCCATCATAAGAATAGACAAAAAGATAACGGGTAATATGCTCTTGGCTTTTCTCAATTTTGTCTCTTCCGCATTACTTCATCGCTAATTAAGTCGCTAACTCGCAATTCCCTGAGCTTGCCTGGGGGATTCTTCAGTCGCTTCGCTCCTTCAGAATGACAATCCCGGCAGGTCACCCTTCTCTTCTCTGTTATGAAGTCACGGTTAGGTGCTCCACGTTCGCCACCGTGATGGTTGTCCCGCCGCTGCGAAACTGGTAAATGACATTCCCGGCGGTGTCCCGAATCAGGAACGGTAATCCGTTATGGTTCACGATCAGGGCTGTTTACCGCCATTTTCCATCAGGGCCTGTATTGGTTTGAGGCCGTAGGGCGTGCCGGTTTCAATGGCGGTCAACACACTTCCCCCGCCGGTAAAGAAATAATACTGGGTATTGTCGATCACACTCAGGTATAACCCGGGATTGAGGTCCTTGAATTCCTGGAGGGTGTCGCCCCCTCCGTACATCTTATAGGCTGTCCGGTTTTGGTCGATGGCCTGGTCCAGGGCCTTTGAGCCTTCGGTAAAATGGGGAGTGTAACCCATGACGGCGTTGACGAAGATGGTCTTAGCCGCCAGGAGGACTTCCTTGACCCGGGGGTCCTCAAAGGACTCCGGGGCAATATCGAGCAGGTAGCCATACCGCTGACCGGATTTCAATTCGCTGACCGAGATGGTCCGGTATTTCCCCTGAAAAGGCGGTTCCAGGGACTGGCTCTCGACCACCTGGGGCAGTTCGACGATCTTTTTCTCCCGGGCATCCATGGCCACCAGGGCCTGGGCCGCCTGCACATCGCTGTCGGATACCCCGGCAATGGTCACTCCCCCTTTGGCCGCCAAATACGTATTGTAGATCACCCCCCCCAGAATCAGGTGATCGACCTTTTCATAGAGTTTATTGAGGGGGCCGATCTTGGTGTCGTATTTGGCCCCGGCCACCACGGCCAGGAAGGGGCGGTCCGGATTAAGGACCCGGTCCAGGTTGCTGATCTCTTTTTGCATCAGGAAACCGGCATAGGAGGGCAGGTAACGGGTGATGTCCACGGTGGAGGCATGGGACTGCCAGGAGCCAAAGGCGTCGTTGATATAGACGTCGGCCAGCCCGGCCAGTTGCCGGGCGAAGGCTTCCCGCTCCGGTCCTTTGCTCTCCTCCCCTTGGAACCAGCGGGTGTTGGGAAGATAAATCCCCCCGGTTTTATGCCCCCGAAGTTCTTTGATGGCCAGGTTGATGGAGGTGTCCAGATGGGGGATCCCTTTGGCCCCTTCCGCGGGAAAGGAAGGGATATGGAAGGAAGTGTGCAGCTTCTGTTCCAGGTAGCGGACGATGGGTTCTACGGCGCTATCCGGGGTACAGGCGATTTCTCCCGTTTTTTTATCTTTAGGTCGGCCTACATGGGTCATCAGGATGGGGCGGCCGCCGCGCTCGACGATGTTATAGAGGGTGCCGAAAGTTTGTTCGATCCGGTAGGGGTCTCGAATGAGGCCCTTTTTGACCACGTTGTGATCGACCCGAAGCAGGACGACCTTGTCTCGCAGGTCGGCCTCCTGCATCAAGGGCAGCCGAGGATCCAGGGCGGCTTGATTCATGGTTTCCTCCTTGAAAGAATTTTTTGACCCATTATAGCAAGAGGGACCCCTTAAGCCTAACCAAAAATGTTAAAAATTCCTTGACGGGTCAAGGCAAAGGCGGTAGTTCTTATTGGCTGCGAAGGGATGAAAAAAATATTGTTCAGGAGGAGTTATGGCCGAGGGCCTGTATGAAAAGTTAGCGGATCATTTGGATCGATTGCCGGCGGGTTTCCCCCGCACCGAGTCCGGGGTGGAACTGCGTATTCTGAGGCGTTTATTTACCGAGGAAGAGGCCGAACTGGCCTGTCTGCTCCGGATGGCGCCGGAAACGGCCGAGCAGATTGCCGAGCGGGTCGGGCGCCCGTCTGAGGAACTGGCCGGCAAGCTATCCGAGATGTCCCTCAAGGGATTGATCCTTCGGGCCGACCGGCCGGAGGGGCCCCTCTACATGGCGGCCCAGTACGTGATCGGTATCTGGGAGTACCACGTCAATGACCTGGATAACGAACTGATTAAAGATATGAATGAATACATCCCCTTTCTTTTTGGTTCCATGACCAGCCTGAAGACCCAGCAGTTGCGGACCATCCCCATCGGAGCCAGCCTCCATGGCGAGGGGGCGGTCCTGCCTTATGATGAAGCCCGGCGCCTGATCGAAGCGCAGAGCAAGATCCTGGTTGCTCCCTGCATCTGCCGGAAGGAACATACCCTGGTCGGTAAAGGCTGCGGGAAATCGGTGGAGACCTGTCTAATTTTTTCCGGCGGGGCCCATTACTATGAAAAAAACGGAATCGGCCGCGTCATCGGCCAGGAAGAGGCCCTGGGGATTCTTAAGAAAGCGGAAGAGGAGGGTCTGGTCCTGCAGCCCACCAACGCCAAGAAAATTATCAATATCTGCCTCTGTTGCGGGGACTGCTGCCAGATCTTGAAAAGCATCCGTCGCCACCCTAAACCCGCCGAAGTCGTGCATTCCAATTTCTACGCGCAGGTCCGGGAAGAGGACTGCCTCGGCTGTGAGATCTGCTTGGACCGCTGCCAGATGGACGCCATGCGGATGGTCGACGGAAAGGCCGAGATCGACCTGGACCGCTGCATCGGCTGCGGCCTTTGCGTGCCCACTTGCAGCGGGGCGGCCATTGACCTTCTTCCTAAAGACGAGAAAGACCGTTATGTCCCGCCCGCCAATGTGGTGGAAACTTTTACCCGCATTGCCATGGAGCGGGGATTGTCTGCCTAAAGCGTCATTCCCGCAACGCTTTTGAGCGGGAATCCAGGTTTTTCTTTAGGAACAGTGGATCCCCGATAAAGGCCTTCGGGGATGACGAGGAATTACCTGTAAATTTTAAAAAGATACCGTTAAATGTCCTGATTTGAAAGAGAGCGGCAAGTGTTGCCCTTTAATCACGGCGGCGATCAACCCCGGTTGCACGTTACCCGCCGGGGGATAAAGATAGCTTATTATCCGCAGGGCACTGGTGAACCGCTGGTCCTCGTTCGAGGCTACGGCAATGCCGGCTCCATGTGGTATCATCAGACCCCTGCTCTGAGCCGGGCTTTTAAGGTCATCACCTTTGACAACCGGGATACCGGGAACAGCGACCGGGTGGCGGAACCTTATACTATCTCCGATCTGGCCGAGGATACCCTCAGCCTGATAGAATCGTTAAATCTCGGACCGGTACACCTGCTGGGGCTGTCCATGGGGGGCATGGTGGCTATGGAGGCGGCCCTGAGGAGGCCTTCCCTGGTAAAGACCCTGATCTTGGCCGGGACCGCCTGTAATGCCCACCAAGGACTGACGGCCGACCCGGAAGTGCTGGCCCTTTTCGCCACCCTGCCGGAACTCTCGGATGAGGAGAATGTGCGGCGCTCCCTGCCGGCCTTTTTCAGCAACCGGACCTTGGAGGATAAGGGGTTCATTGATGAGTATGTGCGGCGGAGTCTGGCTCAGCGTCCGCCGCTGACTACCTTCCAGCGTCACAGTCAGGCCATGCAGGGCTTTGATTGTTGCCGCCGGATTCGGGAAGTCACCCGACCCACCCTTATCCAGCACGGCGGGGCCGACCGCTTGCTGCCCGTTGAAAATGCCCTGTTACTTGAAAAAAGGATTCCCCAGGCCCGATTGGCCGTCTATGAAGGCCTGGGGCATTTATTCCTGATGGAAGATTCGGACACCTTCAATGCCGACGTCCAACGATTTATTCAAGAGTCCTCTTCTGATCAGCGGTAGAACCGAAGCCGGCGGATAAAGGATTCCCGTGGAGTCCTCGATCCTGATTCTTGGACGAAGCCTCTGTGCCGCCCTGCTGGTTTTAGTCCTTCCGGGATATGCCTTGCTTGCCTGGCGGCCCGAACCCCGTAAAGACCTGTTGCAGCGCCTGGGCTCGGCCCTGGGCTTGAGTTGTTCCCTGACCGCCCTTTTGGCCCTGCTTTTTTTTGAGTTTCAGTGGTCCGTCTCGGGCCGGGGAGTTTCGGTTTTTTATGCGGTCGCAGGGGGAACGGCCCTGGCGGGTTGGCTGCAGAACAGGTCCATTCCGAGGCCAAACAGCCGGACAGTCGCCTTATTTGCCCTCTTTGCGGCCCTGATCGCCTGGCGGTTTTTTCAGGTTAAGGGCCTGGAATTTCCCCCCTGGGTGGATGCTCCCCATCACGTGCTGATCATTCGAAAGATCATGGAGACCGGCATCCTGCCGGCTGACTTAAACCCCTATCTCCCGGTCACCTTCTATTACCATTTCGGATTCCACGTGGTGACGGCTCTTTTTGCCGGGATCTCCGGGCTGCCCCTGGAAAAGGCCGCCCTGGGAATGGGGCAGATTTTAAATGCCGCCGTCTCCCTTTCCGTCTATTCCCTGGGGCGGGTGGTCTGGGGTGATCCGCGCCGGGCCGGGGTGGCGGCCCTGCTCACCGCCATCGTTTCCCAGATGCCGGCCTATTATGCCACCTGGGGGCGATATACCCTGATCAGCGGACTGGTCCTGCTCCCTCTGGCTATGGCCGCCCTTCTGGAAAACCGGGAGCCCGTCCGGGATCTTTTTAAGATCATTTTCCTGATGATTCTGGCAGCCGGCACCCTGCTGGCCCATTACTTTGCGGGTTTTCTCTTACTGCTCTTTGTCCTGGTTTTTTTCGTGGAAGGGGCCGTTCTGGCCTCCGCCGGGAAAATACGCTGGAATCAAGTTCTCAAGGCCCCTCTGGCCGGTCTCCTGGGGGGGCTGGTTTTGATTATCCCCTGGCTGCTGATTATCCGGGGTTCGGCCAAAAGATACCTGGGGGTGGTCCTTACACCCTTCGGCCCTCCGATGGACCAGATCTATTTCCAGGGATATGTGGAATATCTTTTCGAGCTGCTCGGTCCCTGGAGAAATTATTTCCTATTGGCCGGGGCTTTGGCAGGGTGTTTCTGGGCGCTCCGGAATTCGCAGATACGGGTCATAGCTTTCTGGGGCCTGCTTTTGAGCCTGGGGATCCTCTCCTGGGGATTTCGCCTTTCCCCTTTTCGTCCGGACCATTTTGCCATCATTTTGTTCCTGCCCGCCTGCCTGACGGTCAGCCACGGGGCCTTTGAAATACTGGCCGGATTTGAGCCCTCGGGGAAGGGCAAGGGGGCGGAGAAAATCGGTCTGATGATCCTCCTTCTTTTTTGCCTTTGGGGGCTGGTGGAAACAGCCGTGATTATTCGTCCGGTTACCGTTTTTGCGGGAGCGGATGATCATCGGGCCATCCGTTGGATAAAGGAAAAAACCCCACCTGAAAGCCGTTTTCTGATCAATGCGACCCCCTGGGAGTGGACCCTTTACCGGGGGACGGACGGGGGTTGGTGGATCACCCCTCTTACCGGGCGCTGGACTTCTTTGCCCCCCCTTTTTTACGGGTTCGGCGAAAAGAAATTGATACAAGAAGTCAACCGGAGGGCCGCAATAACGCGTCAAGCCAGACCCGGTGAATCCGATTGGTGGCGTTTGATTCGGGAAGAAGGCATCACCCACATTTACACCCATTCGGGCGCCGAGGCGTTACCCCCGGAACCCTTGTTGAGCCTCCCCGGATTAAAAATGGAGTACCGTCAGGGAGGAGTCTATATTTTTAAAATTACTTGACATATTAAAGAGATAGGTAGTAAAATGGTTAAAAAGAGTACAAAAAAAAGAGCTCCAGGATTCAAAGGTTCGAGAGTAGGGGAGGGGTTAATCCCCTCCCGCCTGCCCAATATCACTCTGAGGGAAGTGTGCTACTTAGGTATTCATTAATGATTAATAATTAACAATTGATTATTAATTATTTATATCAAGCAGTTAAGCTGTTGTCTCGCCCCGTTATCTTTTCATGTTTCGCGGGGACATCCCGGGGCATGAGGGAACACTATGAAAATCATCATCCAGATCCCTTGTTACAACGAAGAAAAGACCCTGCCGGGCACTTGGAACGACCTTCCCCGGTCCTTTCCGGGCGGCTGGGAAGTGGATTATCTACTGATCGATGACGGGAGCAGCGACCGAACCGTGGCCGTGGCCGAGGCCTTGGGTATTCGCCATATCGTCAGGCTGAAAGGGCACAAAGGTCTGGCTAAGGCCTACATGGCCGGGTTGGAGGCCGCCCTCTCCCTGGGCGCCGAGGTGATTGTGAATACCGATGCCGACAACCAGTACCGGGGAGAGGATGTGGCCCGCCTCATTCAGCCGATCCTGGAGGGGAAAGCCGATCTGGTGATCGGCGACCGTGGTGTGGGGCAACTGAAATCCTTCCCCTGGCATAAAAGACGGCTCCAGCAGCTCGGAAGTTGGGTAGTGGAAAAGGCCGCCGGCATCACCATCCCCGACGCCACCAGCGGTTTCCGCGCCCTCAGCCGGGAAGCGGCCCTGCGAACTCTGGTCTTAAGCGAATATTCCTATACCCTGGAAACGTTGATTCAGGCCGGGGCCCTCAAGATGGCCGTTACCTACGTTCCGGTCGGGGTCAACGCCCCCACGCGTCCCTCGCGGCTGATGCGCAACCTCTCCCACTATTTGGGATATTCCACGGCGACCATCATCCGGGCCTATACCACCTATCGTCCCCTGCGGGTGTTTTCTTTGGGGGGCTTGCTGTTGCTCCTGGGAGGGTTTTTTTTCGGGTTCCGCTATCTGTATTTTTACCTCCACGGCCAAGGGGGAGGACATATCCAATCGGTGATCCTCTCGGCTATCCTGCTGATCGTGGGATTTCAGGTTTTGTTGATCGGGCTCCTGGCCGATTTGATCGGGTCCAACCGGAAGATTCTGGAGGAAATGAACTATCGTTTGAAAAGAATGGAACTCCGTCAGAAGCGGAAATCCCAGGACCGATCAGGGCCTGCCTCCAACGAAGCGTAAAATGAAAATGCGCTGGCCGGTCGTTTCCCTACTCGGTTGCTTACTGATCTTTTCCTGCGGTTGTTCTCCGCTCTCCGGCGGGGGCCAACCTCAAGCCACCGGAACTACCTTGGTTTCAATAAATCAGGGGGTCGGTCAAACCTTTACCTCCGGGCATGACGGCCTTACGGCGGTTGACCTCTTTTTGAAACCGGCAACCCTCAAGACCGGTTTTCTTCAAATCGCCCTCAGCGCCGGTCCCGCAGATCAAAAAGACATCGTCCAAAGTCAGATCCCCTTATCCCGGATATCCAACCCCGGATTCTATCGTTTTACTTTTTCCACCCCAAGATCATTCGGGCCTTCGAGATTATTATCTCCGATGTCGGGTGGTCGGGGAAGGCCGGTTGGAAATGGGTACCGGGCCGGGAGAAAGCTACCTGGAGGGCGCCCTTTATCAAAACGACCAACCTCAGGACGCTCAGTTGGCCTTTCGGTTAGCTTACGATCCGTTCTTACTGATCCGGGGCATTGCTCAAGAAGCGTTAATCTGGTTGGGGGTCATGGCGATCACCCTGCTCCTTTTTGTTCTTCCCGGATGGTCCTTGATCTCTCTAATCGGTTCCAAGTTGGAACTGCATTCCTGGGCGGAGAAACTCGGGGTAGCCGTAGGGATCAGTCTGGCCCTCTATCCGGTAGTTATGCTCTGGACGAATCTGGTGGGAATTTATCTCGGATCGGGTTTGGTCTGGATTATTCTAACCGGTTCCCTGTCGGCCCTTATTCTCGTTAATCGCCTTTGGCGGCCGGCCCATTGGGCCGCGCAATGGAGAATCTGGCGCCAATCGGAGGCCCCAGGACCCGATATCGCCCTGATTATTATCCTGGCTATAGTTTTCTCGGTTCGTTTTTACGCCATACGCCCCTTGGCGGTCCCGCTGTGGGGTGATTCTTTACAGCATACCATGATTGCCCGACTGATTGCGGACCATGGGGGACTCTTCAATTCCTGGGAGCCCTATGCGGAAATGCGAACTTTTACCTACCATTTTGGTTTTCATGTAAACGTGGCGGTATTTCATTGGGTGACCGGATGGGCCTTGGAGCAGGCTACGCTTTGGATGGGGCAAATAGTGAATGGCCTGGCGGTGATGAGTCTTTATGCGCTGGCCTTCCGTTTTACGGGCAACCGCTGGGCAGGGGTGGCAGCGGTTCTGTTGGCCGGGCTCTTATTCCCCCTACCTATGGGTTACGTCAACTGGGGGCGTTATACCCAGCTTTGCGGCCAAACCATTTTGCCGGCCATGGTGGTGCTGGCCTGGGCGGGACTTAAGAATCGAGAGAAAGGTTGGCCGGTTCTGGTTTTGTCCTGGCTGACTTTAGGGGGATTGGCCCTGACCCACTATCGGGTTCTAATCTTTTTTCTTTTTTTCCTGGTATCCCTGTATATCCTGGAAACGGATCAGGGGAATCATTGGTCCGCTTTGAAGAAAATTTTTTTGATCGGGGCGGGGGCGGGGATTCTTTTCCTTCCCTGGTTTATTCATGCCTTTTCCGGGAAAATTCTTTCTATATTTTCTTACCAGGTAACGACTTCGGCTAAACAATTATCCGATTGGACCAGGGGATACAACGCCATCGGGGATTTGAAGGCCTATCTCCCGGTTAAGGGTTGGCTGCTGATGATCTTGGCGTTGGGATTAGGTTTATGGCGGCGAGAAAAGGGCATCGCTTTGATGGGGCTCTGGTGGTTTTGGGTAGTACTGGCGGCCAATCCCCATTGGCTGGGTCTCCCGGGTGCGGGAAGTCTGAGCGGTTTTGCCGTCATGATCGCCGTTTATATTCCCGCGGCCGTAATCATTGGGATCTGGAGCGGCGCGATTCTGCAATCCGGGAATCGGGGGTGGCGATCCGCCAGGACTTATGCTGCAGTAATGGTCTGTATCGGACTGGGCCTCTGGGGGGCGGAGAAGCGGTTAATTGAACTGGACAGCAACGGGCATTCTTTGGCAACACGTTCCGACGCGAGGGCCTTTGCCTGGATCGATCGTCATCTTCCGAAAGAAGCCCGATTTTTGGTGAATTCCGCCTTTGCGTACGGTGATACCGTGATTGTGGGGGTGGACGGCGGATGGTGGCTGCCGCTGTTGGCCCACCGGAAGACGATGCTTCCCCCGCTGAATTACGGATTGGAAACCGGTCCACGGCCGGATTATGTTTCCTGGGTCAATGCCCTGCCCGGCCTGATAGCGAAGCGGGGGCTTAGTACTCCGGAAGTGAACCTCCAATTAAAAGAAAGAGGGATCACCCATATTTATATCGGGCAAAAATCGGGGCGTGATAGTCTTTACGGGATTTCCGATTTATCCGTAAATCCCGCTACGCGATTGCTTTATCATCAGGACCGGGTTTGGATTTTTGAAATCAAAACCTATCCAAAAATAACGGAAAAGGGCTAACCCGGGCGGGACTTGGTTCGGTTCCAGAGAATTTCCCAGTCCTCCGGAGTCAGGGGTTGGCAATTTCTTCCTTTAAACGCCGGGTCGGCCATAAGGCGCAAAAATCGCGTCAAAAATTTTTGGTTGGCGCTCCTGAGGGCATTCTCGGCAGGGGTCCCCAAAAATCTTCCCAGGTTTGCCAGGGTGAAGAGCAGGTCCCCCAGCTCTTCCCGGGCCGCTGACGGGTCCGGGCCCTCGATGGCCTCCTCCAACTCCCCCAATTCCTCGTGCACTTTTTCTAAAACGCCCCGAATATCCGGCCAGTCGAAGCCTAAGCCGGCCGCCCGTTGGGAAAGGCGATGGGCCTTTAACAGACTGGGTAGAGCCGCCGGGATGGAATCAAAAGGACTTTGATCGGGTTTTTCTTCGGCCTTGAGGCCTTGCCAACCCTGGACCACCTCCTCGGGTTTCAGCCACTTCGCCTCGCCAAAAACGTGAGGGTGACGGCGGATCATCTTCTCCTGGATCTTTTCCATAACTTGAGAGAGGTCAAAGACTCCCCGTTCTTCATAGATCCGACAGATGAAAAGCATCAAAAACAGGAGATCTCCCAGTTCCTCCCGAATCTCTTCCGGGGCTTCCCGGTCCAGGGCCTCGGCCAATTCGTAGGATTCTTCCAGAAGGTAAATTTTCAGGCTTTCCGGGTCCTGCTTCCGGTCCCAGGGACAGCCCTGGGGACCTCGCAGGCGGGCCAGGAGTTCTCGAAGATCATCGAGACCCACGGGCGTTTTACCGGGAACCGTCATGGTTGGGGTATTTCTGTAATTTTTTAATGGAATGTTGTTTTTCTTCCCAATAGTCCCGAAGTTCCCGTTTCTTTCGATTGAAGTCTTCCGTGATCTTGCCGGGGATGAGCAGGGTGATCTGATCGGTCAGGGAGATCACCCAGGGGAAAAGACGGGACTGGTTGATAAGCGAATTCTGTTTGGGCAGGAAGAGGGTCATCAGGGTAATCAAGAAAAAAACCACCACCCCCCCCTTGATCAGGCCGAAAAAACCGCCCAAAACCCGATCCGCCCAGCCGAAAAAGGTAAGATGCGCTATCTTCTTTATCAGGAGGCCCAGTGCCCGGAACAGAAAGAAGCTCAGTCCGAGCAGAAGCAGGAAAGAGAAAATATAGAGCGTCACCAGGTAGTTCTGAGTATAGCGCAGCAGGAAGAGGGCCAACTCGTTATAATAATAGCAGGCCAGAAAGAAGCTGGCGATAATCCCGACCAGGGTGGCGGCCTCCTGGATGATTCCTCGATAAAAGCCGCGGACGGCAATTAGAACAACGATGATCAGGATGGCCAGGTCAAGCAGGTTCATGAACAACCCCCAACCAAATATAAGGTATTAAAGTGTGGTAGCAAAGGAGAAATCAATAGTCAAGTAAATTCATAAGATTGCGAAAAGAAGGGATTTAGAAAAAAATGTTTGGAAACCGGAAAAGATGGTATAATAAAAACCAGTTATCAGGAAACCCCATTGGGACCGGGGGGGGCAGCGCTGAAAAGGGAGGAAAGACTCACGGAAACCTTGGAAAAAGACCTGGCCGAGCAGGAGCCCATTCACCGGATCAGTTTTGAGGATAACCAGGTAGCCCAAAACTTATTCGGAGAGCATAATCTGAACGTCAAATTAGTTGAGCAGCGACTGGGTCTTAAAATCACCACCCGAGGCAATACCCTCCAGATCAGAGGAGATAGTCCGGATATCCTTTTAGCCGAGAAATTATTTCTGGAACTATATGAGCTGTTAAAAAGAGGATTTCCCCTTTACCCCAACGACCTGGAGTTCGCCATTCGCTTCCTGCAGGAAAACCGTCAGGGATCTCTTCAGTCGGTATTCCTGGATACGGTCTATGTGACCTCTCAAAAGCGGATCATCACCCCCAAAACCCAAAGACAAAAAGATTATATCGAATCCATCCGAAAAACCGATATCGTCTTCGGCATCGGCCCGGCCGGGACCGGGAAAACCTATCTGGCCATGTCCATGGCCGTCGCGGCGTTGATGAAAAACGAGGTGATCCGGATTGTTCTGGCCCGTCCGGCCGTGGAGGCCGGTGAAAAACTGGGGTTCCTTCCCGGAGATCTCCATGAAAAAGTGAACCCCTACCTGCGTCCGCTTTATGACGCCCTGCACGATATGATGAATTTTGAAAAGGCCAGCAAGCTGGTGCAAAGGGGAGTCATCGAGGTGGCCCCGCTGGCCTTTATGCGCGGTCGGACCCTGAATGATTCTTTTGTCATCCTGGATGAGGCTCAGAATACCACCTCGGAGCAAATGAAAATGTTCCTGACCCGATTGGGGTTTAGTTCCAAGGCGGTGATTACCGGTGATGTCACCCAGATCGATTTGCCGGAGGGAAAAATGTCGGGGCTGGTGGAGGCCCGGAAAGTCCTGGAAGGGATCAAAGGGATCGACTTCATCTATTTCACCAAGAAAGACGTTATTCGCCATCCCCTGGTGCAGGAAATCATCCAGGCCTATGAGGAACTGGAGAAAAAAGGGAAGCGTCTCTAAGCCGCCCCGGAATCCGCCAAAATCATGGAACGCTCCGATCGAGATAAGAAATTTAGGTCCTTCCGTGTCTCCCGTCCTTTGGAGAAAGAAACGCTTTCCGCCAAGGACCGGTTCCAAGAATACTGGAAAAAGGTTCAGGACCTGGTGAGGGGAAAATCGATCCTCTTAATCGGCCTCTGCCTGTTCATTATGCTTGTGAATACCCCCAGCCTGCTCATTCCCCCTCGCAATTTCCAGGTCGGCGATGTGGCACCTTATGATATCAAGGCCAAACAGGACCTGCTGGTGGAAGATCAGGCGGCCACCGAATTAAAAAGACAAGAAACCGCTACGGCGACTCCGGCGGTTTACGATTTTGACGAGGAGGCGGTGACCGCGGTAACGCACCGCATTCAGCAGGGCTTTCAACTGCTCCGCACCAGTGTCAAAAAAGGCGCCGGTAAGACCGCCTCAGCGGGAAATGAGGTCCGGGAAAAACTGGATAAGGCCTGGGGGATAGAATTGACCCAGGTGGAAATCAACGCCCTGGCCCAAGATCGTTTTTCCGATTCTTTGGAAGAGGGTCTGGCCAAGATGATCCAGTCGGTCATGGCCATGGGAGTAGTCGGCAATAAGCTGACCCTGATGAGTGAACACCAGCGGGGGATTGTGGTTCGGAAACTGCCCTCCGGCCGGGAATTACAGGTCAAAGATGTGGAGCGGTTCCCGGATCTCAACGAGGCCCGGGACCGTCTGGAAAAACAGGCCGCTTATTTGCTGACCGGCGCCCGGGGGGGAATGCGGCCGATCAGCATTACCTTGGCCCAAAAACTGGTGGTCCCGAACCTCTCTTTTAATAAAATCGAGACCGATCAAAGGCGTGGGAAAGCCCTCCGTCAAACCCGCCCGGTTTTCTTTCAGATAAAAAAAGGAGAGACGATTATTCGAGAGGGAGAAAAGATCGACGAGGCGGCCTTGACCAAGATTCAACTCCAGTTCAAGCGACAACAGGGACTCGAGATCTTCCTCACCTCTTTGGGCCTGGTCCTGCTCTGGGGACTATTCATTTATATGGCCTTTCGCCTGGTAGTGGATAGCGTGAAGGCCGGCCTGAATAATTGGCGTGACCTGTTTTTTTTAACGATCATGCTGGCCCTTTCTTTTTTGACGATCCGAATCGCCGATTTCAGCGCTCAGGTTTTTGTCGGCGGGATCCCCGGCATCACCCCGCGAAATATCCTGCTGGCGATCCCTCTGGCCGCCGCTCCCATGATGGTCAGCCTGGTATTGGGTCCGGCCCTGGCCATCCTTTTTACTTTGATCCAAGCCTCATTGACCGCCCTGTTTTTGGATGTCGGGCCGGGTCTTTCCCTGTATTTCGCCATTGCCGGACTTTGGGCCGCCCAGAGCCAACGCACCTGCCACAATCGCTGGGATCTGATCCGGCTGGGTTTTTATGTGGGTCTCCTGAACATGGGCAGTTCCCTGACCCTGCAAATGATGCAGGCCAGGCTGTTCTATTGGGAAACCATCGCCCATCTGCTTTTGGGGTTTTCGGGCGGCGTTTTGTCCGGTATCGTGGTGACCGGATTCAGTCCCCTGGTGGAAAAGCTGTTTGGTTATACTACCGATATGCGCCTTCTGGAGAGGGCCAACATGGATCAGCCTCTGCTCCGGGAATTGATGGTCCAGGCGCCCGGGACCTATCACCACAGCATTATCGTCGGCAATATGGTCGAGGCGGCGGCCGAGGCCATCGGAGCCAAACCCCTGCTGGCCCGGGTGAGCGCCTACTACCACGATATCGGCAAGGCTCTCAAGCCCCTCTATTTTATCGAAAACCAAATGGGGGGTGAGAATAGGCATGAGAAGCTGGCGCCTTCCATGAGCAGCCTGATTCTGATCTCCCACATCAAGGATGGAGTGGAAAAGGCCAGACGCCATAAATTGGAATCGCCTATTGTCGACATCATCGAACAGCATCATGGGACCAGCCTGATTTCCTATTTTTACAAGAAGGCCCTGGAATTGAAAGGCGATGATCCCGGTCAGGTTTCCACCGAAGACTTTCGGTATCCCGGCCCCAAACCCCAAACCCGGGAAGCCGGTCTGGTCATGTTGGCCGATGGCATTGAGGCGGCTTCCCGAACCCTGGTCGATCCCACCCCGGCCCGGATCCAAGGGCTGGTGAACAAGATCATCAATAACGCTTTTGCCGACGGGCAATTGGATGAATGCGAGCTGACCCTAAAAGACCTCAATCATATCGCCGGCAGTTTCAGTAAAATTTTAAACGGGATTTTTCACCATCGGATCGAGTACCCGGAATCGCCGGGCAAGACCGCCCACCCTAAAAAGAAGAGCAATGGAGATTCAATTAAACAATCGACAGAACTGGATTCCTTTGAAGGAAATTCAGCAAAGGCTGCCGCCCCTGATAAGGGCCCTGGGGCCTCAACCGGGGGAAGTGAGCCTGCTGCTGGTGGAGGACCGAGAGATCTCGCGCTACAACCGGCGTTACCTCAACCGGTCCGGTCCGACTAACGTCTTAGCCTTTTCCCTGCGCGAGGGGCTTTTCCCGGAAATCAATCCCGATCTCTGGGGAGACATCGTCGTCTCCACGGAAACAGCGGCCCGCGAGGCCCTCGAGGCCGGAATATCTTTGATGGACCGGGTGCTTTTCCTGATCGTGCACGGCTGGCTGCACCTTCAAGGCTATGATCATGAACGGTCCCCGGAGGAGGAGCGGCTCATGGAACTCCGCACCGGGGAGATCGTGGAACGGATGGGGAAAGAACAAAGGAGGAATGTTTTTATGTCGAAAGCGCGTTTGGCCGTCAACGTGGATCATGTGGCCACCCTGCGGCAGGCCCGCAGGGGTATCGAACCCGATCCGGTGCTGGCCGCCGGCATCGCCGAACTGGCCGGGGCCGAAGGCATCATCGTGCATCTGCGCGAAGACCGGAGGCACATCCAGGACCGGGACCTCCGTCTGCTGCGGGAAACCGTCCAGACCAAATTAAACCTGGAAATGGGCGCGGCCGAGGAGATCATCCGCATCGCCCTTAAGACCAAACCGGATCTGGTCACGCTGGTCCCGGAAAAGCGGCAGGAGTTGACCACCGAGGGGGGGCTGGAAATCGTCAAACAGAAAAAGAACCTCTCCCGGATAATCGGCCGCTTTCACCGGGCCCGCATCGACGTCAGCCTGTTCATCGATGCCGACCCCGCTCAAATCCAGGCCTCCCGGGATGTGGGGGCCGACATCGTGGAGCTCCACACCGGCCACTACGCCAACGCCCGCAACGAAAAGGAAGCCGTGAAGCTCTTCGAGCGCATCCGGGAAGGAGCCGAACTGGCGGCAGGTCTGGGACTTAAAGTCAGCGCCGGCCATGGGTTGAACTATGTCAATATCAAACGCTTCGGCGGGGTAGGGGAGATAGAGGAATACAGCATCGGTCACAGTATTATGGCCCGGGCCATCTACGTGGGGTTGGATCAGGCGGTGAGGGAAATGATCGGGTTGGTCGAGCAGTTGTGAGGGGGGACTTAATACGAAAATAGATAAACATCGAACGTCCAACATCGAACATCGAATTAAATTCGAAAAAAACATCTCCCCATAGAGTCCGGCGGCATGGGAGCCGGCTCTTCTCGGGTTGCCAGCCTTCACGCGGCGCGACCCATTGATCCGCCCGGTGTCGCGTTTCATTATATCGATCCAAACTACCAGGTGCTCGCCCGGCTGGTTGAGGTGGTAAGCAGGCAACCATTCGACGCTTACTTGCAAGCGCACATTTTTACGCCGCTGGCTATGAGTGAAACTGTGAGCGCCGTGACATCGGATACTTCCGCACAGCGCGCGAAAAGTCTCGCACAAGGGCATATTGTTGTCTATGGTGCGCCGCTCGCAGTGCCCGAGCTGTCCGGCTTTCTTGGTGGCAGCGGTGGCGTTGTTTCAACAGCAGCAGACATGGCCCGTTACCTCATTGCTCAGAGTAGCGGTGGACGTTTTGCCGACCGCAGCGTCCTTCTGATTCGGCGTCCACAGCCGCCAGAACCGACAGAAGGTGAAGAGGTCAGCCATTGACATCGGACCACCTGAAAGAAATTGATTGCCCAACCAGACGTTGGAGCCAATCGGCCATAAAGCTGCCTCTGGCTCAATTCGCCTTTAGGCGGCAGGGCTTCCGGCGGTTCGGAGGCGAGGAGACCCGATGAGCGACGTGAGCGCCAGCGAGAAGCAAGATGAGGCAGCCCCTATCGAGGAGGCGCTAAAAAACGAGCGATACGAGCTCCTCCGGCGCCTGGAGGACTCGCTGGAAACCCCCATGCTGGCCCTCGCCTTCGTATGGTTGGCGTTGTTGGTCGTGGAGTTGATCTGGGGCGAGAGCCTGTTGTTCGAGATCATTGGCACGATCATTTGGGTCATCTTCATTCTCGATTTCGCGATGGAATTCATCCTGGCTCCGCACAAGGTCGCTTACCTAAAGCACCATTGGCTGACCGCCGTGTCGCTACTGATACCGGCGCTGCGCCTCTTCCGCGTCTTCCGGGTGTTTCGGCTGCTCCGGCTGACCCGCGTGGGGCGGAGTTTTCGTTTGCTCCGCGTCGTCAGCTCGCTGAACCGCGGTCTGCGTGCGCTCGGCGCGTGCCTGAGTCGGCGGGGCTTCGGTTACGTTATCGCCCTCACGATACTGGTCACTTTCACCGGCGCGGCCGGAATGTACGCCTTCGAGAACGTGGCTCCCGGCGGCCTGAAGAGCTATGGTGAAGCGCTGTGGTGGACCGCGATGGTCCTTACCACGATGGGCTCGCAGTACTGGCCGCAGACGGTCGAGGGGCGCGTGCTGTGCGTCTTCTTGGCGCTGTATGCTTTTACCGTCTTCGGCTACGTGACGGCGACGCTCGCAACCTTCTTCATCGGCCGCGACGCGGAGAATGACGAAGCCGAGCTTGCGGGTGCCAAACAACTGGCCGCCCTCCGGGAGGAGGTGAACGCCTTACGCGAGGAAATTCGGCAAACAACTGCGGCGGACGCCGTAGTGGTGAAGCGTGATTCGGTAGAGGAGAGGCACACCTAACCGATTGCAGCGGACGGCGCTGCGCGCCGCCGCTGAACCGGAGCGTTCGATCCCAATAACAAAGGAGAAAAGCCCGATGAAATGGAAAACAAAGGATGATGGATGGAGTCCTTACCTCGCAGGAGCCTTGGTAGGATTGTTGGCCATTGCTTCAGTGTATGCAACCACCCAGTGGATGGGGAAATCCAATTATTTGGGCGCATCGACAACCTTCGTGCGTGCATCCGGCCTTCTTGAACGGACGGTGGTTCCGGATCGCGTAGCAGCAAATGAGTACTTTACCAAGGAGAAGGTTCGCGTTGACTGGCAGTTCATGCTCGTTCTCGGCATCTTCCTGGGGGCGCTGATCTCTTCCACAACGGATCAGAAGCTATAAACTGGAGAGTGTTCCGCCGACATGGGAGAAGCGTTTCGGCCCATCCATCGGGAAACGGGCGCTGGGGGCGTTCCTGGGAGGTATCGTCGCCATGGTAGGTGCACGAATGGCCGACGGCTGTCCCAGCGGACACGGATTGAGCGGCATGATGCAGCTCTCGGTCAGTTCCTTAGTCGCCTTCGCGATGTTCTTCAGCATCGGCATTCTCGTTGCCGCCCTTGTGTATGGAAGGAAGTCATCATGAATATAGATCAGATGCTCGGTCTCATTACTGGGGTATTGTTCGGCTTCCTGCTGCAGAAAGGTCGCGTACTGCGCTTCGAGAAACAAGTCGGCGCCATGTTGCTCAAGGACATGACGATATTCAAGTTCATGCTTTCCGCCATATTGGTCGGCATGGTCGGGATAGCTCTACTCAAGGATGCAGGGATTATCACCTTAAGCCACAAACCGATGAACCTCGGTGCCGTACTTTTGGGAGGGGCCCTGTTCGGAACTGGTTGGGCGGTGATGGGCTACTGTCCGGGTACGTCGATCGGCGCTCTGGGAGAAGGGCGCTGGCATGCCGTTTTCGCCGTCGCGGGAATGGTGGCGGGGGCCGCCCTCTACGCGGAGCTCTTTCCCTTCTTTAAATCGACAGTTCTCGCGTGGAAAGACTTCGGCAAGATAGGGTTACCGGAAGTCTTTAGAGTCTCATCATGGGTCATAATTTCTTTATTCTGGGTCGGAACGATCCCCTTGTTCTTCTGGTTTGAGAAAAGGGGCCTCTAGCCTCGAAGATATGATCGAACCAGGCGCTCCACCTGACCCGGCCCGCGATGTTGGTTTATGGACGGAATGGGTGTTTAATTATCAATTGGTTAGTGTGGCCCGATCCCACCGACTTACCCCGACTAACCCCTTGAAAAGCCACCCGTGAAAGTGAGGAGGTTCGTCATGACTAGGGGTCCCTTCGTGCTGAGCGCCGCTTGGGATGGTGCGCCTATTCGAGGCAACGGCGGCCTGGTCATACTCTCTCACGGGTCGGGGGGCTCCGCCACCTTGAGGGGGCCAAGTCCGGCATGGTGGACAGCAGGGAATACGGCCAGGACGGCCGGGTAAAGGCGGTGGTTGCGGCAGTGCCAGTGGCGGCCGTCATCGACCCGGCAAGCAGCCGGGCCCTCCGCGCTTCAACGGGTCTCATCTCCGCCGATTAAATATTTCTAGGGACTATGGCGACATGATCCCGAGTCTACGCCGCCCCCGGAATACAGATTCACGTTGCAGCGGGTTTTGGAGCTGGCCGGTGATTTCCGGAAAGGTTCCCCGACCACATTGTCACCGGGTGCAGGGTATGCAGTAGAGGCGGCCTTCGCGGGTGACGGCGCGGGTTTCCATGACCCCTTCGCCGCAGCGGCTGCAGACGAGGGTGGGGAAAATCCGGGCTTCGGCGGGGAATTCGAATGGGGGTTCCGCGCTCCGGTAGAGCGACTCCAGGGGATCGTTCAAAAGCTGCTCGATGAATTTCTCCCGGTCGGTCCGGCCGTCGGGACCGGTCGGCTTGATCCGATCTCCCCGCAGGGCTATCCTGACCGCTTTTCCCGATTTACGCGATCCGATCGTAAAAACCTGTTTTCCATAATCCAGAAAAAAGAGATTGCCCTTGCCGAAGGTGCAGCCGCAGAGGACCTGCACGGCGTCGACGCTGCAGCTCTGGTTTTCCACCACGGCCACCAGTTCCTCGTCCTCGGAACGGGTCACGCCCAGTTTTTCCAGGGCGGCCTTCGCGGCGCGGTAGCCGATGAGCAGGCCAGGGCAGAGGTGCCCGTGAAAGCGGATGGTGTCTTGTAAGTCAGGGGGATAGATTTTAATGTCCATGAAGTTCCTACCCCTCAAATTAGAGGTATTTTTTCGTCATCCCCGAAGGCCTTTATCGGGGATCCAATATTCCTTAAGAAAGGCCTGGATTCCCGCTCAGAAGCGCTGCGGGAATGACGTTTTATAAAGTATTTAATCCTTAAACACTTTTTTTAGGTCGATCACCAAGTCCGGGAACAGGCCGACTCGGATTTGATCCTCTCCGGCATAGATGTGGGGCTTTCCATATTCCCGGTGGTCGTTCAATTGAAACACCATGACCGTTTTATCGATCGGATGGACGATCCAGTATTCCGGCACTTGCCGTCTTTCGTAAAGAGCAAGTTTTTTGATATAGTCATAGGCGGCAGTGGAGGGTGAAATGATTTCAACAATCAGGTCCGGGGTGCCCAGACAGCCCTTGTTGTCCAGCTTAGCGGGATCGCAGATAACGGTCAGGTCGGGTTGAACCACCGTGGTGATGTCCATCTCGGATTGATTACCCTCCGGAAGCCGGACATCAAAGGGAGCCACATACACTTCACAGGATTTATCTTCCAGGTAATTATGAAAAGAGGTGAAAAGAGCGCCCAGGGACTTTTGATGAGTCCGGGAAGGAGCGGGGGTCACATTGAAAGCTTCCCCCTCGATCAGTTCCCAACGTTCCTCATCCGGCCATTTCAGATAATCGCCGTAGGTGAATTTTTGATTTCTTTCAGCAGGGGAGGCCATAGTTTCTTTTTCGCCCGGTTCTAAGATTTCTTTTGAAATTGAACCAAAAATTCAAATATTTTTGGTTAGTATCCAAAAAAAATCCGGTAATTGTCAAGAATTATCTCAGGGCTCAGCCTCCATCGAGGGCCTTCAGAAAAGTTAGCTGGTCTTCGGGTTGCAGTTCTTCTCTCAGATCAAGGGGGGCGGCCAAAATCCGGCCGTTGAGGATCAATTGCAAGGCCGGATCTTTTAAGTCTTTTTCCACATTCGGACCCAGGTTCTCCGGGAGCAAACCCCGCAGGTCCCCCAGAGTCTGCCCGGTGAAATCTATATCGATTTTTCTTAAACCCTGGCGGGCGCAGATCCAGGTTTCTTTGGCTCTTCTGTTGATCTTGTTTTCGGCAGAGCGCAGAGCGCTGAGCGAAAAAAAATGGGTTACTTCTTTCCCGCCTTCTTCATGTGCTTCCATCCTCCATCTTCCATCTTTCGTCTTTCCTCTTCTATCTGCACCCTTGGCGTAAGCCCTAAGTCGCTTATCTCCTGTAGGTCAACCTCCGGAGAACGTCCTTCAGTGGTCAGGTAATTCCCGATCATGGTCCCGTTACAGCCGGCCAGGTACATGAGCGGTTGCAAGGTTCGCAGGGCTTTTTCCCGGCCTCCGCAGGTACGGATGTCGGCCTCGGGCAGAATCAAACGGAACAGGGCGATGGATTTTAAGATCTCCAGCGGCGGAAGGGGTGCTTGGGAGGCCAGTGGTGTCCCGGGGATAGGATTCAGAAAATTCAGGGGCACCGACTCCACCTTCATTTCTTTTAAGATGAAAGCCATTTCCACCCGGTCGTTCACCGTTTCACCCAACCCGAAGATCCCTCCGGAACAGAGATTGAAGCCGGCCTCTCGGGCGATGCGCAGCGTGGCCAGACGATCGCTGAAAGAGTGGGTAGTACAAATGGACGGGTAATGCCTGGGGCCGGTCTCGAGATTGTGATGGTAACGGACGAGACCGGCCTTTTTTAAAGCTTCGGCCAGTTCAGGGGTCAACAGACCCAGGGAGGCACAAGGACTGATCTTCTGCTTTTTTGCCAACCCGGAGATCACCCGGCAAATCCTTTCCAGTTCCTTCGGATTCAGCAGGGAACGGCCGCTGGTGACCAGACTGAACCGGGCCGCCCCCTGTGACCTGGCCCGACCCGCGGCCTCCAGGAGCTCGGATTCGCTCAAGAGAGGATATTTTTGGGTCCTGGCCGGGTAATGGGAGGATTGGGCGCAAAAGGTACAGTCCTCCGAACAGCGTCCGGATTTGGCATTGATGATGGCGCACAGATCGACCGTGTTTCCTTTGTGACGATGCCGCACCTCATTCGCCCAAAAGAGCAGTTCCATAATAGCTTCCGGTTTCTTAATGCGGGCTATTCGCCGGGCTTCCTGTTGGGTGAGGGCCTCGCCCGAAAGCACTTTCCGGGCGTAATCGGCCAATGGGGATAGATTCAAGGCTTCTCCCATCTGTTAACCAATTAATTCAATCAGGTTAACAGTTATAAACGAATCCTCCCGGACTGTCAAGATTTCGCGCTACCGCTGGAAAAGGGTTGATAAATACTATTTCTTAGTCTAAATTGAACTAATCCTACTTATTTTGTTCCTGTCATTCTGAACGACCAGGGGGAGTGAAGAATCCCAACCCTTCAGAATGACCAGGGCCGGTGTAGATTCAGGCCATGGTTTTCTCCGAGTCTTCAACAGGCAACGATCCGGACCCCATACCGAATTCTCAAGATCGGCGGAAGGCCCATCGCCGAAATGAGGACCGGCGGCAGCGCTTTTTTTTCAGGAACAATCCCGAAGGCTGCAATCCCTGTTGGAATTGGGTCGGCTCATCACCTTGGATCTCAATCTGGATACGTTGCTGACCCAGATTGCCCAAAAAGCCGCCGAAATAATCGTGGCCGATCGTTGCAGCGTTTTTCTTTACGATTCGAAGACGGATGAACTCTGGTCCACCGTGGCTTTGGGCCTGAAAGACCAGTCCATTCGAATGGCGGCCGGGACCGGATTGGCCGGCGCCTGTTTCCAATCCGGGCAGCCGATTAACCTGGCTGATGTGTATCAGGATTCGCGTTTTAACCCGGAGGTGGATTCCCTGACCGGATACCGCACCCGGAGCCTCTGCTGCCTGCCGATCCGGAATCGGGATAAAAAAGTCATCGGGGTGATTCAACTCCTGAATAAGGAGGAGGGCGGTTTCACGGAGGAAGATATGTCCTTCCTCCACACCTTCGGCAACCAGGCCGCCGTCTTCCTGGAGATGGCCCAACTGCAACGGGCCCGCATCGAGGCCCTGGAACAGGCCCAGGACGAATTGCGCAGTCTGAACCGGGCCAAGGATAAGGCCCTGGATCACCTTTCCCATGAACTCTGCACCCCCCTGGCCGTCATTCAGGGGAATGTTCGGTTGCTGATGCGTAAAATGGGTGATCAACCCCTGACGCCGATTAAACCGGGGATTTTTCAGAGCCTGGAAAAAAACCTGGATCGTTTGCTGGAGATCCAGCGGGAGACCGACCAGATCGTCCGCTCCCACCAGGAATTGGAAGACCACTGGTTCCTGAAGGAAGCCGATCGCCGACTCACCCGCCGGCAGCAGGATCGGCAACTTCCGGAGGATATGCTGACCTACTGGCAGATCTTAAAATCCTGGATGAGCGAACAGGACGGGATCCGTCGGTCGGCCCATATTAAGCAGGTGAGGTTCTATCCTTTTCTCCGTTTGTTGTTGGAGCGCCTGAAGGCCCAGGCGGCCCAACGGGAAATCCTTTTCGATTTGCGGGGACCGGAAGAGTTGACCTGGCCGGTAGAACCCCGCTCCCTGGGAGAAGCTTTGGTCAGTCTCGTCAAAAATGCCGTTGAAAATACCCCGGACGGGGGGCGGATTGTGGTTTCTTTTTTAAAACAGGACGAGCGGGTTATCCTGGGGGTCCAGGACACCGGAGTCGGGATCAGCGGGGAAGACCAAAAATTTCTTTTTGACGGTTTGTTTCATACCCAGGAAACCGACCTTTATACTTCCAAGAGGCCTTATGAGTTTAACGCCGGAGGAAAAGGATTGGACCTGCTGAGGACCAGGCTGGCCGGCAGGTGCTTCGGTTTTGAAATCGGGGTTCAAAGTGAACGCTGTAGCTATTTGGCGCTTAAAGATAATCATTGCCCAGGCAAAATCTCCCGTTGCCGGTTTTGCCTGGGGCCGGAGGACTGCCTGGCCAACGGGGGCAGTTTATTTACTTTGACCTTTTCCATCCCCGAAGGGGAATTCAAAAATCCTTCGGAAGCCGTGGAGTCATCGGGAGCACAATGAATCGGGATAAATACCCTTTCCAGGAGAAGGAGCGTCTTTTTGACCTGCTCATTCATGACCTGCGCAGTCCCTTGGCGGTGGTGGCCACCAGTGTCCACAATCTCATCCATCGGGGGGAACGCTACGGGCCTCTGAACGAAAAACAAAATCAGGTTATGGAGCGTATCGCTCGGAACGTCCAAAAGTCCCAGCTCCTGATCCAGGAAATGATTGAAATCCTGCGCTCCGAGGAGGGGATTTTCCAGCGGGAATATTTCTACCCGGAACCCGCTTTGCGGGAGGCCTTGCTGGATGCCTTGGGGGTAGCCTTGCCCCAGATCCATGACCAGCTTCTCCAGGCCGCCCATCCTCGGGAATTTCAGTCTCTGTTGGAATCCCAGGGGATATTCTTTCAGATTGATGGAAGATTCTCCCGCTCTTTTTTTTGCCACGACCAGCGAAAAATCCAGCAGATTCTGCGCAATTTGATCAGCAACGCCCTGAAGTTCCGCCGAAGCAAAGTCCGGATTCAGATTGCCGGCGACGCGGATCTAGTCATTCAGGTGGAAGATGACGGACCGGGGATCCCGACCGAGGGGCAGAAAACGATTTTTGGTCGATTCGTTCAATTAGAGCCGGCACCCGTCTTTCCCTTGTCGGGATTGGGACTGGGGCTGGCGGGCGTGAAGACCCTGGTCGAGGCCATGGGAGGTGAAATCACTTTGAATTGTCGGGAAGGGGCGGGCACGGCCTTTACGGTTATCATCCCTCCCTTAAACCGACGGAAGGAGTCTGCAATGAGTAAAGATTCGATCCTGAACGAAAAATCCATTTTGGCGGTGGACGATGAGCCCGATGTCCTGGATATCCTGGAGGAGGAGATTAACGCGGAGTGCCGGGGATGTCGAATCTCCCGGGCCACTACCTATGACCAGGCCATGGAATATCTGGCCAAGGAACCGTTTGATCTGGTGATCCTGGACATTATGGGAGTGCGGGGCTTCGAGCTGTTGGACGAGGCCAAAGAACGAGGGTTGCCGGTGGCCATGTTGACGGCCCACGCCTTATCCGCGGAGGCCCTGAAGAAGTCCATCGAAAAAGGGGCCCGGGCCTACCTGCCCAAAGAGAAGCTGGGCGAGGTGGTCCCTTTTCTGGAAGATATCCTGCGATACGAAAATGACGAAGGCTGGAATCGCCTGTTCGGCCGCCTGGGCGGTTTTTTCGACCGTCGTTTCGGTCCGGACTGGCAGCAGACGGATACCAAGTTCTGGAGCTCTTTTTCAGGACAAATCGGGGGCCGCTTCGACCGGGTGGTGATCAAATGAAAAGCGTTGCCGGTTGCAAGTTGCAGGTTACTGGATAAAAGACGATAATTCAAGCTGTCATTGCGAGGAGTGAAACGACGAAACAATCTCCCTGATCAGCATAACGCCGACGGGTGATTTTATTAACAACACAGAATTACTAACCAAAAAAGGACGGGGTTATGGAGTCCAAACTTCGGGACAAGAATATCTTGATTGTGGATGATGAGCCGGACATCCTCAGCCTGCTGGAGGAAGAGATCAGTGAGGCCTGTTCGAACTGTCGGCTGGTCAAGGCCGAAACCTACGAGTGGGCCGTGGACTTGCTGAACTCGACCCCCTACGATCTGGTCATCCTGGATATCATGGGCGTAAGGGGTTTTGACCTGCTGGCCCTGGCGGTACGCCTTAACTATCCGGTAGTGATGCTCACGGCCCACGCCTTTTCTCCCGAGACCCTGAAAAAGGCCATCGAACAGGGGGCGCGGGCTTATCTGCCGAAAGATAAAATAGGAGAAATCGTTCCCTTTCTGGAAGATGTGCTGGCCCATGAGCCGATCGGCGGCTGGAGGCGCCTCTTCGAACGCTTGGGCGATTATTTCACCCGGCGCTTTGGACCGGATTGGCAGCAGGAGGACGAACCCTTCTGGAAGGACTTTAATGAAAAGTTAAAAACCGACGGCACATCCTATGTGGAAACACCGAGCCAGAAGCTGGGGTTTTATTAAAACTATCCAAGAATATTAACATTTTGGGTTCAATCCCCTCCCAGAGAAGAAGGAGAAGGTATGGATACTCAAATGGAACGCCGCCGTACGGCCAGAGAGGTTCGGACAGTCCCGAAATTAGGCGCCCTTTATTATCCCCCTAACGATCCCTCTTCATCCGCTTCAACGGATTGGGTCCCTCATTTTGTGGATCTTTTCAATGAAAGCCAAAGACGGGTTCCTGGCCTTGTCCGATTCCGCCCTGGAGGCGGGGACCCCCATCGGCCTGGAAGTGTACTCCCCCAAAGACAAATCCTGGAGCCCCTTTCAGGGTCAGGTCGCCTGGTGCGCCCTGGTGGCTCATAAAGAAGGGTTTTTCCACTTGGGTCTGGATCTCCGTCCGGCAGATCCGGAATGGCAGATCCCCAACCTCCAGATTAAAGGAAGCACTCCCCGTCCCCTGACATCCGATTATGAATTTTTTATCCGCACCAAGCTGCTGCTGGCCATCCCCCGCACGGCGGTCTGTTCCGTCCTGAACAGCATTTTCCGCCTTTCGGTCCCGGCCGGGGAACGGTTGATCAACCAGGGAGACCCCGGAGACGCTTTTTTTGTCATCCAGCAGGGAAGCTGCGTGGTTCATCTGGAAAAGGGTGGGGAACTGATTTTTATTACCCACCTCAAGGAAGGGGATGTGGTGGGCGAAATGGCCGTGCTCACCGGCGAACCCCGAAGCGCCCGGGTGACGGCCGAGACCGACATGGTACTCTGGGGGTTGACCCAAGAGCGCTTTGACACCCTCTCCACGGAACATCCCGATCTGCGGGAATTCCTCACCGAACTGGTGGCTTATCGCTTTGCTTCCTCGCGAATTACCGCCGACCGGATTATCGGCAAATATCTGATCACCGATATCATCGGCCAGGGGGGATACAGCATCGTCTATAAAGGGCGGCACATTGACCTCGAAATGCCGGTGGCCATCAAAATGATGAAACACGATATGGCCATGGATCCGGATTTCATCCGGAATTTTCGCCAGGAGGCCCGGACCGTGGCCGCCTTGAATCATCCGCACATCGTCAAGGTCTATGACTTTGAAGAGCGCTATCGAACCCTGTTTATCATCATGGAGTGCCTGGAGGGAACCCCGCTGGACACCCTGCTGGATAAAGTCGGGCCGCTGCCGGTCAACCAGGTTTTGGAATTGCTGTATCCGATCGTTTATGGATTGGAATACGCCCATAGTAAAGGGCTGGTGCACCTGGACATCAAGCCGGCCAACATTTTTCTGCCCTCGAACGATCGGTTGAAAATCCTCGATTTCGGCCTGGCCTGTCCCCCGGGAACGGATACCCTCTGCAGCCTGGGAACTCCCCATTATGTTTCGCCGGAGCAGATCGAGGGGGAAATGGTTGACGGCCGGGCCGACATCTATTCGCTGGGCATCATGACCTTTGAAATGATCACCGGGGTGCGGCCTTATCCCGAGGATGACCCATCCATTTTGTTCGAATCCCACCTGAACAGGGAAATGCCCGATCCCCGGAATTGGGTCCCTGAATTGCCGGAGGGGCTTTGCCAATTTATCCTCCAGGCCACCCGGAAAGACCCGAAAGACCGCTTTCAGACCATGGAGGAAGTCCTGGCCTACCTGCGGCAGGTTTCTGGGGATCTGGGCCTGCCCGGTCCTGCAGGCGACCGGCCCGAACGGAAAATGACGAGCCTCTTTCTCTTTTACCGGGAAGACCACCGGCTGGCGCTCAATGCCCTGCTGGAGGAGTTTTCCCGAAAGGTGAAGGAGGCCGGGATTGGACTGAAGGCCGTGGAGATCAAAGACATCGAGTAGAGTCAGACGAGCTTTTCAGCAGCGCTTCTGATAGGGAGTCGAGCCCTTTCTCCGGGTGTTCCTGATTATATCAACCGCAATTCCTTAAAATAATTTCGGTAAAAACCTCGATCCCGGGTAAGCAGACCGTCCGCCTGGGTGAGCGCTTGGCCGCCGATGAGGAAATCGGCAAGAATTCTTTGGCGGAACTGCCGGGTCTCACCGCAATGAAGGCAGGAACATTGAACCGGGCGACCGCATTTCGGGCAGACGATGTCGCGCGCCTTATTTCTTAAGTAACGCTTCCAGCGGACAGCCGCTTCCTCCAAGGCCGCGGGGGTGGAGGCCACCAGGGCGATTCCGGTTTCTCTTAAAAACTGGTGCAGCATTTCAGCCGTCGGAAAATGAACGGCCAGTTCAGCATAAACAATTTCGCCCACCAGCAGCCGCCCCCGACTCAGGGCCTTCTCCAGGGCCTCCTTCGAGGTGTTTTGAAAAGAGGGATCGGGAATCAGGATATCCAGCAGGATGTTGGTATCGATCGCCGTGGTCACTCTCCCCTCATTTGCTCTACCAGGTCATCGGATTTTTTGCCTTGAAGATTCCTCAAGGAACCGACCCATCGATCAAAGGGAGATTTTCTTAAGACTTTCCTGACCAGAAAGCCTTCTTCGGCTTCTTCGAAAGAAACGGTTTCTCCGGCTTGAACCCCCAGTCGTTGTCGAATTTTAAGGGGCAGGGTAATCTGGCCTTTGGAAGTGATTTTAGCGATCAGCATGGAACCT
The DNA here is from genome assembly GCA_963716045.1 of uncultured delta proteobacterium. GTDB lineage: Bacteria > Desulfobacterota > RBG-13-43-22 > RBG-13-43-22 > RBG-13-43-22 > CAVQSS01. The sequence continues at coordinate 27,977 of CAVQSS010000010.1, read as the reverse complement.
CCAAATGTAAGAAAAAATATCCTTACGCAAATAGTAAGGAATTCTTAAATTATTGTCAAATGTTTTTTGAGGGGGAGTGACGGTCCGGAAAGAGGGGAGCCGGGCCGGGAGGCCGGCTAGACAGAAATAATAAGGTCCCGCCAAGCCGGAGGCGTGAGCTGTGTTAAAAAATCGCCCTCTCCCGCAGCGCTTTTGAGCGGGAATCCAGGCTTTTCTCAGGGGATGATAAATTGCTGATAAAGGCATTCTGGAAGACCCACTCTCCTTCAGTCTGCGTGAGTCCGCGGCCGGGAATCCTTCTCGCCGGCTTGCCTTCCCGGGCTAATACTCCACTTGTGAAGCCCCAGATTCCTCTTGACAAATCATCACCTGATTATTACAATACAGCACATGAACGTTTTGATGGATGCGGATTGTCTCATAAAGTTTACCAAGGCAGGGCTCAAGAAAGCGGTGTGTACATATTTATCCGTGGTCATCCCGCAAATCGTCAAACGTGAAGTTATCGATCTTGGAAAGAACCACCCGGATTCCATGGTTATCAAAGATAACCTTGACAAGGGCTGGTTATCGGTGTCAGGCGTTGAAACGCATAATGTGAAAGGGGAAGAAGCAGCGCTGGCCATTTTTCAGAAAGGCGGCTTCGAGGCGATCTTAAGCGACGACAAAAGGTTTGTCCGGCGGCTGCGCGCTTTGGGCGTTCCTTATATAACCCCCGGCGTTTGCCTTGTTATGCTGCTGAAACAAGGGAAAATCAATCTGCGGGTCGCGTTGGAAAATCTGGAATTGTTGAGTCATTTCATCAGCAGCGACGAGTATAATACCGTGAAATGGGCGCTGGATACCTGGAGGACACCATGAAAACACTATCAATCAGAATACCCGATGACCTGATGGCGGCCTTGCAGTTCGTAGGGAAAGAAGAGAAGATCGAGCCGTCTACGGCCATGCGGAAACTGGTTCGCATCGGTTATGAATCGTATGTCGGGAATTTGTACAGACAAGGAAAGGTTAGCCTGAGGGACGCCGCAACGCTTCTCAATCTGAATCAGATAGAGACTCTTGACCTGTTCCTGGATGCAGGCATTTCCGGAAACCTCGACGCCACCGATGTCTTGACCTCCTTGCGCAGATTTGGGTCAAAGGGGAAAAGCAAAGAATAATGGGTCAGCGAGGATGGAAATCCATTGGCGGGAAGTTTTTATCCCTACTACCGCCGCAATAAAATTCCGCTGCAGGTGAAGTGTGATCTTCGCCAAAGGACCGCCCCCGGAGACCTGCCATGTTTCCTCTTGCTTCCCTCTCCCCTCTTCCTTCTTCCCTCTTCTACTTGCGGGGAGATCCCCCAGTCATCTCCCTCAGTCTGCGTTAGTCCGCGACGCTTAAACCTTAAATAGTCTATTGACATCCTGAAGAATAGTTGTACAATTGTCTATTAATAATAAGGAGAGGTCGGATGGACATCGTAATTGATACCTCGGCGTTGCTGGCGGTTATCGTTGCGGAACCGGAGCGGGGTAGAATAATCGAGCTAACGGCGGGGCAGACGCTGATCGGCCCCGGCTCGATCCCCTGGGAAATAGGTAATGCCTTTTCTGCCATGGTGAAACAACGGCGTCTGGGATTGGTGGAGGTCCAGGAAGGTCTAAGAATATTTGAAAGCATACCCCTTAGGCTGGTCAAAATCGATATGAAGAAAGCCCTCTCTATTGCCGGCGAAGCCAAAACCTATGCCTATGATGCTTATTTTATCGATTGCGCTGTTCGTCTATCTGCGCCGCTGTTGAGCTTGGATGGCGGCCTGAAAAGAGCCGCTCTGAAATTCGGCGTCCAAATCCTGGAGGTTTGAAATGCAAATTTATACGTATTCGGAAGCCAGGCAAAAACTGGCCCGTGTCCTGGACCGGGCGGAATCCACCGGAAAGGTCCTTATTCGCCGAAAGGATGGGAGGACCTTTGCCTTGACTCCAGAGAAGAACCAGCAATCGCCGCTGGATGTTCCCTCCATCCGGGCGGCTATCTCCACCAAAGAGCTGGTGGCGCTGGTCAGGAAAGAAAGAGGCCGAACCAGAGGCCCGGGGCGGAGCGGGACGCCGGTTCACCAGAAATAATGCATCCCGATAGATAAGTGCAACACAAACCCGCGTTTCGCAAGGCGGTGACGCCTTCCCGCAGAGTCCCTGCGGGTTATCCCTTTCCCATTCATAGACCGTCATTCCCGCAGCGTTTTTGAGCGGGAATCCAGGCTTTTCTCAGGGGATGATATATTCCTGATAAAGGCATTCTGGAAGACCCTCTGAATGGGAAGTGTGTTCTACGCCGAGGGACCACCGCCGGAGGCCGGCCATGTTTTCTCTTTCTTCCCTCTTCTATTTGCGGTTAGATCGGTTCGTCATCTCCTTCAGTCTGCCAAAGTCCGCGGCTAAAATTGTACCTAGAGTAAGCCCCCTACTACCAAACAACTTCCATGCCGGAATAATTCCGTATCCGCCGATCGGTGGTAACCAAAGGCATTCCCAGTACCCGGGCGGTAGCTACAATCAACTGATCGGCCGGATCGGGGTGAAAATCCTGCAATTGGGTGCTCTCTACCGCGATTTCCGGCGATAAATCGGCGACCCCAATGTCTTTTTCCTTTAAGGATCGCCTGATCCATTGCAGCACCGGGATAGAGAAACCGATCCGTCCTTTTTCGACCAATTTGGCCAGTTCCCAACAGGAGATTGCGGCAATCCATTTTTTCCCCGAGGCGGGGTCGGCCAGCATTTTCTTCGCCTTTGGGGAGAGGCTTTTTTCATTTCCGATGCTGATCCAGATCCAGACGTGGGTGTCGATCAGAAAATCTTTCAACCGAGCGCCTCCCACTCTTTCGCCTCCAAAGGTGAAATAATATCGCCGATGAAGGTGACCGTGTCCTTTAAAGGGATTTCCGGCGATCGGGAGAGCACCGGGACGATTTCGGCTATCGGTTTTCCCCGTTTGGTGATGAGGACCCTCTTTTTCTGTTTCTTGACTTGTTCCAAAACCGACAGACAGGTCGATTTAAATTGCGAAACCGATAAAGTCTCCATGGAAACTCTCCTTAGTCCTTAGTATAATTATGGTCAAATGACTATAGTCATTTTATCCCCTACCGTGCGGCGAGTCAATAAGTATTTTCTGAAAAGAAATAATGCATCCCGCCAGATAAGTGCAACACAAGCCCGCGTTTCGCAGGGCGGTGACGCCTTCCCGCTGAGTCCCTGCGGGTTATCCCTTTCCCATTCATAGCCCGTCATTCCCGCAGCGCTTCTGAGCAGGAATCCAGGCTTTTCTCAGGGGATGATAAATTCCTGATAAAGGCATTCTGGAAGACCCTCTCGCATGGGAAGTGTGATCTACGCCGAGGGACCACCGCCGGAGGACGGCCATGTTTTCTCTTGCTTCCCTCTCCCATCTTCCTTCTTCCCTCTTCTATTTACGGTGAGATCAGCCTGTCATCTCCTTCAGCCTGCGTGAGTCCGCGGCCGGGAATTCTTCTCTTCGTCTTGCCTTCCCGGGATAATACACCACCTCGAAGACCTCCACCTCCTCTGCCTTGCCTTTGACTTTGATAGAGGGTTGTGCCAGACCTAAAATTGCGCTCCCAAACGTTCGCGGGCCGAGCAGGTGGCCCCAGGATCTGGCGGCCCTTGGCCAAGCTGGAGAATCAGGAGGCGGTATTAACCGTTTCCACATTAACGTTGAAGTCCATCCGTTTCGGAGAGCCGATATTCCCCAGGAAGATCTCGTAAAAAAGATTAAAGTAATTATTTATTTTTTGGTTTATGGGATAAGCGGATTGGGTAGAGATATTCACGTTTTTTGTGGAAGACAGCCTGGTCCCCCAGTAAATTTGTTCAGTCATTTGGAGTGCGGCGACGCGTCGCCGCTTTCAAATACCGGGACGCGTCCCGGTGATCAAAGCGCGGACCCGTCCGCGCACTCCAAAGAATAAGTTAGCGAAAAATCATTCAAATAAAGATCAGCGGGTCCGTATATCTGTGCCGGGTGGGTCCATAATTCATCAGTGGTGGCACTCAACAGCGATTCAAACGACTCCTGTTAAGTTCATTCAGAAACTACGTGCCGTATTTCGTTTCGACCGGGTGGCCAGGATCCGGCGACCCTGGGCCAGTCCGGAAAAGCGGGAGGCGGTATTGACGGTGTCCCCGATAATGCTTGTTAAACTTATTATTTCTGTTTCCAGAAGATCCGGTGAAATACTTCTGCGGAATTTTCATGGGAGGACCGTCTCTCACCAAGGCCCTGCTGAGAGATCGAAAGAAGGAACGGAAGCATAAAGAAAAAAAAGGGTCTTTAATTCCTATCACCTACACCGCAATCTCCAGCATAAGCTTCTCATAAGTGACAAGCGGCGCTATTCTGCTCTTTGTCTCTTTCTTCTCGATCAGTCCGATCTGCTCCAGGTACTTCACGTCATTCGCGACATTTTTCACATCCCGCTTGGCTATTCGGGCCAGTTCATTGATGGATGAAGGCTTTTCCGTTTTGACGATATGAAGGAGTTCCATCCGTTTTGGCGTCAGCGCCCTCCTGAATGCCTCCAAGCTGGTGAAATAGGTGCCGCTTTCTTTCTTCACTTTCTCCCCACGCTCGACCGCTTCCCCCGTCTTGACAAAGTCGTCCAGTATCGATGTCATGCTCTTGATTCCAACCTTGATTTTCCTGACCTTCATGATTCCTCCCCTCGCTTGAATTTTTCAATATCATCATAAAAATCCGTAACGAGCTGGCGCAGGCTAATAAAGCGGTACGGACGCTCGGTTCTCAGATAGTGCCGGTGATCCCCCTTGCCTTCGGCGTTGTCATATCCTATCACACGGATCCCGTTTACAATGTAGACCAGAGAGTATTTGTAGCCGTTTGGCTTTTCTGGCGTTGGCGCTGCCATCTCCCACATCTTGACCTCGATGATATGGCCCAGTTCATCAACGCCTTTTATGTGTCTAATTAGGGATGCCTTCATCTATTGGTATCATAAACCAATAGGAAGGGGATGTCAACACAGGGTTTGCCTCCCGCTCCTCGGCCTGGCTTTTGAGGCGGGTGGAGGGGTGCTGCCGGACCTCGAATTGGGCGCCCAATCGTTCCCGGGCGGAGCGGGTGGCCAGGATCTGGAGGCCTTTGGCCAGGCGATAAGGCGCTAGGCGGTGTTGAGAGTATCCCCGATAATGCTTGGCAAACTTTTTGCGGAATTTTCAAAGGAGGGCCATCACTCCCTAAGGCCCTACTGAGGGATCGAAAGGAGGTGCTCCTGGTCCGGCCCGTTCATCAGAATCCTGACCTGACCACTGAGGACGATGAACATCTCCCGGCCGTGGGCGACTTCCTCGAAGACGATCTCGCCTTTTTGATATTTCCGGACTAAAAAATTTTATCCTGTTTTTTGTTGAATTGTCAATTGGAATGGCTCCCGCGTCTCCTCCTTTTCACAGGGGAAGGACGGGATAGATGCTCAATTCTGCGATCGGGTAGTATTTTCGATTGTAGGTCACCAGGGTCAAGTCATGGTATAGACAGGTGCCGGCGATAAGGGCATCGGCGACTCCCAGGGTTTGTCCCTTGGATTTATATTCACGCACCAATCGAGCCGATCGATCGGCTACCTCCCAATTGATGTCAAATATTTTTAGAGCCTTCAGAAAGCGAAGGGTCGCTTCTTCCTCTCCCCGTTTCACTCCCATTTGTATCTCAAAAACGGAGACGGCCGAACATCCGGGCAGGCTGAAATTCTGAAGTTTCCGAATCATTTCGGTTGCCTCGTGACGGCCCCGAAGGTGCCAGATAATGAAATCCGAATCCAGAAGAAAGCGGCTCATCACGGGGCCGTTTTAACCAGTCTATCCGTTCGTTTTTGGAAGGAATCTCTGGCCTTCCGAAGGTGGATTTCCATATCCCGGCTGCTTTCGAGGTCCGGATGGCAATCATCGGTCCAGATCCCGCAGGTTTCTTCGAGTGTTCTAATAAAGCGTTCCCGGTCTAACTTTTCTTTGGCAGCCTGGGCGATAAAAAGGCTCCTTCGCCTCTTGCCGGCAACCTGATCGACCTCGTCCAGAATTTCCTGGGGGATTACCAGATGGGCCTTGGTCTTCATAAGTTACCTCCCTATGGCTCTTATTAGGTACCACCGAATATACCATAATATGGCCCCAGGTCAATTGTTTTTTGTTGAGAGCATTGACCAGGAAATATTTTGTGTTGCCTGAGAAGAACCTGCAATCGCCACTTTCTCTTGACAAACCATCAAGAGACAATCGACCTGTTCCTGGGTGCCGGCATTTCCGGAAACCTCGACGCCACACATGTCTTAACTTCCTTGCGCAGATTTGGGTCAAGAGAAATTATCAACTTAAGCTCCATGAGGAGGGTCGTTTGATGAAGTGCTTTGAATGTGGAAGCGAAGTCATCCAGACAAGGGGAAATGATGCGGGAGGAAGACAGCCTGGTCCCCCAGGAAATTATTTCAGTTCCGGTTATTGCCTTATCTTGATCTGTTCGCCAACGCCCAGATGTCTCGCCCTTGGCGATGGCAAATTATTACTGAATTTGGTCAGTCATTTGGAGTGCGGCGACGCGTCGCCGCTTTCAAATACCGGGACGCGTCTCGGTGATCAAAGCGCGGACCCGTCCGCGCACTCCAAAGAATAAGTTCGCGAAAAATCCATCAAATAAAGATCAGCGGGTCCGCTTATCGGTGCCGGGTGGGCCCATAATTCATCAGTGGTAGCACTCAACAGCGATTCATGCGGATCCTGTTAAGTTCATTCAGAAACTACGTATTTCCACCTCGAAGACCTCCACCTCCTCAGCCTTACCATTGACCCTGGTGGAGGGGTGCTGCCGGACCTCGAATTGGGCACCCAATCGTTCCCGGGCGGAGCGGGTGGCCAGGATCTGGCGGTCTTTGGCCAGGACGGAAAGGCGGGGGGCTGCCGAAAATTAGCTTGATACCTCCAAATTCAAAAAGGGGGACAAGCGATAGCAATCTCTCCGGCGTTTCAATATTAATCTATCCCGAAAAAGATCTTCATCCAAGATGATGTGCAACGGTGTTGGCATAATAGCGGATTATCTCGGGTTTGATGACGATCAGGTTTTGAGAGTCGGTAATTAATCCACGATTGTCCATGTCGGCAATTGCCTGGGAGGCCGCATTTTTGACGTCACCCAAAAATCGAAAATTTACGTTTGAAGCGGAAAGTTTCACAGCGGCGATTTCCGCCGCCGAGGTTAGGTCCGTTTGATTGGTGATCCCATGATGAATGAAATAAGATATCAGGGCGGGCATGGTAACTCGATAACTTTTGACAGCCTCCTGATAGGCCTCTGAGGCCAGTTTCTTTTTCGAAACATTCGGGTCGACCCGGATAGGCCGCCCCAGGTCAATATAGATGTCTCCTTGCCCGAGCCGGTAAACTTTGGAAAAAAAAGCGGATTCTGTTAATAAATATAGCGAATTTCCCAAAAGCCGAGGCATGAATCCATCGGCATGCTTCAGAATTTCGGCTTGATTCAGGTTCTGGAAATAGCGGTCTTCCGCTATGAAATCATAGGCGACGCAGGTCGGTATGATATATACGGCTTTCCCGTCCCTCGCGGCCTGGATGGCCGGGCCGAATAATCCGGGGGCAAAATGCCGCGCCTGGCCGGTATAGGACCTTCCGGTCTTGACAAAGGGCTTTCCCCGATTCTCAATGGTTTCCATTTCGGGGAAGAACAGCACCGATTTTCCGCTTTTCAAGATTCCTTCCAGGTGCCGGCACAGGGCCACCAGGTTTCGTGAAATCGATCCCCCCCGCTCCATAGGGATCGCCCCCCATTTCCGTACATCGATCTTGGTCTTTCTTTTCATGAGGGCGGCAACGGGCCCCTTGAACAGATTTTTACCTGATACCGGCCGCGGATACGGAAGACCTTCGGTAAACATGGTGTACAACAGGACAATATAATCAAAATGGCTTTTGTGAATGGAGGCGTAATAAAGGGAGCGGGATCCCAATTCGGCGACGAGGTTCTTATATTTTTGAGAAAATTGGATGGACCGGTACGATCGGAAAATCCCTCTTTCGATCTTCCGAACAGCTTTCCCGCAATAATCTTCGTCGAAGCCATCTTTTAAAGGGAATGAAGTCATACGCTCTATCCGGGTTTAGATCGCTTACCCCATACTGAGGTCATTCTCGGTTAACCGCTTCCCTTTGCAGTGAGGCAGTCTCGTATGTACCTTCGCATTTTCAGCCCTTCCAGGTGACGGATAACGGCTTCACCCAAATACTCCAGCTTCCACCCTTTCTGCCCGGCCCAGAGGTATTTCAGCACCCGGAAGGGGGAGAACACTGTTCGATAACACGCATAGATTTCTTCGGACAATTCATCAGGCGAGAGATTCCGGGGTTGGAAGACAACTTTCCCGCCGTATTCGCTCCATCTCTCATGTAAAATACGATTTTCGGACTTTAATTTGTGAAACAGCTCCGTACCGGGAAACGGTGTCAAAGGTTGGATGAGGACCCCCGAGATTCCGGTACGTCTGACGAATGCCGCGACCCGCGCGCCGTCCCCCTTTTGGAATGCATCGTCTCCAAAGACGAAGAGACCGTAGATTTCAATACCGCAGGCCTTGATTTTTTTAACCGCGGTTTCGATGTCCGCCAGGGAGGTGTTCTTTTCAAAAGTATTCAGGCTCTGCTGGTTGAGACTCTCGATTCCCAGATAGATTCGACTGATCCCGGCCCGGGCGAGAAGCCGAAGCAGTTCCTCGTTCAGGGCCAGATCCACGCGGGCCTGCAGGACCAGGGCACAGCCCGTCCGGATTCCGGAAAGTTCCTGCAGGACCTCCCGGGCCCAGTTCAGGTCGCTAAAAAAATTATCGTCGGTTATCCAGATGACTCGCGGAACAAATTTGGATAGGAGATGCTTCTGACCGGCCAAGGCTTGAATGCTCTCCACCACCAGATTCTTATCCATGGGCCTGAAATCCCGATAGACCGTTCTAATACAGCAGAAACTGCATTTGTGGAAGCAGCCTCGAGAGGCATTGGCGAGCATCGGAATTCGTAGCAGCGAATTTAAATTCAATTTATGGAAATTCCTCACCAGTCTGAAATCGGGGGCCAGGTGGACCGGCTTAGATTCCTCCCGGGTATGGATGGTTCGCCCCTCCCGCCGAAAAACCAGATTGGGCACGTTGCCGGGGTTCCCTGCTTCACCTCCCTTGAGGTAATCGGCCAACTGGAGAACGGAATGGCCGTCCCCCTTGATCACGTAGTCACCGTACTCTAGACATTCCTCCGGCATCAGGGAGGCGTGAAATCCTCCGAAAACTTTGGGCTTCCTAATACGCCGGGCAATCGCGAAACCCCGCTCGGCATTGTAGGTGGTCAGCGAGAAGCCCACCCAATCGGCTTCAGCCAGTTCGGCCGGATCCAATCGGGTGACGTATTCGCTGATGACCTCCACATCGTGCCCCTGCTGCTTTAAAAGGGAGGCGATAACGACGGGACCGAGACCCGGGATGAGACTTCGAACGTCATATCGTTTATCTAAACTGTAGGGTTCGACGATCTTGATCTTCATCAGCCGCTCGTTTTCCGTTGTCGCCGGTTCCAACAACAAGATGCGATGACCGTCAGGAAGGAAACGAGTAGGCAGAAAAAGGCGAAAACGTCTCCGTGAAGGGTGTAAAAGGTCTTGCGGTTCGAAGGAGAAACCTCCCCGGTCAGCCAGCCCGCTACAAAGGTATCCTTTTTTTGGCTATTCTGGACCCGGCCGGTCACCCGCCCGTTGGGATCGATGAAACAGGAGATCCCCGTGTTGGCGGCCCGGCCGATGGCGCAGCGATTTTCCACTGCCCGGAAGACGCTGATGGCCAGCATCTGGTGGGGCGCCGCCGTGTCGCCGAACCAGCCCTCATTGGTAATATTGAGCATGAAATTGGCCCCGTTCTTCACAAAAGTTCGAAACAGGTCGGAAAAGACGTGTTCCCAGCAGATGACCACGCCAAATCGGGCTTCCCCCAGATTGAAAAGGGTATATTCCTGGCCGGGGACTTCCCGAAACTTTTTCGGGTCGGTGACGATAAATCGGGGCCAATCGATGTAATTTTCGAGTGGGACATATTCCCCGAAAGGCACCAAACGGATTTTTAGATATTTTCCCAGCACGGTGCCATCCGGGTTCAGATATAGCGCGGTATTGCCAATTTTGATAGGCCCGGGCTTCGAGCGCCCGAATTTCGAAATCTCCGAAGTCCCGATAAGAAAATAGGCGCCGGTTTCGGCGATCAGTGATTTCAACTGTTGCATCATTGATGAATTATTGAGCAAGAAACCGGGGGTCGCTGCTTCCGGCCAGACGATGAGATCGGGCTTGTCCAAAGCGGCCTTGTGGGTCAAGTCGGTGTACCGTTCCGTGATGTAGGCCGCGTGGTCTCGGGGATTGCCCTTTTTCTCTTGACTGATGTTTCCCTGCAACACGGAGGCCCGGATGGGTCGGGTTTCTTTCGGGCCGGAAAGGGCCTGGTACCCGTAGACCAACAACGCAATCATTAAGCCGACGGACGCCGCCGGGACGAAAGCCCTGGCTGTCTTCGACGGGTCGGTAGGCAGGAAATCGGTTGATCCGGCCCCTGACCGGCCCTGACCTCGGATGACCTGGTATATCGCACCGTTGACCAGGGCAATCACGAAACTGATGCCATAAGCCCCGGTGAAGGAGGCTATTTGAATGACCGGCAGGTTTCCATGCTGGGAATGGGCGAGCAGTGCCCAGGGGAGGGCCAGGAAGAAAAAGTTGGACCGGAGGTACTCCAGGGCAACCCAGATGGCAGGTGCGAAAAGAGTGACGAAAATTAGGCCCAACCTTCTGGATACAAAGTTCACCGCCAACCCATAGATGCCGAAATACAGGCCGAGATAGCAGCACAGGAAGGCGTGGTGATCGAGTCGGTAGCCCGGGACCGAAAGGATCCAGCCGAAGACGAGGGAAAAAAACAGGAAGCCCGCCAGGAACGACAGGAGGAAAGCCCGCCTCGGCCGGGTTTCCAGGATGACCCCGTAGAGAGGAACAAGCCCTATCCAGGCGAGGAGATGGAGGTCCAACGTGGGAAAGGAAAGGAAAAGCAGCAGGGACGACAAAACAACCAGTGAGATTGATTTCAAAAGGGGAGGGCCGGGAAGTTTCATGGGATCGAACTGTTTCTCAGTAGAGCACTTCAAAGACTTCCAGTTCGCCCGTTTTGCCCTTGACCCTGGTAGGGGGGAGGGCGGCATATTTCAGGTCAGGGCTCAGATCGGTAAGAGTTTCCCGGGTCATCAAGATCTGCCGGCCCTTGGCCAGGCTGGAAAAACGGGAGGCCGTGTTCACCGTATCCCCGATGACAGTGAATTCCATGCGCTCCGGGGAGCCGATGTTGCCCAGAAAAACCTCCCCGGTGTTGATGCCGATGCCCATCTCCATGTTAAAGCCGTAGCGGTCTTTCCAGCGCTCGTTCAGGCGGACCATCTCCCGCATCATTTCGATCGAAGCCTGGACCGCCGCTTCCGCCGGGTTTTCCAGGGGGATCAGGCTGCCGAAGACGGCCACGATGGCGTCGCCGATGTACTTGTCCAGTGACCCCCGATTGTCAAAGATCACTCGGGCCATCTCGGTGAAATATTCGTTCAGAAATTCCACCAGTTGTTCCGGCTTCATGGTTTCGGAAATGGAAGTGAAGTTGCGGATGTCGCTGAACAGGACCGTGACCTTTTTGCGATCGCCGCCCAGGTTGACTTGCACGTCGTTTTTGATGATCTGGTCCACGATCTGGGGGGAAAGATAGCGGGCCAGGTTGGCCCGGACCGCTTCCTCGGCTTTCATCTGGTCGGCCATTCGGGCGTTCTCGATGGCCACGGCTCCCTGGCTGGCCAGGGTCCGCAGTAGATCGACATCTTCCCGGTTATAGGATTTCCCCGATTTTTTTTCTCCCAGGCTCAGGAAGCCAATGACTTCACCTTTCAGCAGCATGGGGACGATCAGGCTGGCATACAGGGTGGAAAAGTTTTGGGCGCAGTCCAGGCAGATGGACTTGTACTTCGGGTCTTCAAGCACATCGTACTTGGTGATTTCCTTTTTCTCATTCTCGATGACCTGGGAAAGGGGGTCGGTTTTTTGAAACGATACTCCCTCCATCCGAAATCGTTTGTCCCCCTCGGAAAGGCGGACCTGGTAGGTAGTTCCGGAATTGTCCAGCAAAAGCACCGCACTGTTATCGATAAACATTTCCCGGGTAAAGGTGGTCACCATTTGCCGCAGGATTTGGGGCAGATCCATCAGGGAGGTCATAGCGGTTCCCAAACGGTTGATAATCAGTTTGGAATCGTACTCCTTTCTGAAAAACAGGCGGTCCACCAGGGATTGTATCCGGTCGCGCAGCGGGTTGAGAATCAAAATGATGAGCAGGGTAAAGAGGATGGGGAAGCCCCGGGACTGCGAAATTTGATATTGCCCGGCGAAGACATTAAAAAAGATGCCGAAGAGCAAATAAATCCCGATCAAAACCGCGGTAACCAAGGCGTAGCCTATAGTACGCCGGATTATGGCATCCGCGTCAAATAGGTTATGCCGGATTATCGAATAGGCGATGGCGGCCGGGAAGAAAATGACAAACAATACCAGAAAGTTCCAGGGGAAATTCACCTTGAACAGGTAAAATCCCATCATGATGACGGCCGAGGGCAGGAAGGCGATGGTGCAGCCCAGGAGAATGATTTTAGCCCTCTGTCTGGCCGAAGGGGTGGAGGCCTTATAAAAGGAATGGGCCACGCAGCCGACCAGGGTAATGACACCGGCCAGGCGATAGATCGAGGCCGGAGTGACCAGCAGCCGGTAGCTCTGGAGCCAGAGATGGAATTTTGCCTCAAACCTACCAGGCAAGAAGAAGTAGAATTGAGAAAGTCCGCCCAGAATAACGGCGGGAAGATAAATGGCATATTCCAGCCAGGGGAAGCGGTCTATGATTTTTTTTCGATCCGGAAAGATAAAGGCCAGGTGAAAAAAGGGGGCGGGCATAACGGCGAGCATCAAATAATGAAAATTTAGCATTGAATAAGTGGTCATTATCTCGAAAGAGGTGACCATGTAACCGCCCAAGCCTAAGCAAAGGGCTAAAAAGACCCAACTGGGCTTGATGTTTGGTTTTATGAGGACGACGATTATACCCAGGATAAAAAGTATTAATCCTCCGATAAAGGTTATCAGAAAGGCCAGAAAGAAATCTCGGGCCGAAAAAACCGCTGTCCGGACCGTAACCTCTCGATGGGAACCTTTATTTTTCACCTGATATAGGATCGGCGTCCCCACTGGTTTGCTACGGGCTATCGAGACAACCTCCTGTCCCCGTTTTACGGGATGTCCATCGACGGAAATAACCTTTTCCAGGAAGGAAAGGCCGGCATCTTTTCCCGGCCAGCCGGGTACGCTGATAGAACCGACAATAGGAGGCTCGTAAATCAAGAAACCGGGGAATGGCTTATTGATCCAGGAGTAGGCCTGGATGAATGAGATCAAGGAAACAAAAGCCATAAGGCCGCCTAATGCATAAACCACCCATAGTGATTTTTTACTCATGATTGGGTAAATCCTCATCTAATTCAGGAAAAGTTCTTAGTTTAGGCCCCCGCTTTTTGGGTTGAAGCTCCCGTGCGAGAGTTTGCTCCAGGAGATGGATGAATCTCGTATCCCCTAGGGGGCGGCCCGTCCCTTCGTGCCTTCTCAGGGTATGCTGTTCCCGGCTCGAAATAGGGCTTGAAAGGAAGCTTTTCCAATCGCCTGCCAGCTCCAGGAGGGGACGAACCCGGACTAAAAGGTCGTCCCGGCCGTCCAGGTGGGCGGGGGCGCTGCTCCAGGGGTATTCCTCAGGAGCTTTGACGATCCGGGCCCTGACCGGGTTCAAGATTATGTAGCGCGCCGCAATCTTCAGGTAAGTTTCATCCAGTGCATAGGAAGAAAACCTGCCCTGCCACAGATGACCGCGCCAGCCTTCCCGGTGGTTGACCTTTTCGGCGTAATTTTTGTGGGCTTCGCCGATCGCCTTTCGCAGTCCATCTGCCGTTTGGGGAACTGCAATCAGGTGGACATGATTAGGCATAAGGCAGTAAGCCCATATTTCAACCCCATGGCGAAGGCATTTTTCAGCAAGGATTTCAATATACGTCAAATAATCCTTCTCATAGAAAAAGGTGTACTGCCGCCTATTCCCGCGTTGAACAACATGATGGGCAAAACCTGGGGCGACTATTCTGGGTATCCTGGCCACGGTGACAGTTAATAAATGGTAAAATTAGCTATTAAAACAATGGGTTTATTAATTAGGGTGACAGACACCCCTTGTGGGTCGAAAAAGGGGGCTCCTCCATTGATAAAAAAATGAGGTGCCCCCTTGGAGCAGGGTGGATGGTCCCTAAATCAAAATTATTTCGCCATGATGACAAAATCGGCGACAAAACTCATGCTGTCCCCGGAAATTCCCGCATTTTTTATAGATCTCAAATTCCATTTCAACGGAGTGTAACCGATGACGTCGGGAATGACGTAGCCCAGGAAAGCCATGATTACATCACCCTGACCGCCCGAACCGGGGTTTCCGATATCCCCGAGGCAAACCCCTGTGGCCCCGGGATAGGTTTTAATAGTTTCCAAATAGTTGAAACGCGCTGAATAAAACATGATGGCTTGCCCTAGACCATTACAACTCAATGGAAAGAAATTCGTGAGTTGGCCGTAGTTTAATAGCCAACTGGGATTGTATATCATGGTTAGTGTCCCGGTCAGCTTGACTGCTCCAGTATAATTAAAAGGATTGGTATTCACGAACGGGTCCCAGAGATTGCCTTCCCCGGTCTGGCCTCCCGCATAAAGCCAAGCCGGCGGCGTGGCGCCAAGGATCAAAACAACCGTCAATAAGATGAAGAACCCTCTCAATTTCTTTTTCATTTTTCTTCCCTCCTTTGTGATTAAAGACCAATTTACCGCCCCTCCCTCCGTGGCCAGGGAGGGGCGGGATCCTTTAATAGATCAATCATTTCAACCTGGCCGAGCTTTGGTCGGAGCCGATGAAACCCGTTCCGATGTAAAAAGTGGTAGTCGTCTCGCTACCGCTAGTAGATTGCGTATAGTAGATTGATTGGTCCATAATTACGTTTTGCCCGGTCATGTAGTGGTTTCCGCCGTAATTGACGTTGTAAACTGGGGCCAGGGGCCCGAGCACGTGTCCGATCTCATGGGCGACGGTATGCTGAATATATTTTTTTAACAGTTCATCGCCGGTCTTACCCGTCGAATCTTTACAAGTAGGGAGAGGTGGCCAATTAGTTACACCGCATGCGGTCTGAATAAATTTTTTTATCCGGGCTGTATAAATGGTGGCCTGATCCAACCCGCTTGGGAGGCCGGTGTTGGCAAACCCCAGGACATCCAGGCTGGTCGTGTCCATGCTCTCGGTTACCTGGACTGCCTTTTGGGTGGAAGCTGAGATCACCTGCCGATTCCCAATGTAGCTGGTTTTAGCGATGGGGTGGACTGTCAATCCCAGTCCGCCTGCCGACTGCTCAGCGGAAACCATCTGTAAAAGTGTTGCGTTATCTAGGGGGGGATCGGAAAAAGAGTTTATTAAGCTGTTGCTCGGTTTCACCAGGATGACGAAAAGATCCCTCTTGTTCGGGTAGAGCTTGTGACATTTTTCGCCGCAGGTTGCTGGCCAGTACGATTGGCCATAAACCTTGTGCGTGCTGTCTATCAGGGTGGCAACCCCGTTAAGCTTGCACTCCTGGTAATCTGTGAAACCATCGGGGCGGGCAATAGAGTTATTGATATCACGCTCGTCGGTATCACTGGAATTATTGGCCACCGTATTGCAGTCTACACCGGCCAGTGTCGGCTCCAGACCCAGTGACAGGCTCATCGTCGTCGCGGCCGTTATGATCATCATATATTTCCATAAATTTCTGTTTCTCATGAGCAGTTTCTCCTTTTTAACTGTATTAGGTTTTATCTTGTCCGCTTTCAAATTTGATTCCCATGGTCCCTTGGGAGGTACATTACGGACAGGGGGCTTATTTTGTTTTAAATTCGAAGTTGGCCTTACGCTCGGTACCGTCAGTCAGTTTGAGAGTAAAAGAGCCGCAAAACCCCGTGTAATCTTTTGAAGTTTTCCAATTATATTGACAAGTTCCAGTAACTGGATCACATTTGAGCATGGATTGAGTATTGTCATTGTAGGTTTCGATGTTATCCAGGATTTCCACATTGGAACCTGGGCAGGGGAAAACGGAAGGTTCGCTTTTTACCACGGTGGCAGTCAAGGTAGCTACATTATTCCATGGGAGCCCGAATTTATCTTCAAGTTGCCACTTGATAGGAATGGTTCGGCCTGCCTGGGCGACGTTCCACACTGGGAGGTTGTCCACCGGGGGGAGGAAGCCGGTAAATTTGTAAAGGGATAAGGTTTTATTCTCGGTTGGGGTTAGGTCGATGGCGCCGGTCCAAAGGAGTTTTGGATCATTGAGATTGAGATTAATTGGGATGTGGTTTGCATAGGTGAACTTGACAGTATAAGACCCGGCAGTCAGTTGATTTAATATGCTGGGGTCGTACATGTCACCAACGCGGCAGATCTCAGTGTGCCCGGCTTGTATGTTCACCACATCATCGGGGCCGTATGCCTTGCGAATCCTGCAGAGGGAGGGTAAAGGGTCGCATGTTGGAAGATTACCGGAGAAATCACATGGAAACAACTCAATATGGATGTTGGAGCCGCAATACGGCTTAATGGTATAGCCAATTGCTGGGAATTTAACTTCAATGGGGATATTGCCGCCATCTTCGAGTAGGAGAACGGATCCCGCAAGGGTTGAATCAATGGTATAAACTTCGGTTTTTACCGGCTCCCAGACCCCTCCGGAGGAAGTTGCGAATCTAAGGGTGGTGGTGCCGGATGTAAACGAAGGAATCGGGGTAACATTATAGTCCGTGCCGCTCGAGGTTGGGTCGCTCCCATTCGTGGTATAGTAGATAGTCCCGGCTTGGCCGCTAATCTGGGCCAACGTGACCGTCTGACTAGTATTATAAGTCCCGCCCGGAGGGTTGGCCTGGGTCAGTAGGGTGGTGGTGTTGTCGATGGAGGCAAAGATGGCGGTGACAGTGATATTGCTGCTCACGCCAATGTCAGTTCGTGGATTATCGGTCAAGCCGCCAGGACTCCAGTTCTTGAAAGTGTAGCCGGGAAAGGGGATCGCCTTTACCGGGGAACCGTTTTGGCCAGGGTTGACCGACTGGGTAACCGGTAAGATATGGCCATCGATAGTGCCGCCAGGAAGACCGGCGGTATAGGTCAGGGTGAAGGGTGATGGTGGAGGTGGCGGTGGTATTAGTTCCAGCATGTACTGCATGGAGTTCAAAAACAGCGTCTTACCATCGTTGGTCATTAAATCAGGGTTGCCGCTGCCCCCCCAAAGGAGACGGGAACCCTGAAGGACCAAGTCGGAATGAGTATTACTTGAATATTCTAGCCCTACCGGGATCACATCCGGGGTGATGTCTGGGGTTGAATTGCAACTGGTTAAACAAATCCCTACACTATTGACCAGACTGCTGTAGTAAATGACTGGCTGACTGACTTCCAGCCCGGTGAAGAAATTTTGTGGAGCGGACGTGTTATAGAAGAGTTGATTTTCGAATCCATGCCAGCCGTAGGGGAAGCCGATTCTCAGTCCGAGTTGCCCGAAGAAGGCGTAGCCGCCCTCGCCGATGCCTATTATCGGCTTGTTGGGTGCGGTTATCTGGGCCACCTGGGCCGCGGTATTATCCGTGGTGCCCCATTGATCAAGATTCCCGGTATTATTGTCGACCAGGATCAGATCAAACAAGGAAAAATTCGTATCGACTACGCCAGGGACCTCCAGAAATTGATCGCCAAGGTCTATCGTAAAGCCAACGAGAGGGACTGGTGTAACTACATATTGGGAATATTCCAGAAAGGTTTTGAATAATACTGCATCCGCACTACTGACACTACTGCTGGTTGAATAAACGTAAGCAACCTGCTGCGCCATTGCAGGACTGGGAAAGCATTCAATTCCTACAAGGAAAAGTAAAAGGATAAATAATAATAAAACGTTTCTAATATTCCCTTTCTGTTTCATAAACCTTCTCCTTTCTTCGTCAAAACCTTATGACTTTAAAGTAAATTATTTCGATAGCAAGAACCTCTGCTCATTATTTTTGGCTTTCGCCCCCTCTCCTAATTAATTTATAATTTTATAATTTAATTGGACACCTTACTTAATTCAATAAAACCTCTATCGCATGAACTGCAACCCGGTCCGTTAATGTTGATTTTGGGCCTTCACCCAGCGCACTTCCGAAAAGACCGGCAGGGGGATATCCACGGCCTGGACCAGAAGAAAGGCCCGCACCATTTCTTTCGGCTGCAGGGGGGAATCGGTCTTGACGCCCATCCCCAAGGATCTGATATCCAGGACCTGGTTGACTTCATAGAACTTCCTATATCAAAAACTTCAACCCGGCCCGGCAGGGCTGGGAATTGGACTCGGCCCAGCAGACTTCGGATAAAACCGGGATGAAAAGACATTTCACCGCTGAGGAGCAGAGAGCGCGGAGGTTTATTTTTTGCTTTGCGTCCTTCGCGCCTTTGCGGTGAGTGTATTTTTTCACCGCATGAACTGCAACCCGACCCGGTAATGCTGGTTATAGGACTTTACCCATTTGACTTCCGAAAAGACCGGCAGGGGGATATCCACGGCCTGGACCGGAAGATAGACCCGCACCATTTCTTTCGGCTGTATGGGGGAATCGGTCTTAATGCCCATCCCCAGGGGGCTGATATCCAGGACCTGGCCGATTTCATAGACCGAGGCGTTTTCACCGGTAAAAAACCGATTGCGTTCTATTCGGACAACCTGATCGAAGGATTGCCGGGGCGTCAGGCGTTGTTCGTCTTCTGGGTGCACGATAAGTTCCCTCCCAGGATATCTCACCGCACAGGGAACGCAAAGATTATTTGGAATTTTGGTTCCCTGTAATAAAAAGCCAAATATAAAACAATGTTTGGTGGGATTCCGCCTGCGGGCGCAAGAAGCGGAATCCCTATTTAAGAGGAGGTTAGAGTATGGGAAAGAATATACATTAGGGGAGGTAACCAAAAGGTAACCAAAAAAATTTCTTCGGCCCCGATAGGCATATATAACCTATTGAAATATTATCGGATTGAATCAGTGTAGGAAATAGTCGCAGGGCCGAAAAAATTTTTTAGAAAAAGACCGTCATGATCGAGGAAGAAAGAGGGGTCTTTCTCAGTGATCTCTGCGAACTCGAGTGACCGAAGGGGGCGGGCGAGATCAAATCGAAACTCCTTTTGCGAGATCATCAAAATAATTTAGCCCGCGAAAAAAATTCTTGTAAAACATATTGACAAAAATCGGCGGATATAGAAAACTAGGTAAACTAAGTTTATTAAACTAATGTTTTTGAGAGTGCCGTGCAAACCGTCAATATTCATGAGGCCAAGACCAACCTTTCCCGACTGGTTGAACAGGCGGCCAAGGGGGACCCCTTCATCATTGCCAAAGCAGGAAAACCGATGGTCAAGGTAGTTCCCCTGTCCGCGGAAGAGCGCGGCTGCAATGCCAGGCTGGGATTTATGGCGGGCGAGATTTCGACGCCGGACGATTTTGATACCCTGGGAGCCCGGGAAATAATCAGCCTTTTTGAAGGGAAACCGGCATGAGGCTACTGCTCGATACGCACATCCTCCTGTGGGCCGCCGGACAGCCGGAAAAACTTTCCGACTCGGCCCGCCACCTTTTGACGACTCCCGAAAACGGGCTTTTTTTCAGTGCGGCCAGCATCTGGGAGATCGTGATCAAGCTGGGGCTGGAACGGGAAGATTTCAAGGTAGATCCTCATCGTTTGAGAAAGATGCTGGCCGTGTCCGGATACGCCGAACTGCCCGTAACGGCGGAACATGCCTTGAGGGTAGATACGCTCCCGCCGCTTCATAAAGACCCTTTCGACCGCCTGCTGATTGCCCAGGCTCGGGCGGAAGGGTTGGTGCTGCTCACGGGCGACGCCGCCGTTGCCCAATATCAGGAATCGGTGTTGCTGGTATGAAAAATCGGATTCTCACCGATTTTTCATAAAAATTTCGCTTTTCTCTGCTTTTTTTCACCGCCCGCTTCGCTCAAGACGGCAAGGTCGCCAAGGAAAGGTCGTACGGAAAGCCAAGGGAATTCTATCCCACCTCGGGAGGCCAGTCTGGAGGGAGACCCTTTTCCAGGGACCAGGATACTTTTTCTTTCTTTATGGCCTGATGGGCCTGTTGATCGTAGGTCAGCCAGAGGCCGCTTAAATCCCGGGCCAGGGCGGCATAACAGGCATCGTAGCCGGTCAACCCCAGTCGGGTGAAGCGATGGGCCAGGGCGGCCAGGGGTTCGGTCATGGGCATCCGCAGCAATCCCCCCTGCAACAGGGGGATGACGCCTTTTTCGAATACGAGCCGGGGTTGGGGGTGAAGCCGGTTCAGAACGGAAAATACCTCGAAGGAAAATAATTCGGGCACGGCGAAGGCCTGGGGCCGAGCGATCAGCGCAATCAGGACTTCCTCGGCGGCGGGATGAGACTCTTCCAAGATAAACCATTTTACCGCTACGGAAGCATCAATTACCCAGATCATCGATCGTATCCGCGCAGCTTTCTCAAAACGTCCAGGCTGCTTTCCGTCCCGGTCCGCTGCTTTCGCAGCTTCTTGATGTTGCTCAAGAGTTCTTTTCTCTTTTCCTCCGCCTGCCAATCCACAAACCGCCTTTCAAACTGTTCGGGGGTTACCAAAACCGCCCGAAGTTTATGCCGCTTTTTAATGAGAATGGGTTCGCCTTTTTCCTCCAGGAGATCCAAAATTGCGCCGAATTTAGTTCTCAGGTCCAAAGCATTTACTTCCTCCATACCGTCTCCTTTCCATGAGGGTCAATTCGAGAAAGGATACGATCCTTAAATGATCATGTCAAGTGAATAGTTTACTATACATCTGGAGCATTTCCTTGTCCAGACTGACCGTAATATTTTGTTTCATGGCTGGAACTCCTTTCTTTAACCCAATACTCCATTACTCCGTAACTCCAACACTCCAATTTCCGTAAATCATTGCCCCAAATTCTAAAGTATTACGTAATTTGCGTGCGGTCAAGGCCCAAGCCGAGAATCGAATCAGGGCACCGATTGAACAAAGTGGAGAATCTGAACATACGCGATTCTGAGTGGGGTAAAAGGCGAGATCCTTCGCTCCCTTCGGTTACTCAGGATGACAGGGGAGGGGGAGGAAGAGTCCTCATCCGTTGTTCCACCCCTGGGTCTTTATCGCAGGTGCAATGGCTGGCCCAGCTTCCCTGAAAGAGAGGGAAGGGCATTTTTTTCACCGCCCGCTGCGCTAAAGACGCCCAGGTCGCAAAGGGGAGCTAAAAAAAAAATTTATCAAAATAATATTTTGGTTATACTCTTTAAAAATATTATTTTTGCGCTGGAAACAAATATGCCCAGATATGTTAAGAAAATCCAAGTCCTCTTCTCGGAAGAGCAATTCCGGGACTTGGAGACCCTGGCCTCCAGGGAAAATAAAAAATTAGGAGCCCTGGTCCGGGAGGCGGTCGTGGAATATCACTTGAAGAAGGCCAAGCAGCGGCGAATTACCGAGGCCGTCGATCGACTTTTGGCTCTCCTGGAAACGCCGGTTCCCGAGAAATGGGAGGAATGGGAATCGGAGTACCTTAAAAGGGATTCACAATTTGAATTCCTTCGATGGTCTCACCGGCTTTCAGGTCTTCGGTAACGATCTGATCCGCCCGACCTTCAACGGCGGCAGCAATAATCAGGGCGTCCCAGAAGGAAAGTCGGTATCGTTCCTCGATTTCGGAAGCCCTCAGGATTGTTCCGCTGCCGTTGACTATAATTGGCCAGGCGAAATAAGTTTCGATGAGTCCCCGGGTCTGGTTTGGCGAAAGGGGGTGGGGGATCTTGCGAGTGACATTCACATAAAACTCCTGGATCACCTGAGTGCTCAGGACGCCGGTTTCTTCTTCCCAAAGCTGCCTCAGCAAGGCGGCCGCCGTTTCATGCTTTACCCCGGCATCCAGATCATGTCCGTAGATCAGGATGTTGGTATCGACAAAGATTCTACCGTTCATGCAGTTCTTCCCGGGAAGGAACCCGGCCGCCGAAATGAAACCCTTTTTTTAAATGGGACAAGGCTTTCTTTTTGGCTTGGGCATAGGCCTCATTTTCCAGAAAGGCTTCAGTCAGCTTGTCGCCCACCATCCGGCTCAGCGAGGTGCCCCGCAGGGCCGCCAGGACTTTTCCCTTCCGGAGCAGTTCCTTGTCCAGGCTGACGGTAATATTTTGTTTCATGACCGGACCTCCTTATTATTTAAACGGTCTGAATTAAAAGTATCACGTAAATTACGTGTTGTCAAGATCCAAGCCGAAAATGATCAGGGTACCGATTGAACAAAGTGTTGAATCTGAACACTCGCATTTCTGAGGCCGTTATTATAAAAGGCGAGATCCTTCGCTCCCTTCGGTTACTCAGGATGACAAGGGAGGACATTCGCGATTTAACCGGAATCAAACTGAATTCCGATTTGGAAACGGGCTATGAATTGCTGCCCTCCAAGATCGGGAGTCCGCTATCCATAACCTCCCTGGCCCGGGACCTGAAGGTGGCTTATAATTCGATCAGCCAATGGCTGTCAACTTTCGGCAGGAGGTCGATTTTCTAATGGCCGAGGGGAGAAAACCGATGCTGCTGGTGGAGGCCAAGCAGGCAGACACCCAGCCGACCGCCGCTCTCAAAAAATTTCAGGAGACGCTGAGCCAAATCACCGAGGTCGTCAAAAGACTCTTGGCTCTCCCGGCAACACCGGCTCCGGAAAACTGGGAGGAATGGGAATCGGAATACCTTACAGCATGAAAATCGCGGGCGTGGGAGCCCGCTCTGCTGAGGTTAGCCGGGCCTTTAAGGTTCCAATCGTTGGACTGTTTCTAACTTATCGAAGTCCTGGTCGTAGGAATAGATCTCTTTCAGACCGAGTTGTCTCATGAGGATCGAATTATAAGCGTCAATATAATCGACGTTCTTTCGGGCATAAATCACCAGGGCCTCGGCGATGATCTCTTTGTCGGGGATTTGAACGGCAGCGCTTCCAACAATTATTGATACTTTCTCGATGATTTGTTCCTTAGCGACCTGGTAATGGGATGACAGAGTCCAGATCAACTCGGCGATTACCAGGGTGGAGGTAACCAGCAGCATTTCACCATTCTGGGCCTTTTTGAAAAGGTTTCGGCAACGCGGGTATTGGACCGGGTCATCTTTGGTCAGGTAACGGAGAAAGATGTTGGTGTCGATAAAAACCTTTTTCATCAGGAGGCTCGCTTTGGCGAAAGGCGTTGCAAAAGTTTCTTTTTTACGGACTCCCGGACCTTCTGAAAATTAATGGGCTTTTCTCCTTCTGGAATTGCAATGGACCCCCCGATATCCATCAGGGTACCACGGATCGGTTTTATGACCGCCTGCCCGTCTTCCACGACGATAATCACCCGGTCGGCCGATTTTAGATCCATGGCCTTTCTGACCTCTTTAGGAATGGTTACCTGTCCCTTGGCGGAAATGGCGACAATCGGCATCTTTTCCTCCATATCATTAAATTTCTGTCATTATAGATAATTTCCAGATAAAGTCAAGAACCCCGGGTTTACGATTTTTTTTGTTGTTCTTTGATGCCCTGGTACAGGGCCGTGGTAGCCGGGTCGGGACGGGTGTTCAATTCGGTTTTGAGGGCTTTTCGGCAGGAATCAAAAACGCGGAGGGCCTCGTTGTACTGATTCTTGCCGGCATAGAGGGTCATCAAACGGCAGCAGGCCTCCTCCAGGAGAGGGTCGGCCTCGAGGGCCTGTTTGAGGCAGGAGACGGTTTTCTTGAAGGCCCCGGCCTGCTCGTGGTAACGGGCGGTTCGGAGGAGAAGGTCCAGATAAATATTCTTGAGGTCCTCCCGGCGGCGCTCCACCCAGGAGGAGTGCAGGTCTTCGGAAATGAAATCTCCCTGGTAGAGATCGATGGCCCGGGAGAAACAGTCCAGCGCCCCTTTAAGGTCCCCGGCTTTTTCCTTTTCTTCACCTTCTTTGGATAAGGCCGTAAACGACCTGCAATCGACCCGGCACAACTCCTTATCCAAAAAAACCAGGTTGTGATGCAGATGGATATAGGAGGAACCAAAGGTCTGGCTGATGTCCGGCTCCAGGGATTTGCGCAGGCGCTGCAGGGTGGTCTTGAAGTTCTTCTCCCCGACTCCCGGCTTCTCATCGGGCCAGAGGATTTCAACCAGGGTCTCTTTCTGATTTTTTTCACTCTTCTGCGATAAGATGGCCGTCAACAGTTGACGGGGTTGATGGCCGACCCAGGACGCATCATCCATCATGGCGCCCTTGAAGTACAGACGCAGGCTCCCGAAGGTCTCGATGCGTAACAGCGGTCGATCGGCCCGGTGCAGGGAACGCCGGTACTCCAAGGCTTTTTCTCTCAGGCGCGGATTGGGATGGCGGCTCGACTCCTCCAGCACTGTTTCGGCCAGACGGCCGAATTTCTGGGTAACCAGCCGGGCGGCATAGGCGGCCGCTTCGTTTCCATCTTCCAGCAATTCCTCGGCCAGCAGACAGGCGCGCACCGTGTCCCGGGGACTGATGACCATAAAGTGGCTGAATTCCCTTTGCCGGGCTGTCTGAAACCCTTTTTGAAGGTGTTCCCGGGCTTGTTCTTCCAGACCCTGATCACGATAGATAAGCCCCAATGCCAGATGGCATTCCGTCAGGAACAGGTGGCTTTCGATCGCTTCAAGGTTATGCCAGACTTCCCGGAGCTCTTTAATGGCCCCTAAACGATGCTCCGGGCAATCATTGAGCAAACTCCGGGCCAACCGGGCTACATCGTAACAAAGTTCGGAATAGGAATTGCGGGCTACGAACTGCGGGAGGACTTGATCGATCAGATCCCGGGCCTCGGTCCTCCGGTTGGACCAGTAGGCGGAGATGCCGGAGTAAAAGATGGTCAGCGTCTTCAGGAAACCGTCTTTCAAGGCGGTGAACAGGTTCAACAACTGCTGGCTGATTTCATCAGCCTGTCGGTGTTCCCGGCAATATACCAGGGCAAGCTGTTTGTGGAAAAGCACCCACGGGTACAGATACGTCAAGCCTCGTGTTTCCATTTCTTCCAATAGGGTGGCGCACAGCTCCAGGGCCGTTTGGGGATCGCCGCTTAAAATCAGATACATCACCTTGGATATGGAATGGCTGAAGAGGGCTTCGGTTTGGGGGAAACGCCAGGAGGAGGAATTTAATTCCTGAAGGAGGCGCTCGGCTTTCCTGAATTCTCCCAGAATCGACAGAGAGGTTACGGCGTGGGCCAGGGCGCCGGCCTTCAGCAGGGGATCACCTATCTGGTTGGCCAGGAGATAGGCCTGCTGGCACGCCCAATACCCCCGGCGCGGGTTTCCCCGCAAAGAATGGACCCAGCCGATCTGTCTCCAGAGGAAGGCCCGCTCATATAAACAGGATTCATTGCCGGCCAGGTTTAGGAGCTCTTCGGCTTCCCTGATCAATTCAGGCCGGTGCCTTCCCCAAACAAACTCGGCTTCAATTAATAAGCCCATTCCCAAAAACAGTCCGGAGCGATCTCCCTGGTCTTTAAAGCGGACCAGCGCTTCCTTCAAGGTCCGTATGTTTTCATCCAGGGAAATGAAGCGATTGGCCTGGGCATTGAACAGCAGCAGCCAGGGATCCTCCTGGACAACGGGCCGGGGCAGGGCCTGCAGCCAGCGGAAAAGATCGGCCAGACGGGCCTTTTTGATCAGGGCCAGGCCGATCTGTTTGATCAGCGCCGCCGCCTTGGGGTAGTCGCGGGCTTCCAGGTAATGGCCGATGGCCTTTTCTAAATCCCCCTTTTCCTCATACCAGGCCCCGGCCCGGGCCTGTAATTTTCGAATTCTTCTTCCGATACTTGCGAACGGAGCCGGGCTCCCAGGAAATCTTTGAAAAGCTGATGATAACGAAAAACAACGCCCTCCGCCGGGTCGGGAAAAGCCCGAACAAAAAGGTTTTTCCGGGTCATTTCTTT
Organism: uncultured delta proteobacterium; assembly: GCA_963716045.1. Lineage (GTDB taxonomy): Bacteria > Desulfobacterota > RBG-13-43-22 > RBG-13-43-22 > RBG-13-43-22 > CAVQSS01. The sequence continues at coordinate 1,726 of CAVQSS010000010.1, read as the reverse complement.
CAGCAATACCAGCCCGCCTTCTTCCTGAAACAAGTCGCGAAGGATCTCGGGGTCCAGGCGTTCCAGGATGGAGGATCGCATCAGTAAATTCTGCCGGGCAGGGGTAAGGGCCGAAAAGATCTCCTGGCCGAAATATTGAAAGGTCTCGCGGTGAAAGCGATCGGGCAATCGTTCACCGAGATAGGCGTCAATGGCGGAGGTTGGAACCTGAATCAACGTCTCGCTCAGCAGGATGATTCCGCCGATCCAGCCTTCCGTGGCAAGGAAAACCCGCTCCAACTGGTCTCTGCCGAGGGAGAGGCCGCGAGAGTTCCCGGAAATACTGTTTGATCTCCTGGCGGGTAAAGGCCAGGTCCTCGTTTTTGAGGATCAGGGCCAGCCGTCCCATTTTTAAATGCTGAAAATCAAAAGTGAGCGGGGGGTAGTCCCTCGACATCATTATAAAACGGGCCGCCGCGGGCATTTGCTCGATCAGGGCTTGAAGAAAGCCGAAGGACTCCGCCTGGGGGGGCAATCGATCCAGCCCGTCGAGGAAAAATTGAAACGGCTCGCTGAAGGTTGCAAACAGGGACGGGGCCCATTCCCGGTAGCGATAGCGATCTTCCCGAGGGCCTCGGGATTGGGAAGGCAACGAAAAGAGGGCCCCCACTTCCTTTTCTTTCCGCTCTTGGTGAAGGGCCTGAACCAGAAGATAAAATAAATTGACGGAGTCCGCCTCTTCCGGCTCGATATTGATCCAGACGGAGGGTCGGTGGTTCACCTGGAAGTACCAGGAAGCGGCCGTGGTGGTTTTCCCTTGGGCAGCCTGCCCGATGATCAAAATAAGCTTTCTATCCTCGTTTTGAATAAACAGGTCCAGGAGACGGGGGCGCGCGAGAATCTTCGGCAGGGCGGGCGGCGAAATCTTGGAGCGATTCACTGTCGAACCGTTCAAGATCTGTTTTGCAGGGGGCATGTCCTATCCCTCCCGTTCAGGGGGATGAGGTGCAATGATAACTTAACAAACCAACGCCGGGTTTGAAGCCCTATGAGAGATCGACATCATACCAACAGCCATAAGGTAGAAGTCAACGGAGATATTTTCCCCGCGCCCGCTTTAAAATAGGTTACGGGACATCTTAATAAATTTTTTATTTACTTTACTTGTAAGAAAAATGGTAAAATACAATATTAATATTATTTAGAAGACCATAGGATATATTATTTGTCAACAAAAATAAGACAAAATGGAAAAAGATTTAGGCTGGGTATAACTTCTTGACAAATTTAGGGAGATTTAAAATACTAACGGGTATGGGGGGTCCACTACAGCTTCATCATTTGGCTGATCGATACCGGCTGGCGGTCATTTATGTGTTTGGCAGTCGGGCGGGCGAGATTGTCGGCCGGCTTGAAGGAAGGACGGTGCCGCGGAGAATTGATTTACTGCCGTAATCCGGACCAGCAGGCCGAGGACGAGCTTTATATCCTGAGAAGGGCCGGGGATCTGGCCTATTATGAAAAGGATGAAAAATTAGGTTAGCGTATGGGGATGTCGGTCTTTCCGTCATCCCCGAATGTTTTTGTCGGGGATCCAATGTTTCTTGAGAAAAACATGGATTCCCGCCCAGAAGCGCTGCGGGAATGACGGTCGTCATGCTCACTATTTTGAGACCATTTATAACCTGCAACAGGGTCATCCAGCATCGGTCTTTTAACCGGCAACCAGCAACCTGCAACTTGCAAC
>CAVQSS010000009.1:0-211393 GCA_963716045.1 uncultured delta proteobacterium | reverse complement strand
GAATTTCAGGAACTGGATACCAAAAAGGGCGGATCCAAACTGTTTAAGATTTTCTCCTGATATTGAAATCCGAGGGGTTCTTGTTTTGAGCATTTGGATTTTGGACCTTCGTGCTTGTTTCGGATTTCGTGCTTCGAATTTCGGATTTAGAAATCTCGCCCGGTCCAATCGTAGAGACAAATCCAAAAACCGTCTAAAGAAACAATCCAAAATGATACTTCAAGGGGAAACGGCCTTCCGGTCCGCAGCCTCCCGAGCGGGGTTGGCGCTTGTTACGCATTGACGCCCACACCCATGCCTATCCGGAAAAAGACCGGGAAACGGTTCTGGAAAGGGTCCGCCTGCTGGACGGACACTTGGCTTCGGACAACCCGTATAAATGGCAGCTTTACCAGGAAGGGACCATCGAAGGGCTGGTGGAAACCGAAATCCGGGCCGGGTTCGATCGCTGGGTCCTGCTCCCTATTACCGGTCGCCCGGACGGTTGTTCCCGGTTAAACCACTGGGTTGCCGATCGGGCCAAAGACTATCCGCAGATCATCCCCTTCGCTTCCTTAACGCCCCATTCGCCAACCGCGGAGCAAGATCTGGCGGAGGCCTTGGCCCTGGGACTCCAGGGGATCAAAATCCATTCCCTTCTCCAACGAATCGATTTGGTGGATTCTCAAACGCTGGCTTGGCTGGGAATGATCCAAGAGGCCGGACTGCCTGTTTTGCTGGATTCCATGCACCTGAACGGAGTTCGGGCCGTCAAGCCCCACATGGCTTTTCTGCTGGATGAGTGGGCGCCTTATGAAACCGGCCCGGAGAAGATCGGCTTTCTGGCCCGATCCTTCCCTGACATCAAATTTATCGCCGCCCATGGAGGCTGTCTCTACGGTTGGGATTTGCTGGATCCGATCTGTGACCGGGATAATGTCTACCTGGATCTTTCCTTTGTTTTAGAGATCCTTCCGCCCGAAGAAATTGAAAGACTAATCCAACGCAAAAGGGCCGAATTTTTTCTCTTCGGTTCGGACAATCCCTGGCGCCGGCCGGAGGAATCCTGGGACCGCTTCCTGCGCCTTGAACTTTCCAGCAGAGATCGGGAAGAAATCGCCGGCCTCAACCTCCAGCGGATTTTAGGCCCCTCTCGCCACCCTGGAGAATACAGACTTAAACAAATATTCTTATGATATATTTAAGGAATTGTCGGAAGGAGAGTCCAAATGAACCGACGCGTATTTCTCGAAAAAGCGATGATCATGGGTGTGGGGGCGCTGACCTTATTGCAAGGGACGAAGCCCTGGAGCAAAGGGTTTATTACCGAGGCCTCGGCAGCGGAACCGACCTTTTCCGGTCAGGAGGTACTCGTTCTGCCCCCCTTCGAGAAGAACAATCCTTTTGCCTTGGAGCGGGCCTTGCTGGAACGAAAAACCAGCCGTTCCTATGACCCGGGGCGGACCCTGTCCCTGCCCGAAATCTCCAGGCTCCTCTGGGCGGCCGACGGGGTCAACCGGGATAACGGGCGCCGTACCGCCCCCTCGGCTCTGGGCCGTTACCCAGTGGAGATCCTGGCAGCGCTGCCCCAGGGGGTTTACCGGTACGAACCCCAACCGCACCGGCTGGTTAGGGTCATCGCCGATGATATCCGGGGCCAGATCCCGGTCCAGGGCGGTTTTAAGCAGGCGGCCCTGATCGTGCTTTATGTAATCAACAAGGAAAAGGTTCCCGGCAAGGATTTTGGTTGGGCGGACCTGGAAATCGGCAGCATTGGACAAAATCTTTTTCTGGAGTCCGCGGCCCTAAGCCTGGGATCCTGCATCTTTGCCAATATCAATTTCGCGGACGTTACTAAAAGCCTGGGGCTGAAGGACAGCCAGGTCCTGCGCATCGCCCAGGCCATCGGGGCGACTAAGTAAATTTAGGAATCGCGCTTAGAATTTTGCCAAAAAAGCCTGGACCACCTTGATCTGTTCCATTTTGCCCCCCGGCATCAGGACCTGAATGGTGACATTTCCCTTTCTCACGGTGAGGGTGCCGTTCACGTCCGTCCAGACTGATTCCTCGCCGAGGCCTAAAATCTCACTGTAGGCTCCTTTGGGGAGCCTGTTTTTGAAAGGGGCCGTGCCTGCGGCCACCTCCAGGTTGTCGCGCAACCGTTCCATTTCCCTGGCGGCCTTTTTGGCGTCCTTGGCGAGGGTGATACTGAACGCCACCCCTTTACCGTCGGGTGTGGTGTATGCGCAACTCCATAATTCCACGGCCATCTTCTCGGTTTTGGCCACCAATTTCGACGCCGGCAGGCCGAGGATTTTTCCCGCGTCCTCGGAGGTGAAGCCCGCGCACTTGGTCATGTCGAGGGTGTAGGTCTTGTTTCCCTGCCCGGCTGCCGGTCCGCCGAAGACAACGATGAACAGGATCGCCATCATTGGCAGAAACCCTCTGGTATGGACCAGGCCTATTTTCTTCAAATCGGTGGGTGCGGAACCTTTCCGGTCGTTTAATGATGATCTGTTCATAAATGGCCCTCCCTTCGGTTGATTGTTATTCGTATTTTCCCCAGACCTGACTTGACGACGTCAGGATCAATCTGAAGGCAGTCTAATGCGGGGGGCAATCGCTCTTGGAGTCCTTCCGCTTGTCGTTCGTTATTCTTTAAAATCCGGTCAAACCCGTTTTACCAATTCCATTGCTTCTCCGATATGCTCCCTGCTGTCATCTGAAAATCTTGGTAGACTTTCTTTCTTAATTTGCTTATCAGAATCGTCTCATTCCTCATTGGTCGAACATCAGACCCATTAGCGCGCCACCCAGCCGCCGCAGACCGGGAAAACCTGGCCGACGAAACAGGACGCCGCGTCGGTGCAAAGGTAAGCGGCGAGCTCCGCGATATCGAAGACAACGGGCCGGGCTTGTCGGTCGAGGAACTGGAACTGGCCCGTCGTCCCTTTTTTACCACGAAAACCCACGGTCTCGGGTTGGGGCTGAATCTGGCGGAGAAGATTCTCGAGGCCCATCAAGGCAGGCTGAATCTGACCGGTGAATTTGGCGCGGGGGTCCGGGCCAGCATCGCCCTTCCGGCAGGTCGGCTTCCTTCCTGAGGCGGGGCAAGTACCTTCTTTTTTGAATCCCTATTTCTATCCTTGCGCTTTGACTACCTTTCCAATCGAACTTTAGCTACTTCTTCGAATCGCTCCGGCTGCCACCCGGGATGGTCATCCTTATCGATCAACCGGGCGCGGACGCCTTCCAGGTAGTCGGGATGATTCAGCAGGAACCGCGAAGCCTGGAGGTCCATTTCGAATACTTCCTCTAGCGGACGTCCCTGATTATGCCGCAGCATTTGCAGGGTAACGGTCAGGGCCGTGGGGGAGCGCTCGGACAAGCGCTGGAATATGCCCTGGCAGAGATCGCTGAACAGGCGGCACTGGCGCAGATCTTCCAGAAGGTTCGGGATCGAATCTTTTCCAGCCAGGGTGGCCCTGACCCATTCATCCAGCTCCGGGTTGGGCGGGATATCCTTTATGGCAAAAGGATCTATCTCCGCGGCGATCTTTCTCAAGGCAAGGCCTTTCCCCCCGGGAGGTCCTGCAGGTAGATTTTTCAGCCGCTCAATAAAGCCGGGCAGATCTCCTGAATGGACCAGATGAGTGGCCAATCCCAGGCGCACGCTTTCCCGCCCCTGAACTTCATAGCCGGTCAGCCCCAGGAATTCGGGGTAGCCGGGCGGGCATTTTTCATAGAGCCAGCCGGTGGCGCCCACGTCGGGGAAGAAGCCGATGCGCGTCTCCGGCATGGCCATGCGGGTCCGTTCCGTGGCCACCACCAGATCGGCCCCGGCGGCCAGCCCCAGTCCGCCGCCCATGGTAATGCCGTCGGCCAGGACCACCACGGGTTTGGGAAAACGGTGCAGGCTGAGGTCCAGGGCGTATTCTTCCGATAGAAAATGAAGCGCCTTATCCACCCGGCCCTCCCGGACATCCCGGGCCATGGCCTTGATGTCGCCCCCGGCGCAGAACCCTCTTTCCCCCTCGCCGTAAAAAAGCAGCATCCCGACGGTTTCATCCTCAGCCGCCGAACTCCGACCGTTCTGCTTCCCCGAAGGACCAGAAAGCCCAGCCGCCGGAAAAAACAAGAGCAGATAGATAAGCCTATTGAAAGAAGAGTCTCGTGGCTAAAGATAGCAAAAACGGACTCTTCCTGTCAAGTTAACGCCGGTGTTGCGCCTCCCCCCAGTGAACGCAACGGAGGAAGTCGTCGGCGCACCGTTGGCACAATAACCACTGCCAAACAACCTGGCGGTCGGACGGGCATCGTTTCGCCCGCCGGGATCTTCGAATAGAACTTGACAATCATTTTCCCGGGAATATAGATTGAGGCGATTCGTCGGACTCACCGGTCATATTCCTTTGAATCAAGGGAAGGGCATGAAGCGTTCGAAAGAAATAACCCTGATTCTCATCGCCTCGGCTTCCCTGGCCGCCTGTGGGCCCTCCTCGCAGGATACACTGCGGGAAATATATGCATCCCGTGAAAAATGCATTGAGGATTGGGGCAGCGAGGATGACTGCGACCAACAGTCGGGAGGATCCTACCACGGCCCTCATTATTTTTACCGCGGCGGGGTCCCCTATTATTACCGCCGGGGGGCCGATCAGGCCCAGCCCTTGGGCGCCACAGCCCGATTTTCCCGACTGGCCCCGGGGACGGCTTCTCTTAATTCCAGCGGCTCCCTTACCACCTCCCATATGACCCGGGGCGGTTTTGGCCGGATCGGCTCTTTTTTCAGGGCGGGTTCCTGAACGGGAAAGATGGAAAGAATTTCCCTTTCAGAACGAAGGAACTGGCGCGCTAAAATGGAGGAGATCGGGTTTACCTTCCATTCCGCCGAAGGGGTTTATTGGGATGAACGGGCCTGTTATGCCTTTTCGGCCGAAGAAATCGACCGGATCGAAGAGGCGACCGAGGAACTCCACCGGCTGTCCCTCGAATCCGTCGGATATGTCATTAAAAATAATTTGTATCAACGGATCGGGATTCCGCAAAAATTCGCTCCCTTGATCAAAAAATCCTGGGACCGGGGTGACCGTTCCCTTTATGGGCGTTTCGATTTTTCCTTTCAACCCGGGGGGAGGTTGAAGGTTTTGGAATACAACGCCGATACCCCCACCTCGTTGATCGAATCCAGCATCGCCCAGTGGGTCTGGATCGAGGACGTGTTTCCGGATCGCGACCAGTTCAACTCCATTCATGAGAAGCTCCTCGAGGCCTTCCAGCAGATCAACAATGAACTGCCGTCAGGTGTCCCCTTCCATTTTTCCTGTGTCCGGGATGATGAAGAAGACCTGGTCAACCTGGAATATTTGCGCGATGTGGCCCTGCAGACCGGCCTGGATGCCCGGCTGCTATTTATCGAGGACATTGGTTTCAGCGACGGGACCCGGCGATTCTACGACCTGGAAGAAAAAGAAATCCTCTTTCTGTTCAAACTATATCCCTGGGAGTGGATGGTGCAGGAAGAATTCGGGGAAAAGCTGTTGCTCGACTCGATCCGGATAATGGAACCCCCCTGGAAAATGATCCTGTCCAGCAAGGGGATCCTGCCCATCCTCTGGGAAATGGCGCCGGGTCATCCCAACCTGCTGCCCGCCTATTTCGATCCGCGCCGGATGAAGGGGCCCTATGTGCAAAAACCCCTTTTTTCCAGAGAGGGGTTCAATATCACGTTACATGATGCCTGGGGGCCAACCCTCCGGACCGAAGGCCCTTACGGGGCCGAGGGCTTTGTCGTCCAACAGTCCGCGGAACTCCCCTGCTTCAACGGTCGTTACGCCGTGATCGGGTCGTGGATCATCGATGGCCTGCCGGCCGGTATGGGTATTCGGGAGGACGAAACACCCATCACCCGAGACACCAGTCGGTTCGTACCCCACTATTTTAACCCCTGAAAAGGAGGCGGTCATGTTTTTCACCCGGTTCAATGCCACCCTTCATGACGTTTACGGTTTCGTCGCCTATTTCATTTCGGCCATCATCCTTCTGGTCATCTATTCCAAAATCTATGAAAAGGTCACTCCCTACCGGGAGTTTGATCTGATCCGCGAAGGCAATACGGCCGCAGCCTGTAGTTACGGGGGTTCGCTCCTGGGGTTTGCCATCCCCCTGGCAAGCGCTATCACTCACAGTCCGGGGTTGTTCGATATGCTCCTCTGGGGTTGCATCGCCCTCATCGTTCAGGTCCTCACCTTCCTGGCGGTACGCCTAATCTTCCCGACCCTCGTGGCGGATATCCCCGCCAACAAGGTTTCCAAAGGGATATTTTTGGGGGTCGTTTCCCTGATCGTGGGCATTCTCAACGCGGCCTGCATAAGCTGAAACCGAAAGGGCTTTGCCATTGGGCGCCTTTGGAGCCCAACCTGATATGTGAAAAAACCCGAGCCCCTCTTTCCCGTTTTTGTCTTGGCCGTCATCCCGGACTTGATCCGGGATCCAGGGTAGTCTAAAGTGCCCGGATTCCGGCTTCCCTGGGACGGAGTTTATTGTAAAGCCTATTTGTTACCGGAACGTCGGTCTATTTGATAAGCTTCTTGCCTATCTCCCAGGCCGGAGCCACATCGGGTCCCACGGCGGCATACATTTTCCGCGGCTGGATCAGCAGGAGGGGATTCATCTTGACCATATCGGGGACCCCATTGGTAAGGTACCGGTCCTCCGAGTAAGCGGCCACGATCTCCCCGATAAAAAGCTGTTCCAGGGGCAGCTCAACGGTCTGGATAAGCCGGCACTCCACGCTGAAAGGGCACTCCTTGATCATCGGCGCCGTTTTCAGCTTTCCGTAGAAGGTCTCGAAGAGGGTTGACTTGTCCACTTTCCGGCCCGATACGATTCCGCAGTAGTCTACCTTCTCCGCCAGGTCGGCCGAAGGAATGTTGACACTGAAGGTCCCGTTCTCCGTGATGCCGGCGTTGGTGTAATGGGCCTTGTTCAAGGTCACCATCACGTAGGCCGGTTTGGGATTTACCATGGTGAACCAGGCCACCGTGAGGTAGTTGGCCTTCCCCCCACGTTCGCCCCCACCAGCGAACAGGGCATGGGGTAATAGAGCCGCTCGGCCGATACTTCTATCTTTTCCATAGGGTCCTCCTTTCCGTTTCTGTTTAGTCCGAACACCGCTCCAGATCCGATTCGGGCCATCAATTGGCAGCCTCGAGGAATAACTTAAAAAATGTCTTCAATAAGGTGATATCGAAGAGCACGGCTATTATGAATAGGGTGCCCAACCCGATCCAGAGCCATCCCAAACCCACGGCCTTTCCTCCTTCATAGCGCTCGGGTACGTTGGCCTGGCGCCGCCGGATGGCGCGCACTCCACTGACCACCAATCCGGCGCCGATAATCAGAGCGGCCCAATCCAAGAAGCCCACTTCCGTTTCCCTCCTAAGAACCGTAACGCCTACTGCTTAATGGTGGCCAGGAAGCCGGTTGGTGTCAGCGTCTGTACTATCGAGGAGCCTCGCTCAAGCTGCTCTCGGTCCAGAGTAACCAGCTCAGCCGCAAACAGCGCCGCCGTGGCCAAATACACGGCATCGGCCCCCCGCAACTTATATCTGGCCCCAAACCCGGCCGCCTGACGTGCCAGCCCCTCATCCAAGGCAACCAGAACGGCATTAGGAAGCTGCCCGATGGCCAAGGCATACTGCTGGGCCAGTCCGGCCGCGCTTCCCGTTCGGCTCAAGGCCGCAGCCGCTTCAGCCATGACCAGAGTCGGCAGGAACAATCGAGGGCGCGCACGGCGCACCCAACTCAAGAAGGTCGTGCTCTCCAAGTTCCCTGCCTCGCTCGGTCGGGTCGCACTCACGAACACGCTGGCGTCAATGGTTATGAGCCGCATTTCAACGCCTCATCTGCTCGAGCTCCGCAACCGCGGAAGCGGTTTTCTTAGCCGCCTCCTTGGACAGCAGCGCCACCAACGCCTGCCACGCGTCCCAAGCATTATCTTCCATCGGCTTTTCCAGTAGCCTCTCGCCGGCATCAACCGGCATAATGAGGGCCTCCACTTCGCCCCGTTTCGTCACTGCATAGGTGACCCGGCGGCCCTTCACGTCTTCGATGATCGCCGACGCTTTCGCTTTTAATTCGCGAATGCCGATAGAGGGTCTGCCCCCATCGGCCATGTTCCGGCGTGCCTTCCTGGTTCGAGATGTCAACGAGGTTTTCATTGTGATCACCTCCAAAATTCATGTAACCACATAATATCATTCTTAGGGATTCTGTCAAGCGCTCGTGTAACAACGAAATCTACTCTGGCAGGTAGGGAATGAGCCCCCTGGCATAGGCGGCCTCCTGGAGATCACGGGGAAGATTCCGAACGTCGACAATCAGCCCATTGATCATGATCATCCAGGCCATGGGGTTCTCGGCTAATTTGCTGGGACGGGTCCATCGCGGGTCCAGTTGGCCCATGCCCAGGGCGTCCCGCACTTTTTTTGACTTGGCCGCCCCGGTGCTGTTACTGACGCCGAAGGCCGCACACAGGTCGCCCGCACTCATCGCGGGGGTCTGACTTTTGTCAAACAGACAAATTTGCAGACCCCAAGGCATAGACGATCCCGCAAGCCCATGTTTGCACATACCCGGTGACGAGCGGCGACGGACGACGACGGCACAAGGCCGCCGTGGCTTGGCGGGCCAGGTGCCCATATTCCTCATCCAAGTGGGTTTTACAGAAAATATCATTCAGGGTTACAATAGCATCGAAGATACCCTGCATATGCTTGGGAACTTTTTCTGATTGGCTTATTCTGGTCATCTTAGCCTCGGGTCGGTCGTTATAGATAAAATGTTCGCCTTCCATCCAATCCAAAGATTCGAATGGTCTATCTCAATCTCGGCAAAGGGCGGGGCGTCAGTCCGGTCCCTCGCTAAATGGTATGGCGGCTTCTTCCAGCGCTTCACGAGCAATTCTCTCGAGCGCGCGTTCCTTGAATTCGAACCACTCGTCCCGCAGGCCATACTGATTTACCTTGTCTTCGAAGTATCGAAAGGCCCCCCGGCCATGAATGGCCTGTAGAATATTTTCGGCCGCTTTCTGATCTGTTTGTGATCGGGCAAAATCCCGCATTATCTCCCACTCGTTGATCTCGAACTTGTTTGGCAGGGCTATCCAGGCCTCGCTATCCAGGACCTCTCTTGCTTTGGCAACGGATTCCATTTCCCAATCCGCCAGCTCGTCCCCTTCTTCCCCACCCTCGGCCTGGGCGGCCTCTTCATCCGAGAACGAATATAGCTCGCCCGTCTCGCGATGGATGTATGCCGTCCACCCGTCGGGTAGCGCCTCTATCTCTTCAGCCACCTGCTTCAGCGAAACTGGAATATTCATCGTTTAACCTCTTCAAGGTCGAGCATGGAGAAATGCCTGATTGCCTCCGGTTGCCCGTTTTTTTACTTGATTATATTCGATTCCGGACTTTATTTAAACCAAGTTTGGTCGGGTAAATGCTCGTTCTAAGTCCATTTCTATTGGACCTGGCCCCGGGTACCGGAAGATGCCTATTATGCCGGGGGTTACCAGGGGCAGCAGGAGGTGGTCATCGCTTCTTTCGATTGAGGTTTGGTTGCTGCTCCTCAATTCGAGCACCAGGAACTGTGGTGACGACAAACCGTCCTTTATTTCGTAAAGTAGGGTCGGTTGCGGGATCGGTTTTTTTATATCCGAGTGCATCGACTTCAATTATAAGCGTTTGCCCTTCCCCCCTGACTTTGGCGGTTTCGGTTTGAATTTCACGCCAAAGCTTTCCACCAATGGTTCTATAGTCTACCAGGCTCGGTCGGTAGCCTCTGTGGTCAACTCCATAATTTAGGCACGAAAATACCGCCAAGTAATGCAGGTACATGTTGCCGCCACCACCTTGGCCCTCAATGGTGAAAAAAACAATGAGGCTTTCTTGGCCGTCTTTTGCAGTATGGTGGACGATTTTTCTTTGATCGGTGTTTTCGGATGAAGTGGTATCGCTAATGAGGTGCGTTAAGGCCGATATCGAGGCTGACACATCCTCAGGTTTGAAAATTGATTTAACCGAAGTCTGAGCAAAGGCGCTGCCGACCAAGATAATGGAACAAATGATGCCGAGTGTGTATCGCATGGGTGAGCCCTAACCTATATTTTAAAGACTTCCTGGTATTGCCAAACACCCAACTCCCTTCACCAGGAACTCCTCATGCACATGATTGCCCTTGGCCTGATCCGCCTGGCCATGCTGGAAGCCAGCCGCTTGATCAAAGGTTCCGTATCGAAGAAAAAATCGTGGCCTGGAAAAACGCCGCCGGGGGCGTAAACCAAGTACTCCTCTCCCCAGCCGAAGCCCATAGATCCAGAAACCCTTAATAGCAAAAACAGGCGATTCATTTTAAGTTAACGGCATTGGTAACGATCCCCTATTACTCTTTAAATCGCCAGATCAGACGTAACGGGCGTGCCGTAGGCACGCCCCTGGAGTTTGGACCTTTTTTAGGTCAGGTATAAGCATAAGTCATGAGATTTTTCGATATATTTTGTGTTGGGAATTGAGAAACGGATGTTTCGTTGATTTCACGACGCAGTTGCGTAAAGAGATCCAACGTAGAGAAACGGTGGGGCGGCTGGTTTCTCCATTTTGGCAGAGGGGCGAGGGCCTGGGAACGGCCCGGACCATACGTTTGTAGACCAGCCACTAACAACAAACCATACGAAGCTACCGATAAAGCGGGATGCCTGGGGACGGACTTTAAAGAATGCTCTTGAGCCTGACCTACCCCGAGCAAGGATTTTTGATCACGATGATTGACCTCGATCTGCCAACGATCAAAATAGGCCTGAACCAGTCGTTTCAAAGAAGCGGTTACGTCGGTGGCCAACAGATAAGCCGGATCCCGATAGTAGGTGCGCCCTTTTTTGGAGTTTTTATACGGTTGGGGGGCAATCACGATCAACCGCAGGAGTTGGGTACCGGCCCCACGGCGCCACAAGAGGTTCTTCCGTTCTTTCACTCGGATCCAACGTCGACGATTCGCGTAATAGATCCGAACTCGTTTCCAAACCACTCCGGAATCGGTCCGAACCGATTCCGGAGTAAACAACTGGGCCTCGTAGCGCCGCTTCCCGGGCCCCGCCGCCGGATAGCACAAGCGGGCATCTTTGCGACAGCGGGCCAGGAGGATCACCCGATCCCAGGAGGCCCGAAACAAAGTCCGATTACAAAAACTGCCGTCCAGAACGGCCCACAGCCGTCGATGGGGGGCTCCGGTATCATCCAGCTTTTTTCGCAACCGCTCCAATTGCTGGACCGCCGAACACGACAGATTGATTTCCTTCTTCAAGCGACGGTAGGCCTGTCGCTCTTCGTCGGTAGCCCGCTTGCCGGGCTTCTTCACGGAGGGGGCCTGGTCGAAGGCCATCGGAATAGCACGCGCCGCAAAGGGACCCTCCTGATGCAGACGAAAAAGCAGACTGGCCTGCAAAAACCGCAAACCAAAACGCAAGTTGACTCGAAACGGAGGAGACAGCGGGTCCTTGTGCCAACGCGCTCCCGGGATCTTCTTCCCGGTTTCCGGATACAAACTGTCATCCAAGGCTACCGTCACCGGACCCCGGGCATAGCGCCCCAGATAGGCTTCCAAAACAGGATCAAACAAGTCCGCCGCCGTCCAAGGGCTTCGGGAGAACAACTTGTAGTCCGCGCTCCAATCCCGATCCGCTCGATCCAGGGCACACAGACTTCGGGAAATGGTGCGCCGGCCCAGAACCAAGGGCAGACTCAAGGCATGTCCTACGGCCCGTCCCTGGGTCCGCTGTTGAGCAAAAACTGGGCGCCAGCCTTCGGCCATCAGGGAGGTGAACGTTTGGAGCAACATGGCTACCGAGCCTCTTTTAACAACCCAAAAACATTCTTGTCGGTACGCACGAAACGATCGCCCCGCTGGACCTTTTTCACCAGCGACGAGACCAGCGATTCCCGGTCGACTTGGCGATTATGGACTTCGGCCATCCGACGGATGATCTCGCTGATATGCAGCGGCCCCTCGGTTCTTGAAAGTATGTCGAAAGCCATGTCTACCTGGGACATACCCTTTTGGATTTTACGCTGGGGAGCTGTGTCTTTACCGGACCGCAATCGCCGGATGGCTCGCAGTTGGGCTTCCAAGCTGGTTTCAATAGCTTCAAAAATGACGTCCTTGACCAGGGATTCGTTCATGATGCCCTCCTTCGGATTGTTTCCGTGAGGATATCATCTTTAAATATGTATGTCAACTAAATTAATAACATACCGACACAAAACAACCGAAGCGTCACTTGGGAGCGCCCCCCTGGCAGGGCAGGGTTAGACCGCTGCGGCTTAGAAGAAGGCCGGATCGGCCGGGGGCTGAACATGCCAGTTAAGCCTCTTGTGAAGCATCTCGCCTTGAGACCGACGCATACATGCAAAGCAGGAGACGGTGCGCGAAATAGAAATGCCCCGTTCCTTGATGTAGTTCTGTTCTGCGAGGGAAAACGGGTCATCCGATCGATGTGTGCCCGTACAATAGAACGCGACGAAGTCTTCAAGTTCGTCTTGGTGCCAGTAGAACCCCTCGCCGCATAGCGCGAGGACAAAGACTGCACCAGAGCCGCTCAAGCCGGATCCAGCGATCTTTTGCTCCAAGTCTACAGCGTACTCCAGTATGCGCCCGCGTGCGGCAAAGGCATAGTGCCACAATTCTCCTCCAAGCCATTGCTTGTCGAGAAGGACGGCGATGTTTTTGGGGAACCAACCCTCGTGAATAGCGCGTTCATATTGTTCCCAACGATCTTTGGCAACAGGCTTGATTGTTTTGACGTCAACAAAGACAACCGGGCAATCCACCGCCTCGGCGCGAAAGTCGATCGATTTCTCGGTATGATCAAGCCGCGCCTCATACGTGATCGTATGAAAATGCGTGCCCTGATTGTTTAACAGCGCATCTGCGACGCAGAGTTCGTTGTGCGCCTCGTTTACAGTCCTGAAGTGTCTTCGCCCACGTTGAAGCACTTGCTCAACGGACGCCTTGAAGCGAGCGATGAGTTGATCACCCTGCGGAAACCGATTGGTGTTCTGGGCGAACTTTGCGGCGAAGGTGCCTACGACATTCGCGGCGTAGGCATCGATCCAGGCGGTATCTTCGGTATCGAGTCGTTGGAGTGGCATTAACGTCACCTGTTATTAGTGAACCCAGACGAACCTTTTTAAATTAAAGGGAAAACGCACCATTTCAGACCAATATTTTGCCTTAAACGGCTTTTTTCGTGGTCAAAATGGAGACCATAAGACTTTGAGCCTCCCGAAGCTGCTTTTGCTCTCCATCCGTTACTATCATTACTTCCATCGATGTTCCGTTTAGAAGCTTTCAGCCATTTTCCCCACTTCACGACATCCCGTTTGTCGCCGTACCACCAGTCACGCATGGGCAGAGACCTCTTTTCAGCCGAAAGGCTGCTATCACAAGGAGGCCGGCTTTGTGGCCGCTCCGGTGCAGGCCGTGGTTAGGCGGCGTCCTTTAAAGTCCGATAAGGTTGGATCAGCACTTCAGCGGAAATACCCAATCCATCATGAAGATTTCGAATCATCTATCCGGTCGTACTCCTGGTGGATTCCGACATAACTAAATGGTTGGGTCCGACCGCCATCTCAAGCTTATGGTCCGGCCATGCCGGGTCTTAAGCTGCACTGGAAAGTGGGTGCACTTCCTTATCCAGGCGATCATCCAGGGCCTCCAGCGCCACCTCCATATCATAATGTGCCTGAAGATTAAGCCAGAATTCCGCTTCCATAGTAAAGAAGCGACCCAGACGGAGTGCCGTGTCAGCGGTTATTGCGCGCCGCCCGTGTATGATCTCATTTATACGGCGCGGGGCCACTCCAATATTTTTGGCCAATCGGTACTGGGTCACCCCCATCGGCTCCAGAAATTCTATCAACAGAATTTCGCCAGGGTGGATTGGGGGGAAATCACGTTTAGTCATAATGTCACCTCTCAGTGGTAATCAACGATCTCGACATCGCAGGCGTTATTATCTTGCCAAACAAAGCAGATGCGCCACTGTTTGTTGATTCGAATGCTGTGCTGCCCCTCCCTGTCGCCACCCAACGCCTCCAGATAATTGGAAGGTGGAATACGCAACGTTTCAATGACGTTCGCCGCGTTCAGCATCTTGAGCTTCATTGCCGCAGTTCGCTGAATGGATTGCGGCAGCTTGGCGGAAAAATATCCGTGAAAAATTTTTTCAGTTTCCTTACATTTGAAGGACTTTATCATAAAGTTATGCTATCCTACCAGGATATTATCGTCAAGGGATATTATTTAAAGGAATGGTGGGCTGCCCACGTTTTTTATAAAGGCGGGACAAGAAGCCCCCTGCCTACGATATAATTGAAGAAAAAGGAGGGAAAACCATGAAACTTATTTCAGGATTTCCAACAGGGATGGCGGAGGTTTTGGGATTATTGATATTGATGGCCGCCTTCGCATTTTCAGGGCCGGCTTGGGCGGCGGCGCCGAAGGGGGCCGAGGAGGCGGAGCTGAAGAAGTTGACCGCCAACATCCATTGGCTGGGGCATGACAGTTTCCGAATCGACGGCGAGGGGGTGGTGATCTATCTGGATCCCTACAAGCTCAAGGAAGGGCCCAAGGCCGACCTGATCCTGATCACCCATGACCATCAGGACCATGCCTCGCCGGGCGACGTGGCCAAAATCCAGAAACCGGATACGGTCATCGTGACCATTGCCAAGGCCGCCGAAAAGCTCAGATCCTAACTTGGATAAATCAGTTTCAAGGGGTCCCGGCCATGCTTACGGTACACCTTAAAGTCGGAATCAAGGGTAAAGATATGGTGCCGCTTGAACAATTCCGCCATCCGTACCAGGCAGGCATCGGCCAGAGACATGGGGCTGTCCTGGTATTTTCTGCGAAGGGCACGAACCTCCGGAAGGTGTTCTTCCAGATGAAAGGCAATCCGGAGGGTGCTGTTTTCTAGAAGGCCAAGAATCGCGTCCTGGGCAACGGGGTTTCTGTTGAGTAGAAACATGGTCTCCACGATCACCGGTTCGCACACCAGCATAGGGGGATCCAACTGTTCTACCTGCCTCGTGGCCCATGCATGATACTGCTCCGCCCGGTCCAGAAGCGCCACTAAGGGTCCGGTATCAACGATCGCCCATCGAGTCACGCCCGAGACCCTCCAGGTGTTTCGGGTTGCTGGCCAGGTCAGGAATCCCGCTATTCACGATGCCGATACTGCCCTTCATCAGGTCACGTACCGTCGGACGTTTCTTCCGAGTGGATGGCTTCGGAGTTTGGGTGTCGAGTACCAGATGTAAACCTTCCTCTACCAGATCCTTGAATTTCTTGCCGCGCAATGCGGCCTCGGACTTGGCCTGACGGAATAAATCATCTGAAAGTTCTACCGTAGTTCTCATTTTTCTATTTAAGCATATTTATGCTTTTATTTCAACCTGGAATGACAGGAATTACCTACTCGTATATACTCACCGTTTGCTGATTTATGTCCTCAAGGCTGAAACATAGGCCTGGATTCCCGTCTGCGCGGTAATGACAAAATTAGTTGCATTTTCATATAGTTACAAGTTTACCTCCCACCCTTTTTCTTAAAGAATTGACTTTGACCCTTTAATCCCATTATATTCAAGACATTCTCTGAGAAATCTGTAAACGATACGCTATTCCTCTCGCCCGTTCCCTCCGGTCAGTTGAACGCTCAGAAATGGCAGAGAGATCTTTTTTTCGATATTCGTCAGGGCAGATAAAAAAATGACCAAACGCTTAGAAATTACGCTTAAGCCCGATCTAAAGGACCCCGAAGGGGAAAAACTGCGGAAAAAGGCCCGGAATTATTTGGGTCTGACTCTGGAGGAGGTACGCACCCTCCAGGTGTTGACTTTTGACACCTCGCTGACGGATGAGCAGTTGCAGGATGTCCAAAGCCGTATTTTTACCAATCCGGTGACCCAGGTTTCCTCCTTTAAGCCGCTGGCCAAGGATTTCGACTGGCTGATCTGGATCGGTTATTTGCCCGGGGTGCGGGACAATGCGGGCAGCACGGCCCGGGAAGCCGTCGAAGCCCTGCTGGGAATTCGCCTCCCGGAAGGGGAAGCCATTTATACCTCTCGGCAATACCAACTGAAGGCCCCCCGCTTAAAGAAGAGGCAGGTGGAAACTATCGCCCGGGAATTGCTGGCCAATGACCTGATCCAGCAGTGGAAGCTTTTTCAGCGGTCGGACTGGGACCCGGAAGACGGGATCGGTTGGCCTGTCCCCAAGGTCGCCCTCCGGCACCAACCGTCGGTTTCAGTGATTCCGGTGGATTCCCTGGACCTCCTGTTAAAAATCAATAAAGAAAGGTCCTGGGCCCTGCCGGCCGGGGATTTAGAAGTTATTCAAGCCTACTTCAACAAGCCGGAGATCCAGGCGGCCCGAAAAGCCGTGGGCCTTTCGCAACCCACCGACGTGGAGCTGGAATACATCTCCCAGGCCCGGAGCGATCACTGCAACCACAATACCTTTCAGGGCCTCTTTAAGTACCGGGATCTGGATACGGGAGAAGAAGTCCTGATTGACAATCTCTTTAAAACCTTTATCGAGGCCCCGACCCTGCAGATTCAGCGGGAAAAAGACTGGGTGGTCTCGGTTCTCTGGGACAATGCCGGCGTGGCCCGCTTTGACGAGCAGCACCATTACGTGATCACGGCCGAGACCCATAACAGCCCGTCCAATATGGAACCCTACGGCGGGGCACTGACCGGAATCGTGGGCGTTTACCGGGACCCCCTGGGCACGGGCAAGGGCTCGAAACTCATCATGGGCAGTTACGGGTTCTGCGTCGGCCCGCGGGACTACTCCGGTCCGCTTTCACCCCGCCTGCATCCCCGGCGGCTCTTGGACGGGATCATCGAAGGGGTTCGGGACGGAGGCAACAAGAGCGGGATTCCCACTCCCTTCGGGCAGGTCTTTTTTCATCCCGGGTATTTAGGGAAATGCCTGGTCTTTGTGGCCGCCCTGGGTTTCATGCCGGCCCAAATCAACGGGGAGCCCACCGACCGGAAACGCACCGAACCGGGGGACCTGATCGTCATGTGCGGCGGGCGGGTCGGCAAAGACGGGATCCACGGCGTCACCGCCTCCTCGGAGGTCTACAGCGCCGACACCCCGGCCGGTCACGTCCAGATCGGCGACCCCTACACCCAGAAAAAAATGCACGATTTCCTGCTGGAGGCCCGGGATGAAGGACTGATCACCTACCTGACCGACAACGGCGGCGGGGGGTTGTCTTCCTCGGTGGGGGAATCGGCCCGTTTCAGCAACGGCTGCGAGGTGCATCTGGACCGGGTACCCCTGAAGTATGACGGGCTGGATCAATGGGAAATCTGGGTTTCCGAATCCCAGGAACGGATGACCGTGGGCCTGAAACCGGGATTCTGGGAAAAGTTCCAGGCCCTGGCTCGGATACATGACGTGGAAACCACGGTCATCGGCCGCTATACCGACTCCGGCAAGGTGCATTTGCTTTATCAGGACCAAACCTGCGGTTATGTGGACCTCGATTTTTTAAAAAGTGATTTTCCTCAGTGGGTCTTTGAAGCGGAATGGCAGCCTCCGGAAAAACGGGGATTTTTTGAACCGGTTTTTCAGGAACCGACGGATTACGAGGCCATCCTGAAAACCCTGTTCTCCCGGCCCAACATAGCCTCCAAAAACTGGATCGCCCGTCAGTACGACCACGAGGTCCAGGGAGGAAGCGTCCTTAAGCCCCTGGTCGGCAAATACCGGGATATCCCGGGAGACGCGGTAGTGTTGCGGCCGCACCTTCCTTCCCGGCGCGGTCTGGCTTATACCCAGGCCCTTAATCCGACCTACTCGGCCTTGGATACCCACGCCATGGTCTCCGTGACCATAGACGAGGCCGTCCGCCGTCTTCTGGTGGTGGGGGCCGACCTGGAGCAGATCGGAGGGGTGGACAATTTCTGCTGGCCGGCCATCCAGTACCACCCTCAGGAGAATCCGGACGGGAAGCTGAAGGCCGCCCAACTGGTGCGGGCCAACCAGGCCCTGAAGGAGGTCTGCCTCCATTTCGGCATCCCCTTGCTGTCCGGGAAAGACAGCATGTATGTGGACGGTTATATCCAGGGGCCTTACGGAGAAGCCCACCGGGTTTCCGGCTTGCCTACCCTGCAGTTCACTGCCACTTCTGTGGTGGCGGATGTAGCCCAGTGTCTGTCCCTGGATTTTAAATTTCCCGGAGATCTTATCTATATTTTAGGGGAGACCCGGGACGAACTGGGAGGATCCGAGTATTATGAAATGATGGGCTATGTCGGTCTTCAGGTGCCTCGCTTCCAGGGAGACAAGGAAAGAGGCCATTATCTGGCCCTCCAGGAGACCATCCGACAAGGACTGGTTTCGGCGGCCCACGGGATTTATCGGGGCGGACTCGGGATCCATCTGACCCTGATGGCCCTGGCCGGGGATCTGGGCCTGGAAGTGGATTTGTCCCGAGTCCCGGCCTCGCCTAACCTCCGGCCGGACAAGATATTGTTTTCCGAGACTTGCGGGCGGGTCATCCTGACGGTGGACCCGCAAAAACAGGAGGCCTTTGAAGGCCTGATGGCTGGCTGTATCTGCCGGCCGGTGGGGCGGGTGACCAGGACCCGGCGGATTGTGTTCAAGAATGAAGGGCAAACCCTGATAAAAACAAGGCTGAAAAACTTTCGGGCCGCATTCCATCGGCCCTTCGGAGACCTGGTATGAACAGTCCGCGGGCATTGGTCTTAACCGGATACGGTCTGAATTGCGACTGGGAAACCCAATACAGCCTGTCCCTGGCCGGGTTCCAGGCGGAAAGGGTCCACCTCAGCCAGTTGATCGCCGCCCGTGAGGACCGGAATAAAGTCAACCTTCAGGACTATCACCTCCTGGCCTTCGTCGGCGGTTTCAGTTGGGGCGACGATCACGGGGCCGGCGTTATTCTGGCCGCCCGTCTCAAGTATACGTTAAAGGAAGACCTGGAGGCCTTTATCTCGGCCGGCAAATTGATTATCGGTATCTGTAACGGGTTTCAGGGCATGGTCAACCTGGGGTTGCTGCCCGGTTTCGCCGGCGATTACGGGAGAAGATTGGTGGCCTTGATCGCCAATGACGGGGGAAATTTCCGGGACGACTGGGTGCGGCTGCGGGGCAATCCGAATTCCCCTTGTATTTTCACCCGGGGAATTGAAAAAATGGAACTGCCCGTCCGCCATGGAGAAGGCAAGTTTTATGCCCCCCCCGAGGTGCTGGAGCAACTGGTGGCCGGGCAGCAGGTAGCCCTGTCCTATGCCCTGCCGGAGGGAGAAAGGGCCCAGGGCCGCTTCCCGGAAAATCCCAACGGTTCCTTGCTGGATATCGCCGGCCTCTGCGACCCCAGCGGACGTATTTTTGGGCTAATGCCCCATCCGGAGGCCTTCCATCATTGGACCAACCATCCCCGTTGGACCTTAAGCAAAGAGGCGCTGCGGCGGGAAGGAAAAAGCCTGGAAAAAGAAGAAGGCCAGGGCTTGCTCCTTTTCAAAAACGCCGCCGAATATATTCGCCGGAATTTAGGAGGAAAATAACCTTCCGAGCGCTTGGATTATAATGCTTTGTGGCCGCCCGACCTGGGCAAGGGGATTTAATAGAAAAATAAAGTCGGATAAGGAATCGTAACTTTTGTTTGTCACCTTTGAAGGAATAGAAGGTTCCGGAAAAACCACCCAGATTAGGCGGCTGCGAAAGGTCCTGAAAGAGCGGGGCCTGTCTTGTCTGGTGACTCGGGAACCAGGGGGAACGGCTATCGGCAAGCAGATCCGATCGGTTTTGCTGGATCAGCGCAATAAAAGCATCCAGCCGAAAACGGAACTGTTTCTCTACCTGGCCGACCGGTGCCAGCATGTGGCCGAAAAAATTCAACCGGCCCTCGACCGGGGGGAATGGGTCATCTGCGACCGTTTCTGGGATGCCACCCTGGTTTACCAGGGCTGGGCCCGGGGACTGAACCTGAAGACCCTGGAAAAGTTGCGCCCCCTGGTATTGAATTCCCTGGTCCCGGATCTGACCTTTTTGCTGGACTGCCCCGTCACTATCGGACTACCTCGGGCCTGGAAAAGGATCCACCGTTCCACCCAAGGCCTGCGGGAGTCCCGCTTTGAAGAGGAGGCCCAGGCCTTTCACGAGAAAATCCGACAGGGGTATTTGTTTCTGGCCCGGCGGGAGCCCCAGCGCTTCCGGGTCCTGGACGCCACCCATTCCCCTGAAAAAATTCACCAGGAAATCCAGCGGCATCTTTTTCGAAAGGACCCCGGCGCCCATGTCTTTTAAGGACATTCAGGGACAAGACCGGGCCATCGGACTGCTGCGGCGGGCCTTGGCCCGGAACAAAGTCCACCATGCCTACCTGTTTACCGGTCCGGACGGGATCGGGAAAAAAAAGACGGCCCTGGAGATGGCCAAGGCCTTGAATTGCCGGCAGCCGGGCACCGAAGGAGGCTGCGGCTCCTGCGCTTCCTGTTTGAATATAGAAAAAAATTGCCATCCGGACCTAATTCACCTGAAACCGGAAAAAACCCAGATCACCATTGATCAAATTCGGGAACTGGAGGAACAACTGGCCTACCCGCCTTTTGGAGGCCGCTATCGCCTGATCCTGTTGGATAAGGCGTCGGACTTAAATGTCTGGGCCGCCAATGCCTTTTTGAAAACCCTGGAGGAACCGCCCTCCGGAAATATTTTTGTCCTTTTGGTCAATGATCCGGGCGAGCTTTTGCCCACCCTGGTTTCCCGGTGCCTGCGGCTTAATTTCAGCCCCCTATCGCCGGACCTGATCAGCCGCCTATTGATCATCGAACCAGGGATCAGACCCCGAAAAAGCCCAGGTCATCAGCCGTGTTTCCGGCGGGAGTTTGGGGCGGGCCTTTCATATATTCGAAAAATTTTCGGAGGAGAAATCCTGGGATAAAAATCTGGAATCCTGGCTGCGGCAATTGGAGTCCCTGTCTCCGGACCGCCTGTCCCCCTTAATTGCCGGGGTGAAGGATTGGCTGGGCTCCCGGGAGCAGATGCAGGAGACCCTGGAAATAGGCAGTACCTGCTTGCGGGATATCCTCTGGCTTCGTAACGGCCTGGAAGACCTCGTTTTTCTCCCGGCGCACTATAAAGAAAGGCTACGGGAACTGGCCTTCCGCTGCCCTGAAAGAACCTGGCTCAAAGGCTACGACCTGATAACCCAGGCCGCCCAGGATCTACTCCGGCAGGTCAATCCCCAATTGACCTGGGAGATGCTCTGGATCAACATGGCCCGGGCCGCTCACTGATTTTTCGCTTATATAATTTTACTTCCTATCGTATAATAAACGAAGATCTAGCCAAAAATAGTTGAAATATTTTTGGCTGTAATAAAAACCTCTTAATAGATTTAAAAATAACGTCTTTTATGGAAAAAGAATCCTTAAAAATAGTCGGCGTACGGTTTCAACAGGCGGGGGCTATCTATGATTTCGATTGCGGCCACTTTGTGTTGAAATGCGGCGATAAAGTGATCGTCAAGACGGAACAGGGATTGGGCCTGGGGAAAGTGGTTCGGGGACCCCTTAAGGTCGATCCGACCGAGGGGGGCAGGGAATTCAAAAAAATATTCCGCCTGGCCCACGCGGAGGACCTGGCCCAAGACGATAAAATCCAGGGCGTGAGAAAGAGGCCTTCAGCTTTTGCCTGGACCGCATTCGGGAACGTAACCTGCAAATGAAGCTGGTCCGGGTGGAATGTTTTTTCGACGGCAGCAAGGTCATTTTTTATTTTACCGCGGACGGCCGCGTGGATTTTCGGGATCTGGTGAAAGACCTGGTTCATCGTTTTCATACCCGGATCGAAATGCGTCAAATCGGGGTGCGCAACGAGGCCAAGATGATCGGCGGTTTGGGTCCCTGCGGGCGGGAGTTATGTTGCGCTTCGTTCCTGCCGGATTTCGCGGCCGTTTCGGTCAAGATGGCCAAAGAGCAGAATCTGCCCCTGAACCCCACCAAAATATCAGGGATTTGCGGTCGCTTGATGTGCTGCCTGACCTATGAGTATGAAACCTATCTGCAACTAAAAAAGGATTTTCCCAAGATGGGTAAAACCATTATGAGCCCGCTGGGACCGGTGAAAGTGCTGAGACAAAACGTGATGGAAGGGACGATCCTGGTGGAAACCGCCGAGAGAGAGGAAAAGATTATCAAGGTGTCCGAACTCACCCCGGGGGTCGTCGAAAATAAAAAGGACAAGGGTTGAACGCTGACGGACTCTCCAGAAGACCGTCAGCAGCCCGAGCGCGATTAAGCGCCGGGTCCCGCATTAGGCGGGGTGAGGGTGGGACCATTTGAATTCACTTCAAATGGCGGGGGAGTGACGCCTAAGGCGTGATCCCCTGCCGAGCAGAAAGTCGTTTTTGGACTTTTTGCGAGGTTATTAACTGATATGGATCGTACTTTTTATGTGACCACTCCGATTTATTACGTCAACGCCGAACCCCATATCGGCCATGCCTACAGTACGATCGTAGCCGATACGCTGAACCGTTTCTACCGGGCCCAGGGGTATGAAACCCGCTTCCAGACCGGGACGGATGAACACGGGGAAAAGGTAGTCCAGGCGGCCCAGAAGGAAGGGAAAGATCCTCAACCCTACGCCGACCGCATCAGTCAGCTTTTTCGGCAAACCTGGCCGGAACTGAATATTCAACCCGATCATTTTATCCGGACCACCGACCCGGAGCACATGGCCGTGGTTACCGCCATTTTATCGCGGGTCCACGAATCGGGGGACATTTATTTCAGCGAATACGGCGGACAGTATTGCCTCGGTTGCGAGCGATTTTACACGGAACGGGAAATCGTCGACGGTCGCTGTCCGGACCACCAGACCCCGCTGACCTTCATCAAGGAAGCCAATTATTTCTTTCGCATGAGCGCCTACCAGGACTGGCTCATCCGACACCTCCAGGAAAACCCCGATTTCATCCGTCCCGAACGCTACCGCAACGAAGTGCTTTCCTTTCTTAAAGAACCTCTGGAGGACCTGTGTATTTCCCGGCCCAAGTCCCGCCTGACCTGGGGGATACCCCTGCCCTTTGACGAAAACTACGTGACCTATGTCTGGTTTGACGCCCTGATCAATTATCTGGCGGGTCTGGGCTACCCCGACGGCCCGTTGTTTTCCAAATTTTGGCCGTCGGTCGAGCACATCATCGCCAAGGATATTTTGAAGCCCCACGGCATTTACTGGCCGATCATGCTCAAAGCCGCCGGGATCGCACCGTATCGGCACTTGAATGTCCATGGCTACTGGAACCTGGATCAGGCCAAGATCTCCAAGAGCCTGGGAAACGTGATCCGTCCTCAGCAGCTCAAGGACCGCTTCGGGGCCGATGCCGTCCGTTATTTCTTTTTGCGGGAGATGGTTTTTGGTTTGGATGCCCAGTTCAGTGAGGAGAACCTGATCCAGCGGGTCAATGCCGATCTGGCCAATAACCTCGGCAATTGTTTCAGCCGGACCCTGACCATGATTGAAAAGTATTGCGGGGGGAGCATCCCCGAGCCGGGGGAGCCGCTGCCTGAGGAGCTGGGGATGAAGGACCACCTGCTCCAGGTTCGGCAAACCGTCAGCCAGGAGGTCCGGAAAGTGGCCCTTCACAAGGCCCTGATGACCTTGTGGGAGGTGATTGACGGGGCCAATAAATACATCGACACTCAGGCTCCCTGGGCACTGGCCAAGGACCCGGCCCAAAAGGACCGGCTGCAGACGGTGCTCTATGTTTTGGCTGAAACCCTGAGACAAACGGCGATCCTGCTCAGTCCCTTTATGCCCCAAACGGCCCGGTCCATGCTGGAACAACTGGGCTGCGGCCTGGAAAAGGAGCCGGTTTTCTGGGAGGAGGAATTGGTTTGGGGGCGACTGGCACCGGGAACCCAATTGGCTCGGGGACCGGCCTTGTTTCCCCGCATCGAGGTCAAGAAAGAAACGCCTCCACCTCCCCCCAGGAAGGCGCCCACGGTTGCGACGGAGGCCCCTTCCCTGATGTCGATTGAGGAGTTTAAAAAATGGGACCTGCGGGTAGCCCGGGTGCTGTCCGCCGAACGGATACCCAAGACGGACAAGTTGATAAAAATGAAAATCGACCTGGGGGAAGAAAGGACCTTGGTGGCGGGAATCGGCCGGGACTATGCCCCGGAAGAGCTGGTCGGCAAGTCCATCGTGGTGGTGGCCAACTTAAAGCCCTCTCAACTGATGGGCGTGGAGTCCCAGGCCATGCTCCTGGCGGCCGGCGACGGGAAAAGCTTGACGGTCGTGGTTCCGGAAAGACCGTTCCCGCCGGGAGCCAAAGTGAAATAATCTAACAAATTAAACCTTAATAGGGCGTTAACCTTGCTGCGTCCGGATGTGCTGCCTCACCGATATCCCTTTCTCTTCATTGATCGGGTCGAGCGAATCGTCCCGGGAGTGGAAGGAGTTTTTGCTACTAACTGGTCGACCAACAACTATTTTCTCAGCCAACCGGGTTCCACCGTCCTTTAAGCAATCTCTGCTGTTGGAGATGATGGCCGAGGCGGCGGGATTGATATTAATCAGCCGGCAACCCCCTGAAGAGGCGTTTAAGGGGCGGGAGGGATTTCTTCTCAAAATGGATCGGGTCTTGTTTTTTCAAATCCCCCGGGAGGGAGATCGGATGCTGATCACCATCGAAAAAACCCATAGTTTGGGAAAGCTCCATCGTTTTTCCGGTGAGGTCCGGGCCGGGGAGACCCTCCTGGTCCGCGGGGAACTCACCTTGTGGCAGGATGAATAACCTGTTTGGATTAATCATTCCCGCCCATAATGTCGAAGACCCCCTGGTCGAGGTTATCCGCGGCGCCCGGAAGTGGGTCCAGGATATCCTGGTGGTGGACGACGGTTCCACCGACCAAACCAAAGAAGTGGCCCGGGCACAGGGGGCGCAGGTGGTGTCCTTTCAGACGAATGGCGGCAAGGGCCGGGCGCTGA
This sequence comes from uncultured delta proteobacterium, assembly GCA_963716045.1. Taxonomy (GTDB): domain Bacteria; phylum Desulfobacterota; class RBG-13-43-22; order RBG-13-43-22; family RBG-13-43-22; genus CAVQSS01. The sequence continues at coordinate 186,316 of CAVQSS010000009.1, read as the reverse complement.
AGACCGGGTTCGCCTATTACCTGGATCGCGGGGTGGAGGCCATCATTACCATGGACGGGGACGGACAGCATGATCCCGAGTGCCTTCCGGCCCTGATCGGAGAATATCAAAAGGGAGCGGCTCAGGTGATCATCGGCTCGCGACTGGGAGACCGGGAGCGGATACCCAAAATTCGCTACTATCCCAATCTGGTCGGGACCTATTGTCTAAGCTGGGCCACGGGTCAATATGTACCGGATTCCCAGAGCGGTTTCCGCCTGTACCAGGCCGAGGGATTAAAAGGACTGCCCTTGAAGGCCGACGGCTTTGCCTTGGAGACGGAGGTGTTGATCAAACTGGCCAAGAAAGGCGCTAGGATTGCTTCCATTGCCGTTCCGGCCATCTATGGCGATCGCCGGCCCCCTTCCCACTATCGACCCGTGGCCGATACCTATCAGATCAGCATCATGGTCCTCAGGAGCATCTTCTGGCCCCGACTGACGAAGCGTCCCAGAGGGGTCTTTTGGCTTCCTTTTCGACAAAGAAGGCTGGTTCAGCCGTGAATCCCCGGCGGGTAGTGGTTACCGGTCTGGGGACGATCACCTCTATCGGGCGAAACCAGGCTGAATTCTGGGAAAACCTGATTGCCGGCCGAACCGGGATCGGCCCTTTCGATCTTTTTGACCCCACCGGCTTCCGGGTTCAGATAGCCGCGCAGGTACGTAATTTTTCCGGCGCCGATTATTTCAGCCGACGGGAAATTCAGCGGCTTTCCCGGGCGGATCTGTTTGGCCTGATAGCGGCCCGGGAGGCCCTGGGAGATGCCGGCCTGGAAAAGGGTTTTGAATCCCCGGATCGAGTGGCGGTGTTTTTGGGAGCCGCCGCCGGCGGGATTTATCCCACCGAGATCTATCGTCAGGAAGTCTATCAGCGAAAAAAAGGAGGGCATCCGGCCTTTCTTTTGTCATTTCCCTTTTGCAGCCTCACCGATCAGATCGGCAACCGCTACGGTTTATCCGGTCCCCGGGCCACCATCGACACGGCCTGCTCTTCAACGATCACGGCCATCGGCTTAGGCTATGACTGGATCAGGGACGGTTCGGTGGATTTCGCCATTACCGGGGGGACCGAATCGCTTTCTCTATTGACCTTTTCCGGGTTTAATACCCTGAAGGCCCTGGATCCCCAACCCTGCCGGCCCTTTGACCGGCAGCGCCAGGGACTTTCGCTGGGAGAGGGGGCCGGGATGATGATCCTGGAACCGCTGGAAAAGGCCCGGGCCAGGGGCGCAAAAATATATGCCGAGATCCTGGGCTACGGCACTTCGGCCGATGCCCACCACATTACGGCGCCGCATCCCGAAGGCTACGGCGCCGTCTTATCCATGCAGCGGGCCATCCTCCAGGCCGGGATCACCGAGTCGTCCGTGGATTTCATCAGCGCCCACGGCACGGCCACCCCGGCCAATGATCCCATTGAAACCAAGGCCGTCAAGCAGGTTTTCGGGGAGCGGGCCTCCAGGATCCCGGTCACCTCGATAAAATCATCGATCGGACACTGCCTGGGTTCCGCCGGGGTGCTGGGGGCCGAGGCGGCCATCCTGGCCCTGCTTCATGGGATCCTGCCCCCCACCTTGCATTTTAAGGAGCGGGACCCGGATTGCGACCTGGACGTAGTGTTCAACCAAGCCCGGGAAAAAGATGTGAATACCGTACTCTGCAACGCCTTTGCCTTCGGGGGCAATAACAGTTCCATTATTTTTTCCAAACTGAGATGATGGACGGATCCGCCAGCACCGGAATAGTCGTCACCGGTATCGGGATTATCGGTTCCCTGGGGATAGGGCGGGAGACCTTTTGGAAAAATTTTCTGGCCGGCCAATCCGGGATTAAACCGATCCAAGAATTCGATCCCCTGGAATCAAAGATCCACTTCGGCGGGGAGGTGGAAGGTTTCCGCCCCAAGGATTATCTCTCGCCCCTGGTTTATCGGAAAATGGGCCGGTCTTCCCGTCTGGCCGTGGTGGCCAGCCTGGAAGCCCTGCAAGATGCCCGACTGGAGATCAATGACCTCAACCGGGATCGTATCGGAGTCTTTGCCGGTACGGGTTACGGCAATTCCGGGCTGACGGATGAATATTTTGTCAGTTTCATGGAAGGCGGCCCCCAGGGGGCCAATCCCCTTTTATTTGCCGATACGGTTCCCAATACGGCCGGCAGCCACATCAGCCTCTATCATCGCCTGCGGGGTCCTATCACCACCTTTTGCCAGAATTTGATCTCCGCCGAACTGGCCCTGATCTATGCCTGTCGGCAGTTGCAGGCCGGACTGGCCGAGGCCTTCCTGGTGGTGGGGGTGGATGAGCTTTCTCCCATCATTATGCATGCCTTTTCGGTGTTGAAAGGACTGAATCCCTCCCTAAATCCTATTCTGGGAGGAGGGCTGGTTTTAGGAGAAGGGGCCTGCGTTCTGGTTTTGGAACGCCGGGAGCAGGCCCTTTCCCGCCGGGCCCCGATTTATGGGGAGATCGCCGCTTTTGCCTTAAACAGCGGGGTGACCCGGGCGGGCCACTTTGAGCAGGAAGGCCGGGCCATGCAAAAAGTAGTCTTGGAATGCCTGGGAGAAGGAGGGGATCGCGGGAGGACACCGGATCTGATCGGCCTCTCGGCCGACTTTTCAGGGGAACTGGACCCACTGGAATTCCGGATTCTGCGGGAGGTTTTCGGGGACGACCTATCCAAGATAGCCCTTTCCCCGTTGAAGTATTTCGCCGGGGAATATGGCGGGATGGGGGCGCTTCGTTTGGCTATACTCCTTTTAGCCCTTCGGGACCAGATGATCCCCCCCACGGTTAACCCGGACCAATTGGAATCGGGAACTCCCTGGGACCGGCGCTGCCTGCCCGCCCGGCCCGGGGAAATCCATCAGGGATTGCTGACCGGCTTTACCTTCGGCGGCGGGAACGCCTGCCTGGCGGTTCAAAGGGTATGATGGGAAGAAGCAAACGAATTTCGAACGCCGAATTTCGATGGTTTTTGAAACGTAGTGCTGTAGGTTGGGTAGAGCAAAGCGAAACCCAACGGAGATACTACAAGGACACCTATGATTTTCCAGCGGTAGGTAAGAAATGAAAAATCGATATTACGGCGATAAAAAGGATTATATAAAATATGGCCTATTGGATGTTCTGGCTGCCGATTATAGGTCCCTTGGGATCAATTGGTACCTTACCGATGATCACCACGGTAACCAAAAACACGGCCATGATTTAACATACCTTAAAGATAATAGTTGGGAACGTTGTAATCCAAGAATCTTTAATTTATTGAAACAGCGTATTGAAAACGGGCAGAGAAACGTCACTTATTGTCAGCTTGATCAGGTCGTGGGACCGTCAACCATGGTGTTAGGTAATGAATAAACGAAAAAGACAAATCTCGGGCCAATGAGAAATAAATTAAGGATATTAATAGGCTGTTCCCAGGATCCGTTGACAGACATAATATCTGCATTGATTAAAGAAGCATCAAGGAATAAATTTGACCATGAAATTGGAATATATTTTTATGGCGAAGAATTGATTGAAAATGCAGAAAAAATAGAGATCGACATTTTTATACTGGTACTAAACAATATTAGATTTATTCCTGACCTACCCGTTCAAGACCGTCTACAAAATTCCTTGAACCTAATCAATCAAATCAAATCGAAATATGGGAAACCGGTAATTGTTTTATCCGGGCGACTGGATGATTATTCATCTCTCCTAACAAAAGCAAAATTAGCTTCTGATTTCTTCTTTCTGCTTCCTTTTAAATTAGATGCTTTTCTCCTGGCGATTGAAAAGTGTTTTGAAATGCTTCCCTATTTTGATAGCTTGCATTATGGAGGAAAATCCATGTCACTACTTATGGAAAAAAACGAAGCCCACAAGATGATCGACCGATTGCCGGCGAACGCAACCTGGGACGATCTCATGCGGGAAATTTATGTCCGCGAGGCGATTGAGCGGGGTCTAGGCGACAGCAAAGAAGGACGGACCAGGGATGTGAAAGAGATCCGGGCAAAATATGGTTTGCCGGAATGAAGATCCACTGGACCGATTCAGCCGAATCTCATCTTGACGCTATCTACACCTACATCGCTCAGGATTCGCCCCAGTATGCCAAGCGCACTGTTGACCGTCTGACCAGAAGATCCCAGCAACTTGCCAAGTTTCCTTTTTCAGGGCGGCGGGTACCCGAGTATGACATCGATCCCATTCGAGAGATAATAGAAGGCCCCTACAGGATTATTTACCATATAAGAGACGACCAAATTGACGTTCTGGCTGTTATCCACGGGGCCATGGATGCGCTTAGTACGCCGGAACCGGGGAATGACTGAACTTGACGACGGCGACTATTTAAACAAAAACATCTGCCGGCTTCATTGCCGGCCGTTTTTTTTTCGTGAGGCCGGATTGAATGCGGGAAAAGATTTTTTCGTTTTCCTGGGCCGGTTTATAGGAATCCGGCGCCCTCGGCCCGTTCCCGCTCTTTCCGGCCTTCAGTCAGATCCACCCGTTTGAGTAGCAGGAACCCGATGACGAACAGGATTCCAATGGATAAAATCCCCCAGCGCAGGCTCCCGGTGATCTGAATAGTCAGCCCGTAGATCAGGGGACCGAAAATAGCTGAAAACTTCCCGATCACTCCAAAAAAACCAAAGAACTCGGCGCTGGCCTTGGGTGGGGTTAGCTGTCCCTGCAGGGCCCGCGAGGCCGATTGACTTCCGCCCAAAACCAGACCGGCCAGGAATCCCAGGGCCCAGAATTCGTTTTTCAGGGAACCGAAGAACCCCAGGGAAAAGGCCCAGACCGTAATGAGCATCCAGACCATTAAACTCAGAATAATCGTCTGCTTATTTCCCCAGGCCTCGGCCAGTTTTCCAAAGAACAATGCCCCCCCGAAAGCCGTAGCCTGGATAAAAAGAAAGAAAAAGATCAGTTCCTGGTCCTTAAAGCCCACGATCTCCGCCCCAAAAATCGAGGCCATGATGATCACGGTTTCCACCCCCTCGTTATAGCAGAGATAGGCCAGGAAAAAACGCCCCAATTGCCGAAATTGGCCTACTCGTTTTCCGGTTTCGTAGAGGCGTCGAATACCGATAGCCAGATAGTTTTGACTTGGACCGGATCGCAGCGGTTGCCGGAGGGAGGCCTTTTCTCTTACCCAGATCATGGTCGGGAGGGCAAAAAACAGCCACCAGAGGGCCGCAGAAAGAAAACAATCCTGGACGGTAAAATAGCCGCGGGGAAGGCCCAGCAGAAAAGGGAATTGGAGCATAATCAGGTTGATTAACAGTAGCAGTCCGCCGCCCAGGTATCCTACCGCCCACCCTAAACCGGAAACCCAGCCCAATTGTTCCTCCCGGCAGATCTCCGGTAAAAAGGCGTTATAAAAAACATTTCCGGCGGCAAAGCCGATATTGGCTAAGATGAAGAAAAAAGCGGCCCCGTGAAAATGCATCCCCAGGAAATCCACCCCCTGGGCCCCCTGCGCGATTTTCAGGGCGAAATATTTGTTGAAAATCACCGCCAGGATCGTCGTGGCAAAAGCGGAATTGGCAAAATCGTAAGAAGCCCAACTGTAGATTTCCCGACGGTTATATTCAGGATCGGACATCAATGATAACCTCGCCGCCTTCAAAACAATGACAGTTGGCGACGGCGAGGGCGGTCCGGCTTTACGGTTTCCGAAAGGGGGACGTTTGATTTCAGCCTTTCCTCGATGTCTTCCAGGAAAGGGGAGGGCGACTGCCACAGCGTCTGTCCGTGCAGGCGTCTTTTTTTTGCCCAGGTTAAAAAGATATTCTGGGTGGCCCGGGTCAGGCCGACATAAAAAAGGCGTCGTTCTTCCTCCAGGTCACTTTCCCCAAAAACGGTAAGCGGCAACAGGTTGGCCTCGCACCCGGAAAGGATGACGAAGGGAAATTCCAATCCTTTGGCGGCGTGGAGGGTCAGGAGTTTAACAGTTTCCTGATCCGGTTCATAGGAATCCAAACCGGTCTGCAGGGAAAGGGTCTCCAGGAAGGATTCCAGACCGCCCTGGAAGGTGGCGGCCAGCAAGCGAAGTTTCTTGAGGGCCTCGCTGGGTTGGTTCGGTTCGATTCCCGGTGACAGGCGATGGGGGACGTCCGGTTCCCGATTCGGAAGGGCCATGACTTGATCAACCGCTTTCAGCGGTGTCCCCTGAAAAGGAAGCAGGGATTTCAATCGAACAAACAACTGCCGAACTTCAGGGCAATCGGACCAGTGCCTTTCCTGAACTTTCTTATAGGGAATGCCTTTTTCATCAAAGACCCGGCCGATTATCTCCCCCTGGGCATGAAGCCGGTATAGGACGGCAAAGTCGGCCAGGCTGACCGGTTGTCCCTCGGTCCCCGCGGATCCCGCGGTAAGGAAAGAAAAACCGCCCAGGCGCTGTTCAATCAACGCTGCCAGGTAACGGGCTTCTTCCTCGGCCGAAGGCAGGCCCGCCACAGGCAAGGTCGGATCTCCTATTTTGGCGGTCTTCATTCGGTAAGGGAAGGCCCGTGAAGAGGCGGAGATGACCTGGCTGGAGGCTTTCAGGATCGTTTGATTCAACCGGAAGGTGTCTTCCAAATGAATTTCGGTTAACAGGGGGACTTGCTCCCTCAGGAGATTAAAAAAATTCGCCCCCGCCCCGCGGAAGCCATAAATGGCCTGATTCGGGTCACCGATCACCAGCCACTCACCCTGGTCACCGGCCAGCAGGCGGAAGAGGCGGTACTGGGCGGTATTGATGTCCTGAAATTCATCAACTAATACCTGAGGATAGCGGAGTTGCCACTGTTTTCGAAAAACCGGCTTTTCTTTCAGAAGAAAGGTCGTTTGTTGGATCAGGTCATCGAAATCCCAACAGTTTTGATCGGAGAGCCTTTCCTGATATGCCCGATAAACTAAAGGCCACTCCGGTAGGGCGTCCCACCCCGGCAGATGATCCGCCATATCGGATGTGAGCAGGGACCCTTTGGCTAAAGAAATGCGCCGGGATAGTTCTTTCAGCAGCTTTGCTGGGAATTTTTGCTGCCGGTCCTGAAGGGAGTTTTTCAAAACCTCTAAGGCTTCGTTTTCAGACAATAACCGATGGTTGGGGAAAGAGGATTGCCGGAGGAACCGGTAGCAGAAACCATGAAAAGTGGTTATCCAGGGAGGGTCGGCGCCCGAATCCCGGGGAAGGAGTTGCGCCACTCGGGTCCGCATTTCTTCCGCAGCCTGATTAGTAAAGGTAACGGCTAAAATGTTTTTCGGGATAAGGCCCTGCTCCAGGACCAAATAAGCCAAACGATGGGTTAACGTCCGGGTTTTCCCCGTCCCCGGGCCGGCCAAAACCATTAAGGGGCCGCCGCGATGGGTCACCGCATCCCTTTGTTGGGGTGTTAAGGCCGTCTGGTCCATGGTTGGTCGTCACAATTGATGGACGGGCAAAAAGTCCATCACGAAGGACGGATTTTGGTGATGGCCGCCTTCCGGCGCCTGAAAAAATGGAAAGGCCCGGGATATTCCGGGCCTTTCCAAAAATCTACCGTAAAAATAGGGTTAGACTTCTTTTACAATGATTGCAGCGGTTTCACAAACCTCCACGCAACTTTCGCAGCCCAGGCATTCATCCATATTAACGGGAACGGCCTTGTTGTCCTGCAATTCAAATACCCCTACCGGACAAGTATCAACGCAATTGGAATCTCCAGTGCATTTGTCCGCGTCCACGGTTACCTGAAACATTGATGTTTCCTCCTTGATTTTTTTTTAATTGGTTTGTTCACCAAAGAACGGTGTCTTGATTGATAAAGGCCTTATTCTGGTGGTCAAACGATAAACGTCGAGAGACTAAATCATTTTTTTATAAAGGTCAAATATTTTTTTCCATTAGAACGTCGGGCCAATAAGCGTTGACCCCCAAAATAATTGTGATAGACTGGCCTCTTAAAGAAGATTAAATTTTTCATCAATGATTTAAATAAATTATCAGAGGAGCCGTCGATGTTAAGTGATCGGGAAGTCCAACGGTATGACCGCCAGATCATGATTCAGGGGTTTGGGATAGAAGGGCAGGAAAAATTAAAAAAAAGTCGCGTGCTGATTGCCGGGGTGGGCGGGTTAGGTTCCCCGGCGGCCATTTATTTAGCGGCGGCCGGGATTGGGTCATTACGCCTGGTTGACCGAGACCAGGTAGAACTGAGCAATTTAAATCGTCAAATCCTTCATTGGGAAGAGGACTTGGGCCGATATAAGGCGGAATCGGCCCAAGGGAAACTCTCCAGGCTCAACCCGGAGGTGGCGATCGAGATTGTTCAGGATGATATCCGGGAAGATAACCTCTCCGACCTGATGGCTGGATGTGACCTGGTCATTGATGGGCTGGACAATTTCCCGACCCGCTATCTGATTAATCGGTTTATCCAGAAAAAAGGCCTGCCCTTTGTTTATGGGGGGATCCTGGGGATGATGGGAATGGCCACCTTTATCTGGCCGGGCCAAACCCCCTGTCTGAGATGCCTGTTCCCGCAAGCCCCTGAACCTAAAAAATTCCCGGTGCTGGGCACCACTCCCGGAATCATCGGTCTGATTGAAGCCAACGAGGCGATTAAGTATCTCGTGGGGCTGGGCAAGCTGTTGACCGGCAGGCTGCTGGTTTATAATGGCCAGGAAATGCGCTTTTCCGAGGTGCCGATCGAGCGAAACCCGGAGTGCCCGGCCTGTTCGACGTAGTAGGGGCGGGGGAGGGCCTGGGGGGTTAATACGAAAATAAAATCGAGGGCTCCTTTTGGCCAATAATCAATAATCAATTTCTAGTTCTTAATTAATAAGGGAAACACATGACCGATCAATTAAAAATCAATCCCCTTTTCAGTGGGTTGGATGACGCGGGGTTGCTCCGGATCAAGGAAATCGCCGGCCGCCGGGAAATTAAGAAAGGGGAAAGTCTCTTCATCCAGGGGGAGGAGGCTAAAGGTTTTTATTTAGTCCTGCGGGGACGAATCAAAATTTACCGTTTGTCTCCCCAGGGGAAGGAATATATCCTGCGGATCGTGGGGCCGGGAGAGAGCTTGGCAGAAGCGGCTGTTTTTTCTGGAAAAACCTATCCGGCCTCAGCCGATTCCCTGGAGGACAGCCAATTGTATTATCTTAAAAAGTCTGATTTCGTTCACCTGATCAGACAGGATCCTCAATTGGCCCTGAATATGATTTCCGGCCTCTCCCTCCTGCTCCGGAACCTGGCCCAGCAGGTGGAAGACCTTTCCCTCCACGAGGTCTCCTCCCGTTTGGCCCGTTATCTGCTGGATCAAGCCGTCAAAAACGACTTCCCTTTGGTTAACGGGGTCCAAATCCCGCTTGAAATCAAGAAAAACCTGTTGGCCAGCCGGTTGGGGACCATTGGGGAAACCCTTTCCAGGACACTGGCCAAGATGAAACAGCGGGGACTTCTGGAGATTAAAAAGGATGCCTTCATCATTCGAGACTTGGCGTTGCTAAAAGAGGTTGCCGAGGGGGCCAAATTATAATACAGTTTCAATCAGGAGGTGGATTTTGGATTTGGTTTTTTTAGGAACGGGATCGGCTTGGGGGGTGCCCGAACTGGGCTGCCCCTGCCGGATTTGTCAGAAGATGCGGTCCCTTCACGAAGAACGGACCCGCAGCGCCTTTTTGCTTTCGGGCCGGGAAACCCTTCTCCTGGATTGCGGGCCGGATATACGCCGGCAGTTGGCTGACCGGCCCATAGACCGATTGGATGCCATCCTCATCAGCCATGAACATGCCGATCATTACTTCGGACTGGATGACCTCCTGCCTTTCCGTCGCCGTCTTCCCAGGGAGAAATGGCGGCCCATCCCGACTTATGCCACCAAGGCCTCCTGGACTTCCATCAAAAAAACCTTCGGGTATTTGCTGGACTCGTTTCTGGAACCGAGGATCGCCAACCCGGGAGAACGGTTGGCGGGCCTGGCCACGGACGTCTACCCCTTTAAAACCTTTCATGGGGAATCAGCCCCCGGGTCAGTCGGTTATATCGTGGAAGAAACCGAATCCGGAAACCATCATAAAGTGGTGTACACTTCGGACTTTTTTGACTTGCCGAAAGAGGAACCACGGGTAAAGGACCCGGATATTTTAATCCTGCAATGCCATTGGCTTAACGAGCCGGTAATCAACCGACCTCATCAGATGAGCCTGGAGCGGGGGATCGAATTTGTCAAATTATGGAAACCCCGAAGGGCGGTTTATTTGGTTCATCTTTCGGAGGCCTACCCGATCGACGGCGACCCGGCCAATGATGCCCTGAAGAAAGTGGCCGCCAGAAAACCGAAGCGAGACCCGCTGACCGACCTGCCCTATCCCCTTCCGGGTTGCCAGGCGGAATGGCAGGAGGTGTCCGGCCGGCTATTCAGAAACGAAGGGCTTGATGTCCCGGTCATCGTTCCCCGGGATGGGCTCAAGGTAACCCTCTGGTAAATCGTTTTTTCAGGAGGAATTATGCTTTTCCCCGATTATCGCCCCCGGCGTTTGCGAAAAAACGAATCCTTTCGCCGCATGATTCGAGAAACCACCTTGTCGGTGGACAACCTGATTTATCCACTGTTCGTTGTCCCGGGCAAAGGGGTGCGGCGTCCGATAGTCTCCATGCCCGGAGTATTTCAACTCTCCGTTGATGAGTTGATCAAAGAGGCCCAGGAAGTCCTGGCGGCCCGAATACCGGCCATAATCCTGTTCGGGATCCCCGATAAAAAAGACGATCGGGCTTCCGGGGCCTACGCCGCCGAAGGGATCATCCAACGGGCGGTTAAAACCCTTAAAGATAAGGTGCCGGACCTGCTGGTTATCGGCGACGTCTGCCTCTGCGAGTACATGAGCCATGGCCATTGCGGACTTATCCGCCAGGGAGAAGTGGATAATGACGCCACCTTGGAACTCCTGGCCCGGACGGCCCTTTCCCAGGTCAAGGCCGGGGCGGATATGGTCGCCCCCAGCGATATGATGGACGGCCGGGTAGCCGAAATTCGTCAGGCTTTGGACGAGAACGGTTATGAGCACATCCCCATCATGGCCTATTCCGCCAAATACGCCTCGGCCTTTTACGGACCCTTCCGGGAGGCCGCCGAATCGGCCCCCCAGTTCGGCGACCGAAAATCCTATCAGATGGATCCCCCCAATGTGCGGGAGGCGATTCGGGAGGCCAGCCTGGATATGGAGGAAGGGGCGGATATCCTGATGGTCAAACCGGCCCTGGCCTACCTGGATGTGATTGCCAAGATCCGGGAGGAATTTGACCTGCCGGTGGCCGCCTATAACGTGAGCGGCGAGTACGCCATGGTCAAGGCCGCTGCCGCGCAGGGCTGGCTGGATGAAGAAAAAGTGATGCTGGAAATGCTCATCGGTATTCGCCGGGCCGGGGCCGACCTGATCTTGACTTATTTTGCCAAGCAGGCGGCGGCCTTGCTGCAGAACCGGTAATGCACCCGAACGCGGAAAGCACAGCGCAGGGATCGTCGTCGATCCCTCCGGTACGGTTGGTGGCCTGGGAGGTGACCCGGCAGTGCAACCTGTCCTGCCTCCATTGCCGGGCCTCGGCGGTCCTGGGGCCCTATGACGACGAATTGACCACGGACGAGGGACTGAAACTTTTAGGCCAGATCCGGGAATTGGGTCAGCCGGTGATCATCCTGACCGGCGGTGAGCCCCTGCTGCGCCCGGACATATTTGAACTGGCCCGTTACGGTCACGAACTGGGATTGCGCATGGTCATGGCCGTAAACGGCACCCTGCTGGATCCGGCCACGGCTTTAAAATTAAAGACCGCCGGCATCCAACGAATCAGCATCAGCCTGGACGGCGCCACGGCCGAAGGCCACGATCACTTCCGCCAGATGCCGGGGGCCTATGCCGGGGTCCTTAAGGGAGTTGAGGCCGCCAAAACCGTGGGCCTGGAATTTCAAATCAATACCACCATCACCCGGCTCAATTTGAAGGAAATCCCCCAAATTCAGGAGCTGGTAAAACAATTGGGGGCCGTGGCCCATCACATTTTTATGCTGGTTCCCACCGGGCGGGGTCGATCTTTGACGGAGGAGACCATTTCAGCGGAGGATTATGAGCAAACCTTGACGGGGCTGATCAAGCGAAAGGATGAATTTCCCCTGCCCATCAAAGCCACCTGCGCCCCCCATTATTACCGGATCCTTCGGGAGCTGGCCCATCAGGAAGGGAAGGAAATTACACCTAAAACCCATGGCCTCGATGCCATGACCCGGGGCTGCCTGGGCGGGACCGGTTTTTGTTTTATCTCCCACAGGGGGCAGGTTCAACCTTGCGGTTATCTGGAAATCGAAGCCGGCAATGTCCGCAAAGAAACCTTTAAAACCATCTGGGAAAACTCGCCGGTCTTTTCAGCCCTTCGGGATAAATCGCAGTACCAGGGCAAATGCGGGCAGTGTGAATATTTTCGGGTTTGTGGGGGATGCCGGGCCCGCGCCTTTGCGGCTACTGGAAATTATTTGGCCGAGGAGCCCCTGTGCCGCTACCAACCCAAACGCCGGGTGGGCGCCGAGATCCACTCATGAATCCTTCCGCTGAGATGGCGTCCAAGTATAAGATGGATCGGATCGATCGGGAGATCTTAAACGAGATCCAATCCCACTTCCCCCTAAGGTCCCGGCCTTTTCGGGAAGTGGGGAAGAAGCTTCGCCTTTCCGAAAAAGAAGTCATCCTGAGGGTATCCCGATTAAAGAATGAAGGGATCATCCGCCGAATCGGTGCTAATTTCAATTCCCGCCGTCTGGGATTTACCAGCACCCTCTGCGCGGCCAAAGTACCGGAAGAGAAGCTGGCCGACTTTATTGAAACGGTCAATCGCTACCCGGGCGTAACCCACAACTACGAGCGGGATGGGGAATACAACATCTGGTTCACTTTTATTGGCGAGTCCACGAAGACCATTGATCAGGCCTTGGAGGAAATTAAAGCAGGTACGGGAATTAATGATTTGATCAGTTTACCGGCCGAAAAAATTTTCAAAATCCGGGTCGATTTTGAAGTGTAAGCGTCTTTTTTAAGGAGCAGGGGATGGAAAAAAAAGTGCCCCCGGAGGATCGGGTGGAACCCCGGGTGGAAGTAGACCCCGACCTGGAGGAATTCGAAGAACAGCGCGGCCCGGATTGGGCGGTCAGACCGGGTCCAGGAAAAGAAGCCGATTACCCGCTGGGTGCTTGGTCCGATCCTGGTGGCCGCTCTGGCGGCCCTGGGCTACGCCTTTTGGCTTATCTGGGGAATGAAGCCCCTGCCCTCGGCCAAGCCTTCCGTACCTCCGGAAATAGTGGCTTTAAGAGGGGAGGTGCAGAAATTAAACACGGATTTAGGCGGCCTGATAAAAGAATTGGGAGATTTGAAGGCCGAGCAAAAGACCACGGCCGAAAAGCTGGCCGGTTTACAGGGCCAATTGGCCAACTTATCCAAAAAAATGGAATCGGCCCCAGCTAAAAAGATAGAGCCCGCTCCAGCCAAAAAGATAGAAAAAGCCCAGGAGAAGAAGCCTGTCCGTAAGACCTTTGTCTATAAAATACGCCCCGGGGACACCTTGCCTTCCGTAGCCAAGAAATTCAGCGTGGATCCGGAGGATATTCGCCGCTGGAACAATTTATCCCCCAAAGCTGGGCTGGAGGTCGGCCACCTGCTGACCATTTATTCCGGCGCTGCCCGATAGGTCCGCCCGAAAATACTGATGACCTATAAGTCCCTGAACCCGAACATCACCTTTTCGTAGGGCTCAAACATCATTTGATAGAGGTCCATGGCGTAGCGGTCGGTCATGCCGGAAATGTAATCGACAATCACCCGCCGAGGGCTGGGCCGGCTCCCGCCTTCGCGATCCGGGCGAATAAGGCCTTCGGCAGCATCTCCGGGCGTTTTTCCAGATGGCGAAAAATACGGGTCAGGATCAGCCTCCCTTTTTCGTTCATAATGCAGACTTGGGGGCTTTTATAGACGTGCTCAAAGAGAAACCGCTTTAAGGCCTTGAAATCCTCCCAGTCTTTTTCCGGCGCCGTGACCATGGGCCCCGCTGTTTTCCAGACCTGTTCCCGGGAGTCGATCCCGTATTGATCGATCCGGGCGAGGGTCTGGGTAATAACCATGATATTGGTTTCCTCGATGAGGGTACGCACCAATAGGCGGGCCTGAATGATGGTCCCCCCCTCTTCGAAACCGTCGTATTTGGTCCGGCATTTCTGAAACACCCGCTGTACCAGGGGGTTATCCAAGTTATTAATGGTTTTGACGGACAGGAAGCCGGCGTTCAGGGCGTCCTCCAAATCGTGAGCGCAGTAGGCCAAGGGGTCGGCGATGTTGACCACCTGGGCCTCCAGGCTCGGCTGAGCCAAACGCTGGAATTCCGGCGGGATGCTGGGGTGGTCATAGGTGGTGGCGTGGCGGGCGATCCCTTCCCGGGTTTCATAGCAAAGGTTCAGCCCCTCGTAAGCCGGATAGCGTTTTTCCAGAAGATCCACGATCCGCAGGCTCTGGAGGTTATGCTCAAAGCCCCCCTCCTGCTTCATGATCTCGTTCAGCGTCTCTTCACCGGTGTGGCCGAAGGGGGTGTGGCCCATGTCATGGGCGTAGGCTATGGCCTCGCACAAATCTTCGTTGAGCTTTAGCGCGCGGGCCAGTGTCCGGGCATGCTGGGCCACCTCCAGGGTGTGGGTCAAGCGGGTGCGGTAGAAATCCCCCTCGCTGATCAGAAAGACCTGGGTCTTGTATTGGAGGTCCTTAAAGGCCTTGCTGTATAGAATCCGGTCCCGGTCCCGCTGGAAATTAGTCCGAAATTCATCCGGCTCGTCCCCGTGCAGGGTTCGGCCCAGGCTCCGGGCGCTCTTTGAGGCATAGGGGGCCAAAGTCATTTCTTCGATTTCTTCCAACCGTTCCCGAGGGATCATGATCGCTGCCCCTATTCTTTGGTGAATGGCTATTTGGGCTAATATATTGGAAAAACTGAAATTAATAAACCAAAAAAATTTTATTTATTTTTGGGCTTGAAATTTTAACATTTAGGCTTTATATTAGCACTATCACACGATGAGTGCTAATAATCCATTCTGTCGTAAAAATCAAACCATTTAGGAAGGAGTGTAAAAGTATGAAGATCAGGCCATTGCATGATCGGGTCATCGTTCAGCGGATTGCTGAGGAAGAGGTGACCAAAGGTGGAATCATTATTCCGGATACCGCCAAAGAGAAACCCCAAGAGGGTAAAGTGATCGCCGTGGGCCCCGGAAAAGTCCTGGACAGTGGGACCAAGGTTGCCATGGACGTTAAGGCAGGGGATAAGGTTCTATTTGGAAAATATTCCGGGACCGAGATCAAGATCGACGGGGAAGAGTATTTAATGATGCGCGAAGATGATATCTTAGGCGTAGTGGAATAAGGAGAGATAATATGTCAGCTAAAGAGATTCGCTATAGTGTCAAGGCCCGCGAGGCCATGGCCAAGGGTATCGATACCCTGGCCGATGCGGTTAAGGTAACCTTGGGCCCCAAGGGTCGCAACGTGATTTTGGACAAATCTTTCGGTTCCCCGACGATTACCAAGGACGGCGTTACGGTCGCCAAGGAGATCGAATTAGAGGATAAGTTTGAAAATATGGGGGCCCAGATGGTGAAGGAAGTGGCCTCCAAGACCAGCGATGTGGCCGGTGACGGAACCACCACCGCGACCCTCTTGGCTCAGTCCATCTATCGCGAGGGTTCCAAGTTAGTGGCGGCCGGCAGCAATCCCATGGCCATCAAGCGGGGGATTGAAAAGGCCGTGGATCAGGTGATAGAAGAACTGAAAAAGATCAGCAAGCCCACCAAAGACCACAAAGAAATCGCCCAGGTCGGGACCATTTCGGCCAACAACGACTCCACCATCGGCAATATTATCGCCGAGGCCATGGAAAAAGTCGGCAAAGAAGGCGTTATTACCGTGGAAGAGGCCAAAAGCATGGAAACCACCCTGGAGGTGGTTGAAGGCATGCAGTTCGATCGGGGCTATATCTCCCCCTATTTCGTAACCGACCCGGAAAAAATGACCGCCGTTTTAAACGATCCCTACATCCTGATCAACGAGAAAAAGATCAGCAATATGAAAGACCTGCTGCCCCTGCTGGAGCAGATCGCCAAGATGGGCCGTCCCCTGCTCATCATTGCCGAGGAAGTCGAGGGCGAGGCCCTGGCCACCCTGGTGGTGAATAAACTGCGGGGCACCTTCTCCTGCGCCGCCGTCAAGGCCCCGGGCTTCGGGGATCGACGGAAGGCCATGCTGGAAGACATCGCCATTTTGACCGGCGGCCAGATGATTTCCGAAGACTTGGGGATCAAACTGGAAAATGTGAGCTTGAAGGATTTAGGCACTGCCAAACGGGTCAGTATCGATAAGGACAATTCGACCATCGTCGACGGCGGCGGGGAAAAGTCGGCTCTCGAAGGTCGGGTGAAACAGATTCGGGCCCAGATCGATGAGACCACCTCCGATTATGACCGGGAGAAACTGCAGGAGCGTCTGGCCAAGTTGATCGGCGGCGTGGCCGTCATCAATGTGGGGGCCGCCACTGAAACCGAGATGAAGGAAAAGAAGGCCCGTGTTGAGGACGCGTTAAACGCCACCCGGGCGGCGGTTGAGGAAGGCATCGTTCCCGGAGGGGGCGTGGCTTTGCTGCGCAGTATCGCCGGACTGGACAAAGTCAAGGCGGAAGGCGAAGAGGCCTTAGGGGTCAACATCATTCGCCGGGCTTTAGAGGAACCGGTCCGTCAGATCGCCAACAACGCCGGCTTTGAGGGTTCCGTAGTGGTGGAGAAATTGAAGTCCGAAAAAGGCGCCACCGGCTTCAACGCCGAGACCGGCGTTTATGAAGACCTGATGAAGGCCGGGGTCATCGACCCGACCAAAGTCACCCGTTTTGCCTTGCAGAATGCGGCTTCCGTAGCCTCGCTGCTTTTGACCACCGAGGCCATGGTGGCCGAGAAGCCTGCTCCCAAGGAAGCCATGCCGGGGATGCCTCCGGGCGGCGGTATGGGTGGTATGGGCGGCATGGGCGGTATGTACTAAATCTTAATCAATCCGGATAAAACAAAAAGCCCCCTCTTCGGGGGCTTTTTGTTTTATAAATTTGACTTGCCGTTTTTAATTCATTAAAATCCATTCGCCGCTGAAGTACTATCCCGAAAAAGGGGGCCTCCCATGATGAAACGCCTATGGTCAGCCGTGTTAGGGTTGATGGTCCTATCCTCTTCACCCCTCTGGGCTAAGACCATGTTCATTACCGACCGCATAGAAGTCGGCGTCCGCTCCGGCATCGGGATTGAACAAAAGTTTGTGGCCTCGGTCAAGACCGGGGACCGGGTGGAGGTCCTGGAAGGCGATCAGAATTGGACGAAAGTCAAACTGCCCAACGGGGCCGTGGGTTGGGTGTCTACCCGTTTTCTGGTGGACCAGGTCAGAACGGCGACTGCCGTGGACCCCAAGATGCTGGAGGAACTCAAAGGGGTAAGAGATCAAAATCTGGCCTTTTCAAAACAACTGGAAACCTCTAAACAGGAACGGGAAAAAATATTGAAGGAAAACGAGGAGGGGAAAAAAGCGCTGCAGGACCTGCAACAGGAAAAGCAGAGCCGGGTGACACCGGAATTGAATCAACTGAAGGCCCGCAACGATCAACTCGAGAAACAGATTAATGAATTGAAACAGCAGGCCACCTCCAGCCAACAGCGGGAAAAAAACCAGCGCCTCAATGAACAGATCTGGTGGTTTTTGTCCGGTTCAGGCGTGCTCTTTATCGGGCTTATCCTCGGTTGGCTGGCCAGCCGGGGGAAAAAGAAGACTTCCAAGTATTACTAAGCCCCTTTTATACCTGCTTTCCACTTCAAGAAAAATGAGGAGGGTTGCGGTTACCTCCCCCGACAATAGGATTAAGAAATAAAAAAAGGGCATCGAATACTCGAGGCCCTTTTCGTATCAACCGGATTCCTCTTTTTCCTTCATCCGATCTTTTATATTTTTGACAGAACCCTTACCTCGATTTCCCCTTTTAACAACTTCTTGAACTCCTCCGCATCTTTATCCGAACCGACAATGGCCCCGTAGTGCATGGGGACGGCGATTTGGGGCTTGATGGCCCGGGCGGCCTCGGCCGCCTGTTTGGCGGTCATTACGTAGGTCCCGGAAACCGGCAGGAAGGCGATATCCGCTTTCAGGGTTTTCATTTCCGGAATGAAATCCGCGTCGCCCGGGTGATAGATTCGGACCCCTTCGATGGTGACGATAAAACCCAGCCAGTTATTTTTTTGGGGGTGAAAATCTTTGTCCGTATTATAGGCGGGTACGGCTTCGATGGTCATCCCTTCCCATTGTTTCACCTCGCCCGGCTTCAGGGTCTCCACCCGGCCGCTGAGTTTTTTGGCGGAGTCCGGCTCGGTGATGATCAGGGTGTCTTTGGTCTGGATCTTGGCCACGTCCTCCGGGGAGCAGTGGTCGAAATGGTCGTGGGTGATCAGGATCAGGTCCGCCGGAGGTCCGCCGGCAGCTATTTGGTAGGGGTCGAAATAGATGGTTTTTTTGTTCTGATAGAGGATACCATCGTGTCCCAGCCAGAAAAGCTTTTTGAAAATTTCCTCGATCATAGAATCCTCCATTAGGGTTACTTCGATTCCAATATAATCTTGTGATCCACTAAAGACAATTTTTTGATTTTCGCCGGCAGTACCTTTTGCTCGCCGAAAATATTTACCAGGCGGATATTCCCGTTTTCCTGTTCGAGGATATCCACGCTTTCCAAGACCAGTTCCTCCTGGCCGTCCCGCAGGATGAAGGCCGATGCTTCACACATGTTGCTGAACCTCCTTTAAACGACGAATTATTTTGTCCACTAAATGAGGGAGCGGTTCCGATACAAACCCCATGATTTCCACATTTTCCTGGGAAAGGGGAATGAGCAGTTTCAGGGCCGGGCATTCGGCTATGGCCTGGGCGATGGCCGGCGATACTTCCCCCATCATGGCTTGAGCCAGGACAATGCCGATGGGGCCCACGATAATGTCCATTTTTGACGCCGTTTGAATGATGGCGTTCTCTCCGGTAGCCCCTTTGTTGGCCCGGGCCCTGATCATCTGGGCCGTGGCAATGGAATTGGTGCCCAAGGCGATGATCTGGACGGATTCGCCGAATTCCTCGCGAAGCCTTTTGATCACGGCGCTCCCGATCCCGCCGCCCTGTCCGTCCACCACGGCTATCTTCATTCTTTTCAATTCCTTAGTTAAATGGGAGTAATTTAACAAACGAGCCCGCCAAATGCAAGCAAAAGGAAGGAGACCCCGGGGCGGGATAAGACGGTAGTGCCGTTTAAAAAACGGAGGGGGAATTACAGATCAGCCATGGCGATTTCCCAGAGCGTTAACGGCTGGCCGGATTCGTCCGTAACGGTCGCCTGTCTTTCCGCAAACTGGATGCGTTTTAGGTCCGAATTAATGACCAGAGAGGCCTGTTTCCCCCGAATCATTGTTCCGGAATGAATAACCTGTTTGATTTTGGCGAAGGGCTTGATGTTTTCCTCGTTGGCCTCTTGCTTTATTTTTTCAATCTGGCCGTTAATCTCCTGGATGGCCTGTTCCTGTCCTTTAATGGCCTGCTGGTGGGCCAGGATAGTCTCGGTAACCAGATCTTGTTGTTCCATCAATTGATTTAGCGATTCTTCCGCGGACTTGATTTTTAATTCCAGGTTCTTGTTTTCCCACTCCACCTGGGACAGACGGGTCAACTCGTTTTTTTTCCCCAATTCTTCAATCTGGGTTTTGAGAGATTTCTGTTCCAAGATCCCGCGATCCTGAATCTGGGCCAGGTGGGCAATCTGGCCGTCATAGCTTTTTGAATCCCGTTTCAACTTTTCAATTTCTTTTCTGCAGACCTCTTGTTCTTTTTTCCGGTTCTCAATTTCCAGGCCAAGATGTTCGCTCAACTCCTTAGCCTGCGAGTCGACCCCGATTATTAAGGTACAGGGCCGAGAAGCGTCTGAACCGATAATCGCCGCTTCCATTCCTTTCCGGGCTGAAATGGTGGAGGAGATGATTTTACCAGCCGGGGAGCTCATCGACAAGAGGCCGTTGATCTCAATATCCCCATGCAAAACCTCATCCCGGACACTGATATCCCCCCAGGCCCGAATAGTGGATGTTTCTATATAGCGGGCTTTAATATTTCCTTTGGTCTTGACCTTGGATCCAATGATGCCTCCCTGAATATCGATATCCCCCTCGATGTCCACCTCGGCCTTGTTGATCTCCAAAGCCGTCAGACGCCCGCCCTTGACCCGAAATCCCTCCTGGATGATCCCGCGCACATTGACATGGCCACTAAACTGGATGTGGCCGGTCTCCAATCCCACGTCCCCCTCGATTCTCAGTTCCGGATAGACTGAGATCCGGCCATCTTTGGCCAGGGCCGGCCGCCCCCCGGTCTTGGCGGTAATCTTTCGTCCATCTTCTGAAGCCTTGGTGTTTTCCCCGGCCAGCAACAACAGATCCTGTGCCTTGTCCACCGGAATTATTTGCCCAAAGACATCTTTCCCTGGGACCTCCTTTACCAAAGGGACTTTTTCGGCCAGTAGTTCTCCTTCCTTGACTTGCTGGATTTCTCCTTTGTCCTTGAAGTCAATAATGCCGCCTTCTCGAACGGTCCCGACCTTATGGGCTTCCGTGTCAAAATGATAGATAATTTTCGCGTCTTCTCCCGGCTGGGGAGGAGTTCCTTCGGCGATCAACCAGCCCTCCTCCTTCGATCCCGGGGAATTCATCAAGCTGGTGAAGCCTTCATCCTTGATTAATCCATGGACGATCCCTTTTTCGGAAAGATACTCTCTCAAAGCTTCCGGGGTGAGGGACTCCGGCAAGGACTCCGGCGGGAATAATCGGACGCTTAGGCGGTCATCAAGAACCACTATTTTAAATCCAAACGATTCGAGTTCGGGGACGTTCGTCTCCTGGGGTTCGACCGCTTTTGCAGGGTCAGGGATGGCCTCTTTTTCCGTCGCCGCGGGCGGGGGGTCGGGAAGAGGCCCATCTTCGAAGACTATTTTGAATTTTTGGCCGCATTTTAAACAGGGGGCAATTTTATGAAGGGCGGTTTCCGGAACACGATACCTGGTCCCGCAAGCGGGGCAAAGGGCGGGTCGTTTCTGAATCTCCATATCGAATATTAGTATAAACGGAACTTGGTTGCCAAGAAAAAACTTGACCCGTATTGAAGAGGAATCGGCAATTTTTTCCTAAGGAGATGCCGGAAAGGAATTCCAGCAAACCGCAATTTCAGAGGTTTTGTTGGGGGGTAGTGACTTTTTTGTTTATTGGGGAAGACGTTTTATTAAAAAAAATGACATTTTAGCCGATTCTCTAAAAAAATGGCGCCCCTTGGTTCCTCGGGACGACAAACGGCATCTAAATTGCATTTATGACCTAAAAAGCAGAGGAGCAATTGCCATATGGATATCAAAAGAATCGGGATTTCTCCTTCCCTGCCCTCTTTGGGGCAGAACCAGGAGACTAAAAAGACATCGGATTTTCAACGGATCCTCCTGGAGGCCAATCGATCCGTCGGCGCTTCAAAAACCAATCCGGGGATAATGCTCACCCCACCCATTCAACCCCCGGCCCCAGGGTTTGAAATTGGCCCGGTTAAGGGTGTTATGGAAGTCCAATCCCCGGAACAACTGCGAGCCCAAGGGGTTTCAGTGACCGAAAAGACCCTGGATTTGCTGGGACAATACCAGCAGGCCCTGGCCGATCCGGCTCAATCGCTCAAGCAGATTAACCCTCTGGTTGAATCCCTGTCAGTAAAAGTGGAGCAATTGCAAAAATTGACCCAACAATTCTCCGCGGGGGATCCTTTGCAAAAAATTATTCAGGAAGTCGGAGTGGTATCGGCTGCTGAGGTCGCGAAATTTAATCGCGGAGACTATATCTAAGGTTTTCTTAGAGGAAGCAAATGACAATTTCCATAGGCTCGACTTTGGCGACCATGGAAGAACTCCCGGCAACAGCCCCGAGAGGGATTCCCCTAAGACCACCCCGAAATTCCTCCTTTCCTCAAATTTTGGAGACCAAGCTGTCCCAGCCCGGGCTGTCGGGGGAAGAGTCAGGACAGACGAACATAGAATATGTGGTCCAACCCGGGGACACTTTATGGAAACTGGGCCTCAAAAAATTCCAGGCGGACCCTTATCAGATCGCCCGGGATAACGGCATCAAGAATCCGGACCGAATTTATCCCGGCCAAAAATTGATCATCCGGAAAGACAAAAATCCCGGTCCTCAGGAAGTAACCGCCAGTTGGTATGGTGCGGATTACCATCTAAAGCCCACGGCCAGCGGAGAGCGATTTGACATGTATAAGGACACGTTGGCCCATAAGACCTTACCGCTGGGAACCGAGGTTCGATTGACCAATCCCCAAAACGGCGTGCGGGTCGTGGCCAAAATCAACGACCGCGGCCCTTTCATTTCCGGAAGAGATGTGGATCTTTCTTACGGATTGGCTCGGAAACTGGATCTGGTTACTCGAGGCGTGGGAAAATTAAAGATGGAGATTTTATGATTTCCACCCGGAGAGTATTCATCGTTTATTTGTCACTGATCGGCCTGCCGGCCCTGGCCTCCGAAGCGCTTTCCGGTGGGATCGACCAACCCGCTCTCTCCCGGGGCAGGCTCCCTGTTGAACAGCCGGCCCCAGTCAGGCCGGTCGACCGGAGTATGGACAGGCCCTCTTCGGTAGGAGTTCAAGAGGTCTCCCGCCCTGATGGTGGACACGATGTCATCTATTATTCCGTTACCCCTCCGGAAGAGAAGCAGGCCCGGCAGCAGGCGGAAATCCATAAGCAGGAAAAATCGCTGGACATACCAAATAGTGCGATTATCATCAGGCGGTAAGCGGTTTTTTTTCTTTTTTGCCCGGTTGTTTTCCCTCCCCTCCGTCCAATTATCCCTCCTATTCCCTAACGAAATAAATTTATTGACTAAAAGGCCGGGTTAGGCAAAAATAAGCTCCCAAATAGTAAGTCCAATATTATTGTCAAGGGGTCCCATTGAATTCAGAAAAAATCCTGATCATTGACGATACGGCCTATATCCTCGAATTGCTATCCGAGTTTTTAGGGGCAAAAGGGTACGAGGTGACTATCGCCCAAGACGGCGCAACCGGGATTGCCGAGTTGGAAAAGGATTCCTACGGCCTGGTTTTGACGGACTTAATAATGCCGGGATTGGGTGGAATGGACGTTTTAAACTATGTCATCAGTCACTGCCCGGAGTCCCTCTGTATCATTTTGACCGGACATGGGTCCATCAAAAACGCGGTGGAGGCGGTTAAGGCCGGGGCCTACGACTACCTGACCAAACCGGTTGACCTGGAAGAAATTCTGATCGCGATTCAGCGGGCGATCGAATTCCGCAACCTGAAAAGGGAAAATGTTCTGCTTCGGAACCAGTTAAGGAAAAAATATAAATTCGATAATATCATCGGTGACAGTGGGCCCATGCAAAAGGTGTTTCAAACCATTGAAAAAGTGGCCGACACCGACAGCACTATTATGATTCTGGGAGAAAGTGGAACCGGGAAGGAACTGGTGGCCCGGGCGCTTCATTATAACAGCGGCCGGGCCAAGGGCCCCATAGTGCCGGTCAATTGCGCGGCTATTCCCTCGGAGTTATTGGAGAGCGAACTTTTCGGTCATGAAAAGGGGGCTTTTACCAATGCCATCCGGACCCGGATCGGTCGATTTGAATTGGCCCACGGGGGCACTATTTTTTTGGACGAAATAGGTGACATGGATCCGGTGCTGCAGAGCAAATTATTGAGGGTTTTGCAGGACCGGGCCTTTGAACGCATTGGGGGCACCCGAACTATTCAGGTCGATATCCGCGTGATCACGGCCACGCACCGTAATTTAAAAAAGGCGGTGGAGAACGGCCATTTTCGAGAAGACTTGTATTATCGTCTCAACGTGATTCCTATTGAGATCCCACCGCTGCGGGAGCATAAATCCGATATCCCGCTTTTGGTCCACCATTTTATTGACCAGTTCAACAAAAGCAAGAAGCGAAATATCCAGGGTATCGAAGAGGAGGCCTTAAAAAAGCTCAAGGATTACGAATGGCCCGGAAATATCCGCGAGTTGGAAAATATGATCGAACGGATCGCGATCCTGACCAATAACGAGGTGATTACCCTTTCGGATCTACCGGAAAGGATTCAAAAGATCCCGCCCCTGGACCAGGCTTTGCCCCTTGACATCCCGGAAGAGGGGATCTTCCTGGACACCGCCGTAAATGAATTCGAACGAAAATTAATTCTCCAGGCCTTGATCAAGACCGGGTGGGTCAAAAATAAGGCGGCCCAATTGTTGAACCTCAACCGAACGACCTTAATCGAAAAAATCAAACGCCAAAACCTCCAAGCCCCCCCGGCATAAAGCCAGCCAAAAATATTTTTTCTGGGCAAGTAAGTCAAAAAATTGACATCATGAACGAGCACCGTCGATATTTTTACTCTTTTCGACCATCCCTTTAAGTCCTTTCTTTCTAACAATTTGATTTCAATCACCAACCTGGTTTCGGGGCTATTGGCATACTCCTTGCTCAAACCCCTCATGGGATCCGACTATTAGGATTGGCCTTAGGGTCCCGGGAAAGGATTCTGCAGATTTTGTTTCGAGCCAGGCCAAGCTTTTTATTGCGCATCGGGTTGATCTTGGTGGGATTGGCGGGGGCGTTCCCGGGGACGCTTTTGCGGGCACAGGACCAGGAGGCGCCCCTGGGAGAATTCTTCCAAATCAAGTCGGAGTCCGCGGAGGGAAAGACCCGGGTGGTCCTGAAAGTCAGGCACCCTGTTAAGCCTACCGTATTCAGCCTGGCCAATCCGGACCGGGTTGTTATAAATTTGACCCCTTGCCTTTTAAAACTTAGTCCTATCCCGGAATTGAAAACCGGACCTATTCAACGCCTTCGCTGTTCCCAATTCAACGAAAAGACGGTACGCCTGGTCCTGGATTTGAAGCAAAAAGCCCCTTTTTCAGTTTCCACCTCGGAGGGCGATCCTTTCGAACTTTGGATCAATCTGGAAGATAATCCGAAAAAAACCGAGGCCCCGACACCGGCCCAAATCTCAAAAAAATCCGTTCCTCCGGCCCGGGACCGGGTGGTAGAGGAACGGGAGACCACAAAGACGGTCAAAAAGAACTCTCCCCCGGTATCCAAGGAAAAAAAGCCGGGCCCTTTAGTGACTCCGGATTCCACCCCCCAGGGTAACCCTCCGGAACCGCTGCTGGAAACCGGGCGGGCCCTGCTGGAGCAGAAGAAATATGCCCAGGGAAGGGAGGCATTTTCCCGTTATCTGAATGAAGTCCCTATTGAGAAACTGAATTTGCGGGTTGTGGAAGAGATTTATCACAGTTATCTTTTGGAGGGAAACGCCCTTCAAGGCGAAAAGGCCCGCCGGCAAATCCTCCAGGCCTTCTCCCGGGCTAACGGACCCGCCGCCCGCCCTGCAATATCCCAACTTATCGATTTTTATATTGAATCAAAACAAAGGACCCTGGCCCTCCAGATCATCACTGACCTGAAATCCTTTTCTCAGGAAAAAAATGAGGGGAAGGAAATCTTCTCTTCCCAGCTCCAAAGGGCCTTGATTCCTGAGTTGGAAGGGCTGTTCACTCGAGCCAGCTATATGGAAGTGATCCGCTTGTACCATCCGCATCGGGAAGCATTGCAGGATTGTCCGGACCCCCGGTTATTTGTCCTTTTGGGAAAGAGTTTTAAGGCCCTGGGACTGCCTGATCAGGCCGGCCGATATTTCCAGGCGGCCTGGCAGCGGGGCAACCAGGAACCCCAGGAAATGCTGGTGGATTGGGCGGAAGTCCTTATTGAAAAGGGCGACCAGGCCTCCGCCGCTCCTTTTCTGAGAAAACTGATCGATCACCCCTCCGCTCCGGAAAATACGAAACAACGGGCTTACCTGCTTTTGGGCCAGGGTTGGTACGGGCAACGTAATTATGCCGAGGGCCTGAAGATCCTGGAGGAGTCCATCGCCCGCTATCCCTCCCCGGAAGCTTATCCGGAGCGCTGGTATCTTCTAGGGTCCCTTTATTATGAGATCCCGGCCTTAAACCCCAAGGCCTATGAGGCCCTAAGGCAATTTATTGCCCGGAGCCAGGATCCGGCCAAGACCGCCCTGGCTTATGAGCGGATCGGCGACCTTTATTTCAGAGAAAAAAAGTTGTCCGAAGCCTGGGAGGCTTTCCAACAGGCCCAGCAAGTAAAGCGTCAACCGGCTTCCCCCTTTTTAGCTCAAAAAATAAGCCAATGCCGCTTGCTTCTGGAACCGAAAGGCCAGGGATCAACCCCGGCGAATCCGGCCGGCGAAATAGACCCTTTTTGGAAGAAGGTCTATGAATCGAGGGCGAGCCAGCAATCCCTGGAAAAAAAGATCAGCGACCTAAGGCTAAACTGACTCATGGGCGAAAAGGCATTGTTGATTGCGGAAAACGACCCGGGGGCCCGGAAGGTTTTTGTAGAAAACAACCCCAAGAATGGGTTTTGGATACAATGGGTCAATCGGGGAGAAGAAGCCCTCCGCTGGTTGGACCAAAGACCTTTCGATCTGGTGATTACCGAAGTGGAACTGGAGGATTCAAGCGGCTTACAGCTTTTGGGTCAGGTCAAACAACGTTTTCCGGATACCCCGGTCATTGTCATGACCGCCGAGGGAAGCATCCCTCAGGCCATCGAGGCCATCAAGCAGGGGGCCTTGGATTACGTCGTCAAGCCCCTATCCGGCGTCTGGCTGGAAGAACGAATCGGGCGGGTCGATCCTAAGCGGACAGGGTCGTTTGGCGAACTCGAGAGCCCCTTCGGGAAAGGCCTGGTGTCCCGCCCGATCGTCACCCAGAACCGGAAGATGCTGGATCTCTTGGAATTATGCCGCAAGGTGGCCGCCAGTAAAGCCACCGTGCTGGTTCAGGGTGAAAGCGGCACGGGAAAAGAACTTTTTGCTCGCTATCTCCACGAGCGCAGTCCCCGAAATAAGGAGGCCTTTGTGGCCGTCAATTGCGCCTCTCTTCCGGACGGGCTTTTGGAAAGCGAATTGTTCGGCCATGAAAAGGGGGCCTTTACCGGGGCCATCCAAAAAAAATTGGGGAAATTTGAGTTGGCCCAGCGAGGGACCCTTTTATTAGATGAAATCAGTGAAATGAATACCCAATTACAGGCCAAGCTGCTCCGGGTGCTGCAGGAAAACGAGTTGGATCGGATCGGCGGGCGACATCCGGTTCCTCTGGATATTCGGGTAATCGCCACGACAAATCGAAATTTAGAGCAGAGCGTTGAAAAAGGCGATTTTCGCGCCGACCTTTATTACCGATTGAATGTCATCCCTTTGCGCATCCCGCCTTTGCGGGAACGTCCGGAGGATCTGGAACTGCTGGTAGATTATTTTGTGCGGAAATTTTCCAAGCTCTATAATCGGGAAGTGGCCCGGGTGGCGGACCAGGCCCTGAATTGGATCAAACAGCGGGAGTGGCGCGGAAATATCCGCGAATTGGAAAACCTTTTGGAGCGTACGGTGCTGATCGCCTCCGGTCCGACGATTGAAATGAAAGATTTTTGCCTGGAGGCCTCCGATCCCACGGCAACCGAGGTGCGGATTAATGACTCGTCGACTTTCTCCCTCCGGGAGGTGGAAAAAGACCTGATCTTCAAGGCCTTGGATAAGACGGAGGGAAACCGGACCCAGGCGGCAAACATTTTGGGCATCAGCGTACGGACCCTCCGAAATAAGCTTCAGGAATATAAGCAGGAAGCGGGGTCCTGGGCGGATGAGGGATTGGTCCCGATTCACCCCCCCACCATGGTATGAGATTTGCAGAAAATAAGGTTGAATTGAGAAAAAGTTGAGGATAAGAAGGTTGAGGTGCCTATGAACCATTTATTATCCGGCAGACTGTTTGACCGAACATTCCATTTTCTAGAGCAATCATTAAATCTTCGGGGCGCGCGGCAGGGGATACTGACCGGTAATATCGCCAACGTCGAGACCCCCGATTATTCGGCCAAGGACCTTCCCTTTCAGCAGATCATGCGTCAAAAACTGGGAGTCTCTTCCTCTGTCCCCGTGCTAAAAACACATCCCCAGCATTTTCCCGAGCCGGGGTCGGCCCTGGGAAAGGAGACCGGTCTGTTCGGTGCGGTGGAAACCGGTTCCTCGGGAGTCAATATCGATCAGGAAATGACCAAGCTGGCGGAAAACAACCTCCAATACCAATCGGCCGTTCAGGCCCTGACCAAGAAATTGGAAACCATTAAATACGTCATTTCCGATGGGGGGCGGTAAAGCGAATGGACCTTTATAAAGCCCTGAAAATAAGCGGCACGAGCCTCAATACCCAGCGTACGGTAATGAATATTATTTCCACCAACGTGGCCAACGCGCAGACCACCCGGACGGAAGAGGGCGGACCCTACCGGAGAAAAATCGCCATCCTGGGACCGGTGGAGGTGCCCTCCGATTTTTCCCGAATTTTTTCCGGTCGAATGGAAAGGGGTCTGGAAGGGGTGGAGGTCAAGGAAATTGTGGCCGACCTGAGCGACTTGGTGGCCCAGCATGATCCTCAGCATCCGGATGCGGATGAACGGGGTTATGTCACTTTGCCGAATGTCAATATCCTGGAGGAGATGGTGCAGTTGATGAGCGCCGCCCGTAATTACGAGGCCAGCGTTACGGCCTTCAATTCCGCTAAAAATATGATTCTTAAGGCCCTGGAAATCGGCCGCTAACTTGAAGAGGAGGAAACCGATTTATGAACGCTATCAATGGTCTGGATCCAACGGGGTACCGCCTGGCACCTCTGGAGCAAGTCGGCCGCCGGGAAGGGGCCGCCGGGTTTAAGGAATCCCTTACCCAAACGGTGCGCGAAATAGACGGTCTGCAAAAAGAGGCCAATCAGGCCATAGAAACCATGGCCGCCGGAGAGCCGAAAGACGTCCATGAAGTGATGATCGCCATGGAGAAGGCGGGGATCTCCCTGCGCTTGATGGTGCAGGTCCGCAACAAGATTATGACCGCTTACGAAGAAATCATGCGCCTGCAACTATAGGGCGCTGAGGGCAAAGGCTGATGGCCTCCAAATTGGTCGAACAATCCACGCAGTTAGTCAGCTCCATATCCAAGGGGCGTCTGTTTTCGTTGATCGCCATCCTCCTGGTGGCCGGGATTGGGTTCGGATCCCTCATCTTTTGGAATACCCGCCCGGAGTATCAGGTCCTGTTTAGTAACCTCTCCCCGGAAGATGCCGGCGAAATTGCCAACAAACTCAAGGAGAAGAAAGTCCCCTATCAAGTGACCCAGAGCGGGACGGCGGTTCTGGTCCCCCGGGAGCAGGTGTACGATACCCGCCTGGGGCTGGCTTCGGAGGGGCTGCCCAAAGGCGGGGGCGTTGGATTTGAAGTATTTGATCGAACCAATTTGGGAACCACCGACTTTGTCCAGAAATTAAATTATCAACGGGCCTTGTCCGGGGAATTGGCCCGGACGATCAAGCAATTTAAAGAAATTGACCAGGCCCGGGTCCATATCGTCACTCCCAAGGATTCCCTCTTCGTGGAAGAACAGAGAAAACCGACGGCTTCGGTCCTGGTGAAAACCCGTTCGGGGATGACCTTGGGGCCCCCTCAGGTGGAGGGCATTCTCCATTTGGTGGCCAGCGCCGTGGAAGGCCTGGAACCCAACAATGTAACGGTGGTGGATCAAACCGGTAAAATGCTGTCCAAGAAAAACGACGCCTCTCCCGCGGGTCAGTTGACCACCAGCCAGTTGGATTATCAGCGCAACATTGAGGAGGGCCTGAAAAAGAAAATTCAGGGAATGCTGGAAGGGGTGGTCGGTTCCGACAAAGCCATTGCCAGGGTTTCGGCAGACATGGATTTCCAGCAAGTCAACATCACCGAGGAGCGGTTCGATCCGTCGACGGTCATCCGCAGTGAACAGAAAACGTTGGAGAAATCGTCCAGCACCACCGGCGGCAGAACCGGTGAAGACAAAGAGGGTTTTGTTTCACTTAAATTGCCCGCCGATTCCAAAAGTCCTCCCCGATCCAACACGGCGACCGCCGGGAAAACCCTTTCCGGGACCCCGGCCAGCGGGAGCCAGAGTATTTCGGAAAGGCAAAACGAAACCAAAAATTATGAAATCTCCAAGATCAATAAACAGATCCGCGGCCCGGCCGGAATAATCAAGAAAATTTCGACCGCGGTGATTATTGACGGGACCTACAAGGAAAGTGTGGGCCCCAAAGGGGCCAAGGTCCGGCAGTTCGTCCCCCGGCCGCCGGAAGAGATGAAAAACTTTGAGAACATGGTGAAAAAGGCCATCGGCTTTGACGAAAACCGTGGGGACCAGGTTGAGGTCACTTCCATGCCCTTCGCCTGGTCGGCCCTGGAGGATGGACCTCGGGCCGAGACCGAGTCGGCCTGGAAGGACTATTTTCAAATGCTGTATAAGCCCTTGATCAGCCTGGTTTTGGCCCTGCTGTTCTTCTTCTTGGTGATCAAACCGATGATGAAAAAAAATCTCTTCAGCGGTTTCCGGGCGGAAGAACAGGTTTTATTGGAACAGCTTCGGCCGCGGCCGGCGCTGCCCCCGGGGACCGAAGGCGGAGAGGTCCCGCTGCTGGCCCAGAACGAGGAAGTGGGCCTTCCAAGAGGAATGGACCGGAAACAGATTTTCCAGTCCGTGGAGGAAGACCCCACCAAGGCGGCCGAAATCGTCAAATCCTGGCTGCACGAGAAAGGGTAAGCACAGGTCATGGCCAATGATAAATTAACCGGTCCCCAGAAAGCCGCCATGTTCCTGCTCAGCCTGGGCGAGGAATTGACCGCCAATATTATCAAGCAGATGGACGGGGAGGAGATCAAAAAATTGGGCAGCCATATTGCCCAGGTCAACTACATCGGTCCTAAAACCTTAGAAACCATTTTCTCTGAATTCAGCAGCCTCTATACCGTGGACCAGCCTCTTCTCCTGAGTTCCCAGGGAAGCAACCAGTTCATCAAAAACGTGGTGACCCGGGCCATTCCGGGGGAAAAAGGCCAGGAGCTCATCGAAGAGATCGAGGAGCAGGGCAAGTGGAAATTATTTCAAAAAATCAAGAAATATGATCCCAAAACCCTGGCCAATTTTATTCGCAATGAACATCCCCAGACCATTGCCATCATTCTTTCTCATCTGGAGTCGGGGCAGGCGGCCGCCATTTTAACCGAACTGCCTATCAACCTTCAGACCGAAGTGGCCTATCGGGTAGCCGAATTGGAAAATGTGTCCCCGGAAATCGTGGAGGAAATCGATCAGGCCTTAATGGAAGAAGTGGCGGCGGTCAAAAGCTTTGAGGGGCAGCAGATCGGGGGCGTGCGCTCGGTGGCTGAAATGTTGAACCAGATGGACAGCTCCCTGGAGGGCAATATATTAAAGGGGATCGAAGAATTCCGACAAGGCCTGGCCGATGAAATCCGCCAGTTGATGTTTATCTTTGAAGACCTGATCAATGTGGACGATCGGGGCATTATGGCCATCCTGAAGGAAGTCAACAATGAAGAATTGATCCTGGCCATGAAAACAGCGTCGGATGAAATGAGGGAGAAGATCTTCAAGAACATGTCCGAACGGGCGGCGCAAATGATGAAGGAGGATCTTGAGGTGATGGGGCCGGTGCGGCTCAAAGATGTGGAAGTGGCTCAGCAGTCGATCATCAAGATCGCTAAAAAACTGGAAGCCGAAGGCAAAATCGTTCTGGCCGGTAAAGGCAGCGAAGAAGCTTTCGTTTAAGGAGTGGAACAGATGCCGGCCGGGACCTCCCCAAAAAGGTTTTCCATTAACCCCTTTATCCGGAACGACCAATCTCCGGATTTTCGCCCGGGCGCCGTCCAGCCCCAGTCGACCAATAGTCAATTTCAGTTCCACCCCCAGGTGACCCGGTATATGGAGGAGATGCAGGAGCAGGTTTATCAGGAACTGAAAAATAAGGCCGCGCTGATCGAACACGAGGCTTACGAGAAGGGCTTTGCTCAGGGGGAAAAAGACGGCCTGGAGAACGGGCAAAAGCGCCTGGAAGTGGTCATCAGACAGATCAACACCCTCCTGGCTCAAATTGAAAACCAGAAAGGAGCCCTTTTCCAGCAGTTCGAACAGGACATGGTCGAATTTGCCTTTTGCGTGATCAAAAAGATCCTCCAGCGGGAATCGCGATTGACGGCCGGGGTCATCAAAGACACCTTGTCGGCGGCCCTCAAGAAGACCGAGGAAAACCGCCGGATCATTCTCCACGTCAACCCGGTGGATTATAAATATCTACTGGCCCATCCGGATCAGCTTCCCTGGGTGTTGAATGACCGGGAACGGGTAAAAATTCTGGAAGACGAGGCCATCACCCCCGGGGGCGGACTCCTGGAGACGGAATTGGGGGTCATCGACGCCACCCTTGAAGGCCAGTTTGATCGGATCGTGGAACAGATCCAATACCGATTGCCTCAGGAAAAAAAATGCGCTTAACCCCAACTTCCTGGACGGCCTTTCAAACCCTGGCAGAAGAAACGGAAACCATTTCCAATTATGGACGCACCACTCAGGTGATTGGATTGGTAATTGAAGGCCAGGGACCACGGGCGGCGGTGGGCGATATCTGTCACATCGAAATGAACGATAAGAGCCGAAAGATCCCGGCTGAAGTCGTCGGGTTTCGGGATCAAAAAATTCTTCTCATGCCCTTCGGGGCAAGTCAGGGGATTGAACCCGGATGCCGGATTAAGCCGGCCGGTTTTCCGGCCCTGGCCCAGGTGGGGGAAAGGCTGCTCGGGCGGGTTATCGACGGCTTGGGGGAACCGCTGGACCAGAAGGGACCGCTCCTTTTGGAAGAAACGCTCCCTTTCCAGGTCAAAGCCGTTAATCCGGTATTGAGAAAAAGAATTTCGGAGCCCATCGATGTGGGACTCAAGGCCGTCAATGGGCTGCTGACTTTGGGCCGGGGACAACGCCTGGCCATCATGGCCGGGTCCGGGGTGGGGAAGAGCACCCTGCTCGGAATGATGGCCCGCCATACCTCGGCTGAGGTTTCCGTGATCGCCCTGATCGGAGAACGGGGAAGGGAAGTCCGGGAATTTATCGAGAAAGATCTGGGGGCGGAGGGGTTAAAGCGATCGGTGGTCGTGGTGGCCACCTCCGACCAGCCGCCCTTGATCCGCATCCGGGGAGCGTATCTGGCAACGGTGATTGCCGAATTTTTTCGGAACCGGAAAAAAAACGTGCTGTTCATGATGGATTCCATCACCCGCTTTGCTATGGCTTCCCGGGAAGTGGGCCTGGCCGTGGGGGAGCCGCCGACCACCAAGGGCTACACCCCCAGCGTCTACGCCCAATTGCCGAGTCTGCTGGAGCGGGTCGGAACGACTCCCGGTCTAGGGAGCATCACCGGGATCTATACGGTTCTGACGGAGGCCGACGATATTAATGACCCTATCGCCGATGCGGTTCGCTCCGTGGCCGATGGACATATCGTGCTTTCCCGGGATTTAGCCAACCAAAATCATTACCCGGCCATTGATATCCTGGGCAGCATCAGCCGGGTTATGCCCGATGTGGTGGATCGGGACCAGTTGACGGCCCGCAATCAACTGATTGCCACTATGGCCGTTTACAAAAAAGCGGAAGACCTGATCAACCTCGGAGCCTATGTGGCCGGGAGCAATCCTCAGATTGACCAGGCCATCAAAAAGATGCCGGAGATCAATGCCTTTCTTCGACAGGAGGTCGAGGAAAAAGTGGATTTTGCCTCAACCTTGATGCAACTGAAATCGCTGGCGAGTCGTTGATCCATGGCCTTTACCTTTCGACTGCAGGCCCTGTACCTTTGGCGAAAAAATCTGGAAGAACTATCCCAGCTTCGGTTGGCCGGATACCTCAAGGCCCTGGCCGGCCAGGAAGAACGAATGGAGCAGCTCCGGGAAACCCGGAAGGCCTATGACGGGGAATGCCGGCTAAAGGCCGGCCAGGGCGCTACGGCCAGCGACCTGATGCTCTACCTGGATTATTTCGATGACAGCTTTCGAAAACTGGAAGTCCTGGAACGGGAGCGGGAAAAAAATCTAAAGGGTATTGAAACGGAACGGCGAACGCTGATGGACTTAACCCGGGAAAGAAAAATATTGGAAAAGCTCAAGGAACGACAGTTCAAAAAATTCTTGACCGAGCAGGATAAAAAGGAACGAAAACTGACGGATGACCTGGTGGTCCAGCGGCGCCCCGGTTCCAGGAAAGGAATCTAACCTATGGGAACCCGGAAAGGGATTAACTTTTTTTATTACCTGCTGGGCCTGCAGGTTTTCTTGCTGGTCCTATTGATCGCCAAAGTCGGCCTTTCCGGGCTTAATTCTACGGAAAGGCCGGAAATCAAACCCTCCGCGATCCAAGGGCGGCACACCGTTCGAATCGATAAGACGCCCCAAACATCCGCCGCTGAAGCCTGGGCCCAGGATCCGGAAATCCTTAAAGCCTTGCAGGAGAAGTCCCGGGCCATTGAAAATCAGAAACAACAGGTGGACCAAAAAGAGAAGGATTTGGTCCGGATTCAATTGGAGATCGAGGGAAAGATCAACCAGTTGAGTCAATTACAGGTCCAATTGAAGAAGATCGTGGACCAATCCAAAACGATTCAAGATAAAAAGATTCAGCATCTTTCAGAAATTTTTTGCGCCATGCTGCCGGATAAAGCGGCTCGGATGATTGAGAAGATGGACGACAAGACCGTCACCGAGGTATTTCAAATCATGCGCAGCAAGGAAGTTGGAGGAATTCTAACCCATTTGGATCCTGCCCGCGCGGCCAGGATCAGCGCTAATTTGAGTCTGCTGACTTCCCGGGCGAATTAAGGAAAAAAATTTCTACTCTGTCCGGGCTACCCTGGAAATAATTGCCGCTTGGTCCAACCTCACCGGGCAACCTCACCGCCAACTTCTTATAACTAATCGAAAAGACAACCAAATAAATCAGCCCTGGGCCGTGTGGGGGGGAGCTAACGATGGCACGACCATTGCTTTACCTTTTGGTCAAACCATGGAAACCATTGCCCCTATCGCCCTGACTCGATCAAAATTGCCGGACGCCCCTCCGGAGGCACCTCCTGAAAATCCGCGGGAGGGTTTTGCCCAAGTGATGGCCCGTCAAAAGAAGTTCAGCCGATCCAATGAAAACCCGGTCGGTTTGCAGCGGGAGGGAGCGGGACCGAAAGATCCTTCGAACCCCAAGGAGAAAGTCAAACCGGAGAGTCCGGACCCGGCAACCGATCCGCAAGTCACGGCCTTCCTAACGCCCCCCAGCTCGAATGCCGTCCTTCCGGATCCCCCGAGCCAGCCCGGGGAACCATTGGACCTCGAAGAACCGACTATTTTCATTATTAATAGCGCCGCCCCGGGGGTGAAGCCGCAGGATTCGCTTCTACCTGGGACGCTTGGAGAGCCAAGAGGGCCTGTTCTTCTTCCGGAACTGCTCGCCCCGCCTAAGGAAGACTTCCGGATTGCCAACGAAACCGGACCTGCTTCTGCTCCAGCCGCTGTACAGCCCGAAGGAACCTTGAAAGAGAACCCGCTGGTTTCGAACCCTTTTGAAAATCTGATCCTCTACCCCGCCCCGGAATCTTTAACCATAGAACAAAAAGTTTCTCCGGGGATAACCGCGATAGCCATGAAGTCTTCCCAGACAACGACGGAAAACGGTCCGTTGTTCTCTCCCCAAGGTCCGGCCATCCCGGAGATCATCCCGATAGTCGATGGTCCGGACCCCTCCCTTTCTTTGATTCTCCGGGAGTCGGCGCTGAAGGGTCCGGAAAGTGATACGGCTCCCCTGGAGATAAAACCCGATTCCCAGGTGCCCCCTTTAGACGCGTTATCCAGAACGGAAAAGGTCACTGCCCCACCAATATTGGAAGGTCCGCCGATCGCCGAGGCGGCCCCTGTTGAATCAAATTCTCCAGCTGGAAAGATTGCCGCGATGGCCGCCATTCCGACGACCTCGAAAGAGATCCCTTCCGACAAGGAAGGCTCCTCCTTGGCCAAGGCGGAAGGATTGCCGGACCCCAAGAAGACCTCCCCGAACTTAACCGAGAGGGCCCCGGAAACCTCTTTCCTTCCCCGGGCGTCCTCGGAAAAAGTGGGGCCGGGGATCGCCCTCCATTATGATAGAGAAACCCCGGCCGGTTCCGGCGGGCCGGAAATGAATAACCCGATCCGGGTCCAGGAAGAAACTC
This sequence comes from uncultured delta proteobacterium, assembly GCA_963716045.1. Classification (GTDB taxonomy): domain Bacteria; phylum Desulfobacterota; class RBG-13-43-22; order RBG-13-43-22; family RBG-13-43-22; genus CAVQSS01. Next base: position 149,924 of record CAVQSS010000009.1, on the reverse strand, counting down.
CCCCGGGAGTCATAGGCAGGTTTCCCGACCCACCTCGAATCGAGGGGGTCCCGGCCGATCGTGTTGTCGAGGCGCCACCGAAAGCGTCTCCGGAATGGATTAAAGAAGCCCTCTCCGTGTATCAACAATACAGCAAAGGGCTTCTCCGTAATCTCCAGCATGGCGGAGAACGTATCCAAATGACCCTCGACCCACCGCAATTGGGCAGCATTTTATTGGAGATCAACCGCGACCGAAATTTCGTTACCGCTCACTTGTGGACCGACAATCCCCACACCAAGGAACTGCTGGACTTCAGTCAGGGCCAGCTTCAAAAGACCTTGGAATTGGACGGCTTCAAACTTGACCGGTTCGAGGTCCTGGTGCAGCCGGATTTGAAATCCTTTCAGGAGGAGCGCTGGTTCGGGGGCCGGCAACCGGTCTGGGAAAACAGCCGGCAAGAGGGGGGCCGTGCGTCGCCGGAAGGGTTGATCCCCGCTTCTCCGGAAACGGCAACCCTTCGTTTCAGCCAAGGCAATCAATACGTAGACACTTGGGTCTAATTCACGAAAAGAGGAGAGGTTAATGACAACCAGCGCGATAAATGCAACCACGGCGGCAGCCGCTTCAACCACCCCGACAAAGAAAAACGGTGCTTTGAATCAGGCGGACTTCTTGAATATTTTTGTTACCCAATTGAAGTATCAAGATCCCTTGCAGCCTTTGGATAACTCCCAGATGGCCTCTCAAATGGCCCAGTTCAGCATGGTCCAATCACTTAACACCATGAGCGAATCCATGAAGAATATGGAAAGCTCCCAGACGGCGGTAAACAACCTGCAGGCCGGCGCCCTGGTGGGCAAGAAAGTGGAGGTCAAAGGGAACGCTCTGACCCTCAGCCAGGGAACCGCCTCTGAAGGAAGCTACCAACTGGACAAACCGGGTAAGGTGACCGTCAAGATTATGGATGAGCAGGGGAGTTTGGTTCGGGTTATCGAGTCCGGGGTCAAGGACACTCAAAAGCAAAAATTCACCTGGGATGGCAAAAACCAGCAAGGGGCCGCTTTGCCCGACGGGCAGTATAATTTTCAGGTCTCGGCCGTCGACGCCCAGGGCGCTACCATCGAGGTCAAGACGACGATGGTCGGCCAGGTGAACGGTGTAACCCTCGACCAGGGAAAAGCCTACCTCCAGATAGGGTCCAAAAAAGTTCTTTTATCGGAAATCATAGCCATTTTGGCTTAACAAGAAAAGGAGGGCAATCATGGGAATCGGATCAGCATTTTATACGGGGCTCAGCGGGTTGGACACCAGCGGGATGGCCATGGGGGTCATGGGGGACAACCTGGCCAATGTGGGCACCACCGGTTATAAGGGCAGCTCCATTTATTTCGGCGATGTCCTGGGCCTGAGCCTTACCGGGGTATCCGGGGGGAATCGGGTGGGGGCCGGGGCCAAGACCCAGGCGGTGGACGTTAATTATACCCAGGGCACTTTTGAGACCACCGGGTCCGGGACCGATGTGGCCATCAACGGGAGCGGCTTCTTTGTGGTCAAGAATCCCGGTGATGGGGCGCAGTATTTTACCCGGGACGGCCATCTGGGCATCGATAATGAAGGCTATTATATCAACAGCCAGGGCTACCGGGTCCAGGGATATAAATACGGCCTCGATTCCGTTACGAAAGAGTATGCGCTGGAAGAGACCTTAACGGATTTACAGGTGACCCCCGGAAGCGTCAACCCCCCGGTGGCCACCACTGAAGCGACCATGAAATTGAATTTGGATGCTTCCGCGGACGTAAAAGTGACTCCCTGGGCCCTGCCCCCTACCCCGGATATGTATAATTTTTCGGCGCCGGTGACTATCTATGACTCCCTGGGGTCGAGCCATGTGATTCAAGTCTTTTTTACCAAAACCGCCGCCGGCCCGCCGGCCTCCTGGAATTGGAATGCCCTGATTGACGGCGGCGATACTTTGACTGGAACCGCGGGAGTACCTCAATTGTTTGGGTCCGGAGCCGGCATGGCCTTTGATCCCGCTACCGGAGCAATGACCGCCCCGGCGGCCGCGGTGCCCTTTGGTGCCGCTGGGGGATTGACCTACAAGAATGGGAGCGTAAGTATCGCCAGTACGATTGATTTCGCTGACAGCGTATCCTTTGCCGCCCCCTCCCTGCTCCAGGACCTGAATCAGAACGGTTTTCCGCCCGGCAGCGCCACCTCGGTTTCGATCGATGAGTTCGGGAACCTGACGGCCGCCTATTCCAACGGCACCAATAAACCCCTGTTCCGAATGGCCCTGGCCACCTTTAAAAGCCTGGGCGGCCTGGACCGAAAAGGACAGACCCTTTACCAGAACACCATCGCTTCCGGCGACCCCCTCTACGGGAAGGCCGGGGAAGGGAGTTTGGGCAAGATCAACCCCACCATGCTGGAAGCGGCCAATGTGGACCTGGCCTCGGAGATGATCAAAATGATCATCGTGCAGCGGGCCTACCAGGCCAACGCCAAGGTCATCACCATGGTCGATGAGATGATGCAGGCCGTCCAAAATATCCGCTAATAATTTCAACAGCCCTAAGTATACGGGAGGGGTTCAGCCCCTCCCGTATTTATTTATCAATATTTAGAAATCGCCTTCGACCCGGGTGTCAGAAGTGGACGCCTGCCCGGGGTAACCCTGAAATCCCCCTAATCCAACACCCTCCCGCTCGGTCCTCGGGTTAGTAGGTAAATAAAAAAAAGTTTCGAATAGCGAATGACAAAGTGGTCTTTCGTAGGGGCGGAGTTCATCTCCGCCCGCAGCTTGCTCGCCTCGCGCTGTTTAAGGGCGGAGAGATATAAAACCCTCCCTTGCTCTCATCTGTCAACAGATTGACGCCTGCCCTTCGAATTGACGATCCCTCTCCGACAGCCCGCTTCCTTCTAAAAAATAACTTATAAATAACAATTGGTTAAGGTATATGGGCTCGAATTCCATCTGGCATAGGCTTTGCTTAATAGAAAGTCGAAGTCGCCACCGGAGATAATCCCCTTCTTCCAGGAGGGCTCCTGTTTGCGACCCTATCACTGAAACCGATGGACGGCGATGGCTAAGATAAAAACCGAAATTCCCCCTGAACCTCTTGATGAAGGCAGCCCGGTTCCGCGGAAATCGTCTTTGAAAAAATGGCTGATTCTGGGGGCTCTGGCGTTCATTCTGCTGGCTGCCGGGGGCGGGGCGGCCGTCTATTTTCTCCCGGAGTATCTGCCCGAGCCGCTTAATTTTTTTGACCACAAACCGGCCAAAGGCTCGCCGGCCCATAAAAAACCTCTTGAGGAGGAACGGGGCCACATTTACGCCATGGACCCTTTTATCGTCAATCTGGCCGATGCCGATCAGAACCGTTACTTGAAAATTCGAATCAGCCTGGAAAGCAAAAAGCCGGAACCGAACGAGGAATTTACCAAGAAACTGCCATTGATCAAGGATATCATCCTGACCATTTTATCCCAGAAAAGGAGTGAAGAACTGTTTCATTCCTCCGGCAAGGAAAAATTGAAAGCGGAAATGTTGCGTTTGGTTAATCCCAACCTGGTCGAACTGAAAATAAAAACCGTTTATTTCACCGAATTCGTCATCCAATGAGCAAAATATTATCTCAAGAAGAAATTGATGCCCTTCTCTTTGGCGTAGAGGAGGGAGCGGTCCCAACGCAACCGAATCAGCCGGCTGATTCGGGGGTGGTTCTCTATGACCTGACCAATCAAGACCGCGTCATCCGGGAAAGGATGCCTTCCCTGGAGATCATCAATGACCAGTTCTCCCGCTTTATTCGCACCACCCTCTCTTCTGCGCTGCGGAAAATCCTGGAGGTCAGCATTCAGGGAATCCAGATGATTAAATTCGGTGAATTCATCCGCACCCTCCCCGTCCCCAGTAGCCTGCATATCTTCAAAATGGACCCCCTGCGCGGGCACGCCATTTTAGTGCTGGATCCCAAGATGGTTTTCACTTTGATCGATGTCTTCCTGGGGGGATCCGGGAAAGGGACCTACCGCATCGAGGGACGGGAATTCACGGCCATTGAATCCCGGTTGATCTATCGGGTGGTAGTGATGATCCTGACCGAATTGGAAAAAGCCTGGCATCCGGTGCATCCGGTGCGTATTCAATACGTGCGCAGCGAAATCAACCCCCAGTTTGTCAGTATCGTCGGGCCGAACGACCTGATGATCATGACCACCTTCGGGTTGGAACTGGAGCACTTTACCGGATTGATCAACATCTGCATCCCCTATGCTCTGCTGGAGCCGATTAAAAGCAAGCTCTATTCCGGGTACCAGCCGGATAGGCTGGCGATTGATAAAGGCTGGATCCGGCGCTTTGAAGCCGGGATCCAACAGGCGGAAATCGACTTGGTTGTGGAACTGGGGCGGACCCAGCTTAAGGTGAAGGACCTGCTGAATCTGAAAATAGGCGACACCCTGGTTCTCAATACCGAGGCCAACGATTGCCTGATCGCTAAAGTACAGGGAGTCCCCAAATATCTGGGACACTCCGGACTGTACGGGGCGAACAAGGCCTTCCAGGTTAAAGATAAGATATCCCCGCACCGTAATGGTTGAAAGAGGTTGACGATGGAAGAGCAAGAAAAAGTGACCCTCCTGAATGAAGAGGAACTGCAGGAAGTCATGGAGATGGAATTGGATCCCCTGGATAACCGGTCCCCTGAACCCGGCGCGCCGACCTCTACCAACCTGGACTTCATCCTGGATATCCCCATGGAGGTCTCGGTGGAACTGGGCCGGTCAAAAATGTTGATCAGCGACCTGCTGCAATTGGGCCAGGGTTCGGTCATCGAATTGACCAAACTGGCCGGCGAACCGCTGGAAGTGCTGGTCAATCAGAAACTGATCGCCCGGGGGGAGGTGGTGGTGGTGAACGAAAAATTCGGCATCCGGCTGACGGATATCATCAGCCCCACCGAACGGGTCAAACGGTTGGGCTGAGAGGGATTGGGCATGGGCTGGGTAGTGTTTAAAATGTTGTTTGCCCTGAGCCTGGTGTTGGGCCTGCTGTTTCTGCTGGTCCGGGTCTTGAAGCGTACCCCCCTGGTCCGAAAAGATCTCCCCGCGGATTTTGACATTCGGGTCCTGACTACCAAACCGATCTCTCCCCGCAAGTACATTTCTTTAGTGGAAATAGGCGGAGAAGTGCTGGCCTTGGGGATTTCTGAAGCCCAGATCAGTTACCTGACGAAAATTGAAAACCCGGAATGGCTGGAAAAATGGAGACGGGGGACTTCTTCCGGTCCCGCAGGCACACTGCCCGCCTGGATAGGGAATTTTCCGTTAAAGAAAAGAAAGACCGCGTCCTCCTCCGAGGAACGCAGGGGTTAAACGCGTGGGAAATAAGCGCCTTTTCTTAATCATCGCGGTAATGGCAGCAGGCTGGACGGTCGTATTGACGCCTGCCCTCTGCTGGGGGCAGGGCTCCGGCTTGCCTCTTCCCGCCTTGAATATCGGCTTGGGGGAGGCGAAAAATCCGGGGGAGGTTTCGGTCCTGATCCAAATTCTTTTCCTCTTGACGGTCCTTTCGCTGGCCCCGGCGATCCTGATCATGATGACCTCCTTCACCCGCTTGGCCATAGTTTTTTCCTTTTTACGCCATGCCATCGGCACGCAGCAGATGCCCCCCAACCAGATCCTGATCGGCTTGTCCCTGTTTTTGACCTTTTTTATTATGACCCCGGTCTGGCAAACGGTCAAGACTACCGCCTGGGACCCTTATATGAAAAAAACCATCAATCAGGAACAGGCCCTGGAGGCGGCGGCCAAGCCGGTCCGGGCCTTTATGTTCAAACAGACTCGGGAAAAGGACCTGGCCCTGTTCGTCAACCTGGCCAAAATCATCAAGCCCAAGAATACCGAGGACATCCCGACCATGGTTCTGGTCCCGGCCTTTATGATCAGCGAATTGAAAACCGCCTTTCAAATCGGTTTTGTCCTCTTTCTCCCTTTTTTAGTGATCGATTTGGTGGTGTCCAGCATCCTCTTGTCCATGGGCATGATGATGCTGCCGCCGGTGATGATCTCCCTGCCGTTCAAGGTCCTGTTGTTTGTGCTGGTGGACGGCTGGCATTTAATTGTGGGTTCTCTGGTAAAGAGTTTCCTATAAGGAGCGAGGTGCCTTCATGACCCCGGAAATGGTAATCAGCCTGGCCAAAGAGACCGTGGAGTTGACCTTGCTGATCTCCTTGCCCATGCTGGCCGTGGGACTGATTATCGGCGTGGGAATCGGCTTGCTGCAGTCCCTGACCCAGATCCAGGAGATGACCCTGGTCTTAGTGCCCAAGATCATCGCCACGTTGCTGGTCCTGCTTTTCATGCTGCCCTGGATGATGAATAAGATGACGGCCTATACCGAACAACTGATCCTCAACATTCCCCTCTACGCCAAATGAGGAAACCGTGCCGATTCCCTGGTTGAACTGGTCTCTGACGCAATTTCAGGCTTTCATCATCGTCCTGACCCGGGTGGCCGCGGTCCTGTTTATGATGCCGATCCTGGGCACACGCTATGTGCCCACCCTGGTCAAGATCGGTTTGGCCCTGGTGATCAGTCTGATCCTGCTGCCGCTGGTCAAGGTGGAAGTTTCGGCCGCCCTGTTTGAACCGGTGGGCTTCGGCTGGTATCTGATCGCCGAGCTGATGATCGGCCTCATCCTGGGGCTGACCCTTAAGCTGATCTTCGCCGGGATCCAGTTAGCCGGGGAATTCATGGGTTATCAGATGGGACTGGCCATGGCCAGTCTGTTTGACCCCCAGTCCGGGGTGAACAACACGGTGACGGCCGAGTTCAATTATCTCGTGGCCCTGTTGTTTTTCCTGGCCCTAAACGGACACCACTGGTTTTTTAAGACCCTGGTGGAAAGTTTCCGGGAGATTGACCCGGGGGTGTTGCAGATTCGGGCCGGCTTATATGAATACATTTTGCAGCTTTCCGGGAAGATGTTCGTCATCGCCATCAAGCTGGTGGCCCCGGTCATGGCCATTATCCTTTTTGTCCATATGGCCCTGGGTCTGACGGCCAAGATGGTTCCCCAAATCAACCTGCTGATGGCCAGTTTTCCCTTGACCATCGGCCTGGGCCTGCTGTTTCTGGCCTTATCGATCGAACTGTTCGCCCCCTATTATCAATCCCTGTTTGAAGAAACGGGGCGGGGGATGGTAAAAACCGTTCTCCCCCTGCTGGGAAGGTAACCATGGCTGAAGAATTTTCCGGGGAAAAAAGCGAACAGGCAACGCCGCGGCGGCGGGAGGAGGCCCGTAAAAAAGGGCAGGTCGCCAAGAGCCGGGAAATCCCTTCGGTCCTGGTGTTGATGACCGGGCTGCTGGTCCTTTTTTTAATCGGTCGGCATTTAACGATAAGTATGGCGAACTTCACGGCCCAGATGCTGGGACGGGCCGGAACGCTCTCGATCACTCCCTCGTCGGTCCAGGCCTTGGGTCAGGAGATGATCACTTTCCTCCTGGCGGCCCTGGCTCCCCTGATGGTTGCGGTCCTGGCCATGGCCGTTCTGGCCAACTATATCCAGGTCGGTTCCCTGTTTTCCGTGGAACTCATCAAACCCGACTTTTCCAAGATCAATATCTTTAAGGGCCTGAAGCGTCTTTTTTCGATCCAATCCTGGGTGGAGATGCTCAAGTCCCTGCTGAAACTGGTGATTATCGGCTATGTGGCCTATTCTACCATCGCCTCAGAGTTGAAAGAAATCCTGCCCCTTACCGATCAGGAATTACCCGCCATCTTTGCCTATATCAGTCGGGTGTCCTTCAATATCTTCATCAAGTCGACCCTGGTGATGGCCTTGCTGGCCGGTCTGGACTATCTTTTCCAGCGGCTTCAGCACGAAAAGAAGCTGCGCATGACCCATCAGGAGTTAAAGGAAGAGTTTAAGCAGACCGAGGGGGACCCGCTGATCAAGTCGCGGGTGCGCAGCCTCCAAAGGGAAATGGCCCGCCGCAGGATGATGGCCGAGGTTCCCAAGGCCGATGTGATCATCACCAACCCGACCCATTTGGCCATAGCCGTGACCTATCGCAGCGGGGAAATGGTCGCTCCGCTGGTGTCGGCCAAGGGGGCGAACTTCCTGGCTGAGAAGATCAAAGAAATCGCCCGGAGCCATGGCATTCCCATCCTGGAGAACAAATCCCTGGCCCAAGCCCTCTTTAAAACCGTGGATTTGGGACAGATGATCCCCCCCAGTCTCTACCAGGTAGTAGCGGAAATTTTAGCCTATGTCTACCGGCTTAAAAACAAGAGGATCTAAAAAACGCATGAAACTCCTATTTTTATTTGGCTTAAAGACGATTCCCGGAGGGCGCCATGGCGGTTGATTCCTTAGCCCCGGCCGTTCCGCTCCTTAGGGGAAAAATCCGTTTAGACCAGGTCGATATGATGATGGGGGTCGGGGTGGTGGCCATTCTTCTGGTCATGATCATCCCTTTGCCGGCTTTCATTTTGGATATCCTTTTGTCCCTCAGCATCACCTGCTCTCTGGTGATTTTATTGACCTCCACCTACATTACCAAACCCCTGGAATTCTCCACGTTCCCCTCCATCTTGCTGGTCACTACCCTGTTCCGGCTCTCCTTGAACGTGGCCTCCACCCGTCTGATCCTCCTTCACGGCAACGAGGGCGGCGGGGCCGCCGGGCAGGTGATTAAATCTTTTGGCAATTTCGTGGTGGGCGGTAATTTCCTGGTGGGGTTCATCATCTTCAGCATCCTGGTCATTATCAATTTTGTGGTCATTACCAAGGGCAGCGGCCGAATCGCCGAAGTGGCGGCCCGCTTTACCCTGGATGCCATGCCGGGGAAGCAGATGGCCATCGATGCCGACCTGAACGCCGGGTTGATCGACGACCGGGAGGCCCGCAGCCGGCGGGGCCAGATCGCCCGGGAGGCCGAATTTTACGGGGCCATGGACGGGGCCAGTAAATTCGTTCGCGGGGAGGCTATTGCCGGAATCATTATCATCCTGATCAATATCGGCGGCGGATTCATCATCGGGGTGCTGCAGCAATCTTTATCACTGGCCGTGGCCGCCCAGAACTACACCATCCTGACTATCGGCGACGCCTTGGTGACCCAGATCCCGGCCCTGATGATTTCCACGGCCGCCGGTATCATCGTCACCCGGGCCGCCTCCGAACACAGCATGGGAAAAGAACTAGGGAAGCAGTTCAAACTCCAGCCCCAAGCCATCAGCCTCTCCGCCGGCATCCTTTTCTTCTTCGGACTGATACCCGGACTGCCCCACGTCGCCTTTATCAGTCTGTCGTTGATTATCGGCTTTCTGGCGGTTCTGGTCTTCCGGGAACAAAAGCGGCTGGCGGAAGGGCTGGCTGCGGGGGAACCCAAGAAGTCTGCCGCTCAGCCCGCCGAGCAGATCGAATCCCTGCTGCATCTGGACCTGCTGGAATTGGAGGTGGGCTACGGGTTGATCCCCCTGGTGGATGAAGAACAACAGGGAAATCTCCTGGAACGGATCCGTTCCATCCGACGCCAGTTCGCTTTGGAAATGGGGTTTATTGTCTCCCCGCTGCGGGTCCGGGACAACTTGCAGTTAAAACCGGGGGAATATCGGTTTCTGATCAAAAACAATGAAGTGGCTAGAGGAGAAATGATGTTGGGTTATTGCCTGGCCCTGAACCCCGGCGAAGTGAAAAACGTCATCGAGGGGATTCCCACCCAGGAGCCCGCCTTTCAACTCCCGGCCTTGTGGATCTCCGAAAAAAGAAAAGACGAGGCCCAGTTTGCCGGTTATACGGTCGTGGATATCTCGACCATCATCGCCACCCATCTAACGGAAGTCATCCGGAGCCATGCTCAGGAATTGCTGAGCCGCCAGGATGTACAAAAATTACTGGACCACCTGGCCCAGAGTTACCCCAAATCGGTGGATGAATTAACCCCCAACCTGCTTACCCTCGGTATAATTCAGAGAGTTTTACAGAATTTATTGAAAGAACGGGTTTCCATCAGGGATCTGCTGACGATTGTTGAAACCTTGGCCGATTACGGCTCGATCACCAAAGATCCGGATATCCTGACCGAGTACGTTCGTCAAAAAATCGCCCGCTCCATCCTGAAACAATATGAAACCGGCGAAGGGGTCTTGCCGCTGGTCACCCTGGATCAGCACCTGGAAGACATTCTCCGGGACGGCATTCAGAAAGTGGACCAGGCCGCCTATCTTTCCCTGGACCCCAGTCTGGCCCAGCGAATTCTGGTCAGCATCAACCAGACCCTGGAAAAAACCGTTCACTTGAACTACCAACCGATTATTCTCTGTTCACCCCCGATTCGGCGCCATTTGAAAAAACTGCTGGATCGGTTTATGCCCCAAGTGGTGGTCATCTCCCATAATGAGCTGACCGCCAAATCCAAAATTCAATCCTTAGGTACGGTGACCATCAGCCAATGAAAATCCGAAGGTTTGAAGCCGAAAACAGACAAGAGGCCATGAAACAGGTCAAGGCCGTTCTGGGGCCGGAGGCCTTGATCTTGTCCTCCCGTTCGATCCGGAACCCCAGCCAGCCACAGCAGTCGATTTTTGAAATCGTGGCCGCCATGGACTCCGACCCGTCGCCGGAATTCCCTAATCCCAAGCCCCGGGCGCCTTTCCGAAACCAAAAAGCCTACCCGGAGGAACGGACGCCGCCGCCGCCCAATCGGATACTGGAAAAACTTCTGGCCTGCGGGCTTTCCCCGGATTGGGTGAACCCGCTGATCCGGGAGCTCAACGCCCTTTCCGAAAAGGAAAAACGCCCCGGGGGAGAAACAATCCAGGATTACCTGGTCCGAAGACTGGCGGACGGGGTGGAAGTAGCCGGCCCGCAACGGACCGAAGGACGGGTCTATGCCCTGGTCGGCCCCACCGGAGTGGGAAAAACGACCACCATCGCCAAGCTGGCCGCTCATTTCAGTTTAAAGCGGTCTCAAAAAGTCCTGCTGTTGACTATAGACACCTATCGCATTGGAGCGGTGGAACAATTGGCGACTTACGCCCGCATCCTGGGTCTTCCCCTAAAGGTGGCGGCCAGCCCGAAGGAGTTAAAATCCTGTCTGGAAGAGCGGGGCGAGCAGGATCTGGTGCTGATCGATACCGCGGGCCGAAGTCCCAATAACACCGGAATGCTGGATGAGTTACGGGACTTTCTGACTGTTTCCCCGGTTATCGGGAGCCACCTGGTAGTCAGCGCCACCACGAAAGAAGGGGACTTAAAAAAAATCATCTCCGGATTCGGCTGCCTCCCCCTGGAAGGATATATCTGCACCAAACTGGATGAAACGGACCAATATCTTCCGTTGTTCAACCAGTTGGTGCCGACCCGACGTCCCTTGGCCTATTTTACCCACGGCCAGCGGGTACCCGAGGATTTGGAGCAGGTTACCAAATCCCGGATCGTCCGATTATTATCCAATCAAATTCATTGGAATTGATAAGGAATCCCGGATGGATCAAGCGGAAGGTTTAAGGAACATGATCAACGGCACCCCGGTAGCATTTAAGGCCCTGCGGTCGAATCCCAGCGCCTCGCCGCCGCAGGCAAACAGCCCGCAGGTGATCTCCATTTCCAGCGGCAAGGGCGGGGTGGGGAAAACCAATATTGTAGCCAACCTGGCTTTGGCCCTGACCCGGTTAGGGAAGCGGGTGCTGATCCTGGATGCCGACTTGGGATTGGCGAATATTGATATTTTACTCGGATTGACTCCCCGCTATACCATCGAGCATCTGCTGACCGGTCAGAAGCGACTGCAGGATATATTAGTCCCGGGTCCGGAAGGGATGGTGATCCTGCCGGCCGGGTCCGGGATCCCGGAACTGGCGGACTTAAATGAGGGCCAGAAACTTTTTCTGTTGAACGAGATGGATCAATTGTCTCAACGCATCGATGTCCTCTTGATTGACACCGGAGCGGGAATCTCGGCCAACGTACTCTATTTCAACCTGGCCGCCCAGGAATCGATCATCATTATCACCCCGGAGCCCACTTCCCTGACCGACGCCTATGCCTTGATCAAGGTGCTGGCCACCCGGCATCAAAAAAAGCATTTTATTGTCCTGGCCAATGCCGTAGCCAATGAACCGGAGGCCAAAGAAGTTTTTAGAAAAATCAGTCTGGTGGCCGATCGGTTCTTAGGCAGCGTCTCTCTGGATTACCTGGGGTTTATTCCTCTGGATGAACATGTCCTCAAGGCGGTCAGAAAACAAAAGGCCGTCCTGGAGCTATTTCCGGAATCGCCGGCCGGGAAAAGTTTTATGACCCTCTCCCAGCGCCTGCTGGACCGGCCCTTTCGTAACCGGAATGAAGGCAACATTCAGTTTTTCTGGAAGCAGGTCTGGGAACGTTCCCAAATTAATGTCGCGTGAAAAGGACGGTTGCTTTGAAAGCGAGTCTACAAAATTATAGCCAGGGGAACGGATCGGTCTCCTTGAGGGCCTACGGCTCCGACCCGGAACCGTCGGCCGAGCGAGAGGCCTTGATTCTCAAGTACGCTCCGTTAATCAAATACATCGCCCATCGCCTGGCCATGCGGCTGCCGGCTCATGTCTCCGTTGAAGACTTGATCAGCGCCGGGGCCATCGGCCTGATGGATGCCTTGAATAAGTTTGATCCGGGCAAGAAGGTCCAGTTCTCCACTTATGCGGAGTACCGCATTAAAGGGTCCATGCTGGATGAATTGAGGGCCCTGGACTGGGTCCCCCGTTCGGTGCGGCAGAAGATGTCCCGCCTGGACAAGGCCTATTGGGAACTGGAGAAAGAAAAAGGACGGCCGGTGGAAGATGAGGAGATGGCCGAGTCCTTGGGGGTGACTTTAGCCGATTTTTATGGACTGCTCAATGACACCAACCGGGTTTCGCTCCTGGATATCGAAAATCTGCCGCGCCAATTAGCCGGCTTAAAGGATGATGAATTACTGCAGATGCTCCGGGATGATGAACATCGGGACCCCGCCTTCCAATTAAGCCTCCTGGAGTTAAAGAAAATCTTGGCCCAGGCCATCGAGCGATTGTCCCAGAAGGAAAAAACCATCATTTCGCTTTATTATTATGAAGAAATGACCTTGAAGGAAATCGGCCAGATCATGGGATTTACCGAATCCCGAATTTGCCAAATTCATTCCAAGGTGATCTTGAAGTTACGGGCCCAACTAAAAAAAGTATTCGATGCGGAAAGGTAATCGAAGGGTTTTAAAATTAGGATCAGAGGGGGTAGCCTGCTATGGACGTTAAAATGAAAGTATTGGTGGTGGATGATTTTTCCACCATGCGGCGGATCGTCAAGAATATTCTCCGGCAGTTGGGATTTGAAAACATCCTGGAAGCCGACGACGGGATGAATGCCCTGGACGTGCTGCGCAGCCAAAGTGTCGATTTCATCATTTCCGACTGGAACATGCCTCGCCTTTCCGGGATCGAACTGCTTAAAGCCGTCCGCACCAGCGAAGAGTGGAAAGACCTCCCCTTCCTGATGGTTACGGCCGAAGGTCAGAAAGAGAACGTGATTGAGGCCGTCAAAGCCAAGGTCAGCAATTATATCGTCAAGCCTTTTACACCGGAAACGTTGGCCGAAAAAATCAAAAAAATCTTTGAAAAATAGGAACCGGCCTTCCTCCCCAAAGATCGACATGGCTGACAGCCTTATTTCCACACCGCTCCATCAAACGACACCGGTGGACCGCCTCCGGGATTCCAAACGGGAAGCAGTGGACCGCTACGGTAAAAGGCCGCGACCAAAGAAACCCGAAGGGCAAACCCCGAGGGCGGAAGAAGAAGAGAAACCCGAGACCCCGGACCTCGAAGAAAAAACCAAAAAATCCGGGAAGATTTTGGACATCGTAATCTAAGAAAAATGATGAAAATGGAAAATCCCATCTTTTGGATGACGATCGTAGAAAGCACGGCCATTGTGATCTTATCCGTTTCGATCCTCTGGATGCTCTGGGCCAAAAGGACCGGAAGGTGGGCCGACAACGGGCGCGCCCCGGCACTACCGATCGAAGAACTCAAGCAACTAATGGAGGAATCCCAGGTTATCACTCAGGACCTGGCCGGGAATTTACAGGAAAAAAAGCTGATTTCCCAACAACTGCTGGAGCAGTTGGATGAAAAAATCAATAAATTAACCTGGCTGCTGGGTCGGGCCGAGGAAATGTCCGATCGTCCTCGGCCGGCGGAGAACACACCCAATGTTTATGTTAAGGCTATCGAACTGGCTGAAAACGGCCTTTCCCTGCCGGAAATCGAGCAGCAGCTAAACCTGGCCAAAGGGGAGGTCCAATTATTGCTGGACCTGAAAGCCTACTGCCTGAAATAGATCTCCGAGGACCCCCGTGCCGATCCCGTCTTTAGACGCCATCCTGAACACCGCCAGAATATCCCTTCTTCCCGCCAAGCTTTTCGATCCGGACTCGTTCTCCCTGGGAGAAATCATCCCGGTGAAATGGGTCCGTTCCCTGGACCCCCAGCGGGTCCTTATTCAGGTTAAAGGAAAAGAACTAATCGCCGAAACGGCTTTTCCCCTTCCCGAGGGGGCTGAATTTCAGGTGCGGGTGGCGCAACTGGAACCCCGGGTGATCTTTAAGCTCCTGCTTCCGACCAGCAACGGTTCGGTTTCTTTTAGCCTGCTGAAAAAATATTGGGTCGGCGATCCGAGTCTGGAGATGCTGACCGAGAGCTGGGCAGCGCTCAAGAGCATCGTGGCACCTTCCCTGCCAAAGGAAGTTCTGGAGACCTGGGCCCGGATCCAAGAGATGACCAAGCAATTTTCCGGGATGCTGGAGTCCGGGGCGGATCCCCGGGCCCTGGCCCGGATCATTGATCAATCGGGTCTGAACCTGGAAAATAAACTGCTGCGCATGATCACCTCGGATGGAAAGACGATTTCGCAGGCCCTGCTGCGGGAAGACCTGAAAGGCCTCCTCTTAAAGATGAAGGCCCAGTTGGAACCGGTGGCGCCGGAGGCAGCCCGTGAACTTCAGCCGCTCATCCAGAAAATGGAGCTCTACCAATTGCTGAATGCCGGAGAGGGAGACCCCTCCAGACTCCTTCTCCTAATCCCCCTGTTTTTCCCGGAAGGGCTCCGCTGGACGGAAGTCCTGTTTTCCGGCGATCGGGGGGGGGAAGCGCCCACTGGGGAACGGGAAAATGGCCTCCTTTTTCTCCTGGATCTTCCGGCCTTGGGAAAATTGCAGATTGAAATCCAGATCCGCGAAAACCGACTCTACGGCCGTTTCAAAACCGCAGATCCTCTGATCGGAGTATACCTGGAGGAAAACCTGCCCCGGCTGGCAGACCGCCTGGGAGCGGGAGGGTACTTGGCGGACCTCGAAATTCGGGTGGTTGCCTCGAACCAACTCCAGGAGATCCTGCCGGCCCGACTGGAAGGTTTCCCGGATTCTCTGGTGAGTCTGGTAGTCTGATGGCACCGAAAAAGGAACTTCCCCGGGCCGCCGCCCTGAAATATCATCCGGGTCAGGATTCGGCTCCCCGGGTCACGGCCAAAGGATCCGGCCTGGTGGCGGAAAAGATTATTGATTTGGCTCGCCGCCACGGCATTCCTATCCAGGAGGATCCGGCCCTGATTCAGGTCCTGTCAAAACTGGACCTGAATCAGGAAATTCCACCGGCTACCTATGTGGTGGTGGCTGAGATACTGGCCTTCGTGTATTCCCTGAACAAGGGATACTCGGCCGTCGACAAGAAACCTTAAGTTTCGGCGGGAAAACGTTGCCATAGGTAAAAATTTCCTATCCGGTCAAAACGGCCTCCCCTCTAAGGGAACCCAGGGAACCGATCCGAGCCCTCTGCCCGTCTGACCCCGAGAAGGATGTCCGGTGATTGCAAAAAATTCAATAAAGTCATTATGTTAAACACGATGAAATTCTGGCCGGCCCGCCGGGGGATAACTTCCAGAGCCGCCCCAGATGGCACAGGCATTGCAGAGATGAATATTAAACGACGGGAGAAAACATCTTGAATCAGAACCTGGGCCCCCTGGGCGCCTTACATCAAGAGCGAAGAATCAGTATCCTGGCCAATAACCTGAGCAATTCCATGACGGTGGGTTTCAAGAAAGACATCCCCGTTTTTAATTCCATTTTTTATCATGAACAGGAACAACTCAGAAATCAGAAGATGGACGCCACCCAGACCGATTTCAGCCAGGGGGAACTTCAGCGGACCGGCAATGACCTGGACCTGGCCCTGACCGGGGAAGGATTTTTTAAAATTAAGACTCCGCTGGGGATCCGCTATTCCCGGGCCGGTAATTTCCGGCTGGATTCGGAGGGACGGCTGGTCAACGCCGGGGGCTTTCCGGTTTTGGGAGAGAGTGGGGAAATCCTCCTGGACGGTAAGAAAAAGATCAGCGTGGGTACGGATGGGACCATCCGGGCTCAGGGAGCGGAAGCCAACAGCACGGCGGAAACCGCGGGCAAGCCGACCTTAGTGCGATTCAAGGATCAGCGTTTGCTAAAAAAAGAGGGACACGCCCTGTTCCGCCTGGATGAACCCCAACCGGAACTGGGGGTGGAAGGGCTGGAGGTCCAGCAGGGATATCTGGAAACGGCCAACGTGAACGCCGTGGAAGAAATGACCAAGATGATGGATGCCTTTCGGACCTATGAAACCTGCATGAAAATGATCCAGGCCAACGATGAAATGACCGGCAAGGCCGTCAATGATGTGGGCCGAACGTAACGCCCGCAAAGCCCGGTAGACTTTTGAGAAATTCAATTTCAACCAAAGCGAAATAAAAAGGGAGAAATAAACAAAATGATTCGCGGACTCTGGACAGCAGCCACCGGTATGTCGGCCCAACAATCGAATGTGGCCGTTATCGCCAACAATCTGGCCAATGTCAACACCTCCGGGTTCAAACGAAGCCGGACCAATTTCCAGGATTTGATGTACCAGAATATCCGCAACGCCGGGGTTCCAACTGCGGAAGGAAGTCAGTTGCCGGTGGGCATCCAGGTGGGCATGGGCACCAAGGTCATTTCGGTCAGCAAAAATTTTCTGCAGGGGGACTACACCCATACCAACAACCCCCTGGACCTGGCCATCGATGGCCGCGGGTTTTTCAAGCTGATCAATAACGACCGGGAAGTGTTCACCCGGGGCGGGTCCTTTAAAACCGACAAGGATGGTTATATCATGGACAGCAATGGGAGCCGGCTCCAGCCTGAATTTGCCGTGCCTTCCCAAACCGCGAATATCACCGTGGGTTCGGGAGGAAAATTGGTCTGCAGCGATTCCAGCGGCAAGGAATTGGGGAGCGTTCAGATGCAGGTCTATGATTTCATCAATCCCGCCGGGCTTCAGGCCATCGGACAGAATTACTTTGTTAAAAACGACGGTTCCGGGGATCCGGTGGAAGGCAACCCCGGAACGGACCAGTTCGGGTCCATCAGCCAGGGGTTTTTGGAAATGTCCAACGTAGACATCGTCGAGGAAATGGTGACCATGATCATCGCCCAGCGGGCCTACGAAATCAGCGCCAAGGCTATTCAAGCCGGCGATGAGATGCTCCAACAGGTGAATAACCTCAAGCGTTAAGGATCATTGAGGATCTTATTAGGCAGACTATGAAAAATTCGATACGTACTTTGGGGATCATGATGGGCTTCGGGCTGCTGGGGCTGGGATTTATCGTCGGCGCCTGGGGGGCGGAGTACGGCCCCCGAATGCTTTTCAAAAGCCGGGCCACTGTTTCCGGAGAGGTGATTCGGGTGGGCGATGTAGCTGAGTTCAAAGGGCTGAGAAACGCCTTGACGGCGGAGATTACTCGATTACCGATCAAAGAAGCCCCCCAACCCGGGGAGGTCGCGGTGGTCACCCGCCGGGAGATCGAAGCGGCGCTGGAATCCGTCCCGGAAGGGATTCGTCGTCCCTGGGAGCCGGCGCCACTGGAAATCACCGTAGTTCGGGAAGGGCGTTTGATGGGAGCGGAAGAGATCGGTCGAATCATAGAAGGCCATATCCGGAAAAATCTGCCCGGGGGAAATATTCAGGTGGAGGTCCGGGAAGTACGGAACTTCGAGGAAGTCACCCTGTCGCCGGAAGCCCGGTCCTGCAAGGTTTGGATATCCGAACCTTTGCGCAAAGGCGGATGGGTTCAGGCCAACCTGGCCTTCTACGGGAATGGAAAAGAAACAAAACGAATGACCGTGAACGCCCTGGTGGACCTATATCAAAAGGTGGTGGTGGCCGACCGCTACTTGAAGCGGCACCAGGAAATTCAGGCCGAGGACCTTCGGGTCATGCCCATCAATATTCAGCAACTCCCCCCCGATGCGGTCACCAACCCCCAGGAGGTCCTGGGGAAACGAATGATCGTCAATCTCAACGGGCGGGAACCCTTCCGAGCGTCCCTGCTGGAGATCCCGCCCCTGGTTAAGAAGGGGGATGTGGTGAATATCATCCTGGAAAGGAACAGTCTGCGGATTTCCTGCCTGGGCGAGATCAAGGAGGCCGGCCGGAAAGGGGACCGGGTGAAACTGGTCAATCTCGGGAGCAAGACGGAGTTGTTCGGCCGGGTGGTGGACGCCGCCACCGTTCGCCTGGAAGTTAATTGAGGAAGCGCAACCATGATCAAACCCAACAGAACAACCTGGGGATTCATCGTCCTGATAGTGGTGGCTACCGGAGCCTGTATGCCCTTGACCTCCCACCGGTTGAACGCCCCCCCGGCAGAACCGGTCCCGCCGGGGGTCTCGGCCGTCTCGGAGGAGGGTTCCCTCTGGTCGGTCTCAACGGGGGCTAACCTTTTCACCGACCTGAAGGCCTCCCGGGTCAATGATATCGTCACCATTAACGTGGTGGAATCGACTTCGGCTACGGATAATGCTACCACCGACCTGGACCGCCAGTCCAACCTGAAAGCCAGTTGGGCCGGGGTTCTGGAAACGTTCCAGACCTCGGGCATGATCAAAGAACTGGCCAGCAGCAATGCCGTAAATTTCGGAAACACCTTCGGCGGCAAGGGAGGCACCACCCGGTCGTCCAAAATGACGGCTTTCATCACCACCCGGGTGATCAAGGTCAGGCCCAACGGCAATCTGGTAATCCGGGGGGCGCGGGACGTGCGGGTCAACAACGAGAACCAGTACATTTATATCCAGGGCGAGGTCCGGCCGGTGGATATTTCATCGACTAATGTGGTGTTATCCACGTATATCGCCGACGCGGTCATCGAACTGAGCGGTTACGGGGTGGTCAGCGACAAGCAGCATCCGGGTTTGGTGGCCCGGTTGCTGGACTGGATCTGGCCGTTTTAATACAAAAATAGATTCTGGATCAAACTGAAAGAAACGCTAGAATGGAAAACCCTGTTAATAGAACGCAGTCCGTCAACCGAATCCTGATCATTCGATGGTCTTTCAGCCTGCTCCTGGTCCTGGCCCTGGCCTCCCCGGGCTGGTCGACCCGCCTGAAAGATATCGCCTCTTTAAAGGGGATCCGCAGCAACCAACTGGTCGGCTACGGCCTGGTAGTGGGGCTGAACGGGACCGGGGACAGTTCGAACAACGTGGACTTCGCCATCCGCTCCACCCTGAACATGCTGGAGCGCATGGGCGTTCATGTGGAGCGGGAGCGTTTCACCAACATCAAGCTGAAGAACGTAGCCGCCGTCATGGTCACGGCCAATCTGCCGCCCTTTGCCCGGCTGGGATCCAAGATCGATGTGGTCATCTCCTCCATAGGAGACGCCAAAAGCCTGCAAGGGGGAACCTTGCTCCTGACCCCCTTACAGGGGGTAGATAATCAGGTCTACGCCCTGTCCCAGGGACCCATTGCGGTGGGTGGGTACGTGGCTTCAGGCCAGGCCGGAGGGGGGGTGACAAAAAATCATCCCACGGTGGCTTCGATTTCCAAGGGAGCGATAATCGAGCGGGAGGTGCCGGTGCGCCTGGAGGACAAGAAAGAGCTGTTTCTGGCCCTCTACAACTCCGATTTCACCACCGCCGAGAAGGTGAAAGAGCGCATCAACCGGTTTGCCGGCGCCGATTTGGCCCGGTCGCTCGATTCCGGGACCATCCGCGTCTCCATCCCCGAGGGCCACCAGGCCAACCCGGCGGAATGGATCGCGGCCATCGAAAGGTTGGAGGTGACTCCCGATGCCGTGGCTAAAATCATCGTCAATGAACGGACCGGCACGATCGTCATGGGCGAAAATGTCCGAATTTCCACGGTGGCCGTGGCCCACGGCAATCTGAGTATCCAGATCAAGGAAAATTATAACGTTTCCCAGCCCCTGCCCTTTGCCCCGGGCGCCCTTCCGGGAGCGTCCGGCAGGGGAGTGACGCCCGGTGGTGGCGCCGCGTCGCCCGGCGGGGTCAAGGGACCGGTTGTCGCCCCCGGAGGGGCCACAGTGGTCACTCCCGACTCCGATGTCTCGGTAAAAGAGGAAGGGAATAAATTGATGGTCGTCCCCCAGGGTGCCAACCTGGGCGAACTGGTCCAGTCGCTGAATGCCATCGGGGTGACACCCCGGGACCTGATCTCCATCCTGCAGACGATCAAGTCGGCCGGGGCCTTGCAGGCGGACCTGGAAATTATCTAATTTTAAGAAAAAGGGATAAAATGCCGATTAACACCTTAGCCGCGAGTGAACCGCCCCTCCCGCTCCCGAGTGTACCGGGCGGGAAAAAGATCGATGAGACGAAGCTGAAAAAGGCCTCCGAGGATTTTGAGGCCCTGTTTATCAATCAGCTCATGCAATCCATGCGTCGGACGGTCCTCAAATCCAAATTCCTGGCGGACGCCCCGGGCAAGGAGGTTTATCAGTCCCTCTTCGACCGGGAGATCAGCAAGAAAATGGCCCAAAAAGGGGCGCTGGGCGTGGGAAAGACCATCTACCGGAAAGTGCTGGAACACGAAAAGGCCCGGGTGTTCCACCCGTCAGGCGGTTTGCAGATGCCTGAAAACGGGGCCTTATCCGGACCGGGAGGAAAGCCATGAGCCGGGAAACTTCAAATGGACAACAAGTACTGGATTGGCTGAAGGCCGAAAAACAGGGGTATGAAGCCTTGTTGGCCCTTCTGGACCAGGAATGGGAGTGTCTTAAACATCGGGATATCTCCGGGCTCATTCCCCTGACCCGGGCCAAAGAGAATCGGATCCTGGAGCTTCATGCACTGGCTCAAAAAATCAGACCTTATCTGCCTTCGGAAAAAGCGGCTGGCGATAGGGCGAAAATCAGGGGAACAATCGGCGGTTCGCAGGTCCAAGCTTCGGATCCCTGGGAGGCCCCCCTGGCCAAACTTCAAAAATCCATCCGCAAAATAAAAATAGAAATTCAAGCCCGGAATGAAAGGAATCGGCGGTATATAGAGGAAAGCTTAAGGATTATTGAAGAATTTTTTACTCTCCTGGCCCCGCCGCCGGAAGAACCACCCGCCTATGGCCCTTTTGAAAACCGGAGGGCCATGAACTCCGGGGGTTCTTCCTCTTTTATCAGCCGGAGGTTATAGGAGCCGTTATGTCTGGTATCTCCTTTGTGCTCAACCTGGCCCGAGGCGCCCTGTCCGCTCAGCAGCAGGGAATCTCCGTGACGGCCCATAACATCGCCAATGTCAGTACCCCCGGGTACACCCGCCAAGTGGCCAATTTTGAAAATCTGACCTCGGATACCACTTCCCGGGTCAAGTTGGGTTACGGGGTGGTAGTGGATTCGGTCTCCCAGTATTATGACCGGTTCATTACCCAGAACCTGCAACAAAAAGAGAGCGTCTTACAGGAAACCGATACCAAAAAATCCGCCCTGTCTTACATCCAGAGTCTGTTCAACGACCAGGCCGGGAACGGTCTCAGCCAGGTTATGAACGAATTCTGGAACGGCTGGCAAGACCTGGCCAATAACCCAAGCGGCATTCCTGAGCGAACGGCCCTGCTCCAGAAGGCGGAAGCCCTGACCGAACGGTTTCACACCATCCGGAGTGATCTCACCCGAGTCCAAAACGAGGTCGGCAACAGTCTGGGGGCCTCCCTCAACGACCTGAATAAGTGGACCGGCATGATGGCCGAATTGAACCAGAAGATCGTTTCCAGCGAATCCAATGGGTCGGCGGCCAACGATCTTCGGGATCAGCGAAATGAAATACTGAAAAAGATCTCCGGCCTGATCGAGGGCAATTCCTTTGAAAATGAAGACGGTTCCGTGACCTTCGTGACCACCAACGGCCTGCTGCTGGGGGATCGGGCCCAATCCTGGAAGTTGTCTCAAAATGGGGCCGATATCTATTGGAATGAAATCCCCACAGACGTTAGCGACCGCCTGCAGGGGGGTAAAATCGGGGGGCTGTTGGACCTCCGCGATGAGACGCTCCCCCAATACGCGGCCAACCTGGATGAGCTGGCCGGCACCTTGATCAAAAAAGTCAACGATCTCCATTTCGCCGGTTTTAATTTAAACGGGGTGGGTGGAATTTTCTTTTTTGAAAATTTCAATGCCGCTCCGGCCGTTCCGAACATCGGGCCGCCTCCAGACTACACCGGTTCCGCATCATTTATCCAGTTAAGCACCGGCCCTAACGGCGTAAAAGTCCACCCTGAAAACATCGCCGCGGCCGAAGCCAATATACCCAACCCTCCTCCGGCCCTCCCGAGTCCTCTTCCGGGGGATAATCGAAATGCCCTGAAAATCCTCTCCATCCAAACCGATGCCGCGATTACTATCAAGAAGTGGGCCTATACGGACCGGGGAACTACTATTTCCTCGGCATCCACGACCTCTTCCCTGGATGATTATTATCGCACCCTGGTGGGAGACATCGGGGTCCTGACCGAGGGTGCTACCCAGCAATATGACTTTAATAAAACCCTGATCGACAACCTGAATGATGTCCGGGACTCCATCTCCGGGGTCAATCTGGATGAAGAAATGACCAAGTTAATGGAGATGCAGAGCGCTTACAAGGCAGCCGCCAAACTGGTAACGGTCTCCGACGAGCTTTATACGACGATACTACAAATGAGATAAAGGATAGCCAGCCATGCGTATAGCCACCTCGACCCTTTTTGACAGCCTGGAAAGGCGGATTCAGCAGTTGACCGAAGGCCTGAATACGGTCAATGAAAAATTGTCTTCCCAAAAAAAGATCAACCGCCCCTCGGATGACCCCTTGGGCGCGGCCTCCGCCATCGGGTACCGAAACCTGTTGTCCCAGGTGGATCAGTACGGTCGAAATCTGAGTGCCGGGAAATCCTGGATGGACTCCAGTGAATCCGCTTTGAGCCATTCCCAGGATGTGGTGACCAGGGCCAAGGAGATTGCGGTCCAGATGGCCAATGGTACTCAATCGGCGGTGACCCGGAGCAACATGGCTACGGAGGTGGGCCACCTGTTGGACCAGGCCATCTCCCTGGGGAACACCCAGGTGGGCGGAAAATATATCTTCGCCGGCTACCAAACGGGAACGACGCCTTTTGTAAAATTTAATAATGGAACGATCGATACGGCTCAATATACCGGGGATGGGAATGACTTTCAGGTAGCCATAGGGCAAGGCGAGACCCTGGCCGTCGGCCGAAACGGCCAAACCGTTTTTATGGATTCCACGCTATTTAACACCTTAGGGAACCTTAAACTGGCCCTGGAGACCAACGATGTAACGGGGATCCAGCAGGCGCTAACCGGCTTGGACGGATCCCTGGATCATTTTAATAATCAACTGGCCGACGTGGGGGCCCGGGCCAATCGTCTGGAAACCCGGCAGGGCATTCTGCAATCCATGACTTTGGATTTTAAGGAACAGCTTTCCCAGGTCGAGGATGCGGATATAGCCGAGATGTCCATTGAGTTGAAGCAGGTGGAGATGGCCTACCAGGCGGCCCTGATGACCACCGCCCGGGTCGGGAATTTGAGCCTGACCAATTATATGTAACCAAACATCCGGCGCTTGGCACCCAGCGTTCTTGCGTCTAATCGTTTTCGCCAGGGAGGGTGAAAATGCTAATTTTAACGAGGAAAATTGGAGAAACCATTACCATCGGCGACCGGATCAAGATCGTAGTGGTCGATATCAAGGGCAAACAGGTCCGGTTAGGGGTTGAAGCACCACAGGAGACCACGATCTTTCGGGAGGAAATCTATCAAAAAATTCAGGCGGAGAACCGCCTGGCGGCCCTATTGGATATTTCGAGCTTGGATCAACTGACCGGTCAATGAACATCACCTCGCAAACAGGACATAAAACCTTGCAGATTGAAACCAGCCGTTTCGGTACGATAGTTGTCGAAGAGGAGCAGATCTTCCGCCTGCCTGAAGGGATCATCGGTTTTCCGGAGTGGACCCGTTACATCCTCCTTAACCATCGAGAAGGGTCCCCCTTCCTGTGGTTTCAGTCCGTAGAAAACCAGGACCTGGCCTTTGTCTTGATGGACCCCCTGGCCCTGGTTGCGGACTACGATATAGACCTATCTCCCGAAGACTCTCTCCAGCTTCAGCTCGATCAACCGCTCGCGGAGCTCAAGGCCCTGGTGGTAGTGAATATCTCCAAGCATCCGCCGCCGGAAATAACAGCGAACCTCCTAGCCCCGGTAGTGATCAATTCCGGCAAGAAGATAGCCAAACAGGTCATCCTTTATCAGACCGACTATTCCGTCCGTCACCCGGTCCCCACCAAGAATTAACTGATAAAAAAGACCGATACGGGATAAAGACAAACAACGATATTGGATTCTTGACAAAGGAAAAAGCCGGTCAAGGCCGGCTTTTTTGGGGGAAGGAAAAAGAAAGAGCGGGTATTATCTGCTCAGTTCAATGAGTGCCGCCTTTAGCATTTTCCCGGCGACCTCATCGCTGTTCACCTGATAGGTTCCGGATTCCACTTTCTTCTTCAGGGCCGCCACCTTATCGGCCCGGGTATCCGGGGCCGAGAAGGCGACCTCTTCGATCTTTTTAATCATCCGGAAGGTGGGGGATAGATCCACCCGGTCACCGACTTGGGTCTGAACCTTGGGTTCCGGATTGACCGTGCTCTGATCGGTGGTATTCAGCTTGGTCTGCTGATTGACATACTGGAGAACCTGAGCCTTTTGGGTGGTTTCTTGAATTTTCATGAACCGTACTCCTTATAACAGATTATTGCTGACTATGGTCTTGGTGATGTCCAGTAATCGGCTTTTCAGTTGCTCGCTGTCCATCGGGGACAGGGTATCGACGACCTCTTTGCCGGCTTGATCCATAACCTTGAATACCAGGTTCTCATTTTCTTTCAGGTCGACCTCTAAAGGTTTCCCGTATTCCTGACTCAGACGGTTTAATATCTCCTGCGCCGTGCCGTTCCTTTCGGAGGTCTGGGTCAAATGGTTGAGCATTTCCTGGCTGATCGTATCCACCATGTGTCGTTTACGGGCTTCACTGGAGATTTTTACAAAGTCATTCTGCTCAACCCGGTCCGGCTTCCGGCTTCTCGCCAACCGGCTGCCTTCGGATATCTGCTGGCTATAGGTTCGCAGAACGTTTTGTATGTGATAGCTGGTGATGACCATGAACCTTGCCTTTCACCGTCTATATCGTCCGGAAGGGGGAAAAACTTTAATTATTTTTAAGCGGTGAGATTCACCCATTCGCCTTTGGAAAGCAGATCCGAGCGGGGATCGGCCTGACGGCGGTAGGCTTCAATAAAGGTTTGTCTTAAAAAAGGGGGGATCTGGAGAGCAGCCTCGAGGGAGGGGTCCGTCACAGCGATATGGATCCTATGAATGGGCTTCAATTCAGCATAAGAAAGCCGGTCCGGCGAATTAATTTCTAAAATAACCGCATCGGCTTCCAGGACGACCGGGTTTTTGACCTTGGGAGTCGGCAAGTTTGCCCGAAGTTTTCCGGGCAGGAAGTTATAATTGTATTCATTCCGGTGGGTTGCTATCGGAAAAAAGGCTACGGGATGTGCTTTATTGACGGCCATCTTTATAAATGCCTAAGCAGAAATATTCCCCAAAGTGCCAACCGTTTGATAGAAATGCTTATTTCCCTGTATACAGAAATAAGAATAAGATCAATAAATAAAAAAGTCAAACTATTTTTTTAGCAGATCCAACCTGTTAAGCCTTCCACCCCTTTCCCGCCTCATTCCTCTCTTTTCTTATAGGCCATCCCGATCAGGGGATAGACCACCATTCCTGCTAAAACCGCCACGTCTTCGGCTATCAAATACCGGGCGATGCCGGCATCGAACAAAACGTTGCCGTCCGGCGGAAACTCGTCGTCTCCGGCCCAGAGGATCAGGCAGACCGGGATCTTGGGGAAGGCCTGAAAACAGATACAGACATCCCCTTCCTCCCTTTGAACACCGCCCCGCTGTAATCCCAGTTCTTTAAGGAGTTGGGGCCGGTTTCCAAAGGTCTTGACCAGAGGCTCCTTAGCCCGTTTGACAAAGGCGGAGTAATAGAACTCCCCGGAAGGGATCTCCCGGAAGGTGATCCATTCCCCGGTCAGGGGGGCCCCCGGGGCCTTAAGCAGGTAGTGGAGGATCAAGACCTGTTCTTGCAGGGAAAGCTCTACGGCCGGATCCGGTCCCAGGACCTGGCCCTTGGGCCAGCAAACGGTGATGGCCTTATCCAGGAATTGAAAAAGCAGTCGGATCCCGTCGGATCCTTTTTGATATTCGGTCCCGCTGAGGATGGCCGTCCGCTGGGGATCTTGCTTGGCCCATTCCTCTTGGGCCAGGGCCAGGGCATTCCGGTAATCGTCTATTCGGGGCATGAGGCGTCCTTTACCCGGCACAAGGTGCACAGGGTCTTGTCTTTCAAATCGGTAATCCGGTATCCCTGGGCGCAGATCTGATCGCGAATGCGGTCGGCCTCGCCGAACTCCTTGCGCTGCCGGGCCTGCTCCCGTTGATCCAGCATATCCCGAACTTCCGGGGGCAGTTCCCGGTCCGGAAAATCAAAGATCTCCAACACGCTGTTGGTCTGCCGCAAGACCTGATCGATCTCCCGGAACTCCTCGGGGGTAATCCGTTTTTCAATGAACACCGGGTTCAGCTCGCGGACGAGTTTGAACAGGGCGGACAGGGCCGCCGCAATATTCAGGTCGTCGTCCATGGCCCGCCTAAACCGGTTCTTGTAAAGATAGAGGGCCTCCCCCACCTCCGGATGTTCCTCTTTTCCCGATTGCTGGGAATAGAGTTTCTGCACGAATTCATCCAGGCGCTTCAGTGTCTTGCGGGCCGTCTCCAGGGCTTTGAGCGAAAAATGAAGGGGTTTCCGGTAGTGGGTGGACAGCAGCCAGAACCGCACTTCCCTGCCGGTGTACCCCTGGTTGAAAAGGTCCCGCAGGGTGATCAGGTTCCCTCCGGCCTGGGAGATCTTCTTCCCTTCCACGTAAACCAGGTCGCTGTGGAGCCAGTAATTGACGAATTTCTTGCCGGTGGCCGCCTCGCTGATGGCGATCTCGTTTTCGTGGTGAGGGAAAACCAGATCCATCCCGCTGGTATGGATGTCAAAGGTTTCGCCCAGGTATTTCAAGGCCATGGCCGAACATTCCACATGCCAGCCCGGGCGCACATTTCCCCACTCGGTGACGAAATAGATCCCTTTTTTGAGCTCGGAGAGGTTGGTGCGCTTCAGCAAAGTGAAATCCCGGGGGTTGTCCTTTTCATATTCATCCAGGTCCACGGTTTTGCCGACCTGGATTTTTTTCAAGTCCACCCGGGACAGGTGGCCGTAGGGCTTGAAGCGGGAGATATCAAAGTAGACCGAGCGGTACTTTTCATAGGCATACCCTTTTTTCAAAAGTTCCCGGGCCAGGGCGATCATGTCCTCCACATGTTCACTGGCCTTGGGATAATGGGTGGCCCTCTTGATCCGCAGACTGTCGATATCGTTTAAAAAGGCCTCGGTATAGTACCCGGTGAAGGCCTCCAGGGTCTGGTTGGCTTCCTCGGCCCCGTGTATCGTCCGGTCGTGAAGGTCGGTAATATTCATGACATGGTGGACTTCCAACCCCTTAAATTCCAGGTAGCGGCGAAGGAGATCGGCCATGACAAAGCGGCGGCAATTGCCCAGATGGATCAAGGCGCTGACCGTGGGACCGCACGAATAGACGGAAACCCGTCCCTCCTTGAGAGGAACAAAATTTTCCTTTTCCCGGGTCAGGGTGTTATAGAAAACCAGCCCGTTTTTTTCCTTTTCATCGAAGAGCGTGGTGCTCAGGTAGCGTTCCCCGCCGTCCGGGCAGACGACCACGATCAGGCCTTTTTTGAGTTGCTGGGCCTTCTGGAGGGCTACGAATACGGCTCCCCCTGAACTCATCCCCAGCAGCAGGCCTTCTTCCCTGGCCAGCTTACGGGTCGTTTCAAAGGCCTCTTCATCCTCCACGTTGACTACTTCGTCCAAAAGGCCTTTTTCATAGATCCCGGGCTTGTACGATTCCTTCATGTTTTTCAGGCCCTGGATCTTATGGCCCAAATAAGGTTCTACGCCCACTATTTTTATATTCGGGTTAAATTCCTTGAGCCGCTTAGTCAGTCCCATCAGGGTCCCGGTGGTCCCCATGGTGGCCACCACCATGGTCACCTTGCCCCCCGTCTGCTCCCAGATTTCCCGGCCGGTGCCGTGGTAATGGGCCATAATGTTGTCGTCGTTATTGAACTGGTCTGGCAGGAAATAGAGGTCCGGGTTTTCCCGGGCCATTTGATAGACCTTTTCAATGGCCCCGTCGGTGCCCAGGCGGGCCGGGGTCAGGAGGATCTTGGCCCCATAGGCCCGAAGGATCTTCTGCCGTTCAATGCTGGCCGATTCGGGCATGGTCAGAAGCAGCGAATACCCCTTCACAGCGGCTACCATGGCCAAACCGATCCCGGTGTTGCCCGAGGTGGCTTCAATGATAGTTTTGTCCCTGGTCAGGGCACCGCTTTTTTCCGCGCCCTCTACCATGGCCAGGGCGATGCGGTCTTTGACCGATCCGCCGGGATTAAAAGACTCGATCTTGGCCCAGACCGCCGCCTTCTTATTGGGGTTGAGCCGGTTCAATTTAACCAACGGCGTATGGCCAATGAGTTTAGTAATATCGGGATAGGTGTTTTTCATGGATTACTGCCGTCCCAGGCCGGACAGCTTTCTCCTTCTGGGATGATTGATCTTTTCGAACAGGGCAATCTGCTCGGCCTGGGAGAGTTTTACCCGCTCAGGCTTCCGGCCGGCCCGGCAGAGACGGCAACGGTCCTGGGAACAGCCCTGGCAGTAACGGCAATCGGGGCATTTTTTCCGTCTCTTTCCGGCCGGATGACTGGCCGCGGTACGGATCTCTTCAAAGGATATTAATCGCTGCCCTTGGCCCGGCCCGGGCACCCTTTTTGTTTTTTCCTTCAGTGCTCGGCGCTCGACGCTCGGCGTCTTTTTTTTCGGGCCCGGGCTTTTCGTTTTTACCCCCCTGCTCATACCCTCTGCGATAGGCTCTCTGTGCTCCGCCCCGGCGTTCTATTCCACTGTCACACTCTTGGCCAGGTTCCGGGGCTGGTCCACATCCGTACCCCGCAGCACGGCTATGTGGTAGGCCAGAAGTTGCAGCGGAATGGTAAAGAGGATCGGGGAAAGCGTCCAATGGATCTTGGGGACCCGCAGCAGGTCGTCCGCTCCGATCTGGAACCCGGCCCCTTCCTCCTGATCGGTCAGGGCGATGATCTTTCCGCCCCGGGCCTTGACTTCCTGCAGGTTGCTCTGCACCTTTTCCAGGACTTCGTTCTCCGGCAGCAAAAGCACCGTGGGCAGTTCCTCGTCAATCAGGGCAATAGGACCGTGTTTCATCTCCCCGGCGGGATAGCCTTCGGCATGGATATACGATATTTCTTTTAGTTTTAAGGCCCCCTCCAGGGCGATGGGGTAATGAATTCCCCGTCCCAGAAAAAGGAAATCCTGCGCCTGAAAGTACTTGTGCGCCACGGCCTGGATCAGCCCTTCCTTTTCCAAGATCTCCTCCACGCCGCGGGGCAGACGCAACAGGTCCCGGGCGACCCGGATGCGGGCTTCCGGAGAAACGCAGCCCAATTCCTGGCCCATATGCAGGGTCAGCAGCGTTAGGGCGACCAACTGCGTGGTGAAGGCCTTGGTGGAGGCCACCCCGATCTCCGGCCCGGCGTGGGTATAAATCACCCCGTCCGCTTCCCGGGCCAGGGTGCTGCCCACCACATTGCAGATGGCCAAGACCCGGGCCCCCTTGGCCCGGCCCTCCCGCATGGCGGCCAGGGTATCGGCGGTCTCGCCGGATTGAGAGATCAGAATGATCAAGGTCCGGGGATCGACGATCGGGTTCCGATAGCGGTATTCGGAACCGTAGTCCACCTCCACCGGGAGGCGGCAGTATTCCTCTAAAAGAAACTTGCCCACCAGTCCGGCATGCCAGGAGGTCCCGCAGGCCACAATGACCACCCGGTTGATTTTTTGGAGTTCCCCGGCCACCAGCCCGAATTCCGGCAGCGTCACCTGCCCGGTTTCCGGTGAAATCCTGCCCCGGAAAGTATCAATGATGCACTGGGGTTGCTCAAAAATCTCCTTTTGCATGAAGTGCTTGTAGCCGGCCTTCTCGGCCATGACCGGGTTCCAGGGGATCTTCTGAACCGGCTTTTCAATTCTTTCCTGATCCCGATTGAAGATCGCCGGTTGAGGTAAGGTCAAGACAGCCAGGTCCCCATCCTCCAGGTAAATGACCCGGTCGGTAAGATGCAAAAAAGCTAGAACATCGGAAGCCACGAAAAGCTCGCCTTCCCCGAGACCGATGATCAGCGGACATTCTTTCCGCACGGCAATCATGGTCCGAGGATCTTTTTGATGGAGGATCACCAGGGCATAGGATCCCTTAATGTCTTCCAGTGCTTTCTGGACCGCCGGGACCAGGTCCAGATCCCGGGCGTACTTATCGATGAGATGGGCCACGATCTCCGAATCGGTTTCCGAAGAAAATTGATGCCCTTCCCCCAGAAGCTGATTTTTCAGCTCCAGGTAGTTCTCGATGATCCCGTTGTGGACCAGGGCGATTTGTCCGGCCACATGGGGGTGGGCATTGGTTTCCGAAGGCCGCCCATGGGTAGCCCAGCGGGTATGGCCGATACCGATTCGACCGACCAGGGGCGTCCGGGCCAGGATCTCCCCCAGCTTGTTTAATTTGCCCTCGCTGCGGCGAATGGCAAACCCTTCGTCCTGAATCACCGCAATCCCGGCCGAGTCATACCCCCGATATTCCAGGCGCTGCAACCCTTGATAGATAATCCCCACCGGGTCCTGAGGCCCCAAATACCCTATGATCCCACACATACTGACTCCTGTTCCCTAATAGTTTACCCATCGCCCTTTTGTTGGGGAGTACCCCTTACCGCCTTATGACGGGAGCGCGCTTTTCTGAACGGCTACCCTCCGATCCTTGATATGGGAAAAAGGCGGTACGCTGACGCCGTCATCCAGAACAGCATTTTCGAGGACAACCTGGGAAGACACCAGACAGCGGGCACCAATGCCTGTTCGACCCGAGATAATGGTAAAGGGTCCGATCGTGGTATCCGGGCCGATCTTAACGGTGCTTTCGATATAGGTATTATCCGGATCCAGTAAAGTGACCCCTTGCCTCATCCATTCCTCGTTTATTTGCCTCCTGAGGATCAGCCCGGTTCGGGCCAACTCCGATCGATCATTGATCCCCAGTACCTCCTCGGATTGGGGACAGAGCAGCACCGAAACCGGATGCCCGGCTTCCCGGGCCAGTTGAATGACATCGGTCAAATAATATTCCCCCTGCCGATTTTTTCTGGAAAGCTTGGGCAGGGCCGAAAAGAGGAACCCGGAGTCAAAGCAATAGATCCCGGCATTCACTTCCTGAATCAGGCGTTCTTCCGGGCTGGCATCTTTCTCTTCCACGATTCGCATCAGCCCGCCTTGCGGATCCCGGATGATTCGGCCGTAGGCCAGCGGCTGGGATAATTGGGTGCTCAACAAAGTAACCGGGGTTTTCTTCTTCCGGTGGGTTCGTATGATTTCTCCCAAAGTCTCCTTCTTGATCAAAGGCACATCTCCGGACAATACCAGGATTGTTCCGGGAAAGGAATTCAATTCCCTGGAGGTCTGCATCACCGCGTGGCCGGTCCCCAACTGGGGGCTCTGGGTAACGAAGATTAAACCCGGGCGGTCAAAGGCCTGCCGCACCTGTTCCCCCTGGTGGCCGATGACCAATATCGTCTTTTCGGACCTCAGGGCCTTGGCCGCGTCTAAAACGTAATGTAATAACGGCCGCCCCAACAAAGGATGGAGGACCTTGGCCCGGTCCGATTTCATCCGGGTCCCTTTTCCGGCCGCCAAAATTACCACCGCCAAGGAATTCATACTATTTTTCTAATGCCGATAAGGAAAAAAGGCAAGGCAAAAGACCAATCCAAAACAATGTGAATCCGGTAGTCAGATTCCAGATCCGTTTTCAGGGATACGAACGATAAACCCCGAAACAAACCGAGGATCCGCTTTTTCCCCGGCCGGGATCCTCCCCAATTCGGCTTCCAGTTTATCCCTCAGAAAAACAAGCCACCAGTGGAGCCCTTCCTTTTCGTCCGGTTTCAATTCCGGACCGCTTTCCACAACGAGTTGAACCGCCTGCTGAAGAATCTCCGGCCCGTCCTCTTTCAACCCGTCCGCCCGGTTTTGTACAAACTGCAACTCCCTCAGCCTTTCCCAGGATTCAAGGGACAGAGGCTCCAGCACGGCCTGCCCGCTCAGCATCCTGTTGGCCGATAGGGTTAGCCAGACCGCACTCAGCGTGGGGTCGGGTTGATATAGGGGAATCCTGGAAAGGGTATTGATTTCCCCGGCGGTGATCCCCAAGCGAAGCGAAATCAATCGGCCCAGCACCGTCAGGTTGTCCAGCAGCTCCCGGGTCTCCTGGAGTTCCCCCAAGCTCTGGAAAGGACGGTAATTCCCCCCCGAGGTCCGATCATAATAAAGCGGCCTTTTGAACAAAAGCCCTTTGACCGTTTCCTTAAACGGCGAATCCAGGACTTCTTCCCGCCGGAGGATTTCCCGGTACCAATCCCCTCTCCGAAAAACGGCTTCCGCCCGGTATTTCAAGTCCAAACCCAGGCTGTACCCGGTCTGAAAGATCCGGATCAGGGGAAGATGGCTCAAGACCTCCCCGGCCTGTCCTAAATCATCCCGGCTTAAATGCCGCAACCCCAGATCCAGGAGTTGAAAGGCCTTCTGGGCGGACTGGAAGATCGGCGTCGGTTCATTGATCTCCGCCCCGTCGGCCACGGCGATCTGGTTGGCTAAGTGCGCCAATTCCCATTTGATTCGAGTGAGCTGTCCTTCCTCCACTCCCCGGTTCAAGGCCGCCTGGAGAAAGGATCCCTCACCGGCGGATTCGAGGTGACTGGGGGGATAAAAGGAAACCTCCGGTATCGACAGGTCGGGCAATTTATCCTCCCGGACCTGTTCCGGTGGGATATACTGATAGATTTCCAGGGCCTCGTAGAAATCAGGAAAACCGTGATCGGCCAATCTCCCCCTCCGCCACTGAAGGGCCGTTTCTTCCTCTTCCAGCGGCAGGCGCAGGTGGACCCATTCCAGAAGATTCTGATAATAGAGAGGATCATCGGCCTGCAGGTATTTAAGCAACCGGGTAATTAAAGGGCCGTCTTTTTCACTCAAAAATTGCGAATAATAGTGCCCGTCCAAGGTAAAGCCCCTATCCAGATCTTCGCTGGAGTGATCATCCGGGTTTTCCACCTTGACGACCCGGATCAGCTTCTGAAAAATGGCCACCACCAATTCGGAATCCAGGGTTTCAAAAAGTTGTTTCAGTTTTTCCTCCCCGCAGGCCTCCAACGCCTCCAACCAGACCACGATTTTCTCCCGGTTCAGTTGGTCCTTTTTCCAGAGGTCCAGGTCCAATAAATGGGTGGTCTGCTCCGGGGTGGCCAGGGAAATCAAACCAACGCTCTCCCGGATTCCCAATTCCTTGATGGTGAGGAACAGATCGGTTTCCGGAATTTGGGCCACCAGTTCCCTCGGATCGGAGGAATTCAAAATATTTTCCAGCCTCTCCTCTACCGGCAACGAAAGAAAGGCCCGGATTTCTCCCGCTGAAGGAAAATAGCTCTGGTCCAGGAAAGGGAGTTCGTCGGCAAATCCGGCAGGATCATTATTAACCTGATTTTTTTCTTTTTTAGACATAGTTTATTTTACTATAATTGGGGCCCGCGTGGGAAATAGAGAATAAGTCACAAATGGTATATTATGCGTCATCTCATCAAAGGCTGCAATAACCATCTGCCCAGCTTATTGGCATATTTCCTTTTGACTTTTCTCTTTTCCTATCCCCTACCCGTTCAAATGGGAACTTCCCTCTATGGGCATGAATTGGTCGGCTTTAATGTGGATCCCTTTGCCGAAATGGATCGTTTCCAATCGATCAAAAAAAACTTTCAGGCCACCGGGAAGCTTTGGTTTTCTCCTTTTATTCACCCCCTGGTAGCGTATCCCGGGGCGCTCTTAACCGCGGCTTTCGATGAGGTGGTCGCTTTTAATTTGTTACTCCTGACCAGTTTTCCTCTGGCCGGGTTTTTTGCTTACCTCCTGGCGTATCAGCTCACTCAAAAACGCCTCCCTTCCTTTTTTGCCGGCCTGCTTTATTCCTTTTCCCCTTATCACTGGGTCCATGCCTATTATCATTTGAGCCTCTCCCAGATCCAGTGGTTCCCCCTTTATTTGTTGGGCCTTTTTCTGTTTTCCCAAAAAGGGTCTTTTCCCCGGGGCCTTCTGGTGATGGGTTCCCTGCTCTTTCTTCTCTTTACCAACTACTATTATACCCTCTTCGGCCTGCTGCTGACGCTCTTTTTTATCCTTTATCACGGGGGGTTCCTTCTTATCCAGCGGCGGCAGAAGGCTTTTCCGTGCGGTTCTTTCTGGGTCCTGCTGGCCCTATTGACCTTGGCCGGCCTGGTATTTTTTCTATTTTTCTTTAATAATCTTCTGCTGATTTACCATAACCTGCCCGCCTTCAGCGCTCGTTATCCGGATCTCTTTCGGTACGGCTCTCGCCCCTGGGGGTTTATTTTCCCGCCCCAGGACAACCCAATTTTAGGCTGGATCGGAAAAAACTATATCCACTCCCGGTTGGAAGGGGGGACCCTGGTCGAACATACCCTCTACCTGGGGTTAGTCCCCCTGCTATTGTCCGTCCTGGCAGCCTATGGCGGGCTCCGAGGAAAACCAGAGCCCTTCGTTAAAAATCCTTCCTACTACCTTGGATTTTTCGGAATCCTTTTCGTCCTGGCCCTTATCTTTTCCCGGCCCCCCCTGACAACCATCGGCGGGCTCTCGATTCCCCTCCCGGCCTACTACCTCTACCCGGTTTTCCCCATGTTCCGTTCCTATGCCCGTTTCGGCCTGCTGGCCTATCTGGCCCTGGCCCTGCTGGCGGCGGGCGGCCTCGCCCTGCTCCAGAACCGTTGGCCTAAAAAATATTGGATCCCGGCCTTGGCTTTCCTGCTGCTGATCATCGAGTACACCAATCTTCCTCCCTGGCGGAACCGGCCCATCCTCCCCACCCAGGCCCACCTTTATCTTTCTGAAAAGACGCGGGATTCGAAGATTGTGGATTATTTTCCGCAAAAATTTTACGACATTACAACCATCCGGAGTCGGATGAACAACCGTTTGCTTACCGGGAAGGAGCTGGAGGCCCATGAACTGGTCAATATTTCCCGTCCCGACCTCCTTCAGAGACTGCGCCTCCAGGGAGTTTCTTATGCCATCTTACCTCCCGATCGCCTCAGGCTTCTTCGAGATAAGGGGCTCCAGCCGATGAAGCGTTTTCCGGATTCGGTTCTCTTCCGAATCGATCCCGTCCCTTGAATGGAACGTGTCTGAGTTTGGGATGTTTTCAGTTGGGATAAATCACTTGACAGCTTGAATCGGATCTTCCTACTATCATTTGAGCCCTGTCCACCTGGGCACTCCTTCAAAGGATGAATAACCGCTCAAATACGATAGGTTGGTGAACCCATTTCTCAGAAACCATTCATGCCCGACTATCGACCCAGGGTAGATCTGGAATCCGTTGTCTTAGACGACGAATTGATGATCTTTGATCCGGTCCGGGACGAAACCCATATCATGAACGAAACCGCTGCCGCGATCTGGCGGCTGCTGACCGAAAAAAAATCGGTGTCCGAAATAGTGGAACATCTCTTCGCCCAATATGGGACCGGTGAAAGGGAGAGCCTCCGGGAAACCCTTCAAAGCACCTTGAATCAATTTATGCAAAAAGGCCTCCTGAACCCGGCAGACTCCTTCGCGTTCGACCAGAATGAAGGCGAAAAACTCGAAGACGCCTTGTCCCGGTATGAGCGGCTGCTGGCCGAAACCCCTGAAGATCCCCTGGTGCTTGGAAACCTCGGTGTCCTCACTATTCAATCGGGTCGCTGGCCGGAGGCGGAAGCGCTATTGGTTCGGGCCCGGGGCCTGGATCCGGATAATGTGGTCTTGGCCTTTAACCTGGCGTCCCTATGGCATCGCCAGGGCCGGTCCGCGGAGGCCTGGGAAATTGTGGAAGAAATCGAATCCCGGAATCCGGACAATGTCCACCTCCTGAGCCTATGCGGAAAAATACTGGCATCCCTGCAGCGACTGGATGACGCCAAGGATAAACTCCTTCAGGCACTGGCCATCGATCCGGGATTAATCAATCTCTACAATGAACTGGCTTTGGTCTACCTCCGGCTGGACCAACCGGAGGCGGCGGAAGCCCAACTGGCGGCAGCCCTCGAACGCTCCCGATTTTATCCGGAGACTTTCCGCAACCTGGGAAACCTGCGTCTGCAACAAAACAACCCGGGGGCCGCGGAAAAGTGCTTCCGGCAGGCCCTGGATTTAGATCCCGGGGATGTGACGGCCCGTTATCCCTTGGCCTGGATTTGTTTTTTCCGGAGGGAGTTCGATCAGGCTGTTCAGGAAGCGGAGGCCTGTCTTCAGAGAGATCCGACCTGGCTGCCTCCCTACGAATTCCTGGCTCAGATTCACCAAGCCCAGGGGGATCGGGTTCAGGCCCTGTTGATCTATAGCCGCGCCCGTAAGGCCGTACCGGATTTCAGTCGCGAAGCGTTCCCTTTCCTGGCCGCCTTGGAGCAGGAAGTCCTCAGAAACAACCTCTGAAAATGATGGGCCCTCTAAGTTAGAATGAAGATAAAAAGCGTTGCTGGTTTCAAGTTGCTGGTTGCAGGTTAAAAAGCCCAACAAACGTCCTAATGTTGCACAGACGATCGCCTCGGCGGGTTCAATTTTGCAATTTGAACCCGGGATATGCGGCCATGGGGGTTTAGAATGAAACCGGCTGTCGATTTCATCCGGCACTTTTTCCAGTACGTTGCCCAACCGGACCGGGTTGAGGCCTTTCAAAAATTCCTCGAGCGATCTGAAAAAAATTTACCCTGGGACGAGCTTTTCCTGCTCCTTCATTCGCAGGGCCTCGCTCCTTTTACCTATTATTCCCTGCGGGCACCCGAGTGGCAATCCCATCTCCCGGAATCTTTCCTTGCCCAACTAAAAAACGCCTTTCGGGAAACCAGCCTTCAAAATTTTTTCCTGCAACGGGAATTGAAACGGCTCAACGAGCTTTTCATTAAAGACTGCCTGATGGTGATCCCCCTTAAGGGGGCCAGTCTCATCAATCGGTTTTATCCCCTACCCGGTCTAAGACCCATGCAGGATATCGACTTGCTTATTCAAGACCGAGACTGGGAAAAGGTCAAGCAAGTGATGTTGACGGCCGGATATCGGCCGCTTTCCGATCTGCCCGAAAAATGGGTCAAGGGTTTTCATTTTCATGCCGCCTTTTTCCTGCCGGGGCCTGAGGTGGTAGTGGAAGTCCACTGGAACTTGACGGATGAACATCTGCTGCCTTTTACTAATTGGCAGGCCCTCTGGGACCGGGCCTTTTTTTCAGAATCCGCCAGATCCTGGTTTCTGGCTGATCGGGATCAGTTTCTTTACCAGTGCCTGCACCTTTACAAGCATGGGACCTTTAACGCCGTGCTGGCCCGGCAGCCCAATCTCATGGAGTTCCTTTTCGAACCCCTGAGCGGGAACCGCCTGATCTGGTTTTTGGACCTCTGGTTGTTGATGAAGGATGAACGCTTTCCGGACCTGGATGGATTGATCCGGGAGGCGCGACACTGGCGGGTGGGCCCGGCCCTTCATTCCGGCCTGGTCCTGACCCAGGCCCTTTTCCAGCCCCTCCCTCCGTGGGCCTGGCCTCCCGGGCATCCTCCGCCCGCCCTCCCGCGGGTCAAATATTTCCTGCTGGCCCGGTTAGCGGACGGGGCGGCTAAAGAAAGCCGCTGGACCCGGACCCTGCTGGTGCGGCTGCAATCTCTCGATCAGCGCCTGCATGTCCGCCCCGTCCGGGCTCTGGATATGATTGACCGCCTTTTTCCTTCTCCGGACCAGCGGCGGGAATGGTCGGAGCGGCATTCCAGAGGATGGGTCCCTTTTCTATACCTGTTCGCTTTTCTCCGTGGACTGGGTTCCTCCCTTTCCCAGTTCTCAACCCTGATCAAAATGAAAAGATACCGGGGCTTGAAGAAATCATGACCCTCACCGACCAGGAAGCCCGGAAAAAATGGGAGGACCGGGCGGCCTTTCGCCGGATTTATCTTTTTTTCGGCCGGCCGATCGAGTTCTTGACCGACTCCGAGTCCGATTTCAGCGACTTTGATACCATCTACCGCCGTTTCCAACGGGGTTCGGAACCACCTTCCCAAAAGGAAATAAGGCCTCTATTTCTCTTGCGTGAACGGAAGCCTTCCGGCTATCTGCTCTATTTGAATAATCAGGGGATCCGGATTCCTTCCCCGGCCAATCGATTTGAGTTGTATATGTTTTTGTTCAACTACCTTCTTGACCGGATTGAGGATTTTTTCATAGTGCACGGGGCGGCCCTGACGGATCAAGACCACGGCCTGATTATTGCCGCCCCTTCCGGCAGGGGAAAGTCCACCTTGACGTTGGAACTGTTAGCCCGGGGGAAAAACTTTCTCTCCGATGAACTGGCTTTGATTTCCGTCCGGGGCGGCCGGCTCCAGGCCTTCCCTCGCGCCCTGGCCGTCGACCGGAAAGATCTGAAAAGCGTTCTGTCCCGGAGAGGCGAAAAATTTGAGAATTTCAAACCGGCCCTTGCGCACGAAGGCCGGGTGATGTTCGATGTGGAAGAACTTTTCCCCGGCCAGGTGGCCGCGCATTGCCGGCTTCAGAAAATAGTTTTTATTGAGCCCCCACCCCTGACCGGATCGGAAGCAAACGATAGTCTCCTGGAAATCGGACTCACCGCCCTTACCGAGGGCCTGCGCCAGGCACTGTTGGGGATTCCGGTGGTAAAAAAAGCAGAACAAATCCAAGCGCTTCCCTATCCTGTCCTTCGTCTGACCTGTCAAGCAGAAACAACCCTGATGGCCCGGATCCAGGAGGTAACGGGAAATCACGGAGTGGGTATCCGCAGCTATTACCCGGAGGCGAAGGAAGAGGTCGATTATCTGGCCACCCCGGCCTTGATTGAATTGAAACCTTTGTCCGGAGTTACAACCCTGCTCCGCTATATCTTAAACATCCCGGCGCTCACCCGTTCCTTCACTGGTTCGTCCGGCGGGCGGCAGCACCTCCTGTTCCGATTGGCCCGGGCCACTCGAGGCGTCCGGTTTTATCGGCTCACCCCGGGAATTCTTTCCCAAATGACGGATTTGATCGATGGACTTGCCCGGAGGCCGTCATGATTGAAAGGCTCGGATGATCAACTTCGACGGAAACAGGGGGGAATTGGTTTCCGCCCTCCTGGCTGCGTATCAGGTCCAGGGTCGGGTGCAATGGTTTAAGATCCAGGGCCGCAGCATGAGACCTTTACTGCGGGAAGGGGACGAAATCCTGGTCCGATTTTGCCTCCCGGAAAACCTCCGCAGGGGTGACTTGGCCGTTTTTTTGGAAGGAAGTGTTCTGAACGCCCACCGAATCCTGAATATTCGCAAGACGACCCCGGACCTCCTCTTTCTGGAAAAAGGGGACAGCAACCCCGATGGCAGCTATATCCCTTCTTCCCGGATCAAGGGCGTGGTTCAGGCCGTCCGGAAACCAGGGGGAGTGATTGGGTTGGATCGGCCCTTTTGGCGCTGGTGGAATCGGATGACGGCCAAGGCCGGGTACGGTTTTATGCAGACCTTTGCTCTTTTCCATCCCCAAACCAAGGGAAAGACCGATTCTTCCTGCTCTTACGGTCCGTTATGGGGATACCGGTCCTGGATCTATCTGCTCCTGTGTTTCCCCCTTCTTGGAGAAAAAATTCGAATCCTTTTCAATAGCACCCCCCCTCCGCCCCCTAAACCCTGACCCAAAATGAAAGGCTGTCCATCCTTTTGGGCGGGTGGGAACGATTTGCCTAAGCTGCGTCTCAAATCGTGCCTTGGTGGCCGCCGCGTTTCCGCGGACAGCTCAGATAGGGAAGTTACCTGTCCAAAAGGTTTAATAAACGAAATTGATGGGTACGGTATGTCTGGCAGCTTGGGTTGCGGCTGAAAAAGTGGGACCGTGTTCTATTCTGTCTGATTGGGAGGGAGTCTTCCGCCCTTAATCTAACAGGGTGGGGCGATAACGCAGGAGAGGTGATTGCTGGAATTCCCATCCTTATCCTGGATGAAAAAGTCAATAGTTACCGGTATCAACTCCGGGGCCTCCAGTATTTCGACGCATTGCCCGGATTTCCCGCTGACACAGGTCTGGTCGGTGAGCGGAGCGCAGGTAGTCGATACCCCCACTCGCACCCTTTTAGCCGGATAAATGTAGGTATAGCATTTCTTTCCCCCCACCATGTCCCCGGCAATCTTCTGCCAGTCAAACTTGACCTGAATACGGGGCAGCGTTGTCGGGCATTCATTGTTAAAAGGGACTTCGGGACTGCAGGTGAACGAGGTCAGTTGAGGGGGGCTGTTGGTCGGAGGTCCGTATTGGGTAATAATCGGGCCGACCAATTGGTTCAGGGTTGCCTGGTTATAACTCTGAATTTCCGGTTTCAAGAAAACTTTTCTGGTTTCCATGCCCTTTCCCTTACAAACAAGTCACCAAAGGATTTTAGATAGACTACTTGGGCGATCTTTCTAAGTTTATGTTCTAAAATCAACCGGTTGTCAATAGAAAAAACAGCCCCCCCCTTTTTCAAGAATCCTTGTGAGTTCGACAGCTTCCAAACCTAATGGAATTTCTGTTCTCCTTGTTCAATCACCTTTA
The DNA here is from genome assembly GCA_963716045.1 of uncultured delta proteobacterium. Lineage (GTDB taxonomy): Bacteria > Desulfobacterota > RBG-13-43-22 > RBG-13-43-22 > RBG-13-43-22 > CAVQSS01. Next base: position 108,637 of record CAVQSS010000009.1, on the reverse strand, counting down.
TGGGACCGTATTGCCGTTCATATTTCTGCAGGTTATCCTCCAAGGCGCTGATAATTCTCCTTAAGTTGCTGGGGCTGACCATGATCCGGGAGACTAAAAACGTCCCGCTGGGGGAGTTCAGGAGCCAGTCCAGGATAAACTCCTCCGGGCTGTGGGAGGCGATCAAGGAATTGCTGTACCGGCCGCGCATCATTTCGTCGCCGGTATTGATTTGGATCTGCTGAGGCGGGGTATTCGGGTTGGTCATGGTGGTCTCCTTATATATCAATTAATTCCTTCAGCATACCCTTTTATTGACCGATAAAAAAGTGAAAAGGTGAGCAACACCTTTCCGGAACTCAGGCCTGCAAACCAAAAATAACCCTTAGGAGTCTCCCTAATGAATAAAAAGATCTCACCAGCCACCAATACCCAGGTCATCAAGCGATCGCCTTCCCGAAAATCGGACAGCCGGACCCCCTTGTGGCGGCAACCCCTTACTTTCTATTTGGTTTTTGGGCTTTTTCTCTTAGGCCTTCCTTTGCTGGCGGGGGCCTCCACGACCATCAACCATCAGTTCACAGGTGCAACGATCAATCCGGGAGACGTCTCGAAATACCGTATCACCCTCACCAACGACGATACCGGTTCGACCCTGACCAACGCCAGGGTTACGGTGTTGCTGAAGCCGCAGATCACAGTGACGGCACCGCTCGTCATCACCAACACCTGCGGCTTTACGGTCAACCAGCCTACCGTGCCCGGAGGCTCCACCATCGAATTAGTGAACGGCACTATCAATGCAGGCGTATTGGGAGACCCGAGCCAATGCTATTTTGAAGTTGAGGTCACCGCCACCGCTCCGGGAAACTGGATCAATACGATTCCAGCCAACCTTATCAGCTTCCCCCCGCCTCAGGGAACGCCCACAATCGTCCCCAATGCAACTACATCCGGCTACTTGGCCACTACTACGGCCACGGGCGTATTGGTGGCTAATGCGACGGATGCCAATACGACGCTCTCAGTCAACACCCTTTCGCCGCCGACCGGCAGCAAAAGCTTCAACCCTTCCCCGGCCCGGGTTGGGAACCCGGTTACCCTGACGATTACGTTGAACAACCCCAATGCTAACACGACCATCCCGTTGACTCCCTTCACCGACACCTTGCCTGACGATCTGGCCGGGCACGCCATGCTGGTCAACGGTACTCCTTCGGTTAGTTGCACCGGCGTCGGCAAGGTCGACGGTTCGGTGGCCGCCGCCCCCGGCAACAAGTCGGTCACCTTGACCGGCGCAACGATCGGGAACGGCGGCACGTGCACCCTCATTGTCCCGGTCGCGGTCCCCAGTATCAACGGCACGGCCCAGGTCTTTGACAATATACTGGGTCAGGGCGCCATCGGCAACACCAGAGGGTTGATCAGCGCACCCTTCAATCAAACCTTGACTGTCAACACCCCGATCGCTATCAGCAAGTCCTTTGCCACTTCACCTATCCCGGCCGGGCAACCTTCGGAGATGATCCTGACTGTCACCAACTACAGCAGCCTGAATTCGTTGGACATCGGGACCTTCAGCGACAATCTTACCGGCACTTCGCTGCAGGTGTTGACCACTCTTTCTACCCCGGTCGCGGCTGCCGCCGACCCGAGCGTTATTTGCACCGGCACCGGCGCGTCCAATGGCAATCTGACTTATATCGCCGACACGCTTGACACCACCCTTTCGCTGGCTAATGCGACAGCCGGCCCGGGGGGCGCCTGCACCATCCGGGCCTATGTCACTTCCTATGTCGACGGGGCCCACCTGAACACTACCAGCAAGGTGACCAACCCGGCGAACAACTACGACAGCACGCCGGCCAGCGCCAGCTTGACCGCGATCGCCCAATTGCAGGTCAGCAAATCGGTTTCGGTTAGCCAAGTCGCGCCGGGCCAGTGGACCGAGTTCACGGTGACTATCCGCAACTACACCGGCGTTCGGGTCGATAATGTCCTGTTTAAGGACCTTCTCCCCAAGAACGGATCGAACCAGATGGTTGTCTTTGACCCGCCCGGGTCGCCCTCTTTGTTCGATACCAGCGGTTGCAATGGGGGCATTTGGACCGGTCTCGATGTCGCCGGGATCAGCACGGGTTCAGAGCCTGTCTCAGGGGTCGATGCCGGGCTCCAGTGGTCGGGAGGCAACATCGACGGCGGCTTCGGGGCCAGTCCCGGGGTCTGCGTCATCCGCTTTCGGGCCAAACTGCCTGATTCAGCAACCACCGGCCTCACCTTTACCAACCAGATCCCGCTTAACGGGGTTAACGGGACCCGTTCCGACAACGGCAGCGCGGTCAGCAACCCGGACACCAACCCGGCGGTGAACGTCGTTTCGGTCGATGCGGTGGCGGTAACCAAGAGTTTCAATCCGACCTTCATCCCGCAGGGGGGGACCTCGACCCTGGCTGTCACCATCTACAACCGCATCACCGAGAGCGTAACCAATATTGATTTGACCGACAATCTGCCCGCCGGTCTCACCCTGGCCGCCAATCCCGCGGCTACCAGTACTTGCGGGGGCGCCCTGCAGGCCTTTCCCGGCGACACGAAGGTAATGCTGACCGGGGGAACCTTGAACCCGAGGCCGGATGCCTCTCAGGAGACCACTTGTACAATTACCGTAAGGGTTACCGGCACGGCCGTTGGGACCTACAACAACACCATTTCGGGCGCGACCTACGGCCCCGGGCCGAAGCCGATATCCAACAGCAACACCGCCACACTGGATATTTCGACCGGTCTTTCCGGCACCAAGACCTTCAACCCGACGAGCGTCACCTCAGGGGGGACAGCCCGGGTAACGATTACCGCAACCAATGCCTTTAACGGCCAACTGACCAATATCTCCATCGATGACAATACCTTCAGTGCGGGTCTGACGGTCGCCAACCCGGCGAACGCCGCGACCAGTTGTTCCGGTTCGCCGATTCTGGTGGTCAATCCCGGAACGACCCGGGCCCAGTTGCTGGGCGCCGTGTTGAATGCCGGAGCCAGTTGCACCTTTTCCTTCGATGTGGATACCAGCGGCACGGGGCCCTGGCCGAATACCATCCCGGCGGGAAAGATTACCAGCGCTGAGGGGCCGTCGAACACCGCGGCCATATCCGCGAACCTTGGCGTCAACAGTGCCAGCCTCGGCATCAACAAATCTTTCAACCCGGTGTTGGTTACCGGCGGCGTGCCTTCAGTGCTGACCATCGACGTGATCAACAATTCCAGCATCACCATCCATGATGCCGGTTTTACCGACACCTTCCCGCCCGGCATCGTGGTTTATTCGGTGCCCACTGCCAGCACCTCCTGTGCCGGCGGGACGGTGACCGCGATACCTGGGGATGGCCGAGTTGTCCTGGAAGGCGCCACCCTGGCCCCTAATGCCAACTGCCAGGTTTTCGTTACGACGACTTCGGTCAAGTTTCTCAACCTGACCAACACCATACCAGCCCTGTCGGTTTCCACCGCTGAGGGCTACACCAACCCATTAGCCACGGCCGCGACGCTATCCACCCTGCAGGGATTGGGCGTGATGAAAGGGTTTGCCCCGGCCTACATCCCTGTGGATGGGACTTCCCGGCTTAAGATCACCCTGGTCAGCACCTTCGATCCAAATGCCGTTTCTCCGACCATCATGACCGGTGTGTCCTTCACCGACACTTTGCCGACTACTCCTTCTCCCGGGCTTTCTTTTAAATCTGCACCTTCGACAACCTGTTCCAACGGATCCGGCGGCTTCGCCAATGTAACCGTCGGCTCCGGTGCCTTGACCCTTTCCGGAGCAACGATTCCCCCGGGATCGACCTGCGTAGTCGAAGTCGATGTGACCGCCACTTCGACAGGCGCTTACGATAACACCATTCCCCCATATGCCGTCTCCACGGTTCAGGGCGTCACCAACCAGACTGCCGCCGCGGCGCGGCTCAATGTAGTCACCCAGCCAACGATCGGAAAGCATTTTTCGGCTGCCTCCGTGGAGATAGGCCAGGCAACTCGGCTAACGATAACGGTCGGTAACGGTTCGGGAGTCAATCTCAGCGGGATCGCCTTGACCGACTTGCTGCCTGCCGGACTGGTTATCGCCGCTTCTCCGAACGCGGGGACGACCTGCAACAACGGCGTGGTGACCGCCTTGGCCGGCAGCCAGGAGGTGAATCTAACCGGGGCCATGCTAAACAACGGTTTGTCCTGCACTTTCTATGCAGACATTGTGTCCAACACAGCAGGGGCTTACCCCAATCACATCGGGGTCGGAAAACTGGTCACCGATCAGGGGTTGACCAACACGGGTATAGCGGATGCCACGCTGACCGTGCTGCCGCCGGCCTCGGTGGTCAAACATTTCAGCCCGGTATCAATTTTGGCCGACGGCACCTCTACGCTGACGATCACCCTGCAGAACACCAGCGGCAATGCGATCACCCTGACCTCGGACCTGGTCGACGCCTTGCCGGGAAAGGTGGTAGTGGCCACTCCCTTAACCCTCGGGGGAACATGCCCGGGTGTCAAGACCGCAACTGCCGGGGGAACCACGGTGACCTACGCCAGCGGCGGCACCATCCCTGCAGGAAGCTGTACCATAACGGTAACCGTCACCTCCCACGACGCCGGCAGCTATGTCAATGTAATTGCCGCCGGGCAGTTGCAGACCTCGGTTGGCAACAACCAGGATCCGACTATCGCCACCTTGGGGGTTGGACAGCCCGCCCCACCCACAGTAAGCAAGTCCTTCAACCCCGGCACCATCGCCATCAACGGCACCTCGACCCTGACGATCACCATGGGCAACCCCAACACCTCCGCTTTAACCCTCAGCGCGCCGTTTACCGACAACCTGCCGGCTAATGTGAGCGTAGCCGGCACCCCGAACATCGGGGGTACCTGTCCGGGCAGCATCACCACCGGGGCAGCGAGCGTTACCTACGCCAAGGACGCCTTGATCCCCGCCGGAGGCTGTACCATCACCGTGGATGTCACCTCGGGTTTTCAGGGCAGTTACACCAATACTATCCCGGTCAACAGCCTCCAAACCGACGGCGGCGGCAATCCGCAGGCCGCTATCGATGGACTGGTAGTACAGGCCCCGGTTCCCCCGACGGCAATCAAATCTTTCAGCCCAAACGTCATCAATCCGGGAGGAATTTCGAGATTGATCCTTTCTCTGGGCAACGCCAATAGCAATGCCATTAACCTGAACAGTGACTTCACTGACAACTTGCCGGCCAATGTCCTTGTGGCCGCTGCCCCGAACATCGGCGGCACCTGTCCCGGGAGCATTACCACCGGAGCGGGGAGCATCACCTACGCCAATGGGGCAACTATTCCTTCCGGCGGCTGCACTATTCTGGTCGATGTCACTTCAATCGCCTCCGGCGGGCCCTACACCAACCTCATTGCTGCGGGAGATCTAAGAACCAACATCGGGAACAATACCGGTCCGGCTACCGCCGACCTTTTCGTCAACCCCCCCCAGCCCCCCTCGGTAAGCAAGTCGTTCTCGCCAACGATTATTCCCAAAAACGGCACCTCGACCTTGTCGATATCTCTCGGAAACGGCAATGCGTCGCCACTCACCCTGTCTTCTCGTTTTGACGACTTGTTGCCGGCCAACCTGGTTGTGGCCGATTCGAACGTACCTGCCGGAAACTGCTCTCAGGGAAGCGTCACAGCCGCTGCAGGATCCGGCACCATCTCCTATGCGGCAGGGGCCACTATCCCTCCGGGGGGATGCACCATCCCGGTGAGAGTGACTTCAGCTACACCGGGCACTTACACCAACACTATTCCTGCCGGCGCCCTCCAGACCGCTGCCGGCCCCAACGCAGTCGGCACCTCCGCCCAGTTGCAGGTGCTCGACTGGCCTACCAACTCCGATTTAAGTTTGATAAAGACCATTGCCCCGGGTACCGGCGTGGCAGGCGACACCCAGACCGTCACCCTTAAATGGCGCAACACCAACGCTGCCAACCCGACACGGCGGATGTACCAGTGCGTGATCTCCGATCCCTTGCCTACTTCTGCCTTCGAGGAGACTTCGGCGGCCGCAGTCACGACCCCGGCCGGCTACACCTTCAGCCGCAGCGGAAACACCGTCACCTACACCCGGACCGACACCACAACGCCCTGTGAAACCACCGAGCAAACGGCAATATTCACCGTCAACCTAAAATCCGCCGTGATTACCGGTTCGACCTACATAAATACGGCCACCGCTACGGCCAAGACCCTGCCCTCGGACGACCCGAACGCAGCGAACGCCGTCACGCTGACCAAAAACGCGTCGGCTAATGTCACGGTTACGGCGCCCACCGCATCGGGGAAGACCCTTGTGGCCACTTCCCAGGACTTCACCGATCACCTGGATACCAACAAGGATGCCAATCCTCCCGTCGCCATCGGCGAACGGGTGACCTACAGCATCCCCTTCAATGTCCCCCCGGGCGTGACCAGCGCCGTAACGCTGGCTGACGAAATTACTACAGGCATCGGCGACATGACGCTGGTTTCGGCCACACTGGCCCGGAGTTCTACAAACCTCTTGGCTCAAAGAAATCCGGCATCCATCAACTTTGCAGGAATCGGGGTGCCGGTGGACGTCACCGGCCAGACCGTCGTCAGCGGGAACGAATTTCAGGTTGCCCTGGACGATGTCACCAACTCCGACTCGGCGGTTGCTGTGTATACGCTGACCGTCACCTTGAGGGTCAGCAATGTCGTGGCCAACACCCCGCCCCACACCATCACCGACCGGGGTCGCTTGCGCTATCGGAATGCCTCCGGCACCCCCCTTTCGGTGACCACCAGCTCCACTAAAAGCGTTCACATCGCGGTGCCGAAACCCAAGGTTCAAAAAGGGGTTTCCCCCGCTGCTCCCGCCGGAGGCGATACGGTCACCTATACCTTGACGATCACCAACGACACCACCGGAGCAAACGCCGCCGCCGGGTTCGACTGGACGTTTAAAGATGTCCTGCCGGTCGACCTTAGTAGCCCAGGGGCCTTTTCCGTCATAAGCAATCCTAACCTGCGGGCGATCGCCGGGAGCTTCACCGGTAATACGCTGGACGGCACCATCGATCGTCTCGACCCCGGGGAATCGGTGACCATGACCTATCAGGCAAGCGTCCCTGTCGGCACACCGTTTGGCAAAACAATCGTTAATAGTGCGACGGTAAGGGCGACCACGATTCCTGCCGGAGATCCCGACGAATCCGGAGAGCGCACCGGCGACGGGACCGGGGCCAACAACCTCGCCGCGACCACAACGGTTTCCCTAACCACGAAGAAACCGACGATAACCAAGGACCTGGTCAATCCCCCACCCAATAACTATTACGCCATCGGCGACCTCGTTTCCTACCGAATTACGATTTCGGTGCCGGAGGGGACCACCGGCAACTTTACCGTAACCGACGCCCTGCCGGCAGGACTCTCCTTTGTGGCCGGGAGTGCCCAGCTCAGCACATCGGGCGGGGTGACGACACCGGCTGCCGGATCTATTACACCGTCGTCCACCAGTCCGTTGACTTTTCCCCTCGGTACCATAACGGCTACCGCTTCCGGTTCGATCTCCATCGATTTCACCGTCCAGGTGGCCAATGACCGTACCAACCAGAACAACGTCTCCTTAACCAATATCGCCAACGCAACGTATGACAACCCAAACGGGGGAGCCCCTTTAACTCTTAGCGCCACCGCTGAAGCGATGAAGGTCGGCGAGCCTAACCTGACTATGACCAAGACTATCATTTCCGGCGCAACCGGCAGCGTGGCAGCCAGTGTAGTCCGCTGGGAGTTTACCGTGACCAATTCGGGTACGACCACGGCCTATCAAGAGACGATCAGCGATCAGTTGCCTGATCATTTGAACAATATCTCCATTGTCAGCGTAACCACGAGTGGCGGAAACATCCAGAACAACAATCCCGGCTGCTCGACCGGAACGGCGGTATCCCCGTCCAACGCGGCTGTCACTCCCACGGTCAATCCCAACGACACCCTTACGATTGCCGGTATATGCATCGCTGCAGGAGCAACGTTGACCGTTCAGTATGACAGCACGGTGATGAACACCGCCGTCGCCGGCGAGCAGCTCACCAATACCGTCCGGGCAACTTACGCCAGCCAGCCCGCCGGCGCCAGCAGCGGCGCGGTTGTCCGTGATGGCCTCGATCCGGGAACCGACGACGATTCCGACCCTGCCTCTGGGACCTGCAACGGCACCACCGTCAAGTGCAACAACTACAATGAGTCGGCCAGTGCCCCGCTCACCATTGACGCACCGATCGCCATCGACAAGCAGGCCGACAAGACCTCGGCGACGATCGGCGAAACGGTAACCTACACCATCAAGATCAGCGTGATCGAGGGGGTGACGCCCAATGTGGTTGTGACCGACGAATTGCCCATCGGACTGACCTACGTCAGCCGTGAAATCACCCTCGGCCACATAGGAATGACAGCAGGGAATCCGGTCCGGGAGGGCAGCGGCCAGACAGTCCGGTTCTCTCTGGGTGACATCGGCAACAACGCCAATGGAAACAAGGCGGACGATTATTTCACCTTGGCTATCACCGCTCGGGTAGACAATCGGCTGAGCAACCAGAAAGGTACGATCCTTAGGAACGGCGAGGGCAGCGGCAGCGGTCAGAACACCCCCACCGTCAAAGTCCAGTTTGGATCGACGCCGACCACCGTGGGATATGATTACGACGGTATCTCCGGCAATGGGTATCAAGGTCGGCCCCTGACTATCACCGAACCCGCCTTGAAGGTCACGAAAACCGCCACTCCGACAACCCAGGCGCTGGGTGATGAGGTGCTGTTTACCTTGCTCGTCCAACACGACGGTGCGAACAGCGACGCCACCGCCTACGATCTCGTCCTGACCGATACCCTCCCGGCCGGGTTCACTTACGTTAATGGATCCGCCACACCGATAAACCCATCCGTCTCCGGACAGGTACTGACCTTCCAAAGTGCCAGTCTGACTACCGCCGCGAGTACTTTGACCATCACTTATAGGGCTAAAATCGATCTGACAGCGATAGTCGGCGCCACCTTAACCAATCAGGCGGCCTTAACCTGGAAGAGCCAGTCCGGCGCCACCGGGGATGCCGACAGCGGCCGAACCGGGGACAGCCCGGGTGGTCTCAATGATTATCGAGCAACGGCTTCCGCCAATGTCAGCGTCAATGAAAGCGCGGCCATCAGTGCGTTGAAAACAGTAACCGACCTAAATGGCGGGACATTGCTCCCCAACGAGACCCTGGAGTACACCATAGTCCTTACCAAAAACAGCGGCTCGGTGACCAATGTGGTCTTTACCGATACGGTGCCCCCCAATACCACGTACCTCGGCAATCTCACCACCTCCAAGGGAACGGCTACCTTCAGCGGAAACACGGTGACCGTCGCCGTCGGCGCCATGGACTCCGAAACCGTGACGGTTAAATTCCGCGTAACGGTCAACAGCGGCGTCGCCGCCGGGACGGTGATCTCGAACCAGGGCCGGGTCGATTCCGACCAGACCGTGCCGACGCCGACCGATGCGGACGGGATACCGGGCAACGGCTACCAGCCCACGACGATTGAGGTGACCGGGCCACCGGCGCTGCACAATGCGCTGTACGTGGAGAAGATCGTTTCCTGGATCACCGATACCGACTCCAGCGGAAGTATTACGCCCGGAGACCGGATGCGATACACCCTGATCTTTCACAACCTCGGACAGCAGACGCTGACAAACGTCGGCCTGACCGACTCCATACCCGCCAACCTCGCCTACGTTTCCAGCAGTGCCTCCGCAAGCAGCGGCACCATATCCGTCAATGCGCCTGCGGTCACGGTCAGCGGCCTTACGCTTCCGGTGTCGGGCATGGCCACAGCGCAGTTCGACGTTACGGTAGGCGCCGCCGGGACCTTCACCAACCAGGGAACAGCCACCTCCGACCAGACCGGCAGCGTAAAAACCGACAGCAACGGGGACCCCACCGACGGCAACCAGCCCACGGTCTTCATTGCTGTGGCCTCAGGGGGCGGAACGCCCGTGATCGACGTACAAAAGCGCTGGCAGCTCGTCGTCGATCTCAACGGGGACGGTCGGGTGAATCCCGGCGACACCCTCGGGTACACCATCACCTTACGGAATACAGGCTCGGCGGGGGCAACGAATGTCCGGCTGGCCGATTCGATACCCGCCAACGCGACGGTCGTGGCCGGGTCGGCCCTTACCAGCCAGGGTGTGATCATCAGCGAGTCCCCGCTGAGCGTAAACCTCGGTACCCTGAACCCCGGAGGACTCGTAACGGTCTCTTTTGCGGTAACCGTGGATAGCGCTACGCCGGCGTGCACGATCATCCCCAACCAGGCAGTGGTAACGGGCGGAAATTTCTCGCCAGTAGTCAGTGACGACAACGCCAGCGTTGTTGACGGCTTAAACCCGACCCTCACCCCGGTGGCCTGCTCGTCCGTTGGCCTATCGAAAGTCCTCTGGGCAACGAGTGAGGCCGGAAGCGCAAACAGCAACCTCATGATCGGCGAGGTGGCCGCCTACCGGATCACCATGGACATCCCCGCCGGGACGACTCGGGAGATGACCATGACCGATACGCTCCCAGCGGGCATGACTTATAGACCCGCCAGCGCCCGCCTCATGCGGAGCTTCGATACCGGTCTAGTGGCCTCGGCCAATCCGGGGAATATCAACGGCGCGTTATCCGGTACCTTTGTGGCCCTCACGGACGGCACGGAGGTTACGGTCAGCGGCCAGACGATTGCGTTGTTCCTTGGCGATGTCATCAACTCCGATAGCGATGGCAATGCCGAGTCGTACACCCTGGAGCTTAAGGCCATCGTGCTTAATACGGTCGGCAACCAGGCCGGAACAACCCTCACCAACCAGGCCGGTCTCTCCTATCTAAACGGCCTGCTTCAGCCTCAGAACCTGACCCCGGTCAGCCACACGAGCACGGTCATCGAGCCCCGGATCCAGATCACCAAAGCGGCTGCCCCGCTTGCCATCCTTCCCAGCGGCGGCACCGTAAACTATACCGTGACGATCACCAATCCCGCAGGGGCCTCGGTGGGGACCGCCTATGAGGTCCGGGTCACCGATAGCCTGCCCGCGGTCTTCGGCAGCCTGAGCGCGATTTCCACAACCCCCTCCGGAGGGGTGGCGGGTGTAACCAATAACAGCGTTGGCACCACCCTGGATATCAGAGCGGCGGAATTCCCTCCGGATGGACGACTAATCATCACTTATCAGGGGACAACCGCCGGCCCGCTCACTGACGGTTCAACCATCAACAATACCGCCGCAGTGGCCTGGACCAGCCTGCCCGGCGACCGGGGAACAGGGAATGCCGCTCCGGGGGCATCCGGAACCGCTACCGGTGAACGAACCGGGGCCGATGGCCCGGGAGGGCTCAACGACTATACCTCCACGGCCAGTGCTTTGGTGCGGGTAGGCCCCGTCGGTCTGGCCAAGGTGGTCCTCAATCCCCAGGCCCGTTACGCCGTCGGCGATATCGTCACCTACCGGCTGACCATCGGCTTTGCCCGGGACCTGACGGTCGACAACGTTCTGCTTCAGGACGTCCTGGCTGAAGGCCTCACCTACCAGAGCGGAACGCTGATTGTGGCGAAAGACCCCGGGATTTCCGCCTCCCTGTCACCGGGTGAATTCACACGTACCGACAACAGTCCCGCCCCGGGGCAGGAAAAACTGGAGCTGAACTTCGGCACCGTCATTGTGACCGGAGCCGGTGCGGGAAATCTGACGCTGACCTACCAGGCGCGGTTGGACAATAGTATTAGCAACCAGAATAATCAGAATCTGCTCAACCAGGCAACCCTCGGCTTTACCGATCCCGGCACCGGACTTCCGGTGAGCCTGAATGCCGGCTCCTCGGTCACCGTGGGCGAGCCTCACCTGACCCTTGGCAAGACCATCACCAGCGCCATGGCCGGGCTGGATGCCGGAGATACCGTCTCCTTCCAGGTCGTCGTTGGGAACGACGGAACCACCACGGCCTATGACACCGTGCTCACCGACCTGCTCCCTGTGGGCCTGGAAAACATCACCCACGTGAACGTCCTGGCCGCCGGTGGAGCCGGACTGCCGAGCGTCACCAATCCGGGCGGCCAGTGGCAGACCTCGGCCTTTACCCTGCCGGTCGGCGGGACCGTGACCATCACCTTTGACACCCGGATCAGCACTACCGTCCTTCCGGGCCAGCAGATCCAAAACAGGGTCGGCGCCGTCTTCACCAGTCGAAACGGGGCCGATCCCAATGAAAGAAACGGCAGCAGCCCGGGCAGCAACCAGGATGACGGTCAGCTCAACAACTATAACCTTGCGGCCAATGCGCCGATTATCACCGTCCGCGACCCCGTGGCCATCGACAAGCAGTTCTATCCGCTTGGCACCAAGACGACCTTCGCCATTGGCGAGCCGGTGACCTACCGCCTTAGGGTCTCCCTGATCGAAGGCACGGTCAATAACCTGGTCGTAACGGACACGCTGCCCGCCGGGGTCACCTATACCGGTTCCCTGGTGGGAGTGGGCAGCACCAACCTCACCTACAGCGGCCTGCCAACGCCGGTCCAGGTGGGACAAGTCCTTACCTTTACCCTCGGCCAGGTAACCAACCTCCCGGACGGCATCGGCGCCAATGACTTCATCACCATTGACGTCTCGGCGCGGGTCGACAATGTGGCCGAAAACCAGGACCGCACGCTACTCGGCAACCAGGTCCGGATCCAATGCCTCGATTCCCTCGGAGCACTCGTTACCCGGGATTTTGATGCCGACGCCAACACCCCGGGCATTCAGCCTTTGTACCTTACTATCGTCGAACCGAGCCTCCTTCTCCGGAAGACCGCCAGCCCCACCTCCGTTTCCCTGGGGGACGAAACAACCTTCACGATCGTTGTCGCCCACTCCGCCTTCAACCGGGCCACTGCCTATGATATTGTGGTCACGGATACCCTCCCGACGGGATTGGTCTATGTCGACGGCTCCGGAATGCCGACTCCGTTATTGAACGGTCAGACCCTCACCTTCACGATCGACGCCTTGACCCTGACGGCCGATCAGACCGCGATCTCCTTCAGGGCCAAAGTGAACCCGGCGGCCGCCGCAGGGATCCCGCTGACCAACCGGGCTGTGGCCACTTATACCTCCCTGCCGGGTGCCAGCCTCTACGAGCGAACGGGTTCGGGAGGCCTCAACGACTACATCGCTGTCACCACCGCCGAGATTATTCCTTCGACGGCTTCATCGATCGAGGCGGTCAAGACCGTGACCGACCTAAACGGCGGGCTAGTGATGCCCGGGGATACCCTCGAATACAACGTCACGCTCACCAACACCGGGAGCAGCGGACTTGCCCAGGTCCGGTTTACCGACCCGCTGCCGGCCTGGACCGCGTTTGCCGGAAGTTTGACCACCACTAAAGGCAGCGGCTCCCTAACCGGGGGCCTGATCACTGTAAATGTAGGCAGCCTGGCTCCGGCGGAGACGGTCACCATTCTCTTCCAGGTTACCGTCAACGGCGATACCCCATCGGGAACGGTCATCTCCAACCAGGGAAGCGTGGACAGTGCCCAGACCGTTCCCCAACCGACCGATGGCGACGGGAACCCGAATAACGGGTATCAACCCACGGATGTGGTGGTGGGAGGCGTGTCTCCGCAGGAACCCCGGCTGTACGCCGAGAAAACGGCGGCCCTCCTCATCGACACCGATGGGAACGGCAGTATCAGCGTCGGGGATACCGTGCGGTATACGGTGTTTCTGAGAAACGTAGGGAAAAAGTCTTTGACCAACGTGACCTTTAGTGACCCCATCCCGGCCAACCTTTCCTATGTCGGCGGGAGCGCCACGGTTACTCCCGGTGGGGTGATCGGGGAGTCGGGGGCGATTCTATCGGCCACCATCACGACCCTGGCGGCAGGCGAACTGGCCGTGGTACGCTTCGATGCAACCATCGAACAACCAGGAACTTTTACGAATCAGGGTACGGCGGTTTCGGATCAAACGGGACCCGTCTTAACCGACTCGGACGGCGCTCCGGAAAACGGAAGTCAGCCGACCCAATTTAACGCCGTGGCCGCCAACGGCAAGGGCTCTCCTTCTTTGGTCCTTGATAAGCTGGCGATTCTGACCGAAGATTTCAACGGCGACGCCCTGGTGAACCCGGGTGAAACGATCTCGTATGTCATTACCATACAGAATATCGGTTCAAGCGCCGCCGGAGATGTCCGGTTGAGTGATCCATTACCGGCCTTAACCACGATGAGCCCCGGTTCAGTGACCTCAACCCACGGTGCGGTGTTGTCGGAAAATCCGGTGACGGTTAATATCGGTCCCATCAACCCGGGAGAGGTGGTCACCGTTCGATTCCGGACGCACATCGCTGCCAACGCACCCAACGGCGCCTCCGTGCTGAATACGGCGACGGTTTCTCAGGCCGGGAGCGGACCGCTTCAAGCACAGCAAACCACCATTATTTTAAGCTCTCCGGCGGTGGTCGGCTCCTTATGCGGTTCCGTTTTCAAGGATTGCGACCAGGACGGCGCCCGGGATCCTCTGGAAAGGGGTCTCAGCGGGGTGACGGTCCATTTGTTCCGCGGCAACGGGACCTGGATCGCCACCGCCACTACCAATTTTCTTGGCGTCTACCGCTTTAACGACGTGCCCGAGGGAACCTACAAGGTTCAGGAAGTGATCCCTTCGGGGTACCTATCCTCCACCCCGAAGGAAGTGTCGGTGTCGATCCTGGAAGGAGAGACGTCCACAGCCAGTTTCGGGCTCCAAACCCTGAATAGTCCCTGCCAGCGAAAAATCTACCTGCCGATAATCGTGAATTAACGGATGGAAGGCCCCGGGGGCTCACCCCCGGGGCTTGTAGGCCACGCAGTCGATCTCCACGGCCCCGCCCAGGGCGAGTTCCGCCTTGCCCACCGTGATCCGCGCCGGGGGATCCGTCCCCATGACCGCCAGGTAGGCCTGGTTCATCTCGGCGAAGGTCCCCATGTCGGCCAGAAAGACATTGACCTTGACCACGTCTTCCAGTGCGGCGTCGCAGGCCTTCAAGATCGTTTCGATGTGTCGCAGGGTCTGCGTGGTCTGAGGACCGGTTCCGCCTTCCACCAGTTCCAGGGTATTGGGTTTGGTGCCCAGGATCCCGGAGACATAAATGAAATCTCCGGCCATCACCGCGTGGCAGAAGGCCGGCAGCCTGGCCAGCCCTTCAACGATTATCTTTTTTCCAGCCATAGCGCATTTCCTCCTTTTCCAGTTTAAGGCCCTGAAGGATCTCGGCGACCCGTTGAACCCGGTTGCGCCGGTCCATTTCCCGGCCCTTGTGGATACTGCAAGTCAATACCCGAAAAAGTCCGGGTTTTTCCTCCCGGGTTTCGGCTTCAGGATTCAATTGCTGAAATTTCGTCGTCTTGGTCATCGCTCTTTTTTTCACGGACCAGCTTAAAAGTCCGGATCAGCAGGGACAAACCGATCCAGGCGCAAAAGACGATTAAAGGGAGGGTGGCCCACCGGGGCCAAAAGATCAAAAGCAGGGTGATCGTCAGCAGCAGCACCCCCGCCAGGCCGGTGATCTTGGCCTCCGCGGCGCCCAAGAGACGGTGATTGGTGATGGCCGCCCCCACGGTGCCGCCGAGCCGGATGGCCCGAATTCCCGCGCGCCCCAAACTACCCGAACGGAAGGGCCGGTCAGGGAAGAATCGCCGTAGGGAGGCCGAGGAAAGGCGCACCTTGCCCCGGAGGCTGAGGACCACCTCCGTGGCCGACCTCAGGTCTTCCTGGTACATTTTTTCCATGGCCCGGGCGAAGGCCTGATCCTCCACGGCCAAATCCAGTTCGTAATTGCCCATCCAACTGGCGATATTCAGGTTGGTGGAACCCACTCGGGCCCAACGGCCATCAGCCACAGATGTCTTGGCATGAATCATGGGACCGTTCCATTCAAAAACCCGGACCCCGGCTTCCAATAAAGGCTGGTAGGCCGCCCTGGAAATTCCCCGCAGCAAAGGGATATCCGTGGCCCCGGGGACCAGGAGGCGCACATCCACGCCGTCCTGGGCAGCCGCCTGTAGGGCCTGGACATAAGAAGCGGTCCCAATAAAATAGGCATCGGTCAGCCACAGGGACCGCCGGGCCAGGGCGGCAATCAGCAGGTCCAACCGGTACAGGCCGGCCGTGGCCGGGATGGTGCCGATCACCCGCAGGGCGGCGCTTCCGGCCGGCTGGATTTGGTCCAGGGAAGGGACTTCCTCGGGCGGCAAGGGTTCGCCCACCGTAGCCCAGACCTCGTCAAAGGACCGTTCCAGATCGACCAGGGCCGGCCCCCTGACCTCCACCCCCGTGTCCCGCCAGGGTTCAATCCCCTTTTGAGGGTCCCCGACCCACATCCGCCCCACGCACAAACCGGTAACAAAAGCCACGCGGCTGTCCACCGCGATCATCTTGCGGTGGTCCCGGGTGATCCAGCCCAGCGGGCTGTCCCAACGGGGCGGATTGAAACGGCGCACCTCCACCCCCGCCTCCCGCAGATGTTTCCAGAACCGACCGGAGGTCTTGCCGAAGCCGCCCACCCAGTCATAGAGCAGTCGGACCTTAACCCCTTCCCGGGACTTGGCGGTCAATATTTCGGCGAACTGCCGGCCGACTTCATCTTCGTGGATGATGTAGCTCTCAAAATGGATGAACTTCTTGGCCGAAAGCAGAGCCTCTATCCAGGCCGGGTAATTCTCCCGGGCGTCCTTTAAAAGGCGGAGGGAGTTTCCATTAACCAGGGGAGCGCCGGCCGTACGGGAGAAGACCTGTTCGGCCAATTGACGGGCGGGGAGCAAAGGTTCCCGGGACGACGGGGTAGAGCACTTCAGATCCATAGATTTACTATTTATCACAGGACGGGTCAGGGGACAATCGTTTTAACCAGTGATTTCAATCCGCTTCAATCGTGCCCCGCAGGATCCGGACCCTCAATCCTCCATGAGCTAACGATATCCCCTGATCAAATCGTAGACCGGTATTCCGAACCAACGAAAGACTCGAGCTAAGGAGAGCGACCTGCCAGCCAGGGCACTTGGATCGCAGGACCTTGCCGAACTGGGCATATAGGTTCCGCAGGTCTTTTTCCGGGCTGACCCTGACCCCAAAGGGCGGATTGGTAACTACCCAGCCGGGTCCCGCCGGCACCTCAATCGACGAAACGGCCCGGCAGGAAAACTCGATCAGGCGGCCCACCCCGGCCCTCTCGGCATTTTCCCGTGCGGTCTGGATGACCCCCTGATCCCGATCCGAGGCGATGAGCTGGGGGATGAAACCCTTTAACCTGGGAGCAGGCTTATTCAAAAGAGACTGCCATTCCCGCTCCTCAAAAGACGGCCAGTTCATAAAGGCAAAGGACCGGTTCAGTCCCGGCGGAATGGCCCGGGCCTGCAAGGCGGCTTCAATGGGGATGGTGCCGGAACCGCAAAAAGGGTCTATCAGGGGAGAAGCCCCATCCCATCCGGAGGCCAGGAGCAGTCCCGAAGCCAGGGTTTCTCTCAGCGGGGCCTTCCCCCCGGCCAGCCGGTATCCTCTGCGATGGAGCAGCGATCCCGAAGAATCGAGACTGATGGTAACCCGATCGTTCACCAGTCGGGCCATAATGAGTTGAGGCCCCCGGAGATCTTCGTTTTCATCCCTTGGAAGAACAGGGGGAAGTCGGCCCAACCGGTCGGCAATAGCCCCGGCCAGACGCTCGGCCACGGCCTTCTGGTGAAAGAGGCGGGACTGGTGGCAGGTGACCCGGAAAACCACCGGGCTCCCGGGTTGGAGAACCTCTTCCCAGGGAAGCTGACCGGCCTTGCGGCGAAGCTCGGTAAACGCGGCCGCGTGAAAAGTCCCGAAACGGACCAGTATCCGGTCGGCGGTCCGCAAATGAAGATTCGCCCGGTAGAGATCCGTCAGGTCCCCTGAAAAGGAAACCCCACCGATCTCCTCATCAGCCGGAGTCTCCGGCAGGGATGAACCAGGGCCTGGAGGAAGGAGACCCAGGGCCCCCAGCTCTCGGGTGGTAAAAGACTCTAATCCTGGAGTGCAGACGGCGAAAAATTCCATTTAATCGGCTGATTTTCTAAGCCGGTTGATCCTTTCCACCAGGGGGGGGTGAGAATAATGAAACCGGACATAGAAAGGATGGGGATTCAGGTTGGTCAGGTTGTCGGCCGCCATCCGTTTAAAGGCCGCGATCAGCGGTTCAGCGGTTCCCATCTTGGCCAGGGCATAATCATCGGCCTGGCGTTCATAGCGCCGGGAGAGGGCCAGGGAAAAAGGGACCAGGAAGAAACCCGCTTTCTGCCCGATGAGGCCCAGCAAGAAAAGTCCCACATAGGCCTTGGGTTCGCCGAACCCAAAGGAAAAATAGAGCCCGGACCAACCCAGGAATCGGGCGGCCAGATAAAGCCCGGCCAGCGTTGAGGCCGCAAACAGGAGAAACAGTTTCAGGATGTGCCTTCTTTTATAGTGCCCCAACTCGTGGGCCAGGATGCCGAGAATTTCTTCCTGGGGATGGGCCTGGAGCAGGGTGTCGAACAGGACCACTCGTTTGGTTTTTCCCAATCCGGTAAAATAGGCGTTGGTGTGGCCGCTGCGTTTACCGGCGTCCATCTGAAATATCCCTTTCAGACCGACCCCGGCCTTCTTCATCAGCCCGGTGATTTTTTCCTTTAAGTCCTCCCCCTGAACGGCTTCGAATTTATTGAAGAGGGGAGCGATGAGTACCGGGTAGAGCACGGCCAGCACTAATTGAAATACCGAGAGAAACAGAAAGCCCCAGACCCACCAGAATTGAGGGGCGGCCTGGATGAGCCAGAGGATCAGGGAAAAAACAAGGGAAAAGAGAAGCAACGAAAGCAGGCCCGTCTTCAGGTGATCCAGAATCCAAATTTTGAGGGTGGACCGGTTGAATCCGAATTTTTCTTCAATAACAAAGGCTTGATAATAATCAAACGGCAGATCCAGTAAGGCATTCAAAAACCCGGGGATCATAAAAAACAACAGGCCCGTGACGACCGAATTCCAGGACAGGCGAGTAAGCAGGTTATCTAAGAAGGGAAAGAAGCCCCAGAGAATCAGACCCAGGAAAAAAAGTTCGGAAAAAACCAGGTGAATCGAACCGAATCGGCTCCGCTCCCCGGAATAAACGATGGTCTGTTTCATTTTTTGTTCATCCATAAACCCTTCGAATCCCTCAGGTATCCGGCCGCCTTGTTTTTGCTGATGATCCCGGTTCAACCGTTCCAGCCCCAGGGTGAAGATCAACTGCAGCAGATAAAGCCCCACAAAACCAGCAAACAGAAAATTCCATTGAGGCAAAGAGTACTCCTTATGTACGAAAACAACCAAAAACAGGGTTCAAGGGGTCCAGGAGGCAAGGATTCGAGTGTAGGGGAGGGGACTTCGGCGAGCCCTTCGACAAGCTCAAGGCCTTGAGTTTACCGAAAGGCTCAGTCGAGCCGTTAATCCCCTCCCGCACCCATCTGGCATTAAAAACGCTCCTCTACGAAAAAAAATGGTTGCCCCATTTTCATCCTTCTTGGGTGCCCATTTAGGGACATAGGGATCAAGTATGGAAAAGTTTGCCCTTGATTTCAAGCGGAAAACGATGCGCCTCCCTATCCGATCAAGAGAATTTCCACGCATCGTCTTTTCCTGTTTCAAATTGGGGAGGCTTTAGGATAGACTTGAAGACAGCCATGCATTTTCTTATTTCCTCAAGGACCTTCCTCAAGGCAGGTTTTATCTGCATAATATTACTCCTCGCTGTTTCCGGGGTCTCCTCCGCGGCCGTGGCGAAATTCGAGATCCTGGTGGAGGGCTTGGAAGAAGAGGCCCGTAAAAATGTGGACCTGGCCCTCGCCCCGCCTGAAGGGATCCTGAGTAACGATCAAGTGAATGAACCGTTGCTGGCCCTTTTTCTGAAAGAGATTTCTCCAAAGGTCCGGGAGGCCCTGGAGCCTTTCGGGTTTTACCACTCGCGCGAGGAAACCTCCATTGAGAGGCAACCGGATCGGATCCTCCTACACGTCAAGGTCGATCCCGGACCTCCAGTGCGGGTGGCCTCGTTAACCATAGGCCTTCAAGGACCCGGTGCGGAGGATGAAAAACTCAAAGAAGCCCTTACCCAATTCCCGCTGAAAGAGAATGATATTCTCCGGCAGGATCTCTATGAGGATGGCAAAAAGGGCCTCCTGGATGCGGCGCGGGAACTGGGCTACCTGGATGCCGATTTTCCCACCCATGTCATTCAACTCTCTCTGGCTGAAAATTCGGCGAACCTGCGGCTCATCCTGGAAACCGGACCCCGCTATTATTTCGGGGAGGTCACTTTCGTCCCGCCCTTGACCTACCCGGAACCCTTCCTGCAGCGATACCTGGCCATTCGGCCCGGAAGGCCTTTTTCGCCCCAAAGACTGGCTCGGACGCAATTGAACTTCAATAATGCCGACCGCTTCTCCGAAGTCACCATCGAGGCCGAAAAGGATGAGGCCCAGGATTTCCGGGTGCCGGTTCGCATCCGCTTGACGCCCTCCAAACCCAAACGGTTCCGCTTCGGGGCCGGGTACGAAACGGACAACGGGCTGGGAATGCTGGCCCGTTATCATGACCTGAATTTTAATCGCTGGGGACATGAAGCCGAGGCCGAGATAAGGCTTTCCGAGAGGCTGCAGGGTCTGGCCTTTGACTATATCCTCCCCGGAACCCGGAATCTGGACAACAAGACCATCTTTAAACTGGGCTTTAAGCATGAAATCACCGATAGCTATGACACCCGTTCCTTTTTCACCACAGGCGAATATGTCCGACGGATCGGCCGGGGCCGTTTGCTTTCCGGTTACCTCCAGTTTCTTAAGGAAGATTATTCAGTCGCCGGTCAGGACGGCCTGGCCACCCTTTTGATCCCGGGGGCCCGTTTCTGGGAGCGACGCTATGATGATCCGATCCGCCCCACCCGGGGCTACCGCTACTCCCTCGAGGCCCGGGGGAGCACCCCTTTATTAGGTTCGGACGGTTCATTCCTCCAACTCATTCCCCAGGGGGATGCCATGATTCCTCTGGGAAACGGTTATTCCCTGTTCCTGCGGGGCCAGGCCGGGGTGACTCTTCAGAACGAACCCCTGCAGAGCCTCCCCCCCTCACTCCGGTTTTATGCGGGGGGGACAATAACCTTCGGGGTTATCCCTATCAATCCCTGGGCCCTAAGAATCCTTCGGGCAAGGTGGTAGGAGGCAAAAACCTGCTGGTCGGCACCCTGGAGTTTGAAAAAGCGCTCTACCCCTCCTGGGGTCTGGCGGCTTTTTATGACACGGGGAACGCCTTTGACGACTTCAGCCAGCTTCAGTTGAAACAGGATGCCGGCCTCGGGTTGCGGATATATACCCCCGTGGGCCCCATCCGTTTAGATTTGGCCCGTCAGATCGGAGAAACGGATAACCAGTATCGGGTTTCCTTCTCCATAGGGTTCGCTTTATGAAGCGCTGGATTATACTTGGCTCCGCCCTGCTCGCTCTGTTGCTGGCCTTTTTTTCCTGGGCACTCTATTTTCTCTTCTGGACTCCCGGCGGCGTTCACTGGCTGCTGGGGAAGGTTCCTCAATATTCTCCCCTGAAAATCCAGGTTAACAAAGTAACCGGCCGGATAGCCGGAGATCTCAAGATAGAAGGCCTGCGGGTCTGGTGGGATGGGGGGCGCCTGGACCTGCAAAGGCTCCAGACTTCCCTTGAGCCCCTGCACCTGCTGCGAGGAAAAGTTTTTTTCGAGAAAATTATCGTCCAACAGATTTCCCTGGAGGAGAAGCAGGCGAAGCCTGAACCGCTTGATCTGAGCCTACCCCGAGTTACCGGTTTCCTGAGTCGTCTGGACCTGGAAATCCGCAGTCTGCTTGTGGAAGAAATCCGCTACCGGTTTAACGATGATCCGCCTTGGGTCATCCATAAAATGTCCGGGCGCCTGGCCTGGAATCATGGGACGCTGGCGGTCAATCCCCTGGAGGTGGGACTGGTTCAGGGCCATTTAAAAGGCTCCTTGGGGCTGGGCCTGGTGGTTCCTTCCCTGGGATTGGATATTCTTTTTTATCCTGATACGCCCCTGCCGGGTGCGGATCACCTCCACCTGCAGGCCCGCCTGAAGGAAGGCCGCCGTCCGGACCAGTTGGCCGGCCCGATGATCCTTTACGGGCGTTCGGGGGCCGAGGATCGGATGGTTCTCCGTTCCGATCTGGGGATCGCCCCGCACCAGATCACCCTGCGAAGCTTGTCTTTCCAGGAAAAGGACCGCAAGGGAACGGTCAGCGGACAGGGAAAAATACTGTTTGAAGCCGCCGGACCCCAATTCCGAACCGATTTAAAACTGACCGACGTGGACCTCTCTCCCGAGTTAAAAATCCCCGTCCGCCTGACCGGTGATTTTCTTTTTGAAGGGACCCCGGCCCGATACGGCGGCCGTTTTGACCTGAAAAACAACAGCCCAACCTGGCAGACCTTCCGTATGGCCGGCACCTTTCAAGGGAATGATTCGGGACTGGAAGTGGGGCTGGATCGGGGCGATTGGCTGAAAGGTGTTTTTACCGGGCAGATTGGACTGAGCTGGGATAAGGAGTTTTCCTTTCGGGCTTCCCTGGCAGGTCGGGAGATCAGGCCGGAGACGATCTATGCCCGGTGGCCGGGAATCGTCAATCTGGACCTGAAAGGAAATCTCCTCTGGTCGAAGGCCGGCCTGACCCTGGGAACCCTGGACCTCCGTCTGCTCGAAAGTCACTTTCAGGGAAAACCCTTGAAAGGCGGCGTGACGGCCGCCTGGCGGGACAATCGCCTCTTTATCAAAAATGCCGACTTGCAGGGCCGGGGGTTCAACCTGACGGCTGACGGGGCCTTGGACGAACACCTGAAATTTGAGATACAGGTTGCGGATCTTTCCCAACTGGTGCTCGACGGTCACGGTACAGGTTCCGCCAAGGGCTGGGTTCGCTGGCGGAACAGTAGGTTGGGAGGGAAAGTCGTCTTATTGGGACGGGATTTCTCGTGGGAGAAGGTCAAGGCCGGTAGTTTTGCCCTGGAAGCCGGATATGACCAGGAAAAAACGGATACCGCGATTGAACTGAAGACCAGGGTTAAAAAAGGGTCTTATCATTCCCTACCGGTCGATTCCCTGACCCTTCAGGTCCAGGGCACGCTCGCCCGGCAGGGAATAGAACTTTCTGTCCAGGCACCCCTGGGGAGGATCCAGGCCGGTTTGAACGGGACCTATCAACAAAACCGGTGGCGGGGAACCCTTTCCAACCTTATCGGTGAGCTTCCCAAAGACAAGGCTTTCCGCCTCCGGTCTCCGGCCGAGCTGGTCATCAGCCCCGATCGGATCCAAATTTCGTCCTTGGTGCTGACCGGCGAGGGAGAGGAAGGCCTGACCCTCGACGGTGACCTGCGCCTCAAACCCGTTTCCGGCTCCGTTCGTATCGAATGGCAGCGGCTCAATCTGGCCCGCTCCAGGCCCTGGCTGGACCAGCTTCGGCCGGAGGGATGGACGGATGGTCTGCTTCAGGCCCGTTTTCCCGGCGATGACCGCCTGGATTTAAAGGTTCGTACTGAGCTAATGGGCAAAATCCAGGCCGGCCGGCAGACCGTGGGCCTGAAACGGGCCGGGTTCAATTTGACCTGGGATGATGGAGGACTGCGGTCTTTCTGGGAAGTGAAACTGGCCGAGGGGGGAATCTGGTCGGGCCAGGCATCCAGTGCGGAAAAGGCCCGCTTGGCTTTTCCTTCCCAGGGTACATTCCGCTCCGTCCTGCAGGACTTCGATCTGGAAACCTGGAAAACGGTTATCCCGGACGGGATCTCGGTCCAGGGTCGGGCAGGCGGCCGGCTCCAGGGTCAGTGGAGCGGAGGAAGCCGGTGGAACCTGGCCGGCGATCTGATGGTCGCCGGGGGGTCTCTGGGCTGGAAAAACAATGGCGCTGATCTGCAGGCCCGCCTGAGCCGGGCGGATCTGCAGATCCGTTGGCAGGAAGAGTCCTTGGGGGGAACTCTGGCCCTGGAACTCGATAATTATGGGAAGGCCACGGGGGAATTCAGCCTGCCCCTTCCGGCCCGATTTCCCTTACGGATGCGGTCTTCCGGCGCTGTTCACGCCGCTCTGTCGGGAACATTTCGGGAGAGCGGCCTGGTTACTGCCCTCTTCCCACGGGCAATCCACTCCAGTCGCGGGAAACTGCAGTGGGATCTCGCGGCCCGGGGTACCTGGGAAAAGCCTATCCCGGGGGGGACTTTCGAACTTTCTGAAGCCGGAGCCGACCTGCCGGCCCTGGGGATCCGCCTTCAGGATCTAGTCCTCCGGGGGGCCTTCAGTGAAAACCTCATCCGGGTTGACTCCCTGGTCCTGCGGTCCGGCCCCGGGACTTTGAACGGAAAGGCGGCCTTTCGGCTAAAGGACTGGAAAATTACCGGGATCGAGGGCCAATTGACCGGAAAGGACTTCCGATTTGTCAACCGGCCCGATATCCAGGCCCTGGGCAGTCCGGACTTGCATTTCAGCGGCGCCCCGGACCAAATCCAGGTCAAGGGAAAGATTGAAATTCCCGAAGCCCTGATAGCCGGCGGTTCTGTCCAGGGAACACGAAAAGTGAGCCCCGACGTAGTAATTGTGGATGCCCCATCGGCCTTACCGCCGGAAAAGGCCTTCCCCATCCAGGGTGAGATCATTCTGGTGTTCGGAGAAAAGGTCCGGGTGAAAGTCGAGGGTCTGAATACCCTGCTGAAAGGGAACGTCCGGGTGACTCTAAAGAATTCAAACGACTTGAAGGCGGAAGGGGAAATCCGGGCCGATCAGGGGGTTTACCTCGTTCAAGGCAGCAAACTGGAGATCACCCGGGGACGCCTGATTTTTAAAGGCCCCCCCGACAATCCGGGTCTGGATATCCTGGCATACCGCACCGTTCGCGGGCGCCAGCGCCTGGAGGATTGGGTGGACGAGGTCAAGGCCGGGGTCGTGGTCACCGGAACGGTCCGGACCCCTCTGGTCAGGCTTTATTCACAACCCACGATGACCGAGTCGGACACTATGTCGTACATCCTGTTCGGGACGCCCATGGGGAGGGGGACGGACCGGACCGACCTGGCCATTTTAGGAAAGGCGGCGCGGGTACTGGTGGGGGAAAAAACAGAGACCAGTCTGCTCAGCCGGCTGGATCTGGATAGCCTCGATATCGAATCCAGCGGCGGGGATGTCACCCGTTCTATCGTGACGGTGGGGAAATATGTGGACCCGCGCCTTTACCTTGGCCTGGGGGGATCGCTGTTCAGCAACACCTACCAGGTCATCCTGCGCTACGCCCTCACGCCGCGCCTGGAGTTGGAAACCAAGGGCGGCACCCAGAGCGGCGGAGGGATTTTCTTTAAGGTGGATTTCGAATGACGGACTCGCAATAAGTCCGTCAGCAGCCCGAGCGCGATTAAGCGCCGGGCTGGGGTGGGGGTGGGACCATTTGAATTCACTTAAAGATGGTAGGTCAGGTTGCGACCAACGGGAGCTACCTGACGGACCCTGGAGCTACCTGAGGCGAATCCGGGCTCATAATTCATAATTCCCACTTCATGATTTAAGAGCGGGCCCCTTCGCTGCCGGCGATCACTGCCGCCTGATGAGCGGGAGGTACAGGTTTCGGGTAAAGGTGACGGTGATGGTGACGGCGCTGCCGGGGTTATCCAAGATACAGGTAGCCAGAGCAGTGCCGTTACCCGCTTCCGTTCCGCCGGCGGAATAACAGGAGCCTCCCCAGTAGGCCCTGAAACCGGCGGCCGCCGCCCCCGACAAGACCACCGTATCGGAAGCATTGAACCAGGCCTGGGCCGAAGAAACGGTAGGATAGGAGTAGCTGATTCCGGAAGGGTTGGAAGACAGGCTGCCGGATCCTTCCCCGGCGGCCTTGAGGGTGATGGACACGGCTCCTTTCAGCTTGACCATAACCATTTCGGGGGTCCCGCTATGGGCGGCATGAATAGGGATGGCCTCCTTATCACCGAGCCAGGAATCATTACTGAAACCGGCAAGATAGACAGCCCCGTTGCTGTCCGCCGCCACAGCCGTCCCCGCATCGGCAAACCCGCAACCATAAAAACTGTGCCACTGATAGGCCCCCTCGGTGTCGAGTTTCAGGATTACTATGTCCGGGGCTCCGCTGTGGACATGAAGGGGAGGGACCCCGCCGTCCCCCAACCAGGAACTGTCGCTGGCCCCGGTTACATAGACATGACCGGCCTTGTCCAGGGTAATGCCCGTATCGCCGGCGCCACCGCCCGGGCCATAAAAGGTGTGCCATTGATAGACCCCGTCTTTGGTCAGTTTGACGATGACGAGATCGACCCCGCCGCTGTGGGGGTGAAGAGGGGGCGCGCCGTTATCGCCCGACCAGGCGAAGCTACTGGTTCCCGAGATAAAAAGATTGCCGGTCCCATCCACCGCGATGGCCTGTCCGTAATCATCACCACCGGATCCTTGGAAGGTATGCCAGATATAAGTGCCGTTGCCGGCGAGTTTCAGAACCGCCATATCGACCCCGCCGCTGTGGGAATAGAGAGGGGCGCGGCCTCCGGTTCCCGTCCAGGAGCCTTGACTGAAACCCGTGATATAGACATTCCCGTCCCCGTCCAGCACCAGGGCCCGCCCCTCATCGGGATTTTCGGACCCGTAGAAGGTATGCCACTGATAGGCGCCGCTGCTGCCGAGTTTAAGGACCATCATGTCCCCGGCGGAGCCGCCGCCGTGGGGATGCAGGGGAGCGCCGCTGGCGGGACCGCTGTCTCCATTCCAGGAGGCCTTGCTGGTGCCGGTGACGTAGATATTTCCGCCGGTGTCGAGGGCCAGGCCTTGGCCTTTGTCATCGCTGCCTGTTGCCCCGTAAAAGGTGTGCCATTGATAGGCCCCGGCCCCGTTCAGCTTCAGGACCACCAGGTCCAAGCCCCCGCTATAGGGGTGTAGGGGGGCCTTACCTTTGTCCCCCGACCAGGTGGCATTGCCGGTGCCGGTGACGAATACATTGCCGCTGCTGTCGACGGCCAGGCCCAGGCCTTCGTCGTTGCCCGCGGACCCGTAGAAGGTGTGCCATTGATAAACCCCGTTGCCGTTCAGCTTCAGGACCGCCAGGTCCTTTCCCCCGCTGTGGGCATGCTTAGGAGCGGTGTTGCCGTCTCCCAGCCAGGAGGCGCTACTGGTGCCGGCCACATAGATATTGCCCGCGCCGTCCAGGGCGATGGCCTGCCCGTAATCGTCGTTTCCGGAACCGTAGAAGGTATGCCACTGGTAAGGGGGATCGATCACCAGGGCGTAGCGGCGGTCGTAGCGGCCCACCCTATACCCACGGTCTGCTCGTCTTCCACCTGGAATTCGGCCGCCACCGGCACCCGCTGCCCTTCGATCTCCTGCCAGGCCAGCGGAGCAGCCTGGGTAAAGAATCCCTTCCCTCCCGCCGGGTTGAACCGTAAGGAACCATCCGCCTGTCCTGTTATCCGGGTATTGTAGCGGAGCCGTATGTTTTCAGGATCCGCCCCGGGTTGCACCACAAAGGTACTTTCGGCAATTACCCCTTGGCGGGCCTCATAAACCGCCGAAATCCCCTTCCATAACTCCGGGTAGTCAACGCGTTGAATAGGATTGTCTCCCCAAGTGGAACCCGCATCCGGCCGAAGGCTGTATTCCGTCGGTACGGCCAACGGACGGCACCCCTTGGTCCCCACAAATTCTTCGATCAGGGCAAAGCCCGTCCCGGTGATATAGACCCGGTCCGGTTTGAATCCCAGGACGTGTCCGCCCGACCTGAATTGCAGAAGGTCCGCGGATGGATAACCGCTTTCCCGAACGGCGGCTTTCCCGGTGAAGACCGCAACCGGCGGCCTGATTCCGGAGGGTGACAATCCCGTCAGCGCCTCCTCGGTTCCAACCGGCCAGGCCCAGCCCAACAGCACCAGCAGGTAAAACACTGTTTTTTTCATTGCCTTATTCCTTAGGAAAAAATACCCGGTTTATTTCTTATCGTCATGATTACATAAAATATGAAGCGATCGAACCATCCATCCAGGATCTGACCACCCGCACCAGTAAGACGGCCACCCCGATGCTCCAGATAGTCAGCCAGAGGAAGATAAATAACATAATTTCCTTGTTTTTTTAAATGGTTCCCTCTGTCCTTTTTTCTTGACAGCGTACCCTTTTCAATATAAGCATATGAAACTTTCGGCCTGGTTTCTTTAAATCCTATAAAAATACGGAAATGGAAAGGAAGATAGATGCGGAACATTTTGTGGCCCCGGAGGATGACCTATGTATGGATGATGCTGGGATTCTTGACCTCGGTTTTTTTTGTGGCGGATGGATATTCCCAGTCCTATACGTCCGTGGCCAAATGGGGTTCTCTGCCGGCCGGAGACCGTCAGTTCAAAATGCCGTCCGGAGTGGCGGCAGACGCCTCCGGCAACGTCTATGTGGCCGATACCGGCAATCATCGCATCCAGAAATTCAGCCCTGACGGGACCTTTATCGCTAAATGGGGTTCCCTGGGGAGCGGGGACGGCCAGTTCAACTGGCCTACCGGGATAGCCATAGACGGCCCCGGTAATATCTATGTGGCCGATGCCGGCAACCATCGCCTCCAGAAATTCAGCCCTGACGGAACCTTTATCGCTAAATGGGGCTCCCTGGGGACTGGCAACGGGCAGTTTAACGGCCCCAGTGGGGTAACGGTCGATCATTTATCCGAAACCTCTACGTGACCGACCAACTTAATCATCGTATTCAGAAATTCAGCCTCACGGGTTCTTATATTTCCCAGACGGGTTCCCCGGGGAGTGGGAACGGCCAATTTAACTGGCCGTCCGGGGTAGCTGTGGATACCGCCGGGAATGTCTATGTGGCGGACAGTTTCAACTACCGCATCCAGAAATTCAGTTCGACCCTTACTTACAGCCTCCAATGGGGTTCTTACGGTAGTGGAAACGGCCAGTTCCTGCAACCCCAGGGGGTGGCCGTCGATCGCACTTCCAATGAGGTTTATGTGGCGGACCCCTATACCGATCGCATCCAGATTTTTTCTTCTACCGGCAGTTATATCGGCAAAAGCAGTTCCAGTGGGAGTGGTAATGGAGAGTTTCACTGGCCACTGGGGTTGGCGATATTTTCATCAAACAATATCTATGTGGCGGACAGCGGGAATCATCGCCTACAGAAGTTTACTTCCAGCGGTTATGTTACTCAATGGGGGTTCCTGGAACATAATGACGGGCAATTAAATTTTCCAACAAGTGCGACCTTTGATGCTGTAGGCAATGTATATGTGGGCGACAGCGGCAACCACCGAATCCAAAAGTTCAATTCCAGCGGCGGTTTTATTGCCCAATGGGGTACAAAGGGGACCGGAGACGGCCAGTTTAATCATCCCCAATGGGTGGCCGTTGATTCAGCGAGGGATGTCTATGTAAGCGACAACGACAACAACCGCATCCAGAAGTTCAATTCTAGTGGAGTTTTTATAGCCAAATGGGGCACCTTGGGGACCGGAAACGGCCAGTTCCACTCCCCCGCGGCACTGGCCGTCGACAACACCCCCCCGGCCATGTCTATGTGGCGGATCGCAGAAATAATCGCATCCAGCAATTCACTCTGGAGGGCGGATTTGAAAGAGCCTGGGGTTTCCTGGGGACCGGGGACGGCCAGTTCAACATGCCCATGGGGATAGCCATAGACGGCCCCGGGAATGTCTATGTGGCCGATGCCTTAAACCGCCGTATCCAGAAATTTGCCTCCACGGGTACTTTCATAACGAAATGGGGGGCCTTCGGGGCAGGCCAGAACCAGTTTGTGATCCCCATTGGGGTAGCGGTGAACGCAGCCGGGCAGGTCTTTGTGGTAGATATGTGGGACAGTTCTGTCCAGAAGTTCGTCACGGCACAGGCCACCCTGCATCTGCCGTTAATACTACGTTGATCTTTGACTATGATAAACAGCCGTCATTCCGGACGAGCGAAGCGAGATCCGGAATGACAGAGAAGGAGTGGCTTTCAGACGGCTTTGGTTAAGTAATGCGGCCTCTTTACCCGACTGATCGCTTCCACCACCCGGTGGACATCGGCCAGGCATCACCGGCCTAAAGAGCGAACAAACGGTCGGGAGGCGCAAGGCACGAGGATGTGAAATGATTTTGGGGATGGTGGATCCGCTTCGCTTGATCCACCCTACATGGTTTCAGGTCCTACTTACTACCCCTTAAAAATCTAATTCCATCAAAAACCTTAAGACCCTTGATTTTTTTAAAATGGGAAATATTTCTGGTCACTATCGGAATGGACCGAGATAGACAAGGACCAGCAATAAGAATATCTTTTACATTTAGGGTTTCCCCCGCCTTTGATAGTATTACGTGGACCTCCGCTGCCTTTTTGGAGTCTTCTTTGTTCCAATCCAGTGGAATCAGCATGGCCAATACGTCTTCAACCGGTTTTAGTTTCCCGGAATAATAACCTCCATAGTAAAGCTCATAGATTGAGACGGGGGAGATATAAACCTTATACTTTTCAATAAGGATAGGTAAAATATCCTGGTTTTCATTTTTACCCCGAAGATAATCTATAACTATATCCGTATCTACGCAAATACCGGGGGCTTCCAATGTTTCCATTCCTTGTTGAGGTTATCGTAGATATTTTCAACGTTGACATGCTTCCAGGCGCCCTTCGCTTTTCTAAAATCTTCGATCGGGTTATTCCTTCTTTCCGCTAAAAATTCCTTTTTTACTAAATGGATCATTTTCATGATCTTTTCTACCTCGGCTTCCGAAAGCCCTTGTATTTCTTCCGATATTTTTTCTCTAAAATTGTTTTTTGCTTGCCGGACGGGCATCCCTTCCCCCCCTTATCATTGATGTTATTTCTAGTTAGATATTAACAGAATTTATATGTTAAAGCAAATGGGCAATCTATATAGCAGGATTATCACCCTCGCCTTTCGTCGTCTCTCCCAGAAAAACCTCCAACCCTTTGGCCGAAGCCGAACGATATAAACCTTCCATCGCCGGGAGGAAAGGCTCCCGGCTTCGCCAGAAGGGGAAGTTCCCCAGGCGCTTGGGCAGGGCCGCGTTCACCGGCGGGATCTTCACCTCACCCAATAGAAAGTCGGGCAGGCGGTCCCCCTCCCAGAAGGGCCTGGGATCGACAGGCAACGGTTCCCGGGGTTCCTCGGCTGCTCGGGTCTTTATTTTTTTGGATCGCCCTCGGGTCTGGGGAGCAGTCGGGACCTCTTTCGCTTTGGCCCCGCCCAATTGTCTCAAAAAATCTTCCCGGCCCTTCCCGCGCAGCTTGAAGATCAGGAAGGGGTCCCGGTCAAACTCCTCACCCAGCAGGTAGTACACCGCGGCGATATGTTTGCAGGGATTGGACCAGTCCGGGCAGGAACAGTCGGTCTTCAGGTCCTGATGTCGCCCGGGAAACAGGGATAACCCCACCTGATCAAAGGCCTGTTCGATGTCTTCCGGCATCTCGCCGCTCAGGAGCTTGACCGGAAACAGGGCCTGCCCGGAGACGTGGGCAATCAGGCGGTCCCAGTCCTCATTCGAAAGGGACTGGAGTCGGATTTTGACTTGATAAGGCTGGGACCTGGACCCTTGCACCTCGGCCTGCACTCGGCCCGGATCAATTTGAATGGAAAGGACCTGTCCTTGACGGGCGTAGGCGCGGCCTCGACCCAAGCGAGCCCCGATATGAAAGCTTTCTAAAACGGCGTTCCAGCGCCTGGCCCACCAGCTTTTTCCGAAGTCCCCTTTGGATTGCGCCTTGATCCCCCCCTGGACTTCCTTCGGCCGGGAGGGAGGAAAATAAAAGCGATTGGAATACCAGCGTCCCATTTCAGTCTCCGATGGCCTCTTGTCGCAAGGCGAAAAGTTCTTTGAGTTCTTTAGTGGAAAATTCCGTCAGCCAGGACTCCCCGGCCCCGACCAACCGGCCGGCCAATTCCTGTTTGGCTTCGATCAACCGATCGATCTTTTCCTCCAGGGTCCCGGCACAGACGAACTTATGGACTTGAACGTTTTTCGTTTGTCCGATCCGGAAGACCCGATCCGTGGCCTGATTTTCCACGGCCGGGTTCCACCAGCGGTCAAAATGAAATACGTGGTTGGCCCGGGTCAGGTTCAATCCGGTCCCCCCGGCCTTGAGGGAGAGGATAAAGAGTTCCCCCTGATTTCCCCCCTCTTGAAATTGTCGGATCAGGCGATCGCGCTGTTTTTTAGGAACGGCCCCGTGTAGAAACAGGACTTCCCTCCCGAAGGTCTCCTGGAGATGTTTTTTCAGTAGGGCCCCCATTTCCGTAAATTGGGTAAAGACCAGGGCCGCCTCCCGGTTGGCCAGAATTTCTTCGGCCATTTCCGTCAACCGGGCCACCTTGCCGGATCGGCCGGGGATCGGGGAATTGTCTTTCAGAAAGTGGGCCGGATGGTTGCAGACCTGTTTAAGTTTGATCATGGAGGCCAGGATGGCCCCTCGGCGCCCGATCCCTTCGGAGGCTTCGATCGTCTTCAGGGCCTCCTTCACCACGGCCGCATAGAGGCCCGCCTGTTCCTTGGTCAGCGGGCAGAAGACCTTCATCTCCATCTTCCGGGGCAGATCTTTAATAATCGTCTTGTCCGTTTTGAGCCGGCGAAGGATAAAGGGACCGGTCAGCCGTTTCAATCGCTCCAAAGCCTCCGGGTCCTGCCCGGCCTGGATGGGGATGAAAAAGTTCCGCCGGAATTCAGTGGAACCGCCCAGAAAACCGGGATTCAGGAACTCCATGATCGACCACAAATCGCCCACGTGGTTTTCCACCGGCGTTCCGGTCAGGGCGATCCGGTACTCCGCCGGGATGGACCGGGCCGCCTTAGCTTGCTTGGTTTCCGGATTTTTAATGTTTTGCGCCTC
This sequence comes from uncultured delta proteobacterium, assembly GCA_963716045.1. Lineage (GTDB taxonomy): Bacteria > Desulfobacterota > RBG-13-43-22 > RBG-13-43-22 > RBG-13-43-22 > CAVQSS01. Next base: position 75,619 of record CAVQSS010000009.1, on the reverse strand, counting down.
GTCGAGGATCAATCCCGACCAGCCCACTTCTTTCAGGATATCGAAATCCCGGTGCAGCAGGGCATAACTGGAAACGACCAGGGCCTGATTGCGAACCGCTTTTTTGAAGGCCGGCCCTTTGGTCCGATCCAGCCCATGGTGGATCATCACCGGGAGTTCGGGGGTAAAGCGGGCGGCCTCCATTTGCCAATTGCTGACTATCGACATGGGGCAGATCAGCAGCGACGGTTTCTTCCCCTGTTCTTCCCATCGTTTCTGAATCAGGGCCAAGGTCTGAATAGTCTTGCCCAGCCCCATGTCGTCCGCCAGACAGGCCCCCAGCCCCCACTGCCCGAGAAAAGCCAGCCAGGAAGTTCCTTTGAGCTGATAAGGCCGCAGTCGTCCCTGAAATCTATGGGATGGCGGCAGTTCGGTAAAGGGAATCCCGCCCTCCAGTTGTCGGATCAAATCGGCCACCCAGCCATCGGCCTGAACCCCTTCCAGAGGCAGGGGACCAATCCCCGGTTTGGCCCCCAGGGCCATCTGGATGATATCGCGCACCGTGGCCTGGGGACGTCCTTTTTTCTTCCAGAACTCCAGGGCGGCCCGGATCTCTTCCGATCCCAGTTGCACCCATTGGCCGCGGTATTTCACCAGGGGGGCCTTCAATCGGGCCAGGTCCTGCAATTCCTCCAAAGTCACGGGCTCCCCTCCCAGGGCCAATTCCCAGTTGAAGTGCAGGGCCTGATCCAGAAAAAATCCGGCGCCGCCTTTCATTTTTGGGGATTTCACCCGGGCCTTGGCGGTCAAACGCAGCCGCGTTCCCTGGCCGGTCCACCAGGACGGGACGATGATTCCGAACCCGGCCTGTTCCAGGATCCAGGCCTGCTCCCGGAGAAATTCGTAGGCCTCCTCCGTTTTCAGCGGCACCCCTTCCGGGGTCGAGGTCTTCAGTCCGGTCTCAATCGGAGGGTAGATCCTGGCGGCCTGCCCCAAAGACAGCAGCAGATATTCCCGGGCCTTGAACCCGGGATATTTCCGAAGAAGCCTTTCCGCCTTCGGCGGCGGCCAGTATTCTTCGGCCGGCAGGCACAGGCTGGGATCTGCCACTCCCTGCAGGAGGTAGCGAAGGAACCACATCGGCGACTGCGCCATCTTGGAGGACCGGCTTCTCTTCTCGTCCACCGGTTCCTCCAGGCGAAAGGATAGTCGGAAGGGTGTATCCGTGGAAAGAGTGATCGGATATTGCCATTCTCCGATCTGGCGGACCAATCCTTCCAATTCCCCCGAATCCCCCTTTAGCGTTCCCTCGGGGCTCGACAAGGCCGACAGCCACCGGCCATGCAGGCTGTACACCTTTTTCTCTTTCAGGTGGGGGAGGGGCGTTAAGGTCTGGGCGGGACCCGCAAACGAAGATCGGACCAGCGTATCCACGGACAAATGAATAAAACGGGTCAACACCACCGCAGTCGGCCTATCCGGTGGGGCCGAGTCTTTTTCCGTCAAAGCCCGACTGCTCGCCGGCATGGCCTTGATCAGTTTGTTAAAACGCTCCTGGTCCAACCCGGAAAGGACCGGCTTCCAACAGGCGCGAAAACGGCCGTTTTCTTCCGCCAGGGACGGCAGAAAATATTGCCGGGTCACTAAAGCCCCCGCATAGCGCAGGGCCTCGACCCAGAACGACAAATCCTTTCCCGGAATTAATCCGGGGCCCAACACCTCTCGCCCCGCGCACTGGCCGAGAAAAACCGGCCATTCGTTGACGGTCAGAGGAATCACCGCTGTCGCCCAGGGTTGGAGAACCGTTCGTCCGCTCGGTTCAGGAATTTCCGCGATCAGGGGGCTGGAAGGGATCGGCCTCCCGTCTTGCGTCGGCAGCCAGACAATCAGGGTTTCGAATTTTTGGGTTTTCGCCGGCCGGGTTAGCCCCATTTCGGATAATCCTGCGGACAAGAAAACTGTCCCGGGATCAAAGGGCTGAAGGTTCGGCCTTCGGTTAGGAATGGTTTTTCGTTTCGCCGGAGGACTGTTGGTCCCCTCCGAATCCAGGCTTCGCTCTCCCCAGAGGTGGAGGCGATCGGCATTAAAAGAGGCGTGGAGAATAAGCATAAAGCCTTCCCTCATCAAGTGAACGTTTGCGAAAATTTTTTCGGACGCCCGATTCGGTCGGAGGCCGATTGTCCTTTGGTAAGAAAATAGTGGTCTGAACTGAATCCGGAATACATCCCGTGCAGGGGGCCTAGTGGTACTTCCGGCCCTGTTGAAATCCCCCTAAATCCCCCTTTGCAAAGGGGGACTTTAACTCCCCCCTTAGAAAAAGGGGGGTTGGGGGGGATTTTCTTGCTTCGCGGGTGCCCCCTGGGGTTTGACGGTTTAATATCAAGGAGCGCATTTTTCATCCTGGTGCAGGTGAACCGTCCGTTGCGGATAGGGAATCTCGATCCCCTCTTCCTTGAATCGCTGGAAAATTCTTTTCCTCAGTTCGTGCTGGACCAGGTACTGATCTCCGAATTCAGCGATCCGGCAGTTCAATGAAAAATCAAGGGAACTTTCCCCGAAACCTGGAGAAAAACGAACATCCGGTTCCGGATCGGCCATCAGGCCCGCGACTTCCCCCACCGCTTTCTTAGCCACCTCAGCTAAGACCACTTCCACCCGCTGCGGATCGGTTTGATAGCTGACCGAAACGGGCAGGCGCAGAATGAGACTCTTTTCCGGCAGGTGATAATTGGTGACCACGCTCTGAGCCAGCTTGCTGTTGGGAATGATCACGGTGTTGTTGCTCAGAAGGTGAATGCGGGTGGTCCGCCAGGTGATGTCTTTTACGGTCCCTTCCTGTCCGCTTTCCAGCCGGATAAAATCCCCCACCCGGATGGATTTTTCCATGAGCACATTGATCCCGGCAAAAATGTTCTCCAGGGTATCCTTAAGCGCCAGGCTGACGGCCAGCCCGCCGATCCCCAACGCCGTAAGCAGCGGGGCGATGGAGACTCCCAGGATGGTCAAGGCGATCAAAAAACCCAGGATCCAGAGAATTCCGTTATTGACTCCGATGGCCAGACCGGGAGCGGCCACCGGCAGCTCATACCTTCTAATATAATAACGGAAAAGCATTCCCGAGATATGGGTGGCGGCGATGACCACCGAAAGGACGATGACCAGATGCATGATTTTGGTAATATAAAGAACGTAGCGGGAGGGGAGTTCCGAAAACTCGACGGCCAGATGCAGGCCGATGGCCAGGCATAAGAAAAGGGAAGGGAGTTTTATCGCCTGGACGATAAGGCCATCCAGGTGATGATTGGTCCGGTCCGCCCAGTGGCGAAAGGCCCGCATGACCACCGCTCGGAGGATTAGAGTTACGACCAGTATAATCAGAAAGGTAATGAGCGGGATAAGAATCTTGTTCAGATAGAGAGACATTTATTCGCTTTCATTTTCTTTTGATTGTCCAGTTTTTCTATTATACCATAAAGACTTGCCCTGTCAACTTATTGATGTTTTTACCATTTTTGCGTTTGTACCACTTCCTTCAGGGAACAAATTAGCTCAGGAATTGCCGGGCGATTTCCTGGGCGAGCAACGGGGCATTTCCGCCGGCCCGGTTGTTGATGATCAGAAAAAGGTCCCGTTCCCTCTCGGCGGCTCGTTTCATCAACTCCACGGTATCATGGACCAGGCCCGGGCTGAGCATCCCCTCGACAAGTTTATCGAAAGGATGGGCCTGAGCAAAAGCCTCTTCGTACCGTTTGTCGAGGGGGGTCATCAGACGAACCAGGCCCGCCCGCCCGGCGGTGACCCAGCGGCCGCCGGCCCGAGCTACTTGGCGACTTAAGGGCGGCAGCCAGGTCCAGTGCGACAGGACCTGACCCACCCCGTGCTTTTCCAGGACCTCGAATAGGGGCGGGGACCAATAGGCTTCGGTCCTCAGCTCCAGGTGGTACCGCGTATCACGGGGGAGGCTTTCAAAGAAGTCGTCCCAGGCGGATGCCAGTTGAGGGATGGGGATCCGGTCTTCTTTGCGCTGATACTCCTGTTCAAAGACCATCCCCGCCAGATTTGATCCTAATAATTTATTTGCCGGATGGTAGAACTGCTCCAGAAATAGGCGGGAATTTAAATAATGGGGATTGACGACCGTCTGGTTTCCCTGGCGGATCTTAATGGCGCAGACCTCTTGAGGCACTTTTAGGATAATTCGATCATCTTTTTCCAGATAACGGGTATAATTTCTCAGAACATGGTAATTCGAGGTGGGTTCCCCGTCCGGCGTCAGCAGGGGTCGATAAAAAGTATAGTCCAGTTCCAGGACGGAAAAGTGCTGGAAATATTCCCGGACGCTGTCCACCGGCATGACTTCATCCCGGAAAACTTTTCCGCCCACGGTATGGGAGCGGTGGGTGATCCGGCCCTGGTACTTTTCCGCGGAATAGATCTGCCCGATCCAGCCCGCGTAGCGGTCGCTGGCCGTGCCGATGAAAATATGGGGATGAAGACCACGGAAAAGAAAGCTTTTCAGGTCTAGGCTTTTCACTGAATCCTCAAGTTATGAATCGATATCATATACTGCGTTCCAGTGAAGCCCGATCCCATTTCCCCAGATTTGCTGCTCCTTCATAGGTACTTCGCAGAAAGGCCAGAAGCATGCCGTCAGGCGACGCTGCTGTTCTAACCGCTTCATAGGGTAAAATGAATTCTCCCCAGTCTTTATTGTAATAGGCTTCTTGCGGATGAACCGGGATCTCACTAAACCCGGCCGGTTGCGGGTAGGCATAGGCATAAAAAGCGGGTTCGCCAAGCCCGGGTCCGGGCCAGAATCCGCAACTGCTCACTTCATGCGAATAAGCTTCCAGCATGACCGACCGGGCCACGTTCGGAACCCCGGGATGATCCGGCGCTCGGCGCCCGGAAAACCTGGTAACCGCCAAATCAAAAGCCCCCCAGAAAAAATGAACCGGGCTCACTTTTCCCAAAAAGTGGGAGCGAAACTCCTTCAAAACCCGATCGACCTGGACCAGGACCCGCCAGTGCCGTTGGGCGTATTCCGGATCATAGGATGAATGGGTGCTATCCTGTTCAAACGGTATTCGTTCTTGAAGTTCGACCGGGGTTGTCCAAAGGTGAACCTCAATTCCCAGGGAATGCAGGATTTCAATGGTTTCCCTATAAAAATCGGAGACGGAGCGCGGCTTGAGTTCCAGGGAACGAAAATCTCCCCGGTCGGTGGTAATTTGAATTTGATGATCGATGAAGTCAAAATCGATCTGAAAAATGGTTTCTTTATACGGTATGGGGGACGTCGTCCAACCGCGTGACGTCATATAAAAAGGAACCTGCCACCAGTGGTTGACCAGCGGGGCGAAGGCCAGCCGGATCTTCCCGATGATCTGCGACCACAGATGGAGCGTTGAACAGGTATCCTGCCAGGCTTCCAGTGGAAGCTGGGGCCATAATTCTTCGTTGGGCTTTACCTCAGACATAGGACCTCCTTTTCTTTTTGCGGAAGCGGGGAATCCGTCTTCCTGCTTTAATGATATTTGACGACTTTATCCAAGTCAAACCTGAGATGTGGGAAACTACCGTTTCAAGGCCTGGCCGGCTCAAATCAGCGGCGGGGGGTTCGCGCCCGCGATAGATTTGTCCTTTTGGGCCATCTGCTTCACCGGGTCGTATCGAAAACAGTCGACCGTGTGGTCGTTGACCATCCCGACGGCCTGTATGAAGGCGTAACAGATCGTTGGACCGACAAAATTGAATCCCCGCTTCTTCAGGTCCTTACTCAGCCGATCCGAAAGTTCGGTTCGGGCCGGCAGTTCGGCCAGAGATTTCCAGATATTCTGCCGGGGAGTGTGATCGACATAGCGCCAGATGAATGTATCAAAAGAACCAAACGACTCCTTTATGTCCAGTACCCCTTGCGCGTTCCTGATGGCCGCTTCGATCTTCAGCCGGTTGCGGACGATACCCGGATCGGCCAGCAGCCGCTGGACCTCGGCTTCTGAATAGGCGGCCACCCGTTCGACGTCGAAGCCCTCAAAAGCCCGGCGGTACTGCTCTCTTTTCCTGAGGATCGTCAGCCAGCTCAGGCCGGCCTGCGCTCCCTCAAGGATCAGCATTTCGAACAGGCGTCGATCGTCGTGCACGGGTACGCCCCACTCTTCATCGTGGTAAGTAATATACAGGGGCTCACGGCCACACCATTCACAGCGGACTATCGAACCCAACGATCCTTTCTTTAAAATAATGGTCTGGTCTGGGAACACCACCGGGATCACTTCCAATTTCGAAGCATTCGAGTAATCTTGGCGGAGAATCGGTCAACAGCCGCCTCGGGCAACTGTTCGCATTTATAAAGTGAAAGCATCTTAAATCGGCAGGCAGGGGCGCAGGCACCCAGCAACGCCGATTTGAGGACTCGCTTCACCGGTTGCCGCAAGACCAAACGGTCAACCCACCAGGGCGAGCCCAGCGTGGTGACAGCCACCAGGTGCCGCAGCCTAATCAATCTCGGCTTTATGGGGCCGAAATCGCCGGCATGGTCGTAGGCGATGCCCGGACCCCATACCCGGTCGAACCAACCCTTCAGGATCGCCGGGAAACCAAACCACCAGGTTGGAAAAACTAAAACGATGGCCTCGGCCTCCAGCAAGCGGGCGACTTGATCTTTGACCTCAGAAAAATCATATGACGACGTGTAGTAGGTCCGCCGTTCTTCTGTTGTCAGTTCAGCGCTAAAACGGACTTCATACAAGTCCTCTTGGATGACTTCATGTCCCATTTCCCTCAACGCCTCGGCCGCCCGGTCGGACAAGGTGGAGCAGAGACTTTGGCGCAAGGGATGCGCGGTTACCAGGAGACATTTCATAGGGATATTTCAATCTCCCGGATTCAGCGTTGATGAAATCGCTGCAGACAGGTCCGGCAGATGCAGGCTTTACCCTTTTTTTCTTCCGGAACCCTTTCCAGAATTTCCGCCGGGAAGGTTTCCAAGACGCACCAGCAATCTCCTTCCTTCTGACCCCGTTGCCGTGCGCAATCATTAGGCTGCCCGCATAAGGGACAGCGCGTTCGATCGATCTCGTTCTCCGGCATGGGTGGGACCTTTCTTTGAAATGATTGGAAATAGCTTCGCTGAACTGTTCGGAAGCGTACGCGACCAGGCGAGGGCGGCCGCCTCCGGAGGACTAGACGACGGCGGTCGCCTCGATCTCGATCATGAGTTGCGCATGAAAAAGCCCCGCAACGACCAACAAGGTTGACGAGGGTTTGCAGTTGGCTGCTGCCAGACGCGGTCCAAACGACGGAGCGGCACCCACAAACGCCGCCAGGTCAGTGGTGTAATAATTCAGTCGCACCACGTCGGCCAGCGTTAGGCCCGCCTTGGTCAGGACGGTTTCGAGATTGTCCAAAGCCTGGTTAACCTGTTTGGTCATGTCCCCGGGATACACCGGTTTCCCTTGGCTATCCACAGCCGTTTGCCCGGAGCAATAGAGAATCCGTTGTTCCCCTCGGACTTCGATCGCCTGGGAAAAACCAAGTCGATCCTGCCAGGTCCAGGGATTGACGGTATTTTTTTCCGCCATGTTGCCCTCCTTTTTAAATACGATTAATAAATATCAAAAACCACGAGCTTGACAGGAACGGTTCCATTCAAAAACGGCGCCTGCTTTTGAGGTTTCAGTCCGATTTCCTTCAGCGGCGATGACACGGGTGCGAGAATCCCGCAGCGCCAACCTTTAAAATGATTTTTCAGGTGGTCGCCAACGGCCCGCAGAAATTCCGCGGTGACGTCTTTTTCCGTCATTCGGACGCCATAGGGGATATTGGCAATCAGGAGTCCCTGCTCCGCCGGTTTCTCCGTCTGAAAGAAGTCTCTGGTTTCCAGATGAACAATGGTTTCCAAACGGGCATTATTGAAGGTTTTTTGGGCGATCTTGACAAATTGGGGATCGATGTCCGAAGCGAATATCCCCGCCGGAGCGGGCCGCTCCGTCGTCAGAGCCTGCCCCCGAATGGCCTGCCAAAGCCCTGAATCAAAATCGAGCAGGTGTTCAAAGCCGAACCCGCCTTTTTTCCTGTCAATCAGCGGGGCCCGATGGATCGCCATCTGCGCGGCTTCGACCACGATCGTGCCGCTGCCGCACATTGGATCGAAGAAGGGCCTGGTCCCGTCGTATTCGCAGACCGCCAGCAGGGCCGCCGCCAACGTCTCCTTCAAAGGAGCCGGATGGCCTTCCACACGGAATCCCCGCCGGTGCAGGCTCTCCAGGGAAGTATCGACGCTGACCATCAAACGTTTGTGGTGGAAGTAGCCGGTGATCCCGATGACGGCGTCCCAGGAGCTTTGGTTGGGCATGACCTTCAGGTGATGCTGAAAGCAGTCGTTGATGGCCTCGCGCAGTTTGCTGCCGATCAAATGCGTGGGAATCGGACTATCCTCGTTGGCCGCGACCACCGTGATGCTGACCGCCTGGCCGGCGGAAAAAAGTTCGTGAAATCGGATCTTTTTGGCCTTGTCGAAGATGATGGTCGGAGAATGGGCCGGAATTTCTTTTAAAATCCGGTAAATTCGACTGGCCAGTCGGGAGTGCAGGTGGACCCGGTAATAGACTTCCTTCGACGCGGAAAAGTACACCACCCGGTAAGCGGTCCGCACCTCCGTTCCGCCCAGGGAAGCGATTTCCCTGGCCAGAAGGCCAGTCAGTTCATCGGGGCAGGTGGCATAAAGATGGTATTCCATTAGTTAAGGATTCTCCGCTTAGGATAATGGTTCATCAGATCCAAATTCCTCCTCCAATTGTCGCAACGTTTCTTCCAGAACCGGAAGGCGCTGCTTGTCTTTGGCGTCCCGAGAGGTTCTCTTAAGTTCAACCAGCCTCTTAAGGTCGAGGACCCGGAGCGTATGCTCTCTAAACTCAATATCCACGGTGTGGTCAAGAAGGTCTTCATAGGCTTTTCCCTCTTCAATTACCGCCAAAATATCAAGAGGCCCTATGCGGGTCGTAAAAAGGGCATGGCCCTTCCCCGAAAAATCATCTTCTTTTGGCTCTATGAAAATACCGTCCGGGCGACGATGGAAGGCACTGATCGTTTTCAGGAAGGCCAGCAGTTTGGTGATATTCTCGGAAGACCGGTCCGGTACGATGTCCACATCCATCGTGGTGATGGGAGCGCCTTGGACCACAGCGGCCAGACCGCCCACAAGAATAAAGGTGACGCCTGCATCGAGGAGCCCTTCAAGTAGGGCGCTTAGATCTACCTCGGTCGTTTTTTTGCTGCCGGTAGGCATTTCTCAACTCCAGAATAGTGCGTGCCGCGTTGTCATTGGCCCGTAAGCGTTCCTCCGGCGACAGCTTAAGGAACATCGCCACCAACCCCCGATCAATGAGATCCTCACGTCTATCTTCCGGATGAAGTTCTCCGGGTTTATTAACCCTACTCATAAATCTTCCTCTCGAGGAAAACTATTAGAATTGACCACCTAATATTAGCAAACTTATAAAAAAAAACAAATAAAATTGAAAACTTATCAATAATAAGCAAACTTTCGCCTATCGGACAATATTTTTTGATTAACCTCTAACCCGATAAAATCCTGTAGATTTTTGTCGCCATTAGGTCGTCACAATGATAATTTTGTCTAAGGAGGCCCGCCACTATGCCTGCCAACCAAAAGTACCTGCGGAAAGACCGTTTAGACCTGTTCCTGAACCCCCGTTCCGTGGCCATCGTCGGGGCCACCCGCAAGAGCGGACCGGGCAGCTTCAACCTGATCGAAAACCTGCGGGCCTTCGGCTACGCGGGTAAGATCTTTCCCGTCAATCCACAGGCCGAGGAGATTCTGGGCCTAAAATCTTATAAGGCCATCCGCGACATACCGGAAGCCGTCGATATCGCCATCCTCAACACCCCTCGAGAGTTGATTCCCCGAATCATCGAGGACTGCGCCGACCAAGGCATCGCCGGGGTCATCGTAGTCCCCCAGGGCTTTGCCGACGCCGACGAAGAGGGGAAACGGCTTCAGGATCAGCTTACGCGACTGGCTCGGGACAAGGGCATCCGGATTATGGGCCCGAATACGCTGGGGGTCCAGGACTCTTTTTCCGGGTTTACCTCCTCCTTCATGCCCCTGGTCCGGGAAGCCGCGCCGGTGGGGGTGATCTGCCAGTCGGGCGTTTTCTTCTTTGGGGCGGCCGTGTTCAGCGGCCTGTTGGGCCAGGGGATCGACCTGGCCAATTGCTGCGACCTCGACCTGGCCGATGCCCTGGACTATTTCGGGGACGACGATCGGATCCGGGTGATCTTCGCCCACGTGGAGGGATTGAAGGACGGCCGGCGCTTTCTAGAAACCGCTGAGCGGGTGGCCCGCTTGAAACCGGTTATCACCCTGAAAACCGGCAAGAGCGCCCAGGGAGCGAGGGCGGCGGCCTCCCATAGCGGAAGCATGGTAGGCGACCACCAGGTCTTCGAGGCGGCCATGGAAAAGGCCGGGGTTATCGCCGCCCGCGACCCGGAAGAAGTCCAGGATTTTACCCGGGCCTTTCTAAACCTCCCCCCTTTGAAAGGAAGACGAATCGGGGTCATCACCTTCACCGGTGCCGGGGGGATCATCCTGATCGATTCGCTGTTTGAATGCGGCCTTGAACTGGCCGACCTGACCTCCGAGACCATTAGGCGGATCAAAGACCTCTCCCCGCCCTGGATGCCAATCGGCAATCCTATGGACATCTGGCCGGCCCTGATGAAAAACGGCCTGGAATATACCTATAAAACGGCCCTGGAGGGCTTGCTGGCCGATGCCGGTGTGGACGGAGTCGTCTGCATCGCCACCGCTCCTTTTCTTCCCGACCATTCCTTTCTGGACGCCTCCTCGGTTATTCTGGAAACCGCCGCGGCCTTCTCGGAAAAGCCGGTGGCGGTCTGGCTTTACGGTCCCAATCAGTCGGCCTTCAACGAGAAGTTCAACCGAGGCGGTAAGATCCTGGCCCTGCCCACCCTGCCACGAGTTGCCAAAACGCTGGCCGCACTTTATAAGCGTTTCCAATTCTCAAATCAGAAAGTCAGCGTTCCCGAAAAATTCCCGATCCCTTCGGAAGCGGCGAAGTGCCGCGCCCAAGCCGATAAAGAGTCCGGAAAACTGGCCGATCCGGCCGCCTTCGCCCTACTGAAGAGCTATGGGTTGCCAGTGGCTGAGCCTCGTTTTGTAAAAAATCTCGCCGAGGCTCTCGAGGCTGTTTCTTCTATCGGCTATCCGGTGGCCCTCAAGACGGCCTCTTCCCGGATCGTTCATAAAACCGAAGCGGGTGGGGTGGTTCTCAATCTTCAAGGGCCAGAAGAACTGAAGGCCGCCTATTCGGAAATGGAAACCAGGATGCGGCAACTGGCTCCCGGAACGGAAGAGGAGATGTTTATAGTGCAGCGGATGGTTCCCGGCGGTCTGGAAGTCCTGCTGGGCGCCAAGCGCGATCCTCAATTTGGTCCGGTGATCATTTTCGGGACCGGGGGGATCTATACCGAACTATGGAAGGATATCGCCTACGGCCTGGCCCCTCTCAGCCGCGAGGAGGCCAAGCAAATGATCCAAAAAACCAAGGCCTATGAAATCGTCAAAGGTTTCCGGGGCCAGAAACCTTTAGACGAGGCCCTTTTGCTTGAAATGCTCCTGCGCCTGTCCCGGTTGATGGAAGAGGTTCAGGAAATCCGGGAGATGGAAATCAACCCCTTTGTGGTCTTCCCGCAAGGGGGTCTGGCGGTGGATGTGCGGGTGATCTTGTAATTCCGAGATATTTTCGTATTAAACGCCCTTTGACCTTTGACACGCTCGTAAAAAGTTCCTGAATGGGTTAAGATTATTGAGGTCATTCAGAAAGGAGTCACCGGATCATGAAAATAGGCAGGTTCCAGGAATGGGGAAGGCTTGGCCTCCTGGTCATTATCGGTTTCGGATCATGGCCGGGGGCGGCCTTGGCCGATTACCGCCAATATTGCGGCTGGGGGCCGGGCATGATGGGCTGGGGGACCATGGGGTGGTTTGGGCCTTTGGGCATGATCCTTTTTTGGGTATTGATGATCCTCGTGATTGTTTTGTTGATTCGAAGGATCCGGTCGTCGAAAGGGAACGGCCGAGAGGCAGGACCCACGGCAGAGTCGGCCCTGGATATCCTTAAAAAACGATATGCCCGGGGTGAGATCAATAAGGAAGAATACCTGGAGAAAAAGAAGGATCTGGAATAACCCTATGAAGAAGGAAACGCAGTGCATCCACAGCGGCGGTTATCGGGACATTATCACCCGGGGCCTGAATACGCCGATTTTCACCTCCTCCGCCTATGAATATCTGGATCGGGAGGAATGCCCCTACCCGCGGTATTTCAACACACCCAACCAGGATGCGGTCGTCAAGAAAATGTGCGCCTTGGAGGGAGGGGAAGACGGGGTTCTCTTCAGCTCCGGCATGGCGGCCATGAGCACGGCCATCCTGGCCTTGGCCGGCGCCGGTGACCATGTGGTCCTGATGGATGAATTGTATGGCGGCACCCATGCCATCGCCACCCGTGATTTTAATCGACTGGGCATCGGATATACGTTCACACCGACCGAGGCCGAGTCCATCGTCCAAGCCGCCACCGAACGCACCAAGGCGATCGTGATCGAATCCCCCACCAATCCCCTGCTCGGTATAGTCGACATTCGCCGGGTAGCGGCCCTGGCCCGGGAGCGGGGGATAACGACGATCATAGACAACACCTTTGCCACCCCGGTAAATCAGAACCCCTTGGAAATGGGGATCGACGTGGTGGTCCACAGCGGCACCAAGTACCTGGGAGGTCACAGCGATCTGTGCTGCGGAGTGGTGGTGACTTCGGCCGAAAAGACCGCCCTGGTCAGGGAATTCGCCCGGAACCTGGGGGGCAGCCTGGATGCCAACAGCGCCTACCTGCTGGAACGGAGCCTCAAGACGCTTTCCCTGAGGGTCGAACGACAGTCCGAGAACGCGCTGCTCCTGGCAAAATTCCTGGAAGGGCAGTATGGAGTGATCCGCGTTTTTTATCCCGGATTGCCCAACTTCCCGGGACACAAGCTGGCCAAATCTCAGATGAGGGCCTTTGGCGGAATGCTTTCGTTTGAATTGGACGAGCACCAAGTGGATACGGCCCGATTCCTCCGGCGGCTGAAGCTGATCACTCCGGCGGTGAGCCTGGGGGGCGTGGAATCGACCATCTGCGCCCCGGCGGTCACTTCCCACGTCAAGATGTCGGCCGCCGAGAGGAAGCGGGTCGGAATATCAGACAACTTGTTCCGGCTTTCGGTCGGCATCGAGCACCCGGAGGATCTGATGGAGGACCTGGCGCAGGCCCTTCATCCGCGATGATTTAGTAAATGGATAAAATTGAACCCATAGAACTGCCCATCGACGGGGTTCTGGATTTGCACACTTTCCACCCCCGAGAATTAAAGACGCTGATTCCCGAATACCTGGCAGCTTGCCGGGAAAAAGGCCTCCTGGAAGTGCGCATTGTTCACGGCAAGGGGACCGGCGTCCTGAGGGAAACGGTGCACGCCCTCCTGAGAAAACTGCCCGAGGTCGCTTCTTTTCGTTTGGCCGGCGGAGAAGGAGGAAGCTGGGGGGCTACCCTGGTAGTACTCCGGCTTTTTTAGAATAATAATACCCTTTTTTTTGGAAAACCCGTCCATCCCTTGCCGGTTGACATTTGCCATACCAGGCTTTAACTTAATGATCAAAATTAGAAGAGAATGCCTTGAAATCGAACCGATACCAAATAATGCTTGTTGTACTGTTGACTGTAGGCCTGTCCGGCCTCGGGCTGGCTTCTCCCCTGGCCCCCTGCAATTGCGAGAAGCCTAAAGTCCCGGCGGTTGACGCCGGTCCTCATCAGGGGGCGGACTGCTGTGCCCGGCCGGTGGACCCGGCTCCTTCCACCTGCCCCTGCGGGGACAATTGTAATCCTTCTTTTCATACAGCCTCCAAAAATTTAATCGTTTCCTCTTCTTTCACTAACCCGGTTCCTTTCCTGGAATCCGGCTCCTTCTTATCTTCGTCTCACGGATCTTCTCAGACCGAGCCGTTGATTTCAGGCTTGACCACTCCTGTCCACAGCCCGCCCAAGGAACCGTTATACCTTAAGATCCATTCCCTACGTTGCTAATCCGCTAATCCGACTGTACCTGATCGATAAGTAAAAATCGTTATTCGGGCAATAACCATCCATCCGTGGCGGGGCACTCACGAAACCTGAAAATTGGGCGTCCCCCACCTCTCCATCGCTCGACTGAGTGGTTCGGCCCTGAACTCCATACCGAAAGGAGCTTGCCATCGTGGTCTCAAAAAATCAAAGTACATTAACCCGTCAAATCCGTGTTTCCCCATGGTTTCTGATGCTCGTCTTGCTCACCACCCTGATGGTTTTTTCTTTTTCCCCGGGCCTGGCCCAGGAAAAAAAATCGGTTTCTTCTCCAGCTGAAATTTCCTTCCCTGTTTCCCAATTCGCTGACGGAAAGGCCCGCCACTTTACTTATCCCGCCCCCGGGGGAGTAACCATCAAATATTTCATTATCAAGAGTTCCGACGGAGTCATCAGGGCCGCTTTTGACGCCTGCGATGTCTGCTGGCCCTCCGGCAAGGGCTATCAGCAGGAAGGGGATAGCATGGTCTGCCGGAACTGCGGAAAAAAGTTTGCCTCCAAATTGGTCAGCGAAGTCAAGGGGGGCTGCAACCCCGCCCCACTCAAGAGGACTATTCGAGGCAATCAATTGATTATCCAGGCTAAAGATATCCTGGACGGCCGGAATTATTTCAATTTCTAGCCCGGGGATAAACCGATGAAACTAAGAACCATTGCCTTTCGAAACCTGATGCGCCGGAAGACCAAGGCCCTGTTTATTCTGGTGGGCCTTCTGATCGGCATCGCCTCGGTGGTGGCCTTCATCAGCCTGGTGGAGGCCCTGACCAAGGAAATCAACCACAAAATGGAAAAATACGGGGCCAACGTCCTGATTGTACCCCGAACCGAAAGCCTGTCGCTGACTTACGGAGGGATTTCCCTGGGCGGCCTCTCCTTTGATATGCAGGAGATACGGCAGGCCGATCTGGAAAAGATCCGGACGATAAAAAATTCGGCCAATGTGGCAGCGGTCGGCCCCATGGTTTTGGGTGCCGTCACGGTCAATAAGAAACAACTCCTGCTGGCCGGCCTGGACTTCAAAGCCCGCCGCTTTCTGCGCCCCTGGTGGAAGACCGAAGGGCGTTTCCCGGAAAAAGAAGAAATTCTGGCCGGCTCGGAGGCCTCCCGCATACTGGGGCTGGCCGAAGGGAAGGCGGTGGTCCTCAACGGAAAGAACATCATGGTTTCCGGCATTCTGGACCCCACCGGCTCTCAGGACGACCAGATGATCTTCGGCCATCTGGCCACCGCCCAGAGGATTTTGGGCAAGGAAGGCCGCATCTCCATGGCCGAGGTGGCGGCTTTATGCTCCGGTTGCCCCATAGAAGAAATGGTGACCCAGATCTCCGGGGTTCTGCCGGGGGCCAAGGTCATGGCCATCAAGCAGGTGGTCCAGAGCCGGATGGAGGCCCTGGGCCATTTTCAAAACCTGGCTTTCATATTATCCGGACTGGTAATCCTGGTGGGAGCCTTGGTGGTTTTGGTGACGATGATGGGCAGCGTTCGGGAGCGGACCAGTGAGATCGGCATCTTCCGGTCTATCGGTTTTCGACGAAGCCACGTGATGCGCATAATTCTGCTGGAAGCCGGGGTGGTTTCCTTCCTGGCCGGGGTCGCGGGCTATCTGGTCGGCATCGGGGTCACCCAGGCGGCCCTGCCCTTCTTCTCCGACGGGCACGGCCTGACCGTTGCCTTCAGCCCGGTCATCGCCGGTGGCGCCGTGGGGCTGGCCGTTGTCCTGGGTCTCCTGGCCGGCATCTACCCGGCCCTGATGGCCGCCCGCCTGGACCCTAATGAGGCGTTGCGCAGTCTTTAAAAAGACGGCTACCGGGTAACGAGCAACTTCCCGTCTTTCGTAGGGGTGGGGTTTACCCCCACCCGCGGCTCAAAGGCAATCGGTCAATCCAGGCGGGCGGGTATAAAACCCGCCCCTACAAAAGAATCAATCGAAGGCTATAATCTGCCTGCCAGGCCCGTGGAGGGAAAGATAAAAAGCCCGGGCCGTTCCCCTCGGCTCCCTCTCCCCCTCGCGGGAGAGGGTTGGGGTGAGGGGGAACTCGGCAGTAATAAAAACCTAATAGGGACAAAATATATGAACTACATAAAACTGGAAAATATCGCCAAAACCTACGGCTCGGGGGAGGGGAAAGCCACCGCCCTGCAGGGGATCAGCCTTTCCATTCAAACCGGGGAATTTGTGGCCATCATGGGGGAATCGGGTTCGGGAAAATCGACGCTGCTATCCGTCCTGGGGGTTTTGAATACCCCTTCCGGCGGATCCTACCAGGTAAACGGAGTCGAGGTCTATTCCCTGAACGGCGAACAGCAGGCCGACTTCCGACGGGAAACCCTGGGGTTCGTCTTTCAAAGCTTTCACCTGATCCCTTACCTGTCGGTGGTGGAGAACGTCATGCTGCCCTTGACCACCAAGCGGCTGAAAGAGAAAGTTAAAAGGGAAATGGCCGACCAGGCCCTGGCGCGGGTGGGCCTGGCTTCCAAGGGCCACCGCTTGCCGAACCAGATCTCCGGGGGGGAGCAGGAGCGCGTGGCCATCGCCCGGGCCGTGGTCAACCGCCCGCCGATCCTGCTGGCCGATGAACCCACCGGAAACCTGGACACCCGAACCGGCCGGGAGATCATGCAGTTGCTTCAAGAGCTGAACGGGGAAGGCATGACCATCATCATGGTCACCCACAGCCCGGAATGGGCCCGGTATACCCATCGGATCCTGCACATCTCCGACGGGCGGCTGAAGGGGGAGGAGACCAATTCCGCCCCGCTTGCCTTGGCAGCGGCAGAATTCAGCAAACCTGATTGTTCGGCGGGAAGGCTGGCGGCGGCGGGTTGATTAACCCCCACCGCCACGGGATCGTTTTACTCCCCAACCTGCCGGACTGAAGGCGATGTTTCCCCCCGGGCTATCATGGCGAGGAATGAAGTGACTAAGCAATCCGCAGGAAGCAGATAATTGCTAATAGCGCCTTTGGGGTTCCGGATGCCACTCATCTGCTTCCCGGTTTGGCTCCGAAGTTCCAGATATAAACGGTCTCAAAATTGTACTAACATCGTAGCGCGTCATCCCCGCAGCGTCTTTGAGCGGGGATCCAGGTTTTTCTCAGGGAACACTGGATCCCCGATAAAAACATTCGGGGATGACGAGAAATTAAAAGTAAAAATAATAATGAGATAGTTAATACAAAGCTTCCAGAAAATCCCAAGGGTCAATTGGTTATGGTAATCGTCATCCCGTTGCTTCTGGCCCCCTTCTTGTTCAAGATGTACACCGTCACAGAACGGGGAGTGGCGCCGCTATTCCAACTGAAGGAAACCCCATTCGGAGACCAACTGGTCGCCGTCGGGGTCGCGCCACCGATCAGGACCGAACCGGGAGTGGTGTCGGGGCCGAACCCCCCACCCGAGACGGTGAATGATCTGGTAGTATTTTTGGGGACAGATGACGGATATACCCCGTCGACCGTGGGCGCTTCCAGAGTGACCGTCGGCGTGCAGTCGGCCGTGTATCCATAGCGGTTGTCGATATAGAGCAGATACAACGGGGCCCCGACCGTGTAGTCCCCGAGAAGGTGGCCGTGATAAAGCGCATCATAGTCGGGGGGAGGCGATACTCCTTCAAATTTCAATCCGGGAATGATGGTCCGGGTCGAATCATAGAAATAAAAATTCTTGCCGGTACAGGTGCTCGCGATCCGGGCCGTGCTTCCAATGCCCGAGGCAAAGGAAGGGGGGGACTGGAGGTGGTAGCCTGGATCTTTAGGAAGCCAGAACTGAGGGCCAGGAGGGATTTCTGGAACACGGTGTTTACCGGCTGGCTCATCACTACCGGGGCGGTCGGGGAGATCCAGTTCCAGGACTTCACCGGTTCGAAGGATCTGCTCCAGTAAGCCTGAGCAAATTTCTTGTAAAAATCTCCGAATGATGGTTCTCCGGAAATGGTCTTGATGGCTCCCGCCGGTCCAGTCCAGTCATCCGACATGCCCCAGAAGGTTTCCAGGACCGCCGTAGCGCCATAGTTTTTTTGAAGGTACACGGCCAGGGACATGGCCGCGTTCATTTCTTCGGGTGCCATACCGTTCCAGTTGGCGTACCCGTTCCGCAGCCATTCCTCGCCGGACCCGTAGATATCGTTGGTATAATAGCCGGTGTGGGCCGGGTAGACCTCATACTGGGCCCAGATGGCGGTGGCCTCCTCCCACCAGAGCGGGTTCAAGTACCGTCCGGCAGGGGAGGCGTTGGTTTTCTGCAAAACGTGCATGAATTCGTGGACGGCCGTGTCCTGCAGATATTCCAGGGTCAGGGCGTTGTTGATAAAAATATAAAAATTAAACAGGCTGCCGATTCCGGGGGTGACGCCAGGGGTAGAAGCGCCCGCGATCCAGGGAGCCACTTTGACATACACGGCTGTGGCGGGCATAACCGCCCCCAGGGACTGGAAATGGCTGTAACCCGTTTCCAGGGCGTCGAGCAGGTTTCCGGCATAGGTAGGTGTGCAGTCGGAGGTATTGAACAGGATGACGAAATGGGAGGTTTCGAGCTTGTCGTTGGGCAGGCCCACGGCGTGCCAGGCGCCGGTGGTCCCCAGCCAGTTCAACCCGCGACGGATCCAGCTGGGCTGTGGGGGGGCGGCCAGTTGGGTGGCGCGCAAGATAGAAGACCCCTCGGCGAGAGTTGCGCTGGACGGGTAATTTCCGGCCGGCAGGGTGAGCGTGATGTAGCCGGGCATGGTTGGGTCCGGTCCGTAGTCGAGGGGGAAGGCATCTTTAATTGTCGGGTCATAAAAGGCCATCACCGGGTTGGCGCCGCCCGTTCCGCGCGGCAGATGGATGACGATGTCCTTATGGAGCAGGGTAACCTCGGGGGTGAACTTAAAATGGTAGACCAGACTCTTGTCGCTGACCGAGTCGCGAACGGGGTAAGTGTTCTCTTCGGAATAAAACTGCACCTGATAGCCTCCCGCCACCGGAGGAAGCGCACCGGGGGGGATCTCCATGGCGGCCGCACCCGCCCACAATACACCGCCCTTGGCCGGGTCGATCGTTTTAACGGCGGAAGTCGGGGCCCCGTAGGCGTTCACCGTAACGGTGGCGTGTTTGACGGTCGGATTCGTCCCTTCCCCGGTGAGGGTGAAGTGGTATACGCCGGGGGTCGTGAATTGATAAAACAACCCCATAGATGCTGGCGAAGAGCCCTTCGTCCGAACTCAAGGAATAGCCCTGGGAAGGGGACAAAGCCACCCACTGATTGGGTGCCACCGTCAGGGCGGCCCCGGTGCTGTCCATCGGAAATACCAGATAGGGGACGGCGGGCGCCTTTACCTGCTGGAAAGCGCAGGAGACGCCGTTGATTTTGTATTCGAGGGTGCCGTACTGTTCGGACAGAGGTTGGTAGACCGAAGGATCGGGCTGGGGGATCACTATCCTGTAATGCAGGACACTTTCACTGCCGGTAAAACTATCTTCTTCCAGGGCACCCATTAAAAAACGAGTGCCGTTGTAATAGAGAACGTTATGGGCCGGGATGTTCGAGAAACCCGAGGCCTTGGCGGTGATCTGCTGGTTCGACCCGGAAAGGGTGCCGGCAGGGGTAAGCTGAACCTCCGGGGCGATCTCGTTAAAGGACTCGGCGGAAGGGGTGATCAGTTCTCCTTGGGAGACCACGAACAGCGTGCCCCCCGAAACGGCCAGCGGTCCGGGTTTCGTGACGGCTATCGACCCCACCACATCCGAAAGGGGGCCGGACACTACCGAGACCACATTGCCGGTGCCGTTCGAAAGATAGGTCCGGCCGTTGGCCCCGGCCGCCAGGTAGTATAAACCCCGAAACCCGGTGTATGTCGATGAGAAGCTATCCAGGGGATTGGTCCCCGCCGCGGTCAGCAGCGAGGCGCCGGTATAGTCTGATGAGCCACAGCTTTTGGAGGGCAGGGCCGCCAGTAGCCGCCCCTCGCTGTTGACCGCCAATCCCTCCAGGACCCCAAGTCCTCCCATCCCCGTGCTGTGATCACCCAGGACCTGTCCGTTGGAGGCCTGCAACACGCGGACCCAGAGGTTGCGGACCGGACAGCCGAACCAGGAGTCGGTAACGCGCGACATGGACAGGTACAGGAAATCTCCAGAGGGTTCATAGGCCAAATTCCATACTTCCTCTCCGGCTGGAACGGCATAGAGCACAGCTAGCGTGCTCCCCGCCGCCACCGCGATCTTTTTCGAGGCCTGATTGGTCTGGGACAGGATCAGAAAGACCTTCCCTCCAACGGGGTCCGCGGCCAGGCGGCTGAACCCTTTCCAAAGCCCCTGGGCCGGGGCCGAGTCGGTAAGGTCGGCAACAGTTGAGAGGCCGCCGGACGCGTTGGCCTGATAAACGATCGGGGCGGCGGCGACATAAGCCGTTCCGGACGGTCCGGCCGCCAAATCGGTGATCGTGTACCCGCGCGAAAGGCTGAGGGTGCCTGAATAGAGGGTCTGCCCGGAAACGATTTTTATTGACCGTATCCACTGACGATATTGTCGATGGGGATATTGGTAGAAAGGGTTTCGCATCCCCGCAGCGGCTTCCGACTGCGTCCAACGCCCCGGCCACCGGTCCGGCGGAAATAATGAGCCGTGTTCTCGTCAAAAAAGAGGGTGGAGATTTGGGAATAATCGATGGCAATGGTTACCGGAAAATTGAATTTATAGATCTTGTAGGGATCCTCGATGCCGTTCAACTGACAAATAATGTAAAAATTGAACTGAAGCCAGGGGTCGTTCTGGTTGGGGGTTTCGATATGGAGCGTGCATCCGTTCCTATCAAAGGCCCCCTGCAAAAAATCGAGCTTCATCCGCCCGCCAAGGGCTGGTAATGGTCCCGCCGGCCCAGCCGATCGTATAGGTTTCATGGCTGGGCAGAACCGGGATGGGTGGAACAGCGTCTTTCAGAATCACCGGGAGAAAGATATGGGTCTTCGGAACCGAAAGCCGGTCTGCGGATCGAAAATCATCCGATTTTGCCGCCGCGGTTGACGTCCCCGGGAATAATCCGGTCAACATGGACACAAGAAATAAAACGAAATCCGGTAGGCTAACCCGCACCTTCTCATCTGGTTCTCTCCTTTAATCTTTGGTGGAATCAATATAATCTGCTCATAGACAAGCGGATGGAGCATAATCGATCCAAAACAAAATAGCAATCCCCCGAAAGTGGGGTTTTTTCAACTATTACGTGGTCAAGAGTCCCTTCTTGGCCACAAAGCGTGGGCCCTGGGGGCCCGTCCAGGACCGTGGTGCAAGGTCCCCCATTCGAGAAGGCAAAAACGCTTGACCTTTTCGGCAATCTCGGTAGAATTCCCGCGAGCATCATTCTAATTCGAGAGGTGTACGCTATGAGAAGACTCGTACCGGCTACCGTGCTGTTTCTGGCGTTTCTCGGGCTTATCGGGCCCGTGGCTCCGGGTAACGCGGAGGAAACAGAAATCCCCGGCGTCACCGCCACCCTCGCCTATCTTCGGCAGTACAATGGAATCCTTCATCTCGGTGTTAAGCTGAAGAACCCGGGCGAAAAGGAGGCGGGTACAAGCAAAGCGATACAGTTTTCTAAGATCGTTGTCGCTGACGCGAAGGCCGGGAAGAAATACAGCCCTATGAAAGGGGCTGACGGCGGTTACCTGGCGGGCCCGGTCTCCGACTCGAATGATGGCGGGCGCTGGTTCCCGTCGATTCCCCCAAAAGCGGAGATACTTCTTTGGGTGCTCTTCGACGCCGTGCCCCAGAGTCCCGCCCTTACCGTCCAGGTCCCCCTCATGTTCTCCTTCGAAGGGGTCAAGGTCTCCGACCAGGCCGTGACGTTGAAGGAGGTCGACAGTGCCGTGCCTCCTCTCAAGGCCTCCCTCGTCTCTGCTGTCCGGAGTGCCGGCCAACTGAAAGTGCGATTGAAGATTACCAATCCGGGGAAGCAGAAGGCCAAGGGTCTTCCCCTCCGGTATGCCGACACCTATGCCTTCGACACCGTTAGCAAGCGGAAGTACCCTCTGTTGAAGGACCCATCCGGGAAATACCTGGCCGAGCCGATTTCAGACGATACGGACGGGGGCAGGTTTTGGTACTCCTACGTGGAGCCCGGAGGCCAGACCCTCGTGAGTCTTACCTTTCAGCCGCCCCCGGACGCGACCAAGGCCGTGGATATTGTTCTCCCCCTCCTGGACCCCTTCGAAAACATCCCCATCACCGGGGAGGGCGGCGCGGCGTCGGCCGGAATTGCTGCAGCCGGCAAGAGCCAGGACCTGGAAGGGGCGCTCAAGGAACTGAATGCCGAGGTCACGGCGCAGGAAATCAAGGTCCAGTTGAAGGCGGATCTTCTTTTCGATTTTGATAAGGCCGACATCAAAAAGGGGGCCGAACCCGTCCTGGAGAAGGTCGCCGTGGTGTTGAAATCCTATCCCAACGCTAAGGTGCTGGTGGAGGGGCACACGGACGGCCTGGGCAAAGACAACTACAACCAGGCCCTATCGGAAAAGCGGGCGGCCACGGTGGCCCAATGGCTTGTGGCCCGAAGCGGCCTAAAAGCGGCGCAGGTCCAGACCAGGGGATGGGGCAAGTCAAAACCGGTGACCCATAACACGAAGCCCGACGGGTCCGATGACCCCGACGGCCGAGCAAAAAACAGGCGGGTGGAGATCGTCATCAAGAAAACCGCGCCCTGAAATTGGAGCCTCTCCTGGAATCGAAGAGAGCGGCTTTCCTCGAAAAATTGTTGGAACTCATCAGTTACGTAGCACTAACGGCAAATATATCCCCAGGGCGAACTCGTCTGCGCCGATGTCATAAACGCCGCCCATGGGGCGGGGGGTGCCATCGAAGTCGACGGTCAGGCTGACAACGGCTCCGGCGTCCCGAGCTGGTGAGGCGCTGGTAAGATGATAGGTTGCGTCCAGCAAAGGGTTGGCCATGACAGCATTGGTACCGGTGATCGGATCGTTGGTGTTCCAAAAGAGGTTGTGATCAGCAGAAAGGGTACTACTTGCCGGTGCGTTATTAATGATACCGGTATTGTGTTCAGTGAGAATATTGTTCACCAGTGCGGATGCAGCATAGGTGTCGATCCACAGCGCTACTCCTCCACTGGGATGGCCGACCAAAGTATTATTGGTCAAGGTGGCGCCGGCAGGATAGGAAACTTCACCCTTTAAGGATATGCCGGCTCCATTGGCGGCTTGGTTGCGGACCAGGATGTTGTTGACCAATTGGGCGTTTGTGTCAAAAATATGCACACCGCCGCCGCGGTTGCCGCCATTGTTTTCAATGATCAGGTTCCTGGCAATCAGTGGATTGCCCTGCCCGCAGCAATCCACATCAATGCCTCCTCCTTCAACGAGGGCCACGTTTCCCCGAATCTCGTTCTGGACAATGGTGGCATTGGCATCATTGATGAGCTCCAACCCACCACCCCAATTAGCCGTATTATTCATGATCAGGTTTTCTATGATTTGGGCAGACCCACTATTGACCATGATCCCTCCGGCGGCTCGGGCCGAATTGCCGATAACCTGATTCTTGCGAATAGTAGGGGAAGCATTCTCCACTCTAATCCCACCACCATAGACGTCCCCTTTACCCCTGGTAATGATAAAGCCCTCCAGCCAGGGGGCGCCGCCGCTGATGAATACTCCCAGTCGGGTATTTTCACCATCCACTGTGGTTGGATTAGCATTCGGGTCACGCAGCGGCGGTCCGCTCGGCGCCCCATTCCAGCCGCCATAAAGGGTAATGGTCTTGGCCACGGTAATGACCGGCCCCTCCCCTTCGCCGGTGTAACCGCCGCCGGCAACCCAGATCTGGTCGGAAGTCACGGCCAGATCAATAGCGTATTGGATCGTTTTACAGGGATTGGCTGACACCGTGCAGTTGTTTCCGGCATCATTGCCGGTCGAGGCTACATAGCGCAGCGTGTCTGCAGCCTGCGCCGAACTTGACGCGCATAGCCATAGCATTACCAGTGCCGCTGCTAAATTTGAAAAGAGTTCTAATCCTGGATAAAATCGTCGTCTCGGCATGGTGACCTCCTCGTATAGATCCTTACATACGAATTCTGAAGCACGAAATTCGAAACAGCTTCCCTGCCGGATCAGGAGGAGGTGGAGATTGGATACCCCCCGCGGGACTCCCGTCAGTACTCCCATTTGCTACCTGAGTATCAACGGCAAAAACAGGGCCCGGTAGGTCTGGAAGATATAGGCGGCGCCGGCTTCCGGGCCGCCGATGTCTTTCCTTGCCGCCCCGACGAGCAGGGTGTCGCCGTTCAGGGCTACGGAAACACCGAACTGGTCCCGGGCCGCCGGGTCGCCCGGCTGGAAGCGGGAGGCCAGGCCCCAGTGGTCGGTCCCGCCTTCATCGCGGCGGAACAGGTAGGCGGCGCCGGAGGCCTCCCCGGCCAGGTTTTTCAGGTGGGCCCCCACCAGCATAAATTTTTCATTGATGGCCAGGGAGGTGCCGAAAAAATCCCCCGGGGCCCCGTCGGCCACGGTGATCTTTCGGACCAGTCCCCAGGAGTTCTGCATCCCTTGATGGCGGTGAAAGAGGTAAACGGCCCCGGCATCCGCGCCCCGGTCGTCGTCCTTGGGGGCCCCCACGGCCACCCAGTCCCCTAAGACCCCCACGGCAAGGCCGAACAAATCGTCCTGCCCGGCATCCGGGGCCGTGAGCTTTTTCACCTGTCCCCAGAGGTTCTTGCCCCCCTGGTCCCGTTCAAAGAGATATACCGACCCGGAGGATTCCCCGCCCTCGTCATCCCCGAAGGCCCCCACCGCCACGATATTCCCGGAGACGGCCACCGCCTGGCCGAAAAAATCGAAGATCGCCCGGTCGCTCGCGACGAGCCTCCGGACCTGGCCCCAGTTGTCGGTCCCGCCCTGACCCCGCTGGAAGACATAGGCGGCTCCGGCTAAAAGGTCTTTCCAGGCGGCCCCGCCCACCAGGGTGTCTCCGTCGAGGGCCAGGGAAAAACCCAACTGGTCGAAGGCCGCCCCGTCTTCGGCCGTCAGGGTCTTGAAATACCCCCATTGGTTCGGGCCGTCCTGGTCCCGCCGATAGACCCGGACCGCTCCGGCATCCTGGCCTTTGGCGTTATCCTGGAGCGGCACCCCCACAAAAGCGAACTCCTCCCCCAGGGCTGTGGAATATCCAAAGTGATCCTCTATGTTGGAATACGGATCGAATAAAGTTTTAGTCCAGGACCAGCGATCGGTTCCCCCCTGGTTCCTGGAGAAGAGGCAGACTTTCCCCTTGTTATTCCCTAATTTAAAGTCTCTGTATGGCGCCCCCACCAGGGCCTGATCCCGGTGAACGGCCACTGATAAACCGAATTGATCACCGGGGAATGGATCGACGACTATGAATTTTCCCCATTCCCCCCAGTTTTCAAGACCACCGGTATTCCTTTCAAACGAATAGGCGGCTCCGGCAGATGAATCCTTCTTACTGGCCCCGACCACCACCGTGTCCCCGCTGATGACCACGGAAGCGCCGAACCAATCATATGCCACCGGGTCCCCGGCGGTCAGTTTCCGGACTTGCCCCCAGTTTTCTGCGCCGCCATCATTCCGCTTAAAGATATAGGCGGCTCCGGCCGGCGAAGCCTTCCCCTCAGCTCCGACCACCACCGTATCCTCGCTGATGGCCACGGAAGTGCCGAACCAATCACCTGCCGCCGGATCCCCGGCGGTTAGTTTCCGGACCTGCCCCCAGTTTTCTGCGCCGCCATCATTCCGCTTAAAGATATAGACGGCTCCGCTATCTTGAATGGCCGCCGAATCCTTGAAACGAGCTCCAACCACCACCGTGTCCTCGCTGATGCCCACGGGATAGCCGAACCAATCATATTCCGCCGGGTCCCCGGCAATCAGCTTCCGGACCTGCCCCCAGTTTTCTGCGCCGCCATCATTCCGCTTAAAGATATAGGCGGCTCCGCTACCTTGGACGATACCCGAATCTTTCCCCCGAGCTCCGACCACCACCGTATCCCCGCCGATGGCCACGGAATAGCCGAACCAATCATATGCCACCGGGTCCCCGGCGGTCAGCTTCCGGACCTGCCCCCAGTTTTCTGCGCCGCCATCATTCCGCTTAAAGATATAGGCGGCTCCGCTACCTTGGCCTGCCGGCGAATCCTTCCCCGAAGCTCCAATCACCACCGTGTCCCCGCTGATGGCCACGGAAGCGCCGAACCAATCATATTCCGCCGGGTCCCCGGCAATCAGCTTCCGGACCTGCCCCCAGTTTTCTGCGCCGCCATCATTCCGCTTAAAGATATAGGCGGCTCCGCTACCTTGGACGATCCCCGAATCTTTCTCCTCAGCTCCGACCACCACCGTATCCCCGCTGATGCCCACGGAATAGCCAAAAGAATCACCTGCCGCTGCATCCCCGGCGGTCAGCTTCTTCACCTGCCCCCAGTTTTCAACCCCTCCGGCATTCCGTTCAAAGACATAAGCGGCTCCGGCTTCCGAATTCTTCCCAATGGCCCCGACCACCACCGTGTTTCCGCTGATGCCCACGGAGTATCCCAACAGATCATGTCCATCCGGTCCGCTGGCCCGCAATCCGGCCTTTTGTTGTATGCGGATCGTCTGGGCATCCGGTCCCGCCGTCAGGCCACCCTCGAGGCCGTCTCTCTCCAGGGTCTGCCGGACCTTTTCCCAGGCCTCGGCCTGAAGCGCGGTGGAATTCTGATCCGGCACGGCTTTATGGATAGCCGCCGGCTGGGCATTGAGGGGGGTGCCGGTTATCAGAAGATAAATCAGGGCGAATAAAAAACCCCACTTCTTCCCGGAAAAGTGGGGTAGACGGACTCCTTCCATTTGCACCTCCCATTTAAGGTCAATGTAAGAATATGACTCTATATGGCGAAGAAAATCTGATAAGAATTTGCTTTGGGACGGGCAGAGTATAAAATAGGCCGAAAGGGAGGTCAAGGAGAAAAAGGGCATCTTTCACCGTCAGCCTTCCGTTTTTAGCCTTGACCCTATTTCCTCCCTTATCGTATTATCGCCAACAAGCCATGTGGAAAAGACCCTTACTGTTATTCTGTTCCTTCCTCGCCTTTTGGTGTCTGGCCTGGGGCTGGCCCTTAAATGCCCAGGCCGTCAAACCACCGGTCACTATCTATTTCTTCTGGACGGAATACTGTCCCCATTGCCTCCAGGAGAAAGAGTTTTTAGGCAGACTGCAGCGTACCGACAAAAATATCAGGGTCGTGGCCCTGGAGATATCCACCGACCAGAAAAATCTCGAATTGCTGAGGAAAGTCGGGAAAGCACTGAACGTTCATGTCCCCGGCGTACCCTTTACCGTTATCGGCAGACAATACGTGGTGGGCTGGCAAGATGACCAGACCAGCGGCCGGGCCATCGCCAGAGCCCTCGAGGAAGCGCGGGACCGTGCGGTCCCCGACCTGGTGGCGAAACTCCAGGCCGCCGCGGCGCCTGCCCCGCCGGCTTCGATCGACAAAAAGCCGGTCCCCGAGACCTTGACCCTACCCTTCTTCGGTGAGATCCAGATCAAATACCTGTCCCTGGGCCTGCTAACCATCATCATCGGCTTATTGGACGGCTTTAACCCCTGCGCCATGTGGGTGCTGTTCTTCCTCATCAACCTGCTGCTGGGGATTGGGGATCGAAAGAAAATGTGGACCCTGGGAGGCGCCTTTATTCTTGCCTCGGGCGCCGTTTACTTCCTGTTGATGACCGCCTGGCTGAATATCCTGATTCTTTTTGGATTTATTTTTTGGATCCGGATTATTATCGGCCTGGTGGCCTTGTTCGCCGGGGGCTACAATCTGAAAGAATATTGGACCGACACCTCCGGGACGTGCACGCTGAGCGAGGGGGACCGCCGCCAGCAAACCATGGGGCGGATCAAGGAGATCATTCAAACCCGGAAATTTTGGTGGGCACTGATCGGGATCGTACTCCTGGCGTTCATGGTCAATCTGGTGGAATTAATCTGCTCGGCCGGATTCCCGGTGGTCTATCTCCAAATCCTTAGCCTGACGCCGCTGCCGTTCTGGCAATATTACCTTTATATCCTGCTTTATGTCGCGGTTTTCATGCTCGACGATATCGTGGTCTTTGTGGCTGCCATGATCACCCTCCAAATGCTGGGTGTTACCACCCGCTACAAGCGGCTCGGCCATTTGATCGGCGGGCTGCTGATGCTGGTTATTGGGCTGTTGCTGATTTTCAGGCCCGGATGGTTGTTGTTTGGTTAGGGCTTTTTAAAGACAGGCCGCCAAAGCCGTTCCCGCCAAAATCAAAGTCCGCCCTTTGATCCTGACCGGGCAAGCGGCCCTCCAGATTGTGGGTCTGGCGGAGAAGAAAAAGGTGGACCTGATTGTCATCGCCACCCACGGACAAACCGGCTTGAAGCGATGGGTTTTCGGTTCTGTCGCCGAAAGGGTCCTCAAGCTGAGCTCCCTGCCGGTGCTGGTCAACCAGACCTCCCCTAAACGCCGTTGAGGGTGGGCTTAGGCGAGTGTTCTGGTAAAGGCAGTTGAAAGGTCACTGGAGACAAAGGAATTTTGTTCCACCATTCACTGCCTTTCTACCGTAACCAGCACCTCGTTTCTTCTCAAGAACCAGGGCTTAAAGGGCGGGTCGTAGCGGGCCCAGACGGGGTCGGCCAGAGGTTTCAGGCCCCGCTTGGAAATCCATTCCTCGAGCTTCTTTTTGTGATCCTCAAACCGTTTCGAACTCCAGGTGCCGGAGTATTGAATCGCCGCCACCAGCCGGGCCGGCTCGGTCGTTAAAGCCACCCGGGAATCCAGGGGCTCCGGAAGCGTTTCCAGGGTGTACTCGGAGGGCATCATAAAGGTGATGCGGAACTTGCCGCCCGCTTTCTCCTGGGTTACCGGCGCGGTCATGGCGATCTTCTCCGCGGTTTTTTCCTGGGTCACCGGGGCAGTCATCGAAATGGATTGCTTCTTTTGGTTATTCCCCGAGATATAGCCGAAGAGCCGCCGAAAGCCCTCGTTGCCCACCTCGTCCATCTCGCCCTCCACCAACGTTTCGGCCACGAGGTACGGGGCATACTGGCGGATTTCGAAATCACCGTCCTTCTCCACCACCTGGTATCGGGCCGTTTCAATCGCCATGAGCGGACTCCCGGTAAAAAGGAAAATGAGAACAAAAGAACAGATTGAGAAAAAAATTGAAAGGCTCTGATAATTCCTGGTTGGTGATTTATGAAAACCTGCTTTTCTTACCATCAGATTAGACCTTCCTGCCCAGGGGCGTGCGCCTGCAAAGGATGAAGTGAACGTCGAACATTGAACATCGAACGCCCAACCTCAAATGAAAAACAAACCTCTCTTGCCGAACAGGGAATACCTATTTCTGTTTCTTCATCGTTTCCCATTAACCATTTGATGTTGGAAGTTCGATGTTCGACGTTCATTTTTTCAGTGCCCCCTCCTCCTATCGGAAAATAACCTTAATATCCTCCCGCTCCTGAGCAGCGTGCTTCAGGACCGTGCGTATTCTCTGAAAGTCTCGGCTCATGGCCTGTTTCGAAACCGCCGAGTGTTCCCAAAGGATCTCACACGGCCCGTCCAGATCGGTGGTTAACACATCCGCCAGGGCATCCAGGTTCCGGCCGAAATAGTCCGGCAAAGGCAGCACCTTCCCGATTTCCTGATAAAACGAATCAAGCGATTGAATGGCTTGACCGTCAAGCACATATTTTTTTACCGACATGCCGGCACCTCCTTGAAGGTCTGATAGTGATCGACCGTGACCATCCGCAGCCCGTCGGTCGAGAAAATAAGGCGTTTCGGGCCGCGATGGCCCCCCTGGTAATCGAGATCCGCCTCCCGCCATTTCCGCCTGCCGTCGGGGAGCTTCTTTTCGTAATTGCCGAAGCGATCGCCGCCCAGGCTTTTGCCCCGGAGTTCCCCTGACGCCCAGAGGTTTTGGCCCGGCCGCCACCCGGCCGCTTTGGCCTCCTGTTTGGTCACGAACTTCGCCGGCAGTCGGCGATTTCCCGACTGATTCAGGGTCCGGAGGACATCGATCAGTTCGGCCGCGTCGATCTTAACCGGGAGCTTTCCGGACAGCTCCTGAACTTCAAATTCACAGGAGGCCGCCAGCACCGATCCATTTGATAGCGGGCTGCCGGGAAAAACCACCGCTATTAGAAAGATCCCCAATAAATATAAGGACTGGCCGATGCACTTCATGGATTACCTACCGCACCCCTTCTTTATCCAGGTTGAAACCCTCTTCGAAGGGATTTACAAATCGCACGCCTTCTATCACGGCCCCCAAATTGAAATCCTCCGTGAAAATGAGCGGAATCTGGTGCAATCGCGCCGAAGCCCAGATCTGGGCATCCCAATAGGCCATTTGGTAGGTGCGAACGCCGCGCACCGCCTCCAGTATGATCGATCCGCTCAAATCCAATATCTCCCAGGAGATAAGGTAGTTCTGGATTCGGTCGTAGGCCTGTTCCACGGTCAGAGGCCTTTCTAACTTACGGGTCGCATTGACGAAAAATTCAGCCAATACCTGCGGTGTCAGTACACCGAGACGCAAGCTTGCCAGGCGATCTAATACTGCTGCCGCCTGAGATTGCTTTACCGGTTCACCCTGGTCATAGGCGGACAGCAAAACATTGGTATCCACCAGGATCTTATCGGCCATAGCGTTTCAATCTATCCTCGTAGGCTTCTTCCCGTCTGAATTTACGGCCTCCGGGTAGCGGTTTTCCGGCCATCCGTTGAGCAATAAAAGCCTTTTCCCGTTCCCAGGCAGACAGATCGCGAGGACCGGGGACCAGAAGTGACATCTGGCTGTCTAAGGCTCGGCGTATAACCTCCGCTTCTGTAATCCCCAGCGTCTTTGCCTGCTTTTTAAGGTTCACGTCCTGCAGGGGTTCAATATAAATCTGCTTCCGGATCATCTGAGCCATATCCGCACCTCCCGAAAGAGCCAAACATACATTGTACTATACATCACTAGCTTCAGCCTGTCAAGAGTAACTCAAACTCAATAATAGTTCATCCGCAACAATTAATCCTTGCCTGGAACGATCCAGGCTGTCAAGCTAAGAACCATTTAGAAAGAGGCCGATATTGCACCCCTTAGACCCGGCCGGGGATGAAAACAGTCATCCCTCGGATTCAAATCATAATCCAATGTTAGACGGTACCCGTTACAAATGGCTCTCCCTGGCGGCGGTGGGATCAGGGGTTCTGATGGCCACCATAGACATCAGCATCGTCAATGTCTCGCTGCCCACCCTGGTGCGCGCCCTCCGGACCGATTTCCCCACCATTCAGTGGGTTATCCTTTCTTATGTCCTGGTACTCACCTCGACCATGCTGAGCATGGCCCGTCTGGGCGACATGGTGGGGAAGAAAAAAATATACCTGTGGGGTCTGTTCATCTTCACGTTGGGATCTTTTTTATGCGGGTTGTCTCCCAGCGTGGGATGGCTGATCGGATTTCGGGCCCTGCAGGGCTGCGGGGCCGTGATGGTTCAATCCCTGGGGATCGCCCTGGTTACCGAGGCTTTTCCGGCCCAAGAGCGCGGCCGGGCGCTGGGGATCATGGGCGGGGTCGTTTCGGTCGGATTGGCACTTGGACCGGCCATTGGGGGAATGATCATCGGGCTGGCCAGTTGGCGCTGGATCTTTCTGATCAATATTCCTATTGGATTTGTGGCCATCGGGGCTACCTGGCTTTTTATTTCCTCCCCGGAAATAAAAAGGGCGGGGCAACACTTTGATCTGCTTGGCGGGCTGGCCTTACTGGCCACCATCATCGCCTATGCCCTGGGCATGACCATAGGCGAACATCGAGGTTTCAGTGATCTCCCGGTTCTTTCGCTCCTGTCCGCTGCCGCCGTCGGACTGGCTCTTTTTATCCTCGTGGAGAAAAAATCCTCCCAGCCCATGCTCAACCCGGCTCTCTTTAAAAACGCCCTGTTTTCCATCAACCTGCTCATGGGCTGGCTGGTCTTTATTGTGCTGGGCGGGACTTTTACCCTGCCCTTTTATCTGGAGCTGGTTAAAGGCTATCCCACCCAGAAGGTCGGTTTGCTGATGATGGTCGTGCCGCTGTCCATGGGGCTGATTTCCATTATCGCCGGGACCTTGTCCGATCGGTTCGGTCCCCGGGGGATCACCCTGGCGGGCCTCCTGCTGCTGGTCGTCGGCTGCCTGTCCATCGCCGGCCTGACCGTTGAAACGACCACCGGGGGCTATATCCTCCACCTGCTGCCGTTAGGGTTGGGCCTGGGACTTTTTCTGGCCCCCAACAACAGCGCGATCATGGGCGCGGCACCCAAAGAGCATTTGGGTGTGGCCTCGGGGCTGCTGGCCCTTACCCGGACCATGGGGCACACCACCGGAATCCCCCTGGCCGGCGTTCTTTTCACCACCGGGATGATGGCCTCCGGCCGGGTCCGATCGGCCGCCGATCTAACTCAAGCCCCGCCGCAGGACCTGGTAAACGGACTGGCCGCGACCTTTCACACCACCGCCTTGATGATAGCTATCGCGACGGCTTTGGCCGCCCTGGCCTTTTGGCTGGACCGCCGCCGGCCGATCTGAAGATATTCCATCATCCTTAAGGCGATGAAGTCTTTGTCCGGCCGGGCCGCGTTTTTAAGGAATCGGAAAACCTTCTTTTCGTCTGCCGTGGCTTTTTCTAAGTGCTCAATTTCTTCGAGGTAGGACCAGGTTTTCAAAAGTGAAATTAAACGCCTCTAATCCCCCCCGGCAGGTGAAGTGGCAGAATCACCCTTGCCGCTTTTCAAAACCTCGCGCGCCGCAACGACTCCTGAAATCGAGGCCTGGATCAACCCGCGGGTTACTCCCGCACCGTCCCCGACGGCGAAAAGATTCCTGACTTCCGTTTCAAGGCCAGGGGTGAGCTTGAGCTTCATGGAATAGAACTTGACTTCTACGCCATAAAGAAGCGTATCGCCGGAGTTCACTCCGGGGGCCACGTTATCGAGCGCTTCGAGCATCTCCATCAGGTTGCTGAGATGCCGGTAGGGCAGCACGAAGCTCAGGTCTCCCGGTGTGGCGTCTTCCAGGGTGGGGCGCACAGAGCCTTCGGCTATTCTTTCCGGCGTAGACCGTCGGCCCATTTTCAGATCGCCAAGCCGTTGAACGATGACGCCGCCGCCAAGCAGGTTGGCCAGGCCGGCGATGTACTTCCCATAGGATATCGGATCATTAAAGGGTCTGGTGAAATCGGTACTCACCAGGAGGGCGAAGTTCGTATTTTCCGTCTTCTTGTTTTTGTAGCTGTGCCCGTTGACGCTGAAGATGCCTTCGCTGTATTCCTTGACCACCTCTCCATAGGGATTCATGCAGAACGTTCTGATTTTGTCGTGGAATCTTCTTGAGAAATAGACGAACTTCCCCTCATAAGCCACATCCGTTATATCTTTCAGAATAGCCGCCGGAAGTTCAACCCGGACCCCGATATCAACCGGATTCTTCTGGACCGAAAGGTCCAACCGTTTGGCTTCTCCGGAAAGCCAGCTCGATCCTTCCCGGCCAACAGCGGTGATAACAAACCGGGACTCAAAGGTCCGCCCGTCTTCTGTCCTGACCCCGGAAACAAAGCCCTGGACAGTCTGGATCTGCTCTACCGGCGAATCGAAGACCAGTTCAACCTTACCGTCCAGCGCGTCTCGTATTCTGCGCAGCACCTCTCCGCATACCTCTGTACCGATATGCCGTATCAATGCCGGGATAAGCTCCAGGTTGTACCCGGCGGCTTTCTTCTTCAGACGGACCAGGGCCTCCTTGTTCTGGCCGTGAATATCTCCTCCGGCCCCGAAAAAGCGGTAAACCGAATCCACATATTCGATCAGGGCGGCCAAATCTTCCTCGGAAAGATACTCCTTAAGCCATCCCCCGAATTCGGAGGTCAGGGTGAGTTTCCCATCGCTATAGGCCCCGGCCCCCCCCAGCCGCAGAGGATGCTGCAGAGGTCGCACTGGACACAGGGACCTGACGTCTCGGCCACGGGACAACTTCTGGCCTTGATATCGCTGCCTTTCTCGATCATGAGGATTTTCAGGCGGGGATTCTTTATGAGCTCCAAAGCAGCGAATATCCCCGCAGGCCCGGTACCGATAATGATGACATCGTAAGCGGGTGGCATGGTTAATCACCAACCCCAAAGGATATTATTGGATCTTGATTCATGATCTCCGCCATTCCAAATCCGTCAATGATTTTATTTCTTCGGCCAGCTTTTCGGCTGCGGTTTCCATGACCCCGCTTCCGTTTTTAATGAAATGTTTAATTTTAGCACTGCCTTTATAAATCATCAATCCTTAAAGGTAATGATGCAGTCGGTCGAGTGTAAGAATAGAAATTTGTTTGACAAACGCATAAACTCTTGTAATCATGGTTTAAATTATTCTTGCTCTTTGGTCTTCATAGAAGTCAAATGCCCAACCCGCATAATAGCAGCGGCCAACAAAAAATTGGGAGGAAGATTATGAAGCTGTTCGGCCGGTTATTCTTTGTCGTTTTGGTTGCTATGTTGTTATTTGCGTGTGGTAAGAAGTCGGGTATCGAAGGAAAGGTCCTGGATGGTAAAGGGCAGCCGATGTCCGGGGTCAAAATGATTGCCAAACAAGATCAACCTATAAAGGGATATGAACATTTTGAAACTACAACCGGCTCGGATGGTGTCTTTAGTTTCAAGGGGCTATATCCTTCTTCAAGTTATTCCATCTTACCGGAGATTCAAAATTGGGATATAATAAAAGCCCAAAGCGGCCCCGAAGGTCAAACCAGCCTCCTGACCTCTCCTCTAGTCATCCGTTTTACATCAAATAAAGATGGGATCATAACCGATAGTAAAACCGGGCTTCAGTGGGCTCCCGATCCCGGCCAGTCCATGACTTGGGACCAGGCTACCCAATATGCCCGGAATTTAAAATTAGGCGGTTTCTCCGATTGGCGGTTGCCGACCCAAGTCGAACTACGGGAACTGGGAACAGGAAGAAAGAACCCCGCGTTCAAGTTTGATGGTGATTGGGGCTGGTCTTCGGAACCCAGAGACTCCACGACGGGCTGGCTCTTCGATTTCATTTCCGGCCTGGGGCGCTGGGACTCCCACGGCGGGCGAGCGCTGGCGGTGCGTTCCCCACAGGGATAAATTCCCTCCGGCCCTACCTTAGGGATACAGCGGAATAATAACTTAAGGTCACATGAGTCGGTTAAGAAAACATACGAATAGATCGATCGGGTACGCAGTGTTATCGCTGTCGTTAACATTAATAACCTCTTGCGCCCAGTTGCCCGAATATGCCAAACCGCAGAGGATTCAGATCGACGAAATACCCAATAATAGCTCAACCGGTTTCACCTATAGGCAATTGACGCCCGAGGACTTTCGCGCGACTTTGTTGCCGGAAAATCTCTCCCTGCACGGGGACAGGATCAACGCCCAATCAGCGATCCAAATACGCAGGACAGCTAATTCAAGCTTCAGCGTCACTCGTTGGCCTTTTTTCGATCAAATTAACTATACCGGAAGTATTACCCATCTTGCCTTTGAAGCTGTCATGATACCCCACAACTCCTGGTGGAGCCCAAAAATCAAACCAGAAATAACGGGCTATGTGCTTCAGCATGAACAAATCCACTTTGCCCTCACGGAGCTTGCCGCTCGGAAACTGACAAGCGATGCCCAAAAATGGGCATCAAACTTACTGGTGATCAGGGAGACTCCTCAACAAGTCTATTCTGAAGTCTTTCAACAGATCAAGGAGATGATTGACTCGGCCATGGAGGCCAACCAAAAACGACACGAGGAGTTCGACAAGGATACGTCTTTATTCTACAACCCCTCCTGGCAGGCGTGGTGGTTAGAGTCGGTGGAGGAACAATTAAAGCGGACCGAATCGGGTATCAATGGGCGGTGAGAAAGCCTTCCGGGAAATCAAACCACTCAGGCCGGTATATTTGCATGGGAAGATCTTTGATTATAGTTACTGAATGAAAGGGACTAAGTCCCTCTTTATGAAACAATTTCCCACCGGGCACCCCGACCTCTCCCAGCGAGACGAATCCTGCCCTGCTTCTTCAGCTCCGCGAAGACCTTTTTTATGAGCTGCGGGCTGACCGCCGGCAATTGAGCGGCCAGGTCGCCCAACGTGAACTGTTCCACTTGCCCGAGGACGGACTGTCTTACCAAATCGCTCTTGGCGGGACGGGCCTCCACCGACTCTACCTGTCGTTCGAGCTCTTTATAGGCGTGGCGCAGTAGTCCGAGAAAGTAGTTCCACCAGAGGGTGATCTCGTTCTTGCCCTCGGGCCATCCCCGCGAGCATTCGGCCAAGACGCTATAATAGTCTTCCTTGCTCTCCTCGACCAGGCGTTCCAGGCTGATGTACCGCGCCACCCGGAAGCCGTGGGCTTGGAGCAAAAGCGTGGTGGCAAGTCTGGAAACCCGGCCGTTTCCGTCACGGAATGGATGGATGCACAAAAAATCGAACACGAAGGTGGCGATGACCAGAAGAGGCGGGAGCCGTTCGTCTTCTGATGCTTCTCGGTAGTTTCGGCAAAGCAACTCCATGGTTTTCGGAGTGTCCTTGGCCGAGGTTGGGACGAACCGTACTTTCCTTTCGCCGTTGGACAGAATTTCGATGATCTCGTTATCCCGCTTTTTCCATTCCCCCGAATCGCCGGAGAAACCTCCTTGGGCGAGGATGTGCAGGCGCTGGATGACAGGTGGCCTGATGGAGACTTGGCGCTTCCGCGAAAAAATCCAGTCCAGCGCCTTCCGGTAACCGGCCAACTCTTCCTCGGAGCGATCCCTGGGCTTGGCTTTTCCTAATACCACGGGACGAAGCCGGTGGGCCGGGATCGTCACCCCTTCGATCCGGTTCGACGATTCCACGCTCTGGACGATGGCCTGCTCGCGAAGCACTTCGAGGACCTCGGGTTTCTGTTTGATCCAGAGGTCTTGCTTGCCCCGGGCTTCCATACAAGAACCAAGAAGCCAGCCCGTGCCCACCGGGATCGACCTATTAGCCAGTTTCTTAGGATCTAAGGACAGCAACGTCGATTACCTCCTTTCATCGGTAGCCTAATAATAGCTTATTTCTTATCCGGTAGCCAATTCTTTATCTCTTCTCGATCTCATTTGAGCTTTATCCGAAGTTTATTTTTTCCAAATTCAACGACATCCCCTGAAAAAATCTTTTTTCGCTTTCTGATTTCGACCTTTCCATTAACTGAAACGTGGCCTTCAGAAATCACCTGTTTCGCCTCTCCGCCACTGGCGACCATATTTTCGAACTTCAAGATTTTATAGAGCTCTATCGGCTCTTCTGAAATTTCAATTTCTCTCATTTTTGAAACTCCTCTTTTGAGGATGCCGATTTACGAACTCGTCGATGAGGGGATTGAAATGGCCTCGATCTCCCGGCCCAGGACGCGATGCAAAGTCCCGGGGGCATCCAGCCGCGGTTGCCTGGGCATCTTCTCCTCAATAACGTTCCAAGAGACTCTTATCAAGTTTATTCAGAAACTACGTCCCCTATTATGACCGGGTGCCATGGCAAGTCTTGGGCAATCCAATCCTTGATGTTCCCGACTTCATCAGCCAGGATCTCCAGGGCAGTCCAGTAGTCTTCGTCCAGTAAGGAAAGTTTGGTCATTGGGGAGGGACAGGTCACAGTCATTTAACTCCGCGACATGCCAGCAGGTTAATCGCCTTCATCGTCATCACTACTTGGCCGTGCTGATTGAGCGACTCACAGAAGGAATGAAGAACCCCTCGATCAGGCTTCGATTGCGACCGCCTGGTTTCAATAACAGTTACTCTGATTGATAGGGCATCACCTGGTCTAACAGGATATAGCCAACGCAGCTCATCAACTCCGGGCGATCCCAGGCTGGCTACATGTGAAAGATAATGATCTACGAATAACCGCATTATGAGGCTGGCTGAATGCCAACCGCTGGCTATCAGACCACCATACATCGATTTTGCAGCAGCTTCCGGATCTGTATGAAAGGGCTGTGGATCGAACCTCTTGGCAAATGAGATGATTTCGGCCTCTTCGACGGAGATTGACCCAAACTCATAAACCGCTCCAGGGATATAGTCTTCAAAAAAGCGCTGGTCAATCGGGGTAGCGAATGTTCCCAGTTTCATAGAACTCCTTCCTGTCGTGTCATAGGAAAAACATCTCGGTGCCATTACACAGTCTCTCGTATGTTTCCGGCCTCATCCAGCAGGACCTCCAAAGGCGGTACATTATTCATTGTCGAGAATGGGCAGGTCGGTCATGAGCTTACGCCTTCCGGACGATGTGGTTAACGAGAAAACTCCGAAGAGCGCTAATTTTCGACTCCAAATCCCGAAGGTCGGTAGCCAGCTTATGGGTATCGATCGAATCAAGGCTACCGGCCAGAGTCTGGATATCGATTATGGCTTTATTGACTAATTGGGTTGCTGGTGACCGTTTCATGTATTCCTCCGGCCTATTTCATTATCAGGGGCAAATTTATTGGATAATTATAATCGATCCGGACCCCACCTACCGAATAATTGGGTCCCGGAGATAATCCGAGAGAGACAATATAGGAATTGGACTGATTATCAATGACATTTCCATGGGGAAATATATTGCCAATGAGGGTTTGGGGATCGATTAATGCCCCTGTTGTCTCCATGCTAATCATCTCGGTAAGATTACTCGGTTCATCCAATGGATACGAGACCAAAGATACACTTATTGAACTGACCCCTTTATCAACAAAATATAGGACTAACTGGGTAATTATCGCACCATGGGGTAACTGGACTGGTGCATAAAAGATTTCCAAGGTACCACCGTTATTGTAAAGACGGTTACTTGCTGTATAAGAATAAGTCCAGGTTGGAATGAGTGGTTTAAAAGCCAAAGCGCCAACTGATACAAATCCCGGACCACCCGGCACAGGGGCTCCGAGTAATGGTGAACTGGTTGCTGCAAAAATACCAATGACCGTTAAAGCGAACAGGGTCCCCCATAAGTTCCTTCTCAAACCAATCATATGCCCCTCCTCTGGTTTAATGTTTTTGATCAAGGATTATACCATGTCCTCCGTTTCAAAAGCCATCTCGGACCCCATAATGACGAACATCGTCAGTTTGGGTTAGGCTCGTAGATCGTGATGATTTTTACTAAAGGCGCGTCCATAAGGGACACCTGGAAGTGAAGCGGGCGTTTGGCAGTGGTAAAACCAAGCATTAAGGCACTGGCGGAAAATTTGTCGTCTGGGTAATCCTCAATATCAGAAGGCAAACTTTATTTCCTAATAATTCCAAACCCTGCCCATCCCGCCCCGTTCCCCCCGTCAGGGACGAGTGGCCGGCCCAGGGATACCGGCCCATAGCCTCCAGGTCCGGGACCAGGCCAGCCCGGAGGGAATTCAAATGGCCTCGATCCCCCCGGCCCATGACGTTATGCAAGGTTCCGGGGGCATCCAGCCGCGGTTGCCTGGGAATGTTTTTCTCAATACCGCTTAAGATAACTCCTGTCAAGTATATTCAGAAACTACGTCCCCTATTATATTTTATTCGTTTCTCCAAGTCTCTGTTTCGGGCATAAACTTATCGGTGAGGGGGCAAAAAGAGTTCAGTTTTAGGTGAATGGAGAATGGCGGTAATGTGCATTATTGCATGAGTTATTGGCGACCCTATCGGATTTGCCGAAAGCAGTGTTGGAATGGATATAATCGAATTTCCTATAATGGGTTGGACTATCTTTTTCGCCCTGAAATCCGAATAGCCTAAATGATATGCTGTAGTCATTGCAAGAATGAAAAGCCAGGCCAGAAAGCCAAATGCAATTTTCTTACCCAAAGGTTTTTTTCCAACATCAAAAGCTCGCCAGGTGACAATCCATGGAAACGATGATAGGAGCAGGCCATCGATAGTCCCATACACCACCCCTCTCCAAAATATCAACCAAGCCAAATAGGCTCCAGTAAATCTTTCTGTTTCTGGTCTTGACAAGACATTCTGCGCCAGTAAGGCTCCAAAGATTAATCCAAACAGAATTCCCCAAATCAATCGTTTGGAGAACCATTCTTTCAGCCTTAACCGAGTATTCCTGATATAGAGAGAAAAAAAGGTTAGAATGATTCCGAAGTAAACCAAATAGTATAAATCAATGGGTAAGGTCAACAAATCCCCAAAAATAAAGGAAGCCCCAAATCCTACCAGCAGACCCCAAGCTATCCATATTAGATGTCCCGGATTACTCATCCGCATCGCTCCTCTTTTTTCATTGTAAATAACAAGATTGAACCAGGACCTATTACCGGGTACCATTCCATAACCCTCTCCCGGCCCCCCTCGCTTCCCTATAGGCTTTCTCGAACCGTTTTTGATATTTGACGTTCGGCGGATAGGTCATCAGGCTGGCGTACGTACCCTCCCTTGACCATTTCTTCGTTAAGCAGTTTTCCGTGGGCCAGCCAAATGTACCCCAATAGCCGCCCGTACCGGTCCTTTCCCCGCAGGTCCATTTCAATCTGAACATGATCCCCAGGCCGGAGAATCGATTTAACGTACCTGGTCGATCTCTGGCCCATTTCTGTGATGGCCCTCAGATCATCCCCTGTTCTAAAGGCGTCCTTCTCAGCCTTCGGGTTCGGACGGCATTCTGGAGCATCTATGCCGATCAGCCGGACCTTCTCTTCCCTGCCATTAACCCCCACCACAAGGGTATCGCCATCGACTATTCTTGCTGCCGTGGCCGGTATCATTTGCCCTAAAGTCCCGGCCCCGGCAGGCGAAATAATCACCAAAGCCAAGAAAAAAGCAATTGGGATTATTATTCGTGGAAATAAAATCATAGAATCCGGCAATGAGGGCTTCAGGATCATTTGGAATGAATGATCGAGGAGAGAATCCAGCTCACTAAGCTGATTAAAACAGAACCCAGAACCGCACCGAAGAAGCCAATCACATGGAACCCCGGAACCAGGCCGGACGTGATCCAAAGCATCAGTCCGTTAATGACCAAAAGGAAGATTCCGAGCGTCAGCAAGGTAATGGGCAATGTCAATATGACCAGGACTGGTCGGAGAAAGGCGTTTGTAATGCCCAGGACGAAAGCCGCTACCAGGGCCGCCATGAACCCGTCGGCCTTTATTATTTGAGGGAAAAGGTAGGAGATAATCAGGATGGCAACCATGGTGATCGCCATATGAACCAAGAATAACATTGTGCGCCTCCTTTCAGTAATTTCGTTGAAAATCAGTTCCGGCCAAAACGCAAAGGTCGGGCCTCAACCAATCCCTTATAATTGAATATTTCTCGATCAGATAGGAAATAATTAAAGAACTCAGCCAATGATTCATCTATCGCCATGTCCTTCCTTAATCAAAAAAGCACTATGGATCGACCGCTAATTGTTACCGTTCACCCTTCTCATAGACCGGTCATGGACCTGCCCTGAAACCAGAAGTCCAATCCCTCCTCCGGGTAAGGCAAAGAACATGTCCACCCTTAAGTTCCCTTCGGGATCAGCTTCAGGTCCCCCAACGGCCGTGCTGTCTCAGGTAATTCTCGATGTAATGCCGGACCTCTTGCCTGGAATCAAAAATCCCGAAATGCCCTTCACAGAGGATATCGGCTTCCAGTTCCAGGAGCCGGTGCATCGATTCCCGCCAATCGTCGAGGTCGGCTCCGAATTCTTTTAGGAAGGGGCCATGGATATCCTGGCCGAAGAGGATCCGCTGTCCGTCGCGGTCCAGATAGGGGGAAATGGATCCGGGAGTGTGCCCGGGGGTGTGGAGGCAGATGATCTTCTCTTCATTCCCGACGGGGATTTCTTCGTTTGCCCCGGTTAATACCTGATCCACCTTTAAAGGCGGCAAGGTTACGCCGTACCAGGAGGCCCCGGTGCGGATCGGGTCGCCAAGCTCTATGGCCTCCCGGTCCCCCTGGTGGGCTACGATCCGGCACCCGGTTTTATCCCTGAAAAAGGCGGCCCCCCCGATATGGTCCACGTGGCCGTGAGTCAGGATGAGCACGGAAATGGTGCCGGGTTCCACTCCCAGGTCGAGGATATTTTTCCAGATGATCTCGGATCCCCGACCCGCCCCGGCGTCAATCAGGACAGCCTGGTTAAGGCCTCGAACCAGGAATACCGAAGCATCGTTCCCGTGGGATATTTCCGAGCCGCCAACCTGGTAGACGCCTCTGGTCCCTTCTATCCGGCCCATTTTTCCTCCTTTAATCCGTCCGGTTTTCCAAATTTGCGCCCAGCCGGTATAGCTGATCGGCATAGGCCTCAATCACGTCCCGATGGGAGAGTTTTGCTTTCCATTCCCGGGGAATCCCCTGGTACCCGTAATAAGCCCCGGCAATCTGGCCGTAGACCGCGCCGGTGGTGTCGGCGTCGTTCCCCAGGTTGACGGCCATTAAGGCTCCCTCTTTAAAAGAATGGCTGCTATAAAAAGCCCAGAGGGCGGCTTCGAGGGATTTGACCACGTAACCCGACCCGAGGATTTGCGGTGGATTTTTATGTTTGAACGAGCCCGCGGCGATCTCGGCTATCCCTTCACCCAAGGGATGGTTTGCCCAGTAGCCGCTGATCGAGCAGAAGTGATCGGACAGGAGTTTCTCTTTGCTGGCCCCGTTCAGTGCCCCTACCAGTAGCGCCCCGAAATAGCGGCAGGCATCCCCACAGGTTTTGGCCCCATGGGTAGTCCGTGAGCTTTCTTCTGATCTCTCGATGGCCTCCTTGGGCTTTCTGGAAAAAAACATGGGCACCGGCGCCAAGCGCATGATCGACCCGTTGCCGGCGGCATAAGGATCGTCCACCTCGCAATACGGCGCGCCGTTTTTCTCGAAACGCACCAGGGCCGAACGGATTGTAGTCCCGATATCGAAGCATTTCCCGGTGCTGCTCAGGTAACCTTCCCTAAACCAGCGGACATACCTTTTGAGCTGGTCCACCGGATCAAAGCCTTTGTTCTCGCTGAGGCTTTCGGCCAGGCAGAGGGCCATGGAGGTGTCGTCGGTCCACTGACCCGGTTCAAGGTGGAAGGGACCGCCGCCGATAATATCGGTCAGGGGTTCGAATGTCCCCGGCGCCCTGAACTCCAGGGTAATGCCTAAGGCGTCGCCGACGGCCAGTCCGATTAGACATCCTTTATATCGGTCCAGGACTTCATTCATCGGTTTTGTAATAAGGTGAATTGCCGCGCGGTTAGTCTGGTCAGTCTTATTGCCATCCTATTTTTCTATCACTTTCTTTGACGTGATCAGGGGGACCATCCCCCAATTCTCGTTTTCAGGAGTGGTCTCGAAGGTCTCACACAGTCTTTTCTGCGCCTCCTCCTTTTGGAAAAGTCGCGAAGGTCTCAGATCCGAGGCGTCCGGGGCGAAGCTGTATAAGCCTACCGCGAGCCCTGGAGAACGAAGGAGATGGGGCCTTCCCGGCTTTCCCGGAAGGTAAGAATTGGGCGGAATTTTCTAAAATGGTATACCTCGCTATTGATAATCTATTTGATCTTCCGATAAACTCATTTTCCCCAAATGACCAGTTATTCTTTCAAGTTTTCCGCTCAATTTTTATCCAGCGGTAAGGGGGATGCTAATCAGGAGGACCCGGTCGGTGGTGATGTCGAAGAGTTCCTTGGCCCGGACGTCCTCGGAGACCCACTTGGTGGGGGGATGCCGGCTGTTTCCAGGTCCTCGCCCAGAGGTGTAGGGTCCACTCAACCTTCGCCACCTGCTCAGGCTGAACGCAATGTGTCACCGCCGGAGGACGAATACTTTTCAACTGGCGGCAGTTGCCGCCAGTTGAAAAATGTTCCATCTCTGCGTCCTTTGCGCCTCTGCGGTGAATATTTTATCCGGCCTGCCGCTCCGGGTTTCCTCCCTGTCGCCTATCCAGAATTTGAAAGTGTGGGGATCGACTTCTCCTATTTGATCGATCTCCCAGTCCTTGACCTCCAGGACCAGGAGCCCGAGTGAATTGCCATAAAGAATGAAGTCCGGTTCCGCGCCCGAGCTGCCGATGGTCGGTTCATACCAGGCAATGAAGTCTTTGTCCGGCCGTGCCACGTCATGGAGGTAACGGAAGACTTTCCTTTCACCGGCCGTGGCGTCTTCCAGAACTTCGATGTCCTCTGGGTGCATCCGAG
The DNA here is from genome assembly GCA_963716045.1 of uncultured delta proteobacterium. GTDB lineage: Bacteria > Desulfobacterota > RBG-13-43-22 > RBG-13-43-22 > RBG-13-43-22 > CAVQSS01. The sequence goes on along the minus strand of CAVQSS010000009.1, from coordinate 31,277 downwards.
CCATATTAAAGTAATTCCACGAACCAAGAAATCCTTATCTCCCTGCTAATTTTTTCTGCACCCCGGGAACGAACGTCCCCCGTTTCCACTCGTCCCCCGTTTCCACTTACGGATATCACTGGGGATAATCAAACATTCATCGGCTCGGCATGCAATTTGACCCCCAAAGCCCGCAATACCTTTAGAATCGTATCATAGCGTGGTTTTGCTCCGGGGGCGAGCGCCTTATATAAGCTCTCCCGCCCCAATCCCGTATCCTGAGCCAATTGGCTGATCCCTCGCGCCCGGGCCACGTTTTTTACTGCCACCAGTAACATATCCGGGTTCGGATCCTCCAGCGCGGCGGATAGGTATTCGGCAATGGTTTCCTCATCGGTGAGGTAGTCGGCAGAGTCGAAGGGAGCAAATTTTTTCATGGTAGTCTCCTATTTCCTAAGGCGCGAGCCATCTCGATCGCTCGCCTAACGTCTCGTTTCTGGGAAGATTTGTCTCCACCGACGAGCAACAGGTAGACCGCAAGAGTACTGCGGGTGTAATAAACCCGGTAACCGGGGCCGACATGAATGCGCATCTCATGGACGCCTTCGCCGACGGCTCTACAGTCCCCAAAATTTCCGGCGACGGCAGAATCAATTCGCTGAACGATGCGCGCCTTGGCTTTTTTGTCCTTTAGCCCGGAAAGCCAAATATCAAACTCATCGGAACGAAAAATTTGGTTCATTGTCTTAAATTGTATCCGTTCAGATACAAAAGTCAATTATTAAATTGAATAACTTGGCGGTCGGTTGCCTATTGGAGATCAAAATGGTCCCGAAGCCATAGAAAAAGCCCGATTGATTGGTCAAGAAAAGCAAGGCACCTTCCCTAGGGGCGGGGACTTCGACGAACCTTTACCCCACGCCCGTCACCCGGCCATCCCCTGCAAAAAAATAAGCAGAGCCCGCGAACCCCTCAAGCCAAGTCGCACCAATGCCTGCCTTCAGCCCCAGCAAACTTATCCCCGCCCCTTTTCTATTCATCATCGGTTTTGATTGACGTTTCTGAATGGAGTGAACAACGTCCCTCTTTACAAACGAGTGAATTTCCAAAAATAATCAAATCAGGTTCCGCACCGGCACTGCCGATGGTCGGCTCATACCAGGCGATGAAGTCCTTATCCGGTCGAGGTGCGTCATGCAGGAATCAGAAGACCTTCCTTTCACCGGCCGTAGCGTCTTCCAGGACTTCGATATCCTCGGGATGCATTCGGGCTATGTTGTCCACTTATTTATGGAGAGGTTATTCCTGTTATATTCTTCCAGTCAGGGCCCAGTTTTTCATATTGGTCCCGAGCTACCCAGACTTGGGCACCGCTTCTTTCGGCCATTCTATATGCCCAACGTCCAATCTCCCTGGTGGCATCGATATCATAGATCAAGTTTTTCAAATCAAAAGAGGCGCCTAATTCCTTTCCGAAGATTTCATTTCGATCCCACCATCTTTCCAGGTGTTTTATCGATGCCAGGGTATCGGATTTGGCCAAATTGCAGGATTGATGGGCCAAAACAAAATTATGACCAAGATCTACTGGGTAGCGGGACCAGGGGATAAAATGATCAATTGCAAAGCTGTTTTTTAGGGGCCTTTGGCAATAAAAGCATTCCCCTTTCTGCCGTTCCACCAAGATCCCGGTAAACGCTGATAGGACGCTCCTCTCAGAGCCGAACAGAAATTCGGCCAGGTCTTTAACTTGCCCCAGAATGTCCTGGTTGGCCCGAACCTTATGGATAAAACGAACCCAGGCGCTTTGAAGCAGATCCTTGATGATCAAATGGAATTGACGAAGGCAGAAACAAACGCCAGGGGAGAGTTCTATCCCCCCATTGATAATTTTATTCGGGTATACAAACTCAACCTGTTCACGGCCGAGGGTTTGAAGTCTGAAAAGGGGCATCTTCTCCACTACCCGGGCGACCTTTTTGACCAGGCGGCGATAGGCAGGTCTGTCCAATTTAATCTTGGCCAGTGATCCATCCGTCCTGGCCCTGGCCTCCGACAGGAGTCGAATAATCTCGGCCTGTCTATCGGTATTTTGCTGGATTATCCTGATAGGTTCCTCCCGATGAGGGATAAGGGGCAGATTGAGGCCAGTAATATTGAATGAATTTCTCGGCTATATCTTCAAGGGAGATCCAGTGCGGCTCCCCGGTTTCATGCCCCTTTTCAACAGCAATATCGGCCAGAGCGTTCAGCAGGGCAAACTTGTAGCTTGCGGTAAAGCTCCCTTCACCCAAAAGGCGTTGGATTTTAAAAAGAAATTGGAGTTGTTCCCGTTCATCGGGGAAGCCCATTTCAGTAATACCCCTTTCCGACTACGGCGTGGCGAACCCCGCCTTTAGGATCGGGAACATCCCCGTCATAACGCGGGATCACGTGGATATGGGCGTGAAAAACCGTCTGGCCGGCGGCCTTTCCGACATTAAATCCTATATTGAACCCGTCCGGTTTACGCTCCTCCAGGATTCGACGGACAGTTTCGACCATCTCCCACAAGGCGGCTTTTTCTTCAGGAGAGCATTCAAAATATGTCTCCACATGCCTCCTTGGGACCACCAGGGAATGGCCGGGGGAGTGGTAGCCGTCATAAAAGATCTTCGGTGATGATTTTGTTTGTTATTTGGCAAAATGGGCAGTTCATTTAAAAAGGGATAATCCTATCCTCTTATTTGTGATTTACCACGCTCCTGAATTTATTGATTAACGCTAATAATTTTTTCTTGGAATTTTTAACCACCTTTCCGGTTATCTTCAAACATATCAACCGGCATCGGATAAAGTAAGCGCCACACCATTTTTATTGGCCGTTCATCCTGGTAACTTATTCGCTCAGCAGGTCCAAGAAAAGTGAATGGAGCGGTAACCCTATTCCTTTTTTTGACGCCCCGGGCAAAGATCAAGATAGTATAGCCACGTTGTTTATGTTGAATAAGGTTTTGTCCTGCCTCGGACCCCTGTGGTGTATTGGCTTGCGATTCCCAATGAAGCAATTCACGACTGATCGGGTAGTCTGCATACATCGTGCTTGGTGAAAATTCCCTTTCAGTTTTTTGATAAGTAATCAGCAGGGCATAGGCCTTGATTGCTTCAAGGTGAAAGACGCCAATACCCCTTTGTCCAGTGGAATCTATCGAAATCTGTCCCAACCCGGCAAGTATGTCTGTGACCCCATAATGGGCGTGCAACTCCAAAGAACATGAAAAAGGAAGATTCGGAATGAAACCACTCACTGAAGTCATATCCTCAGCCCAGGCAAGAATTTCATCAAGGTCGGCAAGAATTGTCGGGTTTTCGGATAAACGTTTAAAGGACTCTGCAATGGATCTAATGCCGAGGTCGCCCCCTTTGGCCCCCCATAACCGATAGTACGCTGCTGTCGCTGAATCTCCCGCAAGAGCGAGGGCTTCGGGAATAGCGCCCTGAGAAATCTTTCCAAGGACTTTGCGCAAGTTTTCCGCTTCCTTGGGCCCATTAATAAAGGATGCTCTAATCAAAGTCTTTTTAAGGCGATCTATGTCCGGATCAACTGGGATTGGAGCCATCAGGGCCTTTGCCTTCCAGCCAGTCCAGGTTTCCTTCAAAAGCAGAGTTTCGGGCTCATAGTCGTGGTGACTGATGAAATTGCCAAAGGTCGGTTCCCGACCTGTCTCGGTTTGGAAGTTTTGTAGACGTTCGGGGATTTGTATTGCCAGTCGTCCGAGATTTTCCCTTATATTTTCGAGTACGTATTGTCTTGAGAGCCGGTCGAGCTGGATCGAACAACCAGGTGGAAGATGAGGAAAATCCAATTCCACTTCTTTATCAATTGAATAACGGTGCCGGGGTAGAAGGGACTTCAATTTAGAGTCTATGCGATATTTCCGATGCGTCTGCCCAACAAAGTCGAGGACAGTCAGGCAATCCTTGCCGGGCGCTAGTCGAAGTCCCCGCCCCAATTGTTGCAGAAATACAGTTAGGCTTTCTGTAGGGCGAAGGAACAGAACGGTGTTCATATCCGGAACGTCGACACCTTCGCTCAGCTTGTCAACGGTGAAAAGGAAGGTGAGCCGACCCGATCTGAGCGCTTCGAGCAATTCCTCGCAATATGCACCATCCACACCTGATACAAAGGCATCCGATGGTATCCCCTGCTTGTTGAACATCTCGGCCATATATTCAGCATGTTTAATGGTGACGCAGAAACCGACCCCCTTAACCAGTTTTAGGTCGGGTTCATAACGAACAAGGGCTGCTATGATCGCATCAAGTCGCTGTTGCGCCAAAACATGCGCCCCAGTGTAAACTCTTTCTAATTCAGCATCGTCATACTTGCCGTTTTTCCAGTATTTGTCCTGATTGAGAGCCACCGGATCGGCAACACCGAAATAATGAAAGGGAGAGAGAAGTTTTTCCTCTAAAGCCTCGGGAAGCCTTATTTCAGCGGCGAAGCGGTTACAGAAATCGGCGGCAACATTGCCTCCGTCCAGTCGTTCCGGAGTTGCAGTCAACCCTAGTAGGATCTTGGGAGAGAAGTGCTTGAAAATCGGCCGATAGCTTTCAGCGGTCCCATGATGGGCCTCGTCTATCACGATGTAATCGTAGAAATCTCGCCCCACCTGCTCCCACAGATGCCGACTGGCCAGCATTCCCACTGAGCAGAAAAGATGCTCCATGCGGTTTGCTTGGAAAGGTCCGACCAGTAATTCCCCAAAGTTCTGGTCTCGCAATACATTAACAAAGGTGGCCTGGGCCTGCTGCAGAATTGTTTGCCGATGGGCAATAAAAAGCAACCGGGCCTTTTTTTGCTCGCTTTCATAAAATCTTTTATAATCAAAAGCGGCGACAACCGTTTTACCTGTGCCAGTAGCAGCAATAACCAGATTGCGCCAGCGGTTGTGGATGGTCCGTTCCCGTTCAAGAGCCTCAAGGATTCTTTCTTGATAGAGATGAGGCCGTAAGTCGAAAAAAACTGTTGCTCCAAGCGACTTTGGATTTCGGGCACGTTCAATGGCATTCCGGAAAGGAATTGGATTGTTGGAATCAAAAGGAATGAAGTCCCGGCTATTCCAGTAGGTTTCGAACTCGATGGTAAACTTTTCGAGTATATGGTCCATATCCTGGGCAGTAACCTTTAAATTCCATTCAAGACCACTAGTGATCGCGGAATGGGACATATTTGCAGAGCCGATGTAAGCAGTCGAAAAGCCGGTTTTCCTTTTGAAATGGTAGGCCTTAGCATGCAAACGAGTCCGTTCTGTGTCATATGAGATCCTAACCTGCACATTCCCCATTTTGGCAAGCCATTCGACAGCCGGGGCGTCGGAGGCTCCCATGTAAGAGGTTGTGATCAGTCTCACCGGAACACTGCGGGCGGATAAGTCTTCAAATGCGGGCATCAATAGGCGTAGCCCGGACCACTTGATAAAAGAGACCAAGATGTCCACTTCGTCAGCGGAGCGCATCTCTTCATACAACTCATGAACAAGCTGAGGTTCCTGAGGCGATCCAGTAAATAGGGAACTTTCTGAAATCGGGGTCTGCGGTCGGGGGAGTCCGGATGTGCCATAATTCGGGGGGGTAATTTCAAGAAGTAGTGGTTTCGGGTCTGATAATAGCCTATGCTTGTTTAGATGTTCTCTCTCTTGGTCTTCGGCCAATTGGCCGAGAATCCGATTACATAGAACAAGTCTTTTCTCGGGATCGGTTTCTTCCTTAAGGGTTTGTTCCAAAACCCTCGAAACGAAAGCAGTATATCGGGATGGTTGTTCATCCGGGTCAATTTTCCTGAAAACTGTCCGAAGCTCTGGGTGCTGGTTAAGCAGATCCCGAAGGTGCTCATCAAGGAGAGCCTCGTAGATACCATGGGCAATTTGCTTCATGCAAACCATCCCTCGACATTAAAATCCGTTTTCAGATTCGGTCACCTACTTTTCTCGCAATGGTCTAAACCTATTGCCAGATTCTGCAAAAAGCTAATGCAACCGCAGATGCATCTACTTCATTCCAGGGGAACTACAAAAAAATGGCCCTGCTCTTTGTTTATTGGGCAGGGCCTTTCAGATTCAATAATCCTCCCTAAGCCAAGGTCAGGCGGAAAAATTAATGGAAAATTAAACAGATAGCCCGGAAATAACACATATTTTCAGGGCTGTCAATCGTTGAAACCGACAGGCATCGGCTTATCCTACAATTAGGGCATTCTCGGACATATTAGAGGTTTCATCGGCAGCCTTGCCCTTTCAGTTTAATGGAATGGGGGTGTTTCGATGACCCCGGGGACCCATGTGCCGGTTGGATTCCAAATCCCTGCTCCGGATTTCCATGTCCCCGTTTCCCGGTGTTTTTCCTGTTTGGTGTAGGTCGTTTTATTCCCGGTTCCTCCTGCGGCGCGAAAAGCTGCCCATAGTGGAATACCTATCCTGGCCTGGATTTTCCTTGGACTGGTCAAAAACCGACAGGTGGACAACCTGGCCATCAAGGGCCAGGGCAAAGCCGGTGACCTTCCGGGAGTCCAGACGCAGGTCGGTGCCCAAGCCGACCGAGGGACGGGTTTCGAGGCCGGCGGACTGGGCTGACCCGATCAGGTCGGAGACGCCGGTTTTGGACACCTTGATCTCCTTATCCGGTTCCAGGAAGTCGATGGCGTCCAGGACATAGCTCTGGACCAACTTCTTGAAGACCCTGGAAAGGGTATCCGGCTTGCCGAAGCTGTCCAGTCCTACCACCCGGCCGTTGATCAGGAAGACCGCGCCCACCTGGCCCTCGATAGGCCGGAATTGACGGTTGTATTCTTCCACATTCCCGGACTGCCGCTCATAGATGGCGGACATGGCCATAAAAATTTTTTCTACGCGAAAAAATTTTCATAATCTGTTCTTGAAGCGGTGTTGAAAATCCGGTTCATTTTCCAGGAAATCTTTGAATGGATCCATAAGAATGCCTCCTTCAAGGTAATTTTGAGGCCAGTATAAACCCGGGGATTGTCAGATCGGGACAAAAGCGATGGAGGAAAATAGGGGATTTTCCCTTTATCCAATTTTTGGAAGGGAAAAAGTAGAAAGCTATTGGGTGATTCTAAGCTCAATCACCAAGTTTCTGGTTTGTAAATCTTGGTTCCGGGAATTGGATCTGGTAGGTTCGGAGTTTTCTCATAAAAAGCAGGGGCCACTCGCGTGGCCCCGCACCTCACGGGCCACCCTTGCGGGTGGTTACCTTGAGGGAAGTAACTTGATCATTTTCATCCTTCTTAATTATCCTAATTCTAGAATTCAAAATCAAGAAAAATCGAAAGGCCGGTCGAAAACCGACAGGTGGATCACTTGGCCGTCCAAGGCCAGAGCAAAGCCAGATAAATTTTTTCGAAGAAAAAATTTATAGGGAAACGGCCTGTCCGGAGAGCAGGGGAAACAGGGCCAGGTTCTTGTAGACCTGTTTGCCCTCGATTTTGATCTGGTCCAGGTACTGATTTAGTAATTCTTCAATAAACCCCTCCTATTTTTTGAAATAACGCAAAGCGCAGAGCGCAGAGCGAAAAAAAACATGATTAGATCCTGAACTCCATGCGACAGGCTAAAAGTATCAGACGGGTTTGTCAGATACGGTCAAACGACAAAATTTTTTTTGGGGAAAATGTTATGGAGACAAGCAGGAACGTCTTAGAAGAACTGGACCAAGAAGAGGGAAAAAGTCCTTTGGATTCTATTGTTTAACTGAATTTATAGAAGAAGATGGGTATGCTTTTAGGGTGGGTTAAACAAAAAAAGGTATGGCTGGTTAGCCTAAAATTATTGAGCTTGAGGGGATTTGGGCAAGGTAATAGAAATGCTCCCCCTCAAGCCGCCTCCAGCATGAAGTTCACTTGAACCGCGTCAAAAGGAAAGACGATCCGGCCTTCCTCGGTTTTTTGCAGTATCCCGGTATTCAACAGGGCGTGGACGTCTCCATGGACGGATTTTACGTCGCGGCCTACCCGGCGGGCCGTCTCCCGAATGGTTAGGGGTCCGGCGCCGGTCATGAACTTGAGCAGATCCCAGCGCTTTCCCGAGAGCACCTTGAACAGGAGGTCGGGAGACTCGAAGCTGATGAAGGTTCCCTGCCTTTCCCCCTTGAAGGCCTTGAGGGTTCGTTTTTTTAACTTTTCACGAGATTGAACTTCCAGAGTAACGATACGCATCTTAAAACCTCCATGTTGGTAATTATACCAACGCCGGATGCTGTTGTCAAGGTTTACAACACCGGCAGGCGGTTTGGCTAAAAACGGCAGTCCTGACTTAAAAAAAATCTTATGAAGGGTGTATCGTCTTACCGACGGCTCACCGCTCGGCAACCCCGACCTGGTGACCGTCGCTACCCGTGTCCCGGGCGGTGTGATCTGCCTGATCTCGGCGCTGGCCTTTCACGAACTCACCACCCGGATACCCCACGCAGTACACCTGGCCCTGCCCCGAGGCGCGGAGGAACCCCGTCTGACCCACCCGCCGATCAAGACGTATCGGTTCACCGGCCAGGCGTTTTCGGAGGGTGTGGAGACCCATGAACTCGACGGCGTAGTCGTCCGCATCTACAGCCCGGAGAAGACGCTCGCCGACTGCTTCAAGTTCCGCAACATGGTTGGCCTGGATACGGTGGTGGAGGCGGTTCGCTTCTACCGCGAACGCAAACCCGTCCAGGTGGACGCTCTCATGCGTTATGCGGCGATTTGCCGGGTGAAAAAGATCATCCGACCCTACCTCGAGGCGCTCCTGTGATGGCGGGATAGCTTATTGTCTCTTTTTGTCCTCCGGGTTGCCATGGCAAAAAAGATTGACAATGTAACAGATCGTGTTACAGTACAAATATATGATCAAGAGCTTCAAACACAGGGGCTTGGCAGAGCTGTTCGAACTGGGCCAAAGCCGTCGAGTGCGGGAAGATTTACAAGCCAGGTCCCTGCGGCGCCTGGAGGTTTTGGATCAGGCAGAATCATTGACAGATCTACAAGTCCCGGGATTCAATTTCCACGGCCTTCGAGGAACGCCTAAACGATATAGTATTCACGTAAATGGGCACTGGAGCATTACCTTCGAATGGGGGGAGGGTGACGCCCTCCGAGTCGATTTAGAACAATATCATTGAGGTAAAGAAATGATCGAATATTCCATAAAACGTCCTTTGAAACGTCCCCCCATTCATCCGGGAGAAATTCTTCGGGAAGACGTGCTTCCGGCCCTCGGGTTGTCGGTCAGTGAGGCAGCCCGTCGACTGGGGGTATCCCGTCAACAGCTCCATCGGGTCCTGGCCGGCACCCATCCCATTACGACCGAAATGGCGCTCCGCATCGGCAAATTCGCCGGCAACGGGCCGGCCCTCTGGCTGCGGTTGCAGCAGGCCCATGATTTATGGCATACCGAACGACGGATGAAATCCGAACTGACCAAGATAGAGCCGGAAAAAGAAGCCCAATATTGGGATAGGGAAATCGCCAAAGAAAAAGCCGAACAAACGGCCAGACTACTCGACAAGGCCGAGCCGTTTTGTGCCCATCGCCCCCCCCGGTAACCGATTTCCCTGCGCCTGGAACCCGGGGACCTTTCACTGACCAGACGGATAGCGTACGGGAAAGGGACTCCTTTCAATTAACTGATGGCCAAATGGACTTTATAGACTACCTGAAATCCAAGGAAGAAATGGAAGCCACCCTGGAAATCCTTTTCAGCCAGGAACTGATGGACCAAATCCAGGCCGCTGAAAGGGCCTTAAAAAGGGGGGCGAAGACCGAGTTTATGTCCTGGGAAAAAGTAAAGCGGGATGTATAAGCTCTCGATCCATTGAAAAGCTGCCAAGTATTATCAGACCGTCGACGATAATACCGCCGGAAAAATCAATAGGGTTCTGGAGGAAGTAGGCAGGAATCCTTTTATGGGGACGGATATCAAAAAACTTCACGGCCGGTTGGCCGGAAAATAACGGGTTAGAGTGGGAGAACTGAGAATAATCTATACGGTGGACGAAGCCAATGGAATAATTAGGATCGAGGCGATCGGACCTCGGGGAGCGGTTTATAAATAATCTTTTTTAGAGCGCGTTTCGCAGAAATTTCAACTCCTTCTTAAGGTTTAGTTTTTCATAATACGTAATACGGGACGTAGTTTCTGAATAAACTTGGCATTGGTTGGCAGACTAAGAAAAAAGCAAGCCCCCAATAGCCCACCCGGATCCCTCCTGTTTTTCAGATCCGCCGCGGGCGATGACGGAGATTTTTCCCGTTTCACCCGGAAACGGGAAAAGCTTTCGGATCGATCCTGTAAATCCTGTCTAGCGATTCCTCCTCCGGTTCGAAAAACTCCCCATCCGGGAAAACCTATGGCCTTCCTGCTCATTTTTAGGCCGGCCAAAAACCGACAGGTGAACCACCTGGCCCTCGATAGGCCGGAAATGACGGTTGTATTCTTCCACATTCCCGGACTGCCGCTCATATTGACGGTCTCATAATTGGACAGAAATTTATCTCTCGGCCGCTTCGCTCAAGCACGCAGAGCTCAGAGAACATTTCTTTTAAAAAATCGTTGAGAGGGCGATTTTTCAATCCCGCCTGCGGGGCACGCCTCCGGCGGGGATTCCTTCGCATAGCGGATTTTTTTTATTGCGGTCCCTCATCTGCTATCCGATTTTCTCGGCCAACGTGCTTTGGCACGCTCCAGAAAGGGTGGCTTTCCGGTTCTTTCTCGATGATTTTCCCAACGTCACTCGCAACATCCTGCACATCCCTAAATTCCTTTCGGTCATTCCCGGATGATGCCCGTGAGATCCTCCGGGCGCAACCGATAGCGAATCACATTGCCCTCGTGCAGGCCGCGAAACTCGTTTCCTATATAATGGACCACCTCCTCGCGGTCCGCTTCGGGGATATCAGCCTCGGCGGCCATGGCCATGATGAGCTCGGGCCGGAACGTCTTCCATTCCAGCACGCTGCGGCGAACTGCCTGGCGAACGAAATCGCGATAGACCAGCGCGGCCTTTCCCGGGGTTTCGATCTCGCTGCCGATCAGCCTCGGCGAGATAGAATATCTTGTTCGGAATATAGCGGTCCAGGAATTCCTTTTTGTAGCTCTTCGGCCTGCGGCGGTTGTAATGCGTCTGCAAATGGGCGCGGACCACAGCAGCGCCGGCGAGGCTGTAGGCCGTGGCCGGGCCTTTCCCTGAAACTTCCAGTTTGCCTTCATCCACGAGCCGCCTCAGAGCGCGCCACACAGTCGTTTCGCTCGCATCGGGGGCGGCCTGGCGGCGGATATCCTGCCGGCGAGCACCGGGATGGGCCGCAATGTAATCAAGTATAGCCTGGCAAGAGAGGTTCATGAAACGATTTGTCAATACTGTGAAATAATTATGTCATTATAATAAAAGACTATTTCCATATTTTCAAGATATCGTTTCATCAAGAATGAAATAATCCTCCCCCTCTCTCCTCTCCACGGTCCACTGGTGACCTAAAACGTTTTTGCTTTGCGTCCTTGGCGTCTTTGCGTTGATATCGTCTTTTCCTTCGTCGTCTTTCCTCGGCCGATCTACTCCCGGTTTCTCCTCCGGTTCGAAAAACTCCCCATATAAATTTTTTCTTCGAAAAAATTTATGAAGAGAAACCGGCCGAACCTCAGCAACTCCGGAAGATGCCTCTTGACATAACATTCGAATCTGCCTGATCTCGGCGCTGGCTTTTCACGAACTCACCACCCAGATACCCCACGCAGTCCACCTGGCCCTGCCCCGAGGCGCGGAGGAACCCCGTCTTACCCACCCACCGATCAAGACCTATCGGTTCACCGGCGAGGCGTTTTCGGAGGGTGTGGAGACCCATGAACTCGACGGGGTAATTGTCCGCATCTACAGTCCGGAGAAGACGCTCGCCGACTGCTTCAAGTTCCGCAACAAGGTCGGCCTTGATACGGTGGTGGAGGCGGTTCGCTTCTACCGCGAACGTAAGCCCGTCCAGGTGGACGCTCTCATGCGTTATGCGGCGATTTGCCGGGTGAAAAAGATCATCCGACCCTACATGGAGGCAATTCTCTAAAGGGGTAGGTCTTAGACTCGTGGGTTCTCAGGGAGGATATACGGGGGGGGAACATGGACCCGGGGAGGGTGGAATCCTATTTTTAGGAACCCCGACGAATGCGATAACCCTTTTTTTCCAGTACGACCAGCGATCCCCTAACGGCTTTCAAGTCAAAACCAAGTAAGAATTTTTCCATCAAGCGGTCATTTCAAAAGGGATATACTCGGAGTCGCGGACCAGGGTTGCCGCATAATGCAGGCAGGCTTCGATTTTTTCTTTGGTAAGCTGCGGATAATAGTCCTGGATGATCTGGTCGGGGGTCAGGCCTGTCTCCAGGAGTTCCAGAACCAGATGGACCAATATACGGGTCCCCTTAATGCAAGGTTGACCATGGCAGACATGGGGATTGACGGCAATAAATTCTAACTGGGTATCCATTCTTTCGACCTCCCCCCTAATAGATTGAAAATTATAATAAAGTTTAACTCAAAGAAATAACTGAAGCAAGGGGAAATCGATGACAGGGCGGGGGTAGCGGCAGACCATCTCAAGCCCGCGCTTCTCGCCCCGCAAAATACCGACGCGTTCCAGTTCCTGGAGATACACCGATGCCGTCTTGCGCTCGGCGATCCCTGCCTCGACCACGAACGAGATCTTGCAGTATTGACATTCCATCCAAGGGTGGTAAGCTGATTGAAAACTTAATCTCCAAGACGGCAATTCCGGGATTTCAGATGAGCAAAAAATCAAAACCAATTCGACTCGGCATCGATTTCGGGACTACCCGCACGGTAGTCGCGGCCGTGGAAAACGGGAACTACCCGGTCTGTTCCTTCTCCTGGGAAGACGAGGTGAAGGAGTACATTCCCACCCTGGCGGCCGTGGACCAGGGGAAACTCCTTTTCGGCTGGGAAGCGGCGAAGCGGCTCCAGGACCCGGGGGTCCGGGTCCTGCGCTCCCTGAAACGGCTGCTCGGCCAAGTTCGGCCTGATGATCTTCTGGAACTCGCCCCGGGTTTCTCCCTTCCGGCCGTGGAGCTGGTCACCCTGTTCCTGGCCCATGTCAGGGAGATGATCATCCGACACAGTCCGCTCAACCCCCCCAAGGGGCGGCCCCTGGAAGTTCTGGCCGCGGTCCCGGCCAACGCCGGCAGCAACCAGCGCTTCATCACCCTGGAGGCCTTTCGCCGGGCCGGTTTCCGGGTCCGGGGCCTGATGAACGAGCCTTCGGCTGCCGCCGTGGAATTCGTATATCGTTATTTGCGGGATCTCGGCCCCAGGAGTCCTAAAAAATACCTGGTGGTCTATGACCTGGGAGGCGGCACCTTTGACACCTCCGTGGTAGGTTTCGCCGGGAACCTCTTCGACGTGATCACCCACCAGGGGATCAACCGGCTCGGCGGGGATGATTTCGATCAAATCATTCTGGAAAGGGCCCTGGAAGAATTGGGTCTCTCCCCGAAGGCGTTGTCCCCGGGGATCGAACCCCAACTGCTGGAGGAGTGTCGGGAACGCAAGGAAGGGCTGAAGCCCAACACGCAGAAAATGATGGTGGAGCTCGCCCTGGGGGGAGGAGAGGCGCGGTCCCTTATCCTGGGGACCAAGGAGATCTACGCCCGCTGTCTGCCCCTGATCGAGCGCAGCCTGGATATGGTTCTTAAGGTGATGGATGACCTGCAACGATTTGGGATCGATTCCGAAGACAGCCAGAGCTTCGCCGCCGTCTATCTGGTGGGCGGCTCGGTGGCCTTCCCCCCGGTCTCCCGTCGATTGCGGGAGCTATTCGGCCGGAAGGTCCGGATCTCGCCCTATCCCCAGGCCGCCACGGCCATCGGCCTGGCCGTCAGCGCCGACCCCCAGGCCCGGATTTCCATCCGGGAGACGGTTACCCGCCACTTTGGGATCTGGCGAGAAGGGGAGGAAGGGCGAGAGAAGGTATTCGACCCCATCTTTAGCAAGGACAGCCTGATGGAGGCCGGGGCTGGGCGGGAGGAGGTTGTTCGGGACTACCGTCCGGTTCACAATGTGGGCCACCTGCGTTACCTGGAGTGCAGCGCCCTTGGAGAGGCCGGGGAACCCCAAGGTGACGTTTTCGGCTGGGAGGAGGTTCATTTCCCTTATGACCCCCAATTGGAGCGGGAACCGGACCTGGGCCCCGTCCCCGTGGAACAACGACCAGACCTGGCCGGGCAGGAGATCCGCGAGATCTACTCCTACGACCAAAAGGGGATCATCCACGTTCAATTTGAGAATTGCACCGCCGGCTACCGCAGAAATTTCACCTTTGATAGTAAACCCCGAAAATAGTTATTGCTGCTAACCATTATATATTCGGTCTGATGATCTGCAGTTTGGGAAAATAGGTCTGGTACCGCGCTCGATTCCTGGTCAGCAAAGCCATGCCGGCTACCGCGGCATGGGCACCGATAAAAAAATCCGGCAGAGGAGACCGTTTTTCCCCTCCTTTCCGTCGATACCGTTGAAAACATTTACCGGCCAGGAAGGCCGCCTCCCAAGGCAGCGGAAGGCGTCTGAAATAGTCGGTCGGCAATATCACCTCCATCTCTTCAATCCTTTCAAACCCGATGGATACCTCGGCATAAATAATAGGGTTAATCGCCAGAACATGCTTTTCCACCAAACGACTCAGGGTGGCCGAAGACCATTCAAACCAGCGGCGGTCTTCGGTGACAATGTCCAGGATGATGTTGCTGTCCACCAGGATATCCATTGCTCATCCCCGGGTCAGCGCCATAATTTCGTCAGTGCTCATCTTAACCGTGGCCTTGCCCCGCATCCGGCTGATGAGTTCAATGCCCCGACTGGATGTGTCTTTAACTTTTTGCAGGCGGACCTTATCCTCCTCTATGGAAAACTCTACTTCCGTATGAGGCCAGAGGCCCATTTTCTCCCGAATCAGCAAGGGGATGGTAACCTGTCCTTTGGTAGTGATCCTCATAAAATTTCCTTTCTTATTCTTACTATTCTTATTCTTACTCATTTATCTATGGTAATGCAAGATAATAAGTGGGGGGTCTCATTTCCTGTCCTGGCGTTTAAATTTCCAGCCTTTTTTCCTGCTTGACGGCTGACCCGCTTTTCAATACATTAACCCTTTCAAAGGCAGTTAAATTTAGGGACCAGGGGGAAGGCAACCATGGGAAAAAGAGAATTTGCGCTTTTGTTGACAGGTCTTTTGGTTTTGTGTTGGGCAGCGCTGGGGCTGGCGGCCGAAAGCATTAAAGTAGGCTTCAACATCCCCATGACCGGCGACATCCCCAAAGTGGGCGAAGGGTCCAAGTACGCCGGGGAGATGCTCAAGGAGCGGATCAACAAGGCCGGCGGCTTGAAGGTCGGCAACAAGTCCTACCAGATTGAATTCGTCTACCAGGACAACGAGTCCAAGGCCGAATCGGCCACGGCCGTGGCCTTGAAGCTGATCGCCCAGGACAAGGTGTTGGCCATCATCGGCCCCCAGTCGAGCAAGCAGGCCATCCCGGCCGGCGAGGTCTGCGACGCCAATAAAACGGTGATGATCTCCCCCTGGTCCACCAACCCCAAGACCACCCTGAACCGCCCCTGGGTCTTCCGGGCCTGCTTCCTGGACGACTTCCAGGGCCCGGTCCTGGCCAAATTCGCCACCCAGGAATTAAAGGCCAAAAAGGCCGCGGTCCTCTACGACATCGCCAGCGACTATCCCAAGGGACTGGCCGAGTTTTTTAAGGAGTCCTTCCAGAAAATAAACGGCGCCGGTTCCGTCGTGGCCTTTGAGACCTTCACCACCAAAGACCGGGACTTCAGCGCCCAGTTGACCAAAATCGTGGCTTCCAAGGCGGATGTCCTCTTCACCCCCCAGTATTATGATGAGATCCCGCTGATCGTGAAACAGGCCCGGGAATTGGGCTGGAAAAAACCCATCCTGGGCAGCGATTCCTGGGGCTCGGCGGAACTGATGAAGCTCTGCGGGAACGACTGCAAGGGCTACTATTTCAGCACCCACTACGCGGCCGCCGGGGCCAAAGGGGCCACCAAGGAATTCATCGACAGCTACAAGGCCAAGTACGGCTACGAACCCGACGATGTGGCCGCCCTGACCTGGGATGCCGCCCGTCTGCTCCTGCAGGCCGTCCAGAACACCAAGGGCCTGAGCGGCAACCTAGTCAAGGACCGGCAGGCCGTCCGGGATCAACTGGCCAAGATCCGGGACTTTGACGGGATCACCGGCAAGATGACCTTTACCGGCAAGACCGGCGATCCGCAGAAGTGCGCCGTAGTGGTCAAGATCGGGCAGGATGGCAGCTTCCAGTTCTATAAATCCGTGTGTCCTTAAAAGACAACTCACCGCAAAGACGCAAAGAGCGCAAAGAACAACAATGTGTTTTCGGGGAAATCGGCATCCGCCGATTTCCCCGAGAATAAATTCCTTTGCGTCCTTTGCGTCTTTGCGGTGAATATTTACCCGGGAATTCATCCTTGACCTTAGCGCTTTTCCTTCAAAACCTGATCAACGCCCTGCAGTGGGGCAGCTTCTACGCCCTGATCGCCCTGGGGTATTCCATGGTCTACGGGGTGCTGCTGCTGATCAACTTTGCCCACGGCGATATCTTCATGGTCGGGGCCTACTTCGGTTTTTTTATTTCCGCCTTCCTCTTAGGCGCCTACGCCTTGAAGCTCCCTTTTGACCGTTTCGCCGGAGATGATCTTCTTCCTGACCCTGCTCCTGACCATGGCCCTGACGGCCGGGGTGGGCGTGACCATCGAACGGATCGCCTACCGGCCCCTGCGTCGAAAAGGGGCCAACCGGCTTTACGTGGTCATCACCGCCCTGATGGTGGGATTGATCCTGGAGAACGGCAACCTGGCCCTGCTGGGCGCCAGCCGAAAAAGTTTCCCCGAGTTGATCCCCCGGGTGATTTACCACTGGGGGGAAATCACCTTCAGCAACCTCAAGATCATCGTCATCGCCACCACCCTGCTGGTCTTTCTATTGCTCCAGGTCGTGGTCCGCAGGACCCGCTGGGGGCTGGCCATGCGGGCCATTTCCTATGATCGGGTGGCGGTCCCGCTGATGGGCATCCCGGTGGACAGCATCATCGTCGTCACCTTCGCCCTCGGCTCCTCTCTGGCCGCCCTGGCCGGGATCCTCTTCGCCCTCTCCTACCCGGTGCTGGAGCCTTACATGGGGGCACTGATCGGCTGGAAAGCCTTTATCGCCGCCGTGGTCGGCGGAATCGGAGAGATCCGCGGGGCCTTTGTGGGCGGATTTTTACTGGGCTTCATCGAAATCTTCTCGGCCACCGTCTTTCCTTCCACCTACCGGGACCTGATCAGCTTCGGCATTCTGATGGGTATCCTCACCTTTAGACCCACCGGGATCTTCGGCCTGGCCCGGCGGACCAAGGTGTAGAGGACCATGGATCGATTTCCCGCCTCCGTCTGGGGAGCGCTTCTTTTCCTGCTCTTGATCGGGTCTTCCTGGGCGGGCTGGCTGGACTCCTACACCCAACTGGTGATCCTCTTCATCGGCATCAACATCATCATGTCTACCAGCCTGAACCTGATCAACGGCTACATGGGGGAGTTTTCCTGCGGGCACGCCGGTTTCATGGCCGTGGGCGCCTATGTCACTTCCCTCCTGACGGTCTGGTTCTTCACCTCCGGTTCGGTCTTCGGCCCGGCCCTGCTAAACTCTTATTGGGCGATCCTCCTCTTTCCCCTGCTGCTCCTGATCGGCGGTCTGGCCGCCGCCCTGGCCGGGCTGATGATCGCAGTTCCTTCCTTTCGGACCCGGGGCGACTACCTGGCCATCATCACTTTGGCTGCCAACTACATTATCAAAAGCGCCATCGAAAACATCCAGGTCATCGGCGGGGCCCGGGGCTTCATGGGCATGACCCGGGTGGTCAACGGGATGGAAGCGGTTTGGGAAATCCCCTGGATGCTGATCTGGACCGGGATCTTTGTAACCCTGACCGTGGTGGTGATTCAGCGTTTCATCCGCTCCACCTACGGCCAGGGGGTGATCGCCATCCGGGAGGATGAGATTGCCGCGGAGATCATGGGGATCCATATCCGCAAGATGAAGATGATCGCCTTCATGCTCTCTTCGGGACTGGCCGGGCTGGCCGGCGGACTCCTGGCCCACGTCCTGGGCTACATCAACCCCGGCAGCTTCACCATTATGAAATCCACCGAGGCCATGGTCATGGTTTACCTGGGCGGCATGGGCTCCCTGAGCGGATCGGTCCTGAGCGCCGTGCTGTTCACCCTGCTCCTCGAAGTGCTGAGACCCCTGGAACTCTTTAAATGGGTTATCGTACCCCTGCTTCTTTTCTTCCTGATGCTCTTCCGACCCGAAGGCCTGTTGGGGCATCGGGAACTGGCTGATGTTTTCCCGGGACTCAAGCGCTTTTATCGCTCGGGAGGGAAATAGCCCATGGCGCTCTTTGAGGTCAGGGGGTTGACCCATTCCTTCGGGGGGCTGCAGGCGGTCAAAGATTTCAACCTGTCCCTGGAAGGCGGGGAAATGGTGGGCCTCATCGGACCCAATGGGGCCGGGAAGACCACGGTCTTCAACCTGGTTTGCGGCGTCTATCGGCCCTCCGGCGGAACGATCCGGCTAAACGGCAGAACCTTGAACGGCCTTCAGCCGCACCAGGTAACCGCCTCAGGCGTGGCCCGCACCTTTCAAAACATCCGGCTCTGGCCCACCATGACCGTTTTGGACAACGTCCGGCTGGGAAACCATTTTCGCCTGGGCTACGGACTTTGGGATATCCTGCTGCAAACGGGACGCTTTCGATCGGGGGAAGAGGAAAACACCCGCTCCGCCCGGAAATTGCTGACCCTTCTGGGTTTGGGAGACTATAGCGGAGAGATGACCAAGAACCTGCCCTACGGGCTGCAGCGCAAGGTGGAAATCGCCCGGGCCCTCATGACCCGGCCGAAAGTACTCCTGCTGGATGAACCGGCGGCCGGGATGAACCTGCAGGAAAAAGGCGCCCTGGTCGATTTGATTCGCTGGCTTCGAAAGGAATTCAAGCTGACCGTCTGGCTGATCGAGCACGAAATGAAGGTGGTCATGAATCTCTGTGAGATGATCCAGGTCCTGGATTTCGGCGAAACCATAGCCGACGGACCGCCGGAAAAGATCCAGCGGGACCCCCGGGTGATCGAAGCCTATCTGGGGAAAGAAGAGGCCGCGTAGGCTTCCCGAGTTTGCCAAAAGTCGACCTGGCCTTCAGTGCCGCGAAGCAGGAAAATATTGCCTCTATTCGTTGTTTCGCAGGGGAGGGGTTAATCCCCTCCCGAGCCTGGGGATCAAGGATTCAATTTTTCTCCAGGAGCGCGGTATATGCCCGGCTGGGTGCGGGAGGGGATTAACCCCTCCCCTACACTCGAACCTTGTTTTTGCGTATTTTCAAATAGTATCATGTTGCTCGAAATAGAAAATTTAAGGGTGGCGTATGGGCCCATCGAGGCCTTGCAGGGGATCTCTTTGCAGGTGGAGGAGGGGGAAATCGTCACCCTCATTGGCGCCAACGGGGCCGGCAAGTCCACCACCCTGATGAGCATCATGCGTCTCCCCCCGCCCGAGGCCCCGACGGTTCTCTCCGGCCGACTTCAGTTTGACGGGCAGGACCTGCTCCCGTTCCCGCCCCATCAGGTGGTCAGCCGCCTGGGCCTGGCCCTGGTCCCCGAGGGTCGCCGGATCTTTGGCAACCTGACGGTCTGGGAAAACCTGAAAATAGCCGCTTTCGGGAGCAAAGACTCCCGGAAAATTCAGCAGAAGGCCCGTCGGGCCTTCGAGTTATTTCCCCGCCTGGAAGAACGTAAAAACCAGATGGCCGACACCCTGAGCGGCGGGGAACAGCAGATGCTGGCCGTAGCCCGGGCCTTGATGACCGGGGGCAAAATGCTGCTCCTGGATGAACCCTCCATGGGGCTGGCCCCTCTTCTGATGTACGACCTCTTCCGGGTCCTCAAGGAGATCAACCGCCAGGGGACCACCATCCTCTTGGTGGAACAGAACGCCCGCATCGCCCTCAAGTATTCCCACAGGGCCTATGTGCTGGAGGCCGGGCGGATCGTCCTTTCCGGACCGGCCCCGGAACTGGCTAAAAACGAAGAAGTAAAAAAAGCCTATCTTGGGGAGGAATAACTGACGGATTCGCCAGAAGTCCGTCAGCAGACCGAGGGCGAATAAGCCCCGGTCTAAGGTAGGGGTGGCACCATATGAATTCACTTAAGGTCAATGAAATCTTCTACAGCCTGCAGGGGGAATCCTCTTATGCCGGCCGCCCGTGCGTCTTCATCCGCTTGACCGGCTGCAACCTCCGTTGTTCCTACTGCGACACCCGGTATGCCTATGAAGAGGGAACGGATATGGAACTTGATTTGATTACAGATCAAGTCTCCTCCTACCGCTGCCCTCTGGTCGAAATAACGGGAGGGGAACCCTTAATCCAGGAGGAGACGCCCGCACTCATCCGGCGGCTGCTGGAAAGAAACTTTGAAGGTCCTTCTGGAAACCAATGGGAGCCAAAACATTCAAAGGGTGGACGATCGGTGCGTTAAGGTAGTGGATATGAAATGCCCCTCCAGCGGGATGGAAGCCCGAAACGATTTGGAAAATCTTAAGAGACTCGGTTCAAACGATGAGCTTAAGTTTGTCATCGGAGACAGAATTGATTTCGAGTATGCCCAGGGAGTTTTTGACGATTACCGTCCATTCTTTCCGGAAAAAACCCCGGTCCATTTTTCGCCGGTGTTTGGGAAGTTGGAACCGAAACTTCTTGCCCAATGGATTTTAGAAGAACATCTGGAGGTCCGGTTGCAGTTGCCGTTGCACAAAATCCTCTGGGATCCAAATCAAAGAGGCGTATGAACAACGAGAAAAAAGCGGTCGTGCTTTCCAGCGGGGGCCTGGATTCCACCACGGTCATGGCCCTGGCCCGCTCGGAAGGCTATGCCCTTTACAGCCTCAGCTTCCGGTACGGCCAACGTCATGCCCTGGAGTTGGAGGCCGCCCAACGGGTGGCCCTGGCCCTGGGGGCCAAAGAGCACCTGGTAATCAATATCGATTTAGGAATAATCGGGGGATCCGCCCTGACGGGGGATACGGACGTTCCCAAGGGTCGGAAAGAATCGGCGCTGACAGAGGAAATCCCGGTGACCTATGTTCCGGCGCGCAATACCATTTTCCTCTCCTATGCCCTGGCCTGGGCCGAAGTGCTGGAGGCGGCGGACATCTTTATCGGGGTGAACGCCCTCGACTACAGCGGGTACCCGGACTGTCGTCCCGAATATATCGAGGCCTTCGAACGGCTGGCCAATCTGGCCACCAAGGCCGGGGTAGAGGGAAAGATAAAATTCCGGATTCAGGCGCCGTTAATCCGGCTCACCAAGGCGGAGATCATTCGAAAAGGATTGGCCCTGGGAGTGGACTATAGCCTGACCCACAGTTGCTATGACCCGGCCCCCGACGGCCGGGCCTGCGGTCAGTGCGACAGTTGCCTTCTCCGGAGGAAGGGCTTCCGCGAGGTCGGCCTGCCCGACCCCGTTTCTTATGTATAATTTGAATCGATTTACGGAATCCTTGCCAAAAGGTAACCGGGGGCGTAAAATAGAAAAAAAACATAAGGAGGTGGGTTAGATGGCCAAGTTTATGATGTTTGGGATGTATTCTCCGGAGTCCATCAGTAAAATTTCCTCCGCCAGAACAAAAAAAGTTCGGGATATTATCAAGAAAGCCGGCGGTCAGGTGGAGGCCATGTACGTCTTGATGGGCGAGAACGATCTGGCCTTGATTGTGGATTTTCCAGGGATTCAACAAGCCATGAAAGGATCCATCGAGTTGACCAAGCAGACCGGTATTTCCTTCAGCACCTCGCCGGCCCTGACGGTGGAGGAATTCGACAAGCTCTTCAAATAAACCGACCCGGTCCAGGGGGGGTGTCCCGGCAGAGGATGACCCCTCTTGGCCTGTAGCGCTTTTCCAGTCCCTTCTCTGGAGCATTCCAGGAGGATCCCATGGCGGCCTATTCTTATATGCCGATTCCTTATCCCATGGCCCTCACCTGGTTCCTGGGAACCCTGGCCCGGTCGATCCTGGGCGGGATCGCGGTTGGCATCATCATCAGGAAGTAGCCCTGATGGACAGAAGGCTTTTTTAGCCGGGCGAAGGGGTGCTGGATTTCAGGGGCACTGCGGCCGGTGCTGTCTCCGCCGGAATCCAGAACGTCAAATCCCGGTACCCGGAGGGGAGGCGGCCGGGTTCCTTTTTCGCGCCCGGCTGCTGCCCTAGGCCCGATTATCTTACCCAGGTGCCGGTATTATTCGAAGACGGAACCTATGACGTCATGAAGGCCATGAACCTTCGGAAGGCCCCGAACTTAGCCGGGGAGAAAAAAAGCAGATGCAAGAAATGCTGGGCCAGTAAATCCGGTTTCCGCCAAACGTCATTTCGGGCCGTGGAAGGGAATGGCGGGTGGCGAGGTTTTCGGGTCCGGGGTGTATTTCCTGACCTGGATCAATTCCCCTTTGGCGTGGAGCTGGCCTCCGGGCAGGTACCAGAAAAATTCCAGTTTCCTACTTTTTTCCGCTGCCGATCAAGGGAAGTTCCTGGACGACTCTGAAATAAACCAAAAATTTTGGCTCCAGGTCATCATCGGCATACTGGCGGCGCTTAAGCGCTTTGATTTTCTCCGGGTCCTGCTCTTCCCGCACCTTGGTCATAAAAAGCCGTTTGCCCTGGTACCCGGGAACGTTTTCTATGAAAAGATAAGTGGCCTGGGGGTTGGATTGAAGATTGTGATGGGTCAATCGGTCCCGCATGATGAAGGCCAGGGTGCCGTCTTCCATGACGTGGGGTCGGGAATATACCGCCGCGTCCACTTTTCCCTGGGAATCGGCCGTGGCCAAAATGCCGGTCCCCTGGGTGTTCTCGAAATACGCCTTCGGTTCCATAATACTCCTCCTGGTCAGCTCACTTTAATATTGATAGAGTAACCCTACTCTAATCATTCTCCTCCCCGTTCGCAAGTACTCCTCTTTTATCCCTTGGTCCTTGCCAGACCGTAATTATTTTAGTAAGCTATATTATTTTAGAACCAATCCGCAGGAAACTCGAGTTTTCAATCCTGCCTAAAGGGAAAAACCATCATG
The DNA here is from genome assembly GCA_963716045.1 of uncultured delta proteobacterium. GTDB lineage: Bacteria > Desulfobacterota > RBG-13-43-22 > RBG-13-43-22 > RBG-13-43-22 > CAVQSS01. Next base: position 8,069 of record CAVQSS010000009.1, on the reverse strand, counting down.
GAAGGAAAAAAAATTAAAGACAGCCTGGTCACCCTGGCCCAAGTAATGATCCCCGAAGACGCCAACCCGGCCGGCAACGTGCACGGAGGGGTGATTATGAAGTTGATTGACACCACGGCCGGCGTCGTGGCCGTCCGCCACGCCCGCTGCAATGTGGTGACCGCGTCCATCGACCGGCTGGATTTTCACAACCCGGTGTTCGTGGGAAACCTGGTTTTTTTCAAGGGCAGCCTGAACATGGTGGGAAAAACCTCCATGGAAGTCGGGGTGCGGGTGGAGGCCGAAAATGTCATTACCGGGGAAGTGCGTCATACCGCTTCCGCCTACCTGACCTTCGTGGCCTTGGATACCCAGGGGAAGCCCCACCCGGTCCCGCCTCTTCTCTTCGAAACCGAGGAAGAGGTCCGTCGCAACCGGGAAGCCCAGGTACGCCGGGAAATCCGCCTGGCGGAAAAAAAGCGCGAAGCCGCCTGCCAGCAGGATAGTCAAAGCTGCCCTCTTTAGAAAAGGATCCAAATAACCTTTCTAAAGTAAAAAAAGGCAGGTCGCACGACCTGCCTTTTCTATTCATAAGGGAGTTGGGGGAAAGGTTAGGTTAACGGCCTCGTTCCGCCACCTTGAGGCGCAGCAGGGCGCGGCGCAGGGCCGCCTCCGCCCGGATATAGTCGATGGCTTCGGACTTGGCCAGGGCCAAACGTTTTTCGGCCCGCTCTTTGGCCCGCTTGGCCCGATCCAGATCGATCTCCCGGGCCCTTTCGGCCGCTTCCGCCAGGACGGTCACCTTGTTCTGGGAAACTTCGACAAACCCTCCGGTGACCACCATATAGTCCAATTGGTTGTCCTTACGGTAGCGAAGCTCGCCCGCCATCAAGGTGGTGAGGAAAGGGACGTGGTTGGGCAGGATGCCGAACTCACCCAAACTACCTATGGCCATGACGATATCCACCGACTCGCTGAGAACCAAGCGATCGGGGGTCACTACCTCTAACTGGAGTTTTTCAGCCATAATTGCTACCCGCCTCTTTCGTTGTTAGGCCGCTGCCAGCCGCTTGGCGTTTTCCACCGCTTCGTCGATGCCGCCCACCATATAGAAGGCCTGTTCGGGCAGGTCGTCGTGCTTGCCTTCGATGATTTCCTTGAAGCCGCGGATCGTTTCTTCCACTTTCACAAACTTGCCTTCTTTACCGGTAAATTCCGCCGCCACAAAGAAGGGCTGGGACAGGAAACGCTGAATCCGGCGGGCCCGGGTCACGACCAACTTGTCCTCGTCGGAAAGTTCGTCCATACCCAGGATGGCAATAATGTCCTGGAGGTCCTTATACTTCTGGAGAATCATCTGAACGTTCCGGGCCACGTTATAGTGCTCCTGGCCCAGGATGTTGGGATCGAGAATCCGGGAAGTGGAGTCCAGGGGATCGACGGCCGGATAAATTCCGAGCTCGGCGATCTGGCGGGAAAGCACCACGGTCCCGTCCAGGTGAGCAAAGGTGGTGGCCGGTGCCGGGTCGGTCAAGTCGTCGGCCGGAACATAGACGCATTGGACGGAGGTAATGGAACCCTTGGTGGTCGAGGTGATCCGTTCCTGCAATTCACCCAAGTCCGTACCCAGGGTCGGCTGATACCCCACGGCGGAAGGGATGCGGCCTAAGAGGGCCGAAACCTCGGAACCGGCCTGGGTAAACCGGAAGATGTTATCCACGAAAAGGAGCACGTCCTGCCCTTCCTCATCGCGGTAATACTCGGCCGCGGTCAAAGCGGTCAGGGCGATCCGGGCCCGGGCCCCGGGGGGTTCGGTCATCTGCCCGTAGATCAGGGCCGCCTTGGGGAGAACCCCGGAATTTTTCATTTCCAGATAAAGGTCGTTTCCTTCGCGGGTCCGCTCACCCACACCGGCAAAAACCGAGATGCCGCCGTGGTGCATGGCGATGTTGTGGACCATCTCCATCATGACCACGGTCTTGCCCACGCCGGCGCCGCCGAACATCCCCATCTTACCACCGCGGGGGAAGGGCACCAGCAGATCGATCACCTTAAGCCCGGTTTCCAAAACCTTGACCGAAGTGTCCTGCTCCACGAAGCTCGGAGCGGGGCGATGGATGGGGTAATATTTATCGGCTTTTACGGGTCCCAGGCCATCCACCGGTTCACCGATCACATTCAAAACCCTTCCCAGACCCGCGGCGCCAACCGGAACCAGGATGGCGTCCCCGGTATCCCGGCACGGCATTCCTCGAACCAGACCATCGGTGGTATCCATGGCGATACAGCGAACCACATTATCGCCCAGGTGCTGCGCTACCTCGACGACTAAATTTTCCTGGCGATCATCAATGGCCGGATTGGTAATGCGGATGGCATTGAGGATATTGGGCAATTTCCCTTCCGGGAATTCAACATCCACCACCGGGCCGATTACCTGGGTAATCTTGCCCACAGCTCCTTCGGTTTTTCCGGTTTCCATGTATCTAAATCCTCCTCTTTAAGAGTATACCGATTCGGTTCTTATTACTTGAGGGCCTCGGCGCCGCCCACGATATCCATCAATTCCTTGGTAATGGCGCTCTGCCGGGCCTTGTTATACACTAAGGTCAGGCTGTTGATCAGATCCTTGCAGTTCCGGCTGGCATTGTCCATGGCCGCCATCCGGGCCGCCTGCTCGCTGGCGGCATTTTCCAGCATCCCCCGGTAAATCTGAACGTTCACATAACGGGGAAGCAGTTCCTGGAAAATGGCCTCGGGGGAAGGTTCAAAAAGATAATCCGGGCCGCCGGTCTGGAGCCCCTTCGGCGGCAGGGGGGGTGATGGGCAACAGTTTCTGAAGCCTGGGCCGCTGAATCGCCAGACTGATAAACTCACCGTAGAGGAGATAGACCTCGTCGGCCTGGCCCATCAAAAAATTTTCCATGGCCTCCTGGCCGATGCCGGCGGCCACGGCCATATCGAAGGAACTGAACAGATCCAGATAGGCCTTGCGGACATTCGCTTTTCGACGACGGAAATAATCAGATCCTTTTTTGCCGACCGTAACCAAGGAAACCTCTATCTGTTCCCGGCCTTTGGCTTTCCAGAATTTTTCCGCCTGGTTGATCAGGTTGACGTTGAAGCTGCCGCAGAGCCCCCGGTCCGCGGTCAGGCTGATCAGTTCCACTTTCTTAACCGGGCGCTGGGCCATCAAGGGAAAGGACTCCGGGTCGATCCGCGAAGACAGGTTATTGATCACTTCCAGGAACTTGGAGGCGTAGGGGCGGAAATTTTCCATGCGCATCTGGGCGCCGCGAAGTTTGGCCGCGGCCACCATGTTCATGGCCTTGGTGATCTGCTGGGTCTTTTTGACGCCCCCAATTTTGTTTCTTATATCGCGAAGCGTAGCCATAGTGGACTCTCTTTTTTTAGCTATTAGCGGTTAGCCGTCGGCGGTCAGCTTTTAAGATAGTGACCCGGGCTGCCGGCCGACACCTGAACGCGGACGGCCTATTTTAGTTGGGCCTGAAACTGGGTTTTGACCTCGCCCAGGGCCTTTTTCATTTTTTCTTCCAGGTCGGGGCTGATCTCCTTCTTTTCCTTGATCTCGGAAAAGATTTCCGGATACTTGCCCTCGATGAAAGACAACAATTGGGGTTCGAAATCCTTCAGCACGTCAACGGCCAGGTCATCAAAGAAACCCCGGGTCCCGGCAAAAAGGACCGTGATCATTTTTTCCATGGGAATGGGCTGATACTGGGGTTGTTTGAGGATTTCGACCAGACGGGCCCCGCGGTTAAGCTGGGCCTGGGTGGACTTGTCCAACTCACTGCCGAACTGGGCGAAGGCGGCCAGTTCCCGGTACTGGGCCAGATCCAGCCGCAAACTGCCGGCCACCTGTTTCATGGCCTTGACCTGCGCGCTGCCGCCCACCCGGGAGACGGAGAGACCCACGTTGATGGCCGGACGAACCCCGGAGAAAAACAGGCTGGGCTCCAGGTAGACCTGACCGTCGGTGATGGAAATCACGTTGGTGGGGATGTAGGCCGAGACGTCGCCGGCCTGGGTTTCAATGATCGGCAAGGCGGTTAAACTCCCGCCGCCTAAATCCTCCCGCATCTTGGCGGCCCGTTCGAGTAGACGGGAGTGGTTGTAAAAGATATCGCCGGGGAAGGCCTCGCGGCCGGGCGGCCGGCGGAGCAACAGGGACATCTGCCGGTAGGCCACGGCCTGCTTGGACAGATCGTCGTAAATAACCAGGGCATGACGGCCGCCGTCCCGAAAGTACTCACCCATGGTGCAGCCGGCAAAAGCGGCGATATACTGCATGGGGGCCGGGTCGCTGGCGCAGGCCGCCACCACCACGGTCTTATCCAACACGCCGTGTCGGCGTAAAGCCTCCACCACCTGGGCCACCGTGGATTTCTTCTGACCGATGGCCACGTAAATACAAAATATATCCGAATCCTTCTGGTTGATAATGGCATCGACGCAGAGCGCCGTTTTCCCGATCTGGCGGTCGCCGATGATCAGCTCCCGTTGTCCCCGGCCGATGGGGGTCATGGCGTCGATGGCCTTGTAGCCCGTGTACATGGGCTCCTTCACCGGCTGCCGTTCAATAACCCCGGGGGCCTTTAATTCGATTTTTCGGAATTCTTTGGCATTGATCGGGCCTTTCCCGTCGATCGGTTCCCCCACGGCATCGATGACCCGTCCCAGGACGGCCTCGCCGACCGGGACTTCCGCGATACGACCGGTTCGCTTGACCGTATCGCCTTCTTTGATGTGGAAATCCTCGCCCAGAACGGCACAGCCCACATTGTCTTCTTCCAGGTTAAGGGCCACACCGTAGATACCTCCTGGAAACTCAAGCAATTCCATGGCCATGGTCTTTTCCACGCCATAGACCCGGGCGATACCATCCCCCACGGACAGGACGGTCCCGGTTTCACTCAGTTCGACCTTCTTGTCAAAATCCTTGATCTGTTGCCTGATAATCTGACTGATTTCTTCGGCTCTGATATCCATATTAGATCCCCTCACCCCTTCTTAAGGATTCTTTTAAGCTCTTAAGTTGTGTCTGCAGGCTCCCGTCTAAAAGCAGATCCCCCACCTGGGCGACGATACCGCCGATGATGGCCGGGTCCTCCTTGACGGTTACCAGAACTTCTTTCTTAACGACCTGTTTCAAGGCCTCTTGGATTCTTTTGATAATATCTTCGGAGAGCTTGTTGGCGGATGTCACCACGGCCCGGGTGACATTGGAAAGTTCATCGGTGAGCTGCTGGTAATACCGGCAGATCCCTTCCAGGTATCCGAGGCGCCCTTTGCTCTGCAGTAATTGCAGAAAGCTCTTGGTGGTTGGTGAAAAATCGGTTTTCTCCAGGATCAAGTTGAGCAGTTTGGTCCGGCTGGTGGACTCATAGATGGGGCTGGCCAGGATTTCTTTTACCTGGGTTTCCTGTTGCAGTAAATTGCGAAAGGCCTCCAATTCCTGCCCATAACGGAGATAATTTCCGTCTTCCTGGCCTAAAAAAAGGAGGGCCTTGGCGTAGCGTCTGGAAATAGTGAAGTCTCTCAATGGGTCACCACCTTTGCTAAGTATTCACCAATCAGGACTTTTTGATCGTTATCGGTAATATTCTTACGGAGGATGTCTTCGGCCATTTTGACGGACAGTTCCGCCACCTCTTCCCGCAGCGCCTGGTTGGACTTCTGGATTTCCTGCTGGATGGTCAACTGGGCCTGCTCCACGATCCGAGAGGCCGTTTTTTGGGCGCTCTCAATGATTTTGGCCTTTTCCCGTTCCCCTTCCTTTTTGAATTCTTTTACTATGGCCTCCCGTTCTTCCTTCAAGGCCCCCAGGCGGGTTTCAAAATTCTGGAGTTCCCGCTTGGCGTCCGCTTTTTTCTGTTCCAGTTCGTCCAATTCCTTCTGGATGTTTTCCCGGCGGCCGGCCAGACCCTGTTTCAGCGGCTTGCGCACCAGGAAGACCAGGACCACAAAGAAGATAATGAAGTTGACGCTGCGCCAAAACAAACCCCACAGCCTTTCCGCGGATTCCCCCCGGCGGCCCCGTGCCCGCCGGCCGCCTCTCCGCCATGCCCGCCGGAGGCGGCATAACCCAGGCTGAAGTTAAAAAGAAGGAATAAAAACAGGGGCAGTAGAAAAAGGAGGTGTTGGCTAAGACGGCGCTGGGTATTACGTTTCCTAATCATCCGAACGGCCATTAAATGGTCCTCCCTAAGATCTTCTGAGCGATTTCCTGGGAAAAGGCGGCCATGTCCCCGGTCAGGCTTTTCCGGGCCGCCTCCAATTGTTGGGCAATTTTTGAGCGGGCCTGGGTCAATTCGCCTTCCACTTGCTGGTTGGCTGCCTGCAGCATCTTCTTTTCCTCCTCCTGGGCATCCAGCTTGAGCAGGTTCTTTTGCTCCATACCGGCCTTCCGGGCCTGTTGGAGCTGTTCCTGAACTTCTTTTTCCTTATGGCGCAGGTTTTCTTGGGCGGCATTACATTCCGAGGCCAATAAACCCATTTTTTCAGAACGCTGTTTAAGGATGGTGCGGATCGGTTTGTACAGGAGGATGTTTAAGATCCACATTAAAAGAAGAATATTGATGAGTTGAATAAAAAGCGACAGGTTAATGTCAATCATCTGGATAACCCTTTCATTTTGTTGTGGATAAAAAAATGCGGCGCGGCTGTGGGTGAAAATGATTTTTTTCACACAGCGCAAACGCATGAACTATTATCGTATTTTTAGGCATATGTCAAAGGTTTTTTTAAACTTATTTAAGATTGAATAATAAACCGGCGCATATGAATGTTTAATAACAGGCCGATCCCGATCAAGCTGGCCAGAATGGAAGACCCGCCATAACTGATAAAGGGCAGCGGAACCCCCACCACCGGTACAACCCCCACCACCATCCCGATATTAATCACCCCCTGCCAGAAAAGAATGGCCGTTACCCCCAGGGCCAGGATCAGGCCGAACCGGTCCTTGGCCTGGCGGGCGGTGTTCAAAGCCCAGAGCAGTAGCACCAGATACAAGGTGAGCACGAAAAAAGCCCCGATGAATCCCCACTCTTCGGCCAAAACGGAAAAAGCAAAATCCGTATGCTGTTCAGGCAGGAAGCGCAGTTGCCCCTGGGTTCCTTTCATAAAGCCCTTCCCCAGGAAGGCCCCTGAACCGACGGCGATCTTGGATTGCAGGATGTGATACCCGGCCCCCAGGGGATCCGCTTCGGGTTGAATAAATATAAGAATCCGTTTTTTTTGATAATCCTTCAAGAAGTGCCAGAGAAAGGGAAAGGCCCCCAGCAGCCCCCCCAGGGAGATTACCAGAAGCTTCCATTCCACTCCCAGAAACAGGATGATCGAAGAGGCCGCCAGCAGCAGCAACAGCGCTGTTCCCAGATCCGGCTGCTTCATGATCAACAGGGCCGGGAACAGAACCAGGGCCAGGGGAAGGTACAGGTCCTTCAGGCCGTAGGCCGCCGGTTTCTCATTTTGGGAAAAGTACTTGGCCAGGGCCAGAACCAAGGCGATCTTAATCAGTTCCGAGGGTTGGAAGGAAAAGGAGGCCAGGGTGATCCAGCGCTGAGACCCGGAAATGCTTCGACCGAATAACAGCACCCCGAGTAATAAGGCCACCGAAACCCCATATAATGGGTAGGCCAGAGAAAGCAATAAGTGGTAGTCGAAGACCACCACCACGATCAGGAAAAGCAGCCCGATGGCCGCCCAATAGATCTGTTTCAGATAGATGGGGGTTCTCAGCCCCTCTTCTGTCTGATAGGTGGCCGAATAGATATTGAGGACCCCGATAATAATCAACGTCAGGGTGAACAAAATCAGATACCAATCAAAATTTTGGATTAATCGTCGATCAATCAATACGGTTCTCCTCGTTCGGAACCGTTTCCCTGATTTCCCCCTCTTTGGGAACGGACGGGGCCTTGGGCGCCAGAGAAAAAAAAGCCGCAAAGAGCTTGCGGGCGATCGGGGCCGCCGCTTCTCCCCCGTGGCCCCCGTGTTCCACCAAAACAGCCACCGCGATTTCAGGGGATTCCAGAGGGGCAAAGGCGACGAACCAGGCATGGTCG
>CAVQSS010000008.1:0-18647 GCA_963716045.1 uncultured delta proteobacterium | reverse complement strand
TGGTCTCCTCATTTTTAGCATTTATTCTTCTTCTCTCTCAATAAAACAGGAATCTGTTTTATCCTTTCCTTTTGTGCCTGGTAAATTCGGTGCCTACCATTAATGATGTTGTAATGGTTATTTGAGAATATGACTTCTATATGATTTACTCCGAAATATAGATCAAAATGGTTTAAAGTTTGGTCCGTTATTTTAGGAGAAACGGAACCGCCAAGTGTCAAAAGTTTTTCCCGCAATAAATTTACCTCAGATTCTGTTCGAATCTTTTCCACCTGCAAATAAGGTCTTAGCCTTTCCAAAGAAAGAAAACTTTCGTGAACCGTCTTGGGGGAAATTTTTTTCCAGTGTAATGCTTGACCATCAACAGGCAGGGAATTCGGGTCTATCCAGACAAAATGTCCTTCCCATTTCACGACAGTTTTTGATATTGAGTTTATATTATCTTTAGCCATCTTTTTGTGATAGTGACCCCTGCTCTCGCCCCTCAAAATCGTCTCTCCAGTTACCATTCCTGGTATTCTGAAATATTACACCCGTTTTCCACAGGTTTTATCCTCTTGTTCTTATTATACCACCCTCACCTGTCTTTTCCAAGCTAACTGACTGTTATTTCATGTACATATTGACAAGTAATAGTTTGTATGCTAACATTCACTATTCTTCCTTCCAATATGCACCCGTATCCCTTTCGATGCACCTGAACGGAAAGAGATTTCCCTGTCTGTAAACAGGTAAGGAGATCCCTCTCTGTCCCGGTGGTCCTGAACCAGGTATCCCTTAAGAGTTAAGACCAGGGAGGATCCTAGGACCGTTCTTTAAAAATGGAAGAGATCTTTTCAGTTCGAAGGGTCTTGAGATGCAATAGGAGAACCTCTAAAAAGCATCTGATCATGATCCTGTCATCAAAAAAAACCGAACTTTAGGTCATATAAGGCCGGGTAAACTACCAGGAATTAATAGATGACCTTGAGGAAACAATTAATCAAAAGACACCCCTTGGGGTGTCTTTTGATTTACATAAAGATAGGGCATAAATAAAAAAGGCCGTTAATCTATTTCGATAACGGCCGTTTAAGTTTAAAGAACAATATTTTGATTATTTAACCAACGAAAGGATCATCCCTCCCACCCTCTGGAGCTTATACGACACCTCCAAGGGCAAGATCCCGGCTATTGGCCGCCCAGGTATAGGCGTTGATGATGGAAAACATGGTTTTCCCTCCGTCCCAGGCATGGGCAACCACCTCTCCCTCCTTCTTGGTCAACCCGAACCGACGGTTAAAGGTGGAAAAGGTAGCCAGAGGATCTGTCGCCCTCCTGATCCCGGGAAATACGGAACTTTTCTTCGATCACTTCACGGCCTCCAAGGAAATCAGGGCAATCGAATTGGCTAAATTCCACCAGGGCGTTTTCCTTGATATGCCGGATCCGGTTGGAGAACCTTGGTCTCGGTAATCAGCCCGTTGGTGCAGACCAGCCTTAAAAAGAAGGCCTCGATACTGAAAGGCCGACCAGCCGGTCTCCGAATTGACGATAGCGACCCCCGGACTGATCTCATCGCCCGTTCGCTCCATCGATTTTAAAACCCCGCTGGTGGTCTATGGCTCTGATAAGCATCAGCTCATCGGAAAGAGAAAATTCCACCTCCCTGTCCTCCGGAAAGACCTCTCCCATCCGCGCCGCTATATCCAGATGATCAATCGGCCTGTAGCGGGTGGAGAAAACGGCCCGGACCTTCTCCTCATCAAACCGGATAAATAGCGGGTGTTTCTCCCAATGACCTGATCCAGTGATTGAGATTGACCTCTTGGAGGTATTCCGGGCAGCGGGAAAGGTAGTCAAGTCGGGACCTGAAGCTTTTGGGCAAACAGCCTCTGAGCCGAGCGGGTCATTGGATAGGAGTGGCCGTCAATCTCCACTTCGCTTAAAGGATTGGAAATGGACGGCCGAGGCGGGATGGACCTGGTCATAAAGACGGGCCTGCCGCTCGTCTAATATCTCTTTGATCTCGCTTATGGTCATCGGTCTTTCCATTTCTTCCCTCCTTATTGTCCCTGCCAGGCCCGGCAAGGCCTGCCATATTCGCAGTCCTTGCAGATAAAGCTTGACCGGGGAAAAAAGATTTGGGTCTCAATCCCTTTAAGAACCTGGCCGGCCAGATAGAAAAACCGCTGGTAATCGGACTGGTTCCGCCTGGGTCTCAAAAGGGACCAATCTTGGGTTTCTTGGTTTTGACGAAATTTACGATCTTGAGGCATTTAGGCGGCCTTTGGTGGAGCATCTCATAGGCATAACTGTAGGCGGTAAGTTGGATATGATCATCCGCGTCCTTTTGATCCATGGACTGATTGGTGGTTTTGAACTCCACGATGGTTTCATCCTTTTCCACCAGGTCAATGTACCCTTCCAGATTTATCCCCAAGACTTCGCCGGTAACCGGATTAACCAAAGGAATGGTAAAAGGAATTTCCGTTCCCATGATCTCCTTAATGGGCTGGCTCACATATTGACCAAGCAATTCCTTGGCCATAACCAAGAGCTTCATTTCGGTCTCCCCCTCTTTATAGCGGATCTTCTGATCCACCTTTTGGGCATACCAGTCGGCTTCCAGGATCCGGTAAAGCTTCTCCAGGGGGATTCCGTTCCGTTGCCGTTAATCTTTTCCTTTAAAATACCAGGAAAGGGTGGAATGGAAGGCGCTCCCGAAGACCAGGCCGGAAGATTTAAAAGGTTTGGGGAGTTTGTCCACATACTGAAATTTGTATTTCAGGCTGCAAAGCAGATATAAATTGATCTGGCTACTGGATAGGTGGTCCATTTTTGATCCCTCCTTTCCCTTCTCCCAGCAGCCGTTCGATCATCTTGCTGGCTTCAAATTTGCTCACCTCCGTTAAGGCATTAACCCTGAAAGGCGTTCTTGAGCTCCTGATGGGCCGTTTCCCCCTGGATTCCATGCTCGGCCAGGATCCGAAAGAGATACCTTTTTTGCGCTTCGGTCATCGGGGAATCATTGTTCCCGGGAATTGGTTGACTCTTTGCCTCCGTTCCCTCCTTGGCCTGATCAGGTTTGATGAACTCTTTGAGTTATTTTCCGGAAGCCACCTCCTTTTCAACCAGGCTGAAACCAAAATAACCTGGCCCTCGCCGGTCCGCAGTTCAAAACAGTCTGTGCTTTCTCTCCCATGGTTTGTTCCTCCTTGTTATGAATTTTTTAAAGATCTGCTTTCAGTCTATCCGGGGGAAAGGGTCCAGTAAGCAGGGGAAAATTGCCGTTTCAGGCAAATAGGCCTTTCTTTTGATGTTCAAGAAGAGGATTTATGATGAGAGCTATGGAAAAACAAAAAGTGATCCCAAATCAGATTACCCCTTTTGCCGTTACCAACTACCGGGACATCAGGCAGGTTTTCGGCATCAAGGAAAAGAACCGGCGGGGGCATATGTATATCATCGGAAAGACCGGGACCGGCAAGTCCACTTTGCTCGCCAATATGGTCATTTCCGATATTCAAAACGGAAACGGCCTGGCCCTGATCGACCCCCACGGGGATTTGGCGGAAGAGGTTCTTGCACTTTATCCCCCGAGAACAGAATGGAGGATCTCATCTATTTCAACGCCGGGGATCTGGAATATCCCATCGCCTTTAATCCCCTGGAAAAAGCCAACCCCGAACACCATCATCTGATCGCCTCGGGGTTTGTCTCGGTCTTCAAAAAGATTTGGGGACCGGCCGGCTTTTGGGGGCCCCGGCTGGAGCATATCCTAAGGCATGCGGTCCTGACGCTCCTTGAAATACCCGGGGAGCACCCCTCTGGATATCCCCCGGCTCCTCACCGATAAAGATTTCAGGCGAAGAGTCCTGGAAAAAGTCCGCCATCATCAAGTCAAAGAGTTCTGGGTCTTTGAGTTTGAAAATATTCCGCCTGGATGCGATCCGAGGCCATCTCGCCCATCCTCAACAAGATCGGCCAGCTTTTGACCACCATCCCGATCAGAAACATCGTCGGCCAAAAAAAAAACCGCTTTGATTTGAGGAAGGTGATGGATGAAGGGAAAATCCTGATTGTCAATCTGGCCAAGGGGAAAATCGGAGAAGATAGCTGCTCTCTCTTGGGGGCGATGCTCGTCACCCAAATCCAATTGGCCGCCTTAAGCCGGGCCGATCTGCCGGAAAAAGAAAGGAAGTCTTTCTATTTCTATGTGGATGAAATCCATAGCTTTCTGACCCAATCTTTTGCCGATATTTTATCGGAAGCCCGCAAATACGGGCTCCATCTGGTTCTGGCCCATCAATATATTGAGCAATTGGAAGAGAATTTAAGAGCGGCTATCTTCGGCAACGTGGGAACGCTGATTTCTTTTCGGGTAGGGGCGGAAGATGGCAAGTATCTGGCCCGAGAATTTTATCCGGAGTTCAATGAATCCGATCTGGTCAACCTGCCCAATTACCATATTTATCTCAAACTCATGATCGACGGCCAAAGCTCGAAGCCCTTCAGCGCCGTGACCTTGCCTTTGGACGGGGCTAAAATGACCCACTATGAAGAACTTATCAAGCTGTCCAGGAAAAAATATGGAACGCCGAGGAAAGAAGTGGAAAAACAAATCTTCCTAAGGGGGTTTGAGGATACGATCTTTTCTCCAACTGTCAAAAATCCAACCTTATTTTAGAGAAATCTTTAAAAAAAGTATTGCCCAATAATTGGTAATCCAATTTCCCTCAACTCGGAGGCGGTTTCCATGTCAGTCATGGCCCTTGCAATAAACCGGAAAGGCCCACACCCTCCCGGTCGTCCTTTCCCTCGCAAACTTCGCGGCAAGGGTCGGCCCGCCGCAGGCCCTCCGCCTTCGCTTCCTACCGCCCACAATTTAGAACCCGACCTACGTTTTCTTTAATAGATATTATTGTCGGCGAGGATCCCGTAAAAAACATCCCCTGGAATCCATTGGCTGGTGGGTTGGTGGCTGCCGATTTGCCACGACTTGCCTTTGACCAATTCCGGAAAATTTTTGGCCATGTCCCGCAGATGTTTCTCTCCCCCCTGATCCCAATAAAAACGTTTTGTTGGTAATCTCTGGCGATCCTGAATAAAATTTCTGAAGCGAAGTTTCCTTCCCATTGAATTTCCGGCTTCTTTCCATCCAGGTGCCATTCAATCAGTTGATTAAAGGCCTTTAAATTGATCCAGTTGCTTTCATGGGACATGTCCTGGCTGGAGTATTGAAATCTGGAGGATCGCAATTTCACCGGCTTCATTTTCAACAACCCGGATACCCCACCCTTAACCCCCACGAAACCGCCTTGCATCCCTTTCAGTTCATTGACGGAGTATCGATGTTCAGTGGCCTTATTGAGGCCCGACGCCTGTTTCCCACGATTGAATTCATATCCTTTGAAGCCGTTGCTGATGAAAGAGTTTAAGGCCTTTAAGGTGTGTCGGGTATATTCGGATATCGGATCAATAATCCCCCGGCTTTCTTCCTTTAGGATTTGTCCGATAATCGCCGCGATCGAAGGTTTCAGAATGCCGTTTGACTGCCAGGTGACGATGGCCTTTATGTCCGGGTCTTTACAGGACAATCCGTTAAAGATGTTTTCCGCAACATCATCCAGAACCGCATCCTCTCCACCGTTGTTGTCAAAAGGCACCAGATAGATCATGCAGATCTTATGATCCTTTGGAATCCGCTGGTCGTTGTCGTTTTCAGCAATATTCTTCAACCCCTCGTATTGGGCCGCCAATTGACCTTCGGTCGCCGACTTGGAATAAATCTTGTTCTCTATGGCCAAAATCCAATCCTTGATCTCGAAAACAATATCAATAAAAGCCTTCCCGACGTTGAATTCCAGATTGCACCTGACATCTATTGCAGACTCGTCGGCTCTCAATTTTGGTACCAGTTCGGTGGCTAATTGCCTGAGCTCAGGGTGGTTGCCGGCATCGATGGATATCTCCTTCAATAATTTCGATAAAAATAAATACCCGAGACCATGCTCCATTTCAGGGTTCATAAACCAGGCTATTATGGCCGAAGCCGTTTCTTCCTGGAAACTCTTGCGTCCCGAGGCCAATACTTTAAAGATGTTCATTTTGATGCCTCCATTTGCCAATCGTTGCCGTCTTAGGCCACCTTTTCCAAATACCCACTCACCCGCCCCAACACCGGATATAACAAATCCTCCACCGGCACATTGTTCTGCCTGAGAAAATGGTAGCCTCCCGGACTGAAATAATCGAGTAACCCCTGCTTTAAATCCCATTCGTCGGAAAAGTTGACCCAATCTTTGTATCCGGGAGAGTTGTAGTGGAAAGCCTCCCGGATGACCGTATGATAGATGACCCCGTTCAGGCGTCCGATCTGGGTATTGCCGTTGGCCCGGGCCGTCAGGATCTGCAGTCGGGAGTAGGCCACGGCCAGGGCCTCCTCGTTTAACGGATCGAAGTTCGAATTAAACAAATTACGTAAAACGTCCGACCCGAAATGGAACAGCTCATGCTGGTAGGTCTTGGTGACCACCAGGTGGAGGACCCGCTCCATGTCCAGTTTGGTGATAAAATTGATCCGTGCCTTCCGGTAACAGGCCTTGATCATGCTCCAGAAAAAACTGCTGAGATTCCTGGGATAGAGGGTTATCACCCCCGGGCTCCTCATGGGACGGTAACTTCCCAGTATATCGCTACCTTCTAGGGGGCCTTCCCATTCGATGTCGGGTTTCGGATTGGTGAATTCCTCCGGGTCGGGAAACCGGTCAATCTCCCGGCTATCGATTTCCACCTCTCCGATGTCGGAAACCGGATACTGGTCAATTTCCTGCCGGATCGTTTTTATAACGTCATCGTAAGCGCCCATCTTCTCCTCCGCTAATCACTTCGGTCCATTTTTATAGTTTTCGGCTACTTTCCCAATTACTTTCTTAATATTTTCTACCAGCCAATCCGGTTCAATTAGTTTCGCTTGATCTCCGAAAGAAAGCAGCCAGCCGGTTACCTCGGGCTCGGAGGAGGCCTTAAAGGTCAACCTGATTTTATCCTTTCCTTTCTTGACGATCTTCTGCTCCGGGCTCCAGACCCTTTCGGTCACATACCGGGCCGCCCAACCCGTTAATTCGACCACCACCTCAAAGACCTTGTCCTTGATGATCCCGAACTGTCGGTTGAAGATCTTTTCAAAATCATAATCCGTGGGAAATTCAAACAGCCGATCCGTGATTTCAACATCTTTGAACCGGTGGATGGCCAGCAAGGGATCATAATCAGGTTCCTGGTATTTTTTACCGGGGGTTTTGGCGATCCGGGCGTGCAGGTAAATGGTGTCGTGGTGGGAGAAGAGCTTGAGGGGTTTGATAAGGTAAGTCTTGGGCTTGTTTTCGCTGATGGACTGGTAATGGATCTTGCAGACCTTGCGTTCCTCCATGGCCCGGAGGAGCCGGCGCATGATTTCCTGGTGGGGGGTATAGTCGATGCTTCCCGGCCGGAAGGAGGCAAAAGGCAGAGCGGTCATCTGCCTGCCTTCCGGCAGCAGGCTCTGGCTCTTCCAGAGGGCCTGGGCCGCCTCCTCGAACAGGGCCGGACCCAGGAGGTGGGAGGTAAAGGCATGGCACATCTGAAGAGTTGGATCTCCTTCTCGTTCAAACCGGAGGCCGCCCCCAGGTTGCGGGGCCTTTCCATATAATAAACGTTCCGGTTTCCTTCCTTGGTCTTCCTGGATGGGCAGGCCATGCCGCGGTGTGATTTCGTCCACCAGCCGTAAAACCGTTTGTTTGGAGCAATCCAGCAGGTTGGCAAGTTCTGTCAGGGAATGCCGCTGCCCTGAGAACATCAAACGGGTATAAAGTGTGATCAATTTTTGACCGTAGGTCCGGTCATAGTCCCTTTTCCTTGGCATTGACTTCCTCCAAAGTTTAGAATTGAGTGGTTTCTTGGGCCTCCCTATCCGCCTTAGGGGAGGGAGGGGTGATAGGGGAACTTATTATGAACACATAATAACTTAATTTCGTTACGTCCTATGGAACGATATTGTGGTACATTTGTCAAATAAAAATATGGCCACCTTCGAAAAACATTGCCGGGAGTCCGTCGCTTTATTTGGAAAGCCTTACGAGGAAGTCCACCTCTGGCTGGATGAATTCCATGGCCGGGAACCCTATAAGATGAGGCACCGGCGATTAAGGCACCACGAGGCGGGTATCCGCCAGGCTGTGGCCCTTTTTGGACCTGACGCCGAGGCCGTTGCCCGTCGTCATATCATGACCGACCTCCAGGGGGAGGGTTGGACGGAGAAGGATCCCTTCCCCAAGGATGAGGCCGATTTTGTTCGGATTGGGTTTTTCTAAAAGATGCCATAAGCTTCCGATATCTGGAGGGCGCTATGATTACCCGCAGAAAATTTTTTAAGACTTTGCTGGCCGCCGGATTACTCCCGGGGTTTGGTCCCGGCCAATGGGCGAACCTATTAACCGACAGGGAACCCGTTCCACCGCCTGATCAAGACAACGCCTTTTCCAAAAACCGGATTATCGGCATCGGGACGGCCGGAATCAATATCCTTGACCATCTGCTGGAAAGCGGGATACAGGGTATAGACGCCATGGCCTGTCACACGGACCTCTATCGCCTGGCCTGCTCCCGGGCACGAACTAAAATTCCCCTGGTGGTCTGCCGGGTTGAAACGGTTGAGGATGAAAACCGGCCTGAATTCCAACTGACGCCGGCAGGCCCAGGCGGCCCTTTGGGACTCCATTCAGGGATCCGAGGAACTGACCATCGTGGTCGGGTTGGGAGGAGAAACCGGGACCCAATTCGCTCGGGTGATCGCCCGGTTAGGCCATGAGGCCGGGACCTTCGTCCGGATGGTGGCCATCATGCCTTTCCCTTTTGAAGGAAGAAATCCGCCTTCATCGCGCGGAAGAGGGTTTATGGGGGCTGGGTCTATATGTGAACGAAAGCATCATTTTCAACAATGATTATGCAATGGATCCCGAGGATGAAGAGGCGGAATTTTTGGATTTTTCAAAAATGGTACGAAAACCCAACGAAATGTTGGTCAAGATAATCAAGGAAGCCCTTAATCCTCGTGAAAATATTTCTGGATGATGAAAGAAAGCCCCCGGAGGGCTGGCATCTGGTGAGCACCCCGCAGGAAGCCATTGAATGGCTGCAAACGGGAAGCGTGGAGGAAATCAGTCTGGATCACGATCTGGGTGACGGGCCGGATAATGGATACCAGGTCATTTTATGGATCGAGGAAGCGGTGGCCTTGAGACAATTCGTCCCTCCGAAAATCCGGGTCCATTCCGCCAACCCATCTGCCCGGCAAAAAATGGAATCGGGCATCCGGAGCATTGTACCGCCTTCATGAGGAAAACCTAAAGATTAAATAGCAATCAAATAAATTTTTATAAAAGGATGCCCTATGCCCCAATCCAAACAATCGACGAAAAATATACCGGAAGGCATCCTGGCCCATAAACCGGGTGGATGATCACATCATTATCCAGGTAGGCCGGAAAAATGTGCTTATCGATACCGGTTCCCCTATCAGCCTTGGAAATCAGAAGACTTTCAGCCTGATGGGCAAGACCGTCCGGCTGCAGCCGGAAATCCAGGGAATTACCGTAGAAAATTTATCCGAGTTCATCGATTCCCGAATCGACGTGCTGCTGGGCGGGGATTTCCTTGGTCAAATGCCCTTCTCCATTGATTTCCCGGGCTATATCTTCCGGTTTTATGATCGTCCGATCCGGTTCAAGGGAACGGTCTTGAAAATCGATCTGATTGCCGGGGTCCCCCTGGTGGAAGTTTCCATCGACAGCCGTCCGGTCAGCCTCTTTTTGGATACTGGCGCTAAGATCACTTATCTTTCTGCGCCGCTGGTTCGAGGCCATCGTTCGGCAGCTAAAATAGCCGATTTTTACCCCCTCATGGGGCGGTTTCAAACAACCCGCCACGAGGTCCCGGTTGCCATCGCCGGGAGGGAATTGCCGTTCCTGGCCGGGAAAACCCCTTCCGGTTTAAATGATTACATCGAGGCCTTTAACCGGGTCACCGGCCTTAACGTCCAGGGCCTCCTGGGGAATGATCTTTATTATCACTTTCGAGTCCTTTTAGATTTAGGCCGGTCCCGGATCATTTTGCGCCCCCACATCGATTAGCACCCTTAAAACTGAGGCAGCCTGGAAAAAGAATATCCTGGATCCGGCA
This sequence comes from uncultured delta proteobacterium, assembly GCA_963716045.1. Lineage (GTDB taxonomy): Bacteria > Desulfobacterota > RBG-13-43-22 > RBG-13-43-22 > RBG-13-43-22 > CAVQSS01. The sequence goes on along the minus strand of CAVQSS010000008.1, from coordinate 8,447 downwards.
ATGAAAAAAACTCGGCTGTCTTATGGAAAGTTCCTCAGCCTGGTTCTGCGTCACAAACCGGAGACGATCGGGATAACCCTGGATCCCCAGGGATGGGCGGATATCGAAAGCCTGCTGTCCGGGTGCCGAAAGAAAGGCCTGGAACTCGACCGGGTAAAGTTGCTTCGGATCGTGGAAGCAGACGACAAGCAACGGTTTCAGTTCAGCCCGAACGGGCTCAAGATCCGGGCCTGCCAGGGACATACCATCCCCGTTGACCTCGAACTGGAGCCGACTGTCCCGCCCGATAAGCTCTACCATGGAACGACGGAACGGTTTCTCCCTTCGATTTTAAAACGGGGACTGGTAAAAGGGAGACGCCTCTACGTACACCTTTCCCCGGACATGGACACCGCCCGGAAAGTAGGTTCCCGGCGCGGTCCGGTATCCATTCTGGAGGTCCGATCCGGAGAGATGCATCAAAACGGCTATCGGTTTTACCAGGCGGCCAACGGGGTCTGGCTTACAGACCATGTCCCGGCTCAATACCTCAAATTTAAACCATAACCGAACAAACCCCATCAGAAAACCTGTCGATCTTGCGATAAGAAGGTTTAATCACCCATTTCCCGGTTTTGTCTATAAATCCCCACTTATCGTTTTTCTTGACCCCTGCCAAGCCATCGTGAAAACTCCGACCATGATGACCACTTTTCATCTTGATAACAACCTCCCCGGACTTATTGATGTACCCGGAACGAATCCCTTTACGATCATCCCGGACGACATAAGCCAACCCTTCGGAGAATGGCTCGGCCACGAAATAAAGCGGGGGAATAACGAGTTTCCCGGTCACGTCGACGTAACCGTAGAGGCCATTGACATGATCCTCCCCATCCCGTCCTGGAATGGTTCGGCTAATTCGTACTGGAAGGGGACAACGACTTCTCCGGCCAGATTGATGTAGCCCCACTTCTCCTCCTCTTTCGCAACCGCGGCCAAGCCGTCTTTGAACCAGTGGGCGTTCCAATAGACCGGTTCAATAACGACTTTACCGGTTTTATCAATATATCCCCATTTCTTATTAATCGAGACCGGGGCCAACCCTTGAGAGAAGGGGCTGGCGTAATCATATATTGGCTCTATAACCCATTTCCCGGCCTTATCGATAAACCCTTTCTTCTCCCCAATCCCGACCAGTCCCAACCCTTCGAAAAAATGCCAAATCACGTCATATTTGGGCAGAAAAAAGACCACTTCACCATTTCGGTTGATAAACCCATGTTTATGGTCAATCGTCACGGAGGACAACCCTTCCCTGAACACCCCACAGGAGTCATAAGCCGGGGGGATAACCCATTCCCCTCTCATGTCAATATAACCGTATTTACCGCCAAATTCGACATCAGCCAAGCCTTCACTGAAAAACAACCAACTATCATAGACCGGGGGAAGGATGAAATCCCCGGATTGGTCTATGACGCCGAACTTCCCTTTATCGCGACCAAATCTTCTCAGGGTTTTAAGGCGGTCGCCGGCACCAGTCAGCCATTGACTTTTCAAAACCCTTGGGTCAATAGATGGCAGGGAAATAGCCCCTAATGTTTTGATGAAGGTCCTTCGACTAAAAGTCCTCCGTTTCATAATAGTCACCTTAGCTGAGAAACCTGACGACAGATACCCCGTCATTAAAATCGGAAGCCCGTTCATATACCGGCTTAATCACCATTTTTCCGGTCCGGTCGATAAACCCGTATTTCCAGTTGTCATTAACCATAGCCAAACCTTCCGAAAACGGGGAGCCATGCCGCCCTTCTTTGAGGCTGATAACCCGCTTCTCGGCCTTATTGATATATTCGAACTTAACCCCATCCCGGCTGACCAAAGCCAACCCTTCCGAAAACGGGTGTGCACACCGGTAAACCGGGGGAATGACGACTTTCCCGGTCACGTCGATAAACCCGATCAAGTCATCAACAGCTATCCAACCCATCCCGTCTTCGATCATTTCGGCGTCATCAAACTGGTGGGGGACTACTACTTCCCCGGCCTTATTGATATATCCCCATTTTTCATCCTTCTCCACCGGGGCCAAGCCTTGTTTGAACCAACGAGCGTAGGAATACGCCGGTTGAATGACGACTTTTCCTGTTTTATCGATATAGCCATACTTGCCGTCTATCTTAACCGCGGCCAAGCCTTCCGAGAAGGGTTCAAGGGTTTCATAAACCGGGTCAATAACCCATTTCCCAGTTTTATCGATATACCCTCTCTTCCCTCCAATCGCGACCATCCACAAGCCATCAAAAAAGCCGTAAATTTCATCATAAACAGCCGGGATGACCAGCTTCCCAGTCCGGTTGATATAGCCCCACTTCTCCCCCTCTTTCGCAACCGGGGCCAATCCTTCTTTAAATTCCCTGGCAACTTCGAAGATTGGCGGGATAACCCATTGTCCGGTTATGTCAATATAGCCAGTCTTTTCCGTCTCTCGAGCGTCGGCCAAGCCTTCAGAAAATTGAAAGATGGATAAAAATTTCGGCGGAATGACGATTTCCCCTTGACGGTTGATTACTCCGTACTTCCCCCACCTATGTTTGGTTTCTTCCAGTGGTTTACCGGGTCCACCGACACCAGCAAGCCATTTACTGTTGAAGAGTTGGAGGTCATAACTCGGGAGACAGATGGCCCCTAAGGTTTGGATAAAAGTCCTTCGTTTCATAGCATCATCCCCTTGAGAGAATTAGACCGGCAGACCGGGAAGGTTACTTCAATGTCTGCCGGTCTTTTCCCGGTTCGTTATCGCAGTTTCATTCTCTTAAATAGGAAGGCTTTTCTGAACCAGCCCTGATTTTTTCCCCGGTCGTGAGGAACAGTCACGGTTGTGGTTCCGGCCGAGCTGTTCCCGCTTTGATCCACGCACTCTACGGTCATGGTGTAAATCCGGTCCCCTTCTTTCCCCGAACGTTCCGCTCGGAGTTTTACGGTCAGGTCATCCACCATTTCCCAATCTTTCCCTTTAGACCCACCCCGGCCGGTTTCGGGTTGGTTGCTTGAAACAGAGGTAACCCGGCACACAGGTTGGGGGTCGCAGGTATCCTTCACCGAAACCTGGACACGGACCGGGACCATCCGGTTGTTGGGGGGCCAGAGCCGGTCGGGATGGGCGGAAAGGGCCAGGATCTCCGGCGCTATTTTGTCTTCCACGGTGATGGTCAACGAATCCGTGGAAATCCCGCCTTTCCCGTCGGATACGGTCAATTGAATGGCATGGACACCGGTCGGCAGGGTAACGGTCGGTTTAATTCCGGTAGCGGTCCCGAAAGGGCCGGTCCAGGTGAAGGTTAGGGGGTCACCGTCCGGGTCCGATGATCCAGAGCCGTCCAGGGTTACTACCGTTCCTTCGGGTCCGGAGCATTCCACCGTTTGGTCCGGCCCGGCATCGGCGACAGGCGGCAGACCGGGCGTGTAGATAACCGGGTGGTGGTAGCCCTGGATGACGGTTTCCCCGGAGATCTGTCCCAGCTTGTTGATCCCGTAGGCCGTACACCAGATATTCAGGTCGGTCATCCGGCCATTTTCGTAGAGGAAGAAAAAGTCCACCTCCCCGAAACGGGCGCCGAAACCGGCCACCTGGCCCCGGTCATTGATGGCGGTGGCCACGCTGGTATTTCCCCCCAGGGTCCCCAAATCGGCCATGACGCCATTTTTATAGAGAAAGGCGCGGTAGTATCCTTCCGGATTATCCGCATTGCCGACGATCACACCCTCGCTGTTGATCGCCCGGGCCTCGCTGTTGGGTCCGCCCAATGTGCCCAAATCCTTCATCCCCGCTTCCGGGGTCCACAGGAAGGCATGCCAGTCCCCGGAAGGGACCTGGGCCGACCCGACCACCTGCCCATGAATGTTGAGCCCATAGGCAAAGCTCTGCCGGCCCCCCAGGGTGCCGAGATCGATCATGCGTCCATTTTCATAAAGAAAGGCCCGCCGGTCCTCCTCCGGAGTGCAGGTTTCGCCCGACGATCTGCCCGTTATCGTTGATCCCATAGGCGATACTGGAACACCAGCGGTCCCCGATGATCCCCAGGTTGATCATCTGCCCCCCGGAATAAAGAAAGGCCCGTTGTAACCCCTCGGCCGTGTCGGCATAGCCGACCACCTGCCCCAGGTTATTGATCCCCCGGGCCATGCTCCAGCCCCCGCCGAACGTCCCCAGGTCGGTCATGACCCCATTCGAGTACAAAAAGGCATGGACGATCCCGTCCGATTTATCGGTGTACCCCGCCGCCTCCCCCCGGTCATTGATGGCAAAGGCAACGCCGTTCCGCTCCGGCCCGCCCAAGGTGCCCAGGTCGATCACCTCGCCATAGCCCGATTCCGATCCCCAAAAATCAAAAGACCGGCAATCAGCCATATACTCCAAAAATTCAAGCCCCTCATCTTTTCTTCCTCCTTTTCCATAGTTGTTTTCGTGCGACTTGCCCTTTTCTTTCAGGAGGAAGGTTATCAGATCAACCGTTCCATAAAACGAAACGATTTTTGATTATTTTTCGGGCCGTCGCAAGGAGTGAAACGACGAAGCAATCCTAGGATCAGAACTTGCCGATATACAATTGCTTTAGCTTTTGCTCCTGATAAGTTTTAAATTTCTCCCGCCATCATTATTAAATACAATTATTGCGTCACGATAATGCTTGGGAGCCATCATGGTGGGACTAATAAGAGGGGTTCAGCATTCAGCCTGCCAAATGACTGGTTTTGGATTTGATTGAGAAGGTTGTTTAGGAGACCGGTGCTTTGGAGTCTGCGTGGATCTAATTCCTGACCCTTTCGATAAAAAGCCGAACTGTGGAAAAAATTAAGGGTTGAAATGGGTTATAGAGGCATATTCAAGTTGCCTTTTTATGATACGGGGAATTATGCGCGCTACTTCTTTTTTTTCTGCTGACCGAATCGTTCCATCTTTTTGTCTCAGAAGTCATCATTAGCAAAACTTCGGACAAGCATAACTTCCATTTCATTTTTCAATTCCGTCGATCAACTTGGTAGCCGACTAAAATAATGCCTTTGCCATTTCCGAAAACGAACTTGGTCTTTAATTTGACGGGCCTTCTCATTCACGGTGCGATAGGGTTGCCTTCGAATAGGATGGCTAACTCGTTTGATTTTTTGGACCTCGCCTCGTGGGCGATTGAATGCCTTGTTCATCTCTTTCCAGAGGCTTTGCCTCGTGCTTGCCGGTGTAGATGGCTTTTGCCTCGGCTATCGAAGAAAATGTAAACGTTCCTTGTGTTTTTCTTAGTTCTTTTCGAAGTCCATCCAAATATGGATGAATGTCCCCATCTTCATTTTTTGGTTCCAAAGAGTTCGTAATTTGCTCCTTGTCTCGATTCGGATTTCTCGATTCGGAAAAACTCCACTATCGGCCGAATTGCCTTGGTTTGCATGTTAATTGCACCGGCACTTCTTGAACTATAAATTAAACCAGCAAGCTGTTGTTCGGTATCTTTTTTGCGGTTTTTCCAGTTCTGTATTGCTTCTAGTTATTCCAATCTTATTCGCTAAAGCTCAATCAGTGCTCACTTTGTATTTTTTCTTAATTGCGGAGATAACGGTGTCGACTTCTGACGCTAAGAATCCTCCTTGTTTGAATAAAGCCGCCCGACTTTGCTGCTTGCCAGCATACCCACAAAAGTAAGAATAGTTTTATTCTAAGAAATTCCTCCAATGTGTGTTTTTTGATTTTTCTTAATGCATTTTGATCCCCTCCTTATTTAGGGGCTATAATATAATTTCAATCCCTCGGGTTATGAAAATTGCCTATTATAGGTTTCTACTAATTTTATTAGAGAAATTATACACTTACCTTGCTCTTGCAAGGCATTCTGACATGCTTCATGTTCATTGGTCTGATTTGCAGCGATTGCGCGCTCTTGCCAATTTAGAATATCATTTTTCAACACTCTTAAAAATAATTCAGTAATTTCTTTTCTATTTAATTTATCTGTACATCCTGATCCTCCATTTTATCGGTAATTGTGTGGCCTCCACCCGTTCGTGCATAGGATACCGTTCTTTCCCCGGATAAACCACGTATAATTTTTCCAACCGCAAGTCTTCCAGGGCAATATGCATCGCCTTATCCAGAACCGGCGCAGGGCTTCCGCCGGGACCCGCAGACCCAACTGGGGGATATCCCGCTCCAGGAAGTGCCGCAAACCCCTCCAGCCAGCGTCCAGCCACCCCGTCGCCGGCGACCAGGAAGGCCCAGGGGAAACCTACCCGCAACCAGAGGCGGTTTTGCTGTTCTTCCCCACCTCAAGATATTGGTGGATACATTATATCAAATCAAATTCGGAGAATTAATTGTTGCATAACAGTATGTTACGGTAATCGACTTTGTCAAGCAATATATAATATAAACAAGCCTATGACCATGAATTAATCAAAATCATTCCGGTTTATGGAACGGTCTCGTGGTATGGTATGCCCAAGAATAAAAAAGGAGGCCGCCATGCCAAGAGGCAGAAGAAGAAGTTTAAAGCACGCCCTGTTCAAACCGACCCCGGTCCTGGATCAAAACGATCGGTTTGTCCTGGAAAGATGCTCCGAGTATTTGGTCCGGCTGCTCAACCGCTACCCGCTGACCGATCAGGAAACCCTGGCCATGGTGCAGTGGGTGGTAAAAGAGGATATCCATAAACCGGGGCAGTTTCTCCTAGATCACCTGACCGGTTCGCGCCGGGAATGGCTGCTGGAAAAACTGGGAGAAGCCGAGGATGATATGGAGGATTACACGTCGGCTTTGAGCCGGGCGCTGGAAAAGACCCCGCGGGCGCTCCAGGGTCGGGCCGTCCGCCGGCTGGTCAATCTGCTGAAACAAAAAGGGAAGCGGTCCTGTACCGGCCGGTCCGAGATGGAAAAGGGTCTGAAGGCCTTCCGGAAGATGTTTCAGTTGTCCGAACCGGAGATCCGGCTGGTCGAATTCCTGTATTTGAACGCCGTTCGGGATATTATGGAGAACTATTTCATCTCCCATCTGTCCTGCACCGGTCTTTCCGGGCGGAAATACTTGGCCGCCGCCCTGGGCCTGTCTTCCCGGGAGATCAATGAGGCCCTCTCCGGCACCCTGGAGCGAATCGATTTTTTCGACAAGGATTACGAGCGGAAGATCGCCGCCAACGATTCCTTTCTGAATTTCCTGGCCAACCCCGACGAAAACCTCCTGGTCCGGAAATTCTTCACCCGGCTGACAGGCCGGACCCTCCCTTTGGACCGCCATCCGATCGAAAAGGAGCAGACGGAACATCTCCTGGCCTTGCTGGGCAAAACGGGGCCAACCTCCACCCATATCCTGTTGTATGGAGACCCAGGGACCGGTAAAACCAGTTACGCCCAGGGGTTGATCCGGGCCTTGAAGCAGACCGGTTACCAGATCGTCCGGGACGAGGAGAACAAGACCTCCAACCGGCGGGCGGCCATCGTGGCCTGCCTGAACCTGACCCGGCAGGAACCCAGACCGATCATTATAGTGGACGAGGCCGACAATCTTCTGAACACCGAATATTCCTGGTTCCGGCGGGGGGAGACCCAGGACAAGGGCTGGCTCAACCAGCTCCTGGAGGAACCCGGTCTGCGGATGATCTGGATCACCAACGATATCGGTTCCATCGAGGATTCGGTCCTGCGCCGCTTCGCCTACAGCCTCCGCTTCAAGCCCTTCAACCGCCGGCAGCGGGTGCAGCTCTGGGAAAATGTCCTGAAAGGGCAGCAGTCGAAAAGCCGTCTGGACGGTCCGGAGGTCCTGGCCCTGGCCAAAAAGTACCGGGTGAGCGCCGGCGGGGTGGAACTGGTGGTCCGCAAGGCCCTGGAGGCCGGCCGAACCGAAAAGAAGGCGTTCCACCGGGCCGTGGAACTGGGTTTGAGCGCCCATCAGACCCTGTTAAACGGGGGAATTGAAAAACAGAACGACCCAGACCGGATCGAAACCGGCTACTGCCTGGAGGGGTTAAACCTCGAAGGGGACCCCCGGGAATTGATGACCCGCCTGGAGCAATTTAACCGGTATCTGAGACAGACCGACCGGAAGGAAATCAGAAACTTCAACCTGCTCTTCTACGGCCCCCCGGGAACCGGCAAGAGCGAACTGGCCCGGTACATCGCCGAGCGACTGGACCGGGAGCTGATCGTCAAACGGAGCAGCGACCTGCTCAACGCCTATGTGGGGGCCACCGAGCAATTGATCCGCCGGGCCTTCGAAGAGGCCGAGCGGGAGGAGGCCGTCCTGGTCCTCGATGAGGCCGACACCTTCCTGTTCAGCCGGGACCGGGCGGTCCGCTCCTGGGAGATCAGTTTCACCAACGAGTTCTTGACCCAGATGGAGCGCTACCGGGGCATCCTGATCTGCACCACCAACCGGATGGACGGACCTGGACCAGGCCTCGATCCGTCGGTTCAATCACAAGATC
>CAVQSS010000007.1:0-267070 GCA_963716045.1 uncultured delta proteobacterium | reverse complement strand
AAAACCGGATGACGGAGGACAGATGACGGAGCTTCAGAGCTGGAATTTCCAAAAGATAATCTTCAACCCGTCCGTATTCCTGTGATAATGCGGGACGTTGGTTCTAAGTTGCATAACTTACTGGTCTATTTGGTCTGGGACGAAGGCATCTTTTTTGGCACGGATGCTTCAGAAATCAAAGGGCCGATTTCTGAAGAAATAGTCGGCTTTGAGGGCCACTGCGGTCAATAGAAGGTCCTCGTTGGGCAAAAGGCTTATTTTAGGCGGCTTGATAGACCCTTAATTCCCGAAAGCTTTCAATCCGCTCCGTCAATTGACAATTCCTTATTGGCTTGAATTTCTACCGGGGTTTCGGATTCGAAATTTAGTGCTCGAGGCAATGACAATTGCCCCGGATTCCAAATCCCGACTATGCCGATCAAGCACATCGCGTAAAAGCATTATTCTCTCAGAGCGTGGCAGGTTTTCCAGACGCAAAACCCCACAATGCGGCTTCCCCTGTCGCCAGATCATTTCCTCAAAATCGTTGTCTGTTGTAATAATAACCCGGTGTTCCCTTACGGCCCAGTTCAAAATCTCACTGTCACTCATTTTGGGGTCTTTCCGGCCGACTTCGGCTACGTCATGACCCCGGTGAATTAACCATTGGGCCACGGCCCCACTGGCATTGACATCCAACAAGAAATCCATAGCATTTATCCAACTGCGACACGATCAAAAATATCTTCTCTGGCCACTAGATGATGCGCATAAAGCAAAACCGCCCGGAGGTCATCTGGTTCAAGTTGGGGATAGTCTTGTAGGATCTCTTCCTGTGTAGCCCCTTTGGCCAGTAACTCTAGCAGCATTTCGACAGATATCCGCAGGCCGCGAATAAGAGGTTTTCCGCAAAGAACCTCCTTGTCAAAGGTAATACGGTTTAACAGAACCTGCATAACTGTCCTCCCAGGATATCATTTGCTAAAATGGAAATTGAAATCGTGCTTTTTACGGGTGAACCGTTCTTCCGGCTTATACAACGGAGATAAGTTTACAGGCGATGGTGCAGGCCTGGATGAGGACCTCCTCCTCCAACCGGCCGATTCTCCGGATCAAACGCTTTTTGTCCACGCTGCGGATTTGATCCAGCATTATTTTGGAATCCCGGTCCAGCCCGCCGGCCCCGGATGGAAGGAATGTCTCGAATGGATAAATCTTGCCCACGCTCGAAGTGATTGGGGCGATGATCAACCTTGGGGCGTTCTGGTTCATGGCGTTAATAGAGAGGATCAGACCAGGTCGGGTCAATCCGGTTTCGGAATGAACCCCCGGGCCCAGGTTGATGAGCCAAATTTCTCCCTGATTCACCTCTATCCCTCCCAGCCATCCTCATCCAGCAAGTCCCAGTCCCGAATGGCCTTGAGGCGCTCCTCATCCTGAGCTCCCTCCCGAAAAGCCTCCGCAAACCGTTGCTCCTCCATTCGGCGCTCTCTTTGGGCGATTTCCTGCTTCAATAAGGCGTTGATAATCCGGCTTTTATCCCGTTTGGGTACCATCCGGGTAAACTTACCCCAAACCTCCTGTTCCAATGTCAAATTAACCCTGACCTGATCCATTAAGAACTCCTAGGTGCTATTTTATGGCACACTATAATACATGTAATTATACATGTCAAGATGATATCCCGGAGAACCGGAGGACGGATGACGGAGACTCAAAAGACAGACGACAGATGGCGGATAACGGACGACAGATGACGGAGTCGGACATTCCCCAAAGGCAGCCTCCGGTCCTCGGCTAACCTCCCCAAAACCTCAAAAACCCTATCCTCCAAGTTGAGCTTACCCTCGACCCTTTTCTTAAAGGCCTTACGGAAACTGGTTGACCAGGATAGTTGCCTCACGGTTTTCCCAGCAGGTCTTTTTTAAGATCGTCAATATTCCCATACTTGGCTCTGCCTTCTCTTACCGCCCTGATGGCCTCTCTACCATGTCGAGCTATTTCCACCCTTCTTTTTTCTACAAAACGTCGCTGCAATAATTCGATCAATGTTTCCTGATCCTCAAAGGGCAAATGATCAGCCGCATCCAAAGCCTGCTGCAACGCCGATCCTTTTGTTTCAATCATGAAAATCTCCTTTTGCCCAATTGTTTGATCGGCACGGATGCTTCAGAAATCAAAGGGCCGATTTCTGAAGAAAATTTATTCGCTGGGGGCGCGAGGTCAGGCGAGGCGCGGAGGACGGAGGGCGGAGGACCCTAAAGCCGCCCCTCATTCCCCGGCCACCGCCTTGAGCAGAGGGTGCTTCCGTTCCTGGAAGGGATTTAACACCGTGACGCCACGCCAGGTAAAGCCATGCTGCAGGTCTTCACTCAGCAGCAACCGGCAACGGTGCTCTGCCGAGACCGCCAGGATCAACGCATCCCAAATCTGAAACCCATGATCGACCGCCAGATCCAGGGCGCTTTCCAGGGCCGGTCCGGTTGTGTCTAGGGTGCCAAAGGCATCGGTCCAACCCAGAATGGCCTCCTTCGACTCCCCGGATGTCCGGCCGGCTTTCCTCGTCAGAACCCGATGCAGTTCACCTAAAACCTGGACCGGGATAAGTACGTTTTGGACCGGAAGCCCGGCAATGACCTCTCTGGCCATAAGACAGCGGGCCTTATCCCCCACACCCTCGGCATAGACCAGTATGTTGGTGTCAAGTGTTACCCGCATGACGGCCTAATCGTAGAGTTCCTCGCGTTTCCAGTTGCGCCGGCCGCTGGGGGTTTGCCCCCGCAAACGAGCCAGTAAAGAAGCCCGGGCCGATTCGCGTTCGGAGGACGCCGAATCGAAAGGCAAAACCCGGGCCACCGGTTTGCCGCGGGCCACCACTAAAACCTCTTCACCCCGGGCAACGTCCTTCAAGAGAGACGAAAAATATCGATTGGCTTCGGCCGCACTCATGGTTTTCATATTGTCCCCCATATCGAAATAGTAGTGCTTAATACTACATTATCATCGAAACCATCAAAGGGCAAGTTAAACGGCACCAGAACTTTTTAAGGCGGCGGGAATAAGATCCAACCAGAACGACCACACGGGGAAAGGCCGGATGACAGATGACGGACGACGGAGGACGGAAAAGAAACGGGTGACTCAGTGTAAAAACCAGAAGAAATCAAGAAGTTAGACGGCTCCCGACCCTCTTAGGGCCGCGGGTATTGTTAACAGAAGAATTTTCAAGTCTAACCAGAACGACCATTCGTCGATATATTGCATATCAAGCTTCATCCACTCGGAGAAGGAGACATTGCTGCGGCCGTTGACCTGCCAGAGGCAGGTCATGCCCGGTTTGACGCTGAAGCGGCGGCGGTGCCAGTCGCGGTCGAACCCGTTGTAGTCCCGGATGGGCAGGGGGCGCGGGCCGACCAGGCTCATCTCCCCTTTGAGCACGTTGATCAACTGGGGCAGCTCGTCGATGCTGGTTTTCCGCAAGAATCTCCGATGCCGGTGATCCGGGGATCGTTTTTGATCTTGAAGGCCGGGCCGTCCACCTCGTTCAGATCCTCCAGGGCCGCGATTTTCGCCTCCGCGTCGGCCACCATGGTCCGGAATTTATAGAGCCGGAAGACCCGCTTGTGGAGCCCGACCCGGTCCTGGATAAAAAAGACGGGCCCCCTGGAGGTGATTTTAATCAGGAGGGCTACAAACAGAAAGGGCAGGGCTAAAAAAACGAGCAATATCAGCGAAACGATGAAATCCATCAGGTACTTGACCAGCAAAGGCAACCCCTCCATCCGGCCGGTGGAAACGGTGATGAAGGCCCCTTCATCGAACTCCTCCGGTTTGATCCGGCCCATTTTCAGGTTGAAGATGTCCGACAGGAAGCGGACCAGGATACCCTGCTTCTCGCAATTGGATACGATCTGGGATATCTGCTGGTAATAGGACTTGATGGGCAGGCAGATCGCCACTTCGTCGATCACTTCGGTGCGAAGCAGCGCCGGCAGGCTGTTGAAGTCGGCCACCAGATGGTGGCCCGATTTCTCGAAACCGGGCATGCCCCGGCCCTCGTCCACGAAACCGATGACCTGGTAGCCGAATTCCGGTTTCTTCAAGATCCTGTCCACCATACGCAAGGCCCGACCGTTGGTGCCGACGATGAGGATGTTCCGCAGGTTCCGGCCCGTCGTCCTGATCTTCTCCAGGACCTTTTTCAGCACCAGCCGGGAGGCCATAGTCCCAGCGGTACAGGCGCTAAAAAAAACAACCAGGAAGATGCCGTTGACCAGTCGGATGTTGAAAACCAGCGCCGCCACAAAGAGCACGAAAGTCCCCAAGGTGACGACCTTGAGGATCTGCAGCATATCCTCCGGGAGGGAGGTGAGGCGCCGGGAATGGTAGAGCTTGAAAAACAAGAAAATACCGTGCCAGGCCAGCAGGAAGACCAGGAAGATCAGCAGGTTCGAAACCTTGATGCGCATGGCCAGCATCTGCTCGAAAGAGACGCCCTTCATTTCATGCGCGGTGACCCAGGTCGCAAAGAGAAAATAGCCGCCCAGGGCGGCCAGGTCGAACAGCTTGAGGGATTTGAGGAGGATTTTTCGACGGAAGGGGACCATGGTTAGCTCATAGGTCGTAGGTCATAGTTCAAAAAAAAGGGTTCGAGGGTTCGAGGGTTTCAAGTATTTCCCATAGGCTGGATCGTAGATTTGTCTTATGCAATCATTCTCAATCGCGCTTTGGATGTACTCCCCAATAGCCTCGGCCAGAGCTTCGATGGCCTGGTTCTCATTCTGCCCGTGGGAAGATACCGTTAAGAAAAGACCAAGCCTCTCACCGGGGGTTTAGAGGAACCTGAGGCGACAACTTATCGGTAATATTATTTTTGAACTTGAGGAATTTTCTTACATATAAAATAAGCACTACTTCCGGGAGTGTCAAACTTTGGGGGTCACCCGGCAAAGCAGTTAGCTTAAAGTAAAAAAGGGTTCAAGGGAACGGCAATAAATACTATTTTTGGCACGGATGTCACGGATGGGCACGGTTACGGCCTTTCAATTCTCAAGAAATCGGGGACTCGATTTCTGGAGACCGGTGGTCCGGGGGCGGGGTTTCGGATGACGGAGGACAGAGGACAGATGACGGACGACGGAGGACAGTGCCACAGAGATCATGGTGCCGTGGAAGCGGCCGATCTCCAACATTTTTCAAGGAGGCGAGCACGGACCTCTGGCCTGATGTAATCAAGCTGCTTCCTGGTATTTTAGAAAGCCGAGCATAACCCCGTCCTTGTCGGCCGCCTCAATGATCCGTTCCACTACCCGAGCTACTTGGATTTCGATAAAGTAATCGCCACATTGACGGCATAAGATAGCAGGGACATCCTTAATCACCAGCAGGCGATCTTCGCCCAACTCATACGGTAAATTGGTTTTTGATTTAACCATCTCCCCTTTACATAACGGGCAATTCATTACTTCCTCCTGACCTTAAAACCAGGCTCCCATTCTTCCAAGTTCGGTTCATAAGCGGTTATGATCCAAATCATTTCTTGACCTTATGCAATTCTGTCAAGAAAGGCTAATTTTTTTATTTTTTCGATAACCATTTTGAACCGAAGGGACTTTGTTCACTCTATTCAGTAAGTATCTGAGCTGTCTGGCGTGGCAGAGGACGGATAAAGACCAGATGACGGATGACAGACGACAGACGACGGGTTAAGACCTGATGACAGACGACGGATGGCAGATGACGGGTTAAGACCAGATGACGGATAACAGTGCAATGCGGGACATCCTATAATCATCCTGTCAAGAGGAAATATTTTATTTTGAGAAAGATAACGATATTGATGGGATAGGAAATGGGCCATTTTTTAAACGCAGCTCTCCCAGACGCCTGACGAACAGACGTTATCCAATAGGTTTCCCCAATGCCCACCAACCGCGAACTTTAATCCTCAGCGTTATCAGTATCCGATATGCGGCATTAACGCCGCTATCCATCATCCCTTATCCAGGTTTTAAAGTTTAGTGGTATAAGGCATAGCGCAGATCGGCTTTTCCCCTTGGAAATGACCGGGGTCGCCGCCTGCGAGGTTTTCCCGCTCCGGTCGGCGCCAAATCCAATCCGGCCATCTTGAGCACCTGTTTCCGGTTTTGAAAACGAAAGGATTGCCGATGGCGCCATCACCGCCGAAACGTCCGGTCCGAAGCCGGGGATGGTGAGCAGATACCCATCCTCCAGGAAACTGCCGGCAAGTCTCGCGAATCTGTTCGTCGGTCGTCTTTATCGTCTCCCGGAGTTGCCGCAACCCGTCCACCATCACCCGGGCCTCAAATTGAGCCCCTTCCCCCATTTCGCAACCGATGGAGTCGATAGCCATTTGCTGGATGGTTTGCAAGCGCTGCTGCTGGGCCAGGGTCTTACGCCCGGGCACCCCCCGTTGGACGAATTGTGATCATGCCTCCCATTCTGTCACCCCCCGATGCATTATGGACCCACCCAGTACCGAGCCGTACCAAAGAAGGCATGGTGTTTTTCCTTGGCGATGTCGATCCCGACGATCAGATGGTCCTTCGATCCCCGGATCTCTTTCTTGAATTGACGAAACTCCTTGAGTCTGGTATCCTCTACTTCGTTCATGGAACACCTCCTGTTTGAGAGTTGAAGTTTGGTGATGCTTACTTTTTCTCTTAACAGGAGGTTTCTTTTTTGGGATAGATTATATTATTTTTTTTCCCGGCGCAGGCTCGGGAGCCTATTCCAAATTCTGGGGATATATAACGTAGTTTCTCAGTGAACTTGCTATCCCGCGACCTTTGACTGAAGACCGGATGACAGATAAAGACCTGATGACGGAGGACAGAGGACGGAGGACGGATAAAGACCTGATGACGGATGACGGAGGACGGATGACGGATAAAGACCTGATGACGGATGACGAGAGGACGGATGACGGAAGGACGCGACAGAATATCATTTGGAGAATTGGTCAAGGGGCGTCCGTTCTCAAATGGTCCAAGCTATCTTGCCTCATGTTATTTAAAATATCTGCCATATCAGGTTTTATTTGATGAATGTCTTCTTTTAAAAATTCCGCATAAGACATTTGGAGGGTGAAGGCCTCAGCCTTCTCCATAGCCATTAGGACATCCTCCAGATAATCGATCACTTCCCGACCCTTATACATAAACCACTTCCCTTAAAATTTGACGGCCTAAATTAGGTTTTAAGGCCTTTTTCATCACCAGGTCGACGTCCATTTCGAGAAGGTCGATTAAGTAATTTTTCAAATTAACAAATTCGATCAAACTGACTGGTTTTTCATATTCAACCAGGATATCAATGTCACTGCTTTCTTCTTGATCTCCCCCCATAGGAACCAAAAATTCCAATTTCTTTTACGGAATACCTGGCAGAGATTTCCGGTTTTTTTAAGGTAAGTATCTTTTTAATTTCCCTGTCTGTTCTCATAGGTTTTTCCGTTCTTGGTTAAAAGACGGATCCTCTACCTGGGTTTCGCCTGAAATCAAGTCTTGCCGTCATTCCGGCGAAAGCCGGAATCCAGGTTTTTCAGGCTTTCTAGACCCCGGCTTTCGCCGGGGTGACGCTGTGGACAAGGAAATTATCCTTAAGTTAACGGCATTGGGTCGGGCCACGCTATCCCATTGATTTCCTAATTCCAAGAATAGCTGTATTCGGCGCCTAAATCGACCCTCTAATCGTAAAGTCGTTCCTCATTCCCCGGCCACCGCCTTGAGGAGAGGGTGTTTCCGCTCCTTTAAAGGATTTACTACCGTGACACCCCGCCAGGTAAAGCCGTTCTGCAGATCCTCGCTCAGCAGCAACCGGCATCGATGCTCGGCTGAGATGGCCAGGATCAAGGCATCCCAAATTTGAAACTCATGATCAGCCGCCAGATCCAGGGCGCTTTCCATTGCCGGTTTAGTGGTGTCCAGGGTGGTAAATGCATCCGTCCAGCCGAGAATGGCCTTTTTCGAATCCGAAGGAGTCCTTCCGGCCTTTCTCGTGAGAACCCGATACAGTTCTCCTAATACCTGCACCGGGATAAGTACCTTTTCGACCGGAAGCCCGGCAACAACCTCTCTGGCTCTGAGACAACGGGCCTTATCCCCAACTCCTTCCGCATAGGCCACTATATTGGTGTCGAGCACTACCCGCATGACGTCCTAATCGTAGAGTTCATCACGTTGCCAATTGCGCCGGCCAGTGGGGGTTTGTTTCCGTAAGCGAGACAGCAATACTTCCCTGGCTGATTCGCGTTCGGATAAGGACGAATCGAATGGCAGAACCTTGGCAACCGGCTTTGCCGCGGGAGACCACTAAAATTTCTTCCCCACGGGAAACGTCCTTCAGGAGAGAAGAAAATTTCCGATTGGCTTCGGCAGCAGTCATGGTCTTCATGTCGATCCCCCATTCGTAATAGTAGTGTTTAATACTACATTATCATCAAAACCATCAAAGGGCAAGTTAAACGGCAAGGGCGGTTATCGGTTATCGATTCTTCCGACAACGTGAGAACCAAGGGGACATCACTCCATTCAATTTTTTTTTTTTTTTTTTTTTTTTTTTTTTTTTTTTTTTTTTTTTTTTTTTTTTTAAAAAAAAAAAAAAAAAAAAAAAAAAAAAAAAAACCCCCCAAAAAAAAACCAGAACCTTTTAAGGCGGCGGGAATAAGATCCAACCAGAACGACCACACGGGGAAAGGCCGGATGACAGATGACAGATGACGGACGACGGAGGACGGAAAAGAAACGGGTGACTCAGTGTAAAAACCAGAAGAAATCAAGAAGTTAGACGGCTCCCGACCCTCTTAGGGCCGCGGGTATTGTTAACAGAAGAATTTTCAAGTCTAACCAGAACGACCATTCGTCGATATATTGCATATCAAGCTTCATCCACTCGGAGAAGGAGACATTGCTGCGGCCGTTGACCTGCCAGAGGCAGGTCATGCCCGGTTTGACGCTGAAGCGGCGGCGGTGCCAGTCGCGGTCGAAGCCGTTGTAGTCCCGGATGGACAGAGGCGCGGGCCGACCAGGCTCATCTCCCCTTTGAGGACGTTGATCAACTGGGGGAGCTCGTCGATGCTGGTTTTCCGCAAAAATTTGCCAATGCCGGTGATCCGGGGCTCGTTTTTGATCTTATAGGGAAAGACATTTTTGGCACTGATGCTTCAGAAATCAAAAAGCCGGTTTCTGAAGAAAATTTATCCGTGTAATCCGTGTCTAAAAAAAAGACCTTTGTGGCACGGGTCCGGCTGGGCCGGACACACGGATGGACACGGTTACTGCCTGTCAATTCTCAAGAAATCGGGTACTCGATTTCTTGAGATCGGCTGTCCGCCGGCGTCCTGAGGGACCGCCTGGTCCTTCGTTCTTATCTATGTCTCACAATAATCTGGATATCCCCAGAAGGTCATCCCCGAGTGTTTTTATCGGGGATCCAGAAACGCGCCAGACAGAGACTGGATTCCCGCCCAATAACGTTGCGGGAATGACGATAGGAAGACCAGGAGATCGTCGGTTCTATTTTGAGACCGTCAATAAATCAGGCCTCCTCCCATTCCTTACGGGTTATCCCTCCTTGTCGCATTAATGGTCGTATCAGGTTCCAAGAATTGGAACAGGAAGTTCTTTCTTCAGGCTAACCATATCCATCCCTCGATAACATCCTTCAAATTTTCCCGGCATTCCTCCAGCGTTTTACCCGTTGCCCAAACGCCCCTGAGATCAGGAATTTCTCCATAGTGCTGCGAGCTATGAACTGTTTTGTCGTTCACTCGACCCCTCGAACCCTCGAATCCTTGAACCCTTCTTCTACAGTCTTTTATAGATGCTCTTCGGGATGTAAAACTTCCGCTTATTGAAGACCACCCCCAGGATATTCCCCCCGTTGTTCTGGATCTGCTCCTTGGCCCTTTCGGCCACCGGGCCCCGGGTGCGTTCGGCTTCCAGGACCAGGACCACGCCGTCGGCCTGGCGGCAGAAGGCCAGGCCGGCGGCGGAGGCCGACAGGGGCGGGGAATCGATCACCACCAGGTCGTAATGTGCTTTCAGGCGCTCCCAGACCGGGGCGCGGTCTTCGGATTCCAGGAAGTGGATCAGGGACCCTTCCTCCCGGGCCACCAGGCCCACGGCCAGTCCGGTTTCTTTGGACCGGGCAAAGGCCTTTTCAACCTCCTCCCCGCGGCGGACCGTCTCTTCCAGGCTGACCATCCGGCCTCCGCCGGAAAAAGGCTGGGAGGGGTTGGCCGGGTCCCCCTCCAGGAAGAGCACCTTTTTCCCCAGCCGGGTGGCCGAGAAGCGGGCAAAGTCCCGGGCTATGGTGGAAGTCCCCTCCCCCGGATGGGAGCCGATGAACTGGATGATCTTGTTCCGGCCCTGGCCCACCAGGGCCTCGATGTTCTGGTAACAGCGTGGCCATCTCTTTCTCCGCCTTGAGTTCCAGGGTCAGGGGAAGGAACGTTTCCTCCGGGGCCGCCGCCGGGATCGGCGCCGCCTCCGGGGGGATCGGCCGGGGCCGCACGGGACCGGCTTGAACACCGACAGGGTCGGGGGGTCTTCGCGCTGCGGGGCCGGCGCCGCTTCCGGAGGGAGCAGGGGCCGCTTCCCGGACTCCAGTCTACGACCTGGAGTTTGTTCCGGTTTCTTCGGGCTTCCTGGAGGGCTTGATAGATTTTTCCCATGGTTAATCCGTAAATAAGGGTTCAAGGGTTCAAGATTCAAGGGGTCAAGTGACGGCGACAAAATAAAATACCTTCAGTACGGGATCAAGGGGTCAAGTGTAAAGGCCAGATGACGGAGGACGGATAACAGACGACGGAGGACATAAAACCAGATGACGGATAACAGATGACGGAGGGCGGCTCAAAAAAACAAACGCAAATTTTGGGACATTCTTGACTTTGTTGACTTACCAGTAATCCCCGATTTGCTTTTAGATATCTTTTTCTTTTCTTTTCGTTTTTCACTTAACCCCTATTTTTTACATTGAGTCACCCAATCTTTATCCGTCATCTGTCCTCTGTCATCTGGTCTTTATCCGTCATCCGTCATCTGTCCTCTGTCATCTGGTCTTTATCCGTCATCCGTCATCTGTCCTCTGTCATCTGTACTTACTCCCCATTCTTCGCCATCCTCTTCCATTCCGGGAAGATGATCTTCTGCCCCACCCTTATCTTCAGGTCCTCCTTGATCCGCGGGTTGTGCTTCCGGACCAAGTCCCACAATTCCGGGTTGCTGACGCCGTAGACCTCCAGGATCATGCGGTAGAGGTTTTCGCCTGCCCGGACCTTCCGGGTGAAGGGGAACCCGGCTCGGGTCGCTCTTTGGCGGCGGCCGGTCGTGTTCCGGGGCCGGGGGACCTCCGCTTTCTGTTTACGGGGGCGCCGGCTCTTGTTCCGGCGTCGCTCTTTCTCGGCGGCCTGCCGGGTTCCTCGCCATGGCCGGCCTGGGATGGGGATTTTCCCTTTGTCAATCCCTTTGACGGCCTTGCGGCTGCGGGCCTGGTCCGCCTTTGGCAGGGTAACGGAGACCTTCGACCCGGAAACGGGAGGGTGATAATGTAGACCGACACCCCCAGACCCCCAGCACAGCAGCAGGGAGGCCAGGGAGGCCGCCGGGACGAAGCGGCTGAAAAACGGCCGCCCCCGGCCCCCAGGTCGGCGATGACTTCCCGGACCACTTTGACGGTGACGGGTTTCTGCTGGTACCCGAACCCGGTCACCAAGGCGTTGTCGGCCAGGATGTTGAGGGCTCGGGGAATCCCTCTGGCCCGGCGGACGATCTTTTCCAGTGCCCGGGGAGTAAAAATTTCTTCCGCCCGCCCGCCGGCCTTTTCCAGCCGGAACCGGAGGTATTCCCGGCTTTCCTTCCGGGTCAGCGGAGACAGGACGGCCTGGACGGCGATCCGCTGCTTGAGCTGGCGCAGCTCGTAGCGGTTGAGCTTGGCGGCCAGTTCGGGCTGGCCCACCAGCACGATCTGGAGCAGCTTTTCGGTCGAGGTCTCCAGGTTGGAGATCAGCCGGAGCCCCTCCAGGGTTTCCTCCCGCAGGCCCTGGGCTTCGTCGATCAGGAGGATGACGTTGTTCCCCCCGGAGTATTCCCGGATCAGGGCCTGATAGATATCCTGCAGGAGCGCTTCGGGATCCTCGGAGACGGGCTCCAGGTCCAGCTCCCGGGCCAGGGCCCGCAGCAACCCGGCGTAGGAAAGGCGGCTATTGAAGAGATAGATGACCTTTTCCTTGGCCCCCGGCCGCTCCTGCAGGAAGGCCTGCAACAGGGTCGTCTTCCCCAGGCCCACCTCGCCCACCAGGGCCATGAACCCCTTACCCTGCTCCACCGCATAGGTGATGGTCGCCAGGGCCTCCCGGTGGCTGGGGCTCAGGTACAGGAATTCCGGGTCGGGGGTGATCTGGAAGGGTTCAGTCTTAAGATTGTAAAACTCAAGGTACATGGGTTAGTTCATAGCTCACAGTAAAGGACGAGGACGGATAAAGACCAGGAGGAACGGAGGACAGGATGACAGAAGAATACCAGATGACGGAGGACGTGAACAGAGACAAAATAAAAACCTTAAATGACAGGCAAGGATTCAAGGGATCAGGGTTCGAGTGAACGAAAAAACCAGAGGACAGATGACAGATACAGAGGTCGAGTGAACAGACACGTGAGGATGGATAAAAGACTCATCGTTTGGAGAACGTTGTCGACAAAAGGGTTTGATGAGATGTCTTGAGCATCTTTTCCAGCCTGCGGCCGATATTTCCCGGCATTTTTCTAGATCCGGCATGGACCCGGATGATAATTCAAATCCAGGCTGACAAGAGTACTGGGTTTCCAGTTCCAGTCGCCGAATCGCTAGGCTGATATACAGTGAGCCTCATACTCGGTCTTTCTTTGCCAGGCCTCTCGCGATATTGACAATGGCCCGCGAAGAACGCCCTGATCTGATCTGAGAAGCAGAAATTTCTTCCTTTGGAAAGGACTTGGAAACCCTAAAAACCTCTTGCTGCAACTCAAATGCTGCTTGATAAACCCGCAAATCCCGAAAGCTTTTGATCTGTTCCGTCATCCCATCATCTGTCATCTGTCATCTTGTTGTTTTCCGTTCCGCTCGATCCCTTGAGTCTTTGTTCCCTCGGATCCTGTCTTCCTCATCTGTCACCTGTCTTTTGAATCCTCGATCCTGTCCTCTGTCATCCGTCACCTGAACCCTTGAACCCTCACCCTAACCTACTCTTTAAGCGGTATCGTCACCAGCACCGGCAGCCCGAGGCGCTGTTCCACGCTGTCCGGGGAGGTGAAGCGCTGGCTGGTGTATTCGGAGAGGAAGGCGAACCCCAGGCCGGAGACGGCCCCCAGGATGATGCTCAGCAGGATATTCAGGGCCTTTTTGGGCTTGATGGGCTTGGAGGGGACCACGGCGGCCTGGATGACGCTGATGTTGGCCAGCTTCTGGCGGTTCATCTCGTCGGAGATGCGGGCCTCCTCCTTCTTGTCCTGGTAGGTCCGAAAGTTCTTGTCGTTGGTGGTGACCTCCCGCTTCAGCCCCTGGAGTTCCTTTTCCCGGAGGTCCAGGGTCTTGATCTCGCCATCCAACTGGCCGAGCTGCGCCTGCAGGGTGGCGGCCTTGGCCCGCAGGGAGGCCTCCTCGGCCTCGGCCTTCATCGCCTCCTTTTCCGCCTCCTGGTAAACCGGGTTCGCGGTCTTCACTTTGCCGCCGATGGCCTCTTCCTGCTCCTTGAGGAAATCCCTGATGATCTGTATCTCCTTGCGCACGTTGACCAGCAGTCGGTTGATTATCCGGGTACTTGGAGGAGAGGTCCTGCTCGCTCAACTGCAGGGTAAGCAGCTTGGCCCGGGCCTCGACGATGATCTTGTCCCGCTCGGTCTGGGTAAAGCGGTTTTTGTCGGCCAGGAGGCCCTTCATCTGCCCCCGCAGGGAAGACAGCTTTTTACCCATTTCATCCATCCGGTTCCGGGTGCTCTTTAGCGAGGTGTCCAGCTCCGTGCGCTGCCGCAGCAGCAGACTCCGCTGCTCGTCCAGGGAGAAGACCCGGTTCTTCTGCTTGAAGGCCTCCAGGCGGTTCTCCGAGTTCTTCAGCTCCTGGTCGTACAGGTCGGCCTGGCTTTCCAGAAAGGTCGATTGGGTCCCGCTGTGGACCGCCAGGTGCTTCTCCTTGAAGAAGTCCACCAGCAGGTTGACCGCCCGGGCGGCCACCCTGGGGATCCTGGTGCTGAAAGGAGACCTCGATGACGCTGGACTTCTTGATCCCCTCGGCCTAGAGCTTCTTCTGGAAGCCGGTGACGGCCGCCTCCAGCGGCGTCGTCCCGGCCGGCGGGTTCTTCGCCAGCCCCGGGTAGATATTCTCCAGCCCGATGGTCTTGATCACCCGCTCGACGATGTCCCGGCTGGTCAGGATGTTGATCTCCGAGTTGATGGCCTCCTCCTGGTTGAAGGAGATCATGGGGGCCTTGTCCCCTACCTCGGAGCGGTAGATGAACTCCCGCCCGAACTTGACCAGCAGGCTGGACCCGGCCTCGTAGGTGGGGGCCATCAGGAAGGAGCCGACGGCCACGGTGATGACCGTGGCCAGGAAGATGGTCAGGATGGCGGCCTTCCTCTTGAAGAGGACGGCCAGGAAATCGCGCAGGCTACCGCCCGACGAGTCCTGAATAATCGGATAATTCGTTGTTTCCATAGGAGATCCTTAAACTACAGGGTTCAAGGGTTCGAGGGGTCAAGGGTTCGAGTGAACGGCAACAACACAAAAATCAGAACAGCAGAAGTACAGGGTTCAAGGGTTCGAGGGTTCGAGGGTTCGAGTGAAAAACATAACATTGGGGGCAGATCAATTGACCACTCGACCCCTTGACCCCTCGAACCCTTGAACCCTATTCTTTTTGGTCTTTCACTTGAACCCTGGAACCCTCGACCCCTTGAACCCTATTTTATTGCTACGGTAAAATATTATAATAAAGCCCGAAAGGAATCGGGATATTCTTCCGGATGTACTGGTCCACCCAGAGGTTGACGTTGGCGATGGGGGACTTGGGGACAAAGACGATGTCCGCCGGCTGCAGCGAGAGGTCCTGGGCCGAGTCGCTGCCGTCGATCGCCTTTTCCACGTTCACCAGCATCGAGGCCGGCCGGTTTCCCGTGCCCCGGCGGATGAGGATGATCTCATTGGTCCGGGCCGTGTCTTTCAATCCCCCGGCCGAAGCGATGGACTGGAGAACCGTCATCTGGCCGGTCAGGGGGACCAGGCCGGGCTTGGCCACCTCCCCGTCCACGTAAACTTTCTGGGCGGTGAAGGACCGGACGATGACGGCGATCTCCGGTTTACTGATTTGAGACTCGTATTTTCCCCGGAGGTTTTCCCTCAACGTTTCCGGGGTCAGGCCCGAGGCCTGGACCTCGTGGACCAACTGGAGTGAAATCCGGCCGTCCGGCCGAACCACTACCGACTCGTTCAATTCGGGATGGTAGAAAAACTTGATGTCCAGGGCATCGCCCGCTTGGATCTGATAATCTCGGACCGGGTCTGACTGGGCGTTCAATGCCCCCGGCGTTTTGACCGCCGCAGAGCAGGAGGTGAAGAATAGGAATGCGGTTATCAGCCAAAAGGGAATAAGGGTCTTTTTCATAGGCAGCCTCAAGATTCCATAGCAGTTAGATTAGGTCTCCAAACTCCGGTAAACGGTAATAACCATATTAATATCGAATATTTTAACCTTTTTCTTAAAACCTCTTCTATAAACCATAAGCCATATTGCCAAAAGCCCTGCTCCCACAAGCACTTTATATTATTAAAAAAAATGCAATCATAGACTGCACCCCTGTACCCTAATCTGTTATGGCTACTAATAAAAATTTTTATTATACCATTTTATACAATTCAAACACAACCCTAAGTTTTTTCTTATCAAAAAGTCGTTCCTGAATGTTTTATAAGGGATATAAAGACCAGAGGACGGAAGGACGGAGGACGGAGGACGGAGGACGGATAAAGACCAGAGGACAGAGGACGGAGGACGGAGGACGGATAAAGACAGAGGACAGAGGACGGAGGACGGAGGACGGATAAAGACCAGGGGACGGGGGACGGGGGTTCAGAATGCCTCGGTCCCCGTTTATGAATTATTTTTTTAAAAATTTTTATGTTTGCCCGATAATAAAAATGAAACCTTTTGAGAATGAAAATAAAAAGGTAAGCGGGTTAAGGGTTGTTTTTTGAACCGGATTGCGCTATTTATCTGTTCAAACAATATCGAATTCATCTTATTATTGAATCAGGAGGTACCATGAAGAAAGTCATTGCGCTGCTGTTTGTTTTCACCATCGTTTTTTCTATTTGTCTGGCCGAGGCCCAGGAAAAGCCCCGCCTCGGGGTGTTGCGGTTCACCAACCAGACCCATGCCGGTTGGTGGCGGGGGAACATGGGCTATGATCTCCAGGACATGCTGGTAAATGAACTGGCCTCCACCAAGGCCTTCCAGGTGCTGGAACGAAAAGAAATCAATGCCGTCATCGGGGAGCAGGACCTGGGGGCCTCCGGGAGGATCGATCCGAAGACCAAGGCCAAGATCGGAAAGATTAAGGGGGCCAAGTATCTGGTGGCCGCCACCGTCTCCGCCTTTGAGGAAAATACCCAGGGTACCGGCGGCGGGATCGGGATCATGGGTTTTCGCGTCGGCGGGAAACAGGAAAGGGCCTATATGGCCGTGGATCTAAAAATAATCGACACCGATACCGGGGAAATCGCGGACAGTCGGACCGTGGAGGCCACCTCGGAGTCCAGCGGGTTCAGCCTGGGCGGCAGCATCGGGTTCTTATCAGGCGACCTGGGGAAATACGAGAAAACCCCCACGGGCAAAGCCATCCGGGCCTGCATTATCGAAATCTCGGATTACCTGGTCTGCTCACTGGCCAAGGGAAGAAATGATTCCTGCATGGACACGTATAATAAAAAGGAGTCCAGCCGACGGGAAAAGACCAAGGATTCGATTAAATTGGATTAAAAGAACAGGATTCAAGGGTTCGAGGGGTCAAGGGTTCAAGGGATAAAGAGAAGTTAACTCCTTTGGACTTTGACCTCTTGAACCCATCTTTTCATGCCCGTTCCAAGGTAATTCTTTCCGTTCCTTTTATCCCTTTAAACCCTTTATAGTCCTCCACGCGGCCGATCACCTCTACCGGACTGGCCGGTTTAATTTTTCCCGGGGTGCTGATGGGAGTCGGCCCGTAAAAAATACAGAAACAGGGGCCGTCGGGCCAATAGCCCAGGTCCCCGGCCTCGACCACCTCTTTTGGAAACTCCAGGGTCTTCTGCTCGACCGGGATGGTGAAATAGATTTCGTCCCCCCAATAGTTGAAGGAGGCCGTTAGCGGCAGGGCATCCAAGATCATTCCGGCAACTTTGGTGTCGTTAAGCCGGGCCTCAAGGGACAGGTCCCCGATTCGAATCCGAATCGCCTTCTCCATCTTCGCTCCCTCCTAAAATATCCGGATTATGCCCCGTCAGACCCAAGGCTAAACGCGTGTCCCCGATTTCAGCCAGTTCTTTCTTCCAGGCCTGCTGGCGAACATAATTCCGGTGGGGTTTAAAAGGCCGGCCTAAGCCCTGGGGGGAATCCCCCGCGAAAGAAATCTTTTCCTTGGGCGTCTCCCGCAGGGCCTCGGTTAGAAAGGTCAGGTAACCGATGTCTTCGGGATTAAAGCCCATCAGCCGAGTAGTTACCCGGTCGACCAGCAGCGGATTCAACCCGGCCAGGGCCCAGTCCAGGCGAACAGGATCGCCATGAACCGGCCCGTCGCCCTCCATCCCTTCAAAAGCGTCGATAACGGCCAGGTGGGGCGGGATCAGGGCGGCCAACTGGAACAGGAACAAGTTCAGGTTCAAATACCCCTGATGCAGTTTGACCTTGTCACTTCCAGTAAAACGGGTCCCGAAGAGCCGGGTCAGGTTCTCGAAGGAAAAAAGGTCCCGGATTCTCCCCGGCATCCATTTAGTAAACCAATGGAAGGGTCCCCAGAAAATAGATAAGGAATCAATGCGGGTGCTGCGGATCAGGCTTCCGACCAGCATATTCTTTATGGATAGAGTGACCCCCACTGTATCATGGGTTTTGGGCGGGGTGACGGAAATCCGCAGGTCACTCCGCAAGACGGTCTGGGCGATGCGGAAGGGGTGACTGTTGCCGGCCTTATCTTTCAGCGTTACGGTCTCGAAGATATCCCGGTTCAAATCCACGAACTCCAGGTTGGAATAATCCTTCTTAAGGTCCAGATAGCCGAAGTTTCGGAAGCCCTCAAAGGTACTCCCCAAGGCCGCGCCTTCGGCGATCTTAATGGTGGCTTTCGACCGTTCCTGCAGGAAGTCAATGACCGCCCGGACCGCCTCCACATGGGTGGCGGCCGGCTGGACAGTGGTAGACACAAAATTGGGTTTAATGACGATTCGGCTTCCCAGGGGAAATCCGTCATCCAGGGCTTCCAGGGCGATCCGGACGTTCTCATACCGTCCGTTGCCTCTGCTTAAGCCGATTTTAATCGGCACGGTTTATCTCCTCGATTTGTATTTCAGGCATAGGTCTTTGACAGGGGAAAACCCTTGACTTACCTTTTTAAGTTATGTTAAGGATACAGGCAACAGAAAATTACCATGATGTATTTAACTTATTGAATTAAATACATAATAAGAAAAACGCCCATCGGGTCAAGAAAGGAGTATGCAATGTCAATAACCCCCTTTATGGAAGTCAACCAGGCTATCGCGGCCATGGGTGGAGATACCTTAAACCAATGCATGCAGTGCGGCCTGTGCGCCGGATTATGCCCCTGGGGGCGCGTGGTGGAAGGCTCCCCTTTCGTGGTCCGCAAACTGATCCGCATGGGTCAACTGGGCATGGAGGGCTTCGAGTCGGACGAAATCTTGTATGCCTGCACTACCTGCAACCTCTGTGTGCGCAATTGTCCCCGGCAGGTTAAGATCATCGACGTAATCCGCGCCATGCGGGCCATGATCGCCGAAACCGGAGCCATCCCTCAAAATCTGCGCCCCATTCTGGGCAGTGTGCATAGCCACGGCAATCCCTGGGCGGAAGACAAAGAGAAGCGGATCAACTGGACTCAGGGGCTGGAGGTACCCACTTTCGGGCCGGATACGGAATATTTCCTTTTTGTCTGCTGCACCTCGGCCTACGATCAAAGGAGCCAGAAAATCGCTCGAGCGATCGTGGAGCTTTTAAAGGCTGCCGGGGTGAGTTTCGGAATCATCGGAAATGAGGAATCCTGCTGTGGGGAATCGGTCCGCAAGATCGGCGACGAGGCCCTGTTTTCCAAGTTGGCCGAGAAGAACATCGCCCTGTTTCAAGGGAAAGGGGTAAAAAAAATCATCACCACCTCGCCCCACTGCTTCACCACCTTCGTCCAGGATTACAAGGAACTGGGGGCCGAATTCGAAGTCCAGCATTATTCCCTCTTCTTAACGCAACTGGTAAAGGAAGGGAAACTGACTCCCAAGAACGCCCTCAATAAAAAAGTGGTCTATCACGATCCCTGTTACCTGGGCCGCCACAACGAAGTATTCGAACAACCCCGGGAGTTGATCCAGGCTATCCCCGGCGCGGAATTGATCGAATTCGGACAAAACAAAGGCCTCAGCCTCTGCTGCGGCGGGGGCGGCGGCCGCCTGTGGATGGAGACCAAGCCCGAACAGCGCTTCTCGGATATAAAAGTGAGGGAGGCCGCCGAAAAAGGGGCGGATATTTTAGCCACCGCCTGCCCCTACTGCATCTCCCTCTTTGAAGACAGCCGCAAGGGCACCGGTAAAGAGGAGCAACTGGAAATAAAGGATATTACCGAACTGCTCCAGGCGGCGCTGTAGCCCAAGGCCAATTAATAAAAAAGACCAAATCGGGATCACCCGATTTGGTCTTTTTTATAGCGGTCGCCCCCAGGCCTATTTATTCACATATTCTCCTGATCTCCTCCCGCGCCAAGATCCCATCCTGATAAATGCGTTCCCGGATCAGGGAACATCGATCTTTTTGATCTTCCTCCAGGACCTGGACCTCCAGACGCTGGAAACCGTCGGTGGTCAAATAAACCATGGGCATCTTGTTTCGAATAGCCTCCTCGGCAGCCCGTCGACCGATTTCGTCGACTTTTCCTTTAATCGACGAGCCGAAGGCCCCCCCCAAGGCCATACCCCGCCAGCTCTTTTCCTGATCCAGCAGGGTTCCGGTATTCACAATTAAGCCCGGGACCTTAGGGGAACGGTCCCCTTCCAACCCGGCGCAGCCGATAAAGAAAAGGAAACCTATCGTCAGCAGTGGGAGCCAAAGGTGACGGACTCGCCAGAAGGGTTTGTCGATTTTTTGCACGGTCATCAGAATTCTCAGAACAATGGATGTAAAAATCTATTGCTTAGGCATCTTCCCTTTCTGCATCTGCTTCATCATATTCTGCATATCGCCGCCCATACCCATCAATTCCGGCATGCTGTTTACTTTTTTGTAGTCCTTGGGCACTTCAAACATGGACGCCGTGGCCCCGCCCACCTTGATCTCCTTCATTTCACTGACCATTTTTCCGCTTCCCCCCGCCTTTTGCATGGCTTCGACGATGACCTCGGTCCGGATCGGCAGTCCCCCTAAATCCTGGGCTTCCCAGATGGTCCCTTTGAATTTCTGGGTGGGGGTGTCTTTATGATAGAAAGTCATTTCCGATTTAGTACAAGGATGCCCGTCTATCGTTTCAGATCCCAGTTTCTTTTTCTCCATGACCACATTCGGATCATGAACGGACGGGGCCTCGCTGCGCTTTTGTTGAACCTGCTCGTAATAGGTTTTGGACTGGGGATTGACCATGATGGTCTTTTGGGTCCCACTGTCGGTGATGGTATAAATATCCTGCATCATCGCCATCTGAACCCGGCTTTTGAGTCCCATTTTGGCCATGGGCATGGCCATGCCGTTGACTACCATCTTGGTGGTGAAGTTGTCCGGCGGCGCCGCCAGGATGGAACCACTGAAGAGACCGAGGGTTAAAAAACAAAACGCCATTGCCGCAAAAATTTTCTTCTTCATGACTGGGTTTTCCTCCTTTTAAATAAATAATTAAGAATTGATTATTGGCCACGGTGCCGGTCAAGGAAGTTATTTTCATACTTACCCCCCTGCCCCGCGGGCCACCTGCGAAGCCTGAAAAATATTGGGTTAGCCAACGGGTCGTTATTCCGGCGAAAGCCCTTCGGCTTACTCAGGGCCATGAGCTTTGTCGAATGGCCGGAATCCAGGGCCGATCAAGCTATAAATGCCCTGGATGCCGGATCGAGTCCGGCATGACGAAAAACGCCAGCCAGCGGTGTTCATTGTTATTTTCATGCTTTTAGGGCTGGTTTTGCGGATCCCGGCCCTGCCCGCTTTCGATCCGTTCGGTTAGCGCCTGCCATAATTCCTGCTGCCCCTGTTGGCTTCGGGTGGAAAAAAGAAGCGCCGCCTGTCCCCCCCAATCCATATGTCGACTTATTTCCTTAGCGGCCTCTCCCCATTTTCCCCGACTGACCTTATCCGCTTTGGTGAGCACCACCAGGGGACCGATCCCTAATTTTTTGGCCAACTGAAAAAAAAACTGGTCTTCTTCGCTGGGGGAGCGGCGGATATCCAGCAATAACACCAGAAGAATCAGGCTGGGGCGGAATTGCAGGTAATCCATCATGGCCTGCTGATAGGTCCGGATGACGGCCTTGGAGGCCTGGGAATACCCATAGCCCGGCAAATCCACGAACACCAGGTCTTCATTGATCAGGAAAAAATTCAAGGTCTGGGTCTGACCGGGGGTCCGGCTGGTTCGGACCAAATGTTTTCGACCCAGCAAGGTATTGATCAAGGAGGATTTGCCCACATTGGAACGTCCGGCAAAGGCAATTTCCGGATGGGGAAGAAGGGGAAAATCCCCCGGTTTTAATCCGCTTTTGAGAAAAACCGCCGAACGGATGATCATGAAAGCTCCAAGTAACGCTTTTCGCCGACATAGACGGCCAGACGTCGAAGCCCTTCTTCGATTTGCTCCAGGGAATTGGCGTAGGTAAAACGGAGGTAGCCTTCTCCGCCCGACCCGAAATCGATCCCCGGGGACACCCCCACCTTGGCTTTATGCAGGATATCGAAGGCCAGGCGATAGGAATCCGCCTGGAACTTCCTGGCGTTGGCCAGGACATAAAAAGCGCCGGTAGGTTCCACCGCCAGGCCAAAGCCGATTTCCTTCAGCCTTCGGATCATGAACTTTCGGCGGACATCATAGGTCTCCCGCATTCGGGCCACATCCGCCTGGGCCTGGGTCAGGGCGGCGATCCCGGCCCACTGCGCCATGGCGTTGGCCGAGATAAAAAAGTTTTGATGGATCTTCTGGAGCGGCCGCACGAAAGCCTTGGGGGCAATCAGGTAACCCAACCGCCAACCGGTCATGGCGTAGAGCTTGGAAAACCCGTTGAGTACGAAGGCCCGGTCGGTAAACTCCAGGATGGAATGCTCCTGCCCTTCGTAGACCAGACCGTGATAGATTTCATCGGAGATGATGACGGGAGAGAACCGGGCCAATTCCTCCATCCGGGAGGCGGAAAGCAGGGTGCCGGTAGGGTTGGCCGGGGAGTTAATAAAGATCCCCTTGGTCCTTGGTCCGATCCGTCTTTTCACCTCTTCGGGATAAAACTGAAACCCTTCTTCCTCCCGGACCGGGACCAGGATCGGCTGCCCTTGGGCAAAACGGATGAAATTGGGATAACAGGCATAATGGGGGTTGGAGACAATCACTTCCTCCCCCGGTTCCAGCAGGGCCGAAAAGACCATGAACATGGCCGGGGAAGTGCCGGAAGTCACGATCACTTGCTCCGGCGACAGTTCCACCCGGTAGCGTTGCTGGTAATGGGCGCAGATGGCCTCCCGCAATTCCAGCAACCCCAGGCTGTGGGTGTAATGGGTCTTTCCTTCCCTGATCGCCCGGATACCGGCTTCCTTGATACACTCCGGGGTATCGAAATCCGGTTCTCCCACTTCCAGGTGAACGATCTGTTCGCCCGACCTTTCCAGGGCTTGGGCGGCTTCCAGGACATCCATGACGATAAAAGGCGTGATTTCCCGGGCCCGCAGGGAAACCGGATCGGGGGCGGCACTCTTTAAGCTCACTTTAGCTCCTTTAACTTCTCTTTGGCTTTCCTGGCCAGTTCCGAATCGGGAACCAGTTGGATCACTTCCTGGAAGGCCAATCGGGCCAGCGATCTTTCATTCAAACGGACCAGGACCTCCCCCAGTTCAAAGTGGGCCTGCGCAAATCGGGGGGCATATTCGATGGTCTTTTTAAAGGCCTCAGCCGCCTGCTCCCAGTTCTCCACCGCTTTCCAGGTCAGACCTAATCCATAATAACTCAGACTGTACTGAGGAGATAGTTTAAGGGACTCGTTAAAATTGGCCCGGGCCTTTTCATAATCCTTAAGCTCCAGGTAGGCCTGCCCTAAATTGTAATAGGCAAATTGCGGCGTGGTGTAAACCGGGCTTTCGACCGCCAGGGTGAACTCCCGGATAGCCTCCTGGGTTTTTCCGGCCCTCAAATAGGCGATCCCCAGGTTGTTACGGACCTCGACATATTTAGGATCCAGGGCCAGGGCTTTCTGAAATTGTTCGGCGGCCTGAGCCGTCATCCCCTTCTCCAAGTAGACCACCCCCAGGACGTTATGGATCTGGGGGTCATCCGGATCCAATTCCTGAGCTTTTAACAGCTCCCCCAGGGCCTGAGCGGGCTTGCCTTCCTGAAGCAGGGAATCCCCCAGACGCATGTGGCTCAAGGCGGTTTCTTTTTGCTGCGGAGAGGTCTGACAGCCCCAGCACAGCACTCCGATCAGAAACAACAGCATCCAGCCGGACCGGCCCCTATGGATTCCCTTTATTGATTTAGGCATCGTTTCCTTCCTCTATCAAATCACTTTGTTCAGGGGATACTCGATGATCCCCTGGGCCCCTTTTTTGATCAGCACCGGGATCAATTCCCGAACCCGCGCTTCCTCGACCACCGTTTCCACGGAAAACCAGTCGGACTGGTATAAATTGGCTACGGTGGGAGCGTTCAAACTGGGCAGTTGTTGAACCACCTCTTTTAGTTTTTCTTGGGGGACATTCATCTTGATGCCCACCATCTTCTCGGCCCGCATGGCCCCTTGAAGCAGTTGGACCACCTGTTTGACTTTTTCCTTTTTCCAGGGATCCTTCCAGGACTCCCGGTTGGCAATCACCTGGGTGTTGGATTGCATCAATTCCTCGATGATCTTCAACCCGTGGGCATGAATGGTGCTCCCGGTTTCAGTCACCTCCACCACGGCGTCGGCCAATCCCGAGGCGATCTTGGCCTCCGTGGCCCCCCAGGAAAATTCCACCCGCACCGGGATTTGGCGCTCGGCAAAGTAACGGCGGGTGAAGTTGACCAGTTCCGTGGCGATTTTTTTTCCTCGGAGGTCTTCCGGTTTTTTGAATTTAGAGTCCTTGGCCACCGCCAGCACCCAGCGGGCCGGACGCTGGCTGACCTTGGAATAGACCAGGTCGGCCACCATTTTGACCTTGGAATTGTTTTCCAGGGTCCAATCCCTCCCGGTCAAGCCAACGTCCAAGGTCCCGCTCTCCACGTACCGGGACATCTCCTGGGCGCGGCAAATGGAGCATTGAATCTCCTCGTCGTCTATTTCCGGGAAATAATTCCGGCTGTTCACGTCGATCTTCCAGCCGGACTTCCGGAACAGCTTGATGGTCGCCTCCTGGAGACTCCCTTTGGGAATACCTAATTTTAACAACGGCTTCACTTCTTATAAACCTCCCCGGGATCAAAGGCCTTCTCCCCCCGCACTTCCAAGCTGCCGTCGGACTGCACCCGCTGAAAAAAACAGCTCCGGTATCCGGTGTGGCAGGCCCCGCCCCCTAATTGTTCCACTTTAAGCAAAATGGTGTCGTTGTCGCAATCGATCCAGATCTCTTTAACATCCTGAACATGACCGGAGGTGCCGCCTTTCAGCCAGAGCTCATTCCGGCTCCTGCTCCAGTAATGGGCCTTTCGGGTCTCCAGGGTCTTTTCCCAGGCTGTGGCATTCATAAAGGCCAGCATCAAGACCTGACCGGTCTGCCAATCCTGGGCGATGGCCGGCAGCAGCCCCCGTCCTTTTTCAAAATCCGGTTTTATTTTTTCCAAAACTTCCTCTTCAGCCTACCGGGACAATAAAGATCATTGCGACCCGAATTTACTAATATAACTTATATTTATAAATAAAGTCAACCCGGGTCCAAAAAAGAAAAAAAAAACGGCAGGATGGTTTTAGCGGTCTAAAGCAGGATTTCTTTCGGGAGAACCAGAGGCGCCTTTCTTCCATAGATCACTTCCTATGATCCTAATTTAGTTACATAATTATCGAATCTTCAAGTATTGCTTCAAGTCTCGATAGTAATTCTCATGAGGGCCAATCATCACAAGCTCCAAATCACCGCTAATCTTTCGATAAGAAAACAAATGCTGGGTTGTTTTTATTTTGAACTTGTGTACGAATACGCCTCTCAGGTCACCTTTCTTTTCTTCCCCAATGCCGGGGTCTTCCGCTATTTTCTTTATTTCTCGATCCAACGAGTCCTTTTCGGCCTTCGACATTTTTTTTACTTTCTTCTCAAATGACCCTGACTGGTAAATTTTCATAACGGTCTATCCGAATCTATACTCAGTCTTCTCGCCATTTTCCAATTCATCCAGCCCGATGAGGATTTCCTTAATGAGGGAATATGGCAAATCAGGATTCTCTTCGGCACATTTTCCCATACGAGCCCAATGCTCAATCTGACCAGCCAAAGACCTATGGTCAATCCGCCCAAATCTTTTTGCCTCACCTGCAAGTTCTTCAGATATTCTCACTGCAGTAGCCATAATTATTCCTCCAAACTTTAATGCAACATGCTAACATTATATATCTAAGTAAATCAATATGCAACTATTGATCGCATAATCATTTTACGGGGAATACGGCGTTGAGCCAGTGCCGGCTTTTTCGGGAATTGCATTCAACGACTCGCTACCCGGTTTCACTTTAAGGGTTCTCTGGCAATTGTGCGCTATGCGGAAGTCGGGGTCAATTCTTTATTCTTTATATCCTCTTCCAATCACACCATCCCGGCAGTTCTTCAACCGCTGACCGAAGAGCGCTCGGCGCCGGTCCAGCGGGCGTGAAGCTGGCCGCAGGCGGCGGAGATGTCGCTGCCTTTGCTGCGGCGGATGATGACTGTGTAGTGGCGGCGGATTAGGGCTTCTTGGAAGGCCAGGAGCCGCTGCTCCGTGGGCGGCCGAAATTCGGAGCCTTCGTGGGGATTGAAGGGGATCAGATTGATCTTGGCCTTGACCCCCTTCAGCAGGTCCGCGAGATCTTTGGCCGACCGGAGGGAGTCGTTGATTCCTTCCAGGAGTATATATTCGAAGGTAATCCGCTGGCGCGCGGCAAGCGGATAGGAGCGGCAGGCCTCGATCAGGTCCCGGAGCGGGTAACGCCGGTTGACCGGCATGAGCAAGCTGCGGGTGGCGTCGTCGGCGGCGTTCAGCGACACGGCCAGGCCCACCGGGGACTGCTCGCCCAGGATCTTCATCTCCGGAATCAACCCGGCCGTGGACAGGGTCACGTGCCGGTAGGACATCTGCAAGCCCAGAGGGTCCAACAGGATCTGCAAGGCCCGCAGCGTATTCTTGAAATTGGCCAGCGGCTCCCCCATGCCCATGAGGACCACGTTGGTCAACTGAATCGGGTCGCTCGCCAGATGGCCTTTTACCGTGCGCACCTGGTTGACGATTTCCGCCGCGCTCAAATTCCGACGCAGGCCGATCCGTCCGGTATGGCAGAAACGGCATTGCTGGGCGCAGCCCACCTGGGAGGAGATGCACAGGGTGTAATGGCCCCGCTCCGGGATCAGAACGCTTTCGATTCGTTCCCCGTCTTCCAGTGCCCATAAAAATTTTCGGGTGCCGTCCCGGGAGGTTTCTATCGCTTCAGCCGTCAACCGGCTCAGAATGGCCTTCTCTTCCAATTTTTCCCGCCATTTCTTGGCCACATTCGTCATCTGGGCAAAGGATTCAATTCCGGGTGTCTGAATCCATTGAAAAATCTGTTCTCCGCGCGTAGGGTTTCAGACCCCGTTCCTCCACCCAGGTCTTCAATTCCCGGCGGGTCATGTTTCTTAAATCAATTCGTTCCATATTTTCATGACGGGTTAGCACCCAATCCAAAACCGTTTATTGAGGCAATAGCTCTGAACTACAGTTATCCCCCTCACCCCAACCCTCTCCCACGTCGGGGAGAGGGGGACCTGGGGAGCGGCCCTTTTCGGCCGTCCGTTTCGATCGGTGAAGCCTTCGGGTCAAATTCGGATCCGAGCGGCGGCGCTGCCGCCCGCCACCCAGCCGGTGGAAAAGGCCGCCTGCAGATTAAACCCTCCGGTCCGACCTTGAATATCCAAAACCTCTCCGCAGAGAAATAAATTTTTTATTTTTTTTGATTCCAGCGTGCGTGGATCCACTTCCTTCAGGGCAATCCCACCGGCCGTAACAATGGCCTCGTCCAGGGGACGATGCCCCTGGACGGTAAGACGAAAATCGGACAATAAACTTTTGATCCGATTCCGTTCGCCGGAGGTGATTTGATTGCTCTTTTTATCCGCCGGAACATCCGCCCGTAATAAAAAAACCGGGACCATCCGTGAGGGGAGCAGATTTTTCAATACCGACCCGGCACCTTTCAGGGGATTTTCTTGAAATTCCCTTTGTAACCGGAGATCGATCTGTTCCGCTGTTAACGCCGGTTTCAAATTCAAAGACATTTCCACTTTCCCTTTGGGCAGCCGATCAACGGCCCGTCCGCTCAGAGTCAGGATAATCGGGCCCGACAGGCCAAAATGAGTAAAAAGCATCTCCCCGAATTCCGATTGATCTTTCTTCCCCTCCAGGTAAAGGGTAGCCCGGACATTCTTTAAGGACAAGCCCTGCAGCCCGGGAA
This sequence comes from uncultured delta proteobacterium, assembly GCA_963716045.1. Classification (GTDB taxonomy): domain Bacteria; phylum Desulfobacterota; class RBG-13-43-22; order RBG-13-43-22; family RBG-13-43-22; genus CAVQSS01. The sequence goes on along the minus strand of CAVQSS010000007.1, from coordinate 239,016 downwards.
CCCAATCTTCTCCTGTGACCAGGGGGATCAAATAGGGTCTGACGGGAATAATGGTGTGCCCCAGCGTCATCGCCAGGCGATAGCCGTCCCCGGAGGAACCGGTCTGGGGATAGGAGGCCCCTCCGGTGGCCAGGACTACCGCTTGGGATTCAAAAAACCGTCCGTGGGACCGAACCCCCTTAACCGCTCCGTCCGCTATCTCGATATTTTCCACCGGGTGTTCCTTGGAGATCATGACCCGGCCCTGATGCCCGTAACGAAGCAGTGCGGAAACCAGGTCCAGTGCCCGGTCGGAGATTGGGAAGACCCTCCCGCCCCGTTCCACGGTCAACGGGACCCCCAGGGTTTCAAAAAACGCCATCAGGTCCTGATTGAAAAATCGGGCGAAACAATTGCGCAGGAATTTTCCATCCGGAGAATAACTTTGAATGAAGGTCTGGATATCTCCCTGGTTGGTCAGGTTTCCCCTTCCTTTCCCGGTGAGTCCCAACTTTAAACCCAGACGGGGCATCTTTTCCAGCAGGAGAACACGCGCACCCAATTCCGCTGCCCGCCCGGCGGCCATCAACCCCGAAGCGCCCCCGCCGATAATGATTACTCCGGGGGAGGACATGGAGCAACTCGCCCGGCGAATTGAAAGAAACGTCCTTTTAGGGGAAAATTCGAAACTCGAAATCCGAAATCCGAAACAAATCCAAATGACCGAAATCCAAAATTCAAAACAACCCTCTCCCATAGCCGCAGCGGTCTATTAGCAGAAAAAATCAATGTTGATGGTCTCGCAAAAAGTCCGTCAGTAAGAGTTTGTCATTCTGAGCTAATGCGAAGAATCTCGTATTTTCAGCTAGTTCTGAGATTCTTCACGGAGTTTACCCTGAGCCGAAAAGCGAGATCCTTCGCAGAGTTTACCCTGAGCCGACAACCGAGATCCTTCGCAGAGTTTACCCTGAGCCGACAACCGAGATCCTTCGCTTCGCTCAGGATGACGGGAGGCGAAGGGCTCAGGATGACAGTTAGGGACTTTTTGCGAGTCCATCATCGTTTTTTGTTTCGAATTTCGTGCTTCGGATTTCGAATTTATAAATGCCGTTACCTGACTGTGCGAGATAAATTCTCAGAAATCTGTTTAACCGAATTTTCTCCAATTTATTTTTTTAGGGTGCGCAGTTTAGCCAATTCCCAGACATAATCATACAGGTGGAGGCCCTTGCTGGCGGCGATAATCTGGCCGTCCTCCACCCCGATCTCCTGGGCCATGTATTCCTTCAACAATTGAATGGCGGCCAGGTTGGCCGGGAAGCCGTTCCAGAGGTCCCAAGATCGGAAGTAAATAAAAAAATGGAGCTGCCCGTCACGGATGCGGGTGTCGATCCCCCGGAGGCAGGGAGGGTCCTTTAGATAGATGGCCTGGGGATCTCCCACGGTCATATAGGCCTGGTTGGTCCCATAACCGTCCTGTTTATACATACGGATGACTTCCTGAATCTGGGGCTCTAAGTATTGTCCGTAGGTATAATCCTCATTATCCTGTTTGACGGCCGTCATTAAATAGGGCAGGTATTGTTCCACATAGCCCTCGGCCACGGGGTTGGGGATCCCCAGATTCGGAGGGATGTCGGGAATCAACGGTCGAGTCCCCGGGTGCTTGATCTGGACGGTCAGATAGTCGAATTCCAATCTTTTTTGTCCTTCGCAGCTTCCCCGGTCGATCACGTATTCCCGGCCTTGCTCCAGGATCTCGTATACGGATTGGAACCAGGCATCCGGCAGGTCGCGGGCCTGAATAAAATTCAGCTTCATGATAACACCTCTTCTATTTTATTTATGCTTCACCCTTTTGGGTGGGTACTCCCGCCTGTTGGGTATGGCCGCCGGGTCTCGACGAAAGGGTTTTCCATATTTCCTCTTAGGTTCTGACCCGGCCCCCGTGTTTTCAAATCTTCTCGGAGGCAGGGCCGGCCTGGGAGGCATTAAGAGCCTTTGAGTTTGGGCCTGCTTTGAATAAAGTTGAAAATTTAGGCCCGGGTTCGAAGTTCGGAGTACCTTTGGAAAGCCCTTTCGTCGAGACCCGGCGGCCACGGAGTCCCGATTTCAGACTGGGCTGCTCTGGATTTGGCCACCCACCCAAGAGGTCTAACAACCACTATTAACCTATCCGGTCAGGAACGGAGCGGGTCCAACCGTTTTTGAGCGTACATTCGATCGTCGGCTTTCTTCAGAATCCCTTCATAATTGCTGTTTTGGGAGGCTACCCCGACCGAAAGGCCGAGCACAGGCTTATGGTGCGGTATCGTCACCTCCCGGGCCTTTTGCTGGATGCGCTCGGCGATCTTCAGGGCTTCGGGTTCCGTGGTCTCAATCAAAATGACCAGAAATTCATCCCCGCCGTACCTTCCGACGATATCAATATTTCGACAACTTTTTTGAATCAAATCGGCCACCTCTTTCAGGACCTCATCCCCCACGGCGTGACCGAAGGTATCGTTGATTTGCTTGAAATGATCCACGTCGATCATCATCAACCCCAGATAGCCCCCATGTCGTCGACAGCGGTTGATCTCTTCACTCAACCGTTCTTCCAGATAGCGGCGGTTGAAGGCCCCGGTCAGGCCATCCTTCCGGCTCAACTCGACCAGCGCCTGGTTCAGATGTTGGGTCTGCTGGTAGATCCGGGCATTATTAATGGCCCCGGCCAAAATAGGCGCCAGTTGCTGAAAAAAATCGACTGTGTCCGGAGAAAAGGCCTGAGGCTCCGGGTCGGCGATATTCAGGATACCGATGACCCGGTCCTGCATCTTCAAGGGGAAAACCGCCATGGATCCGATCCCGCCCTTTTCCTGTATAGCCAGGAGGGCCTGAGGATAGCGGCTGTAGTCCGGGATGACCAGGGATTCCCCGGTCCGGGCCGCCTGACCGGAAGCCCCCTGGCCCAGAGGAATTTTATTGACATTCCGGGTATAGTCTTCCGGGTAGCCGAATCGCACCAGGTGCTCCAGTTCCTGGGTTTCTTCATTTATAATCAAGATGCCGATCATGGGAACGTTGGATTTTGTGGTGATCATTTCCACCGCCCGATTTAAAAGGGTGTTCAAATCCAGGGACCGGTTGACTTCCTCGGAGAGGGCATAATGGAACTCCAACTGCTCCTTCTTTTCCTGGAGGTCTTTTTCGATTCGGCGCCTCTTGATACTCATTTCCTTAAAATCCTGGCCCAATTCCCCCATTTCATCGGATCGGTTCAGCAGGCCGGGGGGCTCCTCCCAGATTTCCCCTTTGAATTGTTTGATACTCCGGCTGAGGGCTTGAATAGGTCTCACCAAAATCCCCATGCCCCAGATCCCCAACCCGATCGCGGCGGCCAGGGCCAGCAGCAGGGCCAGGGCCACCTCCTTTCGCAAGGCCTCCAAGGGAGCTAAAATCTCCCGGGATTCGGTCTGGAGGGCCACGATCCAGTCCGTGCTGGCCATGCGGTAAAAAGAAATACAGACCTCGTTCCACTCTCGGCTGGCGCGGTGAATCGTGCCTTTGCCCTTCTGGAGGAACGGTCCGGAAATGATTCGGTATTCAGCCAGCCGGGCTTGATTCAGGATTATTCCCGGGTCGGGGTGAAAAATCAGTTGCCCCTTCGAATCGTAAATCAGAATTTTTCCGGTTTGGCCGATACGGTTCCCCTTGAATATACCGAACATGTTATCCCGCAGCAAATTCATAGAACCGGCCATGAGTCCGAAAAAATTCCCGTCATAACTCCTGAGGGGGGCGGTAAAGGTGATCACCGGCGCGCCGGTGCGCCTGGATACATAGGTCTTGGAAATCACCGGACGTTTTTCATGCCGGGTCTTTTGAAAATATTCGCGGAAGGAAAAATCCTGTCCCCGAAAATCCTCTCCGGCCGGGTAGTCCGCCAATCCCCGGCCCTGCGCGTCAAGGATAAAATACCCGTTGTCAAAATCCGAATTAAAATTGAGGGCCGAATGCAGATACGATTCGAGCCGGCCGGAATTCTTTTCCTTGAGCCACTGGAAATCCAGGTGAGCGGCCATACTCAACAGATCGTTTTGGGCGCTTCGAATCCCGGCGTCGAGACGGTCACCCAGAAGTTTAACAATTTCTTCCTGCCGATGATGGGCCTGGCTCAGCAGGGCCTTCTCTAGAAAATAGTAAAAATATACGGCCTGTCCTAAAAAAATTGCGGCCAGGAGGATTGACAAAAAGAGGGAGGCTTTGGTTCTTAGTTTCATCGCGTCCTTGCGGAGTAATGAGTATTGAGTGAAAGCCGGCCGGAAGTGGAACTGATCGAATGATTGTTATTATCATTCCCGGAACTTGTCAATCAATTTGTTCCCGGCAATTTGTTCCCGGGTGAACCGAAAGGCATTGACAAGTCGGAAAGGCTCTTCCATAATTCATGACTATGGCCTACGAATCTAGCCCACCCGGCCTTTATGTGCCGGCCTTCGAGATTGAACATCGCCTGCAAGGTATTCAGGAAATGATGGTCCAGGACGGGTTCGAGGGGGCCCTTCTGTTCCAGAACATGGATCGCTTCTATTTCTCCGGGACCATGCAGCCGGGGGTCCTTTTTCTCCAGCCTCAGGAAGAACCAATCCTGTTTGTCCGAAAAAATATTGATCGGGCCCGGGAGGAATCCTCCCTGGAGAAAATTGTACCCCTGACTTCCCTGCGGGACCTTCCGGCCACCCTCCTGGAAATGGACCTTCCCTCTTTCCAGACCCTCGGATTGGAACTGGATATCTTACCGGCCCAGACCTACCTGCAGATCGAAACCCTATTCCCGGCGGTCCGTCTGTTGGACCTAAGCATCCAACTCCGCCGCTGCCGGATGACCAAATCCTCCTGGGAGATTGATAACCTGAGAAAGGCGGCGAAGATGACCGCCGACTTGGTACAGGCCGTGCCTTCCCTCTTAAAGCCTCGTCTGACTGAACTGGAATTAGCCGGCCGCCTGGAATCTTTCCTTCGGGATCGGGGGCATCAGGGCTTCATTCGAACCCGGGGATTCAACCAGGAAGTATTTTACGGCCATATCCTTTCCGGTATAGAAGGTACCCGGGCTTCATACATTGATTCCCCTTCCGGAGGCTTGGGGACCGGACCGGCTTTCAGTCAGGGGGCGGGATTCAAGATCCTGCGTCCCCAGGAACCGATCAGTATCGATTACTGCGGCTGTTTTAATGGGTATATTGTCGATCAAACCCGCATGTTTTCTATAGGGGACCCGCCGACGGCCGTCCTGGAAGCCTACCAGGCCATGCTGGAAGTCCAGAAATTCATTAAGGATAGAACCTTTCCGGGAATCACCGGGGAACAAGTCTACCATTGGGCTCTGGAAGCCGCCGCCCGATTGGGATACCGGGACTATTTTATGGGCCCCGGCACCGCCCGAGCCGCCTATGTAGGACACGGGGTCGGTCTGGAATTGGATGAACTGCCCTTGCTGGCCCCCAAATTCAATTGGCCTTTACTGGAAAACATGGTTTTTGCCTTTGAGCCCAAGGTCGTTTTGCCGGGGGTGGGACTGATCGGGATTGAGAATACCTTCCTCCTGACCCAACAAGGTCTTGAGCCCCTGACAACGGCCCCCGAGGACTTCCAAATATTATAGATCCAGCGCATCTATTTGCTTACCTAATAAATTCGAAATTCGAAGCACGAAATCGACTCGGCTGAGCGGCTCGACCTGAGCTCGCCGACAGGTCTCGTCGCAGGCCGAAACAAGCACGAAGGTCCAAAATCCAAATGATCAAAACAAAAACTTAAGGAATGGTCTGAATGAATGCCCGTCGTGTAAGAGAATTGGTATTAACGGCCCAGGGCCGAAAAAAGGCCGATGTGGTCATCGAAAACATCCAATTGGTCAATGTGTATTCCCGGGAGATCCACCCTTCGTTCTCGGTCGGACTCTCCCAAGACCGCATCGCCTATGTGGGACCCGAACCCGATCCTCTTATCGGACCCAAAACACGGGTAGTGTCCGGGCAAGGGAAATACCTCCTTCCGGGATTTATCGACGCCCATACCCACTTAGACAGCATCTTTACCTGCGGGGCCTATTCCCCTTATGCCTTGGCCACGGGTAATACCACGGCCATAACGGAAATGGCCATGATCGCCAATGTTCTGGGAAAGGCCGGAGTGGATTGGTTCATGGAAGAAGCCGGCCGCCAACCCCTGCGGATTTTCTTTTTAGCCCCGGCCCTGACCCCTCCCTACCCCGAACTGGAAACCAGCCAGGGGTTGTCCCGGGAGGCATTCCGCCGGATCTTAAAAAAGCCCCTGGTCCTGGGGGTTGGTGAGGCCTATTGGCCGCGGGTAACCGGTCTGGATCCCCGGGTCATGTCCGGTTATGCCCAGGCTCACCGCCTTAATAAAACCCGGGAGGGCCATGCCGCCGGGGCGAGGGAGAAAAACCTGATGGCTTATACGGCCGCCGGAACGACCTCCTGTCATGAGGCGACAACCCTGGATGAGGCCTTGGAGCGGCTCCGACTGGGTCTGGCGGTCATGATCCGGGAAGGGTTTGTCCGCCGGGAATTTCAGGCGATTGCGCCGATTGCCCGGCAAGGGGTTGACCTGCACCGGATGATGATCGTCTCGGATCTGTTTGACCCGGCCGATCTGGTGCAGGGACGGGGAATGAATGCCCTGCTGGCCCGGGCCGTGGAATTGGGGGTAGATCCCCTGGAGGCGGTGCAAATGGTCACCCGAAACGTGGCCGACTATTACGGCCTGCGGGACCTGGGCGGGGTGGCCCCGGGAAAGATAGCCGATCTGGTGCTGGTGGATGACCTGCGCGACTTTGAATGCCGCCGGGTGTGGGTGGGGGGCCGACTGGCAGTGGACCAAGGGCGGCCGCTGCTTTCTCCGGGCACCTTTATCTACCCGCCCGAGGCCCGCCGATCTTTTTCCCTTCCCCGGATCGAGCCGGGGATATTGGCGCTGCCGGCCTCACACCCGGAAACTACCGTCCGGGTCGTCAAAGCCATGGGCCCCACCATCACCCGGGAGTCCAGCGCCCGGCTGGTAAGTCAAAAAGGGTTTTTGGAAGCGGATCCCCGACAGGATGTGTTGAAGATGGCGGTCTTTCAGCGGTTTGCTGCCCTCCCCCGTCCGGCGCTGGGTTTTGCCCAGGGGATCGGCCTGAAAAAGGGGGCGGTGGCCACCAGTCTGGGTTGGGACGCCAACAACCTCCTGGTGATCGGGGTCAGCGACCGGGAAATGGCCCTGGCGGTGAACCGCCTGTTGGATTTAGCCGGCGGCTTGGTGGTGGTAGCCGGGGAACAGGTGGTGGCCGAGATGCCGCTTCCGATCATGGGACTGATTTCCGAGGAGCCCCTGCCCGCCTTGCAGCGGCAGATCGAAGACGTGGAGCAGGCCTTCCGAACATTGGGCTCCGACCTGGAACGCCCTTTCCTGACCCTGCAAACCTTTTGTTTTACCGGCCTGCCTTTTATCCGGCTGACTGACAAAGGCCTGACGGACATTCGAACTAAAAAAGTCCTGGACTTGGTCGTAGAGGAATAATTTTCCTCCGGCCTCTAGATTATTATCAGTCTCATGATTTGATTTTCGGCGGGAGATTTTTTTCTCCTATCTTCCCTCTTCCTTCTTCCCTCTTCTTTTCACCTCACTCCACTCCCTGCAGTATTTTCAACTCCTCCTCGCCTACCACTTCAAGCAGCACCTCTCCCACAACCCGGGCGCACTCCCCCACGAAACGGGTACACTCATCGCGTCGGCCGTCCACCCGACGGGCTTTCAAATCTTCCGGGTCATACCAGTTGCAGTTCGATATGGTCCGGCAACTGGTGCCTCCGTATTTTTCATCCGCCTTCTCTTTCAACCGGTCGTAAACTTTCCTGACCGTGGCGGTCAGCCGACCGTCCTCCATTTCCTCCAGGCTGGCCCGTCCGAAAAGACAGCCCACGACCTGGGTCGCTCCGGCAATGGCCCCGCAGAGATCTCCTCGATAGCAGCCGCCGGTCAAGCCGGCCATGGCCCGGAGGGCCGCGTCTCTTTCCTCTTCGCCGATCATTTCCAGACCCACGGTCAGGATGGCCTGGGCTCAGTAGAAGTCCCGGGCAAAAAGGTCCATGGCTTTCTCTCGCATATACTCCGGCGTTACCATTGTCATGATTGATCTTCCTCCGAAAAAAGGCGCCGGAAAGATTCTCCCGGCGCCCTTCATTTTAACAAATCAGATTCTTCGACTTATTGGAGAACCTTCAATATCCATTCTTCCATTTCATCCATTTCCTGGCCGAATAATTGCCGCAGATTTTGGAAAATCCGCTCGTAGCCGGCGACCTGTCTTTCTAATTCTTCCACCTGCTGATTCAACTGTTGAACATACAAAAAGGAACTCCGGCCCATTTCCAACAAGTCGTTCTTCTTGCCTTGCCGGACCGGAAGATGGGCCGCCGCCTTTTTGACGCTCTTTTTCAAACTCTTCTTTTCAGCCGGTCCCGGTTTTCGTCCCGATGCCTTTCGGGCTGCTTTTTTCTTAACCGTGACTTTCTTTTTGGATATCGGTTTTTTAACCTTTTCCGCCGGCGCAGGCGTTTCGGGTTGGGCCGGCCCGCTTTCCGTAATCTGCACCTTGCCGAAATCCCGGGTTAAACATTGGTCCAAAACGGGCAGGGTGATCTCTTTAACGATAGGCAGGACCTGGCCGACAAAGGTCTTCCCTTTTTTGCCCTCAATATAGCCGTTCCCAAGGAGATTGGCCAGCAGGGTAGAATTATACCGTTTCAAGGTGGGCGGCAGATAGCCCCCTTTCATTTTTTTCTCCATAAAAAGCGCCAGCGCTTTGGTATCTATTTCATTTTTTCCCTTCAGGTAATCCAACCAGAACTTCAAGTATTGCCGGCGATAATTTGTTTTCATCCGCCATCCTCCCCCTAGAAAGTTTAATCCGGTTTGCCCGGGTCTTTCCCGGCTGAAGCCGAAAAAAACCGGAGGTTTCAGTTTTTCGGCAGGTTACGTGAGCGGAAAAGAAAAGTCAAAGGTTTTTTCCTTAAACGCTTTGATCCACCAGTTCGTTCAAAAAAGCGTCCACCCCCTCCGGATGGTTGGTCCGGACCTCTTCCACGGCCCTTTCAATTTTGTGGCGCAGCACCAGGTCCTTCATATCTTTCACCGAGCGGTAGGCGCCTCCCCGCCGCCCGAAGCGGTAAATCAATTTATCTTCCGGCGAAAGAAAACGGTAGGCGTCTATGGCCGCCAGCAGCTTGCCTTTGTCCTGAGGGAGCGTGCCGGAAACGTCCTCCAAAAGGTTCATAATATGATCGGAAGTGACGGTACTCGAGATCCCTTCCAGGTGGTCGACCAGCAGACGAAGTTCTTCAGCCGCTTCGTCGTCGGTCAAGGGAACGAAGGAGCCTTCGGCCACCCGAGCGTAAAGGGGCACTCGGGACGGGACGCGCAGCGATCGGATCCGGATAAAATCCGGATCGATGGCATTCAACACCCGGGCCGTCTCCAGGGCGTGGTCCCGCCACAGTTCTTTTCCCCCCAACCCCGGCATGATATATTCGGATAAGGAGATCCCGGCCGCCTTGACCTTCTGTCCGGCCTCGATATGCTCGGAGGCGGTAACCCCTTTCTTCATCAGGGTCAAAACGGCATCCGAACCGCTTTCCAGCCCGATGTGGACCCGGTCCAGGCCGGCCAGACGGAGGGTCTTCAATTCCTCCAGGGATTTTCGGTTCACCGTCTTGGATCGGGCATAGGTGGTAATGCGGTTGACCGGTGCAATCTCCTGCCGCAAAAACTCCAGGATTTCTTTCAATTCCTTCGTGCCCAACACCAGATTGTTGGCGTCCTGGAGAAAGACATTGTACTCCTGATAATACAGCCAGGCGGCCACGTTTCGGTAGGCGTGGCTGTATTCGGCGTGATGAAAAACGTGCCCGATAACCAGATCATTCACTTCCCCGCCGGCACCCAATCGCCGGGAAAGGGTATCCAAATCTTCCTTAATTTTTTTGATCGTCCTGATGTCTTCCTTGACTTCTTCCACCCCGCGCCGGGAAAATTCCTTTCCTTTGTATACCGGACAAAACAAACACTGATTCCAGGAACAGTTTCGAGTAACCCGGATCAAGAGGCTTTTGGCCTCATTGGGCGGTCGAATAGGTCCTTGTTCAAAATCCAATCGGTTTGATTCCGCCATGAATTCTCCTTTATATTTTAAAGTAATCACTTATTCCCCTTTTGACAACGGGCCGGGAAAAACGGGATGGCGGAGAAGCCGCTATAAAAAAAGGGGAGTGTTCACCGGAACCCTCCCCTTCGGCAATCAATTTATGCGGGCAGACAGTCCTATTTCCGCCCTTTCTTCTTTCCGCCCTTGGCCTTCTCCGCCGGATTGGGCGTTTCCCCTTTTTCAGTCACCGGCTTCTCGGCCTTCTCGGCTTCCACTTTTTCCCGGACTACGGCCGCTTTTTCACCGGCAGCCCTTCTTCCCCGCCTTTTCCGGCTGGGCCAATAATAGACGAGAGGTGCGGCCACGAAGATGGAGGAATAAGATCCGACCAACACCCCGATCAACAGCGCCAGGGCGAAGTCGTTGATCACCACGCCTCCCAGGAAGTACAGGGCCAGCACCACCAGGAAGACCGTAAAGGAGGTGATGACCGAACGGGAAAGGACCTCGTTGACGCTGAGGTTGATGATCTCCCCAAAATTCCGACGGCCCAGGCGGGCCATGGTTTCCCGGATTCGGTCAAAGATCACCACCGTGTCGGTCAGGGAGTAGCCGGCCAGGGTTAAAAGGGCGGTAACGATCAGGAGGGTGATTTCCTTGTCGAGCAGATAAAAAATCCCCAACACGGCCAGGACGTCATGAAAGGTGGCGACGGCCGCCGCCACTCCGAATCGAAACTCGAAACGCCAGGCCAGGTAGAGGATGATTCCAACCAGGGAGATGGCGATGGCGATCAGGGCGGCTTTCTTCAGGGCGGAGCTCACCGAAGACCCGATCTCGGCCTTGCTTTCCATGACAAGCTTCAACTCCGGAAAATCTTCCTGGAGGGCCCGGCCCATGGCATCCCCTTCCTTGCCCACGGCCTGCTCGGATTTTTTGACCCGGACGATCAGTATGTTTTCATGGGGGACCTGCTGCAATTCAAAGTCTTTAAAGCCCCGCTGGATCAGGGAGTTCCGGACCTTGTCCAACCCGAAGGGCTGCTGCGCCTTGAACTGGACCATGGTCCCCCCGGAGAATTCCACCCCCAGGTTGGCTTCTCCCCGGTTGATCTGGACAAAGGCGATGAGCCCGAGCAGGACGAGGATCCCCGAGACGATAAAGGCGTATTTCCGGGCACCAAAAAAATCGATCCGGGTTGGTTTGACAAATTCCACGAAGCGGAAGGCCTTGAGACGGCGTTTGACGCTCAGATAATCATAGACGACTTTGGTGCAGAACAGGGCGGTGAAAAGGTTGAAGATGACGCCGATGCTCAAGGTCACGGCAAAGCCTTTGATCGGCCCCGATCCGAAAAGAAACAGGGCAAAAGCCGTAATCAGGGTAGTCACGTGGGAGTCGATGATGGTCCAGAAAGCCTTGGCATACCCCCCGTCTACACCGGACTTGACCGGCTTGCCGGAATGAAACTCCTCCCGCATACGCTCGAAAATCAGAACGTTGGAATCCACCGCCATCCCGATGGACAGGATGATCCCGGCGATCCCCGGCAGGGTCAGGGTGGCCCGGAAGAGGCTCATGGCCGCCATCATGAACAGGACGTTCAGCAGCAGGGCCAGGTTGGCCACCAGGCCGGAAAAGCGATAATAGAACACCATGAACAACACGACCAGCGCGGTGCCCACCAGGCCGGAAACCAACCCTTTATTGATGGAATCGAGGCCCAGAGAAGGTCCGACGGTAACGTTCTGGACGATCTGCACCGGCGCCGGCAAGGCCCCGGCCCGCAGAACGATGGCCAGATCGGCGGCTTCATCCGGAGTGAAGGCCCCGGTGATTTGGGCCTGGCCTCCGGAGATCCGCTCCTGAATGACAGGCGCCGACTGGACCACCTGGTCCAGGATGATCGCCAATTGCCGGCCCACATTGTCCTTGGTAATCTGGTCAAAGGTCCTGCTGCCGTGGGCGTTCAACTCGACGCTCACGTAGGGTTCGTTGAAATTCCCGCCGAACTGAACCTGAGCCGTTTTGATGGCCGCGCCGGTCATCAGGGTCTTGCTGAAAAGCAACAAGGGTTTCTTGGTCACCCGTCCGGTTTCCCGTTCCACATCCTTGCGGATGAACACTTCCCGTTCCGGGGGCAGCCGGTCGGCCAGGGCCTGGTTCAGATCGGTCGGGGTGTAACCGCTCTTGAGTTTTCCGCTTTTGATCGCCTCCTCGATGAGGCCTTCCAGATCCATTTTGCTGTCTGAGTCCAACAGCTTAAATTCCAACTGGGCGGTTTTCCCGATCAGATCCAGGGCCCGCTGGGGGTCCTTGACCCCCGGCAACTGGACCACCATCTCATCCGCCCCTTGACGGACGATAACCGGTTCGGTTACCCCGAATTGATCGATCCGGTTGCGGATGATCTCCAGGCTTTGGGAAAGGGCATTCTCCCGGATGGACCTGATTTCTTTTTCCTTCAAGGCCAATTCAACCTGGAGGCCCGCCGGTTGCTGGCTGGTGGACTGGATGGTGAAACCCGGATATTCATCCTTAAGGGTGCCCTGGAGGCTGGTCAGTTGTTCCGCATTGGGCAGGATAAAGACCATGCGGTTGAATCCCCGGGTCTCCCCTTTGCTGATCGGAATCTGTTTCTTCCGTAATGTTTCCCGGAGGTCCTGCTGCACCAAGTCCAGTTGGTTGCCGACGGCCTTGTCCAGGTCCACTTTGAGGATCAGGTGCATACCGCCCTGGAGGTCGAGGCCTAAACGCAGCCCCTCGGCGGGCAGGACCTTTCCCCACCAGGAGGGGGAGGTTCTTGGTGGTCAATGGCAAAAGAATAAGAATGGATAGGGCCAGGAGAACGGCGATGAGGGTGAATTTCCAGCGAATCTTTCTTAGCATAGCATCAACCTTTTACTCATGGATTTTTTCGAAGTACTTTTATTTGTTGGACTTAAAACTTTTTTTTTTGACACTAATCAGTTGAAAAGTCAAGCGTTTAATTTATTTTCGGCCATCGGGAGACGAATCCCGACTGTCGTCCCCTGTCCTGGGAGGCTGCCTATTTCCAGGCGGCCTCTATGCCCCTGGATGATCTTTTGAGTGATGGCCAATCCTAAGCCGATCCCCTTTTCCTTGGTGGTAAAATAATGGGCAAAGACCTTTTTCAGATTTTCAGACGGTATCCCGGGTCCGCTGTCCTCGATTCGCAGTTCAATGGATTTCATCCCCGGGATTGATTTTAGCACCACCTTCAGGCTACCCCCCCGGGGCATGGCTTCCACCGCATTATTGAGCAGGTTCAGAAAAGCCTGCGTCAACTGGGAGCGATCTCCCATCACGGGCGGCAGATCCTTTGGCCAGTCTTTCTCCAATTTTATTCCGTGGCCCTGGATCGTCTCTTCCAGGAGGTTCAGAACGTAATCGAGAATCTCCTCCAAGGCCTGCGCTTTAAATTCGGATTGGAACGGCCGGGCCACAAATAGAAACTGTTCGATGATTTTATTGACCCGGCCGATCTCATCCCGGACGATTCCGGTAAATCGTTCGTATTCCTGCTGCCCTTGAGGGTCCGCCCAGCGGAATTCCTTCTGAAGCCGTTGCACGACCAGGCCGATGGCATTCAGGGGATTCTTGATTTCATGGGCCACACCGGCCGCCAGTTGGCCCATGGCGGACAGTTCTTCCTGAAGCCGCACCTGCTCTTCCAGTTCCTTTATTTTGTTGAAATGCCGATTCTGGATTTGAAAGATGATGAAAAAACCGACTATGCCCAAGGCCAAAAGCACGGCGGTCATGAGGAGGATATTCTTCTGGGATTGATAGAGCAGGGGAGTGATTCCCTCAAGGGACAGACCCAGTCGGATAGACCCCGGAGACCCCCCGTCCATGGCGAAAGCCCGGGACAACTCTAAAAATTCGCCATCGGCTCTCTTTATCCAAGACAAGGGGGCTTCTTTACCCGGCCAGGTTTTTTTCCATTCAACCGCTGCCGTCTTGGCCTCTGCCCCGCCCCCTGCTCCTCCCAGGAGCCGTTTTCGGGAATCCAGGATTTCCAGGTAGGCCAGATTTCCTTTCCCGAAAAATTCGTTGATCAATCCCTGGATGATAATCTGCTCCCCCAGGAAACGGTATTCTTCCGGGGAGACGCGTATCAGAATAAATCCTTGGTCAAAACGCCGGGCCAAGGCCAGGGTCAGCATAAAAGGGCTGTCCCTTCCCGGCTCTTTTCGGGAGACGAAAAGCCGGGATTGGCCGGTCAGCAGCTTTTGAAAAGACGGATTTTTCAAGAAGTCCCGATCGCGCGGCAGGCCGGACCGGTCTTCCCGGGGCTGGGCCATAAATTCGATTTGAGTCAATCCGGTTTTGGCTATCAACCGGCTGTGCTGTTCAGGGTCTCCGGGTTTCTTAGCCGCCTCCTGATCCAATCGCAGGCCCAGATCGACCAGCCGCTCGATCATAATATCCTCCAGGCCCAGCAACGGTTCCGTCTCCAGGGTCTCCTGGAGGTCCGTGGATGCCGACCGGCGGCCGGCGTCCAGAAAACGCTGGATCAGATTGGCCGCATTGGTTTCGATCCCCCGGATGAGCAGTTGTCCTTCCGTCTCCAGGAGATTGAACAACTGGGCGCGGGTCCTCTGAATTTCAAAGTAACCGTTGATCAAAAGAAGAAGGATCAGGACCGCCAGGACCGGAAGCAAATAGTAGGCATGATGAAAAGGTCGTCGATTCATGGCCCGGATCCTGCTGTTGGAAACCTAACCAAAAATATATTTTGGTTTAAACTCGAAATCCGAATTTCGAAATTATTGATCCCTGTATAAGGTACTCCGGACGTCGAATCCGGGCCACCGTATTGGTCAGGGCTGGATAGGGTTTTTATCCGACGGCGGTGGGGATAGGTTTCGGTTTCTGTGGAAACCCCTGCCGGGCCCGGCCCCCATAAAAGAACCCCAGGGGCAACGAAAACCCATATCACTACCGGCAGGAAGTCTTTCTTTCTGGTCCGCCCGCAGAATTTTCAGGGCTTCGGATTGATACACCAAGGCCCTTTCCCGGCCGTTCAGGAAAAGGGTCTGAAGGTCTTTTCGAATTTCTTCCCCTCGGACGCTTTGAAGCTCTTCTTCGCTCAAGGTCCGCAACTCCAATCGCTTAAGCGCCATTTTTTTTCGGACCTGGATCATTTCCTGGCGAAACCTGTTCCGAAGTTCCTGAAAGGCCTGTGCCTGGTCGTCACTCAGGTTCAGATTGAGCGATTCGTTTTCTGAATCCCTATCCGGGGGCCCGGCCGGAGAAAGGCCGGCTCCCGGACCGTAAACCAGGATCAGGATCAACGCTCCTATCCACAGCCGGGAACGGAAGAAAATTTTCAGAAATCCCTCCTTAAGCGCTCAGTCGCTCCAGGGCCAGTTGATAGAGTCGCAGGTATTCGCGGGCTGAATTCTCCCAGGAGAAATCCTGGGTCATGGCCTGGCGCATCAACACCCGCCAGAGATTGGGATTTTTGTAGGTCTGCAGGGCCTCCTCAATGGACTGCCAGAAGGCCTGGGCCCGGTATTCTTGAAATCTAAACCCGGTACCTGACTGGTCCTGGGCATTGAAAGGCTGGATGGTGTCGTCCAGTCCGCCGGTAGCCCGCACAATGGGAATGGTTCCGTATTTCAGGCTGTAAATTTGATTCAACCCACAGGGTTCGTAACGGGAAGGCATGAGGAACATGTCGCTGCCGGCCTCGATTTTGTGGGCCAGCGTATTGTCGTAGGCTAATCGCAGACCGATTTTTTGAGGATTCTTTGCCGCCAATTCCGAGAAGAGTTGATGGTATTTCTCCTCTCCGGTCCCCAAAATCACCAGGGTCACATCCTGCCCAATCAGCTTATCCATAACCGCGGCCAGCAGGTCGAACCCTTTCTGATCGGCCAGACGGGAAATAACCCCTACAATCGGATAGGCCTGTCGATCCTCAAGCAGGTTGAATTGTTTCAGCAGGTCAATCTTGCAGGCCATTTTTCCGGTAAGGTCGTTCACGTCGTAAGGGGCCGCAATTAGGGGGTCTGTTTTGGGGTTCCAGTCCTCATAATCCACACCATTGACGATGCCGAAAAGGTCATTCCGACGATACGAAAGGATCCCTTCCAAGCCAGAGCCGTATTCCTCGGTTTGGATTTCCTGGCTGTATTTCCGGCTCACGGTATTGATGATCTGGCTGTAGACGATCCCGGACTTCAAGAGGTTAACCGAACCCCAGAATTCCAGCCCGGCAGGGCTATAGGCCTCCCAGGGTAGACCGGCCAGGGGTATGAGGTCCGGATCAAACATCCCCTGATACGCGATATTGTGGATGGTGAAGATACTGGCCGTGTGGGCCCAAAAAGGATCCCAGGTTCGGCGGAAATGCAAATAGGCCGCGATCAACCCCGTCTGCCAGTCATGGCCGTGAAAGATATCCGGTTGAAAGGGGATAAAGGGGGCCAGGGCCAGGGTCGCCTGGCAGAAGAGGACGAAGCGCTGGTCGTTATCAAAATAGTCCCCTCGCGGAGTGCCGTATAGGTAACTGCGATCGAAAAATTCATCCCGTTCAATAAAATAAACAGGGATTCCTTCCGCCAGGGTGGATTCGTAAATGTCCACTTCAATGGCCCGCCCGCCCACCGGGACTCGGATTCCCTCCAGTTTTTTCTTCAGAGGGAAATGGCCCTGCCGGACCATCCGGTAGAGGGGCATGACCAAACGGACATCGCAGCCCAATTTTTTCAGGGCCTTAGGCAGTGAACCGGCCACATCGGCCAACCCGCCGGTTTTAGCAAAAGGAACGACTTCCGGTGAAACGAACAGTACTTTGACAGGATTCATATCCACCTCGCCTCATTTCATAATCAAATTAGGCAGCCAGAGCGAGATCTGGGGAAAGAACAGAAAGATAAAAAGACAAATATACATGCCCACGATAAAGGGGTAAATCCCTTTATAAATGGTGCCGATGGGCACCTTCGTTACCCCGGCCACGACAAAGACGTTAATGGCCATGGGCGGCAGAATGATGCCGATCATGGTGATGACGCAGACAATAACCCCGAACCACACCGGGTCATACCCTAATTTAAGAACCAAGGGCAGAAAAATGGGCGTGGCCAGAATAAGGAAAGCCAGGTCTTCAATAAATGAACCTCCGATCAGGTAAATGGCAAAAATGATAATCATGATCAGATTACGATCCAGGGGCAGACCGCCCAGCCAATCGGCCACGAGATAAGGGGTGCGGGTCACGGCGAAAAAGTGGCCCAGAATCGTGGCGCCGGCGATCAAAGTGATCACCATGCAACTGATCCGCAGGGTATCCTGAATCGCTTTGATAAAACGCTTCAGATTCATATCTCTTTTGGCCAGAGTAAGCAGAAGTACGGCGAAGGTCCCGATACTCCCCGCCTCGGTGGGAGTAAAAAATCCCCACATCAACCCCCCGACCACCAGGGTAAAAATCAGGGCCACCCAAAAGACCTGGGGCAAGGAGGCCAACCGTTCCTTCCAGGTGGATTTGCGCCCCTTGGGCCCCAACTTAGGGTTGATCTTGCACCAGCCGTACAGGGTGATCACGAAAGAAAAGGCGATGATCAGGCCCGGGATGATCCCGGCCAGAAACAACTTGCCGATGGAGGTCTCGGTCAGGATGCCGTAAATAATCAGGGTCACGCTGGGCGGGATCAAGACCCCCAGGGTCCCGACGGTGGCCACGGTGCCGCAGGAGAGTCGTTTGTCATAGCCATAGCGGTCCATTTCGGGAACGGCGATCGTAGCAAAGGTGGCGGCCGTGGCCGGAGAGGAACCGCAGATGGCCTTGAAGGCCGTGGCCGCCCCCACGGTCCCGATGGCCAACCCGCCCGGGATGTGGCCGATAAATTTGTAGGCCGCGTCATAGAGATTTCGGGCTATTCCGCCGCTGGCCCCTAATTGACCCATGAGGACAAAAAGAGGTATGACCGTGAACCCGTAGGAGGAAAAGACACTGTAAATGTCCTTGGCTACCAGGTTCAGGGCCGCGGGAACATTGACGATGGCGGCAAAACCGATGAATCCGGCCAGGGCCATGGAAAAACCGATTTCCAGGCCCAGAAAGAACAGTACAAACAGCAGTACTACCGTCAGCAGGCCGATCACTTCAAAACTCATGAGACGGCCTCCTTCTTTAAAATCAGACCGGAGAGCAGCACCAGGCATTCAAAAAGGCAGCATACGGCGATCCCGTAGGCCACCGGGTATTCCGGCAATTTCAAGGTCAGGGAGACTTGTCCGTTGGCCAGCAGATCGTTTCCCAGCTTGTAGAGGTTCCAGCCGATTATGTAAAAGATTACAATGGCCAGCACCCGGGTGATAAAATGAAGAACCCGCTGCCCCGAAAAAGGAAGTCGGCCGGTGACAAAATCCATGAGGACATGACCTCGTTCGATGGTGGTTTGGGGAATGGCGAAGCCGATGACTACTGCCCCCAACAGAGAAACCAACTCGTACGTTCCCACGATTGGATGTTTAAACAACCTTAGGAACACATCGGAGACCGTCAAAAACATCATGGCAGCCAGGGCCACGCCGGCGATCCAGTACATGACCCGGGCGATTCGCCTAATTATAGCGTTAATAGCGTGCATAGTTTTGCCTTCAATTTCCAAAAAGGTAAAGAATCTACAGGGGACTGCGCTCCTTTCAACCGCACCATCGACGCGGCGGGTTGAAAGGAGCGCACTCGAAAATCGACCGGGAAGGTTTAGGGATTCTTTTTCAGCCAATCCTGGCAGAACTTGAGCGCTTCCTCACCCGGCAATCCCTTGGTCTTCATCGCTGCAACATACTCGTCCAGCATGGGGCTTACCAGTTTAGCCCAGCGCTCATCCTCCTGCTTGGACAAGGCAATCACCTGGTTGCCTTTGGATTTGGTGTATTCCAGTCCTTCCTTGTCGGATTGATCCCAGGCCCGGGCGCTTTTTTCGATCCATTCCTCATTGATCTTCTGAATGGTGGCCTGGACATCCTTGGGCAGGCTGTTCCATTTTTGCTTGTTCATAACCACGAAAAAGCCCAGGGAGTAGGCCGATCCGTAGTTCAAGGTATGGGATTTGACCACTTCGGCAAATTTCCACCCCTTGGCAGTCTCGATGGGGGACATGACCCCGTCCACCACCCCTTTCTGAAGGGCGTCGTAGGTTTCGCCCTGGGCCATGGCTACCGGGGTCCCGCCCAGATGGGAAACGAGCTTGGAGCTGGTCCCGGTGCAGCGGATCTTAAGGCCCTTTAAGTCTTCCAGCTTGGTTACCGGTTTTTTTGTGTTGACGATCCCCGGGCCGTGGGCCATCAGATACATGATTTGGGTGTCGCTCAATTCCTTCGGCTGAAACTTGCTGTAAAAGGCATTGATCAGCCGGGTGGCCTGGGTACCGTTTTTATACCCCAGGGGCATGTCGATGACTTCCATGAGTGGAAACCGTCCGGCCGTATAGCTGAGGACGGCCATGCCGACATCGGAGATCCCCTTGACTACCCCGTCATAGCACTGGGGGGCCGGGGTGAGGGTGCCTCCGGGGAACAGGGTGACCTTCACCGCACCGTTAGTCCGCTTTTCAATCTCTTTGCCCCATTCAGCGGCTAAGACGGCTTGAATGTGCGTCGCCGGGAAAAAAGTGGAATAGGTTAAGTCAATGGTCTTGGCCTGGGAAGGGCCCGCCCCGATTAAAAGAAAGGATAAGAGGAAACAGCCCCCAAGAACAATAAGTCCCTTTTTCAACATGCCTTACCTCCTTTGGTGGTTTAATGATGGTTAAAATGTTGGTTGGGTCACTCCATTTACAAAGGTAAAAAATAATAAAGCCTGCATCCACCCCCTTCCTGAATGTTCGGTTATTCTGAAAGTCACAAATTAAATACATATTGATTATATTGTAATTATTTTTAAGTATACTGAGAATCCCCGCAGGGTGTCAAGGGAAAAAAGGGGCTCATTCCCATGGAACCATTTAATATTCTTTGAGAAGTCCCGGTCAAAGCGTGAAGTTTCCTTTCCCCGCTTATTCCCGGTTCATTCGCCCCCCTCCAGCAGGAGATTAAGTTATTGGCCTTAGGTTATAAATGCGTAAGGTTTCTTTCCGAAAAAGGGAAGCGATCACCGCCTCCTGCCCTCCCCGACCGAAGAATTTTATTTCGGATAGGGACCGATTTGATCTATAAATCCTTATGCGAATTTATTGGAGCGTGAACGGAAATCAGCGGTTCTCTGTTTAGTGCTCTGTACCCCAGTCTGCTTCTCCCTCTCAATAACGTTTTTCTTGACCCGGGGGGTTAAATGTTCCATAAAAAGACCAAATGTTCTTCATAGAGAAATTATTGTTTGACCTTGGACACCACCCCTTAGCGCAAAGGAGGATCCCTTGAGATGACGGAACAGAGAAGCAAGTACTGGAACCCCTTGCTGGAAACCTTGGATCCGGAAAAGCTATTGGCCATTGAACTCAAGAACTTCCGCCAAATGTTTCAGTATGCCAAGGATCACTCGGTTTTTTATCGGCGGAGATACCAGGACGTCTTTCCCGAGGATATCCGGAGCCTGGAGGCGGTCAGGCAACTTCCCCTCCTCGACAAGGAAGAACTGCGGAAAGCCCAGGAAGGGCAGGAACCCTTCCCTTATGGAGAGATGCTGGGCGTCGACCTGACCGAGGTGTCCCACTTCCGTCAGACCTCGGGGACTACCGGGAGGCCGGTGTATGTACCGGAATCCTATGAGAGCTGGCAATGGCGGATTGAAATCTGGTGCCACATCCTCTGGATGGCCGGGTTCCGGGAAACCGACCGCGTCTTTATCCCCTTCGGCTACAACGTCTATGTCGCCTTCTGGGAAGGCCATTATGCGGCCGAAAAGCTGGGCTGCGAGGTCGTTCCCGGCGGGGCCCTCGACACCCGGGGTCGGATCAGCAAGATCAGGGAAGTCCGGGCCACCGCCCTCCTGAACACCCCCACCTACGGCCTGCACCTGGCCGAGGAGGCCGCCAAGGAGGGACTCGACCCGAAAACCCTGGGAATAAAAAGGATGCTCTGCGCCGGAGAACCTTTGCCCCCGGCCACCCGACAACGGCTGGAGCAGGTCTGGGGGGCCGAAGTCTATGACCACATCGGCGGGACGGAACCCTGCGCCTGGGCCGCCATGTGCGGCGAGCGTCAAGGACTGCACCTCCTGGAGCCTTTCTTCCTGGTGGAAATCCTGGATATGGAAACCATGACCCGGGAGGTCGGCCCGGGGGAACTGGGGGTGGCGGTGATCACACCCCTCGGGAGGCGCTCTTTTCCTCTGATCCGGTTCAACACCAAGGATGTGGTCCGGCGGGGGAACGACGACTGCCCCTGCGGACGAACCACCCGGATGATCGCCGGGGTCGAGGGGCGGACCGACGACCTGCGGAAAATCAGGGGGGTCCTGTTTACCCCCGTAACCGTCGAAGAAATCGTGCGGCGGGAGTTCCCGGAAATCGTGGAATATGAAATTTGGGTGGAACGGAAAGACGTTATGGATGAAATAACCCTCAAGGTGGAGCCTCAGGAGGAAATGGGGATCGAGGCCTTCCAGGGGTTTAAACGGCGGATCTCGGAAAGGCTCAAAACTAAAACAAACCTCCGCTTTAAGATTGAGTCGGTACCCCCCGGGGGCCTTCCGCGCTACACCTTAAAATCAAAACGATTTAGAGATCTCCGGAAGGGATAAGCACATGAAGCAATTGACCGATACCTGGGCCGGAGCCAATCCGGACGAAATGAAGGTCCTCATCGATCAACTGGAAAACCTGCTCCTCGATCTGAAGGAAAAAGGTCAAGGGATGCCGGTGGTCGAAAAAAACGTTCGGGCCATGCTGAGTTTCGTTCGGGTCCTGCAGTTCGGTATCTCCGACTTGGCCGAGAGCGGGTCATAGGAAAGCCTTTTTTCCCCACCGGCACCCACAGACAAAGACCGGACAATTTGTTTTGAGCGACAGCCCTTCGCCGGCCGGGACGACTGGCGCCTGCCCACCTGGCCGAACTGGAAACCCTCCTGGACCGCACCCGAAGCCGGGCCGTCCGTCACGCGAAGAGGTCCCCTTTAACGACGCCCTCCCCTACTGGTCCGCCACCCCCTTCGAGAAAGATACGGAAAACGCCTGGATCCTTATGCTCGACGGCGCCAACCTGCTCAGCTATTACAAGACCAACCGGTATCAGGTCCGCTACGTTCGGGGATAACGGCCTTAAACCATAGCAGTACTCCACTCGAGAGATCCTGCCTTCAGAAAACTTTTTCGTTTATCCTTGACTTTAGCCACATATATGTTAACATATATTTTATGATTACCCAACATGCCCGCGGACAGGCACTCGCGAAGCATGAAAAACTTTCCCCCCCACCCTTCAATCGTTCGACTGAGCTCACGACGAAGTCCCCTGCCCGCGGCGGGGAGGGGAAGTTAAAGAGCTCGGGCCGTTTCCCAGGGCTCCCCCGCCCCACGCGGGGGGAGAGGGCGGGGGTGAGGGGGATAACCCTAGTTCAAAGCTATTTTCGTATTAAGGAGATCGGGCATGGGACAAGTGACTATCTATCTGGATCAACAGACAGAAACCAAAATGAAAACCATGATCAAAAAAAACGGCCTATCTAAAAGCAAATGGATAGCCGATTTGATCCGGGAAAAGACCACCAATGTCTGGCCGGACCATATACGGAAAATGGCCGGGGCCTGGAAGGATATGCCGACTGCCGAGGAAATTCGAAAAAATATGGGGGCGGATAGCCAAAGGGAACCTGTCTGATGTATGTTTTGGATACCAATACCTTAATCTATTTTTTTAAAGGGTTGGGGGCCGTAGCGGAAAATCTGCTGGCCAAAACGCCGAAAGAGATTGCCATCCCGTCCATTGTGATCTTTGAATTGGAGATCGGTATCGCCAAGTCAACCTCCCCCCGGAAGAGGAAACAACAGCTCGAGGAGTTGGAATCATCGATCCAAATCCTTCCTTTCGGCCACTCCGAAGCCCTCGCGGCCGCTTCCATCCGGACAACCCTTGAAAAACAGGGCCAATTGATCGGCCCTTATGATATTTTGATAGCCGCCATAGCCCTCTCGAATAAAGGGATTTTGGTAACTCACAACAGGAAAGAATTTGCGAGGGTTAAAGGTCTTCTACTGGAAGATTGGTACTAATCAATACGGGACTTGATAGGTAAGGACTTCGGCTGCTTCCCGCTTCAGGTATTCGGCCCGTCGGTTGATTCAAGTGGTCGTCGCGCATCCTGAGCGTCCTTCGGATCACCTGGTTTCACCAAGCTCAGCGCGACCTATTGAAGGTGCACCCGCGCCGGGACAAGAACAGGCCGCTGACCGGTGTCTTTGCGACCCGGTCTCCCCATAGACCAAATCCCATTGGCTTGCACCGGGTTACGGTTCTGGAAATCGCCGGGAACAGATTAAAGGTGGGACCGCTGGAAGCAGTGGATGGAACCCCGATTGTCGATATCAAGCCGGTGATCCCTCAATCAGCAAACTCACGGTGATGCAGAAAAACCTGCCGATTTTTACTCAAAGCCAAAATCCTGTTGACATGTTAAGACGACCGGTCTATTATTTTGGTCAAGATGAAGGAAGATACCAAGACCAGGATTTTAGAGCGCGGCGCCGAGATCATCCATCTCAAGGGGTTCAATCATACCGGCGTTCAGGAAGTGCTCCGGGCGGCGGGAGTGCCTAAGGGATCATTTTATAATTACTTCAAAAATAAAGAAGATTTTGGTCTTCAAGTTATCGATTATTTTTTAGAATTCTTTTCAAGGTTAGCCAAGGAGACCCTGGGGGACCGCACCGTTCCACCGTTGGATCGGATCAGGAATTTCCTCTCCTGGTTTATTGAATTCTTCAAATCGAAAGAATTTGCTTATGGCTGTCCCATAGGCAACCTGGCCCAGGAAATGGGGGACTTAAGTCCGGCTTTCAGGGAAAAGCTCAGGCAAGGACTGGATGCTATGGTGGATCTTTACGCCGAAGTGTTGGCTGAAGCACAGGAATCGGGAGATTTATCAAAAGGCTTGGACGTGCGAGAGGCGGCCTATTTCCTGGTTTATAGCTGGCATGGGGCCCTCATGCACATGAAAGCGGTCAAGGGCCCTGCCCCTCTTGAAAATCATCTCAAATCTATTTTTGATTATGTATTAAGGAGTTGATCGATATTTACTGAGGTGTTTTCTATGAAAAGTATACTGGTCTAATCAGTTTCGATCACTGACCTAATTTTAATATTAAACCTTCATGTTCCCGGGGGGCACCGGCAAAGGATCAAAATCCCCCCCAACCCCCCTTTTCCTAAGGGGGGAGTTAAAGTCCCCCTTTACAAAGGGGGATTTAGAGGGATTTGAAAGGCTATTTTCGCCTCAAAGATTTTTTCACAAAAAAACAGGAAGAAGGAGGAAAAAAATGACCCCAGCACCCAACGAGGAGCTCAAGAAAAAAATCTTGGCCAAACTGACCGGACCGACCCTATGCGCTTTGGCGACCCTGACCGAAGACGGTAAACCCTGGGTCCGGTATGTAACCCCTTTTGCCGACGAAAACCTGACTCTCTGGATGGCCACCTTTCTGGGTTCCCGAAAAGTGGCCCAGATCAAGAAGACCCCGGAGGTCCACCTGACGACCGGGGTGGCTGCCATGGAAACGGCTGAATCCTATTTACAGATCCAGGGCCGAGCGAAAATCCTGACCGATGAAGCCACCAGGAAAACGGTCTGGTTCGACCATCTCCAGAATATTTTTTCCGGGCCGGACGACCCCAACTATGCGGTCTGCAAAATCACCCCTTACCGGATCGAATATCAGTCCATGGGCATGGTTCCCCCGGAGGTCTGGGAAGCATAACATCGCCAACTTCTTGATATAATAATTAATAATCAATTGTTACCTATTAATTGTTAACCGGCACAGCCAAGGACTTAAAAGGAGACACCGCGATGCAACTGAACGAGCACCCCACGGTTATACGTTACCGGGAGAAGGCCGCCATCCAGGCTCCTCCCTTGGATTGGGAAAAGATCGACGCCGACCGGCTTAAAACCCTGGCTTTGGAAGCCGGTGCCGATGACGCCGCCATCGTCGAACTGGACCGTCCGGAAATAAACGATCAGCGCGCGGACATCCTCGAGATTTTTCCGCGGACGAAAAGCCTGATCAGCCTGGTCTGCAGGATGAACCGGGAGAATATCCGCTGCCCCTCCCGGGATGTATCCGACCTGGAGTTTTTGCGGACCTTCGAAAAAATCAACGAGGCCACCCGACGATTGGCCGCCAAGTTGGAAGCGAACGGCATCCGGGCCCTCTACCTTTCGGGCGGGTTTCCCATGGACATGGCCAAATGGCCAGGGAAGATGTGGCCGGTTTCCCATAAACCCATCGCCGTAGCCGGAGGACTGGGGAAAATAGGGCACCACCGTCTGGTAATTCACCCCCGGTTCGGTAGCTTCATTGTTTTAGGGACCCTCCTGGTGGACAAGGAAGCTAACGCCTATGATCAACCGTTGGACTATAATCCCTGTGTGGAATGCCGGCTTTGCGTTGCCGTCTGCCCGGTTGGGGCCATCGCCCCGGACGGTCAATTCAATTTTACCGCCTGCCTGACCCACAACTACCGCGACCGGTTGGGCGGGTTCCAGGATTGGGTGGAACGGATGGTCACCAGCCGGAATGTAGCCGACTATCGCCGGAAAGTCGGCGATCCCGAGACGACCTCCATGTGGCAGTCCCTGAGTTACGGCATCTGCAACAAATCCTCCTATTGCCTGGCCGTCTGCCCGGCCGGCGAGGAGGTCATCGGCCCTTTTCTGGCTAATCGGCAGAGCTATACGGCCGAAGTGGTCAAACCCTTTCAGGACAAAAAAGAAAACATTTATGTGGTTCCCGGTTCGGATGCCGAACAATACCTGGCCAAGCGTTTCCCCCACAAAAAGGCCCGCCTGATCGGCAACGGCCTGCGGGTCGGCTCCGCCGGGAGTTTTTTAGAAAACCTGCCCTTGATTTTCCAGCGGGGGCAATCCGAAGGGTTGAACGCCACCTACCATTTCACGTTTACCGGGGATGAACAATTGACCGGTACGGCGGTTATCAAAGACCAACAGATTTCGGTCCTGCCCGGCCATGTGGGGAAAGCGGATTTGCAGCTCACGGCGGACAGCCGGACCTGGGTGGATTTTCTGGCCAAAGAAAAAGGCCTGCTTCCCGCCCTGATCCAGCGGAAGATCCGCATCAAGGGATCGCCGCGGCTGATGAAACAGTTCGCCCGGTGTTTTCCGTCCTGAAGGGACTGCCAGTCCGAATGGGAAGACCATTACCCAGGAAAGCCGCTACGACGATCCCGTCCGGGGCCCATGACCTGGCGAAGTATCTCCAGGATCGTAAATGAAAATACCGTGGCTTATGAAATGTTCATCACCGCCAAGGGGGGCAAGGAAGAAAAGATGATGGAGATGACCCTGACTCGGAAGAAATAACGAAGTGGAGTTGCCAAGAAATCCATGATTGGAGCGCGGAACGCTGGATTCAAACCAGGCCCACTTGGTGGACGACCATTTCGCCCTCATTAACCGTCCCCACGCCCTTCCCTTTACAGCCGAGCAAAGCCCGTCGCAAATTATTGTCGTTGTCCGGGTTCATGAACGTCTGGCTGGTCGCGCAGGGATAGCATATGTTCTTGCACATCCAATAGTCCAAGGTCACCGGGTCGGCGCATAAGCCGACGGTGCGCGTGTTCGCCGCCGTGCCGTCGGTGCGGCTGCGATAGCCGGTGTACTCCGCGCAGGTCAAATAGAAGGCGGGGGAAAGAATTTGGGTGATGAGGTGTCCCACCGATTCCCCCATGGCCTGCGGACTGATCGGGGTATTGTAGCCGACGCCGTGCAAAGAAACGCCGGTCGTTCCGGCGAAATCGACGATTCCCAGATGACATTTGAGGGCGCTCGTCGGCCCGGCGTAGTCTTCGCTGTTGAAGCTGCCGTGGTTGTTGAGAGTCGGTAGGAAGATTAAGGTGACGCGCTGGCCGTTGTAGCTGCCGCCGGCCCACACGCCGTTCTTCAGATCGATCAACTTGCCGCTGTAGGCCGAACGCAGAATGGCGCTGGACAGGCGCACCGTGCGCCCGTTGGCCGCCGTGGTGTAGGCGGCGCGCACCCAGCCCTGCTTCCCGTCCGGGAGACCCTCGGGTCCGGTGACGGCCATAAAATCACCCTGGCCGGAATCGTACAGCGGGATGGCGGTGACGTTCGGAAACCCGCGGGTGTGATAGTCGTTCACCAGTTCAAAATAGTTCATGTCGGGCCAGTTGTTCTGGCGATTGCTGCCGGCCGACATGTTCCAGCAATAGTTGCTGCCGAGGGCATTGTCCGTCGCGGGCGGCGGCGCGCGGTGCACGTGTTCGGCGAGGATGACCTCGCCTCCGAAACCGCCCGGACGATTGAGGATCAAATCAATCAAGGCCTTCAGACTTTCGGTGTGCGTATACCCTTGCCGCGGCCACTGTCCGTTCGGCTTGAGCACCACCGCGTCGTCATAGCCGACAAAACGAGCGATGCCGCCGGCCAACTCGATGACCTTCTGCACATTGGCGGTCGGTGTGCCATTGCGCGCCACAAAGAGGTCAACTTTTTTATCGGCGCCGCCCGACACCAAGGGCAGAAAAATCCGGGAAGGAGGGGAACCCTGGGCCTGGACGGTCGGCACCCCGAACCAATGGCGAACAAAAGCCAACGCAGCCCCACCCAGCGCTTTGGCCATTCCGGTGAGAACCTGTCGACGGGATAAAGACGGCATAATGAATTCCCTACCCTTTCAAGTACTTATTGAACCAGGCCAGGCAGCGGCGCCAGGCGTCTGCGGCGGCCTCCGGCCGGTAGCTGGGGCGGTAATCCGCATAAAAGGCGTGCGGCGCCCCGGGATAAAGCATGAACTCGGCCGTTTGGCCGGAAGCCTTGAGGGCCGCCTCCATCTCCTTGACGTCGGCCGCGGGAATCCCCAGGTCCGCCTCTCCAAAAAGTCCGAGGACGGGTGTTTTGATTTGCCCGGCCAGATCGAGGGGTCCGGCGGAACGGACGCCCGGGGTTTTGGCGGGCCGGAGCTGGCCGTACCAGGCGACAGCGGCCTTCAGCTCGCGGCTGTGGGCCGCGAAGAGCAGGGTGTACATCCCCCCCCGGCAGAAACCCGTCACGCCGATCCGATCCCCCTGCCCCGCCGGATGCCGCTTGGCATAAGCCACCAGGGCGTCCAGGTCTTCCATGACCCGCGCGTCCGGAACCGGGTCCACCACCTTACGGACGGATTCGATGTCGGGCAGATGGAGGACGCCGCCTTCCCGCGCGTAAGGCTCAAAGGTAATGCTCAGGAAGCCTTCCCGGGCAAACCGGCGGGTCACATCCTTGATGTGGGCATGCATCCCGAAGATTTCGGGGAGGACCAGCACGACCGGAAACCTCCCGGGGGCCGTGGGACGGGCCTCGTAGATCGGGATCTGAAAATCGCCGCGGGGGACTTTCCCTTCGGCCGTTTCCAGTCCCTGGGCGGGGGTGGTGATGACTTCGCCCTCCACCGGGTTGGCCGCGAGCGCAAAGCCGGCCAGTCCGAAACCCGCCGCGCTCATCCGCGCGAGAAACTGCCGCCGCGACATCCCTTCATAGGCATTGGCCAACCAGTCTTCAATCATGACGTTCCCCCTTTACCTGATGAATGGTTTAATACGAAAATAGCCTTTCAAATCCACTTGAAAGATTTTGTGGTCATTATAAAACGATTTGATTTAAAATGGGAATGAATTCAGCCTAACCCTTTCTCTCCGGCACTTTCTCGCCGAATAGAGAAAGCCGGAAAAAAGGAGAACGAATGAAAATCAAGCAATTATCCGTCTTTATCGAAAACGCCCCGGGGCGATTATTTCAGGTCGCGCAGGCCCTGGGGGAGGCCGGGATCAACATCCGGGCGCTGCAAGTGGCCGACGTGGGGGAATTCGGGGTCCTCCGCCTCCTGGTCTCGGATGTCACCCAGGCCATACAGATCCTGATGGCCGGGAATATGCCCGCCCGGGTGGACGAAGTGGTCGCCGTGGAAATTGATGACCATACCGGGCGGTTTGGCCCGGATATTGAAACCGCTTCTGGAAGGAGGGATCAGTATCAATTACGCCTATGGACTGGTCGGGGCTCCCTCCGGGAAGGCGGTCATGATCTTCCGGCTCAACGACCATGATCGGGCTATACCCCTGCTTCAGGAGCAGGGGATCAGACTGCTGGACCCTACTTCTTCCGATTATTATTTAGAAAGGGCCTGCCCATGAAACCGAAAGAGACCTTAGACGCTAACACCATGGCGGTGATCGGCGCCGGGCCGGTGGGCTGCACCCTGGCCGCCTTCCTGGCCAAGGGAGGGGAGAAAGTCATCCTCTGCGATATCAACCCGGACCTGATCAAACCCGCCCTCGATCCGGGGATAACCATCGAAGGCGCGGCCAGCCTGCAACAGAAAGTGTTCGCCACCTGCATCCAGGTCGACGAACTGGCCCAATATCGCCCGGCAGTGATATTCCTGACGGTCAAGGCCTCGGCCATCGCCTTGATAGCTTCGGCGATCCAGACTTTTTACCGGGAAGGAATGGTCGTGGTGAGTTGGCAAAACGGGATCGATACGGAGGCCGAAGTCGCCCGGGTATTGGGGCGGGCTCCGGTGATGCGGGCCGTGGTAAATTACGGCTGCGGGCTGATCCAACCGGGCCGGGTCCGGCTGGTTTTTCATCATCCCCCCCATTACCTTCAGGAGCTGGCTCCGGAAACGCGGCCTTCGGCCAAGGCCCTGGCCGAGACCCTGACCCGCTCGGGATTGGCCACCGAGCACACCGATCAGATTGTCCCCCTGGTCTGGAGGAAAGCGGTCATGAACGCCTGCATGAATCCGGTTTGCGCGGTCACCGGTCAAACGATGAAGCAGGCCCTGGAGGACCCGATCATATTCCAATTGATCGATTCCTTGCTGAAAGAGTGCATCCGGGTGGCCCGGGCCAATGAAATCGGCCTGGGCTGGGACTATTATGCCTTCGCCAGGGATTATATGGAAAGCGCGGGACCTCACAAACCTTCCATGCTGGTTGACGTGGAACAGCGGCGGCGGACGGAAATCGATTTCATCAACGGGAAGTTTATCGAGTACGGGAGACAAGCCGGAATCGAAACCCCGTTCAACACCGCCATCAGGGCGTTGGTCAAGGCCTTGGAATCCAGACCGGGATAGTCCTGGATCGGCGCCCGATTTCCTGCTTGACATAATGATGCCGATTATATATGTCTATATGCATGAGGACTACCGTTCGAATAAAAGACGATCTCCTGAGGCGGGCTAAAAATTGCGCCCACGATGAAGGACGAACCCTGACCTCTTTGATCGAAGACGGGCTGGCCCTCCGCCTGTCCCAATCGAAGGATATACGGAAGAAGCGGGTTAAGTTGCCGGTTTCCAAGGCTTGCGGCGGGGTCCTGCCGGGTGTGGACCTAAACCGATCCGCCGACCTGGAAGAGGCTATGAATACGCCGTGATGCTTCCGGATGTCAATATCCTGGTCCAGGCCTTCCGGGCCGATACCTCCCATCATCCGGTCTGCCGAAAATGGCTTGAGGGGCTGGTTAATGGCGAGGCGCCTTACGGGGTGGCTTCCCAGGTTTTGAGCGGCGCAATCCGCATCACTACACATCCAAAGGTGTTTGCCGAACCGAGCAGCCTGGAAGAGGTTCTCGGGTTCTGTAAGCAACTGTTGGTTCAACCCCACTGTGTGGTTATCCAGGCCGGCCCGCGGCATTGGGAAATATTTACCCGCCTGTGCCTCGAAGCGGACGCCCGCGGCAACCTGGTGCCGGATGCCTGGTTGGCGGCGCTGGCCATCGAATCCGGTTGCGAGTGGATCACTCTTGATCGTGATTATGCCCGGTTTCCCGGTCTCATCTGGCGCTTGCCCGCCTGAGGAAGGCTTAGCCAGCGAGAAGTTACCTTAATATGGACAAACTCCCTTCTTTATCAAACAGGAAATGGGTGATACTTCTGGGGACGATTCTAATTTGCGGTTGCGGTGGAGTCGTCCTCTCCGGGGAAAAAAGGGGCGCCCAGTATTCCGAAATGACCCGGGACATCCAGACCAAGGTGGGGGAGGTCTTCACCATCAGGCTCAAAGCCAACGAAACAACCGGGTACACCTGGCAGGGAAACGAGAGTTTTGACCGTTCTTACCTGGAACTCACCGAAAGTTCCTATCATCCGGATCAACCCGAGAGGACCGGGTCGGGGGGGGAACAACGCTATACTTTTAAAGCCCTCCAAACCGGGACCAGCCGGATAAATCTGACCTATAAAAGATCTTGGGAGGTCACTCCCTCCGATCAAACCGTGACTTTTTTCGTCCGAATTTCGAATCCCTGAAGCGGGCCCCGATCCAATGCTGAATATTTATGTGGATGCCGATGCCTGCCCGGTGAAAGAGGAGGTTTACCGGGTGGCGGAACGCTACGGATTACGGGTCATCCTGGTGGCCAATGCCCGGATGCGCACCCCCACGGAGGACTGGATTGAACTGGTCATAGTCAATAACCAGTTTGACGCGGCGGATAATTACATCGTCGATCACCTGGCAGCGGATGACATCGTCATCTCCGGGGATATCCCCCTGGCCGCCCGCTGCCTCGACTCGGGGGCCTATGTGCTTCGCCCGACCGGCCGTCCCTTCACCGACACGAACATCGGCGACGCCCTGGCTACCACGGGACCTCCTTTCCCAACTGCGGGATGCCGGAAGCCTGTCGGGCGGACCGCCACCCTTTAAGAAAAAAGACCGTTCCCTTTTCCTGCACCAGCTCGATGAGATCATTCAGTCGATTCGGAAGAAAAAGGCCTTTTAAGGGTGCCCTGGCAACGGGGATAGCTGTGCCGTGAGGTCCGCATTGACCCACTTTACGATTTTCTCGACCCCAGCCGGCTGGTTTCAGTCAACTCCCTGAGTTCCGGCCAGGAATCGAAAACCCCATCATTCAACTCGACCACCTCTCTTCCACGGACCCGAAAGAAAACATTCGTGACTTGGGCAATTACGGCCGTTTCCTGCCCCGGTATAAAATAGGCATCTTGTTCGAATGTAATGCTCCGTCGGCCGGACTGGTTTACCCGGGTTTTGATTCCCAGTAGGTTTCCCAGTCGGACCGGATGCTTGTATTCCACGTGCAGCGTGACCACGGAGTGGGCAACGCCGGCTGACTGTAACCCGTTTCGCAGCGCGGGCCGTTCGTCCAGATAAGCCCAGCGGGCCTCCTCAAAGAACCGGACAAACCAGGCATGGTTGACCACACCGAAGGCATCGACGTGATACCCCCGGATCTTGATTTCAACGCATGAATAAGACATGATAATTTTTCTCCCCTCCAAGATATAAATGGTCTTAAAATAGTAACCACATCATAAAACGTCATTCCCGCGGCGCTTTTGAGCGGGAATCCAGATTTTCTTGAGGAACAGTGGATCCCCGATAAAGGCCTTCGGGGATGACGAGAAATTGCCGGGGTGATATCCGTTTGGCTGCTGCCGGCTTGATTCTCACCACCCAAAGATGGCGCTCTGGATAGCTCTATTTAAATAGGCTATCTGGCCGGTGGTAAAATACGCGCCCCGTATTCGATGCTTTCTCCTTCGATATTTTCTGGCATGTTCTTCCGACCGGAAGAAAACGCTTTCCTTTCAATTTGTTTCTCCCAAAGAAAGGGGGGCACCCCTACCGTCGTTCGCCAAACACCTGCCCACAGCTTATTGCTCATAATTGCCCTCCTTACAAAAATAAATATTTAGATTTAAGATACTATAAACATACTCCAAAAAAAATTACTCTAGGCTTTTCAAGAATTTCTCCAGGCGGGAGAGAAATCCCTCGATCACCTTTCTTTCCCCTTCGGATAGTCCGGATAGATAACTGGAAAAGGCCTTCCTCGTGGACTCCTGCCCTTGTTCAAATTGCCGGATAGCGGTTTGTCCGACCTCGGTCAACGTGGCCGACAGCCTGTTTTTAAGGGCCTGGTCCTTGGTTTTTTTGATGACCCCCTTTTTTTCCAGCCGGTTCAAGGTCTGGGACACCGCGCCGTTGCTGATGCCCAACTTCCGGGCCATTTCGCCGGCGCTCAGGTCCTCTCCTTCGTTGATAACCTGAAGCAGGTGGATTTCCGAAGGATAAAGATGCAGGCTCGCATGATGCAAAATGCTCCGCCTCCCCAGGAGCATGGACCGGTTGATAACCCGGCGAATCTGCCCGCCAATTTTTTGGTATTGTGAAGACATAAGATGATTTTAGTATCTTAAATCATATTTGTCAAGGCCTGGTTAGATTTTAATGCACAGGGGACCTCATTCCGAAGGTCCCCCCTCCACGCTTCCTTTTCCATTTCATTTCGAGTATATTGATTGCCTGGCTGAAAAAAACCAATAACCAAGTCGATATGGCTCGACTGAGAAACCATGTACGAGGAATATTTCGGATTCTCCAAAAAGCCCTTTTCCATCGTCCCGGACCCCCACTTTTTTTTCCTGAGCGCCGGACACGCCGAGGCACTGGCGCATCTGATGTACGGAATCAACAACGAGGGGGGCTTTGTCCTGCTGACCGGCGATGTCGGCGCCGGCAAAACCACGGCCTGCCGACGCCTGTTGGAAACGTTGCCCGAAGGTGCGGAGGTAGCTTTCATCCTCAATCCGGAATTGTCGGTAGTGGAATTGCTGGTCTCCATCTGTCGGGAGTTCGGGATCAGCCCGCCCGAAGGACCGGCCACGAACCAGACGCTGGTCTCCAGCATCCATGACTATCTCCTGGCCGTTCAACGCCCGGGGCCGGCGCGCCATCCTCATCCTCGAGGAGGCCCAAAACCTGAAACCGGAACTGCTCGAGCAGATCCGGTTGCTGACCAACCTGGAAACGAACGAACACAAGCTGCTCCAAGTGATTATGATCGGACAACCGGAACTCCGGGACCTGCTGAACCAGACTCGGATGATTCAACTCTCCCAGCGGATCATCGCGCGGTATCACCTCGGCCCCCTGTCACAAGAGGAAACCGCCCGCTACATTCGGCATCGCCTGTCGGTAGCCGGCTGTTCCAAGGGTCATCTCTTCCCTCCAGCCACGATCAGAAAGTTATATCGGTTGAGCCGGGGGATACCGAGACTGATCAACGTCCTCTGCGACCGGGCCCTGTTGGGAGCCTATGTCCAGGAAAAAGACCGGGTCGATCCCCAAACCCTGAAGCAGGCCGCCCGGGAGGCCACCGGTCAGGATGGTGCCCCGGGTACGCGTTCCGCCGTCTATCGAACCTCGGCCGCCCTCCTGTTGTTGCTGGCCGCCCTGCTGACCGGGGCTTTCCTCTTTTGGTATCTGCCCTGGACCGGTCCGCAGCCTGTATCGGTGACGGCCTCTCCCTCCCCTCAGTCCAAGACCCCCGCGATGGCAACGAAGACCCCTGCGCTGCCCAGAACCGGCCTGGTATGGCCGGGGGACCTCAGAGGCGAGCAAACCCAGCGGTCCGCCTACGGTACCCTGTTAAAACTATGGCAAATCGAGGTCAAACCGGGCGCCCCCTGCGAACAGGCCGGCAACCGGGGATTGCGGTGCCTTCAGGGCCGGGGCAGCCTGGTCCATCTGCACCAGATGAACAAGCCCGCGATTCTGACCCTGGTGGATGAAAAAAAGGGCCCCTTTTACGCCACCCTGATTAACCTCCAGGGCAAAGCGGCCACGATGGTCCTCGGCCCGGAGACACGGGTCGTCGATCTTGATGAAATCAACCGGACTTGGTCAGGGGAATATCTGCTCCTTTGGCGGGTGCCTCCCGGTTTCCGGGGAGAAGTGAAGCCGGGGAGCCGGGAGCCCATGGTGGGCTGGTTGAAGAAGCACCTGGCGCTGGCCCGGGGCCGGACCCCGCAGATCGAAAAGGACCCCGTGTATGACCCCGCCACGGTCCGGGAGGTCAAACGATTCCAACTGTCCGCGGGACTGGATCCCGACGGGATCGTCGGCCCCGTAACGATTATGCTTTTGAGCTCTACAACCGACTCCGGCGACCCGGTCCTCCGCGACGGGGAAGGGAAACGATAAATAGTAGGGGCGTCAAAACCTAACCAAAAAAAAATACCCACTATGAGACCTTCATGTCTTACATTCTAGAAGCCCTGAAAAAACTCGAACGGAAACGGCAACAGGAGGAAACGCGTCCGACCCTGACCCTGCCGGACGCCACGAAGCTGGAAGCCCGCCCCAGGGCTCGCTGGCTCACCCTGGTCGCCGTGGGGCTGATCCTCAACGCAGTGGTCCTGGTCTGGTGGATTGTTTTTCGGGGTCCGTACCAACCGCCCCGCTCCGCCCCGGCGTTCCCCCAGCGGGCCCTCGTCAAACCGGTCCCCCCGACCGTCCCCTCCCCCGTGACCTCTACCACCCAGGACGCCGACCGCCCCAAGATGTCCTGGGAGAGGACACCGACTCCGGCGGGATCCAAGGGCCTGGAGGACCGTAAAGCCCCGGCCGCCCCTCCGGATAAATTGCCGGTTTCTGATCCGGCCAAAACGCCAATGCCTGCCGAGAAGCGGCCCCCGTTCCCGGCGACTCCCAGAAGTCCGGCGGACCAGCCCCCTCCCGGACCGCCCCCAAAGCGAGTGCCGGCGACCGAACCGGTGAAGACGCCGCCTCCTCCGGATAAAAAGGCTTCCACCTCCGATCAGGCCAAGGTGCCGGCCCAGAAGGCATCAAAAACGGCGTTGCTGCAAAGCGACCGGGTTTTCAACCTGAACGACTTGCCAACCGATGTCCGCAGCGCCCTCCCGCCGCTGAAAATTTCGGCCCATGTTTACAGCCCTGAACCTCAAAGCCGCCTGGTTCGGGTTAACGATCAACTCCTCCAGGAAGGACAGGTTTCGATCGAAGGGATGCAGGTGGAGGAGATTTTGCCAAAGGGCATCGTCTTTAGATTTCAGGGAACCCGTTTTCGAATGGGAATACAATAGACTATATTTAACTTACCAGTTCCAGTCATAAAATTTATAGCCATATTTCTATTTCTATAATATCATTCGAAAGTAAAAAATTGAAGAAATTATAGGCCAGGCTGGAAAGCTTGATTTTAATAACGATTGGGGAAAAGCCCGCCATGAACGGTAGCGTTTTGATCGACACTTCCGCCTGGATCGAATTCTTCCATTTCAAGATTATCCAAAAGCACTCCAAACTTGATCTATCCTCCTTTTAAATTAACGAGACATTCTGTTCTGAAGTATCAGCACTGGCCTTTTTAGCGATTCCCGGAAAAAGGTCCTCAATGGAAAAACTCCGCCCGCAAACGCCGCAGGTACGCCTTAAGTTGAGCACATAGGCATCAACGACCCCCTCCAGCAGGCTCAGGGCCGAGGGAGAAGCCAAGTACGGATAACTCCAAGCCAGAGGGACCTGCCAATCATCCGGCCCCTGCATCAAGAATGTAAAAATGGCCGGCAAGGATCCTTCAAGGTTCCCCCCGTTAATATACAGGAAGCGGACTTCCCCTCCATCCAGCTTCTCCCAAAGATGATGATCCAAAATGGCCTCAAAACCCGCATCTCGATCAGGGAATGATTCTTTTTGACAGAAGCGGCAGGTAGTTACTGAACCGGCCAGGTTGATAATCCAGGCCGGTGACAACGGCGAATCCGGTCTCTTGCATATGGAAACTTCCGATATCTTTGCCTGCCATCCTGCCCCGCAAATGCTTGATTCCCGCCGGGTCCGGTCCGACCAGCACAATCGCCGACACAAAGAGCAGTTCTTTAAAATGTGATGGAGGATCTCGATTTTTAAGTCCAGGAGCGAAGCCTCCCCCTTTCTGCAGGAAGTCAAACTCATATCCGAACGGAATAACGTCATCAGCTCTTCATGAAGGTCTAAAAGCTCGTGCAGCGCTTTAGTTCTAATTTTTTTCAGACCGAGGCCGCTGGTTATTCCCTTGATTTTTTGGAATCGGGGCAGATTATTGGAAGGCGCTCCATTTTTCAGACACCGCCTGAAAATGGGTCGGAATAGATCAATCTCGGCTGGCTTTTTCATAGGCTTCATTCCCCTGATAAAAAGGGGAGGCAGGGCCGAGGACGGCCCTGCCGGAAGTGCAGACAAACTTTCATGGCAATATATTACTTTTCGGCAGGTCCGTTTATTCTTTTGATAACCAGTTTTTCCTTGGTGAAAGCTTCACCAGGCTTCCCGTGCCATTGCAGATTCTTTGTTCCTTCATACCCAAAGGGGGGGTAGACGGCGCCACAATTATCTCTTGTTCTTCTATCTCCGGAATCGTTTGGCTTATGATCACAGTGCTGCTCCCAGTGACGGTGTCCAACCGGCCCCGTGCAGTGATGGGACCAGAAAATTTTAATACCACCCCTGACTTTAACGTAACAGTGTAGGTGGGCGAGGTGATGTCAACAAACAGTCCATTTCCCACAGAATCTACTACATAGGTGCCGCCGGCATCCAGGTCCATCTGGGTCACGGGAATATCAGTATCCGGATTCGTACCTAGACTAGTACGAATATTCAAAATCTCCCCCTTTAAGGTCCATTTCCCGCGGCCGTCAAAGTGCATCACACCCTGGACTTTATAGCTGTACGATTTTTGTGATTTTGGTACTCTTAGCGCTAAAGTGAACGGGTTGAACCCCGGAAAGGTATCACAGTCGTATGGGGCATTGGGAGGATCTACGGGTTTACCGCATACAGCGTGTGCGCAAGTTGCGGCCACATTATAGGTATAGTCCCCGCGGAGCTTCCAGTTCAAATCCCCCGCCCCGACCGGGGCGG
Organism: uncultured delta proteobacterium; assembly: GCA_963716045.1. GTDB lineage: Bacteria > Desulfobacterota > RBG-13-43-22 > RBG-13-43-22 > RBG-13-43-22 > CAVQSS01. Next base: position 200,954 of record CAVQSS010000007.1, on the reverse strand, counting down.
CCACGAACACAGCCAGTAGCGCGATGGCGGCTGCGATAAAGTGATACTTCTTCATTATTGAATTATTCATGATGTTCCCTCCTTTTTTTCAGACCCCAAACTTCAGGGTCAATTAAGAATTTTTTCTATCCGGTTTACCATCCACCAAACCTCTTTACCCTTTAAATGATCGCCTCCTTATCCTTTTACTTACCTCCATACCCATCCTTCGGTGGTACCCGCAACCTATGCAAATCTCAGGTCCCCCACCCCTCAATTCCATAAGCGCTAACCTTGGCGCGGCGTCATTCCGGCGAACGCCGGAATGACAAAGAAGAAATCATCGCCTTTTAAGTTAGCACTTATGCCCCTCAATCCCCTCCGACGCCCGATCGCGTCGCAGGCCGCCAGGGGTGGGGAGGCTTAGTGTTTCCGGCTGTTTCCTCCGCCTCCCTCTCCCCCACGCGGGAGAGGGTTGGGGCGAGGGGGGGTTGGTGAATTCAGGATTTCCCAGAGCTCATCACAGCTTTGAAAGGCCTTTTTCCCTTTTTTCCCTGCCTCAAGCACGACCCCTACCAGACTTTTGGGACGGTCCTTCTCGAAGCGGTAGATCCGGATGATGTAACTGGCGACAGAGTCCATACCTTGCCCCCAAGAAAAGACCCAACAGGCCACCTTCGCCTGACTCCGCGCACCCCGGGTAAACCTGACGGATGATATTTTTGGTTATGAATATAGAATGAATTATTCTTTTGTTTCTTGAATAACACGGGGGTTGTTACAGATATGGTACGGATTGGGGAGAATTCCTGCGGGTTATTAAATCCCCCTCCGAGGCTGTACGGAAACCCCCTCTCCCTTGACGGGAGGGTTGGGGTGAGGGTGTAACTACCTGAATCCACGCGCCTCACCCCGGCTCAAAGCCTGTCCCGGACTCTGATCCGGAATCCAGGCGCCGTCCCTGCGAAAGCCGGGAACCAGAGCCCTAAGCCTCTGGATCCCGGCTCGCGTCCGCTTCGCGGACTTGGCCGGGATGACGAATTAAGACACGGTCTCCTTTGCAAAAAGGGGGATTCTTTAGATGGATTGGCTAAGGGGGTATTTTTTAAAAATGTTTAGGTTAGATCAGATTGGGACCATTCGAAACAGCTCGCTTTCCGCAGCCCTTTGATCAAACGTATAAGTAACCGAAGCTTTTCCCTCCTGATTGGAAACCCCAATCAGGTAGTCGGCGAAGTCGGCCTTTCCCTGTTCAAAACGCCTCAATGCCCGCCAGGCCGATTCGGCCCCGGACACCCGCAGTTCCTGAACGGACAGCAGGCGCCTGATGACACGGGCTGCCGTCAGCCGGTCATAGCCGTAGCCCCGGGTCAAAACCCAGACCAATTCGCACAATACAATGGGATTGATCAATCCGGGATTTTCGGATGTGCATTCCGATTCGACCAGCCGGGTGGCAGCCCCGGCCTGGCCTGGGTCGTCGCGTACGATATAGCGTATCAGGACATTGGTATCCAGCCCGATCACCGCTTGACCCCTTTCATAATGGACTCTTCCATATCCGCCAGGGACAAGGTTTTTTTCGGCTCGGGAACCATCCCCTTGAGGCTGGCCAGGGTCTCCACCACCGGTATGGCCTCCAGCCGCTCGTCATCGATCACGATGAACTCCAGCTTGCTTCCCGGACCCAGCCGCAGCCGCTTACGGGCCTCGGCCGGCAATGTCACCTGGCCCTTGCTGGTAACGGTGGCAATCATGCTTACCTCCTACAATTAATCCTTACATTTATCCCTTACTTTACTCCCCGGCTAGAAGGTTGTCAAGCTGTTTCTTGGGAGGAAAGACCACCTCACGCTTTGCTATCCACGCCCCAGTAAAGCGCTAGCGACATGAATGGAACGACATTTTACTAATCTTGAGGCTATGCCGGGACCAGGGCCGGGACCCTTCGCTTCACTCAGGGTGACAAAGGTTAGGGCCGAGGGGGAATCGTTTTAGAGATGTAGGGTTTATCAAGCGAAGTGGGATCCACTAGGAATTGGGGCGCAGGCTAACCCGGGTGGAGGGACTCAGGCTGCCTTTCACTCACCATGGGGAAACCGTCATTATTGTCACTCTGAGACTCTTACCTGTCACCCGGAACCCTTCGCCTACCGTCATTCTGAGCCTTTCGCCTGCCTTGTCATCCTGAGCCCTTCGCCTGCCGTCATCCTGAGCCCTTCGCCTGCCGTCATCCTGAGCGAAGCGAAGGATCTCAATTTTCGGCTCAGGATAAACTCCGCGAAGGATCTCAATTTTCGGCTCAGGATAAACTCCGCGAAGGATCCGGTATCCAGTATCGTTCTTCGTCTTTATTCGGCTTCTTCCTTCAAACCGCCTTCCCCAGCAGACTGTCCCTTATGGCCCTGGTTTTAGCGGCAGGTTCGATATCCAGTTCCTTTTTAAGCCTTTTTTCAAAACTCTTGTACAACGACAGGGCCTCGGCCTTCAGATCCAGGTTCCGGCAGCAGACCATGGCCCCCTGGCAGAACTCCTCGGCCAGGCCGTCCACTTCCAGGCCTTTCCGGTAGCATTCCCGGGCCTTTTCCCACTCTCCGCCTTTGCTCCAGAAGGAACCCAACTTTTCCACCCCGCGCAGGAAATTGCTGCGCAGCCTTTCTCCGGCAGCCATCAGCCAGGGTTCCTCCATCTCCCGTCCCATAAAATAGCCCTGGTAAAAACAGACGGCTTTTTCCAGAAGCGGAACTGCGGTCCGGGGATCGCAGCCATCAGCCTCTCCCAAAAGCCGTTCAAAGGCCCAGGCATCAATCCAGCAAAGGCGATCGTCAAGGGACACCCGCCCTTCCCTGACCTTAACCGCATCCTCCCTGCCGGCCAGGCTACGGAGACGGTGCAGGGTGGTCCTCAGCGACTGGAGCGCCGCATCCCCGTCGGCCTCCGGCCAGAGGGCATCAGCCAGTTCCTCATCCCGGATGCCTCTAACCCCGGCGGCAATCAGGGCCTGGAGCAGTTCGAGGGGCTTTTTCTGGGCCTTGCGCGAGAAGCGGAGAGGTTGCCCGTCCTTATAAATGAGGAATTGCCCCAAGGTGTATACCTTCAGCGGCCAGGGCCAGTGCTCCGGCTGAACAAGCTGAGGGGCCGGTTTTAAATGAAACCGGTGAATATATTCTCGCGCATATTCCACCTCGATCCCGTATTCGAGGGCCTTCGAACAGAGCCTGGCCAGATCATCCGGGTGAATACCCCAAGGGCCGAAAAACTCCCCCGCCCGTCCCAGAGCGAAGGCTTTTCGAAGACATCCCTGCCCCCTGGTCTCCTGCCCACGATCAAAGGCGATGAGCGCCATGGTCAGAAAGGCCGCGTAACGATTGGTCACTCCTTTAATTTTTTGACCAAATCGCAGCGCATCGACAACCAGTCCGGTCGCCTCCAGATCCCTCCCGAGCGCATGCATCACCTGGGCATAATGTACGCTGCACCAGCCCGTTAACATCGAAATTCCATTTTTCCTGATTAAATCCGAACCTTTTACCGCGTAGGCCAGGGCTGGGACCGGATCTTTCCGCAATTGACTCTCTAAAACTTTGGCGGTGTAATAGCAGGCCAGGTCCCAACTTCTGCAATGATCCAAAGAGGATTCCATTTCCTGGATCCATTGGGTGACCTTGATCGGGTCGTTCAAATTATAGGCCGCCACAATACCATTAACTAGAGTTGAGACCTTAAACATCCGAATACCGGTTGTCCGGGACAACTCCAAGGCCTCCGCTACAACCTCTTTACATTTTCCCGGCCATCCGGTCTGAAGATAGTGGGTGGACTCCAGAGCTAAATAGATTAATTTAACAAAGGGGTTGGATTCTTGGGACCGGATCAGCCCTCTTACCACATTGAGAGCCGAAAACGCCTTTTCAAATCTGCCTATATAATCATAATAGAAAGCCAGCATACCCATGGTATGAATTTTTAGATTAATGTTGGATGTAACCTCAGCCAGAGAAAAAGCTCGTTTGGCCCAGGTTTCGATCTCCGGATGTTCCGGTTTCCGGTATACCAGGGCGGAAAACATGGCTCCGACAAAACGCAGCTCGATTTCGTCCGAAGGAAATTTCCGATAATGGCAATACACCTCTTCGAGGTTCTTTATCCAGTGGTCCAGGGGCTTAAAGTCGGCCATTTCAAAAATGATGGAGCTAACGGCACCCCAGGAGGATAGAAACAGGCCGGTACTTTCTTCTTGAGCCTTAAACTGTTCAAAGGCTTTTTCAAAATAGGGCCGACTCTGTTTGGGGTTATACGTGATCCGGCTGCAGCCGGCCCAGAAAATCAGCCAGGGGCTGCTTTCCAGGATTTCCGATGGGAGGCCGGATAGCCATTCTTCCAGGAACCCAAACCGGGCCTGGGTCAAAAGAACCGGCGCATTTCGCATAATCAGGCCGACCACTCCCCACCAGTCGCTTCTTTGCCGAAATAGGGCCGCCGCCGCTTCCGGTTGACCGGATTCCTCCAGCAGCGCCGTGGCGCGGGAGGTCAGTTTGGAAAAAGCCTCTGCACCCAAGCCGCTTTCGGCCCGGGATAGCAAAAATTCCCTGAAAAGCGGATGATACTGGTAGACAAGCTCCCGGTCAAAATACTGTTCGACAAAATAGTTGTTCCGCCCCAAAGCCGAAAGCCGCTCTTTGGAGTCCGGCAGCCCAGTCAGCGCTCCGACTGTATTAACGGTCATCCGGGGCAGCAGGGCCGTCTGCAGCAGAAAATTCTGCATCTCCGGGCTGATTTTCTCAAAAATCTCGTTTCCGAAATAGGTGACGATCCCTTCCCGATGGGTCTCCTCAACCGTCTGAAGATCGATCCCCCTCCGGAGACTTTCCAGCATCAGCATCAGGCCGGCCGCCCAGCCGTTTACCGCCCCATGTATGGACTTGACCGTCTTTTTCGGGAGTTCCCGGTCCGCCCGCAGACGGACGATCTCCACCGCTTCCTCCAGGGTCAGGCGCAGGTCCTCCCAGGTCAACAGGCCCAGTTGCTGATTGGCCTGGAGCCTAATCCAGTCCGGGGGAGGTGCTTTCCGGCCGATCAATACCAGGTGGTTGTCCGGGGGGATTTCATCCACTCCGACCAGGATAACCTCCTGCACTCGGGAGTTTTCCGGAATGAGCTGGAAGTTGTCGAATACCAGCATCATGCCCGGTTTCAACTGGCTGAAGGCCTCCTTAAAAAAACGCCGGGCAAAGGTGGGGATGCCCTGGAGATATTCCGGGGTTAAGAGGGGCAGGGTTCTTTTCCGTTTGGGGAAGGCACGGCTGAACGCGGCCCCCAGGTGATAAAAAAAGGTGGCCAGGTCCTTATCCGCCTCCTCGACCTGGTACCACAGGCTCGGAAAACCCCGGTCCTTCAGATAGGAACTGACCAGAGTCGTTTTGCCGCAACCGCCCGGCCCGGTGACCCAGATGATCGGGTCGTCCTGAAAGCGGTCCAGTCGCTCAAACAGACGCTCGCGGGGAATGGCCTTCCGGAGGATCGGGCGGCTGCTCCCGCCTGGGTTATTTTTTATCCGAGTCATTGGGATGAACCCTTCTAAGAAAAAAGTCCCCTTCTATAAATTTCAATTAACCAGATAAATAATACGTTATAATATCCTATAAAATATATGATTTATTGGGGGTACGATGCAAACCAAAAAGAAGATAACGATTACCATCGACGAAGGGTTATGCGAAGCCATTGACCAGGCCGCCAAGCGTTTTAAGATGGCTCGCAGCCAAATAGCCCAGGAAGCCCTTTCCCTGTGGTTAAAAAAGCAGACCGGGGCTTTGTTGAAGCAGGGATACCGGGAGATGGCGGAAGAAGACAGGCAATTGGCCGAATCGGCCTTTGAGGCCCAAAGGGAAATCTGGCGATGAAACTCTTTCCTCGACGCGGTGAAATTTGGCTGGTCAACTGGAATCCGGCTCACGGCAGCGAACAGGCGGGGAAAAGACCGGCGCTGGTTATTCAAAACGATATTGGCAATGAACATGCTCCCACCACGATTGTCGCCGCCCTTTCGACCACCATCAGAATTTATTCCATGAATGTATTGATTGAACCACCCCAGGGAGGATTGACTAAACCCTCCATAATAAAAACCGGCCAACTCCTCACGGTTTCCAAAGATCGACTGGAAAAAAGGCTGGGCCGAATTGAAGATAAGAAAATGGAAGAGGTTGGTCGGGCACTTAGATTAAGCCTCGCTCTTTAGTTATTTCAGCTCAGCCCAGTTCCGCCCCGTGGAGATCTGAACCAGCAGCGGGACGCTGAGCTCCACCGCCGCTTCCATGTGCTGCTTGACCAGTTTTTTCAGTGGTTCGACTTCCTCTTCGGGCGTCTCGAAGACCAATTCGTCGTGAACCTGGAGGATCATCCGGGCCTGCAGCCCCTGCCCTTTCATCTCGCGGTCAATCACGATCATGGCCTTTTTGATCAGGTCGGCGGCGCTCCCCTGGATGGGAGTGTTGATGGCGGTGCGTTCGGCGAACTGGCGCGCCACCCGGTTGGAGCTGTTGATCTCCTCGATGATCCGGCGCCGGTTGAAGAGCGTGGTCACCATCTTCATTTCCCGGGCCTCGGCGATGGTCCGGTCCAGGAACTCCTTTACGCCCTGATATTTTAGAAAATACCGGTCAATCATCTCCTGGGCCTCCCGGGACCCGATCCCCAGTTCCTTAGAGAGCCCGAAGGCGCTCATGCCGTAAATGATCCCGAAGTTGATCACCTTGGCCTGGCGGCGCATGTCCGCGGTCACCCCATCGGGGGGCACGTTGAACAGCTCGGCGGCCGTGCGGGAATGCACATCCTCCCCGGCCTGAAAGGCGGCCGTCAGGCTGGGGTCCCCGCTGTAGTGGGCCATGATGCGCAGCTCGATTTGGGAATAATCGGCCGACAACAGGACCCAGTCCGGGTCGGCGACAAAAGCCTGCCGAATGCGGCGGCCTTCTTCCGTACGGACCGGGATGTTCTGCAGATTGGGCTCGCTGCTGCTCAACCGGCCGGTGGCCGTCACCGTCTGATTGAAGGAGGTGTGCAGCCGGCCGGTCTCGGGGTTGATCAGCTTCGGCAAGGCGTCGACATAGGTGGACTGGAGCTTGCTCAATGTCCGGTAATTCCAGATTTCCGCGGCGATGGGGTATTGGACGGACAGGTCCCGAAGGACCTCGGCATCCGTGGAGCTGTGGCTTTTCCCTTTGGTTTTCTTGGCGGCGGGCAGTTGCAGTTTTTCGAACAGGATCCGGCTCATCTGCTGCGGGGAGTTGAGGTTGAAGCGTTCCCCGGCCAGGGTATAGACCCGGTCCTCGATCTGACTTAATTTCCCCTCCAGCTCCTTGGACAGGTCGCTGAGTGCCCGAGTGTCGATCCGGATACCATGCCACTCCATTTCGGCTAACACGGTGATCAGGGGCATTTCCATTTCATTGAACAGCCCGTTCAGCCCCTCTTTGATCAGCAGCGGCCCCAGCAAGTCCGCCAGAGTCAGGGTGACCTCCGCATCCTCCGCCGCGTATTCCACGGCCCTGGCCACCGGCACGGCACTGAAATTCAGGGCCTTGGGGCCGGTTCCCACCACATCCTTGTAGGTGATCAGTTTCTGGTTGAGGTGTTCCCAGGCAATCTGATTCAGGTTGTGGGCCCGACGGCCGGGGTTGAGCAGGTAGGAGGCCAGCATGGTGTCGAAGGCGATCCCCCGGTACTCCAGTCCGTAACGGCGCAGGACCAGCCATTCATACTTGATGTTCTGGCCGATCTTTTCGATCCGGGGATCTTGAATGAGCCCGGCCAGGTCCGCCAGCACCTGGTCCCGCGGCAACTGGCCGGGGGCCCCCAGATACGTATGGCCCACAGGGACGTAGAACCCTTCTCCTTCCTTCCAGGAGAGGGCGATGCCCACGATCTCGGCCCGGATCGGGTCCGGCGAGGTGGTTTCCAGGTCCAGGGACACTCGGCCGGCTTTTTTGATTTGCTCAGTGATCCGCTCCAGTTCTTTCCGGTCGAAAACCCCTTGATAGTCCCGGGGATGATCGCGCACCTCCGCCACCTCCCCCAGCCCGTCCAGAAATTTTTTGAATTCCAGTTCGGAAAACAGGGCCTTCAGTTTTTCCAAATCCGCCGGCCCCGGTTTCAGATCCTCCACGGAAAGCGCCAGAGGAACTCCCGTGTCGATGGTTGCCAACCGGCGGGACAGGCGGGCCTGTTCCTGGAAGGCGGTAATTTTTTCCCGTATCTTGGGCGGCGAGACCTGGGGCAGATCCTCCAGCAGTCTATCCAGAGAACCATGGGCCTGGATCAGTTTCACCGCGGTCTTCTCCCCGATGCCGGGAACACCGGGGATATTGTCACTGCTGTCCCCCGACAGGCCCATCACGTCGGGGATATGATCCGGAGTGGTCCCGAAGCGTTCCTTGACAGCCTTCAAGTCAAAGACCTGGTCCTTCAGGGTATCCCACATCCAGACCTTTTCGGAAATAAGCTGCATCAGGTCCTTGTCGCCGGAAACGATGACGACCTCAAACCCTTTTTTTTCCGCCTCCAGTGCCAGGGTGCCTATCAGGTCATCGGCCTCCAGTCCCTCCTTCTCTAAAATGGGGAGGCCGTATCCCCGGCTGACCTCCTTGATATAGGGAATCTGGACCTGGAGGGCCTCCGGCATGGGAGGTCGGGTAGCTTTGTAATCCGGAAAGATCTCGTGGCGGAAGGTGGGCCCTTTGGCATCAAATATCAGGGCCAGGTATTGGGGCTGTTGCTCCTCGAGGACCTTGTTCACCATCTGGACAAACCCGTAAATGGCCTGAGTGGGCATCCCCTTGCTGTTGGACAGGTGGGCGATGGCGTAAAAGGCCCGGTAGATATAGGAGCTGCCGTCGATCAAGTAGAGCACTTTCTGTTGGTCCATGGAATCTCCCCAGGTGGCTGGAAACAAAAAAAAAGAAGGCCTGCTGCCGGGTACCGGTCTCTATATTCCCGAGCAAGAGGCAGCGCGAGTCTATGAATATTGAGGTGGTATCATTTTTCTCTTAATACCGGCACCCGGCTTCGATGAGCCGCGGCCAATAGTTTTTTATCGAAGGTAGCCAAGGGCAATCCCTTCCGCATGGCCAGATCCAAATAGGAGGCATCGTAGCTGGACAAATTTTGCCGACGGGCCAAAGCCAAAATTTCCTTGAACATCCTTTCCGGGGGTTCTTGATCAATCCTGATCGGGAGTTCGGATAACAAGGCTAAAAATCGGGCGCTATCTCCCTCGCCGAGGCGATGATGCCGCTCGGCGACCAGCAATACATTGCCCACTTCCAGGGGCCAAATGGAGGGAACAAAGGCGGTCGCCTCCTCCAGGCGATCCAAGATGAAATCCGCACTTCGGCCGGCCTCATCCTGGAAACACCAGGCCATGACCACTGAATTGTCAATTACAAAATCTAGCCCCATCTACCGCCGCCCTTCTTCGATCATTTCGCGAATGGAAAGGCCTTGAAGCCGATTTTTTTTACGGAATTCCCGCAATTCGGCGATGGTCTCTTTGGAAGTGGACCGTCTTTGAGGTGCAGGCGGCTGCAAAACGGCCACGGGAAGGCCGTGTTTGGTAATGAGAATCCGTTCACCCCCGGCAACCCTTTTCAGCAGTTTGGGAAGATGCGTTTTTGCCTCATAGGCCCCAACGGTTTCCATAAAATCCCCTTCTCAACTAAAGACTGGTTTAAGACTAGTCTAAACCATACGATCGGGACAGTCAAGCGATCTTTAGGAAATGGATAAGGGCCATTAATTTCCGATCTCTCTCTTTAATGGCCCGGGCCTTTTTTTTCTTCCGGCCAGTCAAACCAGCCCTGCCCGGTCTTGGCTCCCAACTCTCCGGCAGCCACTTTCCGGGTCAGCAGCGGCGAGGGCGTAGTATCGTTGCAGAGATAAGGCAGCAGGCGGGTTCCAGAAATGGGTGCCCAAGGCTCTTTCCGGATGTTTCAAGCCCTGGCTGATGGAGGTGATGCTCAAGGCCGAGGTGTTGGTGCAGAGGATGGTTTCCGGGCCGACCAACGCCTCCAGTTCCGCGAAGAGTCGGTGTTTCAGGTCCAGTTGTTCACTGACCGTCTCGATGATCAGACCGGGTCCTTGTGCGACAGATGGCAGGTCTTGGCACAAAGCAATATTTTGAATGGCCTCTTCCACAGCTTCCGGTTGAACCCATCCAACTTCCACAAAAAGTTCCAGATTGGAACGGATCCGGTCCAAGGCGGTTCCGAGGACCTCCCGGTTGATATCGTAAAGCCTGACCTGCCAGCCTTTGACGGTGAAGCACTGGGCGATGCCGTGCCCCATGGTTCCGGCACCGATGATTCCGACTTCCGGCATGATTAATCAGCCCTTTGTTTGTATGTAAATAGAACCGAAACGGTTAATAATTGAAAATTGATTATTGATTATTAATAATTTGTCTTTTCGTAATAAGGGGAGGCAGTCCGAGGATCTGCCGCGCCTCAACGCAGGAAGCCACCTCCCGGTCCAGGAGCCGGGCCAAGGCCACGGCCCGTTCCACAAACCGGGCGTTGGAATCGGCCTTGACCCCACGGCTCAGGTACAGATTGTCCTCAAATCCCACCCGAATATGGCCGCCCAGAAGCAACGCCTGGGTGGTCAAGGGGAGCTGTTTGGGCCCTACCCCCATTACGGACCACAGGCTTTCTTTGGGCAGACGACTTTTCATGGCCAGGAGCCCTTCCAAATCGCCGTCTATCCCCCAGGGCACGCCCAGACAGATTTGAAAATAGGGTGGATCGTCCAGAAGACCTTTTTTCGTGAGATCGACGGCCTGGCGGACATGTCCTAGGTCAAAGACCTCCAGTTCCGGTTTTACCCCGGCCTTCCGCATTTCCAGGGCCGCCAGTTCCACCCAATCCGTAGGATTGACAAAGACCCGGCCGCCCCGGAAATTGAGGCTGCCCACATCCAGAGAGCAGAGGTCGGGTCCCAGCTCCAGGGGCATGAGGCGACGGCGGCCCTTCTCCGGCCCTTCCAGGTTAAAAGCGCTGGTGGTCAAGTTGATGAGCACATCGCTCTCCGCCCGAATCCGCTCCACCGTCTCGGCGAAGAGCTCCCTTTCAAAGGCCGGCTTTCCGCTGAGGGGATCGCGAACATGGATGTGCACGATGGCAGCCCCGGCCCGCCAGGAGCGCAGGGCTTCGGCCGCGATTTCCGCCGGACTGTAGGGGACGGCGGGGTTTTGTTCCTTGGTCGGGGCCGCCCCGGTCAAGGCCGCGGTAATGATCAACTTGTCCATGCCCTCAACCTACGCTCCTGGCGACCAGAAAGGGCGGGCCTGCCCGATCCCCTTTAGAACCGCTATGAATTCACCGATGTATTCCTGGAAGTGCGTCATATAATCCGGGTCGAGTCGTCGGGTAAAGAATTTCCCTGAAAAAATCTTAACCATATCCGGCAAGGGAATCACACCCTCTTCGGTATTCGTTTTAAAGCCGGTCCAGTTAAGAACATGCTCTTCCGACCGGAAGAGATTCATGGTGCTTCAGGCATAGGGGAGGTCTTTAAACCACTCCCGGAAAGGAACCGAGGTGTAGGCTACCAGATTTTCCGGATCGGTACTTTCTAACTTTCCATCTTTCATTCGGATCCTGATCGGAGAACCGCAATCGAGGCAGGGAGCATCGATCTGGACCGTTTTCCCGGGGAAGAGCCAGCTGACCGCCAGCGACTCAAACCCTCACTGGCCGAACCAGTTCTGTCGTCCTTCAATAGTGATCCGATACTGGGTGGGCAGATTGCTGAATGGCGGGAACGAGGAGATATAGTCCGTATTCGGGGCTAGCCATCCGGGGAACCCCTGAAAATAGAGGTCATGCAAGGCCTTCCGGCCTTCTTCCACTGAAACCCCCAACTCCGACGCGATTTCCGTGTAATGCGGGGCCTGCCCCTTTTCCACCATCCGTTTCATAACAATCTGAAAGGTTTTATCAAGGGTGATCGTCTGGGTCATAATGGTTCCCTCCTTTTCTTTAGATCTTCTCGTGCAAAAAGTCTTGCTAAAAGAGTGATCGCGTCGACGGGGCCCTTTTCCCCCCCCCCCCCCCCCCCCCCCCCCCCCCCCCCCCCCCCCCCCCCCCCCCCCCCCCCCCCCCCCCAAAAAAAAAAAAAAAAAAAAAAATCTATCGGATTCTCCTGAAAATCATTTTCTCATTCCCTGGAAGGGTTAGGTGAATGGTATCCTTTTCAAGGTCGCCGACGAGGACTCCGCCCCCTTTTGTGTTGATCCTGAGCTCAGCGCTCTTGATGATGCCAGGAGAAAGGTATTTCTTCACCGGCAAACCAGTTCTGCCGACCCTCAATAGTGATCCGATATTGGGTGGGCAGGTTGCTGAATGGCGGGAAGGAAGAGATATAGTCCGCATTGGGGGCCAGCCATCCGGGGAATCCCTGAAAATAGAGGTCATGTAAGGCCTTCCGGCCTTCTTCCACCGAAACCCCCAACTCCGCCGCCAATTCGGTATAATGCGGGGCCTGTCCCTTTTCCACCATCCGTTTTATGATAACTTGAAAGGTTTTATCCAGGGTGATTGTCTGGGCCATAATGGTTCCCTCCTTTTCTTTAAATCTTTTCGTGGAAAAAATATTGTTAACGAGTGGTCAGGGAGACGGGGCCAGTACCGGGCTTAAGTGTTAACCTCCTTTCGCTGGGATATAAAGGTCCACAAGGGATTTAATTTCAAATACTGGTAACAGCCGGCGTCCGTCCATTTTATTTTCTTAGCGGATTCTTCTAAAAGTCATTTTCTCTTTACCTGGAAGGGTAAGGTGAACGGTATCCTTTTCGAGGTCGCCAACGATGACTCCGCCCCCTTTGGTGTTGATCCTGAGCTCTCCGCCCTTGAGATGCCAGGAGAAAGGTATTTCTTCATGGGAGCCCCCTATCGTGAAGCACCAGGAGAAGGGACAATGATTTTTGCCGGGTCGGTCCGGCTTCCCCGGCGAAACAGGAAGAGTCGATCAAAATAGTAGATGTGGATGGTAAAGATCAGCAAGACGATATTTTCAGCGATTTTCTTCCAGCCGATGGGCTCGCCCACCGTATCGTAACACCCGCAACTGATGGGGGCCCCCCAGTACATGTTGATCAGGACCATGGTATTGAACAGGACCAGCAACCCTCCGATAAGGACCACGGTAGCCCGGGAAGTGAATCCGATGATCAGGAAAAGCCCGCAGACAAACTCGATCCACGGCAAAACTATTGCTACCGGATTGAGCAGCCAGTAGGGCACAAGCTGGTAGTTGGCCGTTGCCTCCGCGAACTGGGCCGGATAGGGGATCTTGCTCATGCTGGCGTAGAGAAAGAACCCTCCCACGCATAGCCGGAGCGCGAAGGCCAGATACGCGCTCGTCAGGACTCCTCTGAGGTACGGCGCGATCATTCCTTCCTCTTTTCCTCCACCGGGTAACCCGCTCTCTCCCAGGCCGCCAGTCCCCCCTCCAGGACCCTGACCTGCTCGTGGCCGCGGAGAAGCAGTTTATCGGCCAGTTCCAAGTCGTAATTTTTGCTGACCGTTCCTCCATAGACAATGATTCTCTTCTCCTTTTTTTCTTTGGCGAGGGTCATCAGGTAAACGATATCGAAAAGTGCCAGGGGGATATTGACCGCCCCTTTAATGTGGCACTGCTGATAAAGAATGGCGGGTCTGGCATCTAAAATGAGCGTTTCACGGCCCTGGGACTCTTCATAGGCCGCCGCCGGACCGATCGCCGGGACAGAGGTTCTGCCGAGGAATCCGGGGAAAAGAGGGATCCCGTTGGGATTGGAGAAATTGAAAATCGTCGCCAGGATAACGCTGACCGCTATAATCAGAACATAATCAAGCCAGGTAATCCGCAAGGATTTCTGAACTTCCCGGGCCTGGACCTCGAGACGCTTTTCATCGTTAAAAAGCCAGCGCCGCATCTCCCGGGCGAACACTTTGGAGATATCGGGAAACTCTCTCATGATACGATCCAGGTGATCTTTGGAAAGGACCATCAGGTGAGTCTCCCCCAACGTCTCCACGTAGGCCGATCTGGGTTCTCCGGTAAGAAGCGCCATTTCCCCAAAGGTCTCCCCCGGCCCTTTGATGGAAATATCTAACTGGATCCCTTCCTCGTTCCTCCGGAAGATTCTCACGGATCCTGAACGGATGATGTAGAGACAATCACCGGGATCGCCCTGGCGGAGGATGATCGAGTTGCTGGACACCACCAGAGATTGAACCGCCCCGGCGATGGCCTCCAGCGCATCTCTGGACAACTCTTTAAGAACCGGACTTCTGGCCAGGACTTCCGCCCCGTCTTCGTTTAGGGTCATTATCCTCTCTTTAAGTAAATGGACCGGCGGCGGAAACCCCATCCGTTTTTTTGTGAGAGTTCATGAACGAAACCTCCACTTCTTTCTTGTGGTGGAGGATGGGAGTTACCCCGAACAATTCCAGAGATAAGGCTGATTTGAATTTTGAAACTTCCGGGATGACGTCCACCTCTTTTAAATATAATGGCATGGGACACCCCCTATTTTTAATTTGCGGCGATCCTGCTTTTTATTTATCGGGTTTGGGAGTTCTTTCTGATCTCCCCCACAAAAGCGTCAAAGTTCCCTATTGCGCCGGAGTGACTCATGAGGACTTTGCCGTTCTTGTCCAGCAGAACGGTCAGCGGAACGGCTTGCACTTTCAATAATTTTCCTTAATTATTAATAATATTAAACAAATAGCATATCTGAAAAAATTGTCAATCGAAAAATGGGTTAAGTCATTTGCAGTGATCCGAGACCCGACCAGCGCTTCGCTAATATCTCTCGCGTTTCCCCCAGCCAATAATTCTCCCCAGCCTTGCTTAGGGGCGCCTCCCCATCCGGATGGTCATCGTGCATCGGCGTTTACCGTGGAATCCGTTGAGCTCGTATTGTCCACCGCGATAGGTGCCCGCGTAGCGGGCCCGGGCCTGTTCGCCTCGATATCGTAAAGCGGCGGCTACGATTATTCCGGAAAGCACCAGGTGCCCGTCCGGTGTCGGCCGGCCGCTGATCAACAGGTAGCCGGGCTTTCCCGGGTTGCCTTTCTCGACGACGATTTCCCCGTTTTTGACAAGCACGGGAACGGTGTCGCTAAAGGCCTGCAGATCCTCGAAAAGTTCGCAGGTTCGCGTGCCGAAGAAGCGATCGTTGTCGGTCAACGACGGGGCCGCCGGCGGCACATGGGCTGGCGGCGCGGCGGTTGGCACAACCGCGACTGGGGCGGGGGGCGGTGGCACCGGTTGGGCGGGGGGCGGGGAAGTCGATGGGACGGTCTGAGGCCCGGAGATGGGTCCGGTGGCCGGTGGAGTGGAAGAAGGTTGCGGAGCGGTCGGGGGTGATTTTGCAGGTTCGGCGGTGGGGACGCGCGGAGAGGAGGAGGGCCCGGCTTCCTTTCGCTCAACGCGGAGGGCAGCCGCTCGCTGTTTAGCCAGCTCGGCTTCGGTGCGTGATCGGGCGAGTTCGGCCTCGGCCTTCGCCCGCTCGGCTTCCGCGATCCGCAACTTCAGCTTTGTTTCCTCCGAAGTGGCTTCGAACGGACGCGCCGGGATCGTGCTTTCGACTTGGGGTGGCGGGACGGTCACCGGTGCGGCCCGGTGTCTAAACAGCCCGGCCTGCCAGGCGCCGGCCGCAAAAAACACCAGCAGCGCGGCTCCGCCGATGCCGAGCCAAAGCGTCCGGATCGACGGCGCGGGGCGGTTTGCACCTGACCTCTCCCCGCTCCGGTCGAACCGGTAGACGCGGATCGGACGGGTGATGTTTTTCAGCGACTTTTCACCGAGGTCGACGAACCCGAGGCTCAGCTTGCCCAGGATTTGATCATAAACGGAAGAAGAGATACAGATCCCGCCGGGGTCGGCGATGCTTTCGAGCCGCGCCGCTACGTTGACACCATCACCCAGGATATCGGCGCCATCTACCATCACGTCGCCCAGATTGACGCCGATGCGGAACTCGAGGCGCTGGGCTTCGGGGGCGCCTTCATTGCGGGTTTGCAGCGCCTCCTGGATCTCCACGGCGCAGCGAACTGCCTCAACCGAGCTGGCAAATTCGGCGAGGACACTGTCTCCGGCCGTGCCGAAAATACGGCCCTCGTGGGCGACGATCAGACGATCGATGATCGCCCGTTGCGCCGCCAACACCTTCAGCGTGCCCTCCTCGTTCTCGCTCATCTGGCGGCTGAACCCGACCGCATCGGCCGCGAGAATGGCGGTCAGCCTGCGTTTTATCGGAGTGGCGGAAGTTCCGGTTTCCATAAGTCACCTATTTCTTTTTCAATGAAAGAGATTAGAAAAACAGGGCCAAGCAGAAAACCAGTTTAAATCGACCCCGCCCTCTTTCCTATCCTACCCTCTTCAAGACCTCCCGAGTCTTCCCCAGCCAATAATCCATCCCCATCTTCTCGAACAGGGCCTCGGCCTTCTTCAGGTGTTCCAGGGCCTCGTTTTGCCGGCCCGCCGCTGCATAGACTTCTCCCAGGAACATATAACCCGCTCCAAAAAGAGGGGGTAACCCCAGCTCTTCGTGCAGGCCGATCCCCTGGAGTATCTGCTGTTCCGCGGCCTCGATTTGGGTAGGGTCTATTCTGCTGATGGCCATACCCAACCAAATCCTCGACATCCCTATTATATGTCTTTCGTTGTTTTGCAGAGCGAATTGGAGGGCCAATTCGGCCTGTGTTCGTGCTCGTTCCAGGTCGCCCTCCATGAAATAACTCCCGCTGCAATACAAGTGTAAACCCGATCGAAAATAAGGTATGCCCAGATCAATGTGAATCCTGAGCCCCTTCTCGGCAAGTTCCACTGCCATCTTGGTCTGTCCCATCGATAAGTGCGCCCACCCCAGCGAACCCCAGGCCCACCCTAAAAAAATAAAGCTCTGCGATTCTTCCCAGTATTTAATCGCTCTTTGGAGACGACTGACGGCCCTCTCCCCGTCTCCCTTGATATTTAGAATAAAACCGTATGCAAATTCTACTTCCTCCAGTGTAGGCCGGTGATCGATTTCGCGGGCAAAGGCTAAGGCTTTCTCACACAATCTCTCCCCGTACTCGAAGTCCCCGCACATTCCTCTGGCCATACCCCAGAAATAGAGAACCTGTGCGTACGGGTTGATCCCCATGCCATAGAATAAGGTTTGGGTCCCGCTGTCTTCAATCAGGCGGATGAGCGTAGGGGCTATCTGATTTATTCTCTGAAAGTCTCCTGAAACTGCACAAGGGATGCACAAGGCCACCCCGATGGGGATCAAGAGGTCCACATCCTGGATGATTTCTGAATCCTCCAAAGACTTATCCAGGTATTTCCAGCCGAGCTGCGGATCACCCCCCCTGACAATAAAATAGCTCCCCAGAACACTCTGGATCTGCACGCTCTTTTTGTCTTCGCCCAGCACTTCAGCAAGCGCTTCGGCCTTTTGCAGCAGCGGAAGATAGTCCTCCGAATAGCCGATTCTCGACCAGGGGATCCGCATGGACAGCACCAGCCCGATCTGTTCTCGCTGGTTCTCCTCGGTGGGCGGCTGTTGACCCAGGACCTCCATCGCTTCCCGGTAGAACCGAACGGCTTCCACCACGGCGTAATTCCGGACCGCCTTCTCCGCCGACTTTTTGAGATACCTATAGGCCTGGGCCGGATTCCCGCTCTTCGAATAATGATAGGCCAGCATCTCGCAAAACTCGTCCAGTCTCTCCGGATAAAGCTGCTCGATGGCCCGTCCGATCTTCTCGTGAATCTCCTTCCGGCGTTGAATGAGCAGGCTGTTGTAGGCGACCTCTTGAACCAGGGCGTGCCGGAAGATGTACTCCAGGTCGGGGAAAAGGCCCTTCTCGTAGATGAATTCAAGCCCCTGGAGGTTCACCAGACCGGATTTGAGGTTCTCCTTCATCTCGGTGATCGTCTCCAGAATGCGAAAGGCAAACTCCCGCCCGATCACCGCGGCCACCTGCATGATCCGTTTGAGGCTTTCCTCCAGCCGGTCCATTCGGGCCGCGATGATCCCCTGGACCGTATCCGGGACCTGGGCACTGGCGATATCCCGGGTCAGGACAAACCGATCCCCCCTTCTCCGGATGGAGCCGTTCTGCAGCAGGGACTGGGTCAGTTCCTCCATGAACAGCGGGTTTCCGGCGGCCCGATTGAGGATCAGCTCCTTCAACTCGGGCACCACCTCTCCCCCCTCCAGGATCGCCCCCACCAGTTCCGCGCTGGCGCCGGTGGAGAGATGCCCCACCCCGATCATACTGTAATAGGATTTGCTCCCCCACTGATGGGTGTATTCTGGCCGGTAGAGAAGCAACAGGAGAATACGGGTCCGGGGGAGCCAGCCGATCATGTAGCTAAGGAATTCCTCCGTGGTCTTGTCGATCCATTGCAGGTCTTCTATAGCCAGGACCAGCGGCCGATCCCTGGTGCCGCGGATCAGCAGGTCTCGGAGGGCCTCAAAGGTCTTCTCTCTTTTCTGTTTCGGCTCCAGTTGACCATAGGCCTCGTCCTCGACTTGCAGGGACAACAGCTCCTGAAAGGGCGGAAGGAGGTCCCGCAGGTTCTCGTCCAGCCCGAGGACCCTTTCCTTGAGCCGGTCCTTAATGACCCGCTCCGGCTCCCCTTCTTTGACGCCAAGGAAGGACCGGAGAATGTCCAGCACGGGCAGATAGGGCATCGAACCCCCGTAGTGCAGGCATTGCCCTTCCAGATAGGTGTACCCCTCTCGGGGAAGAAGACTCCGGAACTCCAGCAGCAGTCTCGATTTGCCAACCCCGGCTTCCCCCACCAGGCCCATGACCTGGCCTTCCCCCGATTGCACCTTGGCGAAGGCCTCCCGGAGCGTTTCGATTTCCCGGCTGCGTCCCACGAACCGCGTCAGGCCCTTGGCCACGGACGCCCCGATCCGGGTGTCCACCTCCGTCGGCCGGAGGAGCCGAAAGGCCTCGACCGGCGCCTGTTTCCCCTTGACCTGCAAGGTTTCGGGGGGAGCGAAGGCAAAGAACTCCCGGGCCAGTCGGTGGGTGCTTTCAGAAACCAGGACGCTGCCCGGGTCGGCGGCCGTTTCCATCCGGGCGGCCAGGTTGGTGGTATCGCCCATGGCCGTATAGTCCATCCGCAGATCATCCCCGATGGCCCCCACCACCACGGTGCCGGAGTTGAGCCCGATGCGCATCCGGAAATCGATCCCGTAGCTTCGCTTTATCTCCTCACCGTAGGGGACCAGGGCCTGCTGAATGGCCAGGGCCGCATGGCAGGCCCGCTGGGCGTGATCTTCATGGGCGATGGGCGCCCCGAACAAGGCCATGACCCCGTCGCCCCGGAATTCGCCTACCGTGCCCTCCAAGCGGTGGATTTCATCCACCAGGATCCGGCAGCAGCCGTCCATGATCCGGTGGACGTCCTCCGGGTCGAGCTTCTCGGAGATGGCCGTGAACCCGGCCACGTCGGCGAACATCACCGTCACCAGTTTGCGCTCCCCTTCGATGGCGCTCCGGCTGGTCAGGATCTTATCGGCCAGGTGTTTTGGAGTGTAGGATTGGGGGGCGGAGTAATCCATCCGAGAGGCTTCCGGCGGCTGGGTTAATTGATAGCCGCATTCCCCACAAAATTTGTCTCCGGGAGCATTTTCAAAACGACAATTAGGGCAGACCAATAAAAGCTTTATTCCGCACTCCTTGCAGAACTTCCGGATTTCCTGATTTTCCGTCCGGCAATTTGGGCATTTCATATTTTCCTCTCCTTTAAAAAAGAAAACTCGGTTCAATCGAATCCCGTCCGCCGGAAATTTGCCCTTTGATATATCCTCTAATCTATTTTATAATACCAACTAATGGATCGCGAAGAAAAAACAAATTACTGGCTGACTTCCGCAGAGAATGACTGGGTAGTTGCCAACCACCTGTTTGAGAAGGGAGACTTTCCTTATGCCCTATTTTTCGCTCATTTAACTCTGGAAAAAATTTTAAAGGGTATTTTTGTCAAAATAACGAATGAATCCCCCCCTCTAACTCACAGATTGGTTTTTCTGGCTGAGAAAGCTGGACTGCCGGCATCCCCGGAACAATTCGAATTACTTGAGATTGTAACTGATTTTAACCTGGAAGCCAGATATCCGGATGAACGGTTTACTTTTTTTAAAAAATGTACGGCTGAATTTACTAAGGACTTTATGTCTAAAATCGAGGAATTTCGAAAATGGTTGCTTCTCCAGGTCAAGTTATAAAAATTATAAGAAAATATATCAGGGAACTGGAGAATCATAACATTCCGGTTCAAGAAGTGTTTCTTTTCGGCTCCTATGCCGGTAAAAATCCTCGGGGTGAGAGTGATATTGATTTGGCTGTCATCTCTGAGGTCTTCACCGAAGACCGTTTCGAAACCCGACGGAGGATCGTCCCGCTCCGCCGGAAAATTGATAACCGAATTGAACCTATCCCCTTTACTCCCACCCGATTTGCCCAGGGAGGGATTCTAGCCGATGAAATAAAGAGAACGGGAATTAAAATTGATTTTTAAAACCCTGGACGTTCAAATCAAACAGCAAGGATCCTGGGTTTTGGAATAGGTTCATGTGGTAAATCGTTCCCCATCTACTTTCCTATCGTATTATCGACGGAGCTTGCTGTCCGGAGGTATTCCTTTACCGCCTTGAAAGTTCATTGCACTCACTTCAGCCCTGCCTTGCGCAACGCACCAATATATCTGTCGGTTTCCGATCGATCCTTAAAAGGAAGCGTCTTAGCAAGATTATCCAATGAAAACTTTGGGTTTATCCTGAGGACTTCGGCAGCCTCAGCGCGGGCCTCCTTCTCACGGCCCATCTCAATGTAGGTAGCGGCCAGACTAAGATGAACAAAAAACATATCAGGCGACCGCAGGAGGGCCTTTTTGAAGGCCAAAACCGCCTCCTCAAAGCTACCTGTGACCCTATAGGCGGCGCCCAACATCCATAAGGAAGTGGCCGAACCGTAGGGGTTGAGTCGGATTGCTTTTTGATAGATTGGAATCGCTTCCTTCGGCCGCCCTGCCCAGAAAAGACTGTTGGCATAAAACTCATGGGCATAGGCCCCGCTTGGTTCGAGGGCCACAGCCCGTTCCCCTTCGGCAATCGCCTTGTCATATTCTCTTGAATAGGTATAGAGATTACTCAACAAGGCGTGGGCACCGTATATGGAATCATCCATGGCCAGGGTTTTTTGGGCCATTTCCATGGCTTTCTTAAAAGACTCCATAGGGGACTTTGAGGAACCAAGGAGTAAATCCACCCAGTGGACCCAACCCAGGATATTATAACTCCATGGATTCTGCGGACACATCGCCACCGCCTCCTCCGCGATCAGCCGAGCCTTGATGTTGTCCTCAATAGAAACAAGTTGCATGTAACTTTGCCCTTCCAATACCTTCAAATAGCAATCGAGACCTTGCTTCCCCTTCCCCCTGAAATACTTTTCGTACGATGCGGCTTCTTCCCCTTCCGTCAGTTTCACTCGCATGGCCGTTAGTATCTTCGTTGTAACCTCATCCTGCAGGGCAAATATGTCCTTCAGGTCGCGCTCGTAACGCTCGGCCCAGAGGTGGTGTCCGGTTAGGGCATCGATCAATTGGGCTGTGATTCGAACGCGGTCCCCGGACTTCTGAACACTCCCCTCCAGCACATACCGGACCCCGAGTTCCTCGCTCACCTGCTTGACCTTCACCGGTTTTCCCTTGTAGGTGAAGGTTGAATTTCGGGCGATCACCAACAGCCTGGGTGCCTTGGAAAGGGCGGTGATGAGGTCTTCAGTGATCCCGTCGCTAAAGAACTCCTGTTTTGGGTCTCCGCTCAGGTTGACAAAGGGCAGCACGGCGATAGAGGGTTGGTCGGGCAAGGGGAAAGCCATCTTCTCTTTTGAGGCCACTTCCATCTTGGAGGCAGAGGGACGAAGGACAAACAGATAGAGAGAGGCGGCCCCGGCGATCACCACCAGGACTATTCCGGCCAAAACGACTCGGGACAAGCTTTTCCTTCCAGATTTTTTCACTTCGGCCGTCTGGGAAGAGACCCCCTCCGGTTCTATCCGCGCCCGATAGACCTTCACCGGCCTGGCGATGTTCTTGACCGCGTGCTCCCCCAGGTAGTCGTAGCGGAGCGGTATCTTGTTCTCGATCTGATGGTAGGCGCTCTCGGAGATGCAGATTCCGCCGGCCTCGGCCAGGGCTTCCAGGCGGGCCGCAACGTTCACCCCGTCCCCGTAGATCGAATCGCCTTCCTCGATCACATCCCCCAGGTTGATGCCGATACGAAAATCCATCTTGCGGGTTTCCGGCAGCAGCGCGTTCTTGGCCCGCAGCACCTGCTGGATTTCCACCGCGCACTCCACCGCGTCCACCACGCTGGCGAACTCGGCCAGCACGTTGTCTCCCGGCGAACCCACCACCCGACCCCGGTGCTCCCCCACCAGGTTTCGAATCAGTCCCTTGTAGTTGTTCAGGGTCCGCAGCGTCCACTCCTCATCCTCCCCCATGAGGCGGCTGTAGCCCTTGACATCCGCACTCAGAATGGCCGCGAGCTTGCGTTTTACTTGGTCCGGGTTCACGCGATTACCTCCAGGAAGCCGTCGGGTAATTCAAGCGAGCTTAGAAAACAAACAGGAACACCACACCGCCCAACCATTCTTTTCCGAGGTCGGGGTTTTTGGGTTTGGTGGGATCCTTGCCATAGTTATAGAAAGTTAACTCCGGGACCAGGTAGAAGTTGTTGGCGATCTTCCAGTTGACGCTTGCGCCGTACATCAGACGTTGATTGTAGTCTTCACCAAAAACATAAAGGTCGGAGTTCTGGGCCTTATCCCAGCCAAGGTAGATGTGTGGTGTAAACGGACCGGAGGTGTAGGCCAAATCCATAAAGGCGTTCATGCCTCGCGTGTTTTTGATGGCACCGGCAGGAGTTCTCCCATAGCCATGATAGACGCTCTGCATGCTTAATGGGCCCCCGGCAATAAAAAGGCGCGAACCCAGGTTCTCGCCATAGGCGCCCTGAAAGGTGCCTTTAAAGGCCCCGGCCTTAACCACGATCGGCAGCACCACCGCCCAGGAGGTCATCTGGTCATCAGGGGTGGTTTTCAGGGACGTCGCCGGCAGATTATCCCATTTGACGTACTGGACGTAGCCGGCCGGCATCAGGGATAACCAAGGAAAGTTTATCAGGAGCTTGGCGGCCAGGAGGGGGATCGGGGCATAGGATTGAACGGCAGCGGCGGCTCCCGGGGTCCCCTGGGTAAGGGTACCGTTGTCTTGATAGTACATGGGCTGTACCAAAGAGATGTCATAACTAAAAGCCCTGGATACATTCTGGGAGAAACGAACCTGAGGGTTGCGTTGATCAAAAAGACTGCCCCAACCGAAACCGGCCAAGTGACCATTGTTATCCCACCCTAAAAGCTGGTAGGGGGTCACGGAGTATACATGACCATCGGTCTTGCCGGCCAGGATGGTGCAGTTCCCGAATGTATACCACCCATACAATTTCGCGCTTTCCAGGAAATAATACCCGTCGGCGAAAAAGGGAGCACCTAAATTGGATAATTGTTGATTGCCCCCCAGACGAACGTCCCAATAGGCGCCCACATCGCCGACTTCCAATACACCGTAGAGACGGCTCCAGCGGGGGAGATCTAAAATCGTTTGGGTGTTATCGCTTTTTCCGTTCACTAATTCCTTGCTCCGATTCCACACGCCTACGTCGGTGGCGATCCAGGCTCCAAATTGAAAAATGGTGTCCCTGGAGCTTTCGATTTTAAAAGCGGAAGCCGGAACGGCCAACATCGCGGCCAGGCCCAAGATCAAGGCAAAAAATAAAGTTTTTTTCATTTTTTTTCCCCGGATAGGAAAAATTTTATGAAAGCGCCCACCACCCATGAAAAGAGCAAAGGTTTTTTCGGGATAAGAATTACTCATCTTCTGGTAAGCTCCACATCGAAAGAATTGCCACCCTTAATTTCTATCGTATTCCCATCTTTACTGATTTTGCCTCGAGCGGGACCGCTTCCACC
The DNA here is from genome assembly GCA_963716045.1 of uncultured delta proteobacterium. GTDB lineage: Bacteria > Desulfobacterota > RBG-13-43-22 > RBG-13-43-22 > RBG-13-43-22 > CAVQSS01. The sequence continues at coordinate 176,889 of CAVQSS010000007.1, read as the reverse complement.
TCCTCCTATATAGAACAATTTCTTAAAACCGTTATGGTCGAGTTCGCCTGTCAATGCCATCGAGCCCTTAGGCAAAACCGGATTTCCGATCATTCGTACCCCTTCGAAGGAATTGCCTCGTTGCGTCATTTCCAGGACATCCGGAATGTGACCCATGGCTTTAAATTCTCCACGGCCTATCCACAGAAAATCCCATTCTCCATTCAGGTCGCAAACCACCTCACCACTTGGAAGTGAAATAGTCTTTTTCCATCCTCGCTCTTCCGTCTGGGCCTGAGCGATAAAAAGGATGGAAACCATGGCCGCCAACCCCAATAGCCTAAATCCTGTTCTTATTAACATCTTGCGTCTCCCTTCTTCCTTGATGGCACTCAATTCAGCCCTGCTTTGCGCAATGCACCAATATATCTATCTATTCTCGATTGATCCTTTTGAGGAATTGTCTTGGCATAGTTATCCAATGAGAACTTCGGGTTTGTCCTGAGGACTTCGGCAGCTTCAGCGCGGGCCTCCTTCTCTCGGCCCAAAGCAATGTAGGTAGCGGCCAGACCAAGATGAGCGAAGATATCCAAATCAGACCCCCGAAGGAGGGCTTTCTTGTAGGCCGGAACCGCCTCCTCAAACCGACCCGTCTGCGCATAGGCCCTGCCCAACCCTAAAAAGGAAGAGGCCGAACTGTAGGGGTTGAGTCGGATTGCTTTTTGAAAGATTGGAATGGCTTCCTTCGGCCGGCCTGCCCCGAGCAGACTATGGGCATAAAACTCATGGGCAAATGCCCCGCTTGGTTGAAGGGCAACAGCCCGTTCCCCCTCAGCAACCGCCTTGTCATACTCTTTTTTTTGGATATAGAGGGCACTCAACAAGTTGTGGGCACCGGACATGGAATCATCCATGGCCAGGGCTTTTTGAGCCAGTTCCATCGCTTTCTCGAAAGAATCCCTAGGGGACTTCGTGGCGCCAAGAATTAGATCCATCCAGTGGACCGCACCCAAGAGAAGATAACTCATTGGATTCTCTGGGCACATCGTCATCGCCTCCTCTGCGATCAGCCGAGCCTTAGTGTTGTCCTCGATAGATGCGAGTTGCATGTAACTTTGCCCTTCCAATATCTTCAAATAGCATTCGATACCTTGCTTCCCCCTAAAATGTTTTTCGTACATTGTGGCTTCTGCCCCTTCGGTGAGTTTCACTCGCATGGCCGTTAGTATCTTCATCGTAACTTCATCCTGCAGGGCAAATAGGTCTTTCAGATCACGCTCGTAACGCTCGGCCCAGAGGTGATGTCCGGTCTGGGCATCGATCAATTGGGCTGTAATCCGAACGCGGTCGCCGGCCTTCTGAACACTCCCTTCCAGCACATACCGAACCCCAAGTTCCTCGCTGACTTGCTTGACCTTCACCGGTTTTCCCTTGTAGGTAAAGGTCGAATTTCGGGCGATCACCAACAGCCTGGGCGCCTTGGAAAGGGCGGTGATGATGTCCTCGGTGATCCCGTCGCTAAAGAACTCCTGTTTTGGGTCTCCGCTCAGGTTGACAAAGGGCAGCACGGCGATAGAGGGCATCTTGTCTTTCGAGACCACATCCGTATTGGAGGCGGAGGGACGAAGGGCAAACTGATAGAGGGTTACAGCGCCGGCGATCACCACCAGAGCTATTCCGGCCAGAACGGCTCGGGATAACCTTGTCCTTCCGGGCTTTTCCTCCTCAATCACCGGGGAGGGAGCCCCCTCCGGCTCTATGCTCGCCCGGTAGACCTTCACCGGCTTGGCGATGTTCTTCACGGCGTGCTCCCCCAGATAGTCGTAGCGGAGCGGTATCTTGTTCTCGATCTGCTGGTAGGCGCTCTCGGAGATGCAGATTCCGCCGGCCTCGGCCAGGGCTTCCAGGCGGGCCGCAATGTTCACCCCGTCCCCGTAGATCGAATCGCCTTCCTCGATCACATCCCCCAGGTTGATGCCGATGCGAAAATCCATCTTGCGGGTTTCCGGCAGCAGGGCGTTCTTGGCCCGCAGCACCTGCTGGATTTCCACCGCGCACTCCACCGCGTCCACCACGCTGGCGAACTCGGCCAGCACGTTGTCTCCCGGCGAACCCACCACCCGACCCCGGTGCTCCCCCACCAGGTTTCGAATCAGTCCCTTGTAGTTGTTCAGGGTCCGCAGCGTCCACTCCTCATCCTCGCCCATGAGGCGGCTGTACCCCTTGACATCCGCGCTGAGGATGGCGGTGAGCTTGCGTTTTATTTTATCCGAGGTCATGGGATTAGCTCCTTAAGAGGAAGGGTAGGACAAGAGAAGAAGGCCCGGTTTTCTTCTGGACGGCCTTCTGGTCGACAACAGAAGCTGAAATAAAAAACCCCCGCCTCTCCTTCGAGAATGGGGGTTCTCCTGATTCCGCCATGGACGTACTCCCTCAACAGGGTTCAATGCAGGAAAGCTACTTGGGCTATTGTCGGAATATGGAATTGTTGGGAGGAGAAGTCAAGGGGTTTTTATTCCCGCGATTGGTCCATAGCTAACGATTTTTGAAATCCGGCATTTTTTGGCTATAGAATTGTTAGAGACAAATTCTCAGAACAATGGATGTAAGAATCTACAGGTTGTAATGCAGCTTTAAGGCGCGGGCGACCTGGGACATGATTTCAGGGGGGAGGTGTCCCATTTTTTTAACCAGGCGGATTTTGTCCACGGCCCGAGTCTGGTTGACCATGATTTTTGACCGGGTTTTCAACCCACCGCTGCCGGAGGTGATCTCCACCTCGAAGGAATAAATCCGGGTTACTTTGGAAGAAATGGGAGCAATGGATATAATAGGAGAATGGGCGTTGTTGATATCATTGGAAACCACCACGGCCGGCCTGATTTTCTTGACTTCAGCCCCTAAGGTGGGGTCGAAATTGACCAGGAACACTTCCCCCCGTTTAATCGAGGCCGTCACCGGTGACTCCGTCGAGTTCACGACCAATTTCCTGGATTTCCGCCGCCGCCGCCTGGTATTCCTCGGCCAACTGCTCCGCTTTCTTCCGGGACAGCGATTCCCTGACACTTTCCGCAATAAAGCGGCTTCGTTTTCGCGGCCGAACCTCTTTACGCAGCTCCTCATAAAGTTCTTCCGCCAGACTAACATTAATACGGACCACGATTAATCTCCCTTTTGTTTACTCAATTTTATTGCACATTAATAGGGGCTATTAATAATGTCAAATCCTTTCTTTTGAGGATTCAATTCGCGATCCGGCACTATTCGCCCAGGCCACTATCGAATACGGAGCGGTTACCTGGCCCGGGGAAATTGACCTGGCTCCGGATTCCATGTACGATCAAATCAAAAAGCAAGGATCCTGGGTTTTGGATTAGGTCCATGTGGAAAAGCCTTCCCTATCAACCCTCTTTCCGTCTTAGCGTCATCAACTCCCGCGTCTTCCCCAGCCAATAAACCATCCCCATTTTCTCGAACAGGGCCTCGGCCTTCTTCTGGGCATGATCTTCATGGGCGATGGGGGCCCCGAAAAGGGCCATGACCCCGTCGCCCCGGAATTCGCCGACCGTGCCCTCCAAGCGGTGGATTTCATCCACCAGGATCCGGCAGCAGCCGTCCATGATCCGATGGACGTCCTCCGGGTCCAGCGTCTCCGAGATAGCCGTGAACCCGGCCACGTCGGCGAACATCACCGTCACCAGCTTGCGCTCGCCCTCCAGGGTACTGCGCGTGGTCAGGATCTTTTCGGCCAGATGCTTGGGGGTGTAGGATTGGGGGATGGAGTAATTAATTGGCGCAGCAGTGGGCCGTTGCAGAGAATATCCGCACTCTTTGCAAAATTTTCCTTTTGCAGGCGTTATCTCCCCGCACTCGGGGCAGCGAAATTCCATTGTGACACCGCATTCGATACAGAATTTCGCCCCTTCGGGATTCTCGAATTGACACTTGTCACAGAGCATAGTTCCCCATTTCCGATTAGGACTGAGTCTGTCTCTTGGAGTACGCCAATCGCTCTTTTTTTAGGCCGTTGTTTGAAAGGTGATGTCATCTTGTAAAATAACTAATAATCAGGCGGCTATTCGTTCAAGACGATCAATATCAACATTTTGCTTCGCTTTCCATAAATCATATTGAAGTTGAAGCCTTAGCCATCCTTCGGGAGTACGGCCAAAAACCTTTGAAAGCCTCAAGGCCATTTCAGGACTAACCCCCGACTTCCCATTTAAGAGCATTGAGAAGGTTTTTCTGGTAACGCCAAGTGAATCCGCCGCCTTAGTAACTGTCAAACCAAGGGATTCAACGCAGAATTCTCTAATTATTTCACCTGGATGAGGCGGGTTAGACATGCCCATGATTGGCTCCTTTAATGATAATCTTCATAATTTACTTCCAATACGTCGCCATTTTTTAGTTTAAACGTAACTCGCCAATTTCCGCTAACCTTTACGGCTAAGGTACCTTTTCTTTTGCCTTTTAAATCGTGCAAATTTAAACCAGGCAGATCCATATCATCAATAATTTCGGATGTCTCAAGAAGGGCGAGAATTTTTCGAAGGCGCTCCAGGTGCTGTGGGTTGACTCCGGAAGCACGTCCTGTTTCAAATAGTTCCTTTATGCCTTTATGTTTAAATGATTTTATCATTCCGGGCATTGTAACCCATGTCGTAACACGTGTCAATCAAAGCTAATACCCATTCATTTTCGGCGGCAATTAGACCACCTCCCTTTATTTCCTCTAAATCCTTTTGAATGCCCAGGGCCGCATGGCAGGCCCGCTGGGCATGATCTTCATGGGCGAGGGGGCCCCGAACAGGGCCATGACCCCATCAACCCTAAACTCGCCGACCGTACCCTCCAAGCGGTGGATTTCATCGACCAGGATCCGGCAGCAGCCGTCCATGATCCGATGGACGTCCTCCGGGTCCTGCTTTCCCGAGAGGGCCGGTGAAGCCAGCCACATCGGCGAACATGACCGTCACCAGCTTGCGCTCCCCTTCCAGGGTACTACGCGTGGTCAGGATCTTTTCGGCTAAATGTTTGGGGGTGCAGGATTGGGGCTCTTTGTAGTCGAAGGGGGAAAAAAGCGGAGATTTGTCCAAGACCTGCCCGCACTCTCCGCAAAATTTCTTCTCCGAGGGAATTTTTGCCCACAACCAGGACATACCCGTTCCATCTTTGTCCCGCATTCTTCACAGAACTTCACACCTTCCCGGTTCTCAAGCCGACATTTGGGGCATTTCATTTTACCTCCCTGAGGGTTGAGCACTGGATTCCTATTTAGCCAGGATCTTTCGAACCTGGTGGGCGTTGAGGAAGCCTTCACGAAGCTGTCGATCGGCAAGTCCGGAATCGACCTTCCGGATTATATCAGCCGCTGCACCCCACTGTTCCCGCGCCTCGCTGCTGCGGCCCATCTTTTCATAACAGGAGGCCAGTGAGCCATGGGCCTGCCAGAGCTGCCTCGGGTTTCCAACCTCGCCGAGGAGCAGGATGGCCTCGCCCAGGCTGATCCGAGCCTGGTCGAACTGGCCCCGCCTCACCTGAACCTCTCCGAGCAATCTCAGGAAGCGCCCCTCGAATTTCTTCGCGTGCTCCCTTTTCGCCGTGCAGAGGTTTCTGAGAACAATGACCTCGGCTTGAGCTGCGTCCTCTCGGTCCAGAAGGATAGTGGCGGCCAGGGCGTCCAGGCGGGATCCCCAGCGATCGCGTGATCGGGTGAAATCACCGCCTTTGGATTCCTGCTCAAAAGCTTTCATCAGTGTCCAGGCCGCGTCCGAGTCCCCCAGGTCGAAAAGGTTCTCCATCAGATTCACCTCGGCATGGGCCACGATTTCCGCGGCGACCAAACGTCCTGCCGGGTATCCTTCCATGAGCCCCCGACCTAATTCCTGGCTTCGGAGATTCAGTGCCTTTGCCTTTTCGATCTGGTGAATCTCCATGAAACAGTAGCCTAGACAGTTATAGAGCCGCCCCAAATGGACCGTGACCCCGAGCGATTCACAGGTCTGGATGCCATACTGGAGGATCCCCAGGGCCTCTTCGATTCTGCCAATTTCCGCCAGGGCTACTCCACGGGCGTAGATGCCGAGTGACACGGCTTCGAGATAGAACATGGATAGCATGGCCTCAACAACTCCCTCGGTCAGCTCGACGGCCTTTTCGGGCAGACCGAGCCATCGCTCGGCTATGGCGCGACTAAGACGCACACTGGAGATTGCTCTGGGATTTCCCGTCTCCAGCGCCAGTTTTTCTGCGTCTCTGATCATCAGACACCCCTGGTATCGACGGCCGGTAGTGCAGATATAATTTCCCTTTAGCGAAAGGATAAAGCTCTCCTCTGCTTTCCGTCCCAAGGCGCTCGTCCTGGCGGCGGCGTCGTCATAAAACCGTATGGCCTGCTCCAGGTCAGCTCCAGAAAAAACAATAGAGGCGGCTTGTTGGATCAGGCTCTCCATCTCCTGTTCGGTCATTTCCCATTGCCGGCTGATCTCGACGGCCTTCTTTAATTCCTCCAAAGCTGTATCGACGTCGCCGATTGCCCGGCTGGCCGTGCCCAGCCCGTGGCGCACCCGGGCCTCTACTGGCGGCTCCAGCGAAACTTGGTGGACTTGTGACAGATTCAGAGCGCCCTTCAGGAAAATCCGCGCGCTCTGGACGGCGTTATCCCGATTGGATTTCTCGCCGGCCAGGATCAGATACTCGATCGCTTTTTCGGGGTTGCCGCTGAGCTCCCAATGATGCGCCAGGATCTCATAGTGCGGCTCAAGTTTTTCGGCGTATAGCGCTTCGATGGCCCGGGCGATGCGGCCGTGGATCTCCTGACGCCGCTGCTTGAGGAGGCTCTCGTAGGCCACGTCCTGGGTCAGGGAATGCTTGAAGATATACTCCAGTTCGGGATAGAGGGTCTTCTCGTAGAGAAGCTCAAGGCCCACTAAGTTGGTGAGATGCCCCCTCAGTTCCTCTCCCAATTCCATGACGCTCTTGAGGACTTTGTAGGCAAAACCTCTTCCGATCACACTGGCCACCTGGGTGGTGCGTTTGAGGTCCTCGCTCAACCGGTCCATCCGGGCCGCGATGACCCCCTGGATAGTGGAGGGGATCTCTATCTGGTCCAGGGGGCGGCGACAGATATAGCGGTTCTCTTCTTTGACCAGATCCCCGCGCTCCAGGAGTTCCCTCACCATCTCCTCCATAAAGAACGGGTTTCCTCCGGCCTTTTCCGCAATCTTGCCCTCCAGGGCCGGCGCCAACTTCAGCCCCCCCAGGAGATTCATGACCAGCCGGATAGAGGAGTTGAGGCCCAGGGTCTCCAGCCCCAGCTTCTGGTAGTGCGCCCCCTGCGCCCAAGGAGGGTTGGCTTCGGGCCGATAGGCCGAGAGCATCATGACGGGATGACCATGAATGCAGCGGGAGAGGTAGGTGAAAAACTCCTCGGAGATCTTGTCCATCCAGTGCACGTCTTCCAGGAAGACCACCAGGGGCTTCTGTTGGCTCAAAGCGAGCAGGAGGCTTTTGACCGCCTCGAAGGTCCCGAATTTGCGTCCCTCGGGGTTCAGGGAATTGAATTGGGAGTCGGTCACTTCTAGGGACAGCAGGTTGTGGTAGAAGGGAAGGAATTGGGTGAGGTTATCCGCGGACTGTTCCTTAATAAGGCCTTTCACGGCTTCCTCATCCATCCCCTGCCGCAGACCGAAGGCCTCCTTGACCACATCCCGAACCGGAAGGAAGTTCATGCTTCGGCCGTATTGCAGGCAGATCCCGGAAACGAACAGGGCCTCCTGACCTAAAGCGTTGTGGAACTCGTAGATCAGTCGGCTCTTACCCACCCCCGCTTCTCCGACCACGTCCATAACCTGGGCTTCGCCTCCTCTGACCCGCTCGAACGTGGCCCGAAGGGCCTCCATTTCGGGGCGGCGGCCCACAAGCTCCGTCACCCCCCGTATAAGCCCTGCCTCGAACCGCGTGCGCACTTCGGGTCTATCCGCAATCACTCGATATAGCCGTTGGGGCTCGGCTTTGCCCTTGAGGGTGACTTCTCCCACCGGCTCCTCACTGAAATACCCTTGAATGAGGCTCCGGGTCTCGTGGCTTAGCCAAACCTCCCCAGGGGTGGCGGCCTGCTGAACCCGAGCGGCCAGGTTGGTGGTGTCCCCCAGGGCCGTGTAATCCATGTGCAGATCGTCCCCGATGGAACCCACCACCACCGGGCCGGAATTGAGTCCGATACGCATCTGAAATTCCCGGCCAAAATCCTTCTGGATCTTCCGGCCGTAGGCGACCAGATCCTTCTGGATGGCCAGGGCTGCATAACAGGCCCGCTGGGCATGGTCCTCATGGGTCAGAGGTGCGCCGAACAAGGCCATCACCCCGTCGCCGGTGAACTGGTTGATCGTCCCCTCATACTTGTGAATCTCATCCATCAGGATGCGCAGGCACCCTTCCATGATTTTATGCACTTCTTCCGGGTCGAGCTTCTCGGACAGGGAGGTATACCCGGCTACATCGGCGAACATCACCGTGACCAGTTTGCGCTCCCCTTCCAGGGTACTGCGATTCGTCAGGATCTTATCGGCTAAATGTTTGGGGGTATAGGTTTTAGGCTGCCGGTAGTCAACGGCGGGGAGTTCTTTCGATTTTCCCAGTTCGTAGCCGCATTTAAAACAGAATTTGCTGTCAGGAGGTATATTCTTGCCGCACTCAGGACAAACCGTTTCGATTTTTTGGCCGCATTCCTTGCAGAACTTGGCCCCCTCAGGGAGGCCGGTTTGACACTTAGGGCAGATCATAGTAAATCCTCAAGCCTCCGCTTAAAATCTCATCGGCCCTGAAGCCGTCTCCAAACAGGTGGCGGTTGGGATGCCAATCAATAGCCTTGGTGAAGGTTTTCATCAAAAGCATAGGCTTCCAGACTTCGGGGGATATACGCCTTAGATTTCATGGGCTCATCATATCGCGACAATATGAGCGTTTCGACTCAAATTATCGTATCCCTTTTGAGGCAACTCCGCGAACCTTTCCAGTGCCGTCACGCAAATCTGTCACGCTTCATATACCATTCCAAATTAGAAGTTCAAGGCACTCAATTAAGACCTGTCTTGCGTAGAAGCTCGATATACTTATCTTTTTTTGACTGGTCCATAGGCATCGGCTTCACATAGCGCTCGATTGAGAACTTGGGATCGATCCTCAGGACTTCTGCCCCCTCGACGCGCGCCTCCTTTTCACGGTTCATCAACGCGTAGGTAACCGCCAGGTCCAGGTGGGCTAACAGGTGATCGGGGCCGTAACGATAGAGCATCTTCTTGTAAATGGCTACCGCTTCTTCGTATTGGCCGAGTTGCCTATATGAATTGGCCAGAGCACCCAAGACTTGGCTGTGGACGGGAATAGGGCTGAGACGAAGGGATTTCTGGAGCAGGGGAATGGCCTCTTGAGGCCGGCCGGATATAAGGAGCGCGGCTCCTAACGCCCAGTAGGCTCCCGCGGAATTGGGGCTGAGGGATATGGCCTTTTCCGCCTCTGAGATGGCCTTATCGTACTCCCCGAGATAGGCATAAGTAAAAGTCAGATTCGAGTGGGCGCCTGAATTGGAGTCATCCAGGGCGATGGCCTTTTTACCCAGCTCCAGAGCTCGCTGCAAAGACTCTCCGGGCAACTCGCTGGCGCCAATAATGACCAGATCGAAGTAGGCGGTAGACAGGAGAGAATACGCGCGTGAAAATCCGGGATCCAAGGCGATGGCCTCCTCGAGCAACTGCATGGCTCTTTCCACCCGCTCCTTGTTGACCGTGCCGCCTTTAAGATCCCGCGCCTGAACCAATTTCAAATAGGCATCGAGATTTTTGGTTCCTTTTTCAAGGATGCGCGCCCCCTCTCCCCCGGTTAATTTCACCTGTACGGCCGTCAGTACCTTCATCGTGATTTCATCCTGTAGGTTCAGAATGTCCTTCAGGTCCCGGTCATACCGCTCCGAGAAGAGGTGGTTTCCGGTCAGGGCATCGATGAGCTGGGCCGTAATCCGCACCCGGGTTCCCTCCTGCTGGACGCTTCCTTCCATCACGTACCGCACTCCCATCTCCTCGGCGACCTGTTTAATTTTTACCGTTTTATCCTTGTATGTAAATGTGGAATTCCGGGCGACCACAAAAATGTTGTCGGATTTGGAGAGGCCGTTAATGATCCCCTCAACGAGACCTTCGCTGAAATATTCCATTTTTTTTTCACTGCTCATATTTGTAAAAGGCAGCACGGCAATAGAGGGCTTATCCGGTAGAGGAAAAGCCAATTTTTCTTTCGAGGCCATCTCCGTTTTGGGAGCAGAGGGACGAAGGGCAACCTGATAGAGGACGGCACCGCCGGCGATTACCACCAGGGCTACGACCGCCAGAACGGCTCGGGAAAGTCCCTTCCTTCCAGGCTTTTTCCCCTCAATCACCTGGGAAGGCTCCCCCTCCGGCTCTATCCGCGCCCGGTAGACCTTAACCGGTCGGACGATGTTCTTCACCGCGTGCTCCCCCAGGTAGTCGTAGTGGAGCGGTATCTTGTTTTCGATCTGCTGGTAGGCGCTCTCGGAGATGCAGATCCCGCCGGCCTCGGCCAGGCCTTCCAGGCGGGCCGCGACGTTTACTCCATCCCCGTAGATGGAATCTCCTTCCTCGATCACATCCCCCAGGTTGATGCCGATGCGAAAATCCATCTTGCGGGTTTCCGGCAGCAGGGCGTTCTTGGTCCGCAACACCTGCTGGATTTCCACCGCGCACTCCACCGCATCCACCACGCTGGCAAAATCCGCGAGGACGTTGTCTCCCGGCGAACCCACCACCCGCCCCCGGTGCTCCCCCACCAGGTTCCCAATCAGCCCCTTGTAGGAGTTCAGGGTCCGCAGCGTCCACTCCTCATCCTCCCCCATGAGGCGGCTGTAGCCCTTGACGTCGGCGCTCAGGATGGCGGTGAGCTTCCGTTTCAATTTTTCTGGGGCCATCGGGTCAATTCCTCCTAATGACAAAAAAACCTCCAGAAGGGTTTGATCCCCTTTGGAGGCTTCTTAATGGTATTCTCCTATACTTCCATTTCATTTCCCTGTCCTATCTATTTAGATTCTTACATCCATTGTTCTGAGAATTTGTCTTTAATAGGGTTAAGTTTTTATGATTATTAAATAATTATGCATAGGATAGTACTTTATAGAATCATCTTTAAGGCAAAATATCAATAGAAAATTCCTGTGTCCCTTTTTGTTTTTTTTTAAGTTGGTCTTTTGTTAGAATATAGAATCGAAAGTACTGATAAAATTGGACGTCGGGTCGGAGTGTAAAATTCACGGAGCGGGAGAAAAAATGGATACGCTTGAAAAATTCCTCCAAATTGGCATAGGCGTTGTCTTTCTGTCCGCCACTTCCTTCTTGGGAATCCAAACCGCTTCCGGCCAGGGGAGTAATCAGGTGCGGGGCCCGGCGGAAAATCCTCCGGCGGTTACGGTCGATCCAGCGCCAACCCAAAGTCTTCCGGCGCAGCGCGGCCAATCGCTCGGCGCTCCCACGGTGGAGTGGAAACTCCATAAAACCGCGGATGGCGCTCACCCGGACGGTCGGGAGCAGCAGGTCATGTGGTTGATGAACCGGGCGCGGGCCAACCCGCCGGCGGAGGGGTTCTGGCTGGCTACCTCCACCGACCCGGACGTCGCCGGCGGCCGAGGTTTCTTTGGCGTCAACACGGCGATGCTGCAGAGTGAGTTTACCGGCTACTCCGTCAAGCCGCCCGCGGCTTTTGACGTGCGCCTCTACAACGCGGCCAAGGCCCATTCGGATGATCTGATCTCCCGCGATGCCCAGGATCACAACGGGCAGTTTGCGCGCGTCGATGCTGCCGGCTTCAAGTACCTGGCCGCCCGCGGCAATGTCTTTGCCTACGCCGACAGCAGCCTTAATGCCCACGCCGCTTGGAACATCGACTGGGGCGGTACGGAGGGCGGCATGCAGACCGGTCGTGGGCACCGTAAGGCGATTATGTCTTTGGACGGCGACTACACCAACGTGGGAGTAGCGCTGGTCTATGAGGGCAACCCCGGCACGGATGTTGGCCCTTATGTATCCACCGGAAACTACTGCAAAGCGAATACTTCCCAGCCCAACCATTACAACCAATTTATCGTGGGGACCGTCTGGCGCGATCTGAACGGCAATAACAGGTACGATCCTGGGGAGGGGATCGGCGGTGTGACCGTAACCCCGAATGCAGGCACGTATTACGCGGTCACGTCCCAGAGCGGCGGGTACGCCATCCCGGTAACCATGGCGCCGGGAACATACCAGGTGGTCTTCTCCGGCGGTGCCGGCGGAACACAAGGCCTGACCATTGGCAGTACCAGTGCCCTGTTGGACCTCCTTAACACCGGTCCCCCCGTGGTGTATACGAATCGGGTCTACCTGCCGCTCGTGGTCAGGTAACGGCTGTCTTGGCTAAAATGCGCAACCGCTTCAAAATTTATATTTGAACACCAGTTCCTCCCGGCCGATTTGAATCCGGTCTCCGTCGCAAAGGACCTTCCGCTCGACGGCGCTCTGGTTTACCCGGGTACCGTTTTTGCCTCCCAGATCTTCCAGGACCAGGTACCCGTTTTTACGGGAGATGATCGCGTGAATCCCGGACACATAAGGGTTTTCGATCCGGAGGTCGCAATCATAGTTCCGACCGATGACAATCACTTCGTCCCGAATCCGAAATCCCTGCCCGTTATCTTGCCGGACCAGTACTCCAAAAGTCAGGTTTCTCATTGGCACGCCTCCTATTTGGCAGGGAATCCGCAACAGTGCCTTCTCCGGATTCCCTGCCTGTTAATCGGGTATCTTTGAACTTTTTGGTCCTTAGTGCTTTTTGCAGACCGGCCGGAATCTCGCCTTGCAGAGCGGTTATTTTTCCTGACTTTTCTTCCAGCCGAGTGGGGGAAATCAGTTAATAAGGCAGTTGATGTGGTCGCAAAAAGTCCCCCGGCTTGTCATTGCGAGGAGCGAAGCGACGAAGCAATCCCCAATAATCAGCTCATCCCCGAAGTGGGGATTGCTTCGCCTCGCTCGCAATGATCGATTTTTCGACTTTTTGCGAAACCATCCCAGCTTAAAGGCAACGACATGGGGTTTATTAATCATCGCCTCCCTTGACCGGTAAGGAGATAAAATGATTTTGGCCCCAATTTAGACGTATTGCCCAGTGGTGAAAAATTGGTTATCCGATTGTCCGTACCGTCGTCAGACACGTGCCCGCTATGGCCCACAAAAACGTTATTATTCGCACCCACAGCGAAGCGAAGGTCGTAAAGGGCCGCATTGAAAAGGTTATAGTTGTTCCCCTGAAAGAAATTATCACTAGCCTCCAGTTTTAATAGTGGGTCGGGCGGACGTTCCACATTGATGGCGTAGTACCCTGTGCCCTCTATCTTGTTGTGGGCGATGATACTTTGAGACCCGACGATCCCGAGTCCCGGGCTTTTGCCCCCTCTGATACGATATGGTTATTTAGAATCAGGGAACCATCCGCCAGAGCCATAATACCCACAGAGGTCTCTCCTCTTATCCGGATGGAATTTCGCATCACCGTGTGCAGACAATTCTTGGTTTGGTGGTATCCGGCGGGGTTCAAGAACCAACCGAATATAATCCCGTTCGGTGTAAACGGACCCGGATAGGTTATCCCGACTTCGGAGGTGGTAATCTCATTGGCCTCCATGACAATTGTTCCGATCCCATTGGCAAGGTAATTATCCAGCACTTCTATCGAATTCCTGGAGACGTTGACAATGATGTTGTCTGAAATTTTAGCCATTATCCCCGTCGTCCAATTTACAAAAATACCTTGGCCAAGAGTATTTGCCGGATTACTGCCTAGCAAGTCGATAAAGTTATTGGTAACTTTCAATAGACCGGTGACAGCGCCTTCTCGATATATTTTCCCTGGAGCAAAAAAGGTGCCGCAAAGAATTCCGGCATTCAAATATTTAAAGTCCGGGGATTTGGGATCGAAAGGAAAGGGGCCGTACGGGATGGCTTTGGTTATTTTATTGCCGGTTATGGTTGCCCCGCTCGTGTAGGCGATATGAATAGGGGCCCACAACGCGCCGTCAAAATGGATTCCTTGTATGGTGATTTTAGGACCTGGTGGAATCGGATTTGGCAATGGATTAGGAAGAGGACTATAAAAAGTAAAGTAGCCCCCAATAATTTTTGTCAGAGGATTGCCTTTTTTGTCTGTTTCACCGTAAATGCCCACATCATTCTTGATAAGTACTCTAAATGGGGGTGTTGGTGAGGGGGAAAAAACCCAATTACCAAAATTAAATGTTCCCTTCAGCAGGATATTTCCGCCTCCGTTCACTGCGGCCTGTACATTGTTGATATCTTCCGGATAATTACCCGTCCCTATCACCTCTTTATAGTGAATTTCCGGCCCGGATTGGGCAAGCCCAAAGGTTAAAAAGATCAGGCTTGCGGCTATGGATAGGATAGAGATAATTTTTTTCATGATGTTCCCTCCTTTTTTTGGGGTAGGAATTTCGGAGCTCTTAAAGAGTGGTTGGAATTTCCTTCTTTCTCCTCGGTCTCATTCTTTCCTGCCCGGAGACTTGGGCCTTGTTAATAGACGGGCCTTCGTGCGACCTATTACTTATTCTTCCGGACCCAGCCTACATACGTGCCAAGGCCCGACGGGGAGATAACCTCGCCTTCCACACGAAACATCCCGTAATGTGTTCCGACGCCCTCCTCGAAAACCCAATATCCTGTCATTTGAGGGGGGACTACGGTGCGATCGATATCGAGGGTCATCCTGCCGAACATTTCAATCTCCTCTTTATCCAACAATGTCCCCTTGAGCCAGCCCACAGCTTCAACATGCGCTGTAGTAAAATCGGTATTCAAACAGAATACGTCACTCAGCAACGGGTTGTTACCCTCGATATCTCCTGTGAGTGTGATCGAGTTAGCCCTAGTAATCCTGCACCTTCGACCCAAAACAGACGATAAGGCCTCAAATGTAACCACTGGCGGCGGTTGCGGTGTGTTTGTCAATGGCCAAATTTGTATATCGTTCAGAGTATAGTGATTGAATTGTACGGTTACATGCTGGACCGGTCCACCCTTACCAGCAGGTCCGTAAGGGATAATGAGTTTTTTTTCTCCAGTGAAACCCGGTGAAGCCCAGAGAAGCAGTATGCTTAATGCTAAGACTATTGACAGTAGACGTTTCATTTTACCCCCCTTTCAGAGCGTTCATGACAAGTTAAGATGCTTTTGATGCCTCAGTGGCTAGCACGGTGCCCTCTGCCGGCTAATAGCTGAATCACCTCGCTAATAAAGCCCGGGGGCCCTCCCCATAAGCCCCTAATAATCACCTCCTTTTATCCGGTAAAGACCGGTTCGCCCCTGTCGCTCTTCCTGTAGTATTTAGTTGATATTATTTACCTCTTTGATAGAATAACTGACCGTACGTACCGTCAGACTTTTTTTCGATCATTCCGGTTTTTGTTAAATTCTTTAGTCTTTTCAATTGGATTCGAGGGGAAAAAATAATGGCTGAAAATGCCGACCACCCCGTAAGAATCGACCTGAACGAATTCAAGCTCCATATCCATCTTAAAGACAAGATGGCCTTGTCCCTTCATTTCAACACCCCCTCACGAAAGTTTTATCTCTCCCTCATTGCCCTGGTTGTCATGGAGATGAAAAAAAGAGGGAAGATCGTTCCCATATCCCTCGAAGAGCACCTGGGCCTGCTGGCTTTGCTGAACGAAACGGTCGGCGGGTCGGCCGGGTCGTCCGAGAAGGAGAACCTGCTGCCCCGTATCTATAGGAAATGGAAGCATGCCCTCCCCAACCTGGAGGAGGCCCCGCTTTTCAAAGTTCTGGGAGGCAAAAAAGAATTTGATGGAGTGAATGGGAAAGCCTATCAATTTACCGAACCGGAAAAAGACCTTTGGGCCAATCTTTTTGCCTACATCGGAAGCGAGGAAAACGTCCGGCTCAAGTTCGCCATAGACAAAATAGGGGGCAATTTAGACGATATCGTCATTACTTATGGGAACTTACGGAACCAGGAGGCCTGGGAAAGCTTCCTGGCCGGTCTCCAGGGGGGGAAAGAAAAACCGGAAGCCGAGCCCGACCCGCCGGTTCCGGAGGAACCCCGGTTTCAAGCGCCCCGGATGGAGGAAAGCCCGCCTCCCCGGCCAACCCGGTATCGTCGGGTGGCGTTGATGGCCGCTGTCCTGTTGGCCCTGGCAGGGATCACGTGGGCCATCTGGAAAACGGTTTCCAAACCCGCTCCGGTGCAGGTTGCCTCTATTGCAAGGATGGCCTATCCGCTCCCCGACGTGCCTTCTATTGCCGTGCTGCCTTTTATAAACCTGAGCGAGGACCCGAAGCAGGAATTCCTCTGTGACGGGATTACCGAGTCCATTATCTCGGCCCTTTCCAAGGTCCCTCGGCTCTTTGTGATCGCCCGCAACTCCACGTTCAGCTACAAGGGAAAACCGGTGAAAGTGAGGCAGGTGAGCGAAGACCTGGGGGTCCGGTATGTGTTGGAGGGGAGTGTTCAGAAGTCCGGCGACCGCGTTCGGGTCACAGCCCAACTGATCGATGCCATCAGCGGACATCACCTTTGGGCCGAGCGTTACGAGCGTGACCTGACGGACATCTTCGCCGTCCAGGATGAAATAACTGTGAAAGTCCTGGTATCTATGCGGGTGAAACTGACGGAAGGGGAACAAGCCCTGAGGCTTAAACCCCCACGGAATCTGGAGGCCTTTTTAAAGGCCTTAGAGGCGCAAGCGAACATGCAGCGCTACAATAAAGAAGGGAATATGATGGGAAGGCAGTTGGCCGAGGAGGCCATTGCGTTAGATCCTGAATATTCTGGTGCTTACACTCTCCTATGTGTCATTCATTTTCTGGATGTGTCGTTCGGTTCAAGCAGATCACCTAAGGAATCGATTGATAAGGCTGTACAACTGGCTCGGAAAGCGATTTCCCTGGACCCTAAGGATTCCCGCCCCTATGCCTATCTGGGGTATCTCTCCCTTTTGAAGCAAGAGTACGACGAGGCCATTGCCGAGGGGGAACGGGCGGTGGCCCTCGATCCGGGAGGAGCGGATGCCCATGCCTGGCTAGGTCTCATTCTTAGCTACACAGACAGGGGCAGAGAAGCCATTCCCCTGTTTGAAAAGGCGATCCGACTCAATCCGAACGGTCCGGGATTTTACTTTCACAATTTTGGCCACACCTATCGATTTTTGGGGCGGTATCCGGAAGCCGTCACCCAATACCAGAAAGCGTTGCGCATCGGGCCCAACAATATCCTGGCTCACCTTGGTCTGACCGCTACGTATAGTCTAATGGGCCGCGAGGAGGATGCCCGGGCCGAAGCCGAAGAGGTTCTAAAAATAAACCCCAATTTCTCCGTCGAAACGTATGCCAGGTCGGTTTCGCACAAAAATCAAGACAAACGCGATCGCTACATTGAAGCACTGCGCCAGGCGGGGCTGAAATAGAGACTGGAAAGCGGTGGCCGGGCGGATCGGCCCAGGATCCGCCCGACTGACCTTTTGAACGCCTTGCTATTTGACGTAATGAATTCCCGGGCACTTAAATAACTTGCACCTCATTTGTTTTTCCTAACCCAGCCCGTGTAATTACCGGTGCTCACCGGATAGCCGAGAGAAAAGTCCACCTGGCCTTCCAAGCTTAAAACCCATGGCGAGTTTCGGGACGAGGAAGCCTGGGAAGTCTTTCTCGCCCAACTGCGGGGTGGGAGAAAAAGGTCGGAGGCCGCACCCGAAACCCCGGGTTTGGAGGAACCTCGGGTTCGATCCCTTCCGGTGGAGGGAAGCCCAACAACCCGCCTCAACCGGTTTCGCCGGTTGGCCTGGGTAGCCGTGATCCCGGTGGTTCTGGCCGTGGTCTCCTGGGCCATCTGGAAAACCGTTTCCCAGCCGGCTCCGCTTCAGGTTGCTTCTATTCAAAGGATGGCCTATCCGCTGCCCGTCAAGCCCTCCATCGCCGTGCTGCCTTTTGATAACCTGAGTGGAGACCCACGGCAGGAGTTTTTCAGTGACGGATTGACTGAAGAAATCATCACCACGCTTTCCAAGAGCCCCTACCTATTTGTCATTGCGCGCCATTCCTCCTCTATCTACAAGGGAAAGTCCGTAACCCTCAAACAAGTCGCAGAGGAGTTAGGAGTCCGCTATGTTCTGGAGGAAAGTATCCGCCTGTCAGGAGAGAAAGTCCGCATTACGGCTCAACTCGTCGACGCGATAAAAGGAAATCATCTTTGGGCCGACCGGTTTGATCGCGACCTCAAGGACATCTTTGCCTGGCAGGATGAGATCGCCTGCACGATCATGAAAAAGCTCCACGTGAAATTGGAATCGGGAGACCGCGCGGATGAAGGTGGGAGAGGTACAGGAAACGTGGAGGCTTATCTGAAAACCATGGAGGCTCGAGGACACCTCATTCGTTACACCAAAGGAAATAATGCCAAGGCCCGCAGGCTATATGAGGAGGCCCTGGCACTGGATCCCTATTATACCCGGCCCTATTCGGGCCTGGCGGCCTGCCACGCGGCCGACGAGGTATGGCTCGGAACAAGTAAATCCCCCCAGAAGTCGTTGAAAAAGGCCATTGAAATGGCGAACAAGGGCCTGGCCCTGGACGCATCAGACCCTGTTATAAACTCCATGCTGGCCTATCTCATGGCTATGATCCGGTCAAGGAACAACGCCTGAATCCGTACTCGCCGGCCTTATCCCACCAGATCTTGTGCTGGGCCTACCGTACTGTCTGTAACGGCAAGCCGGTGATAAAGGGCCCCCGCATCCCGGTTTCGGTTATTTTAGAACAGGTAGCCGAAGGTGAATCTTGGGACAAGATCATTTCCGGGTATCCGGAATTGCAGAGAGATGATATTCAGGCTGCTCTTTATTATGCCAGGGAGGCCCTCGATCATTCGGAGGTAAGGGCCGTTAATGCCTGATGGGTTAAGGCTTTATTTGGACCAAATGTTTCGAGTGGATGTGGCCCAGTCATTAACTCGGGCAGGGTATCCGGCTCAGGGACGGATGTGGTCGGAGCCACCCAGCCGCGGTTATTATCTTTAGGGCTACCCGGCCCAAGAGTCGCTTATGGATTGTTATAGATGATATGAACCGATTTTTTGAATTTTGAGAGGATTAAGGCAACGGTGCGATGGTTTTCTATTAGGCAGGAGGGATGATTTCGCCAAAGTCCCCACCCTGTTCTCGCAAGGTGCGAAGCGACCCATCTGCCGACAGGCAGGCGAACCTATCCCCAAAAAATCAGCAAAGAGACCCGGGAGATTGCTTCCCCCGGATCAAGCGCGGGGTTTTAATGACTGGTTTCTCGACTTCTTGAAAGATCGCCGGGTTAGGATCTACCCTTTCGTCTGGCGAACCCGGCCAATCCAATCAAACCGATACCCAGAAGAATCATAGTGGCCGGCTCAGGGACCGGGATATTTCGAACCAGCACTACGTCGTTAGCGCAGTTGACCGTGAACCCGAACTGAAAGCCCCCAGAGCCGACGTTGAGGCCCCCTATTTGGGAGAAATCGAAGTAGGTAGAACGTCCGCTGCCGACACTTGTCCATCCACCGAATTTAACATCCGTATTTGTGTCGGTCCCCAAGTTATTAATAGCTACGGGGTGACCGTACCGATAAGTATTTCCGTAGCCCTTGTCCCCCCAAGTACTGTTTGATAACAAATAACTGTTGGGGTCTGAGATGGAAAGGTTGTTTAATGAGTAGAGATTTGTTTGGCCTCCTGGAGTTATGACCCCATAAGATTTAACAACGTAGTTCCAGCCATTATCATTTCCTAAATCAATAAAGAGATCTCCGGGCTTTATATTTTCATACAAGGCATTAAGCGAGTCTTTATCGGTCAAGCTGCCACCGTTATAATTAAAGGTAATTCTGGTTAACCGGCCCGTGTCATCATTTATTTCATAGGATCCACCCGTGAAATCAGGGGTACCTATGACGTCACTCGAGTTCTGAGTGGAGATAGTACTTGGCCAACCAGGCCAATATATTGAATTATCTTGAAAAGTGACCACCATCCCAAATGATGAGGTTGCCAGACCCAAAACAAATAGCAACGTCAATATTTTTTTCATGCAGCACCTCCTTAATAAGGGACAACTTTATGGGTTTGTTAGTTAAATTTTTTCCCGCCTAAAATTTTACATCTGACCTTTTCATTCAAAATTATAAGGAATCTTATAACCATAAACAATCCCTCTAAAGTAGGGATTTTGCATTTTATTTACGGTTTTTGCACAACGGGCAAAAACAGACGATTTGGTTCGACCTTCAGCACAACGTTTACCACTTGTGGGGTATTTATTGCCCCGGTAGAGGTCACGGTTACTGTTTTTGTGTAGGTGCCGTGGTCCAGGCCGGTGCTGTCAACTGTTATCGTGAGGGTTCCATTGCCCGTCCCGCTCCCCGGAGTTACGAATAACCAGGCCGGAAGGCCGGGATCGGCAATGGCCGTCCAATTCAACAGGCCGTCCCCTCCGTTGGACAGGGCGATGGTTTTACTCGCCGGATTTTTCCCCTCCGTCGTGCTGAAGGTTAGATCCGCCGGACTTAAGACAATCGCGGGGAAGTTCGCTTGGAAAACCATCACCCGGTTATTGGAATCGTCCGCTACCAATAACCGGTTGCCCCCATAATTTATCGCCAACCCGCCTCCTGCTGAGTCTAAATTCATTTTATTTTGAGTGGTCCCCGAACTCTGGGTGGTGAATTCGGGCTGGCCAATTACAAAGTCCGCCGGGCCCCCATTTAACTTGTTGGCGGCATCCGTAAAAATCAATACCCGATCGGCGCCAAGGCCTTCACTGACATACAACCGCCCTCCCTGGTCAACCGAAACGCGTCCCGGGAGAACCATCCCGGTTTGGGTCAGGGCCTGGGTGTTGGAGGTAAAATCAGGCTGGCCCAGCACACCGTCCGCGTTGGCCCCGTTGGGTTTACTCGCGGCGTTGTCGAAACGTAAAACACGGTGATTCTCCCTTTCGGAGACAAACAAAGTCGTTCCTTGGATGGCCACCCCTCGTGGGTTAGCCATCCCATTTTGGGTAACCGCGCTGGTGGTTGAAGTAAAGTCGGGTTGCCCCAGTACTCCATCGGCATTGGCGCCATTGGTTTTGCTCGATGCGTGGTCAAAACGGAGGACACGATGATTGCCGATACCAGCACTAGCTGGTGGAAAATTGCCATCCGCTACAAATAGAGTATCGTTGGAAGAAATGGCGAGTCCGTAAGGAAAACACATTCTGTTTTGTGCCGCCAAACAGCCGTTGGTGATAAAATTGGGTTGACCCAGGACGCCATCGGCCGAAGGTTGATTGGTATTGAGGGAATACGCCGCGTTGAACCAGACCACGCGATTGTTGGCTTGTTCCGAAACCCAAAGTCGTCCGGAACTATCAACAACTATCCCCCGAGGTGTGTTGAAGGTGTTTTGAGTCGTTCCGGTTCCATTGGTGATGAAACCAGGCTGCCCAAACACCAGTTCGGCGGCGGGCTGATTTGAGATGATGGGGTAGGCAAAACGCAATACCCGGTTATTTTCTGCGTCCAACACGTACAATTTACCGTGGGCCAAGTCAACTGCGACGTCTTTCGGGGTATTAAGGGTCGTAGCTGAAAGGCCGGCACCACCACTGATAAAATCGGACTGCCCGATAACCATCAAGGCGTTTTGCCCATTGGTCCATTGGGCTTGGCCGGTGGAAACAAAAAGGCCTAATAAAGTAATAAGCATCGAAAGCGGGGAAACAATTTTTTTCATATTTAGACTCTCCTCACTGCTATTAAATATTTACCTATGATTATATAGGACAAATATCATAAAAACAATCCCTCGAAAGTGGGGTTTTTCATCTAAAACCAAGGTGTTTTGCTTCAAGCCCTCCCTGGCCTAAAGTGCCGGCTTGGGAAATAGGACCAGATCCAGGCCCGGGATGTCGATAAAATCCTTTTCATCAAGAAGCCCAAGGGTCCCTCATCTCCGCGGCAAATTTTCCCCCAAGTCGACTATCCTCCAGCCAATCCTTCGCCGCCTCGTGTGGCAAGGTCCGGTAGATATCCGCCATGGCCTCTGTGGCCGTCATTGTGGTCATAACTTTTCCTCTTTAAATTTGAAATTATCAATAATTTTATTGAATTAAAATATTTCTGGTCAGATCCCCATAGGTTTCAAAATCAAACAACTCAGCGGCGGGACGGTCAGGGAAACCGACTGGGTGTACAGATGGTAGGGGACGGGGTCGGTTTGAATGCGGCCGCTGTTGCCCAGGTTGCTTCCCCCGTACCAGGTAGAGTCGCTGTTAAGGGCCTCCTGGTACCAGGGTGCGCCGGGCACGCCGATCCGGTAACCGAAGCGGGGGACGGGGGTGAAATTGAGCACCACTACCAGCCAACCGTCTTTGGACCGACGGATGAAGGAGACCACCGACTGCTGCCAGTCCTGGCAGTCGATCCAGGTAAAGCCTTCCGGGCGGTGATCGATCTCCCAGAGGGGCGGTTCGCTCAGATACAGCCGGCCCAGATCCTCCAAAAAGGTTTGAAAGCCGCGACGCATGGGGTCGTCTTCCAGGTGCCAATCCAGGCTGTGGTCGTGGTCCCATTCCCGGTCCATGGCCAATTCGGTCCCCATGAAAAGCAGCTTCTTCCCGGGGTGGGTGTACATGTACCCTAAAAGAGAGCGCAGGTTGGCGAATTTCTGCCAGGTATCCCCGGGCATTTTGGAAAGGAGGGATCCCTTGCCGTGGACCACCTCGTCGTGGGACAAGGGCAGGATGAAGTTTTCGGTGTAGGTATAGAGCATGGAAAAGGTCAATTGGTTGTGATGGTACCCTCGGTGAATAGGGTCCTTGGAAAAATAAAGCAGGGTGTCGTGCATCCAGCCCATGTCCCATTTGAAACCAAATCCCAGTCCCCCCAGGTAAACGGGGGAACTGACCCCGGCCCAGTCGGTGGACTCCTCGGCCACGGTGAAGCAGCCCGGGAAGAGGTCATAGATCCGCTCGTTTAAATTCTTTATGAAGTCGATGGCCTCCAGGTTTTCCCGGCCGCCGTACTTATTGGGCACCCATTTCCCTTCTTCACGGCTGTAGTCCAGGTAGATCATGGAGGCCACGGCGTCCACCCGCAGGGCGTCGATATGATACTGGTCCAGCCAGAAAAGGGCGTTAGCCATCAGGAAATTACGGACCTCGTTGCGGCCGAAGTTGAAGATCAGGGTCCCCCAATCCTGGTGCTCCCCCATCCGGGGGTCTTCGTGCTCGTACAGGGACGTGCCGTCAAACCAGCGCAGGCTATAGTCGTCTTTGGGAAAATGGGCCGGGACCCAGTCCAGGATGACGCCCAGCCCGGCCTGGTGCAGGCTATCCACCAGAAAACGGAAATCGTCCGGGGTGCCGAACCGGCTGGTGGGGGCGTAGTAGCCGGTCACCTGGTAGCCCCAGGATCCCTCAAAGGGATATTCGGCCACCGGCAGCAGCTCGATATGGGTGAACCCGAACCGTTTAGCCTGGGCGATCAAATGAGGGGTGATCTCCCGGTAGGTCAAGGGCCGGTTCTCCTCCTCGGGGACCCGGCGAAAGGAACCCAGGTGGACCTCGTAAATATTCAGGGGCGCGCGCCGGGGATTGACGGAGGCTCTTTGCTGCAGCCAGTCTTCATCCCCCCAGACATAGGCCCCCATATCCCAGACCCGGGCTACCATCCCGGGTGGGCGCTCCATGGAAAAAGCCAGGGGATCGGTTTTTATGCGAAGCAGCCCCTCCTGGGTCTTGATCTCATATTTATACAACGTCCCGGCTGAAACACCGGGCACAAATAGCTCCCAGATCCCGGAGCTGCCCAACTGGCGCATGGGGAAAAGGCGCCCGTCCCAACGGTTGAAATCACCCAGCAGACTCACGTTCCTGGCATTTGGCGCCCAGAGGGTGAAGGCCGTGCCGGCCCGCCCTTCCACGGTTCGCAAATGAGCGCCCAGATGCTCGTATAATTCGGTATGGGAACCCTCGCCGAACAGATACAAATCCATTTCGCCCAGGGTAGGCGGAAAGCGGTAGGGGTCCTCTAACTCCCAGGTATTGCCGTCCTCGAAGACAAACCTGAATCGGTATTTGAAAGGCCAGGGTTTCTCCAGGAGCCGGATTTCGAAAAGGCCCCCCGGGTGAATCCGGGTCAGCGGCAAGGCCTGTCGGTCCACCAAAATAAATGCCTCCGAGGCATCGGGATGAAAGGCCCGAAGGGTGACCCCCGGCTGGTTGGCCTGTTGAAAAGGGTGGGCACCTAAAACCCGGTGGGGGTTGGAGTGCTCTCCCTGGGTGAGGGCTTCAAATTCAGTGTTCATAGGTGACCTTTCCTTTTCAATTGGAAAATAACCAAAAAAAGGGGTTCCCGGATTCGAGTGTAGGGGAGGGGACTTCGGCGAGCTCAGTCGAGCCGTTGATCCCCTCCCCTACTTGTCCTTAGTGTGTAACTAAATGAAATGGTTAATAATTAACAATTAATTCTTGATTATCAATTATTTAATCGCCGCCCCGCCGGGTACCACGGAAACCGGTAATTCCAGTTCTTCGGCAAAAGTACGATACTCGTTCAACCCCTGGGGAGATAAGTCCGAAACCAGCAGGCAGGCGTCCAGAAAACTGTTCTGTACGGACCACCGGTTGACCGGCAAATCCAACTTCCCGGCTCCGGCCAGGAGGTCTTTAACCCGGATGAAGATGGGGGACGGGTCCGGCGCCCCCAACAGGTCCTTCATCCAAAGCGCCGCCTTTCCCTGAATAGTCTCCGCCATCTGGTTTTTGTCAATGGGAAATTCCAGCTTCTTCATCCTTTCCACTAACCGGCTCAAGGCCTCCCATTGCCGGCTGTCGGCCGGGCCTTCTTCCATCGCCTGATCCCAGGCCTTTTTCAAAAACAAGCGCAAGGCCCAGCCCATGGGCGGAGGGAGGGGGACTTCCCAATCCACCAATCTTTTCATCACCCCTTCATCGGCCCGGACCCATTCGCCCATTTGCTGGTAATATTCCTCCAGCCGTCCATTTAAAATCAGGTCAATCAGGTGACGACGCTCCGCTAAAAAAAGATCCTTGAGATAATAATGCCGCCCCCCGCAGAATTCCCTGATTCGATCATACACTTCGCCCACCGAGGCGGTCTGGTACAGTTCCTGAAGTCCGGACTTAAAGGTTTCGTAGTCCTTCGGTGTGTGGTAGGCCTTGAGGCGGCAATAAAAATCCAACCCCCCGAAATGGAGGACGGCATAGATCATTTCCTGTTCTTCCCCGGTCAGACGGGAATGGACCTGGAGCCGGCCGACGGCCAACTGGGTGCCGTTCTGGCGCTGCACCTCCCGGTCGGGACTTTTCAGGTCATAGCAATAGACCGCGGACCGCTCCTCGGGGTCCCGATAAAGGGATGCGATGGCCTGGTGGGCCAAGACCTGGTTTAGGTCCACGGCCGACGGCCGAATGAGCTGTTCCCAAACCCCCCGGCCGTCCCGGTATTCCTCCAGGTTGCTGGGGGCCTGGGACAAATGAGAAAGAAGCAGGGGCTCCAGGTCCCGGCCGAAATCCCGGGCCAGTTGAATGGCCCGGCAGGCGTATTTGAGGATCTGTCTGGTCTCCAGGCCGCTGATCTCATCGAAAAACCAGCCGCAACTGGTGAACATGAGCAGGCTGTTATGCTGCATCTCCAGGAGTTTCCAGGCCCTGACCCGGTCTTCGGGGGAGAGCCTTTCCTGACGGGCCTGTTCCCGAAAAAACCGGTTCGTATTATCAGCCGAACGGTTGAGCAATACCTCCACATAGGCGTCCCGGGCCTGCCAGGGGTCCTTCAGTCCAATCGCCCCCTGTTCCTCGAAAAGGGTATCCAGCTCTTTTTTCACCCGATTCAACCCTTCCCGAAGAGGCCCCCGCCAACGCTGATGCTGCTCCCCCCCGCCGGCCCGGCACCCGCAATCCTCCTGCCAGCGTCCGATTCCGTGGGCGCAGCTCCAGGAAGTGTTTTCCTGGATCTCCACTTCAAATTGGGGGGGGAATAGTTCCAGGAATTGGCCGTAATTGGTCAATCGAACCCGCGAATCGTTTTCCAAGCGGCTAAGGGCGTAGGCCAGGGCCATATCCCCAAAAAGCCGGTGGTGCCCGTAGGACTCCCCGTCGGTGGCCACATGCGCCAGTTGAGGTGTCGGGTCCAGGGGATCAAAGGCCTCGAGCAGGCGCCGAGCGAAGCCCTCCCCGTCCGAAAGGGTGTTCTGGAAAGCGATGCCGTGGGACAGGGCGCCGTCATAAAAGAAGAGAGCGATCTTTTTCCCCGAAGGCAGAGGGCACCAGTACGCCCGACGGGGGTTGACCCCCTCTTTAAATTCCTGCCATTCCCTTTTACCCACCGGACGAAATCGCCTGGCCTGATGGGGCGCCAGGATGGTAAACTCCACCCCCTCCTGAGCCAGGGTCTCCAGGGTCTTCACGTCCACCGCCGTCTCGGGAAGCCACATCCCTTCCGGGGACCGCCCCCAGGCATGCCTGAAGGCCGCTATCCCCCAGCGGATCTGGGTGAGGCGATCGCGCGTCTCGGTCAAAGGCAGAATGACGTGGGTATAGGGCTGGGCCAGGGCATTGCCGTGCCCTCCCCGGAGGGTCCGGGATCGTTCGTCGGCGGTCTTTAATCCCCTGAAAACGGCCGGTGCCTTTTCCGCGATCCAGGAAAGGAGAGTGGGCCCGAAATTGAAGCTGATCTTCTCATAATTGTTGCTGATCCGGGCCACTTTCCCCCGGTCATCCAGAATCCGGGAGCGGGCGTTCGGGGCATAGCATTCGGCGGTTATCCGTTCGTTCCAGTCCGGATAGGGGGCAGCGCCTTCCTCCCGCTCCACCGCCCCCAGCCAGGGATTTTCCCGGGGAGGTTGGTAAAAATGGCCATGGATGCACACATAACGGGGGAGGACGGGTTTTCTACTCATGGTCTCCCGGGCAAAAAAAAACCATGGCCTAAATGAGGGCCATGGTTTTTTAGGTTAGGACCCCTAAATCCGAAATTCGAAGCACGAAATCCGAAACAAGCACGAAGGTCCAAAATCCAAATGATCTAAACAATAACGTTTCGAATTTTGAGATTGGGTCATTTGAATTTGTTTCGAGTTTCGAAATTCGGATTTCGGATTTCTAACCAAGAATTCAAACATTTTATGTTATGTCATATTTCTACGGAATATTTTTAACTCCCTTAGGCCGGATCGGTCTTGGGAGCGGCTGCCGCCGGGGTGCTGCTTTCCGCCGCGGCAGCAGGTTTATCCGCGGATTCGCTTTTTTTGCCTTCCGGCGCCGAAGCCCCTTTGCGGCTGTAGTCGGTCACATACCAGCCGCTGCCCTTCAGGTGAAAGCTGCTGTGGGAAATCATCTTCTTCATCTCCCCTTGGCAGGAAGGGCATTGGGTCAAAGGGGAATCCGAAAACTTCTGCATGGCCTCCGTCACTTCCCGGCATTTTTGACACTGGTACTCGTAAATGGGCATTTTTAAATCTCCTCCTTATATTAGAGGGCGGGTATGGGAACCCGCCCCTACATGGTCCTTCACATCCGGGTCTGGGAACCCGCCCCTGCATTTTCTCTTTGATTTCTTTGATTTGGGCAGCAGTGCCCCACATAAGAATCAAATATCGGCTGCAGATCGATCTTTTTAATGGGCCTGAGGATATTAAAGGTGGTCGAATGGACCTTGCTTTCCTCGATCTCCCGCTCCTCGCAACTCACGTCAAAGCGCTGAAAAAACTTCCTGAACCGGATGATATGCACCAACTCATGGGTTAAGATGTAGATCATCAGGGGGAACAACTCCAAACCCTCTCCCCGCTCCACCACCTTAAGAATATTGTGATCCTGCAGGCAAACCCGGTAATAATCTCTCAGGGAAGAGGCCGGCATCCATTGATAAGGAGCAAAAACATAGCGGCTGATTTGAGCCAACCCCTGGTCGGTTATTTCCTCCTCCTGCAAATGGGCCAGCGGGGAAACCTCAAAGCCATATTTCTTCCAATTGCTGCCGGAAATATGATAATAGTTGCAAGCGGCGTCTTCAGCAATCTCCAACGCCCGGTCTACCTGTAAAATATCCTTTTGGGAAAAGCCTTGAATCATGTTCGTTCTATTATTTGAATCTTTTTATTTTTAATTATAAGCTCTCATAAAAAAAAGTCAAGTTTTATAAACGGTTAGGAGGGGCCATGGCTGCCCGTAGCGATCACTATCCAGCCCAAAAACGCCGACTGGAAATGCTCCAAGACCCCCTGAAGGCCCAAGGCCTTTCGGGCCTGTTGGTCACCCAACCGGAAAACCGGCGCTATTTGAGCGGGTTTAAACCGGCCGACCCCCAATTAAACGAATCGGCCGGGTTCCTGATTGTCGGCGGTTCCTTAGCCATCCTGGGAACCGATCCTCGCTATGAAATCGAGGCCCGGCGGGAAGCTGTTGGATACACTCCTTTTATTTACAATAAAGGCCTGGAAGGTTCCTGGGCCCAGATAACCGGGTTGCTTCAAGGGATGAACCGGTTGGGATTTGAGACTGGGGGACTTACCTACCATTTTTATCAACGGCTTAAGAAAATTATCCGGAGGTCTAAAGCCTCGCTTCAATTGATCCCCACCCAAAACCTGATCGAAGGATTACGGGCCCGGAAAGATCCCGGTGAAATCAAGGCCATTCGGAAGTCCCTGGCCGTTACCGAGGCGGTTTTTCAGGAAATAGCCGCGACCCTCCGTCCCGGCCGGACAGAAAGGGCCATCGCCTGGAAGATCAAGACCCTGATCCATCAAATAGGGGGGGAGGCGATCGCTTTTGAGCCGATTGTCGCCTCCGGGCCCAATGCCAGCCAACCCCATGCCGAACCCACGGATCGGGCGATTCAAAAGGGCGAGCCCATCATTTTTGACTTTGGCTCCAAGGTCGACGGGTATTGTTCCGACCTCTCCCGAACGGTTTTTCTGGGTCGGCCCAACGACCGTTTCCGGGAGGTCTACGGTCTGGTCCGTCTGGCCCAGAAAAAAGCCGAAAAAGGCATACGGGCCGGTCTAAGCACCCGGGAGGCCGACACCCTGGCCCGATCGGTCATTGATCAGGGGGGCTACGGCCGGCATTTCAACCATTCCCTGGGCCACGGAGTGGGTTTGGCCACCCACGAACTCCCCAGCCTGAGCCCGGTTAAACCGGCCCTCCTCGAACCGGGCATGGTGGTGACCATCGAACCGGGGATCTATCTGCCGGGCTGGGGCGGCGTCCGGCTGGAGAACATGGTGGTCATTGGGGAGCGGAAAAGCCGGCTCCTGAACCGGGAAGCCCCATTTTATAGTTTTGATTAGAACCCCATAAGGAACCTCGAACATTGAACATCGAACGCCCAACCTCAAATGAAAAACAAACCTTCCATTGAACATTCGATGTTGGAAGTTCGAGGTTCGACGTTCCGAAGCACAAAAATAAAAGGGGTGAGATAGCAGCTTAACTGAATGATATTAATAATCAATAATCAATTGTTAATTATTAATTATTTAATGAATGCCTAAGTGGTGACGAGTTCTATTTCGTAAAGAGCATAAGAACCTAAAAAAGGAAGAATCCGTGGATCAGCACACTGACAATCCTCTGCCGAACGAGGCAGGACTCCCCTTCCTGGAAGTCCTGCAGCTCCTAAATGAGGCCTCTGAGGCCTTTGTGTACCTCCACAATGCCGAGGGGCATTTTCTGCATGTGTCCCCGGGAGTCAACAAGATCACCGGCTACAGCCAGGAGGAATGGAAAGTTCATTACAGTACCTTTATGACCGACAATCCCCTGAATGAACGGGTCCATTTCTTTACCCAAGAGGCCCTGGAAAAAGGGAAAAAATGTCCCCCCTACCCGGTTGAAGTTCGACACAAGGACGGCCGGCGACTGCTGTTAGAGGTGAACGAAGCGCCGGTCGTTCAAAACGGCCGCGTGGCCGGTCTGGTGGGAATTGCCCGGGATATCACCAAGGAAATAAAACTGCTGAAACTCGAGGAAACCTTCCAATCCTTTTTGAGGACTTGCCCTATCCCTCTGGTGATTTACAACTTTGAGGGAACGGTTCGGTATCTTAATCCGGCCTTTGAACAGACCTTTGGCTGGACTCTGCCAGAACTTGCCGGGAAGAAAATCCCCTTTGTCCCTGAACCCGAAATAGCGCCCACCCGGGAGGGCATTCGGAAAGTCCTGAAAGGCGAGGTGCTCCAGGACTTTGAAACCAGCCGTTTGACCAAATCCGGAGTCCTTTTAGATATCAGCCTAACCTCCTTTCGTTACCTCGACGAAGGGGACACCCAGGCCGGGATCACGGTCATGCTCCGAGATGTGACGGGTAAGAGAAACCTGGAAAGGAAACTGCGCCGCAGTCTGGACTTTGAGCAATCGTTGATTCAAAGCTCCATGGACGGGATCATATCCGTGGACCCCCAAGGCCAGGTTATGACTCTTAATGAAGGAGCGGGCAAGATCCTCGGGTATACCCCGGAAGAAGTCATCGGCCGGATCCATGTCACCCGGTTGTATCCCCCCGGCAAGGCCCACGAGGTTAAAGAGGCCCTGCGCAGCCCCGACTTCGGCGGAGTTGGCAAGCTGTTGGATTACCGGACCGAACTGCTGACCAAGGACGGAACGGTACTGCCCATGCGTCTTTCCGGAAGCCTCCTGCATGAAGGGGACCGGGAAATCGGCAGCGTCGGTTTTTTCCACGACCTGACCCATCAAAAGACCATGGAAGCCGTCTTAACCCGGGAAAAGGCCATCATGGAAGAGCTGGTCAACGGCAGTCCCATCCCGACCTTCGTCCTGGACCGGGATCACCGGGTGGTCTTCTGGAACCGGGCCTGCGTGGAATTGACCGGAGTTTCAGGAGAAGAGATGACGGGCAGCCGGGATATCTGGAAACCCTTTTATCCGGTCGAACGCCCGGTCCTGGCCAACCTGATCCTGTCCCAGAACCTGGCGCTTTTAAGCCGCCTCTACGGGGAGAAAAAATTGCGGGCGTATCCCTTGTTGCCGGGGGCCTTTGAAGCCGAGGATTTTTTTGAATCCCTGAAGGGAAAAGACCGCTATCTGCATTTCATGTCCGCCCCCATCTATGATCAGGCGGGTGAACTGTGGGGGGCCATCGAGTCCATCCAGGATTTAAGCGAGCACAAAGCCCTCGAGGCCAGGCTTTCCGAACTGGCCACCATGGATGGCCTCACCGGGGTCTATAACCGCCAATACCTGGAAAAAAGACTGGAAGAAGAAATCGCCAAGGCCCGCCGTTACCGGGATCATCTCAGCATGATTCTGCTGGATATTGATCAGTTCAAAGAGGTGAATGATCGCTACGGGCATTTGGTGGGAGATCAGGTCTTGAAAAAGACCGCCGAGATCATCAAGAGCTGCCTGCGGACCACCGACATCGTGGCCCGCTTCGGGGGAGACGAATTCGTGGTGATCCTGCCCCGGACCGACCCGGAGCAACTGGCCTTTGTGCGGGAACGGTTGGTGGTCACCCTGAAAAACTTGAGCGTCTTAGACCAAAACAACCAAACCCGTTATTTGACGGTTTCTCTGGGAGATTATTCGGACAGCAAAGAATATGATCAAATCCTGCGTCGGGCGGATCTCAACATGTACCGGCAGAAACCGGGGAGGGTTTGAAGATGGAAGAGGGAAGGTAGAAGATGGAAGAAGAGAGAGGAGAGAAGAGAGGAGAGAGCGATTACTAAGGCCAAGTGCCAAAAAGATGAACATCGAACATCGAACGTCCAACATCGAACATCGAATGGGAAAGATGAAGAAACAGAAATAGGTGTTCCCTGTTCGGCAACAGCGGTTTGTTTTTCATTCGATGTTGGACGTTCGATGTTCGATGTTCGATGTTCATCTGGTTTAGTACGAAAGTGGGTTTATTATATAAATGACTGAAAAAACCAATTCTCAGAAAGTGCCCGACCCTCCCGTCTGGATCGACACCCATGCCCATTTGGATATGGGGGACTTTGATAGAGATCGCGGAGAGGTACTGGAAAGGGCCTGGGATCAGGGCTTGGCCGCCATAATCACCATCGGGATCGATCTGGAAAGCAGCCGCCAGGCCCTGGCCTTGGCCAAGGCCACCCCCCCTATCTGGGCTACCGTCGGGCTTCATCCCCATGAAGCCTCAGCCGCTGATGAACTGGCCCTTTCGGAATTACGGGTCCTGGCCGGAGATCCCAAGGTGGTGGCTGTCGGCGAGATCGGGTTGGATTTTTTTCGAAATTACTCCCCCCGGGAACACCAAAAAGACTGCTTCCGACGATGCCTGCAATTGGCCCGGGAAGTTTCCCTGCCGATGGTGATTCATGACCGGGAGGCCCATGAGGAGACCCTGCAAATCTTGGCCGAGGAAAAGGCCTGGGAGATCGGCGGCATCTTTCACTGTTTCTCCGGGGATTGGGCCATGGCCCGGCGCTGCCTGGATTGGAATTTTTTCCTTTCCGTAACCGGCGCCCTGACCTATAAGAGAGGCTCTCTCCTGGAAGAGGTGGTCCGCCGGGCACCTATTGAGTCTCTCCTCCTGGAAACCGACGCGCCTTTCCTGGCCCCCCACCCGTTCCGGGGTAAAAGAAACGAACCCGCCTACCTGGTGCACACCGCCGCCCGGATGGCGGAAATCAAAGGAATTCCTTTAGCGGAACTGGGTCCGATCCTCTACCAAAACACCTGTCGGGCCTTCAGGAGGATAGACTGGTGAGAAGCCGTTTTGAACATCGAACGTCGAACATCCAACATCGAATGTTTAAATAGAGGTTTTTTTATTCGATGTTGAGCGTTCGATGTTCGATGTTCGATGTTCATTCAGTAATAATTGAAATATTTTCATGCTTCGTCGGTGCCCGCCCTGGGCCAAAGAGGGGATTTAATGAAACCGGACAAAAAAATGCAGTCCCTGGGAACGATTCTCCAGGGGCTCATCAATGAAGGGGGACTGCCGATTGATCCGGTGGTCCCGCAGGTGATCGAACTCTGGACGGAAATGGTTCCAGAGGCGATGCGGCCCTATATCTGTTTGGAAGGGTTCAAGGACGGGACCCTCCAGGTCGTGGTGTCCAACCCGGCCGCCGCCCAGCAATTTCAGTTTTTGAAAGAATCCCTGCGTCAGGAAATCAATCGCCGCCTGAATCAAACCCTGGTTAAAGAGGTACGCCTCAAAACCGGACAGCTCCCCCCCCGGGACCAGGGCCGGAAAGAAACGGAAAAAAATCCGTACGAAAATCCTCGGCCCTTATCCCGGAAAGAAAAAAAATCCATCCAACAAGTTTCTCAGGATATTAAAAACCAGGAACTTCGGGAGAGGATCCAAGCCCTGATGGAAAAAAGCCTGCGCTTCAGCGCCCCAGCAGATCCCGGACCTCGGACGAGTAAACCCCGGGGCTCTCGTAAACCACCAAAACAGGCAGGACCTTAAGTTCTTCGCCGCCTTGCTTAACCGCTTCCATCAGCACCCAGTCAGCTTCCCGATCGGCCCTGGGCTGCACCAGACGCAGGCGTTTGGGTTCCAGGTGGTTTTGCCGGGACAGGGCTAAAAGGGCGGGCAGCCTGCGGACCGGGTAGATCAGAAAAAATCTCCCCCCCTTTTTCAAGACCACCCGCCCGGCGGCCAGGAGGTGCTCCAGGTTGACCGCTATCTCGTGCCGAGCCAGGGCTTTCTCGGACTGGGGATTGATTCGGCCGGTGTGGAGCGGTCGGTAGGGAGGATTGGTCACCACGGCGTCAAAGGAGCCCGGCCGGAAGAACTGGGTCAGGGAACGAATGTCCCCCCGGACCAGGGAAATTCGATCCCCGGCCTGATTCAACCCCAGGTTACGGCGGGCCAGCTCAACGAACCCGGCCTGGAGCTCCAGGCCCACCAGATGAATCTTAGGATATTTCCGAAAAAGCCCTAAGGCGATAATCCCGCAGCCGGTCCCCAATTCCAGAACGCGATCCCTGGGTTTCAAACGGGTAAAATCGGAAAGAAGCAGGGAATCGAGGGAGAAACGGTAGCCGCCTTTTTTCTGGATAAGGCGAAGATCCGCCGGGGCCCAGACGTCTAAGGTCTCGTCCTCCCCTGAACCGCCGGCTGTCTCAGGCCATGATGGTTTCATTGGGTTTCATGATATTGATCACCAACCCGGTGGGAGTCTTGGGGTAAAAAAAGGTGGACTTGCGGGGCATGATCAAACCGGCCTCGGCCACTTCCCGGATCTGCTGGATGGGCGGGGGGTTTAACAAAAAGGCCATCCGGCAGCGCCCTGATTCCACTAAAGCCATGGCCTCCTGGGCGTCATGGCGGTATTCGATCAGGTTTTCCCGATCCAGTTCTTCGGGTTTGATCCCGAGCACTTTCTGCAAAACCAGACGACTCAGTATCATCACATCCACCTTCCGGAGGATCGGATGGAGGTCTTCCGCGCAGGCCCCTTCCAAACAGGCACCCTTCAAGGTCAACAGATAGAGGGTTGCGGGAGCGGCGGAATAAACCCCCAGCACGTGCCCTTCCCGGGCCTTCTCCCCCATCCGGGCTAAAAACGCCTGTTTCACTTTTTTCCTGTTCGCCGGCTGGACGGGGAACCTTTCCACCTGGAAGTCTTCCGCGATATCCTTTTCAAAATGGGCCAGCCGTTCCTCGGAAAACTGGCAGAGGACGCGATGGGTGGGGAGAATGGTCAGCCCGGGGTCGTGCATATTACAGAGAAACATGAGGGTGAAATTGAAGGGTGATCCCGAAGGACTGTCGGGATACCGTTCCTGCATGGCTTGCTTGTAAGCCAAACCGGTTTCATACCGATGGTGCCCGTCGGCGATGTAGACGAACTTTTCCTGAAAATCCTTTTGGACCTTTTTCAAGACCGCCTTATCGGTCACCCGCCAGAGTTGGTGCCGGATGCCGTCATCATCCTGATAATCAATAAACGGTTCTGGATGGGCGCGGGAGGAGAGCAGCCTCACCACCTGATTTTCCGGGTCCGCGTAAAAGGAAAAAATCGGGCAGAACTGGGCCTGACAATGGTCCAGCAAGTGGAAGCGATCGACCTTGATTCCGGAAAAGGTCTTTTCGTGGGGACGAACCATGCCGGAGTCGAAGGGTTCCAGGCCCAACAGGGCGATGAACCCGGTGCGCTGGCGCGGGCCCTGGCCCGGGAACGAATAATGGATCCGGTAGAGATAAATGGCCGGCTTCGGTTCGCGAACCAGCACTCTTTCCTTTTGCCAATCTTTTAAAAGTTGGGCGGCCCGGGTGTACCTGTTATAGGTAGGGCTGTCTCCGGGAAGGTTCTTCCCCAGGTCCAATTGAATCATGTTGTGGGGATGCCGGGCGTATAAGGCCTCTTGCTGTTGGGGCGAAATGACATCGTAGGGAGGGGTGATGACCCTGGAAAGGTCGGTGATTTTCTCGGGATTATAGATCAGCCCGCGAAAGGGGGCAAGGATGGCCATAAGCTTTCAACTCCGTTAAACAAAAGAATCTTTAAATTCGAAATCCGAAGCACAAAATCTGAAACAAGCACGAAGATTTTTATGCCATAATCCCTCGGCCTTGTAAACCCCTTTCTCCCTAACCCGAAAAATCCGGGCATTATAGACCTATCGTTGCCGAAATCTGTGCACTTATTAACGGTCTCTTTATTGTATTTACAGGGTTTTTCTCGTCATCCCCGAAGGCCTTTATCGGGGATCCAGTGTTCTTTAAAAAAAGCCTGGATTCCCGCTCAGAAGCGCTGCGGGAATGACGCTCTATGTTGTGGTTACTATTCTGAGATCGCTAAAAATTGACCTACATCCTCGCGGCAATGAAAAAATAAATATTTTCTTTGCGCTCTTTGCGGCTTTGCGGTGAAATCACCCCCGAGCCCCGAAAAGGGCGGTGCCCACCCGAATCTGAGTGGCCCCTTCCTCGATAGCCGTTTCCAGATCATGGGACATGCCCATGGAGAGTTGAGATAGGTCCAGGGAGGGAAACTGTTTTTGCCACTTCTCCCGCCATTGATAGAGAGACCGGAACCAGGGGCGCGAACTTTCCGGATCCGGGTCATAGGGAGGGATGGCCATCAAACCCCGGATACGCAGACAGGGTAAAGAAAGGCCGGCTTCCAGCAAGGCCGGGACCTGCCCGGGAGGGAGCCCGGACTTGCTTTCTTCTCCCGCCTCGTTGACTTGAATCAGGACCTCCAGGACTTTCCCTGCCTCCCGGGCCTGGCGGCTCAATTCCTCGGCCAGGGAAAGGCGATCCACGGTCTCGATCATGGAAAACAATTTTACCGCCGTCCGGGCCTTATTCCGTTGAAGGTGGCCGATGAAGTGCCAGGAACCCTTGCACAGTTCTTCAATTTTCTTCTGGGCCTCTTGAATATAATTTTCCCCGAAATGGTTCAAGCCGGCTTCCAGTGCTTCCTCGATTCGTGCGGCCGGCATGGTCTTAGATACGGCCACCAATAAAACCTCATCAGGTCGCCGCCCTGAACGGGAACAGGCCCGTTCCATGCGTTCCCGAACCCGCTGGATATTGTCGGTGATCCCGCTCATTTATTTACCTCCCCCAATCTGAACCCGGCATTTTTCTCCAGCGTCTCCAGGACCTCCGTCAAAGGCAGACCGACTACGTTGGTATAAGACCCCTTAATCTCCCGGATCAAAAACGATCCCCGGCCCTGGATG
Source organism: uncultured delta proteobacterium (assembly GCA_963716045.1). Taxonomy (GTDB): domain Bacteria; phylum Desulfobacterota; class RBG-13-43-22; order RBG-13-43-22; family RBG-13-43-22; genus CAVQSS01. The sequence goes on along the minus strand of CAVQSS010000007.1, from coordinate 140,110 downwards.
GCATAGGCCCCGGCTTTATCCAGCGGTTCCCCGGTCTGCAGATACCAATCGATCTCCCAACGGGAAAAATGCTTAAAGGTTACTCGGGTATAAACGCTCCGGGCCAGGGCCTTTTTTAGCGATTGGTTGATCAAACAAAAACTGGTGATCACTTCGTGGGTCCGGTTGTTTAAAGCCTCCAAAAATTTCTTGGCCTCCCGGAGCGAATCCGGTTTCCCCAAAATGCGCCTACCCAGGCTGACCACCGTATCGGCCCCTAAAACCCAATCTTCGGGGTATTGGTTTGAAACCGCTCGGGCCTTTTCCTGGGCCATGCGCTTCGAAAAAACGGCCGGCGGCTCACCCGCCCGGGGAATCTCCTCAACCCCGGCGGCAACCACCCGGAAAGGAATTCCCAGTTCGGCGAGCAAGGCCTGCCGCCTCGGGGACTCCGAGGCTAAAATAAGAGAGAAAGGGGGCATGGTTGGTTAGTATCAAAATAGAAATGAAACGGTTAATAATTAACAATTAATTATTGATTATTAATTATTTTGTCTTTTCGTAAGACCAAAATCTATCTCCGAAAGTCTTTTGTAGGGGCGGCGACCCCGCCGCCCAAACGGGGGCCGGATTTGACCACCGTCGTCTTAGCCTTACCTTGGATTTGAAGTGAACCGTATCCCTCGCCCAGCCGGCAGGCGGGGTCGCCTGCCCTACGAAAAACGAAAACTTGGAATATTTTCATCTTTCGCGGGTGCCCGCCGCGGACCTCGACTTTTTAGATAGAGTCTATATCCTTAAAAAGAAAGGGCCCTCGTCTGGAAATCCAAATACTTTTTATAACCCCTCTGGTCAGAAAAAGCAATGGCCGAGAAAATGCGGGAAAACGTTGTCAAAATAAATTGACAGGCTTTTTGAACATTGTATTATAGTTGATAAGTATATTCTTCTGCGCAAAGAAATCGGAACCTCAGGTTTCGGGTTTTTAGGAAACTGAGGCGCTTGCATTTATTAAGGCATCCTTTTTAGCTTGGTTCAATTTATGGAAAGGAGGTGAACCGGCAGCATTACCCCCGTCTCAGAGGTTCAGCAATAACAATATCTATTCTCAAGGAGGAACCATGTTGCAAAAAAAAGTCGTTTTGACCGAAGACGAAATGCCCAGGCAGTGGTACAACATTTTACCCGACATGCCCAACGGGATGCTTCCTCCCCTGCATCCCGGCACGGGACAGCCGGTGGGCCCCGATGACCTGGCACCCATTTTTCCCATGAATCTAATCGAACAGGAGGTCAGTCCCCAACGCTGGATCGACATTCCGGAGCCGGTCCTGGAAAAATACGCCTACTATAGGCCCAGCCCCCTGGGACGGGCCTATAGCCTGGAGAAATTTCTTCAGACCCCGGCCAAGATTTATTTCAAGAATGAAGGGGTCAGCCCGGCGGGCAGCCACAAGCCCAATACGGCCATTCCCCAGGCCTATTACAACAAGGTTTTCGGCACCAAGCGGATCTCCACCGAAACCGGCGCGGGACAGTGGGGCAGCGCCATGAGCTTTGCCGGGGCACTCTTCGACCTGGAAGTCAAGGTCTACATGGTGCGGATCAGCTTCGACCAGAAACCCTACCGCCGTCTGATGATGAACACCTGGGGGGCCACCTGCGTGCCCAGCCCCAGCCCGGACACCAATGCCGGACGGAAGATCCTGGAGCAGAATCCCGATTCACCGGGCAGCCTGGGCATCGCCATCAGCGAAGCCGTGGAAGACGCCGTGACCACCCCGGATAGCAAGTATGCCCTGGGAAGCGTCTTGAACCACGTGATGCTGCACCAGACCATCATCGGCCTGGAGGCCCAGAAACAGATGGAAAAAATCGGGGAATATCCCGACATCGTCATCGGCTGCGCCGGCGGGGGAAGTAATTTCGCCGGACTGGCCCTGCCTTATATCCTGGACAAAATCCACGGCAAACAGGTGCAGGTGATCGCGGTGGAACCGGCCTCCTGCCCGACCATGACCAAAGGGCCCTTCGTCTATGATTTCGGCGACACCGTTCAGACCACTCCCCTGATGCCCATGCACAGTCTGGGACATGCCTTTATACCGGCCCCCATCCATGCCGGCGGCCTCCGGTACCACGGCATGGCGCCCATTGTTTCCCAGTTGATCATGGATAAGATGATCGAACCGCGGGCGGTATTCCAACTGGAGACCTTTGCCGCCGGTGTGGCCTGGGCCCGGACCGAAGGTTTTATCCCGGCCCCGGAGACCAACCACGCCCTGGCCGCGGTGATCCAGGAAGCCAAGAAGTGCAAGGAAGAAGGCAAGGCCAAGACCATCCTGGTCAACTGGAGCGGCCACGGTCTGGTGGATCTGATGGCCTACAATGCCTATTTTGAAGGAAAACTTTCCGATTATGAAATGCCCGACGATGAGATCACTCAATCCTTGCTGGCTTTGGAAAATTTCCCCAAATGCCCCGTTAGATAACTGTTAAGGTTTCGCAATAAGTATTCAGGGCTGTCATTGTGAGGAGTGAAGCGACGAAGCAATCTGGTATTATCCATTGGTTACCAAAATACCAGATTGCCTCGCTTCGCTCGCAATGACGGTCTTTGGATTTTTCGGTTTTGGACTTATTGGGAGTTTATCATGATTGACAAACACGACCTTCTGGAGATCTATTGCCCCCAGATGGGGACCATGTTGACTTTTAATTACTGCCGCCGGGTCCAGTCCGACCTTCCCTGCCGCAATTTCATCCATTGCTGGGAGACCCGGATGGAGGTGGGGTCTTTTTTGAAGGAACACTTTCCCCCGGAGGTCCTGCAGGAAGCCTTTGGCGGGCTGCCCAAGAGCCGGATGGAGAGGATCTTTGACTGTCTCGAAGGAATTCAAAAGGAAAAACTCCCTTAATCCTCTCCCCCTGTTTTTCTCTCTCTTCTCTTTTCTCTCTTCTCTCTTCTTTATTTTTATTTTTTTGTTTCTTCTGCTCCCCTCTTCCATCTTCCTTCTCTCCTCTCCTCTATTTCGCCAAAATATTTTTTCTTGTCATAAAATAGACGATTTGTGGTAAAAAAATAATTTTTCTGGGCCGTTAGCTCAACTGGTAGAGCAACTGACTCTTAATCAGTAGGTTTGGGGTTCGAGCCCCCGACGGCCCACCAGAATATCAAGGGGTTAGCGAGTTTTTGCTAACCCCTTATTTTTTTCTTCTGCTCGATTTATACCCTTCAATCCTCAAACCGCATCCAAACAACAAGCCAGTCAGGTTTCCACCAACCGGCCCTGAAAATCAGCCCGAGACGCTGATAACCCCTTTGGTCATGTTCTTTATACTTGGACATTCAATCCAAGAAGGACTTAAAACGCTTCGTTTTTATCAACTGGCGTCAATATGCCGGTCCGGCAAATGGAACCATTCATTGATCTGGCCGAATAGGATGCCAACTTCAGAATGATCGTATGGGCTGGCAGGCATCAGAGTGCCCTACTCAAAAAAAATCCCTTGACTCAGGTTGTCGGACGATGTAACATGGTGTCCGACGTTGCGATTGAAAAGGATGACTTTTATGGCCGGGATACAAAAGAGCCTGCGTCTCCCACCGGAGACCTTACAGGAAATTAGGCAAATGGCCAAAGACACGGGCCGGGATTTTTCAGGGGTAACCCTGGACCTCTTATCCGAGGCCATTAAGATGAGACGTTGTCCGGGTATCGTTCTGGCCGAAGGGGTGAGCGGCCGGAGGGCGAGGGTGGCCGGAACCGGGATCGAAGTCTGGGAGATTCTGGCCAATTATCAAAGCCTCAACCGGGACTTTAATCGCCTCAAAAAAGCCTTCCATTGGCTCACCTCTGATCAGCTCCGGGCAGCCCTCGGTTATTATGAGGCCTACTCGGAAGAAATCGATGAATTAATTGAGCGGAATCAGAGTTGGACCAGCCAGACCATAAAGAAACGTCATCCCCGGATGACGCCTTTATGATAACCTTCTATCTGGATGAAGACCTCAGCCCCAAGATTGCCTTGATCCTGAGAAAAAACGGCATCGAGGCGGTAAGCGCCCATGAAGTCGGGATGGTCGCTGCTTCAGACCGGGAGCAGTTGGAATTTGCGGCTCGAGAGAAAAGGTGTCTGATTACCAGAAACAGAAATGATTTCATCCGGCTTACCCAGCAGTTCCTGAATGACCAACGACCTCATTGGGGTGTGCTGATTGTCCCTTATTCCTTACCGGGCGATCAATTCGCCCGCATAGCACGTCGGATAGAAATCTACGCCGCCCAATACCCTTCCGGACTGGACCCGTATCAGGTCGATTTCCTTCCAAGCCAAATTAAACCGGATATTCCCCAACCCTGATAGCTAACCCGTTATCTCCGGCGGATGTTCAATAATTAACCTTTCGCCTCCAAAATGACCAATAAAGGAGAAAATATACACTATGGCCGCTGAACCGAATAAAGTCATCTACACCATGATCCGAGTGAGCAAATATCTACGACAAAAAACCGATACTGAAGGACATCTCCCTGTCCTATTTTTACGGCGCCAAGATCGGGGTGCTGGGTTTGAACGGGTCGGGCAAGAGTTCCCTGCTGCGGATCCTGGCCGGGGTCGATCCGGATTTCAACGGCCAGACCATCCTCTCCCCCGGGTATACCGTGGGTTTCCTGGAGCAGGAACCCCTGCTGGACGACACCCGGACCGTGAAGGAAATCGTGGAACAGGGGGCCCAGGCCACCGTCGACCTGCTCAACGAGTTCAACCGGATCAACGAGCAATTTGCCGAACCCATGTCCGACGAGGACATGGATAAGCTCATCGAACGCCAGGGGCAGGTCCAGGAGAAGCTGGACGCCCTGGACGCCTGGGACCTGGATTCCCGGCTGGACCTGGCCATGGAGGCCCTGCGCTGCCCTCCCGGGGATACGCCGGTCAAGATCCTATCCGGCGGCGAAAGGCGGCGGGTGGCCCTCTGCCGGCTTTTGCTGCAGAAACCCGATATCCTCCTCCTGGATGAGCCCACCAACCATCTCGATGCCGAATCCGTAGCCTGGCTGGAAAGCCATTTGCAGCGGTATGCCGGCACCGTTATCGCCGTCACCCACGACCGCTACTTCCTGGACAATGTGGCCGGCTGGATCCTGGAGCTGGACCGGGGCGAGGGCATCCCCTGGAAGGGCAACTATTCCTCCTGGCTGGAACAAAAACAGAACCGCCTGCGCCTGGAGGAAAAAAGCGAAAGCCAGCGCCAGCGGACGCTGCAGCGGGAACTGGAATGGATCCGCATGTCCCCCAAAGGACGGCATACCAAGGCCAAGGCCCGCATCACCTCCTATGAAAACCTGGTGGGTCAGGAGAGCGAAAAAAGAGAAAAGGAACTGGAGATCTATATCCCGCCGGGCCCGCGCCTGGGGAACCTGGTCATCCAGGCGGAAAACGTCGACAAGGCCTATGGGGACAACCTGCTCCTGGACCAGGTTACTTTCAGCGTCCCGCCCGGGGCGATCGTGGGGGTCATCGGCCCCAACGGCGCCGGCAAGACCACCCTCTTTCGCCTGATTACCGGACAGGAAACACCGGACTCCGGCACCCTGCGGATCGGGGAGACGGTGACGCTGGCTTATGTGGATCAGAGCCGGGAGGTGCTCGACCCGGAAAAAACAATCTGGGAGATGATCTCCGGCGGTCAGGATACCATTAAACTGGGCGCCCGGGAGGTCAACTCCCGGGCTTACGTGGCCCGCTTTAATTTCTCCGGCAGCGATCAGCAAAAAAAAGTGGGGCTGATTTCCGGCGGGGAGCGGAACCGGGTCCATCTGGCGCGGATGTTGAAGGAAGGCGCCAATGTGCTCCTGCTGGACGAACCGACCAATGATCTGGACGTGAACACCATGCGGGCCTTGGAAGAGGCCCTGGAGAATTTCGGCGGCTGCGCCCTGGTGATCAGCCACGACCGCTGGTTCCTGGATCGGATCGTCACCCATATCCTGGCTTTTGAAGGGGACAGCAAGGTCCTCTGGTTTGACGGCAACTACACCGAGTACGAGGCGGACCGCAAAGCCCGATTGGGGGCCGCGGCCGACCAGCCGCACCGGATCAAGTACCGGCGATTGACCAGGGGGTAGAAAACAAATCCGAAATTCGAAGCACGAATTCCTGAAACAAGCACGCAAGGTCCAAAATCGCAAATGACCAAACACTTGGATTTTGAAATTCGTGCTCGTTTGAATTTGTTTCGAATTTCGATTTCGAATTTTAATTAACCGAAGATTTAGATTATTTTGAGTTAGGTTTCAATCTCCATCCCATCCTCCAGAATCTCCAGGGATACGCCTTTAAGACCGGCCAATTCTTTTTCGATGGTCCGTCGATAGACGGGCTTCGGGTGACAGATGTAAATCTTTTCAGGCCGGACGGGCATTTTTTGGATCTCTTTCTTGAGGAGCGCGGGAGTCAAGTGACCCGAGATCCGGGCCAGTTTCCGTTGCGAATTGGGGAAAGAAACTTCCACGATCAGGACCTTAACCTGATGGCCTTTCATGCGTTTCCAGATGGCCTCCGTCGGGCCGGAGTCCCCGGTGTAAACCACCGAATGACCGTCCTTATCCTCCACTAAATAGCCGTAGGCCGGGACCACGTGGGTGACCTTGGCCGCATAAATTTTATAATCCCCGATGAGGAAAGGGGAGCGCGTGGAAATTTCCTGGAAAAGCAACACCGGATGTTCGGCGCTCGGAATGCGGGTAAAATCCGGCCAGATGCGGTTGTTGAAAATATGGGTTTTTAAGGTCCGGATGACCTCCGGACCGCTCAGGACGGTCACCTGCGCCTTGGGGCGGGCCATGACCAGGTTGTCCACCAGGAAGGGGATGCCCTTGACGTGATCCAGATGGGCATGGGTCAGGAAAATATGGGATATCTTGAACTGGGCGTCCCGGTCGAGGGAGAGGGAGATCGTCCCGGCATCCAGCAGCAGGAAATCATCGATCAAAAAAGCGGCCGTGTTTTGCCCCGGGGCCACTGAACCCGAAGAACCGAGGATCTTTATTTTCATAAGACCTCCCTTTCCAGACTCGTCCAGGAGCCGCTGGTGCAGGTTGTCAAAACCGCCGTTGGACATGATCAGGACCACGTCTCCGCTGCGAAGTTCCCCCTTTAGAAACTCCAGAATGGAATCCGTATCCGGGAAATAATCGGCTGGCCGGTCCAGGCTCCTCAGATCCTCGACCAGTTTTTGGGAGGAGAACCTTTCCCCTTCCGGGATCTTGGCCAGGTCCGGCGGTTCGCGAATGATGATCCGGTCGGCGCCCTCAAAGGCCCGAGGGTATTCCGATTGAAAGATCGAACGCCGGCTGGTGTTGGTTCGGGGCTCAAAGACGGCGATCAACCGCCGCCCCAGGTACTGGGCCCGGAGGGCCTGGAGGGTCAAGCGGACCGCCGTCGGATGGTGGGCAAAATCGTCGATCACCGTGACCCCGGCCTTTACCCCCCGCACCTCCTGCCGGCGATGGACCCCTTGAAATCCGGCCACTCCCCGTGGCCATGACCTCCGGGCTCAATCCCAAACGGGACAGAATGGGGATCAAGGACAGGGTGTTCAGGGCGTTGTGTTCCCCTGCCAGCGGAGAATCAAAGGTTCGGAAAAATATGCCCGCGCCGAAACACGTCGAAGGTGCTTCCGGAGAGATGGGTCCGAACATTTCTCGCCTGCCAGTCCCAATCCCCCTCCAGGCCATACGTCTCCACCGGACAGGCGGCCCGGCCGATGATCTCCCGAATCCGGGGATCCGGACCGTGAATCAGCCAGCAGCCCCTCCTCGGGCAGGAGGGCGATAAACCGGGCAAAGGCCTCCTGGATGGACTTCAGGTCCGGATAAATATCGGCGTGATCGAACTCAATGCTGGTCAGGACGGCGTAATAGGGCCGGTAGTGAAGAAATTTTGGCCCTTTATCAAAAAAGGCGGTGTCGTATTCATCCCCCTCGATGACAAAGTAGGGTCCGGAACCGACCTGGTAATTCCGCTCATAGCCTTTAAGAATCCCCCCCACCATGAACCCCGGGGAAAGACCGGCCTGATCCAACAGAGAGGCCAGCAGGGCCGAGGTGGTGGTCTTCCCGTGGGTGCCGGTTATGACCAGAGGAATTTTCCCTTCTAAAAAAAAATGGGCCAGGGCCTGGGGCATGGATAAACAGGGCAATTCCAGACGGATCAGCTCCTGGGCTTCGGGATTGCTTCGCGGGTGATCACATTGCCGACAATCACCAAGTCAGGCGCCGGGTCGAGATTTCCCGGACCATAACCCAATCGAACCGGGATGCCCAACCCCTCCAGAAAAGTGCTCATGGGCGGATAGACCGCCTGGTCCGAGCCGGTTATCCGGAAACCCTTTTCCCGCAGCATCCCGGCTAAAGACCCCATGCCGGTACCGCAAATCCCCATGAGGTGAATATGCCGGATTCGACCGGGCAGGGTCTGGTTCAGGCTGCTGATCCGGGCGGGATTCGCTCATGTCACTTCTTCTTTTTGCTTTTTTGGATCTCCGGCTCTTCGCTCTTGGACTTCAGCATCTTGCGCAATTGCTTGTCGGTAACCGGTCCCCCGTAACCCGGCGTACTGGATCTTGGGAGCCGGGGGGTTTTCCAGGAGAATCCATTTCCCGTTTTGGAAGGTTTGATACACCAGGTCATAGCGTCGCTCCGGCCACGACCGGAATGAGCCCTTTGGCGATCTTGACTTCCCCTTCTTCCAGCCAGGACAAATTGACCTTTCCTTTTTGGGCCTGGACCATGGCCGCGCTCCCGTGGCAATCCTGGCATTTCCGGCCGTCTTCACGATGGTGTGGCTGTGGCCGGGGGTGAATATCAAAAACGTTTTCCCTTCCGGAAAACGAAGGCCTGCAGCCCGGCGGCGGCCAGCTTCTGATTCGCGGTTCATCAAAAAAACCCAATCGGTCACCGGGAGGGAAACCCGCTTCCCTTCCTTGGCCAGGGGTTCGAATTGGGTGCTGGTCTGGTTCATCATGGACCCGGCGTGGCAGGCCTGGCATTCGACTTTTTTCCAGTGTTTGCGGTGGGCGCTGCTGTCGGAAATATCCTCATGGCATTTTTCACAGCGGGCGTCCAAGGCCCCGGGCTGTTTCTGGGATTGGTATTCCTGGCCGTCCCCATGCATTTCCCGGGAAGTGTGGCAGTCCAGGCACTGCATCCCTTTAGCCAAATGGACGTCTTCCCGGGGGGTTCCCCGGTATAACTTCAGATGGGCGGCCAACTGATCGTGGCACTTTAAACAGGTCTCCTGTGGAACCGGGTCCGGTTTGGCTGCCGGGGCCTTGGTTTTGGCCGCCGGCGGATGGCAACCCTCGCAGGAGGCCACATGGCATTTCTTGCAGGCCAGTTGCGGATAGGCCTGGCCGGTCAACAACTCCAACCCGTTATTCTCTTTCCCATACCAGAAGGCCATCCCCCGACCGGTATGATGCAGGCTGGTCTTAAAGGCCTCCTGGCGTTGGCTGTCACCGGGCTGGCCTTTCACAGGGGCGCCTGCGCCTTCCGCCGGGGCGGGTTGTCCTTCTTGGCTGCTTTTTTCAGCGGGGAGACTCTTCCCGCGAGGGGACCGATTTCTTAGCCGGGACCGCCTTTTCGGCCGGATTCGTTTTCCCGGCCGGATTAGCGGCCAAAGACAACCCGATAAGCCCTAAAAAAGATAATCCTAAAATGAAAATGAACAGCTTTTTCACGGATGCTCCTTTCTTGCGAAAATCATGATCTACCGGGCGATACTATAAGGTTATCCAATTCGAATGCCAAGTAAAAATTGGCCGAAGGGGAATGGTTTCATTTCGGGGCCGGCTTTTTCCTTGACCCCCGGAAATCCCTGGCCCTATACTGTCTCAGGACCTTGGGCCTTCAACCAAATTAACCCTCTTTAAGAGGTTCCCTTTTGCGATTAGTCATCCAGCGCGTCAAACAAGCCTCGGTTCGAATTCAAAATGAAACCGTGGGGGAAATCGGCCCCGGTCTGTTGATTTTTTTAGGGGTCGGTCAGGACGACATCGAGGAGGATGTGGGCTATCTGGTGGAGAAAGTCCTGCACCTGCGGATTTTTGCCGATGGTCAAAGCCGGTTCAATCTTTCGTTGACGGACATTCATGGTTCTCTGCTGATAGTTTCCCAATTCACGCTCTGGGGCGATTGCCGGAAAGGACGAAGGCCTTCCTTTTCTCATTCCGCCCCCCCCGAAAAGGCCGAACCGCTTTACAACCTGTTTATCCGAAAGGCGAAGGAAGCCGGCCTGACCGTAGCCAGCGGCCGCTTTCAAGAGATGATGGAAGTCCATCTGATCAATGACGGGCCGGTCACGCTGCTGCTGGACAGCCAAAAAAATCTTTTTAGGAGGTTTCGATATATGTTCATCGGAAAAACGTTCGACCAGGTCTCGGTGGGGGGAAAAATCAAGGATGCGCCTAACGATCACGGAAACCCACATGATACTGGCCTGCGGCCTGTTCAAGGATTTCAACGCCCTGCACGCCAACGCCCCCCTGGCCGAGTCTTTGCCCCTCCAGGGACGGATCGTCCACGGTCCCCTGACCGCCGCCGTCATGGTGGGGGTATTGGGAAACTATTTCAGCGGAACGACCATCGCCTTTTTGGAGGAAACCATCCGCTTCACCGCGCCGGTTCGTCCCGGAGACACGCTGAAGACCGAGTGGGAGGTCATCGAGAAAAAGCCTTCCAAGAAGTATCCCGGAGGGATCCTTTCCTTCTCCGGGACCTGCCGAAATCAAAGGGGAGAAGACGTGGCCCAGGGAGAAGGGAAAATGCTGATCTCCAACGAGGCTCCGTCCTTATGAGCACCCCGGAGCCCCTTCCGCCCTGCATGATCTTTGTCGGCAAAGAAGGCCAGTGGTTTCATGAGGGCGCCGAGATCATCCATCGCCCCATTTTTCTCTGGCTGATTCAGAACCTGGAAAAAGACGAAGAGGGCCGCTACCTGGTCCATTTAAACAATCAGAAGTGCGTCCTGGAGGTGGAGGATACCCCCCTGGTCATCCTGGGCGTGGATCGAACCCAATCCGGCCCGGAGGAAAACGAAGAAATCCTTTTGACCTTGAATGACGAACGGCAGGAAGTACTGGACCCCCAAACGTTATGGCTAAGCCGGGAAAACGTATTGTACGGATTAGTGAAGGGCGGGCGGATCCCGGCACGATTTCTTCGGGCGGCCTATTATCAGATCGCCCGACACATCGAAGAAGACGAAACCGGCGGCTTTTTTCTATCGTTGAATCGACAGAAGTTCCCTATTAAGATACGGTGATCGCAGCCAGCACAGCCGCAACCGTCAGACCTTCCCATTTATCCTCCTGCCGCCTCCAGTCGACGGCGCCTTCGTTCGGCCGGGTGCGCCGGAGTCTTTCGCTTGGAGGATTACGACCCTTTTACCCACCGGACCCCAGAGCTCGGGATCGGTGGGGCCGAACAAGGCGAAGGTGGGAAGGTCCAGGGCGGCCGCCAGATGGGTGACCCCGGAATCATTGCCCAGGTAGCCGGCCGAAAGTTCGAGGAGTCCCGCCAGCACGTTTAAGGGAAGGTGGCGAACCAGAGGGAATCCTCGGGCCTGAATGGTTTCGGCGATCTGGGGGGAGACTTCTTCCTCCACCGGGCCGAGGATAAAATAAGGCCTGCCGCTTCTGTTGGGCTTGAAGTTGATCGGCCAGGGTTAAAAAATTTTCTAAAGGCCAATTTTTAGACCGGCCGCCGCTGCCGGGATGAATGGCCCAGGGAAGAAATCCCGGCGGGCCCCCAATTCCAATACGGTCCAGGACTTGAAGACCCGCCTGCCGATCCTGATCGGTAGGGAAAAGGGTCTTTTCGGATGAAACCCAGGGGACACCCCAGGCCGATAAAACCCCCTGCTGCACTGCCGGCACGGATTCTTTTGGCTTAGCTCTCCGGGAAAGAAGGGATCCAGTCAACCGGGAAAGCGCCGATGGTTTTTAGATTTCGCATCAACAACTCCGGGGGTTGGGGCGCAAAAATATAGACCCGTTCGAATCCTTCCAGAAAAAGACGGAACCGTTCCGGAAGCAGGGGCCTCTCCCGGTACAAATAGGCCCATTCCTTTTCATGGTGAGAACGGATGGCCTGGGCGTAGAAACGGTGGTGAAGCAAAACCAGGTTGGCCGTATTGCCCACCAGGGTCCAGGGATTGTTTTTATGGTAGATCCTCAGGGAATAAAGGGCCGGGAGGGAAAGCAGCAGGTCCCCCAGCGCGCCCTGATGAAGGATTAAGATAGGAGCTTCTGATGAATGCATTGCAGATTGTTTCCCTGCCGGACCGTTTTCGCCTGGAACCCCGGGGCTGGACTTTTACTCCTTTTAACGAAAGCCCCCTGGCGGCCGGACCGCCCCTCGACTGGGCTTCCTTCCATACCGTCTCCCTGGAACCGGGCTCCATCCGGGGAAACCACGTCCATCCCCGGGTCACGGAATGGCTCTTTTTCTGCGGCGGCCCCTTCCTGGTCGTCTGGCAGGATGAAGGGTCGGAAGCCGTTCAACAAAAACAGATTGCCGACCATCATACCTTTCTGGTCATCCCGCCCCGGGTCAAACACGCGGTAAAAAATACCGGAAATTCCTTGCTCTATCTGGTGGCCTTTCGAAGCCAGGCCGAAGGGACAGAAGAACCGGAGACCCTGGCCACGCCGCTCATTTAATACGTAAAATGACGCAACATCGAACCCTAATGGAGATTTGTTTTTCATTCGATGTTGGACGTTCGATGTTCGATGTTCATTTAGCTATCTCCGTTGAGTTTCGCGTTGCTCTACCCAACCTACAGTTCTACAGTTCTGTGTCCAGTCCCTCCACTGCCATCCAGGCTTGAAAATCCTCCAACGCCCTCCGGGCATAATGAGCGCCCCTTTCCCGGCGATGAACCCTGCCGGACAGCGATGGGAAAAGGCCGAAATTGATATTCATGGGCTGAAAATCCGATTGGCCCTCCCGGCTGATATGCCCGACCAGGGCCCCCAGGGCGGTCGTCGGAGGCGGAACCACCAGGGGCCGGCCTTCCATCAGCCGGGCGGCATTGATCCCGGCCAGGATCCCCATGGCCGCCGATTCCACGTACCCTTCCACCCCGGTGATCTGACCGGCTAAAAATATTTCCAATCCCTCTTAAGCTGCAAGGTGGGAAGCAATACCCGGGGCCCGTCCACAAAGGTGTTCCGGTGGACGCTTCCCAGTCGGGCAAATTCGGCCCGCTCCAGGCCGGGGATCAGACGGAAGACCCGCTCCTGATCCTTCCACTTGAGTTTGGTTTGAAAACCCACCATATTGTAAAGGGACCCGTCGGCGTTGTCCTGGCGCAGTTGAACCACGGCCTGGGGGATCTTGCCTGTTCGGGGATCAGGCAGACCCACGGGTTTCATCGGACCGTAACGCAGGGTTTCTTCCCCGCGCTGGGCCATCACTTCGATCGGGAGACAGCCTTCGAAATATTTTATGGATTCAAAAGGATGGAGGGGGGTTTGTTCGGCCTGCAGCAGTTGGCTGACAAAATGATGATACTCGTCTTCGGACAGGGGACAATTAAGATAATCATCCCCGCCGTGGTCGTACCGGGAGGCCCGGTAGGCCTTGGTCCCATCGATGGTTTCGGCATAAACAATCGGGGCAATGGCATCATAGAAATGCAACTGCTCCCTCCCCAGGAAAGAGGCCAGGGCGGAGGCCAGTTCATCCGTCGTCAAAGGACCGGTGGCCAGTATCAGGGGGCGTAAGGGCGGGAGTTCCTCCGCCTCCCTGGAAACCAGTCGAACGCGCGGATTTTCCCTGATCTTCCGGGTGATGAACCGGGCGAATCCTTCCCGGTCCACGGCCAGGGCTTTTCCGGCCGGGACCCGGGTGGCCCGGGCCGACTCCATTACCAGGGACCCCAGGAGGCGCATCTCCTCCTTGAGCAGTCCCGCGGCGTTGTGAAGATCATCGGACCGCAGGGAATTGCTGCAGACCAATTCCGCCAAATCGGAGGAATGGTGGGCCGGGGTATATCGCCGGGGTTTCATCTCCCACAACTCCAGGTCGATCCCCCGGCGGGCGGCCTGCCAGGCCGCCTCACAGCCCGCCAAACCGGCGCCGATGATCAGCAATTTATTGGATGCCAAGAGGTTTGTTTGGTTTATTTGGTTGATTTCGTTTATTTGGTTGCAAAGAATCCTGTCAATATTGTTTTGAGACTGTTAATACCTTGGGTTGTTTGGTGTTTAACGAAACAAACGAAATAACGAAATAAACCATATAAACGGGCCTCTTTCGTTATTCCCCTCCCTTGGCCTCCTTGTATCCGCATTCTTTCTTCGGGCAGGCCAGGTAGGTTCCCTCCCGTTTGCTGGTCTTCTCCACCAGCAGCGGCGACTGGCACTCCGGGCAGGGCTGCTGCACCGGTTTTCCCCAGAGAAGAAAATTGCATTCCGGGTAGCGGCTGCAGCCGTAAAAGCGCAATCCCCTTTTCGTCATCCGCGGCACCAGTTTCCCCGTGCAGTTCGGATTGGCGCAGGGAATTTCGGTCTCCAGCGACCGGGCGGTCTTGCACTTAGGATATTTCTCGCAGGCCAGGAATTCCCCGCCAAACCGATTCTTTTTCAGAAGCATGGCGCCGCCGCATTGGGGGCAAACCTGGCCGGTTGGGACGGGAACCGGGCCGCGGCCGGGGCCTGTCCGCCCGGGATCAAGCGGTTGGGTTTCCCGACACTGGGGATAGCCGGAACAGGCCCAGAAGGCGCCGAACTTGCCTTTCCGCACCACCATCGGCTTCTCGCATTGGGGGCAGTTCTTTTTCCGACGCCGCCTCGGGGGCCTCTTCCTGGGGCTGGATCTTTCCCCGCTCATCACGGGTAAAATTCATGGTCTGCTTACACTGGGGGTAGCCGGAACAGGCTAAAAAAGGCCCATTCTTACCCAGGCGAATGGTCATCGGCTGGCCGCATTGGGGACAGGACGATATCGGTTTTTAATCCCAGGCCCTTGACCTGCTTCATTTCGGCCCGGGCCTTGATCAGCGCTTCCGCGAAAGGCCGGTAAAAATTCTCCAGCACCCGAATCCAGTTCATTTTCCCTTCCTCGATCTGATCCAGGTTGTTCTCCATTTGGGAGGTGAACTGGACATCCAGAATATCGGGGAAATTTTTTACCAGCAGGTCGGTCACTAAAAATCCGAGCTCCGTGGGACGGAAAAATTGTTTCTCCTTGTTCGCGTACTCCTTATCCTGGATGGTAGAGATAATGGCGGCGTAGGTGCTGGGTCGGCCGATCCCCTTTTCCTCCAACTCCTTGACCAGCGTGGCCTCGGTATAACGCGAGGGCGGCTGAGTAAAATGTTGCCTGGGATTCAAAGACCAGAGCGTCAGCAGTTGCTCCATCCGGAGATCGGGAAGCTGGGCGGCCTTGTCCTCTTCCGAAGCCTCTCCTTCGGTCAGGTCTTTCCCGGCCACATAGACCTTGGTAAACCCGGGGAATTTCAGGATCGAGCCGGTGGCCCTGAAGAGCGCCTCTCCGGCGGCAATATCCACGGAGGTCTGGTCGATTTTGGCCGGCTTCATCTGACTGGCGACGAAGCGGTTCCAGATCAAACGGTAAAGGGCCAGCAGGTCCTTCTCCAGATAGGCGGCGATCCTGTCCGGATTCAGATCCAGGGAGGTGGGACGGATGGCCTCATGGGCATCCTGGGCCCCCTTTTTATTGGGATAGCTTAAAGGGCGGGCCGGCAGGTACTCCGGGCCGTATTGCCCCAAAATATGGCCTCGAACGGCCTCCAGCGCCTCTTTGGAGACCCGGGTGGAATCGGTGCGCATGTAGGTAATCAGACCTACCAACCCCTGGTCGCCCACCTCTACCCCTTCGTAAAGCCGCTGCGCTAAAAACATGGTCTTCTTCGCCGGAAACCGGAGCTTCCGAAAGGCCTCCTGCTGCAACTGGCTGGTGGTGAAGGGGGCGGAGGGGTTGCGCAACCGTTCCTTGCGGTCGATTCGGGTTACCTGGAACGATTCCCCTGAAAGCTGGGCAACGATCCGGTCGGCCTGCTCCTGGTTGGCGATCTTGGCCGCCTTTCCCTGGACCTTGACCAGCTTGGCTTCAAAAGTGGAAGATGGGCTTTCCCCCGGAGTTCGGGCTTCCCCCTCCGGGCTCAGCAGCGCCGTAATCGACCAGTACTCCCTGGAGATAAAGGCCTGAATTTCCTTCTCCCGGTCACAGATCAGACGCACGGCCACCGATTGGACCCGGCCGGCGCTGAGCCCCCGCTTGACTTTCTGCCAGAGCAGGGGGGAAATCTGATACCCCACTAAACGGTCCAGGATCCTGCGGGCCAACTGGGATTGGAACCGGTTCTCATTGAGTGGTTCCGGATGCTGCAAGGCCTCTTGAATGGCCCGCTGGGACAACTCATGAAATAAGACCCGATGGAACTCTTTTTTCGGATCGGCCAGTTCCTCGGCGATATGCCAGGCAATGGCCTCGCCTTCACGGTCCGGGTCGGGGGCCAAATAAATGCGCTTCGCTTTCTGGGCGGCTTGTCTCAGGTCTTTCAGAACCTTGTTCTTCCCGGAGATGATTTGGAATTCCGGCTTGAATTCATGTTCCACGTCCACCCCCAGCAGGTTGGGGGGCAGATCCTTCACGTGCCCCAGGGAGGCCCGGACATCGAACTCCGGCCCTAAATATTTTTTGATGGTCCGCACCTTGGTCGGGGATTCCACGATCAATAAAGACTTTTCCATTCAATCATTCCTATCTTTTTTCAAAAAATTTGCCGGGCAACTGCCTGACCCAGCCTTTGATTTCCATTTCCAACAACTGCGACAACAGGATTCCCATCCCCAGTCCGGTTTGGCGGGCCAGTGGATCCACCTGCACCGGACCGTCGGCCAGCGCTTTCCAGATCCCCTCCTGTTCCGGGGTGAAGGAGGGCAAGGGGCTGGAAACCTCTTGTTCGGTTGGAACGGTCGGCCGACCGGAAGAAGCCCCGGGAATTTCTTCCAGGATGTCCTGGACCTGCTCCACCAGCTTGGCCCCCTGTTTGATCAGACGATGCGTCCCGGAGCTTTTGAAGGATTCAATGCTTCCGGGCACGGCAAAGACCTCCCGCCCCTGCTCCAGGGCCAACCGGGCCGTAATCAGGGAACCGCTGCGCAAGCCGGCTTCCACGATCACCACCCCCAGGGACATCCCGCTGATGATCCGGTTCCGCACCGGAAAATTCTGCCGCTCCGGCAGAGTCCCCGGCGGGAATTCCGAACAGATCATTCCGTTCTCCGCGATTCGTTCCGCCAGCTTTCTATTCTCCGGCGGGTAAATCAGATCCAGGCCGGAACCCAGCACCGCCACGGTGCGCCCCTTAGCCAGCAAGGCCCCCTCGTGGGCGGCCGTATCGATGCCCCGGGCCAACCCGCTGGCAATAGTCAGGCCTTGCTGGGCCAGACTATAGGCCAACCGCTCGGTCACCTTGATCCCGTAAGGACTGCCGTTCCGGGACCCGACCATGGCCATTACCCGGCGGTCCTGCTCTGAAGGACAGCCTTGATAGTAGAGAAACGGCGGCGGGTCATGAATTTCGGCCAACAGGGGTGGATAGTGGGGATCCCTCAGGGTAAGCAGGTGGATCTTCAGCCTGTCCAAGGCCTCGATCTCCCTTTTCACCGCGTCCTCCCCCTTAAAATTCAGGATGTTCCGGGCGGTCTGCTCCCTCAGTCCCTCCACTCCCAGGAGTTCCCGGCGGTCGGCTTGAAAAACGCCCGAAGGCGCGCCGAATCGATCAATCAAACGCCGGTAGAGGACCCGGCCAATACCGGAGATCCGGCTTAAGGCCAGCCAGGCATATCGGGGATCCTGCGTCATATTCTCCTGCCCTTAGCCGCCGCAGCGTCAGCCCTCAGCGGGACCCTGTTATTTCGGGGGCGGCGGAGAGGCTTCCTGACCGCTGCCGGCGAGGCCGTGGACAAAGCCCTTAGCGATCTTGATCCTGACCTTATCCGCCACCTCGACGTTCATACTAGTGTCATTGACTTCGACGATACGGCCGTAAATCCCCCCGGTGGTGATAATCGAGTCCCCCCGTTTCAGGTTGCTCAACATTTCCTTGTGCTGCTTGGCCTTCTTCTGCTGAGGCCGAATCAGCAAAAAGTAAAAGATAGCAAACATCAGGACTAAGGGGAGCAAACCCATCAATCCTCCCCCTCCCCCGGATCCTCCGGATCCCGTTCCGGGAAGACCCATGGCTTCTGCCGCTGAAATCAACCAATCCATAATTACGACTCCTTTCTTTGTTGATAAAAGTTACTTCTGAATTCCCTAAATCGATCGTCGGCCACCGCTTGCCGAATATCCCGCATGAGTTCCATAAAATAATGCAGGTTATGCCAGGTGTTCAAACGGTAGCTCAGGAGTTCCTTGGCCAGATACAAATGCCGCAGATAGGCCCGGGAATAATTCCGGCAGGTATAGCAAGCGCATTCCGGATCCACCGGTTGCGGGTCGTCCGCGTAGACGGCATTCTTTATAATCACCCTTCCCTGCCGGGTAAACAGCATCCCGTTGCGGGCATTGCGGGTAGGCAGTACGCAGTCAAACAGGTCCGCACCCCGGGCCACTCCTTCGACCAGGTCTTCCGGGGTCCCCAGGCCCATCAGGTAGCGGGGCCGGTCGACGGGCAGGAGCGGGAGGGTGGCTTCGATCACCTCCAGCCTTTCCTCCGACGGCTCCCCGACGCTTAACCCGCCCAAGGCGTACCCATCGAAGCCGATTTCCATGATGGCCTCGGCGCTCTCCCGACGCAGGTCCTGAAAAACACTGCCCTGCACGATCCCGAACAGGGCCTGCGACTCCGATTGGTGGGCCCGGCGGCACCGCCGGGCCCAGTCCCGGGTCAATTCCAGGGAACGGCGGGCCTCTTCAGGGGTAACCGGGTAAGGCGTGCATTCATCCAGGCACATGGCGATATCCGAACCCAGGGCCTCCTGGATTTCCACCGCCGACTCCGGCGTTAAAAAATGGCTGGAGCCGTCCAGATGAGAGCGGAAGGAGACCCCTTCGGCCGAGATCTTCCTTAAGGCCCCCAAACTGAATACCTGGTAGCCGCCGCTGTCGGTCAGGATCGGGTATTCCCAGTGCATGAAGCGGTGCAGTCCTCCCAGCCGGCGAATCCGTTCGTGCCCGGGACGCAGGTACAAATGATAGGTATTGGCCAGGATCACTTCCGCCCCTATTTCCCGGAGATCTTCCGGGGTCAGGGACTTCACCGTTCCCTGGGTGCCCACCGGCATAAAGACCGGCGTGCGGATCTCACCGTGGGCGGTCTCTATCCGACCCAGGCGGGCCCGGCTCGCGCCGTCCGTATGTTCCAGGGAAAAGAAAACATGTTCAAAGGGTTCAGCGTTCAGGGTTCAGGGAATAAATCAATCCACTACCAACCGTTTTGATCATTTGGATTTCGGGCTTGTTTCGGCCTGCGACGAGCTCAGTCGAGTCGATTTCGTGTTTCGAATTTCGAGTTTATGGCTTCTCTATCCGGAATGATCTCAGTCTTTATACTGAACCCTCAACTCTGAACTCCTAACACCAAACGCTGTTCCCCGAAAGCTGCCCGCTAGACGATCAACATGGCATCGCCATAGCTGTAAAACCGGTAATCTTGTTCAATGGCCTCCCGGTAGGCCCTAAGAATATTCTCGCGCCCGGCAAAGGCCGCCACCAGTAGAATCAAGGTAGTCCGCGGTAAGTGAAAATTCGTAATCAAGGCATCCACGATCTTAAAGTCATAGCCGGGGGTGATGAAAAGATCGCATTCCCCCTGAGCGGCCACCAGGTTTCCCTGGGTGGCGGCCACGTATTCCAGAACCCGCAGACTGGTAGTCCCTGTGGCGAAGACTCGTTTCCCTTTCCGCTTTTGTTCCTGAATAACCCGGGCGGTCTCTCGGGGAACATCATAAAACTCGGCGTGCATCCGGTGCTGAGTCGGGTCATCGGTTTTGATGGGTGCAAAAGTCCCGTAGCCCACGTGCAGGGTGACCGGGGCTATGAAGACGCCCTTGGCCTTGATCCGGGTGATCAGCTCCGGGGAGAAATGCAACCCGGCGGTGGGGGCCGCCACCGCCCCCGGTTTTTCCGCATAGACCGTCTGATAGCGTTCCAAGTCGTGCTTTTGGCGGGCGGCCGCCCCTTCCTTTCGACGAATGTAGGGCGGCAGGGGGGGCTGCCCGGCCAGGCGGAGGAACGCCTCGAATGATCCTGGAAATCGAAAGTGCACCCGGGCGGTCCCGTTGGGCGACGGGGGCAGGATTTCACCTGAACCCCATTCGCCAAAGAGTGATCCGATCCCCGACCCTCGGTTTTCTCGAACTCTTCAGCAGACAGGGGCTGGTATAGCTTTTCTCAACCGGTGAATCCGGATAATTCAGAACCAGACATTCAACCCGCCCCCCGGAGCTCTTTGCGCCCGGTTAACTTGGCCGGGATCACCCGGGTATCATTGATAACCAGGACGTCTCCGCTTTGCAGGTATTCGACGATACGTGAAAAATTGACGGTGGGCCGTTTCACCGGAACGGCGTCCCAACACGAATAATCGCGACTGGTCCCGAAACGGGCTGGGTTCCTGGGCGATCAACCGGGAAGGGAGTTCAAAATCATAGTCGGCGAGGGAGGCTCCCATCCTTAGATCACCTCGCTCATCCGCCCAGCCAGGAAGAACGCCGGGCCACGAAGACCAGCAGCAAACCGATCAGCATGGAAACCAGACCGTAAATCCTGAGTTGACCTTCCGGCATCTCCACCACCTTAAGAATCCAGGTCTTGAATTTTTCCGGAAAGGCAAAATAGGGCAGCCCTTCCAAAACCAGTATCAGGCCTATGACCGTCAGCAGTTCGCTCATATATTTGGGTATATGCCTTTAATACACTTCCAACGTATTGTCAAGCTTTCCACAATGGAGCTGCTATGTAGAAAACGCTTTAAGTAAACAGGTTAACCTTTCGTATTTTAAAAAAATATTTCTATTTAGTCGGCCCGGGTATTTCGATGGTGCTGCAATTACCGGAGGCGCAATTCCGGGATTGGACCTGGGGCAGGGAAGACGTCGGCGAAGAAGGGGAAGATACCCGGGCATTGACCCTGGAGAGCACTCGGGTGATCTCCGGCGACTGGCAGTGAGGGCACACCGGGGCGACCTGGTCTTCACTCCGGGTAGCCAGGAGCTCAAAATTCTTGCGGCAATGTTCACATACAAATTCAAAGATGGGCATGGGATCCTCCTCTTAAAAACAAAGATTCCCGGAACCGCCTCAGGGAATCTCTATTTTAAAAACCAAAGGTTTTCTTGAATTGGTTAATACTATGTTTTTATTATAGCATAGAAAGGAAATATGCAATCCGCATTCCTCTTGGAAGGAATGCCCGGTTATCAGCGGAGCGGATTGGTCCAATGCAATCTGGGAAAGCGGGCGAAATCACTGTCCGTCGAACAAAGTTCCGCGCCATTTTCTATGGCCAGGGCAGCCAAATGGGTATCGGTGGCGAGGTTTCCCGCAGCCCCCGATTCAACCAGCAAGGACCGGAGTATTTTCCAGTGACCGATCTGGGGCGACAGCAGTTGCACATTGGGCTGGGCCAGCCAGCCATCAACAATCTCCAAAGCCGTCTGGACCGTCAAGGAGTGGGGGAAAATATGGGGATTGGTCGAAATCCTCAAAAACCCAAGTAAAACCACCCAGGGAATAGCGACGGGTTCATCCCCCGACAGCACCTCCTCCAGCCAAGCCTTGGCCTTTTGATGGGGATGGCTGTCCCTATTGACCGCATAAAGGAGCAGATTTAAGTCGACCAGCTTCATCGTGGCTTTTATTTCCGCAACTCCAGTTTTCTGATTATCTCGGCATCCTCCATCGCTCCGGACAGGGCGAGTGCCTTATCCAGATCCAGGTATCGCCCCTGAGGGTTCCCCATAGGCACAGCCGGACATTTATATCGGCGGGGAGAACGGGAAGCGGTCGGACTGGTTAAACCCCGTCGCAGGGCAGCGTTCAACATTTTTCGCAAGGATTTCCCTTCCCGGTGTCCCTGTTCCTTAAGTTCCCTTATCAGGTCGGTGTCGATTTCAATTGTGGTCCGCATGAAAAAATTATGCCCCATTTTGTTCTTTATGTCAAATCATAAAATTAAAAGCATAAATATGCCGCTTTAAGAAGACATGACGGCCTCCGACTGGGGATTCAGCATCCCCTTATCCAAAAAGAACTGCAGCCGCGCCGCCTTGGCGGCCCGGGGGTCGTGGGTGACCATGATGATGGTCTTCCCGAACTCCTGGTTAAGCCCCTCCATCAATTTCAGGATCTCCTGGGCCGAAACCTTGTCCAGGTCTCCCGTGGGCTCGTCGGCCACGACGATGGTCGGGTCGGTGATGATGGCCCGGGCAATGGCCACCCGCTGCTGCTGCCCGCCCGACAACTGTTGAGGATAATGGTCCAGGCGGTCCGCCAGACCGACCACCCGCAAGGCCGTTTCCACATGCTGCCGGCGCGCTTTTCTGGACAGCTCGCTCAACAGCAGGGGAAGTTCCACATTTTCATAGGCGGTCAGGACCGGAAGCAGATTGTAAAATTGGAAAACAAAGCCGATGTGGCGGGAACGCCAGGCCGCCAGTTCGGTTTCGCCCAATCGGGTGATATCGGTCCCGGCCACTTTGATCGCGCCCTGATCGGCCTGATCGATCCCGGCGATTAAATTGAGCAGGGTGGTTTTGCCGGAACCCGAAGGGCCCATGAGGGCTATAAATTCCCCTTCGGGAATGGTCAGGCTGAGGTCCTCCAGGACCGGTATCCGCTGGTTCCCCCGCCAATAGGACTTGTACAGATTGGCGATCTCGACTACCGGGATTTCCATTCTTCAGGTTATTCATTTTTTCAGATCATCAACGGCGTCGCTCGGCGATCACGCCCCTCTCCTCTCTTCTCTCTTCTCTCTTCTCTCTTGCTCTCTTCTCTCTTCCCTCTTCCCTTCTTCCATCTTCCCTCTTCCATCTTCGCAGACGACGTCCCATAATCGCAGGCCGGCCGCAAGGGGCACTCCGCACACTTGGGGGATCGGGCCGGGCACAGGGACCTCCCGTGCGCGATGAGTTGATGGGAGAAAAGGATCCAGCGGTTTTGGGGGATCAAGGGCATTAGGGCCCACTCGATTTTTACCGGGTCCTTTTCCCTGGTCAGTCCCAGACGCTGGACGATCCGGCCCACGTGGGTGTCCACCACCACCCCCGGAATCCCAAAGGCGCTTCCCAGCACCACGTTGGCGGTTTTCCGCCCAATCCCCGGGAGGGCGGTCAGCTCCTCCAGGGTCCGCGGCACCTGACCCTGATGACGCCGGATTAACTCCCTGCAGCAGTTCTTGAGGCTCTTGGCCTTGTTGTGGAAAAAGCCGGTAGGCCGGATATCCGCCTCCAGTTCGGCCAGTTCGGCCTCGGCATAATCCCGGGCGCTCCGGTATTTTTTAAATAGGACTCGGGTAACCTCGTTCACCTTTTTATCCGTGCACTGGGCCGAGAGGATAGTGGCCACCAGCATTTCCAGCGGGGTTCTATGGGAAAGGGCCGTGTGCGCCCGGGGGTAAAGCCGGTCCAAAGCCGGAAGAATATGTTTGATTTTGTCGGAGAGTTTCATGAATAACCCCTTTTCAAAAAAAGACGGACATCGAACATCGAACGTTCAACATCGAACATCGAATTTGGATTTAGATTTGGAATGGGAATTCGGCCTTTGGAATTCAAGTAATGAAATTTCAAATGTCTTCATAGAACAGTCGCTCCGACATCCTTCATTCGACGTTGGACGTTCGATGTTCGATGTTGGATGTTCGTCTTTTTTTTACTTCATCCGCCTTCCCCTGCTCTTTTCCTGCGTTCCTCCAGATACTCCGCCACTTCCTCCGCCTCCAGTGTATTGAAAATGTCTTCCTTGGTCAGCCAGCCCTTGCGGGCTATCCCGACTCCGTAGGCCACATCCTCCAACCCCTCCAGGTGATGGGCATCGGGATTGATCACCACCTTAAGCCCCAATTCCTTGGCCTTTTTCATAAGCCGCCAATCCAAATCCAGCCGGTGGGGATTGGCGTTCAGCTCGATCAGCACCCCCTGGCGGGCGGCCGCCTGAAGCACCGCGTCCATATCCACCGGATACGGATCCCGGGCCAGGAGCAGCCGTCCGGTGGGATGACCCACCATGGTGGTGAAGGGATTCTCGATCGCCCGAATGATCCGCCGGGTCATCTCCGCTTCGTTCATATTGAACTTGGAATGGACGGAGGCGATGATGAAATCGAAGCGGGCCAGTTCTTCATCCGGATAATCCAATGACCCGTCGGGCTGGATATCCGACTCGATCCCCCAAAAAAGATGCACCGGCGAATGACTTTCATTTAAACGCCGTATTTCCTCTTCCTGCCGTTTCAGTTGTTCCGATTTTAAGCCGCCGGCATAAAACGCCGATTGGCTGTGGTCGGAAATGCCCAGGTAGCGGTATCCTTTGGCTTGGGCCGCCTGGACCCATTGGCTCAAGGTTGGAGTGCCGTCGCTCAAGTGCGTATGAAAGTGAAAGGCCCCCCGGAGGTCTTTCTCCTCCACCAGGCGAGGGAGCGTTTTCCCCTGAGCGGCCTCGATTTCCCCCCAATCCTCCCGAAGCTCGGGGGGATATAGGCCAGACCCAGATGGCCGTAAAGTTCGGCCTCATCGCGACAGGCGGTCGGCTTTTCTTTTTTATACAGTCCGTACTCATTGATCTTAAAGCCCGAATCGTTGGCCAGGGACCGCAGGGCGATATGATGTTCCTTGCTGCCCGTAAAGTGGTGCAGGGCAAAGGGGAAGACCCCGGGAGCCACCACCCGCAGATCGGCCTGAATACCGGTCTTGAGCAGGATTGCCGATTTGGTCGGACCTTTCGCCGTTATCTGCTCCACCAGGGGGAGAGAAGTAAAGAGGTCCATCAGGGCCTCCGGCTCTCGGCTTTCCGCCACCAGATCGATGTCCTTGACAATTTCCTTGCGCCGCCGGAGGCTCCCGGCAATTTCCGCCCGGAGGGTTTGAGGGTGTTTTTGGATTTTTTCGAGCAGCGCCCGGGCCTGCGCAAAGGCCTCCCCGAAAAGAAACCGACCCTGAAATTTTTTCAGGTGTTCGATCCCTCTGAGGATATTTTCCTGGGATTTTTTTCCGAACCCGGGCAGGGTGACCAGCCGGTTTTCATGACCGGCGTATTCCAGCTCCCCCAAGGAGCGAAGGCCCAGTAGGTCGATCAATTCCTTCACTTTTTTGGGGCCGAGCCCCGGGACGCGGAGCATATCCCGGATGCCCTGGGGGAAGGTTTTCTTCAACTCCTGGTGTAAAGGAATGGCGCCCTCCCGAACCAGTTGGGCAATCTGCTGGGAGAGGGTAGACCCGATCCCCTTGATTCGAGCCAGGTCGCCGCCGGCGATCAATTCAGAAACGGCTCGATCCTGGGCCTCGATGGTCCGGGCCCCCTGGGCATAGGCCCTGATTTTGAAAGGGTTTTCCCCGGCCAGTTCCAGCAACTCGGCGATTTCAGCCAGGACCCGGGCGACTTCCTTGTTCTCCATATTCTATTCCTACGAGCCGGAGTGGGCACCCCGAAGCATCTGAACTAATTGAACATCGAACGTCCAACATCGAATGAAAAAAAACCGCTATTGAACATTCGATGTTGGACGTTCGATGTTCGACGGTCATCTTCTTATAGGATGATGACCCTCTTGATGGTCCTTACGACCTCCTCCGGTTCGTCGATCACCCGGATGATATCCAGGTCGTCGGCGTCAATCATGCACTCCGGGCAGGCCGTCTTGCGCAGCCAGTCCAACAGACCCTTCCAATAACTCTTGTCCACCAGGAT
Organism: uncultured delta proteobacterium; assembly: GCA_963716045.1. Lineage (GTDB taxonomy): Bacteria > Desulfobacterota > RBG-13-43-22 > RBG-13-43-22 > RBG-13-43-22 > CAVQSS01. Next base: position 114,173 of record CAVQSS010000007.1, on the reverse strand, counting down.
CACCGGGAAAGGTTTGATCCGCTTGGTTTGGATCAGCGTGATGGCCTCGGAGAATTCGTCCAAGGTGCCGAAACCGCCGGGCAAGATCACATAGGCCACGGCATACTTGATGAACATGACCTTGCGAATGAAGAAATAGCGAAAGTTTAAGCGGATATTGGCGTAGGGGTTGGGTTTTTGTTCGTAGGGCAACTCGATGTTCAGCCCCGCCGATTTGCCGCCGGCCTCAGCCGCCCCTTTGTTGGCCGCCTCCATAATCCCCGGCCCGCCGCCGGAGATCACATTGAACCCGTTCCGAACCAGCAGGCGCGCGATCTCTACGGTCTGTTCATAATAGCGATCCCCGGGCTTGGACCGGGCCGAACCGAAGATGGAAACCGCCGGGTGAATTTGGGACAGGGTTTCAAAGCCGTCCACAAACTCGGCCAGGATACGGAACATCCGCCAGGAATCCTTGATGGTCAGGTCGTCGATCACGTATTGTCGTTCTGACTTTTGCTCCAGCATAACTGTTTCCTTCTTTCGAAGTTCGGAGTACCTTTGGAAAACCCTTTCGCCGAGACCCCGCGGCCATACCAGCTATGGGGGTACCCACCCAAAGGGAAGAAGCGTCCTTTTTAAGACATCGCGCCGCGGTCAAGGTCCGAAGACTTCCTAAGAACGCAATTTTTCGTTGAAATCTCGTCTATCTGCTTATATGATTTACTTATCTCTGTCAAGCCTTTGCTAAGAAAGGATCAACCTCATGCAAGTGACCTGTCTGGGAGCCACCCGAACGGTGACCGGCTCCTGTTTTCTAGTGGAAAACGAACGCCTCCGCTTTTTAGTCGACTGCGGCATGTTTCAGGGCGGCCGGGAGATCGAACGGCGCAACTATTCCCTGGCCCGGTACCGGCCGCAGCAACTGCACGCGGTGCTGTTGACCCATGCCCATATCGACCACTGCGGACTGCTCCCCCGCCTGGTTAAAGAAGGCTTTCGAGGAAAGATCCTCTGTACTGAGGCCACCTTAAACCTCTGCCAAATCATGCTCAAAGACAGCGCCCATATCCAGGAGATGGAGGCGGAGTGGCAGTCCCGAAAAAACGTCCGTTCCGGCCAAAAACCGGTGGAGCCGCTTTATACCCTGGAGGATGCCGAGGCCTGCCTTAAATATTTCGAACCCATCGAGCGGAACACCGATATTCCTCTCAGCCCGGATATTCGGTTTCGTTTTCGCAACGCCGGACATATTCTGGGCGCTTCTTTTCTGGAAATCTTTTACCAGGAGCGGGGAGCGGAGGGGAAAATTGTTTTTTCCGGCGACATCGGCCGGGAAAATGCCTTGATCGTCAGCGAAAAAGAAACCGTGGAGGAAGCCGATTATTGCTTTATTGAATCCACTTATGGAGACCGGCTCCACAAGACCCAGGAGGCCAGTAAGGAAGAATTATTGGCAGCCATTCGGGAGGGCATCAAGTACGGTAAAAAGGTCATTATCCCGGCCTTTGCCGTGGAACGCACCCAGGAAATTCTTTTGACCCTGAACGAATTCCTGAAAAAAGGACAAATCCCCTCCCTTCCGGTTTATCTGGACAGCCCCCTGGCCATTTCGGCCACCGAAATCTTTAAGCAGCACCCCGAGTATTTCAACCCGGCCACGGCCCTGATGTTCACCGGAGGAAAGAATCCCTTTGAATTTCCCGGGCTGATTTTTACCCGGACCCCGGAGGAGTCCATGGCCATCAATCGTCAGGAGGGTCCGGGGATCATCATCGCGGCCAGCGGCATGTGCAATGCCGGACGGATAAAACACCACTTGAAACACAATCTCTGGAAGCCCGGGGTCCAGATCGTCATCATTGGCTTCCAGGCCGAGGGGACCTTGGGCCGGGCTATCGTCAATGGCGCCAAAAAAGTACGCATCTTCCAGGAAGAGGTGGCCGTCCGGGCCAAAATCCACACCATCGGCGGTTTTTCGGCCCACGCCGACCAAAAGGAATTGCTATCCTGGCTGGGGCATTTTAAGAATCCCGCCCTCCAGGTGTACGTCGTCCACGGCGAGGAATCGGCCAGCCTGGCCCTGGCCGCCGCCATCCAGAAAAACCTTCCTTTCCAGGTTCAGGTTCCCCATTGGCTGGAGACGCTCCAATTGCCGGTCCCCACGGAAAGACCAGGAGAGCTGACCGGGGACACCGAGGAACTGGTGGCCCTATACGCCCTGCTGGAAACCCGTCTGGAGGGGCTGCACGGCATCCTCGGAAAAATACCGGCCTTGAAAAAGGGGAAGATCCGGGAACTCAAGACCTTCCTGAAAAAGACAGAAAAGGGTCTCGACGGCTTTCTGAAGGAAATCTGATTCATGGACCCCCGCCCGCTGGTGGACCTTCTCCCGGAGGTCCAAAAACCCAGCCGCTATTTGGGACAGGAACTTTTTTCGGCGCATAAGGATCTTCAAAACGTCAGGCTGCGTTTTGCTCTGGCCTTTCCCGACTTGTATGAAGTGGGCATGTCTCACCTGGGGATTAAAATCCTCTATCATCTCCTCAACGCCCGTCCGGAGGTCTGGGCGGAGCGTTTTTTTGCCCCGGCACCGGATTTGTCCCTGCTCCTACAGGAGCGGTCCTTGCTCCTGACTTCTTTGGAATCAGGCACTCCCTTAAAGGATTTTGACCTGATCGGGTTCAGCCTCCCCTATGAACTGGGCTATACCAATGTCCTGCAGATGCTGTCATCAGGCGGTCTCCCGCTTCGATCCCGGGATCGGGCCGCCGAACATCCGCTTGTTATCGCCGGTGGACCTTGTGTTTTCAATCCCGAACCCCTGGCCGACTTCTTCGACGTCCTGGTCATTGGCGACGGGGAAGAGGTCATCGAAGAAATCTGTAATATCTGGTTAGCCTGGAAGGCCGGAGGATCCGGACGTTTGGATTTACAGTATGCCCTGGCGGGATTGGAGGGGGTCTATGTTCCGGCGGTCCAGGCCCCGGACCCGGATAAACCGCCGAAGCCGGAGATCCAAATCCGCAAACGTCTGGTGGCCGATATCAACCGGGTGGGCTACCCGGAAGTCAGCCCCCTGCCCTACCACCGTATCATTCACGATCGTTTGAGCGTTGAGATCACCCGGGGCTGCACCCGGGGCTGCCGCTTCTGCCAGGCCGGGATCATCTACCGCCCGGTACGGGAACGGTCGCCGGAAAAAGTCTGGCAGCTTTTTGAAAAGGGTCTGTCCCAAAGCGGGTATGATGAAGCTACGCTCCTCTCTTTAAGCAGCGGCGACTACGGCTGTCTGGATCAACTGCTTCCGGCCCTGATGGAGCGCTGGGAAGCGGAACGGGTGGCCTTTTCCCTCCCCTCTCTGCGGGTGGACACCCTCAGCCCGAAAATGATCGACCAAATCTTGCGGGTTCGAAAAACCGGCTTCACCCTGGCCCCGGAGGCCGGGACCCAGCGGTTACGGGACGTGATCAACAAAAATATCAGCGAACCGGAAATACTGAATACGGTTCAAGCGGTGTTTAAGGCCGGCTGGCGGGTATTGAAGCTTTATTTTATGATCGGCCTGCCCACCGAGACCTGGGAGGACCTTCAGGGCTTGGTCGACCTGGTGAAAAAAATTCAGAGAGCCGCCCGATCCGTCAATCCGCGCCTGCAAATCAACCTGGGGATTTCCACCTTTATCCCCAAACCGCATACCCCCTTTCAATGGGCGGCGCAACTGACCGGGGAAGAGAGTCAAGAACGAATCGCCTTTATCCAAAAGGCCCTGCGGGGCAAGACCATCCAGGTAAAATGGAACGATCCCCGTCAAAGCCTTTTGGAGGGATTGTGTTCCCGCGGAGATCGACGCCTGGGACGGACGATCGAGCGGGCCTATCAAAACGGCGCCCGCTTGGATGCCTGGGGGGATTATTTTAATTGGCCGGCCTGGGAGCAGGCCCTGGAGGAAACCGGCTACGATGTTCGGTTCTTATTTGAAGTCCACGCCCAGGAAACTCTTTTCCCCTGGGACTTTATCCAAACCGGTGTTCAGCGAAGCTATCTATGGGAAGAGTATCAGCGCGGGTTGACCGGGGCCTCCACCCCCGACTGCCGCCAGGGAGACTGCCAGCATTGCGGGGTTTGCACCGACCGAAAGGTGAAACCCATTGTTTTTGATCATTTCACCCCCCCGGAGGTAAAGGTACCGGCGGTTTCCGCCCTGCCGGACATCAAAAAATTTCGCCTCCGCCTTTCCAAGACCGGACCGGTCCGTCTTCTGGGCCACCTGGAATGGAAAGAGGCCTTGATCCGTGCCTTTCGACGGGCCGGCCTGCCCCTGGTTTTTTCTCAGGGCTTCCACCCCCTGCCCAAAATCTCTTTTGGACCGGCCCTGCCGGTGGGCTTGAGCAGCCTGGGGGAGTGGGTGGATGTACAGTGTCAGGGGACGATGGGGACGGAAGAAATAAGGCAGCGATTGCGTGGAAATTTTTTCCCCGGGACCGACCTGGTCGAAGTCCGGGAAGTGCCGCTGAACAGTCCTTTTCCTAAAGAAGAACAACGCACCTACCAAGCCCGGATAGACACCAGAGACCTGCAGGAAGGTTCCTGGCAATCTTTCCTGGCGGCTGAATCCTGGCCGATTCAACGCTCCGGGAAAAGGGAGGAGATCATCGACCTGAGGCGGCTGATTCAAGATATCCGCCTGACCCCCTTAGCCGACAACCAAACCGAAATTCGCTGGGTTTTAGCCGACGGGCCGGGCACTGAAGCCCGACCGGAATGGCTGTTAAAAAATGTTTTTCGCCTTTCAGATCAGCAGGCGCGTCAGGTCCCGGTCTTAAAATTATAAAGACACCTTCCTCAGGGGTTGGCGTTCAGGGGCCAGCGCTTCGACTTCCACGGGGCCTTCCACGGCGCCTTCCATGGCGCCCTCCCCCTCGCCTTCCACCGGTTCAACCGACGGGGAAATGTTCGGAGTCCCAAAAATAAAATACAGTGAGGCTAATTCCTTGACGCTCAAGGCCTGATCCTGATCCTTGTCCAAGGATTGAATAATGCTGCCCAGCAGATCATCGGTCATGGAACCCAACTCGCGGCCATTAATGGCATTATCTCCGTCGGTATCCACTTCGGTCACCAGGTTGGCCGGAACGCCCGCTTCTTCGGCATTCAAGGCCCCATCGCCATCCAGATCCTTCGCCAAAACCATGCCCTCCACAAAGATATGGGACATAATTTTTAATTCGTCGGCCCCCAGCTTGAGATCCGTATTGGCGTCGATTAGTTCAAAAATTTTCTGGAAAGAAATCCCGGTGTTTACCGCCGGGATTCCTTCACCCCCTGCCTCCGTCTCCCCGGTCCTCAGACCTTGAGCCTGATCGGGCTTAAAAACGTTCATGAGGGTCTGGCCGATGCTCTGTGCATTGTACATCATTCCTTTTCTCCTTTCCTGCCTTGTTCTTTACCCCGATTTTCCTGCTTGAAACAGCCATCAAGAAATAACTCCTTGAGGGGCGAAATATATTTTTCCAAAAACCATGCCAGGATCCTCACAATCATATAACCATTGGATTTTATATATTTTTTAAAAAAGAAAGGGGTTGGAAGGGGGATTAGAAACAGGAAATTTTTTCTTCAGTGCGGAAAATTATGCAGTTTGTGGACGATCTTCTAAAGTTTATGATATAATTGCCGAAATTTACGTTTGACGGACTGGTCAAACGCCCGTCATCTTAAATGGCTCATCACCCCCTTAGAAAGGAGTAAAAAAATGCCCGTTCCATTTAGATGTCTTGGTTTAACCTTGGCCTTCCTTGGCCTGGTTTTCATTTACGGTTGTACCAGCAGCTCCACCGGCGGCTCCCATGACAACCGAGATAGCGAAAAGATCGTCCGCTACAGTTTCGATTGCGCCAACCTGAGTTGCGCGGATGCCAGCGGCATCGTTGACTTCGCCTCCGGCGACTATCAGTCCAGGACCTGCATCTGGAATTGCGGAACCGGTTTTAATCAAAGCGTCAGGGCCCAGGTCACCTTGAAATTTGAAAAAGTGGGCGGTTGCTGGCAACTCACCCATGATCAGCTTTCGGCCAATTATCAAGGGGCCTGCAATTAGACCGGCGCCCGATAACGTTCATTGATGACCTTTCCCCCCTGCCGGTGGAAGAGTTACTAAAAAAGATGAACATCGAACGTCCGACACCGAACATCGAATGGGGAATTGGACGTTCGCTGTTCGATGTTCATCTTTCAAAACAGCGTAGCGCTTCCAGGGGGTCCTGCCGCAATAAAAAAGGGGTCCTCAAATCGGCGGAGCGATGGTGACCAGCAGCCGCAGGTCCGTTTCGGCGGCCAAGCCATGGGGCTCGCTGATATCGCAGACCAGCACGTCCCCCTTTTCCGCCGGCATCTCGCTTTGGTCTTTGCCCAAAAACTTTCCTGACCCTTCCAAAACCGCCAGACTAACCTGCCCCTCGATTTCGTGGGAATGGACCGGCAAGAACTGGCCGGCCTTAAAATTGAAATTCAGGATTTTGAAATACGGCGACTCGTGGACCAGCAGCCGTTTCATAGAGAGTTCCCCAAAATCATTGGCCTGATACAGATTGATCTTTTTCATCTTCCCCTCCTTTTTTTTGACGTTACGGTTCATTGTGATATAATTTACTCGGTATCTAAGTTTTTGACAACCATCCTTAAGATTAATCGACCATCAGAAAATCCAAAAAAGATTGGAGTACCTCATGAAATTCAAAAAAATCCTTTGCCCTACGGATTTTAGCGACCCGGCCGAAAAAGCCCTGAAGGCGGCCGCCGACCTGGCCCTGGATTATTCTTCCGAATTGCTGGTGGTCAACGTAGTGGAGCCCATCCCGACGATCTCCGCTGCGAACACCTTTCCGCTGACCTATCTTCGGCAATATCTGAGCGAGGCGGAAAACGCCTCCAAGAAACGGCTGAAGGAACTGGTCATCAAGGTCGTTCCCGCCAAAATCAAAGTCCGCCCTTTGGTCCTGACCGGTCAAGCGGCCATCCAGATCGTGGATCTGGCGGACAAGAAAGGGGTTGACCTGATTGTCATCGCCACCCAAGGACAAACCGGCTTGAAGCGATTGGTATTTGGTTCAGTCGCCGAAAAAGTCATTAAGCTGACCTCGCGACCGGTGCTGATCATACAGACCTCGCCTAAAAAGCGTTGAGGGTGGGTTTTGGTGGAGATCGGGAAATGGTCCGATGCGGAGGCTTTCCGGAGGATACCGGTTCGCTTCCGGGCGTTGGCTGAACGCGGAGGCTTCTAAGCCCCGCCGGGGTTTCGACCGTGGCGTTGTTGAAACAGGAGATCGATGAAGGCCTCCAGCCGGGTCTGAAGTCCGGTGGAGGAGGTGTGTTCATCGTAGATCAGGGTCAGGACCGGAAGGCGGTAATCGCGGCTGATGCGGGCGATAACGGTCTGGGCCACCAGTTCCGGCATGCAGGTGAAGGGCATGAGATGGATGATCCCGTCATAGCCTTTCCGGGCATACTGCAGGGTCTTGCCCACGGACTTGATGCTCTCCCCTCCGGCCGGGAACTCCATGTAGTTCAAAGCCATTTTCCAGGCCAATTGAAACTGATTGCGGCGAAAGGGCCGGAAACGGAACCGGTCATTCAACCAGTCGCTGAGCCACACCGACTTGGAGAGTTGGACCCCCATCCCGGTTAATTTTTCCTCGATATTCATGTTGCTGAAAGGGTCCAGGAGCATGAAAATCTCACCCACCAAACCCACCTTCAGCAGTCTTCGCCGGGTCCGAGGGATGGCGGCATATCGACGGCGAATTAGTAGCCAGGCCGCCAGGAGCTGGGGATAGGTTAAACAGCCGTCAATCCGTTGAACGGATTCTTCCAAAACCCGATCGGCCGCCCCGCGGACTTTTTCCAGGGGTTTGATCTCCAGATATTTCTTCTGGGCATGATCGATAGCGGCCAGCTTCTCCAGGATGAAAAAGAACATCCGGTAGGCCTCCCGCTTGGAACGGATACCGCTGATGGCTTTGATCGTGGCTACCATGTCCTGCAGACTGTCCGGGTCGTCGGCCCGGGCCATGCGAAAGGAGAATCCCAACTGGCGCAGGATCATTTCCTGGATCACCGCGTAATAGCCGAAGCGGCAGGGGCCGAAACCGCCGGGCATGAGGATATCGGTGGCCCCCCGTTCCAGGGCCTGGATCATATTCCCCAGATTCTGTTTGAAAGGCAGGCAGGCGCATTCCGGGGAATACTTGGTCCCCAGTTGCAGCGCCTCCTGGTTGGGCCGGGGCGGAACGATCAGTTTTACCCCGTAACTTTCCAGAACCTTGGCATAGCCCACATAAAGGAGCCCCATATGGGGGATGGTCAGTTGCAGGGGTCTTCCTCCCTCTTCCGGGCGCGGTTTTCCAGTAGATCGAAAAAGGCCTCCAGCCGCGTCTGAAGACCCACGGCGGAGGTATGCTCGTCCAGGACCAGGGATAACACCGGCTTGTCGGAACCCAGGCGGGCATAATGGTCGATAAGATAAGAGGTAAAGGCGTCCTGGCCGCAGGCAAAAGAAGAAACGTTGATCAACCCGTCGATCCCTTCCCATTGGCTGAAGGATAATGAGGCCGCCACCAGGTCCCGGCCCAGACTCCAGTAAACCGGCTTGGACAGCCGTTCTCCCTGGGCCTCCCGCTCGGCCGCCGGGATGCCCTGGTAAAAAGTAATCTCGCTGGAACAGGAGATCAATTTTTTGATCAACCGGTGGCTGAGTATCGGGTCAAAAAGCAGATAGGGCCGGCCGATCACGCCCAGTCGAAACCGCGGGGCTTCCGAGGAGGACCGATCCAGATCTCCCATCAGATCCTCGGGAATAAGATCCCGGGGAACCCCTCGATCTCCGCTGACTTCCTCCTGCTGCCTGAGCCAAAAATCAAAGGCCTCCTGATAGGCTTCCTTTGTTCGCCGGAGCGGGAGCCCAAGATCCGCAGACAAGGAGAGGAAGGATTCTTCCAAGGTGACCTTCCGGGGGCCCTTGTAATTGACCATCGGCCCCAGGATAGGCGGCAGGGCGGGAATCACGTTGCGGATCACGTCATTCAGGCCTAAAATCTTGGGGCATAAATAGGCCCCGGCTTCGATGCTGACCAGTCGGGGGAGAAAAAGGGCGTCCACCTTATCCCGCAACCAGAGTACATGGCCCAAGTAGGTTTTGATCGGCAGGCAGAGGTCGCTCCGGGTCAACCCCTGGCCGGCTTCCACCATTTCGGGAGTGGAGACCGGAGAGACCAGAACCGGGAAGCCTAAATTTTCCCAAAAGGTCTTCCAGAGAGGAAAAAAATGATAAAACATCATCCCCCGGGGGATGCCCAGGCATTGTCCCGGACGAAGGGCCAAAGCCGGAGGTTTTTTTCTAAAAAGACGGAAGGGGTTCAAGACCGAATCCGCCCTTCCCGGCGTCGGATCCTTTTCCAGGCCCTCCGCATGGATAAGTTCATGGGCCCGAACAGGAAAAGACTTTTCCCGGACTTAAACAGACGTTTCATCAAAGAGGCGCCCGAATATACCTGTTTATAGGCCTCGAAAAAACCTTTTTCCAAGGCTTCCGGTTCCATCCCCCGGGGCCGAAAGACCACGTGATTCATATCATATTTTTCCCAATCGAAATGGAGGATCCGGCTTTCTTTCAGCAACTGGTGAAAAATTCGGGTCCCCGGGAAGGGCGTCAATAATGAAAAAAGGACGGCCTCCAACCGGTTCCGGTTGCAAAACCGAACCACCCGGGAGAAGACGTCCGGCGGGTCGTTGTCATTCCCGAAAATAAAGGACCCCTGGATCCCGATGCCGTAATCGTGGAGGCGGCGGATGGCCGCTTCATACTGCGCTACCCGGTAGAAGGGCTTGCCCAGACCATTCAAAATTTCCTGGGATAAGGATTCAAAACCCACGAACAATCCCAGGCAGCCGCTGTCCCGAGCCAGGTTCAGCAATTTTTCTTCCCGGGAAATATTCAAAGTGGCCTGGCTGACCCAGCGTTTTTTTAACGGTTTAAGCCCTTCAAAAAGTTCCTGGGCATAGGCCCTGCTTCCGATAATATTGTCATCGACAAAAAAAATCAAGTTGCCCTTTAACGCCTCGATCTCCTGGAGTACCTCAGCCACCGGTCGAAAACGGTAGGTGTTGCCGTAAAAGGTGGTCACTGAGCAAAAATCACAGTCGTTGGGACAGCCCCGGGTGGTTTGCAGGGTGTTCTGGAAGAGGTAGGCCCCCCGCCGCAGCAAATCCCGGCGCGGCAAGGCCATAGAAGCCAGGGGGGCCCGGCGATCGGTCAGATAATATTTCTTAAGCTCCCCTTTAATAAAATCAGCCACCACCTCGGGCCAAAGGATTTCGCCTTCGCCGACCACTACGGCATCGGCATGTTCCTCCGCCTCCTCCGGCATCATCGTGGCGTGCACCCCTCCCACCACTACCGGGACCCCCCGGGTACGAAATCGATCGGCGATTTCATACCCCCGGGGGGCCAGGGGCGTGAGCAGAGAAATGGCCACCAGATCGGGGCGGGAATCATAGTCAATGGCTTCTACATTCTCGTCCGTGATCCGGACTTCAATATGCGGGGGAGTCAGGGCGGCTAAGGTGGTCAACGACAAATAGGGAAACCTGATCCCCATGACGCCCCAGAGACTTCCTTCGGGCCAGCGGGGCATAATAATTAAGATTTTCCTGCTCATTTCTATTCAGGTCCGCTTACCGTAATCCAGATCCAACCCCTCCCGGATCGCTTGCTCCACCGCCCGAAGGGTGTCATTCAGAGCCGATGACCAGAGACAGTCGATGGGCCGATGAATACGGATCTCAATTTTTCCGGGCATTAAATCCAGGGTGTTTTTCGGCAGCACGAAACGGGAACCATTGATGGTGATGGGCAAAATAGGACAACCGGATTTCTGGGCCAGGATAAAGCCTCCCTTTCGGAATTTTAATAGTTTCCCGTCTTCGCTGCGCGTCCCTTCCGGGAAGAAAACCACGGAGGTGTTTCCCTTGACCTTCCGGGCCGCCTTTTCGATGCTCCGGCGGATACTGTCCCCCCGAACCCGGTCGACATAAATGTGGCCCATGCGCTGCAGGGCATAGCCAAACACCGGCATTTTTCGGATTTCAGCCTTGACTATCCAGCGCAATTGGAGGGGAAGATACCCGATCAAAGCACACACATCAAAAAAGCTCTGGTGGTTGGACATGACGATATACGCTTTTTCTGGATCCAAATGTTCTTTCCCCCTAACCTTCACCCGGCAGAACCCGAGATAAATGTTCAGCCTGGACCAAAACTTTCCAATATGATGGACAACATTACCCGAAGGGTCCAAAGGAGAAAGAATAATAATCAGCGAGCCGAGCAAGAAGGTATTGATAATCACCGCGACCAAGTACAAAGGCCGGTAAAGGGGGAAAATGACATAATAAAAAATAATTCTCATCAAAAAACCTGATTCCCATTTGGCGGTGATTTAGGATATAAATGATTGACTCGGTCCGGTCAAGAAAATACCCGTTTGGCTCTTGACCCCGCAAGGCTAAAATACCTCATCAAGATTATTATAAAATGTATATATTTAATTGATATGCAAAGTAAAAATAAAACAATATTTAACACGGCCTGCCCGATTTGCCAAACCGAATCCGATCGACTGGTGACAAAAATAAATTCCTGGTCCTATTTTCGTTGTTCGTCCTGCCCCCTGGTCTTCCTTTACCCCCAACCCTCTGTTGCGGAGTTGACCACCGCGTACCAGGATTACCTGCCTGAGCGCCGGGATCAAATTCAGGCCTGGTTTCGATCCCTGGAGGAGGTGATCCAAAAATCAGCCGATCTGATCGAGGAGCGGGTAAAAGCCGGAAGGATTCTAGACGTAGGCAGCGGTTATGGATTTTTTCTTAACCACATGGTCCAAAGAGGATGGCGGGCCGAGGGAATCGAAATTTCCGAACCTGGCCGAAATTATTGCCATACCCATTTCCCTGGAATAAAAATTCAGTCAACCCCCCTGCCCGATCCTTCCATTCCAGACAGCCACTTTGATGCGGTGACCCTCTTCTATGTCATCGAGCATCTGACAGATCCCCTGAAGGTGCTCCGGGAGGCCTATCGTCTCTTAAGGCCGGGTGGAGTGCTGCTGCTTCGTTGGCCCCATTCCACTCCGATTGTCCGCCTCCTGGGTCCCTTCAGCCGGTTTTTGGACCTTTACCACACCCCATATCATCTTTTTGATTTATCTAAGCCTTTTATTGAAAAACAACTTGCAACTATAGGATTTATTGATATAAAAACTATTATATCTGGGAAAACAAGGCCGCCTTCCATCCTGGGAAGGGTTTCTTCTTTGATTTTCGGAGGGGCTGGGGAATGGCTCTCCCGAGCCAGTCAAGGACGTTGGTTAATCCCCGGGGTCAGTAAGACCACCAAGGCACATAAAAAGGTTTAGATTCGGTGGGTTGAATGAATATTTTCGTAAAATACTTAAATAAGGAAGGAGAAAGGGCATGAGTGGACGGTTACAAGGCAAGGTAGCGATTATTACCGGGGGGACCAGCGGGATCGGGAAAAGGACCGTTGAGGTATTTGCCCGGGAAGGCGCCTCGGTTCTTATTACTGCCCGACGTGAAAAGGAAGGGCGGATGCTGGCCGATGCCTTGGGTTCCCAGGTGGTTTTTTTGAAGACCGATGTCTCCAAAGAGGCCGAGGTAAAGGCGATGATTGATTATGCGGTCTATCGGTTCGGGAGACTGGACTGTCTTTTTAATAATGCCGGCTGTCCTGCCCCGGTGGGAAGCATAGAAACCATCCCTTTGGACCAGTATGAGGCTGCCCTGTCGGTCCTTCTGGGCGGGGTCATGCTGGGCATGAAACACGCCGCGCCGGTCATGCGGGCCCAGGGCTCAGGCAGCATCATTAATAACGGCAGCGTCGCCGGTGTCCTGGCCGGATATTCTTCGTCGATGATCTACGCAGCGGCCAAGGCGGCAGTTATCCACCTGACGAAATGCGTAGCCATGGAGATGGGAGAGAGTAACATCCGGGTCAACTGCATCTCACCCGGAGGCATTGCCACCGGTATCTTCGGAAAGGCTTTGGGCTTGCCGACGGAGGAGGCCGAAAAAAGCGTCGAAACCCTCAAACAGAGCCTGAGTGCCATGCAACCCATCCGTCGTGCCGGTCTTCCGGAGGACATCGCCCTGGCGGCAGTTTTTCTCGCTTCGGACGAATCAACCTTTGTCAACGGCCATAACCTGGTAGTGGACGGCGGTCTGACCGGAGGACGGCAGTGGTCGGCGCAGCAACAAGGATTGAATCTAATGCGGGCGGGCTTAGGCATCAAAGCGGAATCCTGATTGTTCTTCACGGCGGCCGATCCCGGCCGTTCCTCATTAAGCCCCTTGATGAAAAAGTTCAGGGAGTCAACGAAGTCGCGTCCGGGTCCCATAACCAGGGAAATGCAGCAAGTTTTACTTCCCAAAGAGTTGATTTATCCGCATCAGCAGGGACAGGTCGCCCTTCACCCGGTATTTCTGTTCCATGAACATCTGCTGGCCGTCGGCCTTGCCGGTCATGATATCCATCCAGACCTCGAAGGGGGTTTCGATGGCCAGGTCCGGTTTTTCGGCTTTTCCTGCTTGCGGTTCGATCCGGCCGTCTTCAATGCGGAAATAACAGGCCCCTTCCACTTCCCCTGAAAAGTCAAACTGAATAACGGCCTTGGTGTCCCCGGCCCCTTCGGGATTAAAGCCCATGGACAAAATCAACATAAAGGTCTTCACGGAGTCCGGGCGGGGCATAAGGCCCCTTTCACCAAACTCCCGGGGGCTTACCTTTTCCACGATGCAGCTCTTCCAGAACAAGTTGCCGATCGTAAAAAAAGCCTCCCGGTCTCCGATGAAATCCTGGTTGATCCTCTCCATGGTCTCCGGGGAGACTATCATTGATTCAGCAATCTCCCGCCCGGCCTGACGAACGGCTTCCCGTATCTCCCGGGCTTTTTCGATCAAAACGGATACATCGAGCATTTCTGCCGCCGGTCGATAGATTTCGGCGACCAGGTTTCCCGTTCTACCGAAAAGGAACTGGACATAGGTCGAAAGCTGATCAAATACGGCTCTCTCGGGAAAACCGGCCACGGAAAGGACGACGGCCTTGGGAGGATCCTGACGGAGAGGATGCCGGGTTTCGCCCCACTCATCGTTAAAAAAAGGAAGGAGGACCGGCAGGGTCCGTTCGATGAAGGCCTTCATCGTGGCGTTTACCGTATAGTGATATAATGGAGTGGCATACACCACCAGATCGGCCGCCAGCCATTTCGGAAATAACTCCTGGGTCATGTCGTCCTGGTGAAGGCAGACCCCGGGGGTCTTGGTCCAGCAGGTGAAACAGCCGACACAGTGGTTGATTTTTTTCTTTCGAAGCCCAACAATTTCCACCTCCGCCCCGGCTTCCTGCATCCCCTGGGCTAACAGATTTAACAGAAATTCCGTCTTGCTCTGCCCTCCACCACGGGGGCTTGAGTTTAGGGCTAATACTTTCATATATGGCTCCTTTCTATCAGTTGCAGTTCCGGTTTATTGACTGTCTCTTTATTATATCTGTTTGAAATTTCTCGTCATCCCCGAATGTCTTTATCGGGGATCCAATGTTCCCTGAGAAAAACCTGGATTCCCGCTCAGAAGCGCTGCGGGAATGACGCTCTATGCTGAAAATTATTTTCATTCGGATTAATAGCCCCAGGTCCCCGGCGGGCTATCTCCAATACGGCCAGACAGTAGGCCAAAAGAAACAGGCTGACCAGGGTCAGGCTTGAGGATGAGGGCTCAAAGGAGGCCCAGATTTTAAAAAAGGCCAGGGCCGGAAACGGGGCGATACTTAGAAAAAGCTGGCGGGACCGGCTCAATGATTCCATAGGAGAGCTGATTTTCGCACCTTCCCGAGGGCGGTCTGGGGGAATTCTGTGCAAAAAGTTACTTTTTTCGGCCATTTGAAACGGGCCAGCTTCCCCTCGCAGAAGGCGATCAGCGCTTCGGAGGAGAGACGGCCTTCGGCCTTGGGGATGACAAAAGCGTGGCCCGCCTCTCCCCAGACTTCATCCGCGATCCCGACCACGGCCGCGTCTTCCACCCCGGGGTGTTCGCGCAGCACCCGCTCCACCTCGGCTGGATAGACATTTTCCCCGCCGGAGATATAGAGGTTCTTGGCCCTCCCCACCATAAAATAATAGCCGTCCTCATCCTGGCGGGCCAGGTCCCCGGTATGGAGCCAGCCGTTCCGGATCGTCTCCGCGGTCCTTACCGGGTCCTGCCAGTACTCGTTCATCATGATGGAACCGCGGACAACGATTTCCCCCACTTCCCCCGGCTTCACCGCCCGACCGTCTCGGTCGACTAGTTCGACCTCGGCATGAAAGACGGGCCGGCCCACCGAACCGGGCTTCCGGATCACATCCTCCTCCGAGGCCCACAAAAGGATGGAGGTCTCGGTTTGCCCCATGATTTGACGGAGCGGGAAGCCGGCCTCCCGGAAGCGGGCCATCATATCGGGAGTGGCCTTCTCTCCGCCGATGGCGCACACCTGCAGGGAAGAGAGGGCCGGCTTTTTCCCCTTACCCGCCCGGACCAGGGATTTGTATACGGTCGGGACCCCGAGGAACTTCGTAACCCGGAAGCGCTCGATATCCTCGAATGCCTGGAGGGGATCGAATTTCGGATGAAGGACCATGGTGGCCCCTTTGTACAGGGTGGGGGCAGCTTGAATAAACAAACCTCCGGAATGAAACAGGGGCAGGACGATGAGCATGATATCGTCCAAGTGGAACTTGAAAAAAATCTCCGCGTTCAGGCAGTTGAAAAAAGTCTTCCGGTGGGAGAGGACCGCCCCCTTGGGCAGACCGGTGGTGCCCGAGGTGTACATGATCACCTGGGGTTCCTCCTCGTTGGCCGGGCCCAGGGATTTAGTGAGAAAGGGTTTTTGCCCGTCAAACGTCCGGGTCTCGGCCTCGTAATCCAGGATCTCGTCCGGCCGGAGCCCAGGGCCTGCGCCGGCCAGCAGCATCCCGGGCCTTTGGCGCATGAGGTGCAGCCCCGCCACAGTATCGGCAAACTCTTGGCCAAACACTAAAAGCCGCGGTCGCGCGTTCTTGAGGGTGTAATCCAGCTCCGGCGGGGCCAGACGGAAATTGAGCGGCACAAAGATAGCCCCCAGCCGTGAGCAGGCCAGATAGATCTCAATGAAGGCCGGACCGTTGGACAGCAGGGCGGCCACCCGATTCCCCTTCTCGATCCCCAGGGCTTGCAGCCAGCAGCCCGCCCGATTGGCCCGCCGGTCCAGCTCCAGGTAGGTGATCCGCTCTCCCTCATGGAGGATGGCGACCTTGCGGGGCTGGAGTTCGCTCCAGCGCTGCACCCACCAGGCGATGTTCATGGAAGTGATCATTTTATGTCTGGAAATACCCTATTGACTTTAATTATTCTCGGTTTTTTTAACTTTTTTGTCCTTTTAAAGTCTAAACCAAAAAATAACCTGAGCGAACTCTTGCTCGCTCCAGGCGAGCGGAAAGAGTAAAATTGGAAGTTGATATGAAAAAAAATCGCAAGATTTCCCTGAGCCAATTTATTCTGTTTTTGGCGCTGGGGTCTTTCCTGTTGCTCACTGCGTGCGCGACAGGGCCAAACCTATACACCGAAAAAGCAGAACAGGCCTCGGGCCACTTTGATGGTGTCCGGTATTTCAATCCCGATGCCCCTCAAATGCTCTCTTCTCCCTCGGACCGGGAGGCAAAACGTGGCCCCACCTGGTGGGTCTGGAACTGGATGTTTCGCCTGGATTGGCCCGAATGGCCGAAGCGAACCGATTCCCTGCCTGGACCGCCGCCTGTCGCTCGCGCCCCGGAAGGCTCGCTCTATGTAACACCTGTCGGTCACGCCACCTTCCTCATACAACTGGACGGAGTCAATATTTTAACTGACCCTATATGGTCGGAACGTTGCAGTCCGGTATCATGGGTGGGCCCCAAACGGTACAGTGAACCCGGCATTCGTTTTGAAGACCTCCCCCCGGTCGATATGGTGCTGGTGTCCCACAATCATTATGATCATTTTGATATTCCTACTCTGAAACGTCTGGCCAACAGGGGAATGCCGCGCGCCATCGTGCCCCTTGGCAATCGCGAGCTCATGCGGAGTACAGGCATCCCGACGGTGGATGAGCTTGACTGGTGGCAGTCGGTCCGTTTGTCTTCAAACGTGACGATCACCCTGGTTCCTGCGCAACACTTTTCGGCACGCACCCTCTGGGACCGGGATCAAACCCTTTGGGGAGGTTTTGTTATCTCGGGGCCATCAGGGAACGTTTATTATTCCGGAGACACGGGATATGGTCCCCATTTCCGTGAGATCGCACGCCGCTTTTCGCCGATCAGGGTGGCAATCCTTCCGATCGCTCCCTTCCGGCCGCCGCAGGCCAAGGAGTCGAACCCGGGATATCGTTCCGTTGTCCATATGGGACCGGCGGAGGCGGCAAAAGCGCATATTGATCTGGGAACACCGCTCAGCATCGCCGCCCATTTCCAGGTATTTCGGCTGGGAATCGAGCAATTTGACGATGCCCTGAAAGTACTGGTTGCCTCATTAAAGGAACAGAATCTAAAACCCGACACCTTCGTTGCACCCCTGCTTGGGCAAGCCATTAAGCTACCTCTCGTGCTGGAGGCATCCCTATCGCCGGCAGATGAGGACTATCTTATTGGCCTGATCTTGGGTTTCCCCGGAGCCGGCCGTTCGGTAATCCCCGAAGCGTTTGTTCGAAATTAGAGAGGCGCTTATATGAAAAACATTGGCCGCAGTTAGAGCCAGGGGGCAAAAAGCCGGGCAAAAAGTTCCTTGACCCGGTTCAGCAACGGCCTCTCCGACCAGGCCTCGACTTTTACCTCGTCCGATGCCTTCAGGTCCTGCTCGAACAGTTCTTCCATCTTGTCGGCGAAATCCTTTCCGACCACGATGACATTGATCTCGTTGTTGTGCAGGAAGCTCCACAGGTCCATGTTGGTGGACCCTACGGTGGACCACACCCCGTCGATAACCGCGGTCTTGGCATGAAGCATCCGGTCCCGCAGCTCGTAGAGCCTTACACCTGCATCAAGAAGACCGCTGTAAAAAGAGCGGCCGGCAGAGAGAACGATATTCGAATCGCTGGTACCGGGAAGAACGATCCGCACTTCGACGCCGCGTTCTGCCGCTTGAGCGATGGCCTCCCTCATCTGATGGTCCGGAACGAAATAGGGCATGGTCAGATCGATGGAATACCGGGCGTTCTTGACAGCCGCCACATACATGACATAGGTAAAACGATGGGGCTCTCCCGGGAAGCTCGGAATCACCTGGGCGAGTGCCTTTCCCCGGGCAGCCAGGTGGGGGAAATAGTCTCTGTCGGGGAGCGAAGGGCCTTTTTGGTGACGCCAGGCTTGAACGAAGGACTTCTGCAGCTCGGCCACGGCCGGTCCTTCGATCTGGATATGCGTATCCCGCCAGCCCTCCTTGGAATGGTTCGGTCCACCGCTTCGGAAGGAGGAACTGCTATAGACGTTGCTGATATTCACGCCCCCGGTAAAGGCTGTCTTTCCATCTATGACCAAGACCTTGCGGTGGTCCCTTTGGGCGGTGAGCAGCTTCTTCCGCATCTTCAAGGGGTTTATGGGATTGAACTCGAGCACATTCAGGCCGGCATCGCGCAGGCGCTGAAAGAAGGCGGCCGGCGTGCCGATCGATCCCACTGAGTCATAGAGGAGGTTTACTTGCACCCCCTCGGTCTGTTTCCTCATCAGCAGGTCGGCGAATTCCCGACCGACCTCGTCGTCGCTGAAAATGTAGGTCTCAAAATTGATATGATCCTTAGCGCCTTCGATGGCTTTAAACATGGCCGCGTAGGTGACCGGCCCATCTACGAGGAGCGTGATCTTGTTTCCTGCCGTCAGCGGGTGACCGCCGACGGTTTCCATGAGGGCGACCGTCTTCTGTATCAGCTCTTCGGCGTCCGCCCCTTGCCCTTCCCGGGAAAGCACAAACCGCGCTCGCGTTCCGCTGAGCTTTCCCTTCGGTCCGACTATTCCGGGAGGGGTGAGCGGAGTGCTTTCCGTGAGCACGGCGACGTCGGGAAGCGAGCCGGCGCATCCTCCCAGAAAGAGCACGCACAGGGACCCAAGAAATGAGCGTATGGTGTAACCAATCCGCTTCATCCGATTATAACTTCATGGCCGTTGACATACGGCTCGGACCTTTCAATCGCTATGTCCTTGGAGAAAATTTTGTTGGCTTCCCGACCAATCTTCGTGGTCATCGATTTTGAAAACGCTCCGAATATCGGGGCCAGAACGAAGGGTACCCACCTGGCGACCGTTTTCGGGAGTATTCTCGTCGTTATTTTTTTTCCAATGCGCAGTGCGATATTTCCGACTCCCTGGCTTCCGGCAGACTCCACCAGCAATCTGGATCCCATCTTTTTGAAGAACTCGCCGCCGACGGCAAACCCCAAGGCATTCCCGAAGATGAGGAGCACCAGCGTTCTATTCACCTTGCCTACCTGTTGGTGATACTTGGCAATCCTATATATGAGGTTCATCTGAATCTTCGTAACAGCTACGATCTCAGGCAGGATTGTTGCCAGGCCGAACGGCCCTGGAGGAATAGCAGCAGCCGTGCTTATCGAAAAGGCCTTCCATGAGGCCGTATTGGTCATCTCTTCAGCAGTGCCGGTTACCTCGATTTTCTCAATATCAGGTGCAAAATCCATCAGCAATTTCACAAACCAGTGACCCTCTTTAAGGTCATCTTGGCTACTCATATCGAAGAACCCCCTTTAAGTATAATCGGTACTATCTGGAGCAACCCCGGCTTTGACGCGCTCTTCCTCTGGAATATGAGGATTGTTCCGGTATTGATCAGCCTGCGGCATTCTGGTCCGGATATTATTATATCATTTTGTCCTATATAAAGTCATTAGTTACCCCCCCTATGCCACGGTAAATTTGTTCTCCCATAAATCAAAAGGGTACGCGGGGGCATGAGTTTTTGGTCATTTTTAAATAATCGAAGACCAAGCGAACATTTCGAGTGAGTTCCCGCATTTTCTGGGCGACGCTCCGGGCGCCCTTGGACTTGATAACGCCAATGGCGAAGCGACGAAGACGAGAGATGTTTTCCGGGCCATGGCCCTTGCGAATGCGGCTACGGTCTTCATCATAGTTCCAGTCGAGGATGTAGTGACAGCTATTTTCGATGCACCAGTGGCCCCGGTTGGAGCGCAAGACCCTTTGGGGGTCGGCCTGCTCGGAGGTCCGACTGGTGAGACCATAGGCGATTTCACAGGTGTACTGGCCGGTCTTTTTTTGGATGGATTCTCGTTCAATGACGAAGGCCTGTCCGACGTAAGGGAAATCGAGGTAGGCGTTTAGTTCGGTAGTCGTCCAGATCTTGCGGGTTTCGATCCGACCGTGGTCTGGAGGCGTGTACTCCACAAAATCGGGTTCCTGGCGGTCCTGGAAGAAAAAGAGGATGTCTTGCAGCAAACTGGGTTGGTTTTTTTTGACCGTAAAGTGATAATGGGCCTGACGTTCTTCGACCAGATAGCGGGCCAAGGCCCGTTGGGTCAACAAGGCATCGGCGGTTATTTCCCGGCCCTGGATATCGATGGCTTTGAGCAGGGGGATGGCCATTTTGATCTCGTTGGTTCGTTTGACTTCTTCGGAATCGGCTAGGGGCAGGGAACCCACTTTTTTTGGGTGTAGCAGGTTTTGGTTTCGTGGCCCACCACGCTCATGACGTGGGTTTGATATCCTTGATCATCGAGGGCGTTGCACATGGTCTTGCCGTCGATGGCCAAGCTTTCGTCTTTTTGGCCATAGGTGTCGTTCCACTGTTGCAAGGCCCGATCCAGGTCTGGGGGATGGATGCGGATCAACAGATCCCGGAGGACATACTCACTGGGGACTTCGAATCGGCCGTTGACCCGACGGCAGCGGAAACGCTCTCGCGCTCTGGGACTGAGGCTTTGAGCCCAATCGGCAATGGCCCGGTAGCCCCGCATCCCGCACAGGACCGCTCCCGCGGCAATAGCCAACACCGTGGGCAAAGAATGACGCCGCCCTTGGGCGCGTCGGGGATCGGGGATTTCTCGAAAAAAATGGGGCAAGGATTCCATCTGAGCGGCTTTTAACATGATTTTAGGTCCTCCAGTATGATAAGGGGCTGGCAGGATGGCCTGGGATAACAGGGAGCGGGCCTCGGCCCTTAACGGTTTCAGGAACACCATTTTCGGAGACTGGGCCGTGGCGCTGTACCCTTGGTGGGTTCGGCGAAAGCCTTTGGTGTCACCCACATACACCCAGTTGGAGGCCTGATAGACGGTTCCCCGGTAGCGCCGGGGGTCCACGAAGGTCTCCATTAGCAGTACGGGATGGCCAAAGGTCTCCTGCCAATCCCGGGCGATCCGGTTTTGACACAAGGAGAGCAGGCGAGAACCCAGATTGGGGAAATGCCAGTCCTTCAGGATCAAAAAACGACTATTGTTGGTTAAGAGCTTTAGCCGATCATACTGGTAGCGGAAGTCCCAGCCGATCCAGCGATCCCGGACCGCACACTTCCAGGCGGCGGCGGAAAAACTGAGCAGGGCTACCCAGGTATCCCGCCAGAGGCCAAGATACCAGAGGGTTTCACCGATCTTGGGCAGGTCCCCCAGGTAATGTTGGTCTCGCATCAACTCCTGGTAACGTGGCGCTTCGGTCGACCGAACCGGTCGAACCTGGACTTCCTTTAGGTTCAAGATGGTGACTCCAGAGGTAGTGGGTCTAAAACCGTCCGAAGTCTCTTATAGCGCATTCAAAAACGGAAGTCCACATTATTCGATAACTAATTTAATTCTTTCATTGGTTCGGCCTGGACAAAATCACCCTGCCCCCTATGCATCCTGATTTTCCCTTATTTTGGACGGTGATACCTCCTTAAGGAGAATGTTGGGTACACTATTAAACCCAGGGATTGTCAGATCAGAACAAAATGAAAGGAAGTTTCTAGGGTAGGTCAGATATTTTTTGGGGAAACCTGGCCGGCTTTTATTTTTTGGTGCCTGGGACCGGAATCGAACCGGTACAGCCACGAGGACCGAGGGATTTTAAGTCCCTTTTTTTGCCTATTCCTACCATTTCCCATAACATAACATTATTACCCCAATAAGTCAATAAACGCTTGACTGTTTTATATTTATTGGCTTATAATCTTTCCCATGACTTCCCACGAAAACCTTTCATGTAATAAAAAAAGTGGGGACAGAGTGGGGACAAATTAACGAGGGACTTTTTAAGAGGCGCGAAAATGACCTGGAAACCGACAAAGTTTAGAGGGGTCCGCTACCGGGAACACCTGACCCGGAAGCATGGCATTATGCCTGACCGTTATTTTGTCATTCGATACCAGCGCGACGGTAAGCGGGTTGAGGAAAAACTTGGTTGGTCTTCGGACAAAGAGGGGAAATGGACGGCTGAAAAGGCCGCCAAGGTCCTGGCCGACCTGAAAGACGCCTTTGACCTGGGTAAAGAGAAACCCACCCGTCTTTCCGAAGCACGGCAAGCCGAGAAGGAACGCCGGGAAGCCGAAAAGGCCCGTCGGGAAAATGAGGTCTTAGAGAAGGCACGGCAAGAGAAAGAAGACCTGACCTTTGGCCAATACTTCACCGGGACCTATTCCCCGGAAACCAAGGGGAAAAAGAAATGGGAGAAAGAGGAAAGCCATTTCCGCCTTTGGATTGAACCGGCCATTGGGAAAATTCCCTTGAAGGACCTGCGACCGCTACACCTTGAGCGGTTGAAAAAGACCTTACTGGAAGCAGGGAAAATTGACGGGGAAGCGAAGGCCGTCAAGAAACCGAAATCACCACGAACCATTCAATATATTTTTTCCACGGTCCGGGTTGTCTGGAACCACGCAAGAAAGAACCGGGTCATTGAAGGGGATTGTCCCACTAAGGGGGTTTCAAAACCCAAAGTTGAAAATAGGCGAATCCGCTTCCTGGATGAGGCTGAGGCCGGGGAATTCCTGTCCTTTTTGAAAGGCCGAGATTTGGCTGTCTATCGTATGGCCACCATTTCCCTTTTCATGGGTCTTCGCGCCGGGGAAGTATTCGGGTTGCGCTGGAAGAACCTTGACCAGGGGAACGGCCTTCTATGGGTTATGGACGGTAAGAGCGGCAAGAGCCGCGCCGTCTATATGCCTGACCAGGTAAAGACCCTCTTTTCTGAAATGAAGCCAGGGAACCCGGAAGACCTGATATTTCCGGGACCAGGGGGGACGGTCCTTCGGGAAATCCCCATGCCGTTCAGAACGGCAGTTAAAAAGCTGGAATTAAACGCGGGAATTTCCGACCGCCGAGAACGCTTTTCGTTTCATTCTCTACGTCATTCCTGCGCGAGTCTTTTAATTCAATCCGGAGTTGACCTGTACACCGTCAAGGAAATCCTGGGCCATGGGAGTATTGCCTTGACAGAAAGATATAGCCACTTGGCCGACAGCGCTCTTAAAGAGGCCGCAAATAAAATGCCGGATCTGACCACCAGGGAGGCGGCACAAGCGAAGGTTGTCGAATTGAAGAAATAGACAATTTGGAGAAGAATGATCCAATCCGTAAGGAGCCAAAATGTCGGAGGAAAAGCCGGAACAAGATCAGAAGCCATTGGATATAAATCCGGGGGATATAAACCTGGACTTACTGAGGTTGGTGGGCGAGGGGCAAATCCCCAAGGAGTGGTTCCCGGGGAAGCCGGGACCGGACCTGTGGACATTCCTAACCGTCCCGATGAACCAGTGGCCCCAGTGCATGGAGCACCTTAAGCAACATTTTGAGGTAATAGAGGACGAAGACTAATTCATTTTATAGAAATTTCCGGGGGCGGGCTTCGCGAGCCGAACGCGGGTTTCCCTGACCCGCTTCCCCGGATCCCTTCAGGGGGGCCGAAGGGGGGCCACCGGATGAAAATCTTTTGCCCACTGAATGAACATGATATCGACCCCAAAGAATGCCAACCCACAAGGCACAAAATCTGCCTGAACTGCCAACACCTCACCAAAAGCCAAACAAAGCCAAAGAGTAAGGCCACGAACCCCAAAAAGCCGGAACCTACCCAGACTGCCAAGGTCAAACCAACCACGGCCACCACCAGACCCACCCGGACCCCGAAAAGCGATAGGGGCGGGGCCTACCGGCTTGAGCCCTTGAGGGCTAAAGATTTCAAAGAACTGGAAGCGTCCCTCAAACTGAAGGTCCTTTCAGTAAGTCAAATAGAACAGATGGAGCGGGAAGACCGAGACCTCTTCAAGACATTCAATATCGGAGAGAGGACCGTTAAGATCCCACAAATGAGCCGGACTGAATTTAAAGATTTTAAGGCAAGGAATATCCATAGACACCTAAAAGACGGCAAAGACAAGAGGCAATCCGAGCGGGACTTGTTCGATATCGACCCAGTTAACCGGGTTAGCCTCAAGGAACAGCTTGAAGATATCAACCGCCACTTTTGGGCCGAACGGCATCAATTCGAGAACTCCCCACGGCCTTCAAAAATTAGGAAAACTCTGGGCCGCATTTTAGAACTTGCCCTCTACGTAGAGAAATGGACCAGGATTTTCGAGGGATTGGATACACAAACCGAAGACATGCTTTTTAATGCTGGCTATAGGTCCGGCCGCTACCAAGGATTGCCAGCCAGGCTGTTGAAGGGGGACTTGGAGAACTTAACCCCCGAACAGTCCAAAGCCGCTGCGGAGAATATCATCCGTCGAGAGCAGCTTGATTTGATACGGGCCTTATCCCGTGCTACCGTCAAACAGGCCGACCTTAACCACATTTTCAAAGCCGCTGAGGAAGCCCATTCCTGGTTGACCGATAAGGGGGGGCCGACCCGGCGACGGCCGATAGAGTACTTGATCCTTAGGCTTGCCGCTTTTTATGAGGACTCCACTCGGAAGAAGGCAAAAATCCCGAAAGACCCTAACTCGGCAAAGTATATTGGAGAATTTTTCCGGTTTGCGAGAACCTTCTTCGATATCCTGGATAGGAAGACAAATGACGGCACAATACCCCGGACCAATTCGGCTATCGGCAATCTAATTACGAATACCTTTAAAGAGTTTCGGCCACGTAAAAAGGAATAAGGTCCAGCGGACCTGGTTAATCCTCCTCCTACCCCCCCTGTTTTAACTTAAAACCTCACCCATTTTATCTCAGGTTGCGCGTTTAGATTTCTTTTTTCCTGTGGGTTATATTTTGTTCAACATTAAACCTACAGGAGGAACAAGAAATCAGTCAAATTTCCGAAGGCTTAAAAACCCTGGGCGACAAATGGCCATCGTCCTTTGTGGCAAGGCAGAGAGGCGAGGAAATTTAGCGGCGGAATAATCAGCGAAAAGAGCCTTGCTAATTTGGATTCTAAGGGAGAAGGCCCCAAAGGCCGCTTCCGTATCGGAAAGAAAATTGCTTACCCGGTTGAATCCCTTATTGCATGGCTTGAATCCCGCGCCACCCGCCTAAACTGAGGTGCAGGCAGGATAAAATCATGTGAGGCCCTCGGCAAGTACCAATCGAACCTCGCTAACCCCCGGGCCCCCCGGCACCGGGCTAGGATCACAGAGGGTGGGCCATGTCCACAGCGAATTTGGGGATACTGGCCGGACTGCCCCCCGAGCAAATCGAGGCCGACATCCGGCAGGTTAATCCCGGGCGGGCCGGACAGCGACCGGGAGAAATCCCGGAGGCGATACGCAAGGCACTGGCGGACTGCGGCGGCGGCAGCTACCGGGCGAGGACAACCTACCGGCCCCCACCACGACCGGCCCCCGCCATGAAGGACGGCCAGGCGGCGCTCCGGGCCATCATCGACCAGGGGGAAATTACCAATGATACGGACCTTCGGGATGCGAGCCCGGTCCGGTTGCTGGACGACCCCAAGGAGTTCAATCCGGCCATCCTGATGGAAACACTCTACGGCCCGTTGGATTCCCATCTGGACCGCCGACCGGCTGGGAACGGGGAATCCTGGGCCGTACGATCAAGCCCTCCGAGGCGTTGGTCAAATACTATAGAGAGGGTGGGCAAACCGCACCATTTTTTATAATCAATCCCTTGAGTGGCTTAATTGGCCAAACGAAGGTCGGCAAGCCGACCCTCCGGGGGGATGGGAATGTCGCTGAATTCCGGTACTGCCTGGTTGAATTTGACGGCCTGGACCGGGAATCCCAAATCAAGTTTTTTCCGCAGTCCGGCTACCTATCCGCGCATTAATCGACAGCGGCAATAAATCAATCCACGCACTCGTTGACGTTCAAAAACTACCAGTGAAGACTTTTGGCGGACTGGGCTACCCAGATCAAGGGCGGAGAACTTTGCGGACGAGCTTCTTGACCCCGCTGGGCGTTGATGGGGCGATTGTTCAAACCCGAGCCGGTTGAGCCGGTTGCCGGGGCATTACAGAAGCGAAACCAAGAAATATCAGAAATTATTATGGCTGTCCAAGGATGGGCAAAATGTCGGAAAATTATAATTATAAACAGCAGGACACCGGCCCTCCCCCCGTTGACCAGTGGGAAGACCAAATATTCACACTAAAAGACGCCTATGCGCCTCGCGAACCGCTGAGCTATCTGGTTGAGGGGTTGTTTCACCGGGGAACCTTTCAGTCGTTTATGGGTTCCCCGGCATCTTTAAAATCGATGTTGATGGGGGACATAATTTGCGCAGTGGCCTCCGGCACAAGCTGGCTGGGCAGGGAAGTCATCCAGGGCGCGGCGATTTGGGTCGATTTTGACAACGGAGCGCGCCGAACGCACGAACGTTTCGAAGCCCTGGCCCGGGGTCGGGGATTACCAGAAACCACGCCGTTATTTTATTATTCTTTGCCTTCGCCGTGGTTGGACGCAGGCCAATTATTGCACATCGAAGCCCTCGAGCGCAGGATTAAGGCCCTGGGGGCAACGCTGGTTGTCATCGACAATAAAATGGTCATCCTCGAACGAAAATTCAGATGAAATGGTAATGGTCATGTCGCACCTCCGGTTACTGGCCGAACGGACTGGGGCGGGCCATCGTCGTGATTCATCATGAGCGGAAAAGCAACGGACTCCAGAGCAGGGCGGGGAGATCCCTCCGGGGACACTCAAGTATCGAATCGGCTATTGACCTGGCCTTGCGGGTTGACCGCCAGGAAGATACGAATTTCATTACCATCCAGAGCACAAAAAGCCGTGATTGCGTAGTACCCGTTTTCGGGGCCGAGTTCCGGTATGAGCATAAAACAGGCACCAAAGAATTGGCAGAAGCCGGATTTTTCAAGATCGAACTAAAAAACACCCCCAGTGCAATAGAAAATTTCATAATTGAAACGATTGAAAACACCCCGGAAATCAATCGAGGGGGGATCTTTTCGGGCGGTATTTGAGCGTTTTAAAACCCCACAAAACAAGATTAAGGGAATTCTTTCCGGCCTTGTCAAAACCCGCTCCATAAAAGTCCGGCCTGGTGCAAGGGGTGCTTTACTTTACACGGTCGTTTCTCCGGCTGAAAAAGAGGAGCGAAAAAAGGATTTCAACGATAGTTTGAGTGTTTTTTTACGCTGAAAAACTGAAATTTTGGAATCATTTTCAGCCTGTTTAAAAAACATCAAAAAAGAGCCCGGACTGGTTCAGAGGAAAAATGCTCTGTCTTGTTGAATAAATTAGGAAATTCTGTTCAGTTTTTCAGTTTTTTCAGCGTTTTTTACGACTAAAAAAAACTAAATCCTGAAACCTGTAATCAGTTTTCAGTTTTCCCCCCTTAAGGGGGAAAACTGAAAAACTGACAGGTGAAACGGTAAAAGGAAAGAAAAAGGAGGCCGGAAATGAAAAAGACCTGTTCTAAAAGAAATAGACCTTGATTCGACCATGAACGACATCCTGGCCGGAAAGTCTATGTCCATCGTGACCATGAGCCCCGGGCAGTGGGATGCCCTCCTCCAGGCGGCCTATGATGCCAGATGGACCCTCCTGGAGGTGGACGCCGACGAGGTCCCCGTGAAGGCGTACCGGAAGGGGCCGGAGAACTGAAAATGAACCCCGACCAGGCGGAAAAAGACCTGCAATCGGTTGCGCTTTATCTACAGCGACTCCGAGGCGAGTTGCTCCGGGACCACCGGGAGGATCACCATGCGAAGGCCGGATCAGCCATTGCGGCGATTGAGGCGCTGCCGGGTGGCGCTCGAAGGCCAGGCCAGGGGCGGGACTGAACCATGAGGATGCCTTTTGGCCGATTCCGGGGAACGGATTTGTGTAACCTGCCAGACGGTTACATCCAATGGCTTTGGGGCTTGAACCTGCGGGAGCCTCTTCGCTCCAAGGTTTGGAGGCAGGTCTCGGACCGGGGACTGCTGGACCAGGTACCGGCCACCATCGAGGCGAACCTGGGGGCCATCCAAAGGAAGCCATGCGAGCCTTGAACGAATTTCGGGGCCGCCTGCGGGATATAGGCACTTTATGACGGAAACATTTTCCGTCCGATTCCCCTAAAGTTTTCCGAGGAATTATGAAAAAAATCTCAAATCTTGAATTACAACGGTTACTTGAACAGGGTTTCCATGTTTCCGAAATTGCCCGGAAACTGAAGGTCACTCCTGGCTGTATCTCCAAGAGGCTGAAGGCACTGAAGGTCGGGGTGCCCAAAACATCAATCTGCACCGGGCCAGTGAAATTGTAGAGAAGAAGGTCAACGCCATTGAGCAGCTACAACGGATCAACGACCATGCCAATGAGTTATTGGACCGGGCCATGCAGGTCGTCCGAGGGGAAGTGGACCCGGACCCCCAGACCCCGGAGCCTCCCCAGGATGTCGCCCTGAAGGCCATGAAGGAGATCCGGGGGCAATTAAAGCTGCAACTGGAGATATTCCAGGCCCTTTATGACATGACCGCCGTCGCTGAATTTCAAAAAGAAGTATTGGAGGCCATCGGAGATGTTGCACCAGAGATTAGAACACGGATCATTTGTAATCTCCAAAAAAGAAGAATTATTCGATCGACTCTTGAACTCGATTGAGCAGGGGTTTCCCGGAAACTATCAGGCGCCACCGTTCCCTGGCCGATTGGGCAGTCAATACCCCCATCATCCTGGACGGTAGGCCCTTTACCTTCGACCGGCACGAATACCTGATGGAGCCCTACCGGGACGATCACCCCTATATGGTGGAGATGAAGGCCGCCCAGCTTGGTCTTGACCACCAAGGCCATGCTCCAGGCCGTTTATGGCTGCCGGTATAGGGGGTTCAAAGGGGTCCTTTACCTGTTCCCTGGAAAATCCGATGTGACCGATTTCAGCAGAGGCCGGGTTTCGCCGTTGATTGACGAGAACGAGGGCACCATCGGCAAATGGCTGAAGGATACCGACTCGGCCAACATCAAACGGATCTGGAACGCCTTCCTTTATCTCCGGGGGATGCGCTCCCGGGTGGGGTTGAAGTCCATCCCGGTGGATTACGTCATCTTTGACGAACTGGACGAAGGCCACCAGGGCGCCATCGACATGGCCATGGAGCGGATGGGCCATAGCGAGCACAAGCGGGTGCTGATGCTAGTCCAACCCCACCCTGCCGGATTACGGCATCGACAAAGCCTTCCAGGAGACCGACCAACGGTACTGGCTGCTGAAATGCCCCTCCTGCGGGGAGTGGACCTGCCTGGAGGATACCTTCCCGGACTGCCTGCTGGAGGTTGATGGCCGGGTCATAAGGGCCTGTCGGAAGTGCCAAGGGGAACTGAACCCCTCCATCGGGGAATGGGTCGCTAAGCATCCGGACGTGACCGACAAACGGGGGTATCACTACTCCCAGTTGTTCAGCCACTACATTGACCCTGGGGATATCCTGCACCAGTTCCGGACCACCACCAACCTTACCGATTTCTATAACCTGAAAATCGGCATCGCCTATGTGGAGGCCCAAAACCGGCTGACCATCCAAGAGGTCCTTTCCCTTTGCGGTAGCGACGGTATTGCCTCCCAGGATCCCGGCCCCTGCTCCATGGGCGTGGACCAGGGGAAAGACCTGCACGTGGTCATTGGCCGGCGGGACCGGATCGTTCATCTGGGGGTTTACAAGGACTGGGAGGAACTGGACCGGCTGATCAGGGTCTTCAACGTCCATCGGGCCGTAGTCGATGCCCTGCCGGAGACCCGGAACGCCCGGGCCTTTGCCGAGAGGAACCGGGGAAAGGTCTTTCTGAACTATTACAACGAGCACCAGAAAGGGGCCTATGCCTGGAACGAACGGGACCTGATCGTCTCCTGCAACCGGACGGAAAGCCTCGATGCCAGCCATCGGGAGGTCTCGGAATGCCGGGTCATCCTGCCCAGGGAAAGCGACCTGGTCCGGGAATTCGCCAACCACCTGCACAACGTCGCCAAGAGGCTGGAGGAGGACGAGGAGACCGGGTCCAAGTATTACCGCTATGTGAAGCTGGGGGCGGACCACTTCCGCCACGCGTTTAACTACGAAACCATGGCCCGACAGTATGGCGCCAATTCCCTGTTTGCCGGGCTGGATTTGAGTTGAGGGAGGGAGGAATGGAAAGTGCATAATCGAAATTATCAGTCGTTTGGTGCATCACAGTCAGGCTGCCAGGCGAATCGCAACCGTTGAAGATAACCCGACCCTGAGAAATCCGCTTTCTCCGTATAATCCAGCGCGCTATGACTGCGGTATCTGTCCCACTACCGCCACCTGGAGACCGGAAAGAACTACCTGGACTTTACGGGCGGGGTTGTATGGCCGTATCTTAAAAACCAGGGAGCCCTGGTGGTTCTTGGGGTGGCAATGCCGGAACGGGAAGATGTTCCAGACCCTGGAGGTCCTGGAGGCGGAACTGGTGGACTCGCAAAATGGCTTATTGACCAGTATAGCCGGGAACTGCGGGGGAAATATGGGGCCAGGGAAAATGGAGGCATCCTGAAGGTACTGGCATGGGCCGATTAGCTGCCGAGCAGACCATGGCCATGGGGAGGTTCCAGGAGGAAGCGCAGGAATGATCCACAATCCAGGGGGAAGGCAGCTTTTTCATTACACACCCGAGCCAGTTCGACGATCCCGACTTCTATCGGAACACGGTTCAGGGGATTATGGAATATCTGAGGCCGGGCAGAAGCGGTTGACCGGCTTGCCGTTTCAAGCCCCTCGAAGGGGAGCTTTCCAACCTGACGTCTGAGGACCTGGGGGCCAGGATCGAGAACTTCCCGGGTGTCGCTGCCTTATGCCATGCGTTCGCCGGGATCAACCCGGCGTTCAATCAGGCGGGGAGTTGGGAAAAGGCGATAACCCGGTATTGGGGAAGAGAGGAATGGTAATGCCAGTCTCACCAGACCCCGAAACGGCTTCGCAGGAGGCTCCAGGAGCGAAGATTGGGCGGGGGGCGGGTCATTCCCCCCCCGTCCTTAACTACTTCCTGAAGTCTTGTTTTTTGGTGAGTGTCCAAACTACCAGATTTCGAATAAGCGTCAATCCGAAGTTGCTCAAGGGAAGAATATGAAGATATCCAAAGCCTTGGAGAGCAATTTTGGATTGACGCATGAAGAACGGAGCCGCTGCCGCCACCTATGGGGATTCAATCCTATCTTTGCCGTTTATTTCCTACTGGAGAGGGTCTGAGTTAGGCGGATAGGTGTCGTTTAGGGACTGAAACTGGTTGGTCCCAGATGCCGGCAACGGTATCGATTGGGCCCTTGATAATCGGGGGGAGTGGTAATATATGGTTTTTGGCAATAGGAAAC
The DNA here is from genome assembly GCA_963716045.1 of uncultured delta proteobacterium. Lineage (GTDB taxonomy): Bacteria > Desulfobacterota > RBG-13-43-22 > RBG-13-43-22 > RBG-13-43-22 > CAVQSS01. The sequence continues at coordinate 82,346 of CAVQSS010000007.1, read as the reverse complement.
CCTGGCGAAACAGGGTGTCTTTTTCGCAGGAAGCGGGAGAGTTCGTTTTTAAATAGCTCATAGGAATCATCTGAATAGCTAGGGGCTGTGGCTTCGATAGGGAAGCAATAGCGCTATCCTGGCCATTTTGCCTTTTTGACAGACCGGACAGGCCAGGACATCGATGCTACAGATCCGGAGCAATCGTTCTTGCCAGGTCTCCGCTCTGACGTTTTCTTTGACTACGGTTTTATCCCCTCCGAGGAGCTGCCGACAGACGCTGAGGTTGTCTTTTCGGTTTCTGTTGGCCAGCAGGCCGAAGTGCCGTATCCGAACAAAGCGAGCAGGCAAGACATGGAGGAGGAACCTGCGGATAAACTCCTCGGTCTTGAGCAGCATGGTCTTTTGGCGGTTATGGTCCGCATAATCTCGCCAGAAGAAGGAAACCTGGCCGTCCCGGATGGTGAGGAGGCGGTTATTGCTGATGGCGATTCGGTGGGTATATCTACCCAGGTACTGCAGGACCCCCTGGGCGCCAGCGAAGGGCGGTTTGCAATAGACCACCCATTTTTTATGGTAGAGTGGCCTCCGGAAGGTTTCGAAGGCTCCGGGACCTTTGAGCTGACTGAGATGGCCGGGAAAGACCAGTTGCCCGCTTTGGAAGTACTCTTTGAGGAGGTCCAGGAACTTACCTCGGAACAACGACGACAGGACCCTGACGGGGAGGAAAAACCCTTTACGGCAAGATACCCAGCGGCCTCCGTCAGCGGATAGACCGCCCCCGGTGACAATGCAATGGAGGTGGGGATGGTCCCTGAGGTTCTGCCCCCAGGTATGTAGAATGGCGATAATCCCTACCGTTGCGCCGAGATGTTTCGGGTCCTGGGCGAGTTCCAGGAGGGTCTCGGAAGCAGCGCGAAAAAGCAGATCGTAGAGGACCTTCCGGTTCATTAAAACCAGGGGATTCAGTTCCGAGGGGATGGTGAAGACCACATGGAAGTATTCAATGGGCAGGAGGTCCTGACCGCGCGCCTCGATCCATTGCTCTTTCCGTAAGGTCTGGCATTTGGGGCAGTGCCGGTTTCGGCAGGAGTTATACGATATCTCCAGATGACCGCAGTGGTCGCACTGATCCCTATGGCCGCCCAGGGCCGCGGTTCTGCAGATCTCGATGGCGCGCATGACCCGCAAATGATTGCGGGGCAACCGGTGGGCTTGTCGATAAGCCGGGCCGTGCTGACGGAAGATTTCCGCCACCTCCAGGCCGTCGGTGGTTCGCAACCGCTTGCTGGATTACGAAACCGGTTGGGCGGCTTTATCGAGCGGCGAGGTGACCTGGGCCAGATTCAGCCGGCTCACATGCAGATAGACGGTGGTCGTGGTCGGGGATCTGTGGCCCAGAAGCAGTTGGACATGGTGGAGACTCGTTCCGGCTTCAATCAGATGCGTGGCAAAGCTGTGCCTCAAGGTATGCACGCTGGCCGGTTTGGTGATGCCGGCCCGTTTCTTGGCTTGGTAGAAGAGTTGCTGTATCGAATGGGTGGAGAGGTGGTCATTGGCTCTCATCCCCTTAAATAACCACTCCTGGGGACGATATTTCTTCCAGTATTGCCTCAAATGCTCCAGGGCCGTCTGGGACAAGATGGAGTAGCGATCCTGGCCTCCCTTGCCCTGATTAATCCTGACCATCATTCGCTGGCTATCAATATCGGCTATCTTCAGCCGTGCGGTTTCACTGGCCCTCAATCCCGAGGAGTAGGTGATCATCAGGATCGCTTTATGTTTGAGATTCGTCGTCACCGCCAAGAGGGCTTTCACCTCCGAGAGATCCAGAACGAGAGGCAGTTTCCTCTTGGCCCGGGGATACTTTATCTTCTCCACCGGCCATTCGCGTTTTAACGTTGTTCGATAAAGAAACTTGAGGGCGGCCACATAAAACCGGAAGGTCCCCTCGGCCAGATGCCTTTCCTGGATCAGGTGAAGCAAATACTCCTTCAGTTCCGCTTCCCCCAGTTCTTCCGGCGACCGGTTAAAATAGTTGGCCAGGTTGTCCGCTTCTCTGAGGTAAATCCTTTGCGTAATCGGTTTGGCTCCGCTCAACTGAAGGTCTACCGCATCCGCTCTCTTAAGCTCTTCATCATACCATCGCCTTTGATTTTGATATCCGCCGGTTGGTACCGGCGGTACGACAAAGGAAATTGTATGGAGATCACCGTTGATTAACAAGCGACAAGAACCATCCGGGTTGAATGGGCTGAGAGAGTAGTTTATCGTGGCATAACAAGGACCACCGCGCAGCGGTTTAGTTCTTCTAACGGTAATCCTCAATAGAACAAGGTGTGATGCCCAACTCCCCATTGCTATTCCCAACCTAATTCAAGAATTTAACTTTACTTAAAGATTTCCTTGACTCATAAGATTATTTTAAGTATTCAATATTATGCAAGTCTTACTTCTTGTTGCTTAGTTCTACTCCAATAAGCATCAGATAAAAAAATCCTTTAATCTTTGTACCTTCTTCGGTTGTTCCAAAGTATTTATAATTTTAGTAAATATAGTGACAAACTATTCTTATTTGTCTTACATGATGGAGAATCCATGGGAAGATGAGAGAACGTATAATATTTGATTATTCAAAATGTTTTTCACTTCTGCTATTAGTTTTTTTATATTCCTGATTCTAAGTTCGCCTTTGGTGGTTACAGAATCGAAAATGGAACCCTAATTTTCCCCATCGGAGAAACAATTAAAATAGATACCGCCTCCTATTATAGCACCTATTATCCTACGTTACCCCATACGAAGTCTATCGTGCGTGAATATGATAGCAGTGGAAATACAGTATATGTAAATTTTGTATCAAGGGCAGATGAACGAACATGTCAGAGCGGTGGAGCTAGGGCAGATATGACTTTAAGAGTTATGGCTGAGTCTTCAAATGCTGCGCATACACCTATGGAAGCAACAATTTCGATAACATATGATTGGGAAATTATAACCGATTGTTTAATACAAGAAGCTGGGACAATGTACGCTATTATAGAAGCTTCCATATTAAAGGAAACATCCTTATTGGCATCGGTCTATGGAAATTATTTCGAAATTGTTGAGGAAAGTAGAAACACAGGACACGGAACTGAGAGTACTAGCAAAAACGATGCCCAAACGATTACTTCCAATGTTATGATATATCCGGGGCAGCCAATTATAATATTTGCTGCTGGTGTTAATACTATGACGGGAGTTTGTAGCTATTCGCACCTGGATAACTATGCTTCAGCATACGCTAAATTTACGGTCAAGAATGTTACAATTTCTTTTAATAGACCGCATATATCATTTTGGGACTATGATAATCAGAACAACATTGCAGATGGAGCAGTTGCAGATGGGGAATCTCGAATTTTGGTCAAACTTTCCGATATGGGGGAGAATTCCTGCCCATTAGACAGCGAATCATTAATTTCCGAAGGAGATGGGGTGTGGGATGGCGGTTGGTCCAAAAATAGCGGGGATTGCTTGCGGATTTACAAACCCCTTTTGCGTTTGTAAGATCTGGATATCCAGAGGATTTATCTCAAGGGCATAGGCCTATTGGACTGACAATTAAATTAAATGGGCAAGAAATACCTCATAAAGGGATCAATTTGTCCAGGGCCCCTGTTGTTCTAATCCACGGTTTATGGTCCGACTCGACTGCCTGGAAAGATCTTCAATATATGCTTGAAAATAAATATAATTTTCCATTTGTTTTTGCCCATTCGTACCCCAACGCAGTTCCGTTCAATCAAAATATGTTTGTCCCCAAAGTGTTTGCCTTGAATGCGCTGAATCTTCCTCGGCAACAAAATATTGTAGCCAAAAAGGTAGACGTTATAGCTCACAGCATGGGAGGGTTATTAACGAAACTTTATGGTAACGAATCGTATATTCGGACAATTACTACTGTCGGTACTCCTCATTATGGAAGCCCTTGGGCCGACCTCCTTTGGGAGATGGTTGATAATGGCGATACAGATTCATTGGAACGCTGGATAGCTGATATGTTTTTGAAATTTAAACATCCGGCGACAGACGGAGCCGTTTCAGATTTAAGAAAGGTCGGTGGGACCCATTGCAACGCTGATAAACTTTATGTTCCAATTAATACAATTGCCGGAATAAGTGCTTTAACCGTGGAGGGGGTGGTATCATTAATTGACTTATTGCTTAATTTGAATAAATTTGATGGATCAGTCGAATTAGCCGCAACTTTATTGAAATTTAATCAATTACTCTTTAATGGGGAACGAAACGATTGGATTGTTTCAGAAACCAGCCAGGAAGGTGGATTTCCAGGTATAGATGAAAGTGTGATTTGGCATTGCAGTGAACCGATTGAAATCAAGGTCCTAAATCGTATTATAGCTTTTCTAAATTTATCGAATTATTCCACTTTTAAAAATAGGATGGTAAAGGATAAAATTCAAAATGGCACAAACATTAGAGTAGTTAGAAATGCTATTAAGGATGCAGTTTCAGGTTACGTACAAATTTCTAACCCTGTTTCAGGCCAAATATTCTCTCCTGGGGATGAGGTTTCGGTTACTATTACCACCTCAAGTCCTGATAATATAGTGTTAGTTTCAAGTCAAACCTTAGCTTCCGCAATTATTACGCACGAACCATATAATTTTAAATTCAAAATTCCCAATAACTGGGTGGGTCCACTAATCATTATGGCCGGGGCCCGAAGCGGAGAAGGGTTTATTGGTAGTTCTGAAATTGCAATAAATGTCGTTACATCAGCGAAGCTAATGAGAATAGAGTTATTTCCAAAAATCAATCCATTTTTTATGTACCAAGGCTCCTCACTCCCGTTAAATCTTTTTGGGTCATATGATGATGGAATTGATAGGGATATAACTTTTTTACCGGGGGAAACGATCTTTAGTTCAAGTAATGCTGATATTGTAGAGGTTTCTGGATCAGGAATGATGGCTGCCAAATCGGCAGGCCAAAGTTTGGTAACGGTTAGCAATTCAGGTATGTCAAAAAATATTCTTATCCTAGTTGGACTCCCCCCCCCAATCAAATATCTATTTACCCTTGATTATTAAATAAATTTGTTTATTTATGGATAATTGTAAATATACTGAAAAGAATTCTAAACCTCTTTTTGATGAGTCTTTTAAGAATTCGAGTTTTGGCTATATATTATATGCAGAATTAGAAATCACTACTCCACACCATTAGGAGACTTTAATGATAAAGGCTGCAGAAGTTGGAAGGCCATAACCGAAGTGCTTGTCTTTTGTTAAATCCATTCCAGCTCTCCTCCTCTCCAACCATGTTAATAGTTAAGGGCTTTAAGATACAAGGGCAGGTTTTTTTAGCGGAGTTCGCTACTCGTTAATAAAGGGCGGTGAGAGATTTAAGCTCCCGCATTCCTCAATTCTAATAAACATGCTCCCCGACCAATAACCAGAGCAACCTTTAATCTCTTAACTTACCCTGATAACCCTGCTTTAAGGAGGGACCCCCTGTTCCCTGGGACTCCACCTTTGGCTAAAGGGCGCCGGTACGCCGGGGCGAAGAGGTTGGGAGGGATTTAGGGATGAATTGGAAAAGGCGAAGGCAATACGAAACTCTAAACATGAAATAGCAAAGAGGAGGTACAAAATGCGTAGCCAGAACAGGTGGACAGGAAGGGTAGTGGGCGTTGTCGTGGGAGTATTGTTTTCGGCGGCCGTGGTGCTGGCGGGGAGCCTGGAACCGAGCGCGGGGCCAACTGAGGCCGGTTCGCAGATGTACACCCTGGAGCAGATCTATAACCGCATCAATAATGGCGCAACAGCCAATAAGGAGACTGCGTTTAAAGAGCCGAGTAGCGGGCCAACGGCGGGTACGGGCCATACCCTAAATGAAATCATGGGGAAGTTACCGGCTCTGGATGACACCAGCGGCGCCGTGCCTGGCAACGTAGTCGCAGGAAAGACCTACTGGGGACTCACCAGCGGACAGTGGGGGTTGAGGACCGGCACGATGCAGACGCCCGTGGACACGGATCTGGTGCCGGAAAATATCAAGCAAGGGGTAAACATTTTCGGGGTGGTGGGAACTTACCCGCTTTCTGGGGTTGCCAAGACCGGGCAGACCACGTTGTATGCAACAGGCGATGACGGCGACCTTCAGAAAGGGGTGGTCTGGCCGAATCCGAGGTTTACGGATAACAATAATAATGGCACGGTGACCGACAACCTGACCGGGCTGATCTGGTTAAGAAACGCCAATTGCTTTGGACCGAGAACCTGGACACAGGCTTTGAATGACGCCAATACCCTGGCAAGCGGAAGCTGCGGCCTCCTCGATGGTTCTACGGCAAGCCAATGGCGCCTGCCTAATCTCAAGGAACTTCAGAGTCTGATCGATTTTGCCTATTATAACCCTGCATTATCGAATGCGGCCGGGACTGGGAAGTGGGTGGCGGGGGATCCGTCGTTCACAGGCGTCCAGTCGGATTTCTACTGGTCGGGCACTACGTACGCGAACGTTACGATCTTCGCGTGGCGTGTGCACCTGGACGCTGGCGACGCGAACGGCGCCAATAAGCCGACCACGCACTACGTGTGGCCCGTCCGTGGTGGGCAATGAAGATGATTGGGTTCTTTGATTATTTGGTTTATTTGATCTTCTACTGGGGATGCAGGGGGCTATGCCCTCGCCCTCGTAGCGTGTAATTTTTTTGAGGTTAAAGCCTGGTGTTCTCAAATGCAAGGGAGGATTTTAAATGATCTACACAGCACCGAAACCGATAGGACGATTAGCATTGTTCGCGGCCGTTTTTCTGGTCATGCTGGGTATGTACCAGACAGCTTCAGCCGCCGGGATTGATGCTACGGGCAAATGGGCCTGGAGTACGAACGCGGGCTGGATCAATTTCAACCCCACCGGCGGAGCTGTCGCCGTTTACGGGGATCATCTGGAAGGCTATATCTGGGCCGAGAATATCGGCTGGATACGGTTGGGGACCCACACCGGCGGCAGCCCCTATACCTATGACAACACCGGCGCCAATAACTACGGGGTCAACCGCGGTCCGGGTGGAAGATTGACCGGCTATGCCTGGGGCGCCAATGTGGGCTGGATCAATTTTGCCCCCACCGGTGGCGGAGTGACCATCGACCCTGGGACCGGGGCCTTTGCCGGTTACGCCTGGGGTGAGAACGTGGGCTGGATCAGCCTCAAGGGCGGCAGCGGGGCCACGGCCTATGGGGTGGTCACCGATTTTCGTAATTTCCAGATCTATCTGCCCCTGGTCCTGAAGCCATCGTGAGGATTTTTCATTAACCCTGTTTCGGCAAACTCTCCGGGAGGACTTCTTTTTGCCCGGAGGGGTGGCCGAGGGACCCCAGGGGATTTTGGAAATGCCTTTGGAATAAAGCCGGTGAATCCGCTGCGCATGATCCACCCTACATTTGATCACTTTAAACGGTAATCGTTAACCTAGGAATCAATCCTGTTAAAGGACTTGTAGGTGTACATCGCAACTGAGGTGCATGGGAGATGGGGCAGGTCCCTGCGCCATTCAACCCGGCTGCTAATCATCCCGACTTAGTCAACTTGATCTGTTTGGCGAAAAAGGCAAAGGCTCAAGTCTATGAAGGTGGTAATTAGTGGGTTGGATAAAGAACTCTTAAAACCATAAGAAGGCTATTAAGCCCATCGTCTGGAATATTCCCAATAATATTTTTGATCCTGGATTCGATCTCTTTCCGATCTGAAATTTCCTGTTCAAACCGAAATAGCTCGGGTGGCTCAACCCCCAGAGCAGCGGCAATTTTAAAGAGTATTTCAAAGGAAGGATTCTGCTGGCCCCGCTCTATCTCCCCTAAGAATTTGTAATTGATGTCTGCCTTCTCCCCCAGTTCCTGCTGGGTCCATTTTTTTAATTGTCTTAAGGTCCGGATTCGCCTGCCTAACAGAACCTTCTCGTTTTCATAAGCATTTTTCATAAAACCTAATATATCCGCCCAAAACGGATAGATAAACCCTATAAAAACGGTAATTTATCTTGACAGGATGGCTATTTTAGGTTTTATGATGAATAAAGCCATAAATGTTTGGTAATTAGTTTGAGAGAGAACAAGCTCAATTGAATTTGGATTAATTGATGGCGCCCGGTTAGCGCCTTTTAGAGGCATCAGGTTTTTTAAATTGCGACCGCTCCGGCTCTAATCAACAAATAAATAAAACTTACTCCTACAGCAAGGTCATTAATCAAATGGGACAGGAGGAAAACGAAGATGAAAAGAATTAAAAAGAAAGCCGGTATCTTATTCTGGGGCCTATTAATCTTTTTTGCCATAGCCACCTCATCCCAGGCTCAATCCTATGAAATTACCTGGTGGGTTGTTGGCGGCGGCGGGGGAACAAGCATCGGGGGGGATTACACGCTGAGTGGCACCGTCGGCAAGTCAGATACCGGAAGGCTGTCCGGCGGGAGTTTTTCAATAGACGGTGGGTTCTGGGGGGCTTTGGCCCCCTATTATCTGTATTTACCGTTGGTCCTGAATTAACAGGGGGAGGAGACTGGCAATGAAGCGTAAAGGGATTTTGACATGGCTGGCATTGGTGTTGTTGGTTGTTGGGGGGTTATCGGTCCCTGGGCAGGGGGAGACAATGGGGACGGCCTTCTCCTACCAGGGGCGTTTGACCAATGGAGGTAGTCCGGCAAGCGGGATTTATGATTTCCAATTCATTCTATACGATTCACTTGTTGGAGGAAATCAGGTCGGACCCATAATAATTAAAGAAAATGAGACGGTCAGCAATGGATTGTTCATGGTGCAACTCGATTTTGGCGACGATAAATTCACCGGTGATGCCCGGTATCTGGAAATCCTCGTTTGTCAGGCAGGTACTGGAGGAAACTATACAACCCTTTCGCCACGACAGAGCATTACCCCGGTTCCCTATGCTCTTAATTCAGCTAACGGGCCGATGGGTCCTCAAGGAGTTCCGGGACCGCATGGGCCACAAGGCTCCCAAGGAGATATTGGGCCGCAAGGGCCTAAAGGAGATACCGGAAATACAGGGCCACAAGGTCCGCAGGGGATACAAGGTGTTGGCGGACCACAAGGACCACAGGGTCCACAAGGTCCACAAGGGATTCAAGGTGTTCCAGGACCGGCGGGGATGAATATCAAGGTCTATGATGTAAATGATCAGTATTTGGGGTTGTTGGTTGATGCTGCTGGGGGGGCAAAGATTTATTTGCCAATTATTAATAGTATACTTGTGGTTACTTCATATGGGACCGAAGACCGGTCAAGTGTTTACTTTAATAGTAATGATTGCACAGGCTCCCCTTATTTAACAGATTGGTACCGTATAATACATAATGGTATTAAAGCATACTGTGTAACCGGGGCACCTTTCGAAACCTTCGCTGGGAGTTCTTTGGGGAGTGATGGTTTGGAATGTCGTCCGGATGCTGAAGGACGTAAATATCCAGCTAAAGAGATAACGCTGCCCTTTACCGTTCCAGTTTCCGTTCCACTAAAATTTGTATATGAGTAACGTTACTGAATACTCAATTTTAATGCTTGGTATTAACCCTTAACCCTTTCCGGGGATAGGGCGGTCAGTCGAAAGCGGGGAACCCGGTCTCACTTCTCTGGAACAACACTGAGAGACCGAAGGCCGTTCACGTTGGGTGGAATAGGCAAACACTTGAGCTGAAACCAGTGAACGATTAAGAGTAAGGCAGCCATGGACGACCCAAACCCCCAAGTAGAACAGAAAGTTCTCCGGGCATTGGATGATCTTTTTGTCTCGGCCCGAGCATACCGTTCCAGTCCTGAATTCAAGCAGCTCATCGAATTCGTGGCCGGTTTCCGTTTCTATTCTCCATATAATGCCATGCTGGTCCATATCCAGAGACCAGGCGCCACCTTTGTTTGCCCGGCATATCGGTGGAAAAAAGAATTTGACCGGAATATCAAGCCCGGGGCCACCCCCCTGATCATACTCCAGCCGATGGGGCCGGTGATGTTCGTTTTCGACGTCTCGGACACTGAACCGGGGCCGGACGCCCCTCCCCTGCCGGAAGGAGTGACCAACCCTTTTAAAGTCAGGTATGGCAAAATCGGTTCGGATTTGGAAAGGACAATCGAAAATGCCAAGCGGGATGGGATCGAGATTATCACCAGGAAGGAGGGTTCCCAGTCGGCTGGGTCCATCATGACGGTCCCCTGGAAAGGCCAGAAACCGTTGGTGTTCCAAACGGGGATAGACAAACAGAGAAATCCGGTTTACCGAAATATCCCGGTCCAGTACCGCCTGCTGCTTAACGAGGACCTGAGCCGGGAGTCTCGTTACGCTACAATGACCCACGAACTGGGGCACCTGTATTGCGGGCATCTGGGGACCCCTAATCCAAAATGGTGGCCGGATCGACGTGGTCGGAATAAAACGGTAAAGGAATTCGAGGCCGAAGCCGTCTCCTACCTGGTTTGTACCCGGCAAGAGATTGAATCCCCCTCTGACAGCTATCTTTCGGGTTATCTAAAGTATGAACCCGAGATCCCGCCCATCAGCCCGGAGGCCATTATGAAATCGGCAGGGTTGATTGAGCAGATGGGGCGGAAGAGGATGAAGATGAGGAAGGAATAAATTCGGGATTCGCTGAAGCGAATGGAGGGGCCTCCTCTCCTTCCCCCATGCACCTCAGTTGCGATGTGCACCCACAAGTCTCTTAGAACAATGGCGGAGAAATTAAAAGATTATTGTTTGTAAGAGAGGGTAACGTTGCTCTAAGCGCGCGGTCGGCGCGCCCGTCGCGAAGCGCTGCCAAAGGGTTTCCGCGTCGGCTTGAGGGCGTTGTTGGGCGGCAACTCAATCCTTGCCAACCCATTCGGGAACTGCCTTTTTGTAGAAAGCAGCCCACTGTCTTGCGTGCTCGTCGCGAGCTTGCAGAGCCTCTTGGACGTGCATCACAGCCTCTTCTGGCGTTACTACCTGCACTCCTATCCCTGCGAGTTTAGTGCGGTTTCCCAAAATTCCTCCGGGTTGGGATTTTGATCCGCCGTCGTTGGTGATCAAGGGGCGCATATGCTTCCATGCATTAAAAACAATATCAATGTCAATACGCTCGTTCGGGTTTCGAGCCCCGCCGGGAAAGAGTGCCTCCTCAATTCGGTGGAGCTGAAGTTGCTCATCGCGACCAGAGATCGCAGACATCGTAAAGATAAAAGAGTAAGCCTTCTGTTTGCGGTCTGCGTTGTTGCCTGCAGCCATCTCCGACTGAGCAGTCTTTGCCGTCAAAAGAGTGATTATTTCTCTCTCCGCCCACATCTCCAATTGGTTCATCGCGGTTAGCTTCTGTCGCGCATTGACACAGTTCGTGTCCACTAAAAAGCTGATGGCAAGTAAACGACGTTCAGTGATCATAGCGACTTCTGGGGCGCCCAAGGATGGCCTGCAGCCGCACCGCCGGCAACCGTACGGCGAAGCTCGCCGCTCTCTCCGCCGTCAGCTTTGCGCCGTTGTTGAGCGCTTAGACGACCCACTGTTCCTCCGGTTCAGGCTGCCCATATGGCGTGTTGTGATCTGGATTGAACTGTTTCAGTTTCGCCGTAACCAGGTCGACCATTCGTCTTTCGATAGTGTTTCGATCATTCGGAGTCCCGTCTTCGTAATCCTCGACAGCATCCTGGGAAATCATGAGAACGACACGCCGCGAACGCTTATTCGGCCTAGATGGATCATTCTTCAGCTTCCAACTCACAGAAAACCGCAGACCGTCTCTCGTGGGAATACCCCGAAACCCCGCATCCTTCGGAAAGAGCGGGGCAAGCAGTGTTTCGAACCGTTGTTCAGTGCTATTTGCCATGGCTCAGGTCCTATCATCCGACGCCCATCGCCCAGGCTGTGCGGCGCAAACGAAGCGTAGCGTAGTTTGCGTCCGAACGAGCGCCTTGTTAGGCCTACCTGCGCATATCATAGACTTCATCCTCCACGACCATTTTGAAATCGTAGAATGACTTTCCTTGATATGAAAATTTCTTTGCCAGAATTATTGCTGTTGGTCGGTAAGCGTATTGATACCCATATTCGGCACATGTAAGAGTCGTGTTGTCAGTGAACACTATTACCCGCCCGTGACTGCACCCATTAAAAGAATCATCTTTTTCGTCGTCGTCATACCACCGGTCGATAGTTTTACTAGCAATGATTGTATAACCCACCAAGTCATTCAATTCATCCGCTAAGTCTGCATGTGCAGGAAGAGCGGCAAGAACGGTAAAAATCACGAAAATAAAATACTTCATTAGCGCCTCCTCCTTTTGGGCCTAACCCCCAGGATGAAAAGGGGGCCATCGCGCTCCTGTTTGATCCGCTTGATGTTACTTTGACCCCTCCCCACTGGCGGCCAATTCTCTTCCTGTCCTTACCTTATACGCTTGAGTAAAATCTCCTCCGGGCTTCTTGAGCAACGGATTGAAACGACCTTTCACGATCGTCTCAATCCTAATTGGTTATGCCTTCCGCTGGTCCGATTCTTCGGACTTAAGCCGGATGCCATACTTTCTGACTCTTAATGAGTTGAGAAGGCTCTCATTGCCGATCCTTCTTAGCGCTGCAGTGGCATTTTCGGCTATCTTCAGCAGTTTCTCAGACGGGTTAGAAAACCGCCCGAATTGTAGACATGTGTCAATCCAGATGGACAGGTGCGGCCCTTGCTCGGTTTTGAATATGGTGTAATAATCTTCGATACTTGCAGACGATAGAATCTCTTCATCATCCCTGCTCCACCCATCTTTGCCAGCTATTTTTGCAAGAACATCGCGCAATGTTCTTGTCTCTTTTCGAGATTGTTCTATGAAATCGAACTTTTGAAGAAGATTTTTATCCCTAATGCTACCCCTGAAAGGATACCCGCTCAATGAAAATGTACTGGTTTCACTTTGCCTTTCGTTTATGAATATTTCGATGACTTGATCGGCTAGGGCTTCCTGCCCTAGCTCCCTGAATAATGTAACCGTACCGTCTAGATTCGTTGGACTTATGTATTTCACATTCCTCTTAAAGCTATCAAATATTTCGCTCACCAATTCCTTTTCGTTATTAGCAAAAGTATCATGATAAGCATCCCATGCCGTAGTAAAAGAGTTTTGTGACTTCGAAGCAACTCTTTGATCGTTAAGCTTTCTTGCCTCCGCCACGAATTGTTCTTCATTGACGTAGCCCTCCTCGACCACACTTGCCACCTGCAAATCAAATTCGTCCGTGTCTAAGTAACCATATCGTCGTAGTATAGCGTTCCAGCTTTTCTCTTCCGCTGTCTCATCTTTCTTCTTGTCTCCGAGCCCTAATAGTCCGTATTTAAAGTTTTTCAACCACTCGTAACTTGGAACAGACCCTGTTTTGCCGTAGAAGGACCAGGCGAACAAAGTAAGCGATTGGAGCGCCTGGTGGACAATCTCCTCTTCAAAGCCAGATAACAGGGGAATGATGACTCCCGACAGTACCTCAATCTTTTTTATTATTCGTATATTGTTAATTCCGAGACTTTCGATAAAACCCCTCAACTCAGTTGAGACATCGTCCGTCGAGAGAGTGATGGACGCGCACTCGGAAGCGCTTGGGTTGAACAGCAGTTCTATGTCGATCACCTTCTCGCGAAATTTCTTGTAGTCTATCAGCGCATGGTCTTCCAGCGATTGATCGTTGAGTATCAAAACCACTTTACATCTTTTCTGTTCTTTGAGGAAGGACACCAAACCCATTACGTCCTGAGCATCAAGGTTTTTTCCTTTACGTTCAAAATCATCAATGCAGATGATCGCTTTCCTCAAAGAATAAAACGATACAGATTGGATTGCTGGCCAGAGGTCCTTTGCATAGGGCACTCCTTTAAACAACTGAATGGCCTTTCTGCTGAGAGAGGATAGTCTCTTGTCTGCCATGGCAACGGTGCCTTTGCTCTCCTCCGTTCCAATATGTTTCGTATGAACAATCTCCATGAATATGGAAAGCTTGAGGTCATCCAGGGAGTTCAAGCCAAACAGGGACACGTAGGAGTAATCGTCAAGAGCTATTTTGTTCCCGCGACTTGCATCCGTGATGTATTTATTCCAGGCGAAGGTTTTTCCAACACCCCAGGCCCCTTTGATCGCCATGACTTCAGGGGTTTCGGTGATCAAAAATCTGTCTATCTGGCTTTTGATCAACGCTAAAGACATGGGCCGGTACCCGTTCCTTTCTTAATGAACATACGGCTCAAATGATAAAAGCGTTATTTCTTTTTTGCCGGGACTACGGCATCCTTAAAAGCCTTGGCCATCCGCATTTTAACAACGGTCTTGGCCAGAATCTTAATGGGAACGCCGGTTTGAGGATTCCGACCGGTACGGGCTTTCCGTTTGGAAAGGACGAGTTTGCCGATCCCGGGAAGGGTAAAAGCCCCGGTTTTCTTGGTTTCACTGACGGCCAAGCTGGCCAATTCATCCATGACTGCGTTGGCCGTGCTTTTGGTCAATTGAAATTTCTCGGCGAAATAAGCCACCGCTTGCGCCTTTGTCATGGGTTTTTTGGGGGTCACCATACTTTTTTTCCTCCTTGGGTGGGATTTAGGTAATAAATAGTTGAATTTTATAATGGGAAAAGCCTGTTCGGTCAAGTAAGAATTGATTGAATCATTTGTCGAATTACCCAAAGTTCGGCCACTAATTTTGACTATTGAGCCACCAACCGGTCCCTCAACCGAGTATACCTCTTCTCGGTCTTATCATTTTTGATGGCAATCGCCATCGCCTTCTTCGTCCCGACCAGAACGACGAGTTTCTTCCCCCGTGTTACCCCAGTGTAGAGTAAGTTTCTCTGGAGGAGGATGTAATGCTGAGTCAGGATCGGGATAACCACCGCCGGGTATTCCGACCCTTGAGACTTATGGATTGAGACCGCATAGGCATGGACAAGTTCATCAAGGTCAGTATAGTCGTAGGCAATTTCCCGGTCATCGACCAGGACCCGGACTTCCTGAGCCTCCTCGTCAATCGAAACTATCCGCCCAATATCCCCGTTAAAAACCTCCTTGTCGTAGTTGTTGGCGATCTGCATGACCCGGTCATTGACTTTATAAGTCCTCCCCCCACGGACTACCCCATCCTCTCTCGGATTGAGGGCCTTCTGAAGCTCGATATTGAGGTTTCCGGCCCCAACAATCCCCCGGTGCATCGGAGTCAGGACTTGAATTTCCTCCCCTTTCTTCAACCCGAACCTGTGGGGTATGCGATCCTTGACCAGGCTGATGATCAATTCCAGGACTTTCTCGGGGTCCTCCTGTTCGATAAAGTAAAAGTCGTCGAGTTTGTCGGACTGAGGCTTGAGATTCGGGATAACCCCCTGGTTGATTTTATGGGCATTGACGATAATCGAACTTTCTTTGGCCTGCCGGAAAATTTCATTAAGCTGAACGACCGGGGCAACCCCCGAGTCGATGATATCCTTGAGGATGCTCCCCGGGCCGACTGAAGGAAGCTGATTGACGTCCCCAACCAGGATTAAAGTCCCGGTAACCGGAATCGCCTTGAGTAAATGGTGCATCAGTAGGGTGTCGATCATCGAGGCTTCGTCAATAATCAATAAGTCGCAGTCGAGTGGGGTCTTCTCGTTCTTCTCAAACCCCCTCTTCCGCATATTGTATTCGAGCAGTCGGTGGATCGTCTTGGCTTCCCGGCCGGTTGCCTCGCTCATCCGTTTTGCCGCCCTCCCGGTCGGGGCCGCCAGCATGACCTTGGCCTTGAGGGCGGCGAAGATCTTCAGGATGGCGGTAATGATCGTCGTCTTGCCGGTCCCTGGTCCCCCGGTGATGACCATGACCTTGTTGTCGGCGGCTGATCGGACAGCTTCGACTTGCTTCTCGGCGAGGGTGATCGAGAGTTTGTCCTGGACCCAGCCAATGGCCTTTTCTGAATCGATCTTCCTGATGGACTGGGGAGTTTTGACAAGAGTCTTGAGCCGGGCGGCCAGGTTGGTTTCGGCGGTGTGGTAGCCGGCGAGGTATAAACCCCTGGTTGTCCTCGTCCTTGGCTTTGGTATCCTGGTTGAAATCCTCAATCACGACCTGGTGGTCGCCGGCGAGGACCTCCAGTGCCTTGGCGATTATTCCCTGGTCGATGTCCAGGATTTCTTGAGCCTTGGCAACCAGGGGACCGTAGGGGTAGTACACGTGGCCTTCGTCTGATAGCTCATGGAGGACGTAGAGTATCCCGGCCTGCGCCCTTAAATCCGAATCCTTGGCGAACCCGAGCTTCTCGGCGATCTTGTCGGCTGTTATAAACCCGATCCCGAAGATGTCCGTGGCCAGCCGGTAGGGGTTTTCCTTGACCACCTCGATCGCGCCATTCCCATACTGCTTGAATATTTTAGCGGCATACCCCGAACTAACCCCGTGGGATTGGAGGAAAATCATGACCGTCCGGATCTCCTTCTGCTCGTCCCAAGCCTTCCGGATCATCCCAATCCGCTTTTTCCCGATCCCTTCAACCTCAATCAGCTTATTGGTATCGGCTTCGATGACGTTGAGGGTCTCTTCCTTGAACCGCTTGACGATCCGCTTAGCCATGACCGGACCAATCCCCTTGACCAGTCCTGATCCGAGGTATTTCTCGATCCCGTAAACCGTCGCCGGGGTCTTGGTCTCGCAGAAGATGATCTTAAACTGTTCGCCATACTTCGGGTGGTGGCCCCACTCCCCTTTCATCCGGATGACTTCGCCTGGAGTGGGGTTGACGATGGCCCCAATAACGGTTACCAGGTCACGGTGGCCGTAGACTTTTACTTTGGCGACGGTGTAGCAGTTCTCTTCGTTGAGGTAGGTTATTCGTTCGATCAAGCCTTGGAGGTCGGTGAGTTTATCTGGGGACATTTAAAGGGATGACAAAGTCACAAGTATTGAGTGTGAACGAGGCCTCATCCAGGCAGCCGAGAATAAAGTGGCCGGATGAATATGACCGGGGAATATCCACCAGATCCGTGTTGATTTGTTCATTGATCCAGCCCCAGTGCTCGCCGAGGCTCCGGAGGATGAGATTGCGGGCGTCGGATTGATGGTTGGGGGTGAAGGGGATGATATGGAGATGGGGAGTGGTGGTCGGATTCATAGTCTTTAAGCTGGCACTGGAACTGGACTGCACCTACAAAGGAAGTGGTTAGTCAGCGCAAACGTTTGATGATTTCCAGGGGTTAGTGATCCTTGTTGGTTTGGCTTGCTGGGGAATCCTTTTTCTTCGCATTTTGTTTTTCCTCATCTAATTTATCCTCAAAAATTTCAGCGATATATTCTGCAATATCCCGAATATCAATAGTCATCATTTCTTCATATCTTCCTCCCGCATAGCCTCCACCGGAGCTAATATCTTCCTTAAATTCCAATAATCTTAGATTGCTTTTTGCGTCGATTAAGTCGCCAGTGATTTTTATCTTAGATCTCCCCGCAATCCCGAATAATAAAAACCTCGCGGCCCTTGAACCAGGGTCTAATTCTGCAACCTTGGCCTTTAATATAAGCGTGTTTTCATTTTGTGTCAGGTTTGACTCGCTCTGATCTTTCCCGACCTGAGTTACATTTATTTGATAACCAATTTTCTTGAAATGGGACTTGATTGCAGCGAAAATAAGGTTATCAATGATTGAAAGCATGTTAAGAACTGGTATATGGGTATTGTCATCTTCCGGAGGGACTTGAACTGTTGAAATGTCCAATGGGAGTATAAGGAGAGCGCTGTATGTATTTGTTAGGGTGAAGGGCCGAATTATTTTAATATCGGCTTGGGCGGGGGAAATGGATAAAATGAGCAAAGACACTAAAACTAATATTTTACTCATTTCTGTGCTCCTTGTCGATTTATTCAAATCATAAGCAGCCGGTAAAAACCATCTCGGCTGGGCTCTTCAACCGGAATCGGTGGCTCAATAAGCCCTCTATATCGACTGTTCTCTTTGTGGACAATGAAAAATAGTTTTGTCCATTAGTATATGTTATACAAATCCAACCTTTGATTACCATTTACAAAATCTTTTCCTTGAACGCAATTTAGGAGTGTCAAATGAATTTCCACTACATTACTATTGGTTCCCTTAGCATCAGTAACCCAGAATGATAATTTATGGGGTCCCGGTGTTGCGGCAGGATTTATTCTGACTGGATTTTGAAACGAGCCAGATATACCTGTTACTCTTGAGACGTTTTCATCTCTTGTATACACATTATAGCCCCATTCTTCCTTTATATGACCAAGTTTAATATTCCCATCACTGTCATACCATTCCAGAGTATACGTTGTGTATCCTCCTCGACATACAGTTTTGGGTTCAATGTTGACAGAAATCCAAGGGATTCCATTGTCAGAACGGGAGGAACCCCCACTTGAACTTCCATCACCGCCACCGCCGCATGATATGGTTAAAAGTAGGGCAGCGAGAACAGACATAAGCAAATACCTTTTCATCATTGAACCCTCCTTTCTTCAATTTTGTGAATTATTATCGACAAGCCTAATATTGTGTCCATTGAACATAGAAAAAATTAGATTTGTTCCCGGCTTTATCAACCAGCCAACATGGAATGTTAAAAGTCCCTTTTTGATTTTCAAGGGTCAGCGAAAGTGTCCCTCCTCCCGTTCCGCTTTTCAGGCCCGCAAAACTACTTCCCAAGGGAATTGTAACCGGTTGGCCACTAAGCGATAAAAAATTAAGGGACCCGTTATCCAAATCACCATCGGGATCGGTAAAGGTAAACTGGATATAGACTGAAATCGTACCTCCCGCAGGTCCGGAATTCGGAGAGACTGTCGCATTTATAAGAGTTGGGGGCGTGCCCGGGGGCTTTTTATAGTCATTTCTTAAAATAATTGGGAGAAATACAAGCTTGGAAGTGAAGACGGCAGTTGCAGTTTTGTCCCCGGTCATGGTCAAAGTACAGGGTGATTTCCCTGAACAATCACCTTGCCATCCTGAGAAAACTGATTTTAAGTCAGGAAGGGCAGTTAAGGCTACGGAAGACCCGAAATTATAGGATTCCAAACAATCTCCTCCGCACGATATCCCGGAAGGATTACTGGTAATAGTCCCGGTACCTGTCCCGGTTTTGTTAACATTTAACTGATATTTTAATAATTCGGGATTAATTTCTACCACGTAAGTGAATTGCCCGAAAATTTCAGGTGAGATCGAAGCGCCTGGCGTAACTGAATACGCAGTGGCCGGACCGGAACCGTTGGTGAACGAGAATCCCGTCAGGGTGATAATGTAACCTCCGATTTTTGCCTGTATCGAGCCGGGTGGTGTCCCATTTGGATACTCAAACGGAGGCGCGGTCGAAGGGTCGAAAATCGGAAGGAATGCTCCAGGGGCGCTATCACGCCATGTACTGACTACAATATCCGGCTGAAACGAATTTCGGTTAGCCGACCATAGCTGCAACGTGAGAACATTGGCAAAAGCGTTTATGTAATAAAATTGGTATGTAAAGGTGCCAACTGTTGAGGTGGGCAGGTGTATCGCTGTCGTTGGCCCGTCACCCGTATTCAGGAAGCTGACACCATTGTTCTGCGAGAGATATGCGTTGGAGATAAAGTTGCCTCCGATGGTGTCGGAGTATCCATACCCTGCACTGAAATCGTTAGAGGAGTTCAGTTGCAAGTCGGTAAAATCAGCCTGTGCGCTACCGCTTAAGAGCAGAAGCGACATCAATAGAAAATGGACAATGCCCTTTATTTGCACCCTCCTTTTAGATGCCAACAAACACCTCATCTCTCTTATGTATTGGCCATTAGTTAGCAATAGCTCCGGCAAGGGTTGAAAGAAACCCACTCGCTGGATATGAACCTGGGATATATTTAGCATCGGAGCGTGTCGCAGTGAAGGTGCCATTTATGGTTGTTGACTTACTGCCCACTCTTCCAGTCATCAATAGGGTTCCGGACATGCTATTTCCCGTTACGGTTGAATTACTGCTGCCGGTCATATACACGCCGTTTTGGGTGAAGGGGGTCAACGTTAAAGTCAACTGATTGACGGATACTGTCCCGGTAAAGGCATAGCCATCCCATGTTCCAGATACCATGTTTCCGCTCTGACTAAGTATCAACGTGGTCGGATGCGTACCGGTTTCAGGAGCATAACCCGAACCTTTCCACGTTCCAGACACAATCACCGTATCGTTGCCGCCCCCACTACTGCTACCACCACTGCTACATGATAGGGAAAAAAGCGAGATCGTCAGAACAGATAGAAGCAAATATCTTTTCATCATTTAGCCCTCCTTATTTAAATTTCCTTCCTGTCCAAAATAAAAAACCCCATCTCTCGGTTGAGAAACGGGGTCGCTATCCGTCATTGCCATCCTCCAGTCCATTAACCGGACTACCCGGTCCGGTAGGGTTAGAACGTCAATAACTGCCTAATGGTGCTGTTTTTGGGAAAGTGAGAGATATTACTGTAGGAAATTAAGCATGTTATTCTCGGGTTGTCAATCTTTTTTAACGGCTAATGGACCTCCTCCAGGACCGCCTTGGCCAGTTCGACCATATCCTTCACCCAAGGATCATCCTCCTCGCCGCTGAAATTATCAATAAACCACTGGATCTTGGCCTTCTCCTTCTCCGTCGGGACAAAATACCGTCCTGGGATTCTCGGGACCTCACCCGGTTTAGGCCAGGGAAAGGCCAGCAGGTAGGTCTCAGCATCATCCGGGTGCCAGTTGCGATAGGTCCTCAAGGCCCACTCGAACCGATCCGCATCAGCCGGATACCAGGGGACCCTCTGACGCCATACAATCCCGGATGTTCCCGGTCTCCTCAGCCAGGATCTCCAGGGCGGTCCAGTAGTCTTCGTCAAGTATGAGGAAGATCGGTCATTTGGAGGTCTACTTTCTACCAATGGTAAATTGACGTGATTATCCATGAGAATTAGACGCAAGGTTGTTTGCGACCTGGTTGTATACTGTTCCCCTTTTGGCAATGGGGCCATGGAACCATCGACCGACAAAGTCATGAGATTACCGATTGAGTTTCAATGGTATTCCCGTACCGGTAAGTATATGCCGCTGGAGATGTCTTGGGGTTACCCCGGAGAAATCCCGAGGTATAGCATAAACCATATTCTGTCAATTTACCAGACGGCTCAACAGTAAAACAAATTGAATTAACTTTTATTGACAACGATGATGACCTTGAACTCAAGGTTATTCCTATAGGGTAAATGTACTGGAACAACAAAATGTCCAACACTATGAATTCAATCTACAGCTATTGTTGAAATCAATGAGACGATCCCTGGTAGTACTCGAATTCAATCCGAAAGGAGTGTTGAAGGTTTCAAACTCGATAGATAATTCGAAATATTTTTACCCGATCTCTCCTGGGCAGGAGGTCCGGGTTATTTAGTATTATGTGGATGCCCGTATCCGAATATCTACCCCACAACATTCGCAATGATTTGCCTTTAATTAATACGGATTGATGCCATAAGATCCTCCTGTAATCGTGGCGATAATCAATCGGTCATCCCATAACCCGTCTTGGCCTACGCCATCCGGACAACGTTGGTTCAGGATAAAACTCCGCAACGCACTGGCCATCGACTCCAGATTCCAGAGGTCGGACTCCAGCTTGTCCGTATTGGTCTGGTCAAGGTCGCTGGCCAGGATCTGGATATCCAGTATGGCCTTATCGACTGTCTGGGTGACTGGGTTCATTTTGATATATTCCTTGGGTCTATTTCATTATTAGGGGCAAACTGATTGGGAAGGCATAATCAATTCGGAAACCATTGACGGAAAGATTGGCAGGGAGGAATATTGAAACAAAATACGCATACTTTTGATTATCAACAACAGGAAGATTTATGTCAGTGGTTTCTATATAATTTGGAGCAGAGGACTGTACGTTTGAATTTGAATTAACTTGCGCAAATGGAACAGCAAAGCTCCCTGGGAGAGGAGTCCGAACCAAAAACCCACCTATACCCGAAACAGCGTCATTGTCTATGTAATAAAGAATAAATTTATTGATGGTGGCTCCGTGCGGAAGGGAAACCGGGGCATAAAAAGGTTCGGTGGAAGGTGAAGTGTTCTTCAGAGATGCTCCATTAGACAAGACCGTAAAGTTAGTACTTGAGGAGTCAGGTCTGAAAGCTGATGCGGGTTGCATAAAATATCCCGGCCCCCCCGGCACGGGGTCTCCAAGCGATTGCGAACCGGTGGCAAAAAGAATACCAATGATCGCTAAAGCAAAAAAGGCCCCCCATAACTTCTTTTTGAAATTAATCATTTGCCCCTCCTATGGCTCGATGTTTTTGATCAAGAATTATATCACGCCTCTCGTATCAAAAGCTATCATGGACCCCATAGCCCTCTCTTGGCTTCCCTGGCCTCCCTATAAGCTTCTCAAACCGTCCTGAGTACTTGACATTCGGCGGATAGGTCATCAGGCTGGCGTATCCTCCCTTGACCATTTCTTCGTTTAGCATTTTTCCGTTGGCCAGCCAAATGTATCCCAATAGCCGCCCGTACCGGTCCCTTTCCCCCAGGTCGAGTTCAATTCTGACTTGATCACCTGGACCGACAATTGTGGCGAAATACCCGGTCGCCCTTCTTCCCATCGCCAGGATGGTTCCATGTCTTCCCCTGTTCTAAAGGCATCCTTCTCGGCCTTGGGGTTCGGGCGGCATTCTGGAGCATCAATCCCGATCAAGCCGGACTTTCTCCTCATGGCCATTGGTCATGACTCTTATGGTATCCCCATCGACAACCTTGACCACCTGGGCCGGCAGGTTTTTCCCTAAAGTCCCGGCCCCAGTAACCGACAAAATGTTAACCAGGATCAAGATAACGGCAATCGGGAGGATTTTTCGGGAAATTGATGCCATATAATGATAAATTAAGGAATTTTTTCCAAGTAATAACTTCAAGTTAGTTGATTTGTCAAGTTGTTTGGAGTTATCGGACTTGCCAAAACCCAGTGAGGATAAGACCAATGGCCATTCCTTTATCGGATCGAACCATCTATCTCTTGGAGGCTCTATTCAAAGACCCCTTCAGAACTCGGATCATCAATACCCTGGTCAACGAAGTCAGCGAAGAAATTCCCTTCTGCTCGAACGAAACCCCCGAAGGGATGGACCGGATCCGGTTTGCCGTCATTAAGCTGATCGCCGAGGACGGAAAGAATTTAGTCCAACATAGAAACCCTTGCCCTCAGGGCAAGGTCAGAGTTCAGTGGCTTTGCCATCTGAACGACTCATTTGTTATATCCAAGGCTGAGTTGTCCCCACAACCAAGCCAAGGAGGAACAAATGAGTCGCTTTCGGAAGTTATCACAAACGATCTGGCATTGCCAGTATCACATTGTTTGGACCCCCAAGTACCGATTTCGGATCCTGAGCGGAGAAATTGCCCAAGAAGTGGAAGCCTGCATCAGGGCTTTTTCCGAGCAACAAGGTTGTGAAGTAATGGAATTAAATGTTCAACTGGATCACGTTCATCTGCTGGCCCTCATATCACCCAAAGTATCTGTTTCGGGCTATGTGGGGACGGTAAAAGGAAGAACAGCGATTCGGATATTCAACCGATTTCGCAAGTTGAAAGAAAAACCCTATTGGGGTAATCATTTCTGGGCCAGAGGATATTGTGTGGATACCGTAGGCCTGGATACAGAAATGATTCGAAAATATATACGATATCAAGAGACGAAAGAGAAAAAGTCTGAAAAACCAAAATACTAATTGAGGGGATGGGGGCAACTCCGCCTTGCCTCCTCAGGAGGCAAGGCATTTTATCCCCTTCCAGGGGTTATCCAATACCGGCCCCTCTGGGGTCGGATCCTTTATATTATTCCGTCAAGGAAGCCAAGACCGATTGGCGGGACCTTTTTATGGCGGCAGGGTTTGGGTATTCGGTTGACGAGCATAACCGGTGGTATCAGAGGGTCGTAGGGGAGAAGGGGTAATCGGAGAATGGGGCCAACATTGCTAAAGATCAGTGCCGTCCTATTCGGGACCATTCCCTTTGTTTTTATCGGCCTCTTTTTTCTTTTAGGTGGGCCTGACCCTGGGGCTACAACCCGGAACCCGTTAAGATTTGTTGGAATTCCTCTTTTCCTGGCTGGGATCTTCTGGGCTCTCCCCGTGAATCTCCTGATTAAAGTCAAAGCCGGCATCGGGAATATGATATTCTTCTATCTTATCCCGGGAGCATTTGCCTGTATGTTTTTCGTTTGGCTTATCTTCTCGGCCGAAAACTCACCATCATTCTTTCCCTTGAGCCTGTTTGGGCTTATCGTGTTGGCCGGAATAGGAAGTGCTGGTGTCTATCATTTTAAGATTTGGAAGAATGAAGAGGAGGGAAAATATATCAAGTCAAAATGAATACCGGAAGCCGATCCGCCTTCAACTATTATGGCATCCAGGGATTATATCCCTTGTAATTTGTCCTTCCGGTCCAAATACCGGAAAAGCCAACGATAAAAAATAGCCCAGCTAACTACCCCGGTCAGAAGCATTCCCCAGAAGACATAATCCTGATTTTTCACATACCAGTCCGGACCACTGTCTCCCCACCCGAGAATGAAACTCAGAAAAATGTACCAGAGGAAATTTAAAACTAAGCCAAGGACCAAGCCCTGAACGCAGACCAGGATGACCCCAAGGCTTCTTTTAAGAACGGTTGAAATCCCCATTCTCAATCGAGAAACCAAAACCGCCTGTGAGGCATTTCCTTGATGTCGGCCAACCCTTCTCCGGAAAGCACCTGGCCCGAGTCCACCCACTCACCAATGGTAAGCAGATCCTCAAATTCCCGTTCCTCCTCAGCATCAAGCGTATATCCTATGCAATCTGCCCGCTGTCGGGCTTCTTTCACATAGTCGGCAATGCAAGCGCACCAGGTATCGCATTTCCCTTCTTTCAGTTGATTGTATAGCTTCTCTGACAATGGCCTTACTGCCCTGTCAAACTGCTCAGACGGGGGAGCCTTGAGGTCGTACCAGTAAAGATTTCGCCCAGTTTCGTCATAGACGAAAGCGTAGTGGAGTTTTGACTTCTCGCTCCCATAAATGGCCAAGGGGAAAAGGATAATTTCGACCGCCCCCAAGGTTTGCAGGTATTCTTTAGCAAAGGCTATGGGGGCACCAATCTTCTGTCTTATCCACCGATGCTCTACAACTTGACCTCCGGGGCAGGTCGTTGTATCGTCGGCTCCCCCGAACTTTTCCCGGATCTCTGCTCTGGTCTGGGGAAAGGATCGGAGATCGGCGGGATCATATCCGATATTACCGACTATCGCTGAGCACCCCCAGGATAAGGATGTCGAGAGCATAATCAATAAGAGTAGGAAGTTTCGTTTATTTGCTCCAAACATGATCCCCTCTTTTCGGCACTTTTTCGGTCGTGTCAGGCCCGTCTTCATGTCAGGTAGAAGGACTAAACCATTTGCCGCCTGTTCCCTGTCCACGCTTGGGCTAATCCTAAACTTTCAGCAACCTCTTGAGCATGGAAATGACCGCCGGGAGGTCATCGTCCGGGAGTGCCCCCATCAGGATCAATGCCTCCGTCCTTGGGTTGGTAACCCCGATCAATGCCCTGTTCAGAGCCGCCTTATCGACTTTAAAGTCCGCCCCTTTCATTCGTTATGCCCCTCCTTAAAGAGTCTCCCTGAGAAATTCAACCGCCAAGTCGTGGACCCCAGGGACTTTGCTTTCCCTCGGACCGGCGACGTTCAGGGTTTCTATTTCATTTTGCAGGAGCCATGCCAAGGCTGGTTTGGGGTCGGACGGAAGGGCCAAATCGACAATCAAATAGGGCTTTTTATGCTTTCGGGCTAACTTGACGGTATAGGCGGTTCCACCGGTAACCGGGCCATGGGTGAGAATCAGGGTTCCATCGGAGTCGGTAACGTTCTTCTCGGTCCGGACCCGGTAGTCGGCTGAAGTGGTTTCCTGGAGGGGATACTGGGGAGGGATTGGGCCATCTTCAGCCTTCCGACCCTTCGGACACCAGCCGCCGCAGGGGATACCCAGCTCAAGGGCAGCATCCAGGGCGGCACGGTCAACGCCGGTTTGGCCGCCGGAGATGATTTTCAGCGATAAAGTGTTCATTTCCAAGGGTTAAGCAAAAATATTGAGACCAAGGGAGGGTTCGGCTCTCCCACCACATCAATTATATGAAAAATCGGCCAATGGGACAAGGGATTACAGTCAGATCGACCTCATCCAACTGATATAATTTGTTGAAAAAAAACAAGGAGTTTAGTAGTATCCAACGATTCGTTCAACAATCCAAGGGATTTTTTAGGTTATTCGTCCACTTCAATTGGTAGATCAATAGCATAAGGGTGGTGATGAACAACCATCTTGCCTCCAACATCGGCCAGCGGATAGACCTTCCGGGTCATTTTCTCTTTTCCTGGACGGAAAAATATGCGTTCAATCCTGTTATCCTAACTGGTACCAACCCATGAAACTGATTAAAAATTCCGGATCAGACCGTGTGATCGATGTTTTGCGGCAAACCGCTCAATCCGGCGTGTCGGTGGACATCGCCTCCCCAGCCTTGTCTCTTTTCGCTTTTTTCGAACTGCGGGACCTATT
Source organism: uncultured delta proteobacterium (assembly GCA_963716045.1). GTDB lineage: Bacteria > Desulfobacterota > RBG-13-43-22 > RBG-13-43-22 > RBG-13-43-22 > CAVQSS01. Next base: position 55,734 of record CAVQSS010000007.1, on the reverse strand, counting down.
AAACCAGGTAGCGGATTCACGCCTGATACTACCCCTTAATGGGGATGGCGATTTGGCGCTTCTCGGTTCGTCAGCGGATCGGGCAGCCCGCAACCGGCTTCAGGCACGATGGCTGGCCTTGGAATGTTCAAAGTGGATTCGTGAAAAAACCGAGGTAAGAGCACCCTCAAGCACTCTCCCACAATCGGCCTATTTAATCAGAAATCTTAATCTGGGTCAAAGACTGGTGATTACAGGAAATTGTCCCTTCACGACCGATGGATTGGGCCTTGCTCCGGGCAATCAGCTCAGCCTAATCCAGTGCACTGAAACCCCCGAAGAAGTAGCGCTTTTTTCCACCTGGTATGAATCCCTTTGGAATACTATACCCGGATCTTCGAATGGTAAAGAACAGCTACTGGCTCAACTTCAAACAATTGGTGATCACCAAGCGCCTGCTCTCATTTATTACCAAGTGCTCTATCAGCTTTTTAAAAGCCGCGGAGATGAACTCGACGAGGAGCGGATCGTCAAATCGGCAACGGGCATTAAGAACACCATGGTCTGGAAAAAACTCTTCAAGTTCCAGCGGGACGGAGTCATTGGCGCCATCGAAAAGATGGAACGGTTTGGCGGGTGCATCATCGCCGATAGCGTGGGTCTGGGCAAGACATTCGAGGCGCTGGCGATCATCAAATATTACGAACTACGCAATGATCGGGTGATGGTGTTAGTACCCAAACGGCTGCGAGACAACTGGACACTCTACAAAGCCAATGACCGCCGCAATTTTCTTGCCTCAGACCGCTTCAACTACGATGTGCTCAACCACACGGACCTTTCTCGCGATAACGGCACTTCCGGCGATATCGATCTCGCCCACGTCAATTGGGGCAACTACGACCTTGTGGTCATAGACGAATCCCATAATTTCCGCAACAAAGAGACCCATCGTGACCGGGAGACACGTTATGACCGCCTCATGCGGCGAATAATCAAGGAGGGCGTCAAGACCCGTGTTCTCATGCTCTCCGCAACGCCCGTGAATAATCGACTTGCGGATCTGCGCAACCAGATAGTTTTCGCCACTGAAGGAGACGATACCGCCCTTTTTGACCACGGCATCGACAGCATTGATACTACTACACGCCAGGCCCAGAAACAGTTTAACCGCTGGTTGAAATTGGATGAAGGTGAACGCACGCCCAGTGCATTGGTTGACATGCTGGGGTTCGACTATTTTCAGCTCCTCGACTTGTTGACCATCGCGCGATCCCGCAAGCATATCGAAAAATATTACGGGACGGCTGAAACGGGGCAGTTTCCCGAGCGGCTCAAACCGATCAATATCAAGCCGGATGTGGATAGAGCAGGGCAGTTCCGTTCCATCCGGGAAATTAATAATGAAATCCGTCGCTTGAACTTGGCGGCCTACGCCCCTTTGCGTTACGTCCTTTACCACAAACAAGCGGCCTACGATGCCAAATATAGCACCGAGATTCGAGGGGGCGCGGGATTTTTTCGCCAAGTAGACCGCGAGGAAAGTCTTGTTCACCTTCTCCGCGTCAATGTGCTTAAACGTATGGAAAGCGCCGTATCTTCATTCGCGCTGACTGTTGGGCGTCAGATTGCCGACGTGGAGGCAATGCTCACTAAAATTGAGGCCCATGCGGAATCAGTCGAGGAAGTGGACATTGCCGACGTGGATATCGACGATTCGGCCTTTGAGACTCTCCTCATTGGCCGCAAGGTAAAGGTCTTGCTCCAAGACGTGGACCTCGTGCGCTGGAAGCAGGATCTCACTGAGGATCGCAACCGTCTGGCTACCCTCCATGCTGCGGCGAAACAAGTCAACGCCTCCCGCGACGCGAAGCTCGAAGCCCTCCGTCAGGTTTTAGAGCAAAAATGCAATAACCCGATCAATTCAGGCAATAAAAAGTTCATTGTTTTTACTGCATTTGCCGATACTGCCAATTACCTTTATGAGCAAATCGCGCCCTGGGCGTTGAAAAGCCTCAGTCTTCAAAGTGCCTTGGTCACAGGGTCAGGGCGTAACCGGACAACGCTGCCTAACCTGCGCAAAGACCTTACCACTATTCTGACCGCATTCTCGCCGCTCACCAAAGAACGCCCCGAAGACCTTGCTGGGGAAGGTGAACTCGACCTGCTTATTGCCACAGACTGTATTTCAGAAGGCCAAAACCTTCAGGATTGCGATTATGTCATTAACTACGATATTCACTGGAACCCGGTTCGTATAATTCAGCGTTTCGGGCGTATTGACCGGATCGGCTCCCCCAACAGCCGCATCCAGCTTGTCAACTTCTGGCCCAACATGGAGCTGGAAGAGTACATCAACCTCGAACAACGTGTCAGTGGACGTATGGTGCTCCTGGACGTTTCTGCCACAGGCGAGGAAAACCTTATCGAGCTTCAATCTGGCAACCAGATGAATGACCTGGAATACCGACGCAAACAGCTCCTTAAGTTGCAGGATGCGGTTATTGATCTGGAAGACCTCTCCAGCGGTATCTCCATTACCGATTTGACACTCACGGATTTCCGCATCGACCTGGCCGGATTTCTTAAGGATCACCAGAAACAATTGGAAAGCCTTCCTCTTGGTGCTTTCTCAATTATAACCAAAACCGGCTTGGGCGATATAACCATCCCCCCTGGGATCATTTTCTGCTTGCGTGCCGAAGGCGAAGCGGCCATTAAGTCAGTCGAGCCCGGTTATCCACTCGCACCGTATTATCTGGTTCATGTTGGCAACGACGGAGCAACTCTGTTGCCCTTTATCCAGGCGAAGCAGATTCTCGACCGGCTTAGAAAGCTTTGCGTAGGTCGTGACTTTCCTGATGCCGGAGCCTGCACTCTTTTTGACAAATCGACCCGAAACGGCGAGAACATGATTGATCAGCAAAAACTGCTCTCCGCTGCGTTGGCGTCCATTGTGGGGAAGAAGGAAGAACGGGCTGTCGCGAGCCTCTTTACCCCTGGTGGGACACACTCCGGCAAAGGTGAATTTGCTGGCATGAACGATTTTGAAGTGGTCGTTTTCCTGGTGCTTCTGCCGGAAACGGGTGCATGAAAACGCTTGATATAATCGCTTCCCTTGCCTTGCCGCCGGAGTCCAAGGTTGACCTTCGTGTGGCTAAGAAGCTGCTTGTGGAAAACGGTGCTCCCACCGCTGCCGATAAACGCCAGATAAAAGAGGGGATCGAAGACCTTCATTGGCTGGCAGCCTTGAAACCAACCACCATTGGTGTGCCTGAATATCGCGACACTGTCCGAGAATACCTGGAAATCGCTGTGCTCTCCCTCGCACTTCGTCCGGCGGCCAAAGCGGGACGACTGGTGGAACTGATCCATCGAGCGATTCCATATCCAGTGTTACTTGTCTCTCAGCAATCGGACATCCCCGCACTTTCTATGGCCCACAAACGTTGGTCGATAGGTGAAGCGGGTAAGGTGGTGCTTGACGATGAAATTATCTCTTGTGACCTGATAGAACATGACACAACTCCGTTATTTCTGGCCAGCCTAAACCTGACCTCCCAGCCACAAGTCCACCTTCTTGCGCTCTACCAGGGTTGGATAGAATCCCTGGAGGCTTTTCAGGCAGCACAACTCACTGGGCTATTTGTCAGGCCGACGACCAGTAAATTGGCCGGAAATCGCCATGAAGCTCTTGGAGAATTTGATCGCTTGACTCGCCAAATTGCAACCCTTCGATCACAAGCCTCCCGTGAGTCCCAGATCAATCGCCGCGTGGAGTTGAACCTTAAAATTAAGGCCCTCGAAGCCGAATTGGCCGACGCTCAATCACAATTGTAACGGAGCACCCATTATGAAGAAATTCACTGTCAATGATCCTGAAACAAAATCCGCAGACATCCTCGCTGAGAACATCGATAGCCTAAAAGAACTTTTCCCAGAAGCCTTCACTGAAGGAAAGATCGATTTCGATGTGCTTAAACAGCTCCTCGGCGGCGTCGTCGATGATCAGGAAGAGAAATACGGCCTCAACTGGCATGGAAAACGCGTTGCCAGGCAACTCGCCTTAACCCCCAGCAATGGGACCCTTCGCCCATGTCCGGAAGACAGCGTGGACTGGGAAACAACGAAGAACATCATGATCGAAGGCGACAATCTCGAAGTCCTCAAGCTCCTCCAGAAATCGTATGCAGGGAAAGTCAAGATCCTCTGCACAGACCCCCCTTATAACACCGGAAAGGATTTCGTTTATCCAGATGACTTCCAGGACAATATAGAAAATTATCTTTCTCTGACAGGGCAGTTGGATGGGGAGGGCAGAAAGATCAGCACCAACGCTGAAACGTCAGGTCGTTTCCACACAGACTGGCTCAACATGATGTATCCCCGACTCAAGCTGGCCAGGAATCTTCTTTGTGATACGGGAGCCAGTTTTATCAGCATAGATGATAACGAAGTGGCTAACCTGCGCAGCATTTGTGATCAAATATTTGGAGAAGAGAATTTCCTAAATACGGTGGCGATAAAAATGTCAGAATCAACTGGTGTAAAGATGGCACATGTGGACAAACGCCTTCCGAAGTTGAAAGAATATTTGGTGCTATATAAAAAGGTTGATGTTCAAATAACTCCAACTCCAGTTCCTAAAGCCAAATGGGATAGCGAATACAAGCACCTTGTTCGAGGTGTAACAAAAGGTGAACTCGAAAAATTGAAAACCATAATGAGTAATGGGAGTATTCAGCCGAAGGATGTTTCTGAAGCCGATGAGATTTGCAGAAAGATAATTTTGGCTCCGATCGATGCTCTATTTCGCGAGTGTGATGCTAAAACCGAGGAAGAACAAAATGGGGCACTGTTCAGCAATGCTTGGAGAATAGTACGTGATGTCGCTACTACTGGTGGAGCAAAAAACCTCGCCGATCAGAAAAAACAACTTACTACAGCACCATTTTTTACAATTGTTACTCCGCAGAAGAAAGTCTATTTGATTAAGAGAGAATACAGTCCCGCTGCTGATCAACCTCGTATCAAACTTCTCTTTGCGGATTCCTACCTTACGTCAAACCCCGGCGATTTCTGGCAGGATATTAAGACCACTGGGCTTGATAATGAGGGCGGGGTAGATTTTCGAAATGGCAAGAAGCCACTGAAAATGATCGATAGGATTCTACGAACAATTACTGGTAAGCATGATATCGTTCTCGACATTTTCGCCGGTTCGGCTACAACTGGACATGCTGTCTTTGACTTAAACAAAGAAGATGGTTGCAATCGGCGATTCATTTTAGTTCAACTTCCCGAGCCCTGCGAAGACTTAGGAGAGGACGAGAAGACATTTGAAACCATTGCCGATTTAGGCAAAGAACGCCTGCGACTCGCCCGGAAAAAGATTTTGGAGGAAAACCCTATGTACGGGGGCGACCTCGGCTTCCGCGTTTTCAAGCTCGATTCTACCAACATCCGCGCCTGGGACCCCAATCCGGATGATATAACTGGAACCTTGTTGGAATCTGTAGAGCACATTAAGAGTGACAGAACCGATCAGGATATTCTGTTTGAACTGCTTCTCAAGCTTGGTCTTGACCTTTGCGTTCCCATTGAGCAGAAGATTATCAGCGGTAAAACCGTCCACAGCATCGGTGCTGGGACTCTCCTCGTATGCCTTGCTGAGAAAATCTCCCGCAAAGATGTTGAGCCATTGGCTCTCGGAATAGCCGAATGGCATAGGACCCAGGCTCCGGCGGGCGAGAGCACTGTGGTTTTCCGCGACAGCGCCTTTGCTGACGATGTGGCTAAGACAAACCTTGCCGCCATCCTCCAGCAGCACGGTCTGGAAAACGTGAGAAGCCTATGAAACTCCATTTCGAACCAAATTTGGACTTCCAGCTTTCCGCCATTGAAGCAGTCTGCGATCTTTTTAAGGGACAAGAGATTTGCCGAACCGAATTTACCGTTACCCGCGATCCGGCGGACCCGCAGATGCGCATGGGCTTTGCCGAAAACGACCTCGGCATCGGGAACCGTCTGGCCCTGCTCGACGATGAACGGCTCAAAAACCTGAATGATATCCAGCTCCGCAACGGCTTACCGCCTTCCTCTGCTCTGGCTTCAGGGGATATCACCGTGGAGATGGAAACTGGCACTGGCAAAACCTATGTCTATCTCCGGACAATCTTTGAACTAAACCGGCGTTATGGTTTCACTAAATTCGTAGTCATTGTCCCATCTGTGGCCATCAAGGAAGGTGTCTACAAGTCCCTTCAGATCACTGAAGAGCATTTCCGCGCACTTTACGCCAATGCTCCCTTTGAGTACTTCCTCTACGATTCATCCAAGCTCGGCCAAGTCCGCAACTTCGCCACCAGCCCGCACATCCAGATCATGGTCGTCACCGTGGGAGCGATCAACAAGAAAGACTTTAACAATCTTTATAAGGACTCAGAAAAAACCGGTGGCGAGAAACCCATTGACCTCATCAAGGCCACCTGCCCGATTCTGATCGTGGATGAGCCCCAAAGCGTAGATGGTGGTTTGGAAGGCCGCGGAAAAGAGGCGCTCGGAGCGATGAACCCGTTGTGCACTTTGCGCTACTCGGCTACACACGTGGACAAACACCACATGGTCTACCGGCTGGATGCAGTGGACGCCTACGAACGGAAGTTAGTCAAGCAAATCGAGGTGGCATCGCCCTTGATTGTTGGTGGGCATAACAAGCCTTACGTCCGGCTGTTCTCGGTCAGCAATAAACGCGGCATCATAAGCGCCAGGGTGGAGTTGGACATTGAGAATACCGGCAATCGGGTCCAGCGGCAGGAGAAGACCGTCCAGGATGGCGATCTACTTGAATTGATTACGAATCGGGCTATCTACCATGACTGCCGCGTGGGGGAGATTCGCGTCCAGCGGGGGAACGAATTCATGGAACTGCGCGTTCCGGGGGGCGAACACTTTCTGCGGATCGGTCAGGCATTCGGCGACGTGGACGCATTGGCAGTGCAACGGGAGATGATACGTCGGACGATCAAAGAGCATTTGGACAAAGAAAAACGACTGAGGCCCCAGGGGATCAAGGTCCTAAGCCTGTTCTTTATCGATACGGTCGAAAAGTACCGCAGGTATGACGCCGAAGGCAACCCGATCAAAAGCGAATATGCCCGCATCTTTGAGGAAGAATATCAGCGGTTAGCCAAACACCCGGACTACCAAACGCTATTTCAGGAAGTGGATCTTTCCGCAACGGTAGAACAAGTGCATAACGGCTATTTTTCCATCGACAGGAAGGGAGGCTGGACCGATACCTCGGAAACCAATCAGACCAACCGGGATAACGCGGAGAGAGCCTATAGCTTGATCATGCGGGAAAAGGAAAAGCTCCTCGGATTTGAGACGCCATTGAAATTCATCTTTTCCCATTCCGCACTGAAAGAGGGCTGGGATAACCCCAACGTCTTCCAGATTTGCGCCCTGCGGGAGATGGGAACCGAGCGCGAACGACGCCAGACCATCGGTCGGGGACTCCGTCTCTGCGTGAACCAACAAGGCGAGAGGTTGCGTGGCTTTGAAACCAACACGCTCACCGTCATTGCCACCGAGGGATATGAACAATTTGCCGAAAATCTCCAGAAGGAAATCGAGGCCGATACGGGCATTCGCTTTGGCGTCGTGGAAGAGCATCAGTTCGCCGGTGTAGCGGTCACGGATGCAGAAGGCAAGACCGCGCCGCTGGGTTTTGAGCAGTCGAAAGTTTTGTGGGAACACTTGAAGGCGCAAGGGTATATCGATGCCAAGGGCAAGATTCAGGAATCATTAAAAAAGGCGCTCAAGGACGGTACATTGACTATGCCGGACCCCTTCGCTGCTCAATCGCCGCAGATTAAGGACGTGCTGCGCAAGCTGGCTGGAAAACTGGAAATTAAGAACGCCGACGAACGTAAACTGGTTCGAACCCGCCAGGCGGTGCTGCATAGCGAGGAGTTCAAGGCATTGTGGGACCGGATCAAGCACAAGACCACCTATCGCGTAGCGTTCGACAATGAGAAGTTGATAGACCAGTGTATCATGGCGATCAGGAACACCCCGGCGATCGCCGCGACTCGTCTCCAATGGCGCAAAGCAGACCTGGCCATAGGCCGGGGGGGTGTGGAGGCCAATGTTGTGGGAGAATCCAGCCCGGTTTATCTGGCCGAAAATGATATTCCTCTCCCTGATCTGGTGACCGACTTGCAAGACAAGACCCAACTAACCCGCCGTACCATAGTGAGAATCTTGATCGAGAGCAGGAGACTGAATGACTTCAAAAGAAATCCCCAGCAATTCATTGATCTGGCTGCCGAGTCGATCAATCGAGCTAAACGATTAGCCATTGTTGACGGGATAAAATATCAACGGCTCGGGGATGAATATTACTACGCCCAAGAACTGTTCGAACAGGAAGAACTGACCGGTTACCTCAAGAACATGCTTACCGATACCAAGAAATCGATATTCGAACATGTGGTGTATGACTCGGATAATGAGTCCAACTTTGCTGGGCAACTTGAAAGGAACGAGGCAGTTAAAGTCTATGCCAAACTTCCCGGCTGGTTCCAAGTGCCGACCCCCCTGGGTTCATATAACCCCGATTGGGCAGTCCTTGTGGTAACGGAGGAAGCAGAGCGACTTTATTTCGTTGTCGAGACCAAGAGCAGCCTTTTTGTCGATGATTTAAGGGACCGCGAGAATGCAAAGATTACATGTGGGGAGGCACACTTCAAGGCTTTGGAACGAGGGGATAATCCAGCCAGATTCATAAAAGCATTTAAACTGGAAGATATTCTGACATCTTGAAGTCATTCCCGATTATTTTCAATTCTAATAATGTCCTCTTATTCCATTCAAGAGCATAAACAACGGTTTTGCGCTTTGGCTGCTGGTGTTAAAGGTTGTCGTTTTACGGTTAAACATGACAAGATAATCCTTGAACCAACCAAAAAGAAGGAGACCCGATGAAAAAGAACAACCGCCAACAATACTTATCAACCTGGTTGACCTACCTAAAAGGAAAAACCCGCCTCGACCCGAAAGCCCTGGCCGACTTCCTCCGGAAATCCCTCAAGGGGGCGTTAGCTTCAATAACAATGAAACGGTACACCGCGACCGTCATCGGCAACCTCTACGAAAATGGGTATCTGGCCGGGAAGACCGGGAAGACATTTACCGGAGAGCCGTTAGAAATCGTCCAGGAAATAACCCTCGACGTTCTCAATAAGTGCCTGACCTCAAATTACAAGAAAGTCAAGTTCACCGAAGCAGACCAGCCGGCCGAGCCAGTCGAACCGGTAGCCGAGCCGCCGGCGGCCAAAAAGCAAAGGAAGACGGTTAAGAAGAAGAAAACAGAAAAGCCCGAGGTGGTCGCCGAGGCACCGACAGCAAAAAAGACGAGGAAAGGGGCACCCAAAAAGAAACCGACCCCGAAACTGGTTAAAGCTAAGGCTGGAAAACCGCCTGCCCGGAAACCAGGTCCCCAGATAAAGAAAATTGCGGAAAAACCCAAGAAAGCAATCGCCGCTAAACCCCGGAAGTCCCCTGGTAAGAAACCCGGACGAAAGCCTGCCGCCAAGAAAACCGGTTTGATTGGCAGGAAAACTGACTTGCTCAGGATGGGGGAGGGAGCCTTTCTCTATTCGTTGGAACTGACTCAGCGGGTTGAAGATTTGGAGAGGGAAAATGCTGCCTATCGGAGGGCTTTTGAGGCTATTCGGGGACTCTTTGGCCGGGAGATCGATGAGATTGAGGAGTGGTTGGGGGTGGTGTTGGAATAGATAGGAAGTCCCATAATTTCTTAAAAAAATATCAGTACGGGATTCTTTAAATATGGCTCTTATCAAATGCCCTGAATGTGGAACTGAAGTATCAAGTTTTGCAGCAAAGTGTCCTCAATGTGGATGCCCAAGGCAGCTTTGGGAGAAAGAACTTCCCAAGGAAGGCCAGGAGAGGAAGTCCACTTCTTCCAAACCTGATTTTTATGAAACCTTGTATGACCTTACGCATCCATTTTTAGATAATCCGGCCAAGGTCGAGGAGATCTACAAAAATATTGATCAAAACTTCAGCGCGCCTCATCTGTCAACTATTAATGGTTTTGGACAAACAATCTATGGAAATTTGCTTTTGGCAGGACTTGGCAACTTCACCATAAAGATGACCTTTTTTTGCATTTTCTTTTTCCCGCTGATACCGACAGGGGTATTTCTCGTTGAAGAGGTGGATTACAATTCTTACAAATTCTACGGGAAAATCAGCCTGTCTCGTTTTTTATCAATTATAGGGTCCCCCTGGAAATGGAGATTTTTTCTATCGGTGATTTTCTCTTCAGTTGCGATGGTCATTGCCCTTGTTGTTGCGCTAATCGTTGGAGGATACTTGATATATTTCATCAAGCAATTCCTTTTGGGGAATTAATAGTATAAATGGAGTTTAGGTGAATTTACAATTTTGGTATCGATGCGATTGGCATCCATGAACGAATATGGCCACTTGTCGGGAAGGAAATCCATCGAGCGGTCTGATATACGCCTCGATCCGGAACAGGCTGACAAGCTATTCAATCTGATTGTACCACGCTGACGCAACCGAAGATGAGAAAAGTATAAGCCAGGGGTGCGGGTCGGACATCGCACCACGGGCCGCGAAGGAGGCTGAGGGCTGGAATTTAAGCGCCGGTTGGAGAACCTTCCGGCCTTTTTATTTGGGGGTCCTGGACGGGTCCGGGGAAGTGGGGACAAGCCACCGTCTTTTCAAAAGTGGGGACAGGGTGGGGACAAAGAACCGAGGGACTGCTAAACTAAAAAAGGGACCGAAGTCCCTATTTCCTGAAAATCTAATAAAATCTGGTGCCTGGGACCGGAATCGAACCGGTACAGCCACGAGGACCGAGGGATTTTAAGTCCCTTGCGTCTACCTATTCCGCCACCCAGGCACCTGCAGGTTGATGAAAAAGGTCCATCTCCTTCGTTGCCTTCGCTTCTCGTCAGTCCGACGTATTTCAATATACGCCTCCTTCCTCAAAGCTTCAGGACGCCTTGTATCTGAACCTTTTTGATCAACCTGCTTAATATTTTTTATTAAAGTTTTTTTTCCAAAAATTGTCAAGGTGAAAGTTGGCGGGGGCGGCGCAAGCGTTCCTTGAGTTTGTCCAGGATTTCCTTGAATTCCCGAATCCCCAACCAGTGGACCAGTCCGAAATAAAATAACCCGGCGGCGGCGATCACTAAGGCCAGGACGGCCATCTGGCCCGGAAGGCGGGATTTTCCCCAAAGGGTTCCAAGCCCCAGGTTCAGGGCGTAGGCCAGGCCGCCCATAGCCAGGGAGGCGCCGGTGATTTTGAACAACGATTTAAATAAATAGCGCAGGTCGTAGCCCCCCACCTTGCGATAAAGAATCGTGCCCAAGAACGCAAAGTTAAAAATCATGGTAATGGAGGTTGAAAAGGCGATGGCCTTGTGCTGGAACGTTTCCAGGGTCAAAGAAATAAAAACGATGTTAGTGGCCACGGAAATGAAGCTGGCGATGACCGGGTATTTGGTGTCCTTCAAGGCGTAAAAAATAGGGACGGTGATCTTGACCGACGAATAGGCAAACAGCCCGACGGCGTAATAGGCCAGGGCCTCGGCGGTATGCCGGGTGTCCAGCGCGGTAAAGCGGCCGTGTTCAAAAATAAGCCGAATGATGGGTTCGGCCAGGAAGGCCAGCCCGAAGGAGGCCGGGACGGTCAGCAGGAAGGCCATGGTCAGGGAGGAGACATAGGTGGCCTTTAGAGAAGCCATATCGCCCCGGGAGGCCTGGCGGGAGACCAGGGGCAGGGTGGCGATGGAAATGGCCACCCCGAAAATACCGATCGGAAACTGCATCAGGCGAAAGGCGTAGTTGAGCCAGGAGACGCTGCCCTCGGCGCAGCGGGCGGCAAAATTGGTGTTGATAAAAATGTTGATCTGGGTGGCGGACAGGCCGATCACCGCCGGGATCATCAGGATCATGATCCGCCGCAACCCCGGGTCCCAGGGATTGAAAGCGGGCCGCCATTCAAACCCCGTTTTTTTCAGGGAAGGCAGCTGAATGAGCAACTGGAGCAGCCCCCCGATCAAGGTGCCCACGGCCATGCCGACAATGCGCGGCTGGCCGAAGACCGGGGCATACCAGGCGCAGAGCACTCCGCCGAGGATGGAACCCAGATTGAAAAAAGTGGAGGCCATGGCCGGGATGAAGAAGACCCCCCGGGTGTTCAGAATGCCCATGACCACCGCCGCTATCGAGATCAGCACCAGGAAGGGAAACATGATGTTGGTCAGCAGCCGGGTCAAGTCGATCTTGCCGGCGACCCGTCCAAAATCAGGGGCCATGATCCGGATGATCTCTTCGGAAAAGAACATCCCCAGGAGGGTGATCAGGGTCAAAAGCAGGGCCAGGGTGACCAGGACGTTATTGGCCAGACGCCAGGTGGCCTCCCGTCCTTTGGTCTGGCCGTAATCGGTAAAGACCGTGACAAAGGCGGCCGAGAGGGCGCCCTCGGCGAATAAGTCGCGCAGCAGATTGGGAATGCGAAAGGCCACCACGAAGGCGTCCATGGCATAGCCGGCCCCAAAAAGGACGGCCATGACCTGTTCCCGGATCAGGCCCAGAATACGGCTGCAAAAAACCGCGATCCCTACCGAACCGGCGGACTTGGCTACCTGGGTGGTGGAGGAAGGCTCAGGGGATATTTCCATCCAGGAGACCTTGGAATAATTGACGCGTTTTTTCCTGCAGGATCTCGGAGAGGTTCAAAGCGCCTTCCTGACTGAAAGGCACGGGATGAGAACCGATGAATGTGTCCAGAAAGAGGGTGCCGGAAAGGGTGTAGCGGAAGGACTGCCCGGAAAGCGCCCGGTCCGTGGCCGCCAGGAGGTCCTGGTAATAAACCGTCCCCGGGACCTGCAGCCGAAAGGCCTTCAGGGGAGGGATTTCAAAAGGCAGGCGCGATTCCCCTCCCATAAGGCGTCGGCCTTCCACCTCCAATCGGTAGCGGTAACCTGAAACCTTGGCGCCGACATCATTCGGATTGAAAACCTTTAAGGTCCCCTCCAAGTCAAAGGCATCCTGATAGGTCCGGGAGACACGGAGGCTTTCTAACTCAACCCGGGGATCCTGAAAGGATTTGCCGCTTGAGCAGGCCAGCAGAAAGAAGATTGTGGAAACCAGGGGGATGACTAAAATTCTTGTTGGCCGGAAAACGGGTCGCCGCATAATGGTCGCAAGGTCGGTTCCAGTAGGTTGGACTCCCGTAAAGCAACAGGAGTTCTCTTCCTCCTTTAATCAATTTTTTCAATAATTTCAAGCTAAATTAAAAAAATACTACACAAGGTGCCCCTGCCTGTGATAACAATGGGTGGAAAAGCTCGTTAATGGATACGAAAACGTCCTCAGAATCCCTGGGACAAGACAATAATTATTTCATTTATAAAAGGAGGTCCAATTATGGGAAAGAGAGTTTTTAACTTCAATGCCGGCCCCGCCGCCTTACCGCTGTCCGTCTTAGAAGAAATTCAGGCGGAATTTTTAGACTATAAGGGCACGGGCATGTCGATAACGGAAATCAGCCATCGATCCAAACCTTTCGACGCGGTGATCAACGAGGCGGTGGCCAGGACCAAACGGCTCCTTAATCTGGGGGACGACTACCAGGTCCTGTTCATCCAGGGAGGCGCCAGCCTTCAGTTCTGTATGATCCCCATGAACCTGGCCCTTCCGGGCAAACCGGTGGACTACATCAATACGGGAACCTGGTCCACCAAGGCGATCAAGGAAGCCAAGATCCTGGGCCTGGACGTCCGGGTCATCGCCTCATCGGAGGACAAGAACTTTTCCTATATCCCCAAGGAATATAAAGTTGATCCGGAGGCCGCCTATCTTCATTTTACCTCGAACAATACCATCAAAGGCACCCAGTGGGCCAAGTTCCCCCAGGCCGGCAATGTGCCGCTGATTTGCGACATGTCTTCGGACATCATGAGCCGGCCCTTTGACGCGACCCCGTTCGGATTAATCTACGCCGGCGCCCAGAAAAATATCGGCCCGGCCGGGACCGCCTTGGTGATCATCCGCAAGGACATGCTCGACCGGACCCCGGATAACCTTTCCAGCATGCTGAAGTACACCACCTTTGCCAAAGACAATTCCATGTACAACACGCCGTCCTGTTTCACCGTCTATACCATCAGCCTGGTGTTGAAATGGCTGGAGGAGACCATCGGCGGATTGAAGGCCATGGAAAAGATCAACCAGGAAAAGGGGGCGCTCCTTTATAACTATATCGACCAATCCGGCTACTATCGGGGAACGGCGGAAAAGGACAGCCGCTCCCTGATGAACGTCACCTTCCGGCTGCCCAGCGAGGAGCTGGAGGCCAAGTTCGTTGCCGAAGCGCTTAAAAACGATCTGGCCGGGCTCAAGGGGCACCGTTCCGTGGGCGGCTGCCGGGCCTCCATCTACAACGCCACCACCAAAGAAGGCGTGCAGGCCCTGGTGGATTTTATGAAGGAGTTTGCCAAGAAAAACGGTTGAGCCAGAAACCCATCATCCTTCGCCAAAAAGATAGCACAGGCAGGGCTCAAGCCCGCGGCCTCTCGCCTGCTGGATGTCCTCCGGGATGACCCTTACCGGAATCCCCCACCCTATGAGAAGCTCGTCGGAGATCTCTCCGGTGCTTATTCTAGAAGAATCAACATCCAGCACCGCCTGGTCTATCAGGTAATTGAAGACATCAAGGCTGTGAAAATCGTTCGGATGTGGACACACTATGAATAGAAAAGAATCCGGACGCTGAATCAGCCATCGAGTACTTCACGGACCTCAAGAGAACCCATTTCATAAATTTGATGTGTTCGCAAAAGCTCCGTCGGAGAGTGCTTGTCATTCTGAGCGAACGTGAAGAATCTCGTTTTATAAACAGGTCGTAAGATCCTTCGCGGAGTTTACCCTGAGCCGGGAGAAAAGACCCTTCGTTTCTCAGGGTGACAATGGGCGAAGGGCCAAGGAGACAGTTTGGGGGAAAAATGGTCGGGGCGAGAGGATTTGAACCTCCGACCCCCTGCGCCCAAGGCAGGTGCGCTAACCGGGCTGCGCTACGCCCCGACTTTCTGCTAACTTAGCACAATGTGGGGGGTTAGGCAAGGGGAGAGAAGAAAGATGGAAGAAAAGACAAAAGGGGCGCGGGGAGAGTAAGGGGTAGCATCGGACGGATCGGTCGGATCCGACCGATCCGTCCGATGCCTCTCCCCTGTTCCCCTTGCCCAGCTCGCCTCAAGTCTTGAGAATGGCTTCCAAGTGGGAGCGGATCTCCCGCAGAGCCTGGGCGCGGTGGCTGATCCGGTTCTTTTCCTCCAGGGGGATTTCGGCCATGGTTTTGCCAAATTCGGGGAGGTAAAAAACGGGGTCATACCCGAAGCCGTGCTCTCCCCGCGGTCCGGGGGCAATAATTCCCGGGCAAAAACCCTCGGCCTGAATCCATTTACCCTCCGGCAAGTAGAGGACCATCTGACAGACAAAGCGGGCCGTCCGTTTTTCCTCGGGAATGCCCCCCAGCAGGGACAATAATTTCCGATTATTGGCCTCGTCCGTAGCCCCTGTTCCGGAAAAGCGGGCCGAATAAATGCCCGGGGCCCCGTTCAGGCAGTCCACTTCCAGACCGGAATCATCGGCCAGGGCCGGGCGGCCGGTGGCTTGGGCGCAGGTCTGCGCTTTTTTAAAGGCATTTTCCTGGAACGTCCGGCCGTCTTCCTCCACCTCGGGGAGGTCCGGAAAATCCTGAAGGGATCGAATTTCCAGGTTTGGTAAATCCAGCGCCCTTTCAATCTCCCGGATCTTGCCCTGGTTTTTGGTGGCCAGGACCAAAATCATTTGGTCAGGACCTGCCGTTGGAAGGCCGTTAATTTTTCAATCCCCTGAACGGCCATTTGGGTCATTTGGTCAAAGGATTCCCGGGAGAAGGGCCGGCCCTCGGCCGTGCCCTGGATCTCGATGAAACTCCCCTGCCCGGTCATGACGAAGTTGCAGTCCACTTCGGCGGAAGAGTCTTCCCGGTAGTTGAGGTCCAGGCAAACCTCTCCGTTCACCAGGCCCACGCTGATGGCCGCCACCGAATCCTGGATCGGGTCCCGGGGGATCGAGATTTCTTTTCGCAAATGCTCGATGGCATCCACCAGGGCCACGTAGGCCCCGGTGATGGAGGCCGTCCGGGTCCCGCCGTCGGCCTGGATGACGTCGCAGTCCACCCAGAAGGTCCTTTCCCCCAGGAGAGACATGTCCACCACGGCCCGCAGGGACCGGCCGATCAGGCGCTGGATTTCATGGGTTCGGCCGCCGATTCGGCCCTGGGTAGATTCCCGGGTGGTTCGGGTCTTGGTGGACCGGGGCAGCATGGCATATTCCGCCGTAACCCAGCCCCGGCCGGAATGCCTGAGGAAAGGGGGGACCTTTTCCTCGATGGAAACGGTGCAAATGACCTTGGTCTCGCCCAATTCGATCAGCACCGAACCTTCGGCCTGCTTGATATAATTACGGATAATTCGGACTTGTCTTAATTCGTGGGGTTTTCGCCCATCATTACGCATGGATTCACTCCTTAAAAAGTAAAAAATGCACACTAATCAGGGGAAGGAAAAAGCGGGCCAAGAAGCAATGTTCCCTGGGGCTATTCCCAAATAGCTTTACGGGTTGAATTTTTGCCAGGATTTTTATTGTTCTTATTAGCGATGGGGGATTCGCTTTTCGGGGCAAAACCAAATTTTTCCTTGAGGCGCTGGTTGACGATCTCCGGGACCAGACCGTCGACTTTGCCGTTCAAGGCGGCGGCCTCCTTGATGATGGTGGAGCTGATGTAAAACCACTTGTAATCGGTCATCATGAACACGGTCTGGATCCTGCGGTTCAATTTCCTGTTCATCAGGGCCAACTGGAACTCGTATTCGAAATCCGACAAGGCCCGGAGTCCCCGTAGAATCAGGTTGCTATCCTGCCCGGCCACATAATCCACCAGCAGCCCCTGGAAATGATCCACCTGGACCCGGGGATAGTCTTTCAAAACCAGCCCCAGCATATCCAACCGCTCCTCCAGGGTAAAGAGCGGTTTTTTTTCCGGGTTGACGGCAATGGCTACGATGACCTTGTCAAAAATCTGCAGGCCGCGCCGCAGCAGGCTTAAGTGCCCGTTGGTGATGGGATCGAAAGAACCGGGGTATATGGCGCAACGGCTCATGAGTGTCTATTCCTTAGGAGCATATTTTATTCTGAGAATTCATCTCTAAATTCGAATTTCGAATTTCCAGCCAAAAATTCAAATATTTTTGGCTGGTTTTCGGTAAAAAGAAATCAGGGTTTGACCGTAACGGCGCTGATCGGCCAACTGCCCACCCGGCACCTGCTCGGGCACGGTTTCTTTTTGATCGTGCTCCAGGACCAGGAGCCCCTCATCGGTCAACAGAGATTCGGTCAGTATTCCCTCTACGATCCGCTGCCCCCAGCCCCGGAGGTAGGGCGGATCCGCCAGGATCAGGTCAAAGGGGGCGCCCATCTTTTTTAGAAAGCTTACTCCGTGAGAAAGGTCCCGAACCACCACCTGGGAGGCGGCTTCGAACTTCAAACGCCGAATATTTTCCCGCAGTTTTTCACTGACCCCCCGGTCCGAGTCCACGAAGAGGACCCTCCCCGACCAGCGACTGAGAGCCTCCAAACCCATGGCCCCGGTGCCGGCAAAGAGATCCGCCATGTTGGTAAACGGCCCGCCCTGTTCCAGGATGTTGAAAAGGGATTCCCGGACCCGGTCCTGGGTGGGTCGTACCCGCCGCCCCTTCACCGCTCCCAGCCGAAATCCCTTTCTGCTCCCCGCTATAATCCGCATATAAATTTTATTTGCCGACCCGCTTGAGTCGATTGGATCGGCAAAAAAATTTATGTAAAACTGATCACCCTTTCGGCGATCTGGACTGCGTTCGTGGCGGCCCCTTTCCGGATGTTATCGGACACCACCCAGAGGACAATCCCCTTATCCGTAGAAATATCCTCCCGGATCCGGCCCACGAATACTTCATCCCGCCCGGCGGCCATGAGAGGCAAAGGATATTTCTTGGCCGCCAGATCATCCACGACCACCACCCCCGGGGCCTCTCGCAACAGGTCCCGCACTTCTTGCGGGGTAATCTTCTCCTCGGTCTCCACATGGACCGCTTCCGAATGGCCGTAATAGACCGGGACCCGCACCGCGGTGGCCGCCACCCGGATGGAATCGTCCTCCATAATCTTCCGGGTCTCATGGACCATCTTCATCTCTTCCTTGGTGTAGTCGTTCTCCAGGAAGACGTCGATATGGGGCAGACAGTTATAGGCAATCTGGTAAGGGTAGACCTTGATTTCCGGGGCCTTCCCGTCCAAAAGATCCTTGATCTGGTTCTGCAGTTCAAACACGGCTTTCTGCCCCGTGCCGGACACCGCCTGATAGGTGGACACCACGATCCGCCGAATCCGGGACCGATCGTGGATCGGTTTCAAGGCGACGACCATCTGGATGGTGGAACAATTCGGGTTGGCGATAATGCCCGGGCTGCTGACGATCCGGTGGGGATTGACCTCCGGGACCACCAGAGGGACCAGCGGATCCATCCGATAGGCGCTGGAATTATCCACCACCACACAGCCGGCCTTGACCGCTGCCGGGGCGAACTTCAGGCTGGTGGAGGCTCCGGCCGAAAACAGGGCGATTTCAACCCCCTCGAAGGACTGCTCGGTCAATTCCTCCACCGCCAGCGGGGTGCCCCTGAAAGAGAGGGTTTTGCCTGCCGAGCGGGCGGAGGCTAAAAGCTTTAACTGCTTGATCGGAAAATTGCGTTCCTCCAGGCAGCGGATCATCTGGTTTCCTACCGCGCCGGTTGCCCCGGCCACGGCCACGTTCCATAAGCGGCTCATAACATCTCACCTCAATGATTTTTTTCGGGATGAAAATCTCGAGTCCCCCCTCGTAGGGGCGACCGGCCGGTCGCCCTGCCCCACGTCGCCTTGCCTCGGACCGAATTCCCCTATAGCACAGTCCCTCACAGGGCCGGGTTCAAACCCACTACCACGAAAAGGCAAATTATTAACAATCAATAATTAATAGTTAATTGTTAACCGTTCGTTTCAATTTTCCTATTAAAGGTACCCCACCACCAGGTCACCCACTTCCTGAGTAGTATACCCCATTTTTCCGGCGGTCAGGTCCTTGACCTTTTCCAGAACCACCCGGCGGACGGCCTGTTCGATCTGTCGAGCCGGCTTCTCCAAACCCATCTGTTCCAGCATCATCTGGACCGCACCGATGGCGGCCAGGGGATTGATTATGTTTTTCCCGGTATACTTGGGGGCCGACCCGCCGATGGGCTCGAACATGGATACCCCCTGGGGGTTGATATTCCCCCCCGAGGCAATGCCCATGCCGCCCTGGATCATGGCCCCCAGGTCGGTGATAATATCCCCGAAAAGGTTGTCGGTGACGATGACGTCGAACCATTCCGGATTTTTCACCATCCACATGCAGACCGCATCCACATGAGCGTAATCGGCGGTTATGTCCGGATACTCTCCGGCCAGCTCTTTAAAAACCCGGTCCCATAATCCCGAGGCGTAGATCAGGACATTGGTCTTGGCGCAAAGGGTCAATTTCTTTTTCTTGTCTCTCTTTCGGCAAAAGTCAAAGGCGTAGCGGAGGCAACGTTCTACGCCTTTCCGGGTATTGACCGATTCCTGGACGGCCACCTCATCCGGCGTACCTTTTTTAAAAAAACCTCCGATGCCGGCGTAAAGCCCTTCCGTATTTTCCCGGATGACTACGAAATCGATATCCTCCGGTCCCTTATTTTTCAGCGGGGTCTCCACCCCGGGATAAAGGATCACGGGCCGGAGGTTGATATACTGATCCAGTTCGAAGCGTAACTTGAGCAGCAGGCCCTGCTCCAGAATGCCGGGTTTCACCTCCGGATGGCCGATGGCTCCCAGATAAATGGCGTCGGTCTGCCGCAGCTCCCGGAGCACGGATTCCGGCAGGATCTCCCCGGTTTTCAGGTAGCGGTCCCCACCCAGGTCATACGGTATAAAATTAAAGGAGAGGGATTGCTTTTGGGCGACGGCCTTCAATACCTTCAGCCCTTCGGCCACCACCTCCGGCCCGGTCCCATCCCCGGGAATAACGGCAATACGATAGGATTTGCTTTCCATCATCCTTTTTCAGCAGTCGCGCCCTGCGCTCGGCGCTCCGCGCTTCGCGTCTCCCGCCCTGCCCCTTTCACCTGTTTTTTAATATGTTCGATCAGCCCCCCGTCCCGAACCAATTCCTGCATAAAAGGCGGGATGGGTTGGGCTTGAAATTTTTCTCCCGTGGTCCGATCGGCAATCATCCCCCTATCGGTGTCGACCACCAGCGAATCCCCGGGACCTATCGCCTCGGAGGCTTCCGGGCTTTCCAGGATGGGCAACCCCATGTTGAAGGCGTTGCGATAGAAAATCCGGGCAAAACTTTTCGCGATGACGCAGGAGATGCCGGCGGCCTTGAGCGCAATAGGGGCGTGCTCCCGGGAGGAGCCGCTCCCAAAATTTTTTCCGGCCACCAGGATATCGCCTTTTTTTATTTTCCGGACGAATTGGGGATCGGCGTCCTCCAGACAATGCTTACCCAGTTCCCGGGGGTCGGAAGACGTCAAATACCGGGCCGGGATGATTACATCCGTATCCACATGATCCCCGAATTTCCAGGCCTGCCCTTTATAAATCATGCCTCACCTTGCTTCGTTTTTGATTCGTTATTTCCAAAGCTTAAAAGATTATTCACCGCAAAGGCGCAAAGAACGCAGAGGAAAACCGCTCATCGCTTCGCGAACCCTTAACCCGCCGCAGGCGGCAGGTTCTTTCATAAAATCGGTATCTCCCGATTTTATGAAAAATAAATTTCTCTGCGTTCTCTGCGCCTGGTGAACTGTTTTTAAAGAAGGTTAAATGTTACCATTATTTATTACGCCTGGTCTTGTCCAGTTCAAGCGGTCCGCCGATACGGCCCAGGACGGCGGAGGCCGCGGCCACCGCCGGGTTGGACAGATAGACCTCGCTCTTCGGGTGCCCCATCCGGCCCACAAAATTGCGGTTGGTGGTGGCGATGGCTCGCTCCCCCTGGGCCAGAATCCCCATATATCCCCCTAAACAAGGGCCGCAGGTGGGCGTGCTGACCACCCCGCCGGCCTTCAGAAAAATCTCCACTAAACCTTCTTTGATGGCTTGCCGGTAGATCCAGGGGGTGGCCGGGATGATGATTAACCGCACCCCCTTGGCCGCTTTTTGGTTTTTCAGGACCTGGGCCGCCACGCGCAAATCCTCCAGCCGCCCGTTGGTGCAGGAACCGATAACGGCCTGATCGATCGGGACCCGGCCCACCCGGGACAGGGGCCGGGCATTTTCCGGCAGGTGGGGAAAGGCCACCTGCGGTTCGATATCCCTCAGGTCGTACTCCCGCACCTGGTCGTATTCCGCCCCCGGGTCGGACTTAAAGAGACGTCCCATTTTCTGGGATCGTTCCCGGACGTAGGCCCAGGTGGTTTCATCCGGTTCAAAGATGCCGCTTTTGGCCCCGGCCTCAATGGCCATATTGGCCATGGTAAACCGGTCGGCCATGGAAAGCCGGGTAACGGCCGGACCGCAAAATTCCATGGCCTGATAAAGCGCCCCATCCACTCCGACATCGCCGATGGTATGAAGAATGAGATCTTTTCCTGAGACCCAGGGCCGCGGCTTCCCCTGGAAGATGAATTTAATGGAGGACGGAACCTTGAACCAGGTCTTCCCGGTAATCATGGCCGCCCCCAGGTCCGTGCTGCCCACGCCGGTGGCGAAGGCCCCCAGGGCCCCATAGGTGCAGGTATGGCTGTCCGCCCCGATGACCAAATCGCCGGGCAGCACCAAACCCTTCTCCGGAAGCAGGGCGTGCTCGATCCCCATCTCGCCCAGTTCAAAAAAATATTCCAGTTTTTGCTCTCGGGCGAACTCCCTGATCAGGCGGACCTGTTCGGCCGCGGCGATATCCTTGTTGGGGACAAAGTGGTCCGGCACCAGCACGACTTTCCGGCGGTTAAAGACCTTCCGCCCGCCGGCTTCCTTAAAAACCTGAATGGCAATCGGGGCGGTAATGTCGTTGGCCAGGGTCAGGTCCACCTTGGCCTGAATCAACTGGCCGGGCGCCACGGTTTTTAAACCGGCGTGGGCCGCTAAGATTTTTTCGGTAATGGTCTGGGCTTTTCGCATCATCGCAATTTCTTAATGGGATTCTTTTTTAAATAATCCAGGCGGTTCAAGGCATTTAAATAGGCCTTGGCGCTGGCGGTGATGATATCCGGATCGGACCCCTTGCCCAGGACCACAATCCCCTGCTCTTCCAAGCGAACGGTGACCTGTCCCTGGGCATCCGTGCCGCCGGTGATGGCGTTCACCGCAAAGCTGAGCAGTTTGGCCCGGGTCTTGGTGATCTTGCTGATGGTGTTAAACGTCGCATCGATGGGACCGGCTCCGAAGCCGGCCTTGAGGACAATCTCGCCGCTGATCTCGATCTGCACGGTAGCCGTAGGCACGGCGACATTGCCGCTGATCACATTCAGATAAACCAGCTTGTAGATGTCCGGAATCCGCAGGACCTCGTCGCCGATCAGGGCCTCGATGTCCTCGTTGACCACTTCTTTCTTTTTATCCGCCAGATCTTTAAACCGCTCGAAGACCCGCTCCAGATCGGCCGGGGGCAGGGTATACCCCAAATCCTTGAGTCGTTCCTGAAAGGCGTGGCGTCCGGAGTGCTTTCCCAGCACCAGAAGGTTTTGATCCAGGCCCACGTCCTGGGGGGTCATGATCTCATAGGTGCTGCGTTTTTTAAGGACGCCGTCCTGGTGAATCCCGGATTCATGGGCGAAGGCGTTGGCGCCAACGATGGCCTTGTTGGCCGGCACCACCAGGCCGGTGATTCGGCTGACCAGCCGGCTGGTGGGATAAATCTGCCGCCGATCAATGGCCGTGGTATAGGGGATCCGGTCTTTTCGGGTATACAAAGCCATGACCAGTTCCTCCAGGGAGGTATTGCCGGCCCGTTCGCCGATCCCGTTGACCGTCACCTCCACCTGCCGGGCCCCGTTGTCCAGGGCCGCCAGAGAATTGGCTACCGCCAACCCCAGGTCGTCGTGGCAATGGACGCTCCAGACCACTTCCGGGGGGCTTTGAACTTTTTCCCGTAGTTTCCTGATTTTTTCCCCGAACTCCTCAGGCAGGGCGTAGCCGACCGTATCCGGCACATTGATGGTCCGAGCCCCAGCCTTGATGGCCGTCCGCAGGGCCTTGGCCAGAAACCCGATCTCGGACCGCGAGGCATCCTCGGCGGAAAACTCGATATTCGTCGTATAGCGGCGGGCGTAGCCCACGCCCTCCCGGATAAGTTCCAGTACCTCGTCCTTGGACTTGCGCAGTTTATACTTCAGATGCAGAGGCGAGGTGGCAATAAAGACGTGCAATCTAGGATCCGCGGCTTCCTTCACGGCTCCCCAGGCCCGATCCAGGTCGGCTTTCTGAGTCCGGGCCAGGGCGGCCACGGTCAAGCCCCTCACCTCCCGGGCAATCAGGGACACCGCCTCAAAATCCCCCTGGGAGGCCACCGGGAAACCGGCCTCGATCACGTCCACCTTCAACTTTTCGAGCTGCCGGGCCAGGCGCAGTTTTTCCTCGCGGTTCATGCTGGCCCCCGGGGATTGCTCGCCGTCCCGAAGGGTGGTGTCAAAAATGATAATACGTTCCGCCATGGGGAGTTAAACCGGTCTTTCAACCGGTTCCGGAACCGGTTTTTTCTTCCACAAATAAAGGCTGACCAGCGGACCCGAGAGGACATACCCCAGGATGAAAACAGTCAGCATCACGAAGGGCTCCATGGCGATCAGGACAAACAGCAGGACCCCGGCAACCAGAACATTGAACGAACGCCGCTCCGCCAGCTTCAAGCCCTTGAAGCTCGGATAACTCAGGTTGCTGACCATCAGAAAAGACAGGATATAAATCATGATCAGGACCAAGAGATAGCCGGTCGAGCCGGCACCCCCCATCTGGTAGACAAAAAGGATGGTGGCGGATACGATGGTCGCCGCCGCCGGAATGGGCAACCCGACAAAGTAGTTGGGGTCCACCTGCCCTACCTGGACATTGAATCGTGCCAACCGCAAGGCCCCGCAGACCACGTACAGAAAGGCCGCCAGCCAGCCGAGGCGGTTGAAAGGCCGCAAGGCCCACAAAAAAACCACGATGCCGGGCGCCAGGCCGAAGGCGATCAGGTCCGACAGGGAGTCATACTGCACGCCAAAAGCGCTGGTGGTATGGGTCATACGGGCAATGCGTCCGTCCAGGCCATCGAGCACGGCGGCCACCAGGATGGAAATCGCCCCCTGGTAGAAATTCCCCTGTATCGCGGCGATGATGGCATAGAATCCACAAAAAAGACTGGCCGTAGTAACCAGGTTCGGCAATAGAAAAACGCCTCTCCTTCTTTCCCGCCGTTTTTTGGTTTTTCGCTGTATCTTCATGGCAAATACCCCACTACAGTCAACCCCGCCTTGGTGCGATCGCCGCGTTTTAAAGTAATCCGGGTATCCAGGGGCAGATAGAGGTCCACCCGGGACCCGAATTGGATTAAACCGAATCGGTCACCGGCGCTGACCCGATCACCGGGTCGCACCCAGCAGACGATCCTGCGGGCGATCAACCCGGCGATCTGGACCACGGTCAGGTGATCTCCCCTCTCCAATTTCAAACGGAGAATATTCTGTTCGTTCTGTCCGGAGGCCCGATCCTGGTGGGCCGCAAAAAATTTTCCCGGCCGGTAGTCAATCGCCTCGATAACCCCTTCCAGAGGAATCCGGTTCACATGGCAGTTGAAGACCGACATGAAGATACTGATCTTCAAGGTTCGTTCCGTCCCCCCCGGCCCTTTCCCCTGTTCTTCTACCAGAAGCACCCGCCCGTCGGCCGGAGCCAAGATAGCCCCCTTTCCGCTCGGGGAAACCCGTTCGGGGTCCCGGAAAAAGGAGGCCGCAAAAATGGCGAAGAGACCGGCCAAACTCAAACCTGTCCGGCTCCCCAGCCATCCGAAGAGGACCGCCAGTCCCAAACCCAAAGCGATAATGGGAGCCCCTTGGCGGGCGACGGGAATACGCATCCTGATCGCGAGGGCTATTCTTTCAACCGGCTCATCAGGCCCCGGAGCTTTTCCCCGACTTCCTCGATCGGATGCTCGGCCTCGATCCGTCTGCCGATCATCGCCACCTGGACCCCTTCCAGGTCATTCAGGTCGGCGTCTTGATCGCAACAACTCTTCATCTTTTCCTCCCTTGACTTTTTCACGTTTCAGCGCGCCTTCTTTTTTGCTGCGGGCCAGGGCGATGGCCCCGGTCCGGGCGATTTCTTTAATCCCCAAATGGCTCAGCAGGTCCAAAATGGCCGTGATCTTGCCTTCATTGCCGGTGACCTCGATGGTATATTCCTGGGGGCTCACATCCACCACCTGGCAGCGAAAAATATCCACGATCCGCAGGATTTCCGCCCGGGTGGCGGCTTCGGCCCTGACCTTGACCAGGGCCATTTCCCTTTCCACGAACTCGGTGTGGGTGAAATCAATCACCTTGATCACGTTCACCAGTTTGTTCAACTGCTTGGTGATCTGCTCGACGATCTGCTCATTGCCCTGGGTGACCAGGGTTATCCGGGAAACCTCGGGTTCCATGGTTTCCGCCACACAGAGGCTTTCGATATTGAACCCCCGGCCGCTGAACAACCCGGTCACCCGGGACAACACCCCGGGTTCATTATCCACTAAAACCGAAATGGTATGTTTTTGATTCTGATTATTTTCCATAACCCTATACCAAGAGCATTTCCGTCATGGCCGCTCCGGCCGGAACCATGGGGGAAACGCATTCCTCGGAACAAACCACAAAATCCATGATCACCAGCTTGGGGATCGACAGGGCTTTTTTGATGACCGGAACCACCTCTTCCGGTCGGGTGGCCCGGAGTCCCACCGCCCCGTAGGCTTCGGCCAGCTTAACGAAATCGGGATTGCCCTTCAGGGCCGTTTGGGCATAGCGCTTTTCATAGAACAGTTCCTGCACCTGCCGGACCATGCCCAGATAGCCATTGTTCAGGATGGCGATCTTGACCGGGATGTTGTTGGCCACCGCCGTAGCCAACTCCTGGATGTTCATCTGGATGCTGCCGTCGCCGGCGATGTCGAAGACCATTCGATCCGGACAGGCAATCTGGGCGCCGATGGCCGCCGGGAACCCATAGCCCATGACCCCCAATCCTCCGGAGGTAATAAAAGAGTTCGGCCGGTCAAAGTGATAAAACTGGGCGGCCCACATCTGGTTCTGGCCGACCTCGGTGGTAATGATGGCCCGGCCCTTGGTGACCTCGTAGATCTTTTCCACGACAAACTGCGGTTTGATCTCCTCTCCCTCCTGCCGGTAGGTCAGGGGGTGAGAGGCCTTCCACCCCCGGATCTCCTCGAGCCAAGGGAGGCGGAGCTTTGGCCAATCCTGCCCGGGCCACTGCTGGACCAGATGATTGAGCTTGGTCAGGGCGTCTTTACAATCGCCCACGATCGGGATTTCCACGTTCACGCTTTTCCGGATGGAGGTAGGATCGATATCGATGTGGATGATGCGCGCTTCCGGCGCAAACCGGTCCACATTGCCCGTCACCCGGTCGTCGAACCGGGCACCTACCGCGATCAGCAGATCACAATGCCCGACGGCCATGTTGGCCCAATAGGTCCCGTGCATGCCCAGCATCCCGAGCGAAAGGGGATGGGTCCCGGGGAAGCAGCCCAAACCCATCAGGGTCGAGGTCACCGGGATGGACAAGGTTTCAGCCAGGGCCTGGATCTCCGCGGAGCAGCGCGAAGAAAGCGCCCCGCCGCCGGCATAAATCACCGGTTTCCTGGCCTTCTGCATCAAGGCGGCCGCTTTCTCGATCTGCCCCGGGTGGGCGCTGTAGGTGGGGCGATAGCTTTTCAGTTCGACTTTTTTCGGGTATTTGAACTCGGTGGCCGCCCTGAGCACATCCTTGGGCAGGTCCACCAGGATCGGCCCCGGTCGACCGGAGCGGGCCAGGTAGAATGCCTCCTTGATCACCCGGGCCAGGTCTTCCACCCGTTTGACCAGGTAATTGTGCTTGGTGCAGGGCCGGGTGATCCCCACGATGTCCACTTCCTGAAAGGCGTCATTGCCGATGAGCTCCGTGGGCACCTGTCCGGTAAAAACCACGATCGGGATGGAATCCATATAGGCCGAGGCGATGCCGGTGACCGTGTTGGTGGCCCCTGGACCGGAGGTCACCAGGCAGACCCCCACCTGGCCCGAGGCCCGGGCATACCCATCGGCCATATGGACCGCCCCCTGCTCGTGCCGAACCAGGATATGGCGGATAGGCCTTTTTTCCAGGACATCGTAAATATCGGTAATCACCGCTCCGGGGTAGCCGAAGACAACCTTCACCCCTTCCTGAAGCAGGCATTCGATAAAAATCTCGGCACCCGATAATTTCAAATTCCCATCTCCTTTTGGCGATAGTCGGTAAGGATCTGGTCGATGCGGTCCCGGCCGGCCAGTTTCAATTTCTGCAGGCGTTTTCGCTCCACCTGCTCCTGATCGGAAAGGTAAACGCGTTTGTTGAATTCCTGCAACTGGGCCTCGAATCCCCGATGATCTTTCATGAGTTGCCGCAAGTCATCATTTCCCGGCGCCGCCAGGAGTCGGTCGATCAATTCTTCGTCCCTTTTTTCCATACGCTGCTCCTGAAATTTTTGATTAATTATCTTAGGTTATCTATCCCTTATTGTCAAATGGAAAGAAAGGAAGGAGAAAAGCGCCTGATCGGATACGAAATCCTGCCCTACCCGGGTATGTTCCGCTTTTCTTTTGATTTTTACCATATTTCTTGGTTTATTTTTAGTTTAAGTATAAATATTTTTCCTTTCCAGATCTTTAGCAACACTAAAACAAAATAAAGCAATTCAACCAGGCGACGCCCTCTTTTAAGAATTAGGGGGGGTATGAAAAAAACGGTTAAGGGTCGGGTATCCACAGCGTGATACCTGACCCTTATTTTTTTGGGCCGGCACCGGGGAGGAAACCGATGAACCTGAATAAAAACTGTCCTATTGGAGGGTTGTCCTGGGCTAAGGTCCTGTCCTTTGTCTTGCTTTTTGTGGTGCTGCTTTACCCGAACGGGATGACCGGGAAGGCTCTGATCCAGGAGGGGTCCAACCCCTGGGGGATAGAAACCATAGGGGATGCCTTTCGGAGTCCAGAGATGGAACGAGGCCGGGCAACTCCCGAAACCCTACAGACCGATAGAAATTTTATCAGTCCTCCGGCCTCCAGCTCCGAAATTCTGAACCATCGGGCCGCCCGGCTGCTGGCCGGGCTGGCTTCGGATATCGCGGTTGAGGGGTCCCTCCTCAAGGGTCCAGGCACCGGCAAATTATACCTGCCGCTGATTTATGATAACTTCAACCCGACCCTGTACGCCGTGGTCCCCTCGGTCCAGGACCTGACCCAAAGCGAGGCCGAGGCCGCCATCCTGGCGTCCCAGCGCACTGTGGGAAACATCACTCAGGGGACCAGCCCCACGGTCCCGGCCGGGAAGGTGAAGAGTCAGAATCCGGCGGCCAGGCTGTACGCAGCCAAGGGTACGGCCGTGGACCTGGTCATCTCCACCGGTCCGGCCACGGTGAATGTCCCCGATGTGGTCAACCGGCTCCAGGCGGAGGCCGTAGGGTTGATAACCGCCGCCGGACTCCTGGTCGGGGCGGTCAACCAGGAAAATAGCGGCACGGTGCCGTTGGGAAAGGTCATCAGCCAATCGCCTCCAGCGGGCACGTTGGTCGCTGAGGGGACGGCCGTCAATCTGGTCATCTCTTTGGGCAAACTGGTGGCTCTGATCCAGGTGCCTGATACGGTCGGTCAGCTCCGGGCCGACGCTGAGGCGGCCTTACTGGCCGCCCAGCTAACGATCGGAACGATCACCTTCAGCCAGAGCCCCAGTGTGGCGGCCGGAAGGGTCATCAGCCAGATTCCGACAGCCGGATCACAGGTCATTCCGGGCACACCCGTGACCCTGGTGATATCCCTGGGGGCCCCCGGTTTACCCCCCGATCCGTCCGTCGTGGCGCCGCCCCTTGATCCCACGGAGGCCACCACCTTGGCCAAGTCCACGGAATTTCTCTACACCGGCCCCAGCCCCATCCAGACCGGGGTGGCGCCGGGAACCATTCAGGCCAACAGGGCGGCGGTGATCCGAGGCAAAGTGCTGACTCGGGACGGAAACCCGCTCCCCGGCGTAACCATCACCATCCATAACCACCTTGAGTATGGTCAGACCCTGAGCCGGGCCGACGGGATGTTCGACCTGGTGGTGAACGGCGGAGGCCTGCTCACTGTCAATTACCGGAAAAACGGCTACCTTCCCGTCCAGCGGCAGAGCAACCCGGCCTGGCAGGACTACAGCCATATAGATGACACTGTCCTCATCACACAGGATGCCAAGCTCAACACGATTGACCTGACCGACACCACACAGTCCTTTCATGTCGCCCAGGGAAGCGTGATCACCGATGGGGACGGCACCCGCCAGGCAAACCTGTTGATCCCGCAGGGCACCCAGGCCCGGGTGTACGATCAAGACGGCACCACCCGCCCCGTGACGAGCCTGAACCTCCGACTCACCGAATACACCGTGGGGAGCAACGGCCCGGCGGCGATGCCCGCGCTGCTGCCGCCGGCCAGTGCCTACACCTATGCGGTCGAGCTGAAGGCGGAGGAGGCGACCCTCAAGCTCAGCGGCAAAGACGTCCTCTTCGACAGGGCTGTGCCTTTCTACGTCACCAACTTCCTGGGGTTCCCCGTGGGCAGTGCCGTACCCGTGGGCTACTACGACAGCGACAGGGCGGTCTGGGTGGCCTCGGAAAACGGCAGGGTCATCAAGATCCTCGCGATCAGCAGCGGCAGCGCAGAATTGGACACGGACGGTGACGGGCTTGCAGACGATGCCGCGAAGCTCGGCGCCCTTGGCATCACCGCCCAAGAGCTTGTCCGACTCGCGAGCATTTACCCGGCCGGGGAGACCCTCTGGCGGGTGCAGGTGAGCCATCTCTCAACCTGGGACTGCAACTGGCCCTATGGTCCGCCCTCGGATGCGGAGTACCCCGGCCAGCCGGACCCTGGCCAGGTGGGGAGGGGTCTCAACGACCCGTGCCCGGATCGGGGCTCGGTCATCGAGTGCCAGAACCAGGTGCTCGGCGAGAGCCTGCGGCTCGCAGGCACTCCCTACCACCTCCACTACCGCTCGAACCGGGTGCACGGCCATGCCGCCGGTCGCACGCTCCGGATCCCGTTGAGCGGTTCCAGCATTCCGGGTAGCCTTATTGGGATCCGGCTCGAAGTCGAAGTTGCCGGCCAGCGCTTCTCCGCCATGTTTTCGGCCTCGCGGAATCAGGTCTACCCGTTCGTCTGGGACGGGCTGGACGGAATGGGCCGACGGGTCTTGGGCTGGCACAAGGTGACTGTCCGGATCGGCTACAAGGGGATCGGGGTCAATTCTTTATTTTTTGCAAATCCCTACACCATTTTAAAGGCTGCCGGCTGAAATGGCTCTTAAGCGGACGGTCGCTCATCTTTCGGCGGCCTTGCCCGCGGGGAAAACCGGGCCGGCAAGGGAAGGCAGGCGGTCCGGCTACGGCAGGCGACTGAGCCCTTCCATTTGCTCAAAGTGCCGATCAAAGGCGAAAGCTTTTCTCAGCTTTAGCGCCTTCATGACGGCAAAGCTGGTGCAATCGGTGAAGCTGTATCCTTTGTCGGCAAACCGTTTGAAAAGGGCAAAGGCCGCCTCCTCGAGAACTGGTGTAACAATAACAATTGTGATATGGCCGGCTTTTTTCAAATTCTCCCAAAAGCGCACGGCTACCGCATGGGAAACCCTGGCCTTCAGATAGTTCATGGTTTCGCAGACAACCAGGTTAGTAGTGAAAAACCGCGCCGCGCTGTCCCTGGAATCCCGATAAAAGGAAACCGCCGCCGAATGATATTCGTCCTCCGGGCTCGTCAGGGCAATAAAGGCCCCGGTATCCACGAAAAGCTTCATCGCTTTTTTCCATAGAGGTACAGGTCATGCTTGGACGACCCGTCCTTAATCCCGGATCGGCCGATCCCGATAATCTCCTCCATAGGGTCTTTCTCAGGACTTTCCGGCCCGGGGCCCGCCGTGAGAAATGCCTCGACAGCTTCCCGGACCAGTTGGTTCATGCTCTTCCTTTCCTCAATGGCCCTGTATTTCAGGGCTTTCAGCATTTCCTCCGGCAGCCGGATATTGGTGGCGATTGTTTCGGACATGGAAAACCTCCCTTCATCCCACAAAAATATCATAGTATCACTTTATCTTAATGTCAACATTGAAATTAATAAACCCTGCGTGGTCCGGTTTATTTCCGAAGGGAATGTTTTTGGTTTTTCGGGCCATATCCTATCGGCCATCAGGCAACCCTTTCCTTTGGTTTTTTTGACTTACCCCCATCAGCTCGAATCCCTCAACCTTCGAACCAACCCCCGTTACCCGGTCCGAATCGAGGCCACCTATGCCTATCAGACCCCGGAAGGGTCCGCTCCGGGAATAGGCACCGGCCTGATCGTCAATATTTCCGATTGACAGATAAACTGTTTATGAATACCCTCCTGGGAAGCTAAACCTTTTTCAATTTCAGGAGTAACCGTATGCCTCAACTGAAACAAATGATCCAGGGCCCACCCGTACACGAAAGAAAAATTGAAATTCGTTCTTACCCGGCAGGGCCGCAGCAAATCATTGTCGAGGGCTGGCTTAAAGACGATCGACGGGTCGGCGGTTTTCATTGGGACGGACGGCCCCGACCTCCCGGGGTCGTTCACCGGTTGGGGATCCGCTTGTTGGTCGGCGGTTGGCCTCTCACTGTCCAGGAGGCGGAAGCGGAGATGGTGGAAATTCCCCACGAACTCTGTCGGACCCTCGAAGACTCCTTAAACAAGATTGTCGGCTTGACCATTGCCCCCGGATTCACCGACCAGGTCAGGCGTCTTCTGGGCGGCCTGGAAGGCTGCTCTCACTTAACCCACCTGCTCTTGGCCATGGCCCCGGCCATCCTGCACGGCTATTGGACGCAGCTTTCCAGACAGCCCAGGGCGGTCCCCCAATCCCTGAAGGAGGTCCAGGGCCTCTCTTACCTGGTCAACAGTTGCCGCCTCTGGAGCGAAGACGGCCCGCTGCTCCAGATGATTCGAGAGACCATCGAAAAAACCGGCCGGGAAGATTCTCCGGAATAGTCCGACCAAGAAAATAATTCTCCGATCAAAAGGATCAATCCATGAATTTAACCCAAACAACTTATGAATTACAGGAGGGGGTCGCCCTGATCCGGCTCAATCGGCCGGAACAGCTCAATGCTTTTACCCCGGTTATGCGACATGAACTGCTGGCCTTGTTCCAGGAAGCGGATGGAGACGATGCGGTCCGGGCGGTAGTGGTTACCGGCCAGGGAAGGGCCTTCTGTGCCGGGGCGGATCTTTCCGCCGGGGGAAGTTCCTTTGAAAAGGCCCAGGCCGCCGAGGCCGTCATCAGCCGGCACCGTGATGGCGGCGGACAGGTGGCCCTGGCTATTTTTAATTGCCGCAAACCGGTGATTGCCGCCATCAATGGACCGGCCGTGGGGGTCGGCATCACCATGACCCTGCCCATGGATATCCGCATCGCCGCCGAAGACGCCCAGATCGGGTTTGTCTTTACCCGACGGGGCGTAGTTCCGGAAGCCTGTTCCTCCTGGTTTCTGCCCCGAATCGTGGGCATCACCAAGGCGACCGAGTTGGTCCTCACCGGCCGGGTCTTCCGGGCGGGGGAAGAAAGCCAATCCGGGCTTTTCAATTATGTGCTGCCCCGCGAGGAGGTTTTGCCTAAGGCCCTGTCCATCGCCCGGGAAATCGCGGACCACACCTCGGCCGTCTCGGTAACCCTCAGCAAAGCCCTGCTCTGGCACGGGTTGGCCGAGAATGATCCCCAGTCGGTTCACCTGATTGACTCCCGCTGTTTCTTCTGGGCCAGCCGCCAAAAAGATGTCCATGAAGGGGTGCAGAGTTTCCTGGAGAAACGGCCTCCTCGATTTCCGGGAAGCCCCACCAAAGACCTGCCCGATTTCTATCCCTGGTGGAAGGAACCGAAAATCTAAAAAAAACGAACATCGAACATCGAACGTCCAACATCGAACATCGAATTTTGGGTTATTGAACAGTTTTCCGTTTTGTTTCGAATTTCGGATTTGATTTTTTGTGCGTATCCTCCACACCCTCAGCCAGCGTCTGGAAGCTACCGGCAGCGGCATCTATTTCCGGGCCATGGTCCGCGAGCTCAGATAGCTCTGGAGGCCGACGCCTTTCTAATTCATAGAGATCGGGATTTCGAAAAAATTGCCCGTGTTCGCCCATTGAAGCTATCCGGGTTTTAAGATTCGATTACGAATTAAAAACTCAAAGATTGCCGCCGTCGTTTCCTCGGGGCGTTCCATGGGGACGAAGTGGCTGGTATCCACCATACCGACTAATTCGGCCGAAGGCAGTTTTCTTTTAAAACGCTCGGCGGCCGGCTTCAGGAAAGTGTCCGATTCCCGGCCATAAATAACCAGGGTCGGGCAACGGACCTGGGGAACGAATTGCCAGACGTCATGGGGACAGACGGCGAAGCAGCGGGCCTCCCAGGCGGGATCGCAACGCCAGGTTATCCGACCGTCAGCCGTTTGGACAGTTCCCTCTTCCACATAGGCCCTCAAGAAGGCTTCATCCCACCGTTTCATGGATTCTTTGCGCCGATAGGATTGAAAAATCGTATCCCGGTCCGGCCAGACCCGGCGTCTTCCGGCCGCTCGGTAGGCTATGGGGACAAAACGAGCCGCACCCGTTTTTTTGGCCAGGTACCACCACCACATCCAGGAATAAGGCAGGATGGTGGGATCAATCAAAATAAGCGCGCGCACCAGTTCCGGGTATTGCACGGCCAGCATCAGGCTGACCGTCCCGCCCCGGGAGTGGCCCAGGGCCACTATCGGACGCCCCTGCGTTCGAATGAAGGCGGCCAGATCCTCCGTGAACAGGGTCCAATACTTTAATTTCCGAGGGTCGGCCAAGACCGAGGTCTTCCCATGGCCACGGTCATCCATCCCCAACACTCTCAGTTTAGCAGTCAACCTTTCAGCCAGAGGAGTATAGACCCCGGCGCAGTAGCCGGTGGCGTGGGCCAGATGCAGCAGCGGGCCCTCTCCCCCCCAGTCCAGGTAATGAAAGTCTCCGTCCACTCCGGGAAACAAATGATCGGTCGGCAAAATTCGGTCTCCTTATATCTTATCCCATAAGATCAACCCCTTAACCTTATTAAAATGCCGAGCATAGGTGATCACCTGGGCCCCGGCTTCCATGGCCTGGGAAGCGATCCAAACATCATTAATGGGGATAGGCGTGCCGGACCGGCGTAGGGAATCTTTTACCCGCCCGAAGATTTCGGCGGTATCCTGCATAACCGGCAAAATCTTTACGGTCGGTTTGGCCAGAAAGGAGGCTAAGACCTCCCGGTTTTTCCGCTCCTGCCGCCCCCCGCGAAATCCGGCGTACAGCTCCCCCAGGACGATTACCGACAGGAAGACAGTTTCGGCTCCGGCCAGCAAACGAAAAACATCCTGATCGCCGGTCAACAGGGCGGTATAGGCGCTGGTATCCAGGAGAATGCGTTTCATTGCCAATCCTCTTCGTTGACGGAACGGAGTATCGCGGTGCATCGTTCGAACTCCCTGAGGTCCGAATTTTCCCAAACACCTAAGAACTCGGCGAAATCATCGGCATGGCGATGGTCCTCCGGCGGCCGCATACCCAGGGACTGCTCCAGCAGCGCTTTAACGGTTTTGTTGAGACTTTGCCCGGCAGATTTGGCCCGGGCTTCGACCATTCGGGTAGTGGTATCATCCAACTGATGTATAGTAATTGATTTCATCTTTCCCCCCTGTGGTTCAATTTTGTGCTATTCTCTGTTTTCTGTGAACCATTTTATGACTCATTTTTTATTAATAATGCACCAATTTATAGAAGAGGTCAAGGCTGGATTTAAACCGGAGTTGACAACAAGACGAGTCCATAATACATTACTCCCTTCTGCAATCGAACCCAAAAAGAAGCCGCCAACCTTCTAAAAGCATAGGGACCAAGGATGCCGGATCGAGCCGCCAATAAAAAGATCAAGGAACTCATCGTTCTGCTGAAGGAAATCCAAATTCTAAAAGAACCTTCCCTTGACCTGCTTAAGGAATTTCAAAACCAATATGTTATAGTGAACCGGGATGATCGGGGGTCCTTTTTTGAAGCGCTGGTCCTGGCTTTTCATATTTCCAGAAAACAGCTTGCCCCGAACCTGGAGTCCCTGCTGGCCGTTCCGGATGACCGCTCCGACAACTGGCATCGACAGGTGGTCGAACTGCGCCGAAAAATCGAATCCCCTTACCGAAAACTCTTCGCGCCTTTCCTGAATCTTCCCGGAGGGTTGAAATTTCTACTGGATTTTCGGGTGGACCTGTTGGCCGCGCAGAGGCAAACCGGCTTGAATCTGGAATACCTGGACGAAGACGTCGCCACCCTTTTTAATTTGTGGTTTCAACAGGGACTGCTGGTCCTTCAAGAAATCACCCAGGATTCCCCCTACCGTCAGATCCGGTTCATGAAAGACCACGATCTGGTCCATCCCATGGCCAGTCTGGAAGAAATGGGCCGGCGTCTGGGGGCCGACCACCGCTGCTTTGCTCTTTATCACCAGGCTATGCTTCAGGAGCCGGTGGTCTTCATTGAAGTGGCCCTGACCCGGGGTCTGACTCGGTCCATCCATGAAATACTTGGTGAAGCGAGTGGTTCTCCGGAGCGGGTCAAAGCACCCGATACGGCCATCTTCTATTCCATCAACAACACCCAGAACGGCCTGGCCGGTCTGGGGTTGGGCAAGGTCCTGATCTTCCAGGTGGTGGAGGCCTTAAAAAGGGACAACCCCGGTATTAAGACGTATGCCACCCTGAGTCCTATCCCGGGCTTCTGGGAACGTTATTTAAAACCGTTCCTCCAGAGAGAGCCGGTTCATTTTACGCTTACCCCCGAACGTTTGAAAAACTTTTTCCCGGAAAAGCTTTGGCCCACCATTTTGGACCAGAGCTGCCGGATTACCGGTCAGGAAACGGGCGATCTCCTGGAGGCACTCTATCAGGCGTTAAACCGTGCGGATTGGATTGAACAAGGAGAGTTTTCCAGCCTCATCCGGAAACCCCTGATCGACATCGCCTACTTTTACCTGACCCAGGAAAAAAACAAACGGGGACAACCTTTGAACCCGGTAGCCAGTTTTCATCTCGGCAACGGCGCCACGGTGAGCCCCACCAACATCCACTTCGGGGCCAACCGTTCTGCGAAAGGTCTGGACGAATCCTGCGGGCTGATGGTGAATTACATCTACTCTCAAACCTGGCTGCACCAGATTGGCAGGACCATGAAGGGCTTGCTGCCTTGGAGGGTTTAATAGGTAATAAAGCCTAACCGGTTAACAATTATTAACGGTCTCATAATAGAACCGACTATCTCGAGGTTCTCTTATCGTCATTCCCGCAGCGCTTCTGGGCGGGAATCCAGCCCCGGTCTGGTAACGATTCTGGATCCCCGACAAAGACACTCGGGGATGACGGTCGGTGGTATGTACAGACAATTATGAGACCCTTAATAATTGTTGATTATTAATTATTTATCTTTTCGTGTCTGATTCTTACTCTATGTTAGAACTGAAACTGTTATTACCGCTATATGGACCAACAGGAGACCTACATGACCATGTCCTCATCCATCTTTGAAACGATTACCTATAAGGAAATCGAGCCGCAGATCGGTCTCGTGACCCTGAATCGCCCGGACCGGCTGAACGCCATCAACGACCGCATGCTCGATGACTTTGACGACCTGCTGCGAAACCTCGACCGAGATGATGCCATCCGCGTGCTGATCATTACCGGCGAAGGAAAGGGATTTTGCGCCGGGGCGGATCTGAAGGAGATCGTCACCCGGGCGCAAACCGAAGCCTTTGCCGATCCCGAGGCCTTTCTGCGGCTGGTCCAGGAAAAGTATTCAGGGTTGGTGTTGAAATTGCGCGGAATCCGCCAGCCGGTGATCGCCGCGGTTAACGGCGCGGCGGCCGGCGGGGGAATGGCCATCGCCTTGTCCGCCGACATCCGGGTCTGCGCCCCCGAAGCCTATTTCGTGGCTTCCTTTATCAACATCGGGCTGTCGGGCGGGGAGATGGGCAGCTCCTTTCTCCTGCCGCGGATGGTGGGGATTTCCAGGGCCTCGGACATCCTGCTTACCGGCCGGAAAGTTTTCGGAGAGGAGGCGGAAAAGATCGGACTGGTCAGTCGGGTGGCCCCTTCCGAAAAACTCCTGGAGGCCGCCCTCTCCTATGCCCGGATGATGACCGCCAAGACCGTGGGCGGCCTCAAGCTGACCAAGCGGGCCCTGGAACAAAACCTGACGGCGGCCTCCCTGGATGCCGCCCTGAACCTCGAAAACCGCAACCAGGCCATCATGGTCTTTTCCGGGGAATTTCGGAAGATGATCGGGGCCTTTGTTAGCCATTCAACTTGACACCCTTCCGGTTTTTCCTTAGACTCCCTGCAAATAGAATATTACCGGCAAAGGAGAATCTCATGGAACGAACGCTATCAATTATCAAGCCCGACGGCGTGGCCAAAGGGCTCATCGGCGAAGTGCTGAGACGGTTTGAGACCAACGGGCTGAAGATCGCCGCCCTGAAAATGATTCACCTGACCAAGAAGCAGGCCCAGGGGTTTTACGCCGTGCATCAGGAAAGGCCTTTCTTTGACAGCCTGACCGACTTCATGTCCTCCGGTCCCTGCGTGGTCCTGATCCTCGAAGGCGAAGGGGCCATCGAGAAAAACCGGAAGCTCATGGGGGCCACCGACTTCCGGAAGGCTGATCCTGGGACCATCCGGGCCGACTATGCCGGCAGTATCGAACAGAACATCGTCCACGGCTCCGACGCTCCGGAGACGGCCCATTATGAGATGGGATATTTTTTTAACGCCCTGGAAATCGTTAACTAAGTCGGTCCTCCCCGATTTTCCGACCTGACCCGAAACGTGGTGAACGAAAAAGATATTATTGCCTCCTTTCACCGGGCTTTCGATCGTCCGGCCCCCGGACTCATCAAGGGGATCGGAGACGATTGCGCGGTGTTCCGTTCCGGGGGACGGAACTGGCTGGTCACCACCGATGCCCTGGTGGAAGGGGTCCACTTTCGACTGGAAACCAATCCGCCCTACCGTCTGGGGAAAAAGTGTTTGGCCGTCAACTTGAGCGACATCGCCGCCATGGGGGGGATTCCCCGCTATGCTTTTCTAAATCTGGGACTGCCCAAACCGGTCCCCCGGGGCTTTCTCCCTCCTTTTATCAAAGGACTTAAGGAAGAGGCCGAAAAATTTTCCGTCGCCCTGGCCGGGGGAGACACCCACCAGTCGCCCCAGGGAATCTCTATCGGCCTAACTGTGATCGGGGAAGCCGCCGAAAATCCGGCCTACCGCTCCGGGGCCAAAGTCGGCGACCGCCTCTACGTCAGCGGCTGCCTGGGTCAATCCGCGGCGGGATTCAGGCTGTTGACGAAATTCCAAGAGCATTCAGCCCTCTTAAGACCAGGGCACCTTCGCGAACTTATTAAGGCCCATCAGAACCCGCAGCCCGAGGTCGCCTTAGGCCATTTTTTAGTCCGTCGGCGGTTGGTGCGGGCGATGATAGACCTGTCCGATGGGCTGGCAACCGACCTCCGGCATATTTGCCGGGCCAGCGGGGTGGGCGCCTTACTGGACGCGGACCGAATCCCCCTCTCCCCGGCCCTCCAGGCCGCCGCCGACCCGCTCAAAACCTCTCCGTTGCAGTTGGCCTTGACGGGCGGAGAGGATTATCAATTGCTCTTTTCTGTCCCGAAGGGTCTGGTAAAAAAGATGGAAACCGGGGTTAGGGAACAATTTAAGCGCCCATTGTACCCGATCGGGGAAATCATTCCCGGCCAAAAAATATTTATTAAATTCTCCAATAGGGTCCGAATCCTGAAAGAAACGGGCTTCGACCACTTCAACGCTTCCGCCAGTCAGGAATAAACATGCCCAAAAACAGGCTTTTCTTGTTGCCCTTTCTTTTCGTGGCCACCCTCCTCTTTCCGTTTTCCCTGGAGGCCCAGCAGCCATACTACAGCTTCCCGACCAACCTGACCCTTTGCGGGGAACCGGTTCCGCTGCATGATCGTAAATTCTGGGAGATGATGGACCGGGAATTCACCATGGCCGTATACGACCGGGCACAGGTTTTCCTGTTGCTCAAACGCAGCACCCGTTTTTTTCCTTTTATCGAAAGCCAGTTGAAGGCCAAAGGGATGCCGGACGACCTGAAATACCTCATGGTTGCCGAAAGCGCCATGCGCCCCGTGGTCTTTTCCAACAAAGGGGCGGCCGGCCACTGGCAATTTATGGAGAAGACCGGCAAACGATTTAATCTGCGTAAGAATTCCCAATTCGACGAACGGTTGGACCTGGCCAAATCCACCGAGGCGGCCCTGTCTTATTTGAAATTGCTACATAATCTCTTCGGCAAATGGACTCTGGCCATGGCGGCCTACAATTGCGGGGAAGAACGAGTTAAGGAGGAAATCAGCCAGCAGGGAGAAAACGATTATTACCGTTTGGATTTGCCCCAGGAAACCGAACGCTATATTTTTCGTATTCTGGCGGCCAAAGTCATCTTAAGCGACCCGGCAAGCTACGGATACCAACTGCCGGACGGGTATGGCTACCCCCCCGAAGCCTTTGATCTGGTAACCTTTTATTTGCCCCACCCGGTCCACCTTCGGGATTTGGCCCGCGGCTGCGGATCGTTTTATAAAGAACTCAAAGAACTTAACGTGGAACTGCAGGGCTCCACCCTGTCGTCCGGGACCCATCACTTAAAAATTCCTCCTGGAAAATCATCAAGTTGCGAAAGGAATCTAAAAGGTTGGATAAAGAATTCCGGAGGCCTTCCGGCCCCTCCCCAAGAGGGCCTGCCCCCGGTTGAGCCTTCAAGCGAAGAACCTAACCAAAAATAGCGGCAGGGATTCTATTCTGGGGGCGTATAATTTATTTGACACCCCACATCTTGTATAGTAAAGAAACCTCAGATACAAGATAAAGGGAGGGAAACCCGTTATGGAGGAAAAAGCCCGGGAGTGGATGCCTTGCCTGAACCTGAAAATGCCTGACCCCCAATGTCAGCATTGCCTTTGGCTGGAATTGAACCCTAAGACCTTACACTGCAACAATCGGCAAAAAATTATTTGCACCCTTTATGTGGATGAAGTGTTTGGCACCGTAAGTACCAAGTCCCTTAACTGATTCAGTAGTGAATAGGGGGGATCCTTTGGGGATCCCCAAGCCCTTTATCCTCCATATTACTGCTTTTCAATGGCTTTTCCCTTCTATATAATATAATTTATCGTGGAATAACTGATCGCGAAGCACTGGGTGCAGAGCGTCAGCCTTTGAAATCCGGGGTGTATTTCAACCGGCGGCATCTCCCGTCGGTTGAAGAAAGTTCAACCTCTGCGTCCTTTGCGTCTCCGCGGTGAACATCATCAACGAGGAACCCATGCCCGAACTGCGTTTCAATCTGGTGACCAAGGACTGGGTCATTATGGCCCCGGAACGGGCCAAACGCCCTGAGGATTTCATAAAAAAAAATGTGGAACGGGGGCAATTGCCGGCCTTTAAAGAGTTTTGCCCGTTCTGCCCCGGTCACGAAAACCTCACCCCCGCGGAGACCTACCGCCTCGGCACAGCCGATTCTTGGAAGGTGCGGTCGATCCCCAATAAATTCTCGGCCCTGTCCCGGGAGGGGGAACTGTCACGCCAGATAGACGGCATCAAACGGACCATGACCGGAGTCGGTCTCCACGACGTGATTATCGAGAATCCCCTCCATAATGGCTTTCCGGCCGTTATCCCCTTATCGGGGATGCAAGACATCTTTCAGGCCTATCGGGCCTTGTACCGAAAGTTTTATGAGGATCCCCGGGTTAAAATGGTGATCCTCTTTAAAAACAACGGGGCGGCCGCCGGCACTTCGCTGGAGCATCCTCATTCCCAAATCGTCGGCACCCCGGTCATTCCCCCGCAGATCCGCTACCGCA
The DNA here is from genome assembly GCA_963716045.1 of uncultured delta proteobacterium. GTDB lineage: Bacteria > Desulfobacterota > RBG-13-43-22 > RBG-13-43-22 > RBG-13-43-22 > CAVQSS01. Next base: position 14,334 of record CAVQSS010000007.1, on the reverse strand, counting down.
TCGAAGAGGCCCAGAAGTACCACGACGATACCGGCGAATGCCTATACTGCCGGATTCTGGCCGAGGAATTGAAGGACCAGGGCCGGATCATCCTGGAAACCGAACATTTCGTGGCCTTCGTGCCCTACGCGGCCCTCACCCCGTTCCATACCTGGATTTTTCCGCGAAGGCACATGGCCTCCTTTGACGCCCTGAACGAAGCGGAACTGTTGGATATGGCTTCGGCCGTCCAGCAGGCCCTGCAGCGGCTTTATTACGGCCTGGACGACCCGGATTACAACTATGTCCTGCGCTCCCTCCCCGACCCCCAAGGGAATATCGAGTATTTCCATTTTTACCTGGCCATTGTCCCCCGTCTGACCAAAGCGGCCGGTTTTGAACTGGGTTCCGGCATGTACATCAACACCCAGCTTCCGGAAAAGGACGCCGAATTTTTAAGGGGAGTGCGGATACCGGATATCGGCGCCTAACGCTTGCCGGGAGATCGTTTCGAGTAAGTGCGAAAACATGCCCCACCATTAAGTCTGAGGCCAATAAGGCGCACCTAATAAACTGCGAGGAGGAGGTTGTGATGAAAAGAATCCTGAATTTGTTTTTAATTCTGATCCTGTTGGGTGGGTCCCAAGTCATGGCGGAACAGTATCCCTCCAAACCGGTCACCATCATCGTGCCCTTCTCTGCCGGCGGCCCGACTGACACGACCGCCCGACTGCTGGCCCAGTACATGGGCGAAGCGCTCAAAACCCAGATGATCGTCGAAAATGTGGCCGGCGCCGGGGGCACCATCGCTGCCGCCCGGGTGGCCGGTTCGCCGCCGGATGGGTACACGGTCTTCTTCCACCATATCGGATTTTCAACGGCTCCCGCCCTCTATCGCAAGCTGCCTTACGACACGATCAGGGATTTCGAACCCATCGGCCTGGTAGGCGACGTGGCTATGACCCTGGTGGCCCGGAAGGATTTTCCGCCCAAAGATCTTAAGGAAATGATTGCCTACGTCAAAGCCAACAAAGAAAAGATCAACCTGGCCAACGCCGGACTGGGGGCCGCCTCCCACCTGTGCGGCATGCTCTTCATGAGCGCGATCCAAACGGACCTCACCACCATTCCCTATAAGGGCACGGGGCCGGCCATGAACGACCTACTGGGCGGTCAAGTGGACTTCATGTGCGACCAGACCAGCAACACCGTAAGCCAGATCAAGGCCGGACGGATCAAGGTCTACGGCGTGACGACCAAAACGCGAGTCTCGGCGCTGCCCGAGGTGCCGACAATACAGGAGGCCGGATTGCGGGACTTCGAGATCTCGGTCTGGCAGGGCCTGTACGTGCCCAAAGGGACACCCAAACCGGTGGTGGAAAAGATCACCAAAGCCCTGCAGATGGCGCTGGCCAATCCCACGTTGAAGCAACGCTTTGTTGAACTGGGCACCGTTCCGGCGTCCAAGGAGCGGGCCACGCCGGAAGCGCTGCGAGCCCATCTGAAGGCCGAAATCGACAAATGGGGGCCGATCATCAGGAAGGCCGGGGTCTACGCGGACTAACCGAGGAGCTTGGCGGTAATGCCTCTGGGCAATCCGAAAGATTTCTGGACCGGCATCATTTATATCGCCTTTGGATCGGGCGCCCTGATCATCGCCCGTGACTACGGTTTCGGAACGGCCCGCAAGATGGGCCCGGCCTTCTTCCCCAGCATCCTGAGCATCATCCTGATCGTGATCGGCATCATTTCCCTGATCCGCTCACTGATCCGGCCGGGCACCCCGGTCGGCAGGTTCACTTTCAAGGGGCTCCTGCTGGTCACCGGCGCCACGCTCCTCTTCGGCCTTACCGTCCGCGGGGCCGGTCTGATCGTCGCCATGCCCGTCCTGGTCATCGGGAGCGGCTATGCCAGCCGCCTATTCCGTTGGCCGGCAGCGATCGCCCTGGCCCTCCTGCTCACGGGATTTTGTATTCTCATCTTTCTGAAGGGGCTGGGGATCCCGCTTCCCGTCGTCGGCCCCTGGTTAGGGGGCTGACCGGCCGATGCCGACAGGCAGACCTTATGGAACTTCTTAGCAACCTCGGACTGGGTCTCACGACCGCCATCACCCCGCTGAATCTGCTCTATTGCTTTATAGGCGTCTTTCTCGGCACGCTGATCGGCGTGTTGCCCGGCCTCGGGCCGACTGCGACCATCGCCATGCTGCTGCCGGTCACCTTCACCCTGCCGCCGGTCTCGGCCCTGATCATGCTGGCCGGCATCTACTACGGTTCCCAATATGGCGGTTCCACCACGTCCATCCTGGTCAATGTGCCCGGGGAAGCGGCCTCGGTGGTCACCACACTGGACGGCTATCAAATGGCGCGTCAGGGGCGGGCGGGCGTAGCCCTGACTACGGCCGCCGTCGGCTCCTTCTTCGCGGGCACGGTCGCCACGGTCCTCCTCGCCCTGTTCGCGCCGCCGCTGGCCGAAGTGGCGCTTAAATTCGGACCTGCCGATTATTTTTCGCTGATGGTGCTCGGGTTGCTGGCCTCGGTGGTGCTGGCCCAGGGATCGCTGCTGCATGCCGTCGGCATGGTTATCCTCGGCCTGCTCCTGGGGCTAGTCGGTACGGATGTCAATTCCGGCGCACAGCGGTTCTCCTTCGGCATCCCCAACCTGGCCGATGGCATCGGGTTCGTGGTGGTGGCCATGGGCATGTTCGGCCTGGCCGAGATCATCCGCAACCTGGAGCGCGAAGAGGACAGGACCGCTGAGGTAACTAAGATCACCAGCCTGCTGCCGACCCGGGAGGACTGGAAACGGATGGTCGCCCCCATCCTGCGCGGAACGGCCATCGGCTCGGCCCTGGGCATCCTGCCCGGCAGCGGCTCCATCCTGGGGGCCTTTGCCGCCTACTCCATTGAAAAAAAAATTTCCAAGCACGGGGCGGAGTTCGGCACCGGCGCCATCGAAGGCGTGGCCGCGCCGGAGTCGGCGAACAACGCGGGCGCCCAGACCTCCTTCATCCCCATGCTGACCCTGGGCATCCCGTCCAATCCGGTGATGGCCCTCATGGTCGGGGCCATGATCATCCAGGGCATTCAGCCTGGCCCCTCGGTGATTACCGAGCAGCCGGCCCTCTTCTGGGGCATCATCGCCTCCATGTGGATCGGCAACCTGTTCCTGATCGTCCTCAACCTGCCCCTGATCGGCATGTGGGTACGGATCATCATGATTCCTTACCATCTCCTCTTCCCGGCCATCCTGGTCTTCTGCGGCATCGGCGTGTTCAGCCTGAAGAACACCGAGTTCGATATCTATCTCATGGCCCTTTTCGGCCTGTTGGGGTACCTGTTCACCAAGCTGGACTGCGAGCCTGCGCCCATGCTGCTGGCCTTCATTCTCGGGCCGATGATGGAAGAGTATCTGCGCCGCGCCCTGTTGCTTTCGCGCGGCGATCCGCTGGTCTTTATCACCCGTCCGATCAGCGCGACCCTGCTCGGCCTCGCCGTGCTGGCGATTATTGTTTTTGCCCTTCCCGCACTCTACCGAAAGCGTGAAGAAGTCTTCCGGGAAGAGTAGCCGCCACGCGAAAGCCCCTTGGACAAGGCCTGTTCCGGCAATCGCCTCATCGAGGCGGGGCATATGTTTCTTCCTGAAATCCTCAAATCTTCATTTTGAATAGAACGGAAGAGTTCAAACGTCAATCATTCGTGGAACCCCTAAGTGAATGGCCACTCCAAGGGCCAAATTCACCCTATTTACTATTTCCGAAACGGTGTATAATCCATTCCAATCTAAGGCAAATATAAGCAGGTAACCCTTCTCCCAGTTTCGCCACCACAACCGTTAGGGAGGCCAGCGCATGGAGGAGAGCCTAAAAAAGGCTGCTCTTATATGTCACACGATCCCCAACCCGGGCATAGCCTTCGCCGACAGCCAACTTTGGGCCGGGCACCGGACCCGATGGACAATTTTCCAATATTACTGGAGATTCCCAACCAGACAATTCCCAGCAATTCCTCCCTCTGAAATCGATCCCTGTCTTTAGATCGCTGGCAAGTTCGATCTTGTAGGGGTGAAGTCAAAAAACAATGGAAGAACTTATTATAGCCCTGATAATTGCTTTTATTGTCTTCGAGTTTGTTGAACATGTCGTTTTTCCCCTGGTCTACCTTTTTATAAAAAGGAAGAAAAAATCAGCTTACGGACCAACGAATCTTTTGGGGGAACCGGTGAGGTCAAAAAGTGGGAGAAGAACGAAGGATATATTTTTGTAAACGGGGAACTCTGGAAAGCCGTGAGCGATCTATCTTTCTCTCCCGGTGATAGAGTCTTTGTTCAAAAAGTGGAGGGGCTGACGTTACGGGTGGGAGCTCTCTTAAAATAATGGGTATTTCGCAGGGATTTCATTTATTCTGTGGCGTCAGAATCTATCATAGAAGAAGGGGGTACTGGGAAACCTTGCTCGCTATATCATCCGGGCCTCCTTTTCCCAAGACCGATTGATCTATCTCCCGGATGAGACCAGGGCGCATTAACAATCCAAGAACAACCGGCAGGAAAAGGCTTTTGATGCCTTGGAATGGCCTGAGGCTATGGTCTCTCATATCCCTGCCTTTTTAATAATTCTTGACTTTAAAGAGAACTTTCACCTATAATCATTATCGGTGGAGTGATATTTTTATGGGTAAAAAGTTTTTCATATTCCTTTTTTTATTTTGCTACTTCTTCGGCTCTATTCCTGATAGCATTGGCTGCGCCAATTGTTTAGGGAATTCCTTCGCCGGGCAGGAAAACCTTTCCTTTGATTTAGTAACTCCCAATGCGGGCAAAGGCACCTTACCATTAAGCCAACCTGAATTATCTGTCCCACACGGGAACGCCTCTTGTCATTTCTGTCTTTATGAAACGGCCGCCAATCCATGCGGTTATTCCCTTCCCTCCCTAACCTCCTCTCCGGAAACCAGGCAACTGCTTGTTTCCAAAACTTTTTCGCCCACTTTTTCTATCATCAAACCCCCCGAAAACCTTCTTTAGTTCCTTTTTTTTCAATATTTTTTTGATCGTAATCATTTTCGAGCTTCCAGGGCGATAGAATATTTCTCTAATTGCCGGGGAGGAGGTACCCTATGAAAAAAAATAAGAAATTCATTTGGGCGGCTGCCGTTCTTTGTCTCGCCTTATCGCTTGGGGTGGCCGGATTTATTTTCCTGGAGGAGCACGACCATGAAGAAAAGAATCACGGCCGGCGATTGATCTTTGCCCAAGATAAGGAGCATAAACAAAACCAGGCACCGAAACATAATCGGTTAGCACATCAGCCGCGGGTAGTCAACGAGACCTATAAAGAGAATTGCAGCGGTTGTCATTTTGCCTATCCCCCGGATCTGCTTCCGGCGTCCTCCTGGAAGGACATCGTGACCCGTGTGAGTAATCATTTCGGGGAATCGCTTACGCTGGACGACGCTTCCAGGCAGGAAATTGGCAACTATCTAATAGAAAACGCCGCCGACCGGTCCGGGAGCAAAAAAGCCGGGAAAATCTTGCGCAGCCTGGGAGGCCGATCTCCTATTAGAATAACCGAGGTTCCCTATATCGTAAAAGAACACCGGGAAATTGCTCCGGAGGTATTTAAGCGGAAATCCATCGGTTCCTTTTCCAACTGTATTGCCTGCCATAAAATGGCTGATCAGGGCCAGTTTGACGACGACCAGGGGACCATTCCACAATAAGTGATTGCCGAAAATTGGAATGGATATGATTGGCCTCACCGGTCGAGATAAGAAAATCAATTTTTTTGGTCAAGACCTGGTTCTTGGCCAGGAATTTAACATCTGACGGATGTTAAGATATTCCACTGACAGGAGGAAAGTATAATGAAATGTCCAACTTGTAGTGTTGATTTGGTCATGTCGGAAAGGCAGGGGATCGAGATTGACTACTGTCCTCAATGCCGGGGTGTCTGGCTGGATCGTGGGGAACTAGATAAAATTATCGAACGATCGGCGCCCGCCCATTCGGGACCCGCACCGCAAACTCCGCTGCAAACCCCTCAGCCGTATCATGAGGCAAATTATGGTCAACACGGTCATAGGGAAAATTACGATCAACACGGTCACGGTGATAAAAAGCACCGAAAAAAATCTTTTCTGGGAGAGTTATTTGATTAATCATTAACCACCCTCAATCTCTTTCGGGGCGGGTCACAGGCCCGCCCATGCCGTAAGGTTTTCTATGCGTTTTGCCGTTTTAATTATAATTACTTTATCAACCGTTGGCTGGTTAACGGGCTTTTCTGAAGCCGCGGCTACTCTTCCTAATGAACCGATTAAGGAACAGCCTGCTTCCATCGTCATTCCCCGGGATATATCTATGGGAATATCCGAGCAGGAAAAGGCATTGAAAGGGATTAGGATTATCGCTTTCGGGGACAGCGGGACCGGCGATGAGGGTCAGATGAAGGTAGCCCGGGCCATGGAAAAATTCTGCGTCGAGCAGGGATGCCACTTAGGGCTCATGCTGGGGGATAATTTTCAACCGGTGGGGGTCCGGTCGGTCGACGACCCGCAGTTCATTGAAAAGTTTGAAAGACCCTATGCTGGAATAGGGATCCCATTTTTCGCAATCCTCGGGGCCCATGACTGGGGCCGTAAGGGAGCAATGTTCAACTGGAAAGCTCAAATCGAATATAGTCGCCGGTCAAAATTCTGGCGGATGCCTTCCGATGTCTACTCAGTGACCTGGGATGACCTTAAAATCATAGCCCTCAACACCAATTCCTTTCCCGGATCCCTGGTTCAAAAATCGTGGCTCCGCCAGGAACTGGAGAATTCGCAGGGCCGCTGGAAACTGGTCATGGGCCACGAACATATACACGCCTATGGTTACCACGGGGATACTGACTTTATGGTTAAAAATGTTCTCCCGCTGCTCTGCGGCCGGGCCGACATATACCTTTCATCCCATGAGCATAGTCTGCAGGTGCTTAAAGCCGACTGCGGGCTGCCGTTGGTGGTCTCCGGAGCGTCCAGTACTCTTCGCCCGGTAAAAAACCAGGGGCCTCGGGCACTATTCCTATCAGTTGAACATGGATTTACCTATCTAATCGTTAAGGAAAATGAGCTGATCGTTCAGATGGTTTCAGTCGAGGGGGAAGTCCTTTATCAAATGGTCATTCCGAAAGAGCTTTCGGACAGAAAGGGATTAATGCCGGCATCCTCTAAGCAGTAGAGGGAAGTTCTCGTCCTCGGTGAATTTGAGCAGGAGAAGTCTGGCTATTTAAAGGGGGAATTTCTCGACCTGTTAAAAAGCCTGCCCCCCTGGACCCGTGCCCGATACTTCTGTCTGGCTTCCCATTTACATGTGGTGGGTACTGGAAGAAGGCCCGAGAAGGACTTGCTGGCAGAGATTGGATACCCAGGGATTCACCAAGAATCGGTGTCTAAACAGGCTGGGGATAAAAAAACGGAAACTTTTCGGTTAGGTCGTTACCGGATCACTTTCGCCCCCAATAATGAATTTTCCTGGGCAACACTGGGGGACGGGAATAAGATTGTAACGGGGAATTGTGCCCTGGAATCCGGGATTTTACTAATGGGGTCTCGGCAGGGGATCCAAGAGGAAAAAAATAAAAGGAAATATGTTCAACAATTGCTTCGACTGCCGCTGTGGAACCGGACCCGTGTTTGGGGCCTCCATGATGTCTTACAGTCCTGTCAAGTCCCGGCCAAATCAAAAAAGGAAAAATTCGGATTCGACAAACAGCCCGAGAAGATCCAGCAAAATAGAATTAAAAAAGGGAAAGACTGGATAATCTGGCTAAGCCTGGTGTTGGTGGGGTTGCTGCTGGCCCTTATAGTGACGACTTTATACTTGGTAAATAAAAAAAGCCATGGGCATTACCACTCTAGGGAGCCCAATCACAGATCGAAAGATCACTAATAAAAAAAATCGTCAATGCCGCTTAAAATCCAAAAGACCCAACCAATAATTTAATAGGGTTCAACCTAAACCGACTTTCGCGATTCAGATACCAATTGGGCTAAAATGGGCCGATATTTGAGTCTAACTATCTGATATTACGTAATCGGATTCAAAATTTCGCTTGTAGTGCCTACCTAACCCATTGATTTGCCGATAGTTTACGGTAAATTGGGGGCATATTTCTTCGAGTCAAACGACGTTTCAAAGACGGGAAATAACACCGCTACTGGAGTATCGTGAAAATCATCGGACGGTGGATAATCAAGTTGTCCAACGTCACGTCCTTTATCTCGGCGAGATCAACGTCGGCCAGCAGGCCTCTTGGAGCAGGGTAATCGGCGGGGAAAACAAATGGCTCTAATCCCCGCTGACCAAGCGCTTCCGGAACTGGCTTGTGAAGCGGTCCGGATTTAATTGAATGCCCTGGAACTGCATCGGCCACGGCAATGGGTCGCCTGAAGGACAAACTCTACCGCTGTCTGGACCAATTGCTGCCCCATAAAAAAGATCTCTTTTCACACCTCACGCAACGCTGGGCCACCCTGTTCCAGGCCCGCTTCGATATCCTGCTCTACGACCTGACCAGCACCTACTTTGAGTCCGATCCGCCCGGCCTTGGAAAACGCCGATACGGATACAGCAGGGACAAACGATCGGATTGCGTTCAGACGGTCAGGCGGATCGTGTCTGGGTCATGGACCGCGGCATTCCTACGGAGTTGGAGGCCATGCGCACCAGTGCCGGCCAATCTACTATTTGGTCGGAACCCCTCGGGGAAAACTGACCCAACTCGAACAAGCCTTCCTGACCCAACCCTGGTAACAGCTTCGGGACGAGGTCCAGGCCCGGTTGCTGCCCCGGGAGGGCGAACTGTAAGTCCTGGCCCGCAGTGATGGGCGGGTCCACAAAGAACGCGCCATGCGCCGCCGCCGTCTAAAAAAACTATGGTCCTATTTTCAGATAGTTACAGGTCAAAAAGTGCTCAATCGCGAAAGTTGGGTTAATTGCGGCGGGCTGAGATCCAGTGCCGGGAAAGAGGGAACTTATGCGGTTTTTGGTGGCAGTACGGCGCTGCCGCGGCCTTGGGGCCGGCGGTAATGGCGGTAATACTCGGTGAGGAAACGCTTGATATCCGGGCGCCCTTTGAGGGGCCGGTCCAATTTTTCAACGGCTTGGATCACGTCCGCGGCCGAGGCCCCCGTGGGAAACAGGTTGGCCAGCACCACCAGGCTCAGCCCCAGGGTCTCGTCATCGGTGTAGAGGATGAACGGGTATTGATCACTGCCGCGGATAAACCGGGAAAACTTGACCACCCAGGGTTCATCAATTTGGCAGGAAGCGAGATCGCAGGACTCCACCGGGATGGGGGAATACTTCATCCCGGCCGCCTTCACCCGTTTGGCCAGTCCCTTGTCCCGCAGTTCCGGGGGCAGGATATCCAGCACCATCCGGTAGCCCTGATCGGCCAGGATGGTCCATTCCTCCTCCTTGGGCCGGCCGATTAGAATCGAATCCTTATCCAGTTTGATATGCTTTAGGAGATACATATAGGAAACCCTAAATTCGAAACTCGAAATCCGAAATCCGAAACAAACACGAAGGTCTAAAATCAAAAAATTCAAAACAAAAAACTTTCAAATTTTTAGATCTGATCATTATGAATTTGTTTCGAGCTTCAAATTCGCTCTCGCGTCTCTGCGCTTTGCGCCTTTCGGCGTCCGTTCTCTAATGCGCCACCACCTCCGGGGGAACCGGGACCTCTTCCAGATAAAAAGGCCGGGCCTCTCCTTCCGGCAATTCCTTGAAGAGCTTTTCCGGATCAGCCAGCACCAGGGCCTGCCGAAGCACATCATCCATGTGTTCCACCGGAAAAATTTCCAGGGACTTCAGAACCTTGGCGGGAATGTCCTTCAGGTCTTTTTCATTTTCCTTGGGGATGATTACCGTCTTTACCCTGCCGCGCTGAGCGGCAATCAACTTTTCCTTCAACCCGCCAATAGGCAGGACCCGACCGCGCAAGGTGATCTCGCCGGTCATGGCCACTTTCCGCTTGACCGGGTTCTTGAGCAGAGCCGAGACAATGGAAGTGGCGATGGTGATCCCCGCCGACGGACCGTCCTTGGGAATGGCCCCCTCGGGGATATGGATATGGATATCCATTTTCTGATAAAAATTGATGGGCAGACCCAGGCGTTCCGCCCGGGAACGGACATAGCTCAAGGCCGCCTGGGCCGACTCCTGCATGACCTCCCCCAGTTTTCCGGTGATGATCAGCTTGCCCTTGCCCGGCATAAGCACTACCTCGGTCACCAGCAGTTCCCCGCCGAATTCCGTCCAGGCCAGCCCGGTGGTGATGCCGATCTCATCCTTTTCTTCGGTTTCCCCATAACGGAATTTGGAGACCCCCAGGTATTTGGGAATGGAGGCGGCGTTGATCTCCACCCGGGTATCCATCCCCTTCTTGACCACTTCCTTGGCCACTTTCCGGCAAAGGGAGGCAATCTCCCGCTCCAGGTTGCGGACCCCGGCCTCCCGGGTATAGTGGCGAATAATCGCCAAAATGGCGTTATCGGAGATCTCAATATGTTCGGGTTTTAGGCCGTTGGCCTCCACCTGTTTCTTCACTAAAAACTGGCGGGCGATTTGAAGTTTTTCCTGTTCCGTATACCCCGGCAAGCGGAGGATTTCCATCCGGTCCTGCAAGGGCGGGGGGATGGAATAGAGGGTGTTGGCCGTGGTAATAAAAAAGATTTCCGACAGGTCGTAATCAATATCCAGATAATGGTCATTGAAGGCGAAGTTCTGTTCCGGATCCAGGACTTCCAGCAGGGCCGCCGAGGGATCGCCGCGGAAATCCGTGCTCATCTTGTCCACTTCATCCAGGCAGAAAACCGGATTGTTGGACTTGGCCTTGCGCAGCGATTGGACGATCTTCCCCGGCAAAGCCCCGATATAGGTCCGCCGGTGTCCCCGGATTTCCGCTTCATCGCGAACCCCGCCCAGAGAGAGGCGGATAAAATTGCGCCCCGTGGCCCGGGCAATCGATTTGGCCAGAGAGGTTTTCCCCACGCCCGGGGGGCCGACGAAACAGAGAATCGGCCCGCGAATTTTTTTGTTCAGACTCTGGACCGCCAGGTATTCCAGGATCCGCTCTTTCGGCTTTTCCAGGCCGTAATGGTCTTCATTGAGGATCTTTTCCGCTTCGTCGATATCCAGCTTCACCCGGCTTTTGTTGAACCAGGGCAGGGCAATCAGCCAGTCGATGTAATTGCGCACCACCGTCGCTTCCGCCGACATGGGGGACATCATCTTCAACTTCTTCAACTCATGGCGGACCTTGGTGCCGGCCTCCTTGGACATGCGTTTGCGTTTAATCTGTTTTTCCAGTTCCTGGATCTCATTCTTAAAATCGTCCTGTTCCCCCATCTCTTTCTGAATAGCCCGCATCTGCTCGTTCAGGTAGTAATCCCGCTGGGTCTTCTCCATTTGCTTCTTGACCCGGCCTTTGATGCGCTGTTCAACCTCTAAAATATCAATCTCGCCCCGCATGAATTCGTAAAGCTTTTCCAGTCGCTGGCTGACCTGGATGATCTCCAGAACCTCCTGTTTCTGCTCCAACTTGATTCCTAAATGGGGGACCAGGGCATCGACCAGGCGGCTGGGATCATCGAGGCCGTTGATGGTATGGACCAGCTCCTGGGGAATTTTCTTGTTGAATTTCTGATAATTTTCAAAGGTGTTCTTGACCGTCCGGACCAGCGCTTCTCTTTCGGGTTCCGTGGCCGGGAGATCCGTCAGTTCCTCCACTTCCACCAGAAAGAAGGTCTTATTGGGCAGATACCGCCGGGCCCGGGCCCGATAGCGCCCCTCGATCAAGACCTTCACCGTCCCGTCAGGCAGACGAAGCATTTGCAGAATCGTGCTCACGGTTCCTATCTGGTAAAGCTCTCTTTCCGAGGGATCGTCTATTTTGGCCTGACGCTGGGCCAGGAGAAAAACATCTTTTTCCAGGGACATGCTGTACTCCAGGGCCTGGATGGATTTTTCCCGCCCCACAAACAAGGGGGCCACCATCCCGGGGAAAACAACAATGTCTCGGAGCGGCAGCACGGGGATGATCTGCTTGAGACCCCGGGGCTGATACGGATCTTTAGAAATAATTTCCGACATAAACACTTCCTTTAGGCTGATTCGGCCTGGTTTTCATAAAGGAGTATGGGCGCCTCCTTGGTTAACACTACTTCCTCGCTGATGATGCATTCCCGCACATTACTCAGGGAGGGAATCTCAAACATGATGTCCAGCATGGAATTTTCCAGGATGGAACGCAGCCCCCGGGCCCCGGATTTTCGCTTCAGCGCCTCGCGGGCTACGGCCTTAATGGCCCCCTCGGTAAACTTCAAATCCACGCCCTGCAACTGGAAGAGCTTTTGATACTGACGAACGATGGCATTTTTGGGTTCCCGGAGGATGCGAATCAAAGCCTCTTCGCTCAGTTCATCCAAAGTGGCAATGACCGGCAGGCGGCCGATAAATTCCGGGATCAATCCGAATTTAAGCAGGTCTTCCGGCCGGACCCCCTCTAAAATCTCTCCCAAACGCTTTTTCTCGGAACGTTTTTGGATATTGGCCCCGAAACCCATGGCCTTGGCCCCTAACCGGCCTTGGATTATTTTATCCAGTCCGTTAAAAGCTCCTCCGCAAATAAATAGGATATTGGAGGTGTCCACCCGAACGAATTCCTGCTGCGGGTGCTTGCGTCCCCCCTTGGGAGGAACACTGGCCATGGTCCCTTCGATGATCTTGAGCAGCGCCTGCTGGACTCCTTCTCCGGAAACATCCCGGGTGATGGAGATGTTTTCCGACTTGCGGGCAATTTTATCGATCTCGTCGATATAGACGATCCCGCGACTGGCCCGTTCCACATCGTATTCGGCGGCCTGCAACAGATTCAAAATGATATTTTCCACGTCCTCGCCCACGTAACCGGCTTCCGTCAGGGCCGTCGCGTCGGCGATGGTAAAAGGCACTTTTAAAATTTTGGCCAGGGTCTGGGCCAGAAGGGTCTTGCCGGACCCGGTGGGCCCGATCAAGAGGATATTACTCTTTTGAAGATCCACCCCGTCCATGTCGATCTTGGTGTCGATGCGCTGGTAATGGTTATGAACGGCCACCGATAATATCTTCTTTGCTTTTTCCTGTTCGATGACATATTGATCCAGGGTAGCTTTGATATCCGCCGGCTTGGGAACTTTACCACCGACCTGGGCCTCCTCTTTCTCATACTCTTCGGCGATGATTTCATTGCACAGGCCGATGCATTCATCGCAAATATAGACCGAAGGCCCGGCGATCAACTTCTTGACTTCCTCCTGGTTCTTCCCGCAAAAGGAGCAGACCAGTTCGTTTCCCTTGCCCTTGTCATTGCCTCTCTTGTTCATGCTGCCTTCCTCTTTTCCGCCTTGACTTGACCTTTATTACCTCGCAAAAAGTCACCTATTGCCATGTCGTTTCCTTTGCTCGTGAGCCTGAGGAACGATATGGCTCTTACTGTTTCGGCTCAGTTTGGAGTCAGCCAAAGTAAGGCGACTTGGGCTTGTGTTTAGTTCCTTTGGTGTTTCTGTATGACAGATACTCTCACCCGGACTTTTTGAGAGCACACAATAACGTTAACTGACCGCCGCCGGGGTCAGCTCTCGCTGAGAAATCACCTTGTCCACGATGCCGTATTCTTTTGCCTGTTCCCCGGTCATGAAAAAGTCCCGATCCGTGTCTTTCTGAATTTTTTCATAGGGCTGCCCGGTATGCCGGACCAGGATATTGTTCAACTCTTCCCGCATGGGCAAAATCTCCCGAGCCTGGATATCCACATCGGTGGCCTGCCCCTGAAACCCTCCTAAGGGTTGGTGGATGAGAATTCGGGAGTGAGGCAGGGCGTAACGCAGTCCCGGAGCCCGGCCGCCAGCAACAAAGCCCCCATACTCGAAGCCTGTCCGAGGCACAAGGTAGAAATATTCGGTTTAATGTACTGCATGGTGTCGTAAATGGCCAGACCGGAAGTAACAATTCCACCCGGGGAATTGATATACATATGGATATCTTTATCCGATCGTCGGCCTCCAGGAAAAGGATTTGGGCGATAATCAGATTGGCTACATAGTCCTCGATGGGGGAACCTAAAAAGAGGATTCGGTCCTTGAGCAATCGGGAATAGATATCATAGGCCCTTTCTCCCCGGCTGTCCTGTTCGACTACAATAGGTATCAACGCCATAAAAAATTCCTCAACGCTTCTATGAATGAGTGATTTGGGCTTGATCTTTTAAAAAGGTCAAGGTCTTTTCTTCGAGCAACTGGGCGCTCAACTGGGGCAGCATATTGTTCT
>CAVQSS010000006.1:0-134246 GCA_963716045.1 uncultured delta proteobacterium | reverse complement strand
CTTATGGCTAATCGAGCTTTGCTGGTAGGGATTAATAAGTATAAAATGGCTAACTCAGACTAAGTGGCTGCGTGAATGACGTGACCAATGTGCGGGACAGCTTGATTAAGTTTTTCGGGTTCACGATTGACGATATCCGGGTCATTACGGATGATCGGGCGACGAAGAAGGCCATCATGGAGCGTTTGACGTGGCTAGTCAAAGGGGCCAAGGCCGGGGACCGGATGCTGTTCCACTTTTCCGGGCACGGGTCCCAGGTCCGGGACCGGGACGGGGACGAGCTGAAGGACAAAATGGACGAGATCCTCTGCCCCCACGACATGGATTGGGACGGGACCTATATCGTGGACGACGAGTTGCGGAAAGTCTTCTCCGGCCTGCCCAAGGGCTGCGCCCTGGAGGTGCTGCTGGATTCCTGCCATTCCGGCACCGGCACCCGGGAGCTCCTGGGCCTGTCCCAGCTCCCCCCGGTGCTGTCCTTTAAGCCCCGCTTCCTCCCTCCCCCCGCAGACATCCTCTGCCGCGTCGACGACGACCTCCCGATTCAGCATCTGTTAAGTGGCCGTTCCAACCCCTCGCGCCTTGCGCCTGACGCCCTCCCGGATTATTTGTCTTTATTCTCCGGTTGCGCCGACAACCAGACCTCCGCCGACGCCATGATCGGAGGGAGCTACAACGGGGCCTTTACCTATTACTTCTGTAAGCATTTGAGGGATGTGAAGGGGAAGATCAGCCGGGCGGAGCTGTTGAAGCGTTTAAGGGCGTCATTGAAGTTCAACGATTTCGATCAGACCCCACAGTTGGAAGCGGTGAAGGCCAAGAAAGCCAAGAACCTGCTGGAGTAGGCGCGTAGCGCAGAGCGCGAAGCGCGTAGCGTAAAAGACAAAAGACGATCTCTCGCAGAGCGCACAGAGAACGCAGAGAATAGATGTTTTTTCATTGCCGAAAGATGCCGGCAATGAAAAACCGCCTCATCGCTTCGCGAAAAAAAATGGCCGAAGGCCTTCAGGAATTTTATCATGGCGCTTTATCATGAAAAAATTCCTCCCGGCAATGAAAAACCACTCAGCCTCCGGCGGTTGTCCCTCGGCGGGTATTGTTGGGTCGGTGACAAATGTTGTTTTGTGTGATGCTAAAATTTCTTTGTGCTCTCCTGTCTCCGTGGCCCATGGCTTTCTTCGCTTAGGCCTCTTGACACTCGCTGACAAAAAGCGTTTAATATATTTAATGAAAACTCTCCTTCCAAATAATCCTTTGACCTTCCTACAGCGATGTGTGAGGGAGGGGAGAATATTTTGGACCTATCATGTTAATATGCGGTTGAAAGGGAGGTATATTTCCCGAGAGTCCATTATTGAGTCTTGGCCTGGTTATGAAATTATAGAATCGTACCCAACAGACAAATATCTTCCCAGCTATTTGGTTTATGCCGAATATCAAGGGAAGCCTTTTCACATACTTTTGGCCGCGGATGTAGATGGAGATAATGTTAGAATAGTGACCGCCTATTATCCCGCGGCGGATGAATGGGAGGAGGATTTTAAACGAAGGAGGGTGCTTACATGAAATGTCAGGTTTGCGGGTCGACAATGAAGCCGGTGGTGACCGACCTACCATTCAAGGTTACGGATATAACCATTGTGGTCTTGAAGGGCTTGCCGGTGATTCAATGTGAGCGATGCAGCGAATATTTACTTGAAGATAAGGTAATGCGCCGTGTAGACGCACTACTTTTAAGAATTGATAACGCCGCAGAGTTGGAAGTAATCAAGTTCGCCGCTTAGATTTGTTTTATGAGGCCTATCCCCGCGCAACCACCTACCTTGGCCGAAGGTCCCGCCGCCGGCGGGATTAGGAAAAATCGGCCTCTCACCGATTTTTCATAAAATAATTCGTCTTTCTCTGCGCCCTCCGCGAACTCGAGCAAAGCGGGCGAGAAAATCGTCTTTTGTTCCTCAATGCGTTGAGATAGAATCTGTAGAATAAAAAGAAGGGGTTGAATATGAAAGTCAAGCCGCTCTTTGTTAGAGCCGAATGGGACGATGAAGCGAGGGTTTGGGTAGCCAGCAGCGACGATGTGCCTGGATTGGCAACTGAAGGGGATACTCTGGAAGGCTTGGTTGACAAGCTGAAAGTCATGATCCCTGAGCTGCTGGAAGCCAATGGATCCGACGAGGGGAAAGAGGTTCCCTTCGAAATTTTGACCCGTCGCTCGCCATACGGCCAACGCGGTCCTCAAACAAGCCGGATTACCAAAAAAGTTTTAGACCGATCATCCTTGTCGAAATGTAATTCATTCCCCGCAGGCCGAGGAGTTTCCTGAAATCGGCATCTCCCGATTTTAGGAAAAAATAATTCCTCTGTGTTCTCCGGGCCTCCGCGGCGAAAAAAGTAGTCAAAAGCCCTTTTTGCCACAGACTATACAGACAACTACTGGACGAATTATATTTACCTGGCCCCAACAAAGACGGGGCCAGGGAAAAACAGTCATCGCTATCGCGAATTAGCCTCTCGGTGTAACCATAGATCTCAGTAATGCCGAGATTTTAGCGCCCGAAGGGCCTGACCGGTAGGGAAGCGGCAGGTCGTCCCGCTGCAAGCGGGATCCAGTCCTGTCTATGGCAAGACCGTATTCTAATGCTTTTTAAATAGAAAATGCTAATTAATATTCGAAACCATATCCTGAATAAACTGGCTTCCATCGCTCCGGGGGGTGGGAATCTGCGGCCTTGGCTGCACCGTAGGCGTGGGGTGACGATCGGACAGAACGTCTGGATCAGCCAGTATGTCTATATCGACGAACTGCATCCGGAGGCGTTGAGGATTGGGGACAACTGTTCCATCGGCCTGAGGACTTCCATTTTTACCCATTTTTATTGGGGGCCAAGAAGGACCGAAAATGGGTTTGGCAAGGTGATCATTGAAGACGATGTTTTTGTCGGTCCGCATTGCGTAATTTTGCCCAACGTCCGGATCGGGCGGGGCTCAGTGATCAAGGCAGGAACGGTGGTCAGCCGCAACGTTCCGCCGAAAGTTTTTTGGGGGCTGCCGTCGCCGGAGGCCCTGGCCATCGCCGAGGTCCCCTTGACTTCGGAACATGAATACCGGGATTTCCTCCGGGGGTTGAAACCGGTCAGGAAGAGAAGATCGTAAGGCGTGAAGCGCGAGAGCGCAAGGGGTGAAAGACGAAAGGGATAGTGAGGTTTTAGACACGGGAGACGTGGTATTCCGTGCCTTCTGTGTCAAAAACCTAAATATGAGCTTGGTACATGGAACGAAGAGATTTCCTGAAAAGTATGGCGGTTGGTGCCGGGGCGATGAGCGGTTTACTGAATAAAGAGTCGAATGCGGCGGTGCCGTCTGGCGGGAGTGGCGAAGGCTCGGCCGTAGTCTTGCGTGCTGTGAACGGCTCCCCGGCGGATAACCTGCGGAAAGTTTTTGAAATGATGGGCGGGGTGGGAGCGGTGATCGGAGACCGGGATGTGGTGGTCATCAAGCCCAACGTCCAGTGGTGGAACCAGGGAGCGCCCAACCTGCTGGCGGCGAAGACCCTGGTGGACCTGATCATGGAACGGCCGGGCGGATTCAGCGGGGAGGTGGTGATCGCCGAAAACTGCCACCGGGGAAAGGCGCCCTGGAACTCGGCCGGCTGGTAACGCCTTTCGTGCGGAACGGGGAAGGCGCCGGGGCGGGGAGTTATAACGAGCTGACGGCGGAGCTGAAGCAAGCGCTACGGAGACCGGTATTCCACGGTCCACTGGATCGATGTGGCTGTGGGCGGGAAGCGGGTGTACGGCCCGGGGCAGGGGGACGGCTATGTCTATTGCGACGGGACCGGGAAGGCGCCGCTGATCGCCTGCTCCAACGAGTGCAGCGGCAAGGATTCCCGGACCACGGTCATGACCTATCTCCGTTTTCACCACCGACCGGGGCACGGTGGTGGACCTGAAAAACGGGGTCTGGGAAAAGGGGGCCTACACCGGGCGGCCCCTGCGTTTCATCAACCTGGCGGCCCTGAACCACCACAGCACCTACTGCGGCTTCACCAGCCTGGTGAAAAATTACCTGGGCGTCTCCGACCTGAGCGGCGGCCCGGACCCGGGCAGTGGCGGGAAGCTGACCGGGGACTATTACAACTTCCATTCCTTTCCCTTCAACCATTGGGCCCCCGGTCCCCAGATCGGCATGATCGGCCGGGTCGTGGGGACCTACCTGAAGACCATCCGCAAGGCGGATCTGAACATCATTACGGCCGATTGGGTAGGCCTGTCCTCCCGCACGGACCCGCCGCTGGCGCGGACCCGGGCCGTGCTGGCTTCTATGGATCCAGTGGCCCTGGACTACCACGCCGCCAAATATCTGCTTTACGCCAACTCGAAGCTGGGGATTCACGACCCCGGAAGGAAAAGCAGCCCGGCGCGGGAATATCTGGAAGAGTGCGCGAAGACCGGCGCCGGAGCACTGGACGAAGGTAAGGTGAAAGTGGTGTCCTACGACCTGGCGGCCAAGCGGATGCATTCGGCAAAGGAGATGGTTGTCCGGGGGGAGATTAGCTGGGGGAGGGATCCCAAGGCGTTGTTGAAGTATATGGTTTTGAGGTGGCTGAAGAATAGCTGAGGATGGGTTTTTGACACGGGAAACACGGAAAGAAAAGGAAGACACGGAAAAGACGTAGACAGGATTGACAGGATGGGGCATAGGGTCGTAAGGCGCAAGGCGCGAGAGCGCAAGGCGTGAAGAACCGTTGGTCGCAAGGCGGGAAAGATCGCAAGTCGAAAAAACCGTAAGGCGCAAGTCGTAAAGGCATAAAACGTAAATACCGTAATGAAATAGCCGACTTTCTTTAGGGCATGAGCGCCTTAAAACAGCAGTAAAGGCCCGAACGCTCTCGCGCCTAACGCTTTACGAAAAAAGGCGCAAGGCGTGAGAGCGCAAGGCGTGAAGAACCGTTAGTCGCAAGGCGTTAGGGCGCAAGGCGGGAAAACGAGAACCAAAAAGATACAATTCGCTCTCACCCTTAGCGCGCTCACGGTAGTTAAACGCTCTCTCGCCCTCGCGCTTTACGCCTTACGGTAGTAAACGCTCTCGCGCCTAACGCCTTACGCCTTACGAAAACGGAATAAAAAGGTTATCGATGATGACTCCTGAAAATATAGCTCAAGAGGTTCGCAATTTCATTCTGGAAAATTTTCTGTTCGGGGAGGACGGCGATTCCCTGACTGACGACGTTTCCTTCCTGGAGGCCGGCATCCTCGACTCCACTGGGGTCCTGCAACTGGTGGCCTTCCTGGAAGAGCGTTTTCAGATTAAAGTGGAGGACGAGGAGTTGCTGCCGGAGAATCTGGACTCCATTGAGAATGTGGTCAACTACATGGGGGAAAAGATGGGACGTCAGGCGTGAGAGCGCGAGAGCGCAAGGCGTGAAGAACCGTAAGGCGCGAGTCGTGAGAGCGCAAGGCGTGAGGAACCGTAAGGCGTTAGGCGCGAGTCGCAAGGCGTGAAGAACCGTTAAGCGCGATTACCGTTAGGCGCGAGTCGTGAGAGCGCAAGTCGTGAAAAAAAAGAACAGAAAAAAACGCCCTATCGCTCTCGCGCCTTACGACTTACGAGTAATAAGGAGTACTATATGGAAAAACCGCATAAAAAACTGGATGTGTGGAAGGCGGGGATGGAGCTGGCCTTGGGGATTTATAAGATTACAAAGGAGTTCCCGCCGGAAGAAAAGTTCGGGCTGACGACACAAATGCGTCGCGCGGCAGTGGGGATCCCCAGCAATATTGCCGAAGGGTCGGCGCGGCAGGGCAAAAAGGAATTTAAAAACTTCCTGAGCATCGCCCAAGGGTCATTGAGTGAACTGGATACCCAACTGGAACTTTCCTTTCTGCTTGAATATGTCAACCCCAAAAAATTTCAGGAACTTGATAACCTTATGATTAGAATCGACAAAATGCTGACGGGACTTATACGAAGCTTAACGAAAAATACCGTAAGGTGCAAGGCGTGAAAGACCGCAAGGCGTAAGTCGTGAGAGCGCAAGGCGTGAACGAACGTAAGTCGCAAGTCGCGAGAGCGCAAGGCCTGGGAATCTTACAGTATTCTGTATTTATGGTTTTCGTTTTTTACGCTCTCGCGCCCTCGCGCCTTACGCCCTCACGGATGTGTTGGTATTTAAATCGCTCTCGCGCTCTCGCGCCTTACGCCCTCACGGATGTGTTGGTATTTAAATCGCTCTCGCGCTCTCGCGCCTTACGCTCTCACGGTAGTTAAACATGTGTGGCATTGCCGGTATCATAGACTTTAGAACACCCCCTCCGGAGGACCTCCTCCGGCGGATGCTCGGCCTGATCCGGCACCGGGGTCCCGATGCCTTTGGCATTTATACCGATTCCGCAGGCCGGGCTGGCCCATGCCCGACTGAGCATTCTGGATCTGGCGGGGGGAGACCAGCCCATCCACAACGAAGACCAATCCCTCTGGCTGGTGTACAACGGGGAAATCTTCAATTATCCGGAATTGCGGGAAGGCTCATCAAGAACGGGCACCGGTTTTACACCCGGACCGATACGGAGATCCTGGTGCACCTTTACGAGGAGAAGGGGACCGATCTCTTTGAGGACCTGAACGGACAATTCGCCTTCGCCCTCTGGGACAAGCCAGAGGCGGCGGCTGTTCCTGGGACGGGACCGATTAGGCGTCCGGCCTCTCTTTTATCATGCCGGTAACGGCCGCCTCGTTTTCGGCTCGGAAATCAAGGCCCTGTTCGCCGATCCGGAGGTTCCCCGCCGGATCGATCTCCAGACGTTGGCGGACATCTTCACCGCTTGGGTCCCCCTGGGGGAGGAAACCCCCTTTGAAGGGATTCGGCAGCTACCGCCGGGCAGCTTCGCCGACGTTTTCCTCCGGAGGGCTGAAAGTCACCTCCTACTGGAAGCCTTCTTTTTCGGAAACGGAGGAAGACGAAAAGCCGGCCGCCCATTATCTGGAACCCCTGAAGGCCCTGCTGGAAGACGCCGTCCGAATTCGTCTGCGGGCGGACGTGCCGGTGGGGGCCTATCTCAGCGGCGGCCTGGACAGCACCTATATCACCTCCCTGGTCAAGCGGCGCTTCGACAACCGGCTGCGGACCTTTTCCGTCGGCTTCCGGGACGAACGATTCGATGAGTCCCTTTATCAGGATCAGGCGGTGGCGGCCCTGGAAACCGATCACCGGTCGGTCCAATGTACGGATCGGGATATCGGGCAGAGCTTTCCCAGGGTGGTCTGGCACGCGGAAAGCCCGCTGGTACGGACGGCGCCGGCCCCCTTGTATCGACTGTCCCGCCTGGTTCGGGATAACGGTTTCAAGGTGGTGCTGACCGGCGAGGGAGCGGACGAGATCTTCGCCGGGTATGAACTCTTCAAGGAGGACCGGATTCGGCGATTCTGGGCCCGGCAGCCCCAATCGAAATGGCGCCCCCGACTTTTTTCAAGGCTTTATCCGGATATATTTCCGGAGAATGACGGATAAGGCGTTGGCCTTCCGCACGGGATTTTTTCGCCGGGGTTTGGATCAGACGGAGGACCCGGCCTATTCTCACCGGGTGCGCTGGGACAACACGGCGCAGA
This sequence comes from uncultured delta proteobacterium, assembly GCA_963716045.1. GTDB lineage: Bacteria > Desulfobacterota > RBG-13-43-22 > RBG-13-43-22 > RBG-13-43-22 > CAVQSS01. The sequence goes on along the minus strand of CAVQSS010000006.1, from coordinate 126,641 downwards.
TACAAAATTTTTTTACCAAAGAAGTTTCCGGTTTTCTGGAGGGCCAGGTCCCCTTCCGGGATCGTTTCCTTTCCCGGTTGCCGGCCGATTTCATGTCCTGGGACCCGCTGTCCCGGGCCCAATATATCGAGCTGACCACCTTTCTCCCCAATTACCTGCTCTCGTCCCAGGGAGACCGGATGGCCATGGCCCACGCCGTGGAGGGGCGCTATCCCTTTCTGGATTACCGGGTGGTGGAATTTGCCGCCCGGATCCCGCCCCGCTTTCGCCTTTCCGGGCTGAAGGAGAAAGTGATTCTGCGGCAGGCGGCCGCCGAGGTGATCCCCCCGGAACTGGCCCGGCGGCCCAAGCGGCCCTACCGGGCCCCGATCAGCCGCTGCTTTCTGGGGCCGGGTTCCGAGGCCTATGTGCGGGAGCTTTTATCGGAGCAGCAGGTGAAAAGGGCGGGGTATTTTGACTCGGCCAAAGTATCCAAGCTGGTTGAAAAAGGCTGATCGCCAGCAGGGGTTTCTTTCCAGTGAACGGGAGAATATGGCCCTGGTGGGAATCATATCCACCCAGCTTGTGCATGAGCAGTTTATTGAGAATTTCCCGGGTAAGCAGATCGAGGAGCCGGGGAATATTAAGGTGTACGGGGCATAGGCCGTAAGGCGGGAATTGCCGTGAGGCGTGAGTCGCGAGAGCGCAAGGCGAAAAGACCTGGGATTTTGACACGGAAAGCACGGAATCACACGGAAGGCACGGGAAAAAGCCATTGAAGTTATCAGGAAATCGGGCTTCCGATTTCCTGATAAAATTGCCGGCCTGCGGCGCCTTTAAAAGATAGATGGAAGATGGAAGCAAAGCCCGAAGTCCCGGTGTTCCTCAATTCCTGACAGATTTTTCGCGAAGCGATGGGTGTTTTTACCGAAAAAGCAAAAAATCTTATCCATCCTGTTAATCCTGTCTAAGTCTTTCTCCGTGTCTTTCCGTGGTTTTCCGTGTATCCCGTGTCTAAATCCCAAGTATGCTTTTAACGCCTCGCGCTCTCGCGACTAACGCCCTCACGGCCTTAACTGCCCTTACGACTTACGAAACATGGAGTTCTCTATGTCGACCCAATCATCATCCCCCATCCTTTGTTCCCGCTGCATCCTCCCCGACACCTTTCCCGGGATTTCCTTTGATGAAAAGGGGGTCTGTAATTATTGCCGGCGGGAAGAACCGGCCCTGGCGGGGCATTCCGGGAAAAAGGCGGAATATCGTCTCAAGCTGGATCAACTGATCCGGGAGACACCCAAAGGGGATTCCGCCTATGATTTCATTGCCGCCTACAGCGGGGGTAAAGACTCGAGTTATACCCTAAAACTTCTCAAAGAACGCTACGGTGCCCGGATCCTGGCCCTGACCTTCGACAACCATTTTGTTTCTCCCCAGACTTGGACCAACATCAAGAACGTTGTCGATCGTCTGGGGATCGATCACCTGACCTTCCGGCCGAACTGGCCGATGATGCAGTCCCTTTTTTGTCTCACGGCCGCCCGGGACATCTTCCCCAAACCGACCCTGCTGCGCGCCAGTTCCGTTTGCACCGCCTGCATCGGGCTGGTCAAAAGCTTGACCCTGAAAACGGCATTGGAATACGCCATCCCCTTCATCGCTTTCGGCTGGTCACCCGGCCAGGCGCCGCTGCAGTCCGGCATCATGAAAACCAATCCGGCCCTCATTCGAGAAAACCAGCGGGCCTTTCGGAAGGCCCTCCCGGACGACCTGGCCCGGGAGCTGTCGGCCTGCTTCATCCCGGAGGCCTATTACGAACGCTACCGGGGAAGCTTTCCTTACAATATCCACCCGCTGGCCTTTTTCGATTATAACGAGGAAGAAATCAAGGCCGAGATTGAAAGTTTAGGCTGGGAAGCGCCCGACAACACGGACACCAACTCCACCAACTGCCTGTTAAATGCCTTGGCCAACGAATGCCACTTGAAACGTCACGGCTTTCATCCCTATGTACTGGAAATCGCCGCCATGGTCCGCCAGGGAATCATGGGCCGAAGGAAGGACTAGAGAAGATTTATGGCGAGCAGGATCCGGGGCAGGTGGCGTATGCGAGGGAAAAGCTGGAACTTTGAGGGCCGTAAGGCGTTAGGCGGGAGGGCGCAAGGCGTAGAGACAGGGGATTTTGACACGGAAACCACGGAATAACACGGAAGACACGGGAAAAGGCCCATTGAATCATCAGGAAATCGGGATTCCGATTTTCTGATGCCTGCCGGCCTGCGGCGCCCTTTAAAAGATAGATGGAAGAAAGGAAGATGGAAGATGGAAGCCAAGACGAAAAACATAACACATAGATCAAAGGTGAATACGCCTTTGTCTTTGTTTTGCCGTGCCTTTGTTTTTGCTTCCATCTTCCCTCTTCCCTCTCCCTATCCGTGTCTTCCGTGTGTTTTTCCGTGCATCCCGTGTCAAAAATCCCAGACGAACTTTTTTGTTTTCACGCCTGGCGCTCTCGCGCCTCACGCCTTACGGTCTTTCCCTATGCCCTATGCCTCCTAACCCTACCTTAATCCAGCACTTACTGGAAAACAGCGCTGCTAAGTATCCCGACAAGACCGCCCTGGTCCACGAGGGACGGCGCACGACCTATCGGGAGTTGAACAGCCTGGCTAACCGGTTTGCCGGATTTCTCCGGGACCAGGGACTGACGTCGGGGGGCAGGGTGGTACTGCTGCTGGAAAACTGCCTGGAATATATCGCCGCCTATTACGGCATCCTGAAAGCCGGGGGCGTGGCGGTGCCGCTCAGTCCGGAGTTGAAATCCGATACGATCGGCTATTTGCTCAAGGAACTGGAGCCCAGGGCGGTGGTCGTTTCGGCCCGGGCGGTAAAAGGGCTGCTGGAGGTCGATCTCGATGCTTGCGATATCCGAACCATCATCCTCAAAGGGGGTGGAAAAGCCCCGGTGGCAGGGTTGGTTCCGGTCACCACCTGGGAGGAAGCCATCAGTGGGGCGGATGGACAAGATCCCGGCATGCCCTCGGGGGACGAAGCCCTGGGGTCGATTATCTATACCTCCGGCTCCACCGGGAAGCCCAAAGGGGTGATGCTTTCCCACCGGAATATCGTGTCTAATACCTTGGCCATTTGCCGCTATCTGGAGATTACCGCCGATGATATCCAAATGGTCGTTCTCCCCTTTTTCTATGTGATGGGGAAATCACTTTTAAATACCCATATCGCGGTGGGCGGGACCGTAGTGTTGAACAACAAGTTTGCCTTTCCGGCCGCGGTCCTCAAGGAAATGGTTGCGGAGCGGGTAACCGCTTTTGCCGGTGTTCCCTCCACTTATGCCTATTTGCTGCACAGGTCTCCTTTGCCGGAGTTGCGGGAGCAATTATCCAGTCTTCGGTATTGTACTCAGGCCGGAGGACATATGGCCCGGGAATTGAAAGAGGGTTTGCGGCGGGTTTTGCCCGCGCAGACCAAGATCTACATCATGTACGGCGCCACGGAAGCCTCGGCCCGTCTATCCTACCTGGATCCGGAACGGTACGAGGATAAAATGGATTCCATCGGCCGCCCTATCCCGGGGGTTCACTTCCGCATTGTTTCGCCGACGGGCGAAGAGGTTTCACCGGGTGAAACGGGGGAGCTGGTGGCTGCCGGGCCGAACATCATGGAGGGATACTGGAGGGATCCGGAGGCTAGCGAACGGGTATTGCGGGAGAATTGGTATCACACGGGTGACCTGGCCCATCGGGATAAAGACGGGTTCTATTTCGTCGTCGGGCGTAAGGATGATCAGCTTAAGTCGGGTGGACACCGCATCAACCCCCAGGAGATCGAGGACGCATTGCTCGAATCCGGCCTGCTAGTCGAGGCAATCGTCCTGGGCCTTCCCGACCCGTTGCTGGGAAACCGGATAGTCGCCCTTGCGGTCCCCAGGATGGAGCATAACAAGAACCCGTTGATCGATTATTGTCACCAGAGACTTCCCAAATTTAAAGTTCCCTCTGAAATTCGATTGGTCAAAAACCTCCCGAAAAACGCTGCAGGAAAAGTCGACCGGGATAAGTGCAGAGGGTTGGCGGCGGGGGATAAATGAGAATTGAAAAACAGTTCCAGGCACTGAGTTCCACCTTCTTTTGGGGTTATGTGCCGACCCTGGTAATCCTGGGAGGGATAATGGGGTATGCCCTGGCCACCGGGAGGCGGGTCTGGTATTTCACTAATGACCCCTTTGTGTTGGGGCATTTACCTTTTTATGCCGGGGTCCTGTCGAGCCTGGCCAACGTGCTGTGGGGGGCCGGGGCCACTGTATGTTTTTTTTGTGCGCTGGTTTTAGGGGGGAATCATCGGGCGGAGAAGGAAGATGGAAGAGGGGAGATGGAAGCGAATACGCGCTCTCTGGACTTGCGCCTTACGAACGCCGATGGCATTAGAGGAGATGGAAGATGGGAGATGGGAGATGGAAGCAATGACTCCGCACCCGACACCCTTTCCAGGTTCATGCTGGCCTCGGGGGCGCTCACCTCTTTGTTGCTCTTCGATGACTTGTTCCAGTTTCATCGGATCCTCTATATCAAGTATCTGCACCTTTCCGCCCCGGCCGTATTTGCCTTTTACGGCCTTTTGGCGCTGGGGTTCCTGATTGGTTTCCGGAGGGAGATTGCCGGGACCGACTACCTGCTGCTGGGGGTGGCCTTGGCCCTTTTTGCCGCCGCGGTTGTTTTTGATACCGTGTCCCTGTTGCCGCGGGGGAGGACGGCCTTTTCGGACGCCCTCAAGTTTTTGGGCATTGTGACCTGGGTGGCCTATTTCGCCCGGACAGGCCGGCAGGCGCTGCGTTGAGCTTTTACAGGATTTTTTGCCACCGACACTTCAGACAACGGCTGGACGAGGGAGGCAAGAAGTCCGGATCAAAAGGAAATTTTGCTCTTTCCGAGAGGACCCCGAAAAAGCAAAAAGGCTTGCCTGAAGCCGGGTGGAGCGCTCTGGGTAGATGAAAACCGGAACGACCCGTTGTAATAGGGGACATCCTATAATCATCCTGTCAAGAGGAAATATTTCATTTTGAGAAAGACAACGATTTTGATGGGATAGGATTTGAGCCATTTTTTGAACGCACCTCCCCTATAAGCCTGATGGGAGGAAAAGATGGAAGATAGAAGATGGAAGATGGAAGCAAGTGAAAAATTAGGGAAGAGGAGAGAAGACAGAAGAGAGAAAAGAGATGGAGGAAAATGAAAACCGTTCAAAGAGGCATTTCGACTTCAAGGCGAGCTGAAGGGATTTAGGTGGAAATGACCGGGGTCGCCGAATCCGAGGTTTTCCCGCTCCGGTCGGCACTCAGATCCAATCCGGCCAGCTTGAGCACCTGCTTCCGGTTTTGAAAGCGGAAGGGGTTGCCCAGGGCGCCGATCACCTTGGCCGAAATGTCCGGACCAAAGCCGGGGATGGTCAGCAGATACCCATTGGGAGATCAGGTCGGCGATATTGGCCGCATCTTTGGTGTCGTGTTTGTCCCAGCGCCCGTCCAAAAGCTCCCGGTTGCGCTTGACCGCTACCCCGGAAACCAGGACCACCGTCGAAGGTGAGCAAAGGGAAGATGGGAGATAGAAGATGGAAGATGGAAGCAAAAGACAGGAGAGGAGAGAAGAGAGAAGATAGAAGATGAAGAGCAAAAAATGCCCGGTCTTGGGTGGTGAATATGCCCTCCATTCTGTCACCCCCGATGAATTATGGACCCACCCAATACCGAGCCGTACCAAAAAAGGCATGGTGCTTTTCCTTGGCGATGTCGATCCCGACGATCAGATGGTCCTTCGATCCCCGGATCTCTTTCTTGAGTTGACGAAACTCCGTGAGCCTGATATCCTCTACTTCGTTCATTGAACACCTCCTGTTTAAGAGTTGAAGTTTGGTGATGCTTACTTTTCTCTTAACAGGAGGTTTTTTTTGCGTAAGCTCTTATTATTTTCTTTTCTGGCGCAGGCTCGGGAGCCTATACCAAATTCCGGGAATATATAACGTTGGTTCTAAGTTGCATTACTAAAGACGCTACAAGTATACTCGGGAACTGTGATGGGGGACATCCAATAATCACCGAGGGCAGTGGGGAGCGTTGGTGCGGAGAGTTCCGAGAATGTAAATAATCCGAATCCGGGGCGGAGGCATTGCCGTCAACTTAAGAGTAATATACTGTTTTTACTAACTTTTTAAACGAACCTCTCCTATACGCCTGACGGGAGAAAAAGATGAAAGATAGAAGATGGAAGAAGGAAGATGGAAGATGGAAGCAACAGCCCTCGCTGCACGAATACGGACTAAGGATGGCGGGTAATGGCGACGATCGTAATCATTCCTTTTTCGGGTCCGTTTGAAGTCTCTTTTTCCGAACCGGATTGTTTTCCAAGCTCACGGAGGTCGGCATCCGCCTGGGGTGTGAAGACCAATTCGGGCATCGTAACCTACTTAGCGTACCCGGCGAACGATCCGCGTTTAACCGATCCTTTTTGAGAAAGCCCGGTCAGGACTTTTTTTAGGGCGTCCTTATTTTCAAAAAGCCAGGCCTCTTCGACCGGAACCTCCATCATCGGTTCGAGTACAATGCGATGGCCCTCGGTATAGGCCTGAACGGAGCGGATGTTCCCCGGGGGAAGAAGTTTGGTAAGCGAAACGCGTTTTTTAGAGTCAACCGTCAAGTTGATGCTATTCATTGACCGACCCTCCTTTCTCTTTAAGAGGGTAGCGAAATGTGGGGATATTGTCAAGTGGGAATTCCCACTGTCCAGTCTTGTCGGGTACGCCAGGATAAGCCTGGCTGATCTGTATGACTGAAAGGTGTCATACTTGCGTCATGCGAAACGTTGGTTCTAAGTTACATTACTAAAGACGCTACAAGTATACTAAGCAAAAGATGGAAGAGGGAAGGGAAGAGGGAAGCAACTGCACCCTTTGGGGAAGAAGAGAGAAGACAGTAGTCAGAAGAGAGAAAAAAATAACCTTGCCGGGATTTTGTGAAACCACCCTCCAAAGAAACCAAAAAAACGAATCAACCAAAGAAACAAAAATGCCCAGGGCCAACCGCCATTACCTGCCAGGTCAGGTCTGGCTTGGTGGAGATGGAAGAAGGAAGCAACTGCCACCCTTTGGGGAAGAAGAGACGCCCCCGGTGTTTGATACCATATCATCGGCAGAAGGATGGAACAACGAAAGACCTTGACTTTGATATCTAATAATGATATCATCATATAGTGACGAAATCCGCAGGGCTGAGGAATGGCAAAGAAAGATAAACTGCTTGAGAAATTCTTGTCTAAACCGCTGAAGCGGAATCTCACTTTCCGTGAGCTTGCGGCCTTGTTTCAGAGCCTAGGCTATGAGCTTATCAATAAGGAGGGATCACGGGTCGCTTTTTGGAACAAGGCCACCGGAGATATTTTTGACATGCATCATCCGCATCCCCATGAGACCCTAAAGTTATATGTCATAAAAAAACTACAAGAGAAATTAAAAGATATACTTTAAATGGAGCCTACGGGATGAGCAACATCATGCGCTACAAGGGCTATGCCGGCACGGTAGAATATTCAGCCGAGGACAAACTTTTTTTTGGCGAGATCGCCTTTATAAATGACACTGTGCTGTTTGATGGCGAAACGGTCAAGGAACTGGAAACCAACTTCAAAGAGGCGGTCAATCATTATATTGAAACATGTAAAAAGGCCGGCAAGGAACCTCAGAAAGCCTTCAAAGGCCTTTTCCCTGCACGGATCAATCCGGAGATTCATAAAAAGGCGGCACTGGTAGCTCTGCAACGCAAGATATCACTCAATAAACTTGTTGAGCTGGCCATTGAGCATGAGATAGAGGCATCATACTGAGTCGCCAGGTTATCTATTTTGTCCATTCAAGAACGCCGAGCCGAGTACAAAGCCCAATACCCGCTATCTTATGCCGACTGTTTTGCTTTGTCATCGGCCATAGAGCATAAGGCCGTTCTGGTGACCGGGGATCCGGAATTCAAAAAGGTGGAACATCTGGTTAAAATGTTTTGGTTGCCATTGGTTCGTAAGCTTGAACAAGATCTTTGGGAGGTTCGAAGCCACCTGGAGGGACGAATACTCAGGGAAATTGTTTCTATTCTAAAAGTCAAAAAAAAATATAATCTTGCCTATGGCCTTGACCGCTCTACTAAATCCGAGCGCGCCGCCAGTCGGAGGATGACGATACCGACCAGGGTGCCGAGGAGGTTGAAAACCAGGTCGCTGGCCGAGGAGTCGCGGGTGGGGAGGTAGACCTGGGTCAGTTCAATGCCCAGGCTGATGCCTGATCCGAGGACCAGGGTGAGGACCCCGGCTGGGAGGAAAGACAGGCGGGTGAAGCGCAGCAGCCAGAGGGCGAAGAAAAAACCCAAAGGGATGAAGCCCAGCATATTGACCGCCATATCCTGATAAAAACTCCAGCGTTCCAGTTGCTCCTTGGTCGGCCATTCCAGGATGACCTTCTGCAAAGGGTGGAAGACGGCCGGTTTCAACAGCGGGTGCGCGCCGCCGGCCAGGTTGCGGACACTGTCCCCCTGGCCCTCGGTGAAGGGGTAGAGCCCGATCAACCCCGGGGCATTTTTCAGGGAGGCATAGTCCCGCCGGACCCAGCGGGAGTGATTTTCCCGGACCTCATGGTCGGACAAGGCCCGGCTGTATAGGGCCAGCCCCAGCAGGTCCCCTGCCCAGTGGCTTTTCCCGATGGCCGAGTTGCCGAGGACCAGAACGCCCCGGCCGGCCGGACCGTCCTCCAGGAGCTGGAAACCGGGGAATGTTTTTACCATAGCCCCATCCACATACAGGGTCGTTCCCTCCAGCGAAGAGGTCAGGGTTACAAAAACCTTCCGGTTTTTAATCAGGACCCGGCTTTGGCCCCTTTCCCGGTAGCCGCGGGGGACGTCCGGGCGGGAGGTCCGGACCCGAATGGCCGTCGAATCCTTCCACTGGCCGATCAGAAAGACCTCCTGCCTTCGGCCGTCCCAAAGGGAAAGGATGTGGGGCAGGCGGTTGTTCGGCTCGGCGGCCGGGCGCAATTCCATCTCCAGGCTGATGCTCCGGCCCGGAAAAGCCCCGGTCAGATCTCCGTCGGTGTACAGTTGGGCCGACCCGCTGAAGCGGACGCCCGGTTCGTCCTTCAACCAAAAAACTGGATTAAAAGGGTTCAGATTTAAAGGCCACAAGCCGAAAACAACAATAATAGTAAAAATGGACCAGCAAATGAAACTCAGGGGTTTTCTATTTATTTCGGTTACGGCCGTCATCTGTCTTTTGCTCTTCTTCCCGCTGAAGGACCTCTTGTTCTCGAAGGCCGGGGGGATGTTTTATGAGTATTATTCCCATATCTACCTGATCCCCCTGGTAAGCGCCTACCTGCTTTACATCCGCCGGGACGAGATTTGGGCGGAGGTGGCTTATGCCCTGCCCGTCGGGCTGCCGGTGGTCGCGCTCGGCATTATAGGCTATGGGGCCGCCCTGGCACAAGGGGCAAGTCTGGATTTCATCGACGGGGTGTCCTGGCGGATCGGGTCCCTGCTCGTGGCCTGGCTGGGGGCCTTCCTGCTCTTCTTCGGAACCCGGGCCTTCAAGGAGGCCCTCTTCCCCTTGCTTTTCCTGTTCTTTGTGGTTCCCCTGCCCACGGACCTGATGGACACCTTTATCCACGCGCTCCAGGTGGGGTCCACCTGGTCGACGGCCCTGATCTTCAACCTGGTGGGCACCTCTTACTATCAGGAGGGCTTCGTCTTCCAGATGGGCAAGGTGACCATCGAGGTGGCCAAACAGTGCAGCGGTATCCGCTCCACTATGGCCCTGGTGATCACCGGCGTCCTGGCCGCCCACCTGTTCCTGCGGCGGCCCTGGAGCAAGCTCATCCTCATGCTCACCATCCTGCCCATCACCGTCTTCAAGAACGGCCTGCGCATCGTCATCCTCACCCTGCTCGCCATCCACGTGGACGAGCGCTTCCTCACCGGCGGCTTCCTGCACAAATCCGGGGGATTTTTATTCTATATACCGGGGTTGGTGATTTTTGGGGGGATCCTCTTGGGGTTGAGAAGAATGGAGAAGAAGTAGATCCTTCCGCAAGGGAGATCCCTAAGAGATTACCCCGCCTCAAGGCATTCAGGGCGCCGGGCTCCTGGCTCGGACCGACTCGGTCTCTGCATCCTGAACCGTCATTCCCGCAGCGCTTTTGAGCGGGACCAACTCGCCTCCGGCGGCGGTCCCTCAGCGGTGATCGTACTCACATCTTCATCGCTTTTTGACAATCCTTGATCAGGAGCATAAGTTGCATGGGATGGATGGGAGAAGGCTCGAAGCCGAAGCGCTGATAAAAATCGCGCGCCCGATCGTCCTTGGCTTGGACAAAAATCGCACGGATACCGGCGATTTCGGCGGCCTGAAGCGTTCGCAGAACGGCATCTCTAAGCAAACCCCGACCGATCTTTTTCCCTTGATGACGAATATCCACGGCCAGTCGGGCCAGGACCATCACCGGAATGGGATGCCGTGCCAGTCCCTTCCGGACTCGTGCCGGCGCCGCGGCGTGATCCACCGCCCCCACCGCCAGGCTGTAATAGCCGATTACCCGGCGTTCCTGATCACGGCAAACGACAAAGGTCCTAACGGCATTGGCCCGTTGATTCTGAAACGCAAAGCGTCGCAGCCAATCGTTGAGCAGGGTCTGGCCGCAATCAAACCCGTCGCAGTCATGTTTTTCCGAAAGCAGCACCGGGGCCGTATAATAGGGCGTTGCCTTCGGGGTCGTTTCGGCCATCCTACTTTTCCCAGATCGCCGGTTCCGCAATGAGCGACTGTAGGCCCTTCTTTGCCTTTGCCGGTCTTTCGAGGGCGTCTTGAAATGCCAGCCAGGTCTGTTCATCAACCATGAAGAACCGTTGATCCAAAAGGGTTTGTTCCGCCTTTTCGCAAACGCTGCTCAGGACAAATTCGGTGACGCTTTTTCGCGTCACCTCGGCGGCGCGCTGGATCAGGGCAGCCTGGGCCGGCGTCGTACGCAGCCCCAGCCTGCCGGAACGCACGGCGGATGACCGCTTGCGGGAAGGGTTTGCTTTTGCCGTTATAGTGGTTGTTGCCATAATGACCTCCCGGTCCCTTATATCAAGATGCGACCATTGTACATACAACTCAACTTGGTGTCAAGCGTAAGTGATGGGGGGCAGATTGGGAGAAGGGAGAGGGGAGGAAAATGTAAAAGATGGAAGATGGAAGAGGGAAGATGGAAGCAAATGAAAAAAAGAGGAGAGAAGGGAGAGGGGAGGCATAAATAGAGGGAAGATGGAAGAGGGAAGAGGGAAGCGAAAAACCAAAGATGGAAGATAGAAGATGGAAGATGGAAGCAAAAGAAAACAGGCAGGGGAAAGCGGTGGAATATACTATTTGGAAGGGTGGAAAAATGGAATGATGGAAAAGCCAAAGCATTAGGTTGTGACCGGTGGGGGGTGCCTGATACCAAAGGTTCTCCTTAACGTAGGGGCGACCGGCTGGTCGCCCGCCCCCGGCGCCCCCATGGCCATCCCATGGCACGATCTACTTTGAAGAACTTCCCGCGTCAACGTCCCCCTCACGAAGGGAGCAAAAGATAGAAGCAATTGAAAGAAGAGGTGGGAAGGAAGAAGAGAGCAAAAAATAGATGGAAGATGGAAGATGGAAGATGGAAGCAAAAGAGGCCGGGCCTCCGCCGGTGGCTGATCCTATAAAATAAAATCCAAATAATTTTTCGGGGTAATTACCTCATATTCCGCCTGAGGACAATTTTATCCCTGGGCTGGGCCTCCAGCGTTCTCAGCGCCGATAAAACCCGATCACCCTAATCGAGCCAGGTCAGTTTTTAGAACTCCATCTTTCTCAAGATGGCGAAATTCGGGGTCTCCGGTCAACAACGAAGCGTTTTTAATCCTGGCGAGAGCCGCTGCAAAGGAATCCGCATAAGAGATTGAATAATTGGCTTTCAGTGACGCAGCCGCGAGCAGCAGTTCATCGTCAATCATGTAAACGAATTTTATCGGAAAGCCCTTGATTCGGGAATAAGCCAGATCCGCCAAATCCCGCCCCTGTTCTCGAAAGGTAATATGGTATACCTCTCCAAGATGCAGGGCATGTAAATAGAGCCTGGAGATACCGTTCTTGGCCCGATGAAGGAGGTCTTCTATTTCCTGGGCAAATGGCTCATTCTCCAAATAGCCTATCAGCGCAAAACTGTCCAATACATAACTATCCCCGTTTCCCAAGCCTTTTGGTCTCCTTTCTTTTTTCCAGGTTTCTTCTCTTTTAGATAAATCTTCATTAAGCCCGTACCCTTCAACATTCCCCTGGCGGCTTTGATGGCATCACTGTTTCGGGAACCATCAACAAGCCTTCCTCCTTGGGAATCCACCGAATCCTCATTGTCGGAGCGATGGCATACTTTTCCCGTAATCTTCTTTGGGATCACGATCTGCCCTTTTGATGTTACCCTCGATGATCCTGCTTCCACCACTTCCTCCAGGAATTAGTTTTCATTATGGGGGTAGGCTAAGGAAAAAGTAAGAAATTGTCAAGCAAAAAATAGGAATTATGATGGATCCAGAAAAAGCCTAAGCCCCTGGTCGATCTTTTCCAGGACTCGGGTTCCAAGGATTATCCGCTTTTTACAGACCGTGATCATGGAAGGCAATGAAAAACACGCTGCTTTTTGGGGCCGTAGCGATAGGTTAAAAAATGGGCATCAAAGGCAAAAGCCTCGTTGATTCCCAATCGTTCCATCAGGGCAAAATTGGTGCAGTCGACAAAACTGAAGGTTTGATCCGGAAAGGCCTGGATAATCCGCCAGGCGGCTTCCAGGTCTACCGGATCTATGGTTAGAATAGGGGTTCTCGTTTCTCTTAGTGTTTCCCAAAAGGTAACCGCCGCATATCTTCCCAGATGAGAATTAATCAAGGTCCAGGTTTCGGCCAGGATGAGATCGGTCGTTACTAAGGTACTTTTGGGCGCCTGCTCCAAAAAAAAACGGCTGGCTTCCTGATGATGCCTGTCCGCCGTGTCTGTTACCGCGTACCAGGCTCCGGTATCAACGAGTAGGCTCACGACGGATGGCCTTTCCCAGATAATGATCGTGTTCTTCGGAAATGTCCTGTTTTCCGCTGGATCCTAATCCGACTATTTTAAGATAGGCTTCCTTGGAGGCCGCCGAGACCCCTTTGTCCTTGGTTAAATGATTTTTCACCAGTCGCCGCATGAGTTCCGCCAGGGAGATTCTCTGGTTTCTGGCCTCTAACCGTAAAGATTGAAGCTGATCCGGTTCAAGATAAACCATAGTTCTTGATTTCATAGTACTTTTCCTCTTTCAATATCATAATAATGGCATTATAATGCCATTATTTTAAAAGTCAAAGAAATCTCTTTGATATAACCCTTCGCTGTTAAGGAATGAGGGCCCTATCCCCGGGGCTCCTGGCTCAGATCGACTCGGTCTCTGCATTCTGAACCGTCATTCCCGCAGTGCTTTTGAGCGGGAATCCAACCTTTTCTTGCGGAGCGCAAAGCGTTTGGCGCGGAGCGTTAAAATCTCAATAAATCAGGAAGGGAACCAAAAGAAAACAGGCAGGGGAAAGCGGGGGAATATTTGGAAGGGTGGAAAAATGGAATAATGGAAAAGCCATAGGTTCTCCTTAACGTAGGGGCGACCGGCTGGTCGCCCGCCCCGGCCCCCCCTGGCCATCCCGTGGCACGATCAATAATTGAAGAATTTCCGCGCCAACGTCCCCCTCTCGAAGGGAGCAAATTTAGAAAATGGAAGAGGGAAGCGAATGAAAAAAGAGGAGAGAAGGGAGAAGAGAGAAGAGAGTAAAATGGAAAAGATGGAAGAGGGAAGCAAAAGCCGCCGGCGGCTGACGGATTCCCCCGAATTGACAACCTTATCCCCGGCCAAGCGTTATTTTCAGGCTTCGTGTTTACCACTGCGGCAGGGCATAGGGGTTGAATACGGTAGGTGCCCTGCGCTCCGCGCCCTGCGTTATTCCCCGATTGTCGAAGAATTTTACAGATTCAATAATTTTAAGCCATGGGAAAGAATTTGGATCAAAGAAATTTCCATCGCAGGACGGAATCAAGTAAATTCAAATAGATATATACTCCTTGGCCCCCGGTTTTCACCGGGGTGGCGACTTTCGCATGTCCTTCACGGCTGCTCCCTTAAGAAACTTGAAAAACTGTCGGGATTTTTTACGGAATTAGAAATATTGCCCTTTATCTTATAACCAATTGATTTTTAATATTATTTATTATTTTTTCCCCCTCAACCCCCCGGGATCCCAATAGGTGTCGGAGGACTTTACAGGTTCGAACTGTTTTCGTGATGGGGAGGAGATTTTGATAAAGAATTTCTTGAATTATTTAAATAAATTTATAAGTAAATTAAATAATTTATGCGTTAATGTCCGAAATAGAGATTTCCCCTGTTTGCTGTTGGCATGGATGTTGAATTAGCTCCGGGTAAATAGGAAAAAAATATCGTAACAGATTTTTTAAGGAGGAATAGAAAATGAAAAAGTACTTAGTAGGTTTAACAATTATTTTATTAGGGTTGTTTTTAGCGATCCCCGGAGTTTTTGCCTATCCCGTTGCTGGTGATTATATTTGGCTTGATAGGATTGACACTGTTGGTGGTGGGGGTGGGGGAGGTGAATTCAGTATTCATAGTGGAACTCCAACGGTTGCCAACAAGCTTTTTGAAACTTTTTGTTTGGAAAAGGACGAATTTGTTTCTACGGGTGGAAAATATTACGTTGGTTCAATAACTGAAGGAGCAATGCAGGGGGGGTTAATACAGATAGTGGTGACGCCTTGGACTCAAAGACGGCTTATTTGTATTATAAATTCGCAACGGGAACCTTAGCTTCATATACCAACGATAATGCAAGCGCAAATGCACTGCAGACTGCCATATGGTATATTGAACAAGAAATACCAACAACGCCAACGCTAGTTGGTTTAGCCAAGACTTTTTATGATGACGCTTTAGCTAATGCCGGTTCAGGTCTATGGGGTGTAAAGGTCATGAACTTGTACACCGATAACCTGCGTGACGCCAATGGAAATCTGATCCATTATAGTCAGGACCAATTAATTTATTCTCCCGTTCCCGAACCGGGTTCATTACTTTTCCTCGGTGCTGGACTTGCGGGCTTGGGATTTGCAATCCGCCGCCGGAAAAGCTAACAAAATAGAAAAGCTTAAAAAAAGCCGCTCTTCGGAGCGGCTTTTTTGTTTGGGGGAAAGGGTTGCGGGGGACGGGGAGCAGAAAGAAGATGGAAGAAGGAAGAGGGAAGATGGAAGCAAAAGACAGAAGAGAAGAGAGGAGAGAAGATATAAGAGAGCAAAAAATACCCGGTCTTGGCTGGTGATCATGCCTCCCATTCTGTCACTCTCGATGAATTATGGACCCTCCCAGCACCAATAAGCGGACCCCCCCTGATAGTTACTTTATCTTTTTCCCCAGGCCAGGGAGCAGGTAGCCGGCGGCCGGCGCTGGGTGGTGGACCTGGATTTGGAGAAGTTCTTCAACCGGGTCCAGCATGACGTGCTGATGAGCCGAGTGGCCCGAAAGGTGGGGGACAAACGGGTGTTGTGTTTAATCCGCCGCTATCTGCAAGCGGGGATCATGGAAGGCGGGCTGGTGAGCCAGCCGACCATGGGCACGCCACAGGGAGGTCCCCTTTCGCCATTGCTGTTCAACATCTTACTGGACGAGCTGGATAAGGAACTGGAGCGCCGGGAGCACAATTTTTGCCGATGCGCCGATCATGTGAACATCTATGTGGGTTCCAGGCGAGCCGGAGAAAGGGTGCTGGATTCGATTGAAAAGTTTCTTAACCGGCTTGGACTCGTGTCACTGCTGGCGTCGGTCCTCAAGTTTCAACGTAATTCATGAACCGCCGTATGCGGAACCGTACGTACGGTGGTGTGGGAGGACGGAGGGCGCAAGCCCTCCTCCTACCCGATTCAGAGAGGACGTGATACGATTTTGGATTAGTTTTTAACTTTCAGCCGCATTCCGGCTAATCCGACCAACCCCGCACCCAGCAGGAACATCACCCCGGGTTCCGGTACCTGCACATCCCCGGCTATGGCATCATTGGAACAGGTGCCGGTCCCCCATACAAACGACCAGTCATTGATTAAATTTAATCCGGAAAGATCCACAGAAACCTGGTTGCCCAGACCACCGGCCCCCTTGGTCCAAATCACGGAAGCCGTTCCCAGCGTATTGCCTGTTGCCCAGACCGGTGTGGGAGCGGGTGACAACCCATTGTACCGGCCCCCGTATATAAGACCCGTTCCTTTGAACTTGTCATCAGAGGTATTAAAAGTCGATCCGGAAAAAACCGTTCCCGTTCCGGTGATCGTATCCAACCGAACGGCATAGTCGAATCCAATCCCGTTGGATTTGTTGTCAATGAAAAGGTCGGCGGTAAAAACGCCCAAGTACGTATCCTTCTCTGGGTGCCAATTGGTGTCGATGGTTAATGCATTACCCGACAAATTTGCCCCAAAGGTTTGGAAATAATTTGTACTGCCGATCACATCATGCCAATAATTGTTATTATAAAGAGTTTCTCCACCATTCTTCCATGAATTTACCAAGGTATTATCTTCAAACATATACGCCGAAGCCCCGCCAACAACCAGGAATGGCACCATCACCGCCAACAGGTAAAACAATTTTGATGTTCTCATTTTTTAATCCTCCATTTTTCTTATCATTCAGATCTTCTTTTTGTCCCCGTATTTACCAGCAGAATAATCCTTTTAAAAAAGGGATGCAATCCCTCGAAAGTGGGGATTTTATGTTCCTATCTTCAGTGGTTTCCGTGTCAAAAGCCTTTATCCGGACAGGGCAGGATATGAAACGGGCGGCCGGAAGGGAGGCGGAAAATATGATAATCGCGATTATCGAAGGGCACTATTTCCCGGATTTCCAGGTTTTCAGCCAGGCAAACCAGGGCGGCATCGGCGTAATCCGTGGGGGTATCATGATACTTTCCACTTCGGAAGTGTAGATCTCTCCTTGGGAAGGTTTCGAACCAGCCCAAGCATCCCGATTGCCGTTCTTCGCTACGGTCGATCAGGGCACACCGGGGACCCGTGAATTGTCAATTCTTTTATATTTACATCCGGCACTTAAATTTGATGGAGGGGCCTCATGAGCGGACCTTTACGCATCTATTATCCCGGGTGATATCAGCACTCAGCAAGTCTACCATTTACTTCGGTTAAGAAGTAGGCCAGGGGGGCCGGAGTAGACCAAGGCCAAGGATCTATATTCTTCCTTTTTCTTCCCGAACCATCCCCATTTTTCAATTTCTTTCGTTTCAGAAAACCCCTGCCCGATTTATGGTTTCCCCAGGAGTGTCATGCGGGATGGCCCGACGAACAGAAACCGCATACGAGGCGACCAGGCTGGATAAGAAGGGAGGAAAGGGCTACAGGGGTCAGGAAGCAGGGAGAAGACGGAAAATACAGGCAAAAGAAAACCGTGCGGGTTCCGGCGGTTGTCCTGCGGGCGGAGAACCCTGCTTTTCTCTTCGGCAGGAAAGTGTCCCTGCTGGCGGGGAATAAAGGACCAGCAAGCGCTGGCTTGAGCATTAATAGAAACCTCCGCCGCTCAATCTGGAGTGATCCGGCCACTGATTCCACGGCCATCGGCGCCTATTGCCGAACAGGAAAATGGCGAAACATCAGGAAATCGGGATTCCGGATTCCGAATGACTGCCGGCCTGCTCCGTCCGAAACTTAAATTTAAAACTGGGCATGATTAGTACAATGGATAAGATCTTTTTCACCCAACGACGAGATTACCGAAAACTCGGAAAATGTAATAATTCCTTTACAACTTTTCTAATTTTAAAATATTATTAAGTTTCAGATAGTTAACACTAATTTCATCGACCCTAATCTCTTTTATCGTCGGTTTTCTTTACAAATATCAAAAATGATAATGACGGCAGTTCTGCATATCTAAATCACAGAGAAAGGATTTCTTATTTTAAAATATCATTTAAATACAGATTGTTATATAAAACATACCGGGAAAACTCTTTCGCGAATTTCAAAAATGGTACAAATGTTGCTAAATACTTTTAAAAAAATACAAATTGAGGAGGAGTTTATGAAAATAAAGATTATTTGCATCACAGTTTCTGCATTGTTGATGGCTTGCACATCAGTATTTGCAAGCCCGATTAACCCGTTTAACCCCAGACCGGTTCCTGTAGCAATCCCATCACCGGCCGTCGGGGAAACGGACCTTCAGACCCTTCTCAACACGATTTATCTTGGAAATGCTCCCAACGCAATAACCGGTCAGAATTCAACGGGCATGTGGGGCGTCGCATCGTACCCTCCGGGTATTCTCCCTGCTTTGGCTTTTGAGTTTGCCGGGTTGGCCGATCAAAACATCTTTGGTATCTGGACAGATGCCGATATGAATGATTCTACAGCCCCGACCCTGGTAGATATTTTCCAGGGAGGTGCTGCGAAGGGAGCCCAGGCAAGCCTTGCCTGGAATGAAGCCGGAGTACTACATGTCGGAGCAGCGGCGGGAAGTGGCATAAACACAGGTGATTATAGCGGAATTAATCCTTATTCTTTTGGCTTTTATCTGAGACGTGATAATGGGCCCACCTTTTATACTGTAGATCAGTTGAACGGTGGGAACGCCCAGGCCATTACCTATTTGGGTAATTATGGCGTTTGGGCTATTGCTTTTGAAGATATTGCCCTTGGAGGGGGTTCGGATAAGGATTATAATGATATGGTAATTAAAATAGAATCCATTAAACCCGTTCCGGAACCGATCACCTTGTTGTTCCTTGGAACCGGATTGCTTGGATTGGGATATTTGGCTCGGCGCAAAAAATAACTTAAGTTTCCCAAGACAGATTAGAAAAGCCGCTCTATGGAGCGGCTTTTTTATGCTAGGCAGCCATTCGATCTTTGATCTCAAAGTCCACCTGGTGTGGATAACGAAATACCGCAAGTCGGTTCTCTTTGGAAACGTGGCTGTCCGGTTAGGGGATCTGATCCGGGAGGCATATAAGGCTTTGGACGTTGAATAAAGTGCGATGGGGTCACCCATTAAAAGGCCTCTGGCAAGAGAAAAAACATCCCCGGCTGCAAGAAAGAGCATTTTTTTCTTACAGAGTCTGGACCTGATAGAACTACCCCAAGGCCTCCAACGCCTTTACCTTTGCTGAAATTTCAATGGTTGTAGTGTCGCCGATTTTCTTCACTGCACCGGTCACCCATCAGGATCAAGGTCATGGAAAGATATCGCGGGTTGCATGGAACCGCTTTACCGTGTTTCATCAAGACCCCTTCCGCGATTAGCGGACCAGAAAATCCTCAGTACCAGACCGCGCCCAAAGGTTTCGTGTCAAATCTCGTGGTTTAAAAACCAACCCTTAACTGGTTCAGGGTCTGGGCAGTAAAGAGGCTAAAAGCCTATTTGGGTGGAGCGGACGGCCAATCAATTCTCGTGGTTCTGCCAACCCCAATTCAGGACTCGCCGCTCCAGCCAACTCTTAGGCAAAGACCTTGGCCGAATCAAAGGGTACCTGATCCCACATCACATAGTAAGCCGCCCGGGCCAGCTTGTGCGCCAACGTGCTGTGGGCCACCATGAAGTTGGTCTTCGGCGATTTCTTATTGTAGTAAGCTCTGGCCGGAGTTTCGTAACGGCGTGCCAGTTCCGCCGCTTCCGAGAAGGCCCAAGCCAGGTATTTATTGCCGTTCTTCTTGTTTCGTTTTCCTTTGGTCTCTTGGTTGCTGGTCCATCGCGTCGGCACCTTGCGACAATAGGATACATAGTTGCCCACCTTGGCAAATCGTGCGATCGTGCATCCTATGAGCCTGAACTGTGCCCGGTTGGGTTGCCGGAGGGGATGAACGGCTCGGCTGAGCTCGCCGAAGTCCCCTCCCCTGGTTTATTGGTGTCAAGAGTTTTTTATAGTTTTTCTTTTGTAATTCAACCTGGCGTCCCACACCATGCCCAACCCTGGTAATTAGAGGGTCTCCACAGAGCCCTAACCTTGCTTAATCGGGGCTATGGTGTGTAAGTGGGGGGCTATGACGCTACAAACGAAGGTCGACAAGTCGCCTTAAAGGGGAGGGTGATAGTCCCCCCCACCTACACGCCCAGGTTTCAAGCGGCTAAAGGTAAAGCCACCGGGTTTCCATAATTAACGTGATAAGTACTATGATTACGCACCAAAGCAAACACCAGGCCCAAAACCTTTCGTGCGATAGCGATCAGCGCTTTCGGCTTAGCCATGCCTTTTTCCAGATGCCGCTGATAGGTATCGTGCATGAGGCCTTTTTTCCGCACCATACCCAAGGCGGCAAAATACAACAGCTTGCGGAGAAAAGCCCGTCCTCTTTTGGATATATGCCTTTTCCCTTGATGCTGCCCCGAACTGACCTCAAACAGATCCAACCCCGCCAGCTTCAACACCTCGGCGATGGTCCGGAATTTTCTGAAATCACCCACTTCGCCAATCAAACCGGCAGCGGTCACCTTCCCGATCCCCTTGATCGACAAAATCGAACCACTATACGGAATTTGATCCAGGGGCTGGTTCATTTTCCCTTCCACCTGCTGGATAAAAGTCTGGGTAGTTTCCAAACCCCTCAACAGTCCCCGTACTTCCAAAAGCATACTCTCTTGCCCCTCCTGAAGCCCCACCGACTGCCGGGCCGCTTCCAGCAAGTCTCCGGCCCGTTCCCGCGGCAATCGCCCGTTGCTGGCCTTTTTCAACTCGGCCGTCAGGGCCGGCAAACCCCGTTTAACCAGATGCTGAGGAAGCGGATACCGGTCCAACAGATAGCGAGCGCTTTTCGTCTTCAGTCCCTTCATGACCTGCAAAAACTCCGGAAAAAGGAGAAACACCAGGCCATGCAGTTGGTTCAGCAACACCCCTTGCCGCTCCACCGCCCGTTCCCGGGCCTGGCTCAAACGCCGCAGCTCCGCCGCCGGCCCTTCCGGCACCACTACCGTCAGAAAATGGCCCAGCTCGATAATATCGGCAATCACTTTCGGGTCTTTCTTGTCCGTCTTGTTGGGCGAGTTCCCCTGGAGTTCTTTCATCTTCTTCGTATGCATCGGATTCACTTGCACCAACTCTACCGGACGATCCTTCAGATAATGAACCAACGGTTCACCATACGCGGCGGTCGATTCAAAACCCAAAACTACTCTTTCCAGCTTATGTTTGGCCTGGGTTTCTTGAATCCGGTTCCACAATTTTTCAAACCCCGGTCGATCATTGGAAAACTCAAAGGGCTTTATC
This sequence comes from uncultured delta proteobacterium, assembly GCA_963716045.1. Lineage (GTDB taxonomy): Bacteria > Desulfobacterota > RBG-13-43-22 > RBG-13-43-22 > RBG-13-43-22 > CAVQSS01. The sequence goes on along the minus strand of CAVQSS010000006.1, from coordinate 105,268 downwards.
TCCGCCCGATTCGGACATCGGCCATATCCCACATTGACCCTTTTCCCGATGTCCACCGTGATCAGCAATGTTTTTTCGTTGATCCGTTTCTCGCTTTTTGGTTTAATGAGTTCCATGGCTATGCTCCTTTCGGGGATTCGGAGTTAACCAACTTGCCCGTCGGAACTCCAATCTTAAAAGAGTATAGCCTTTTTTTTCGGCCTCAACTACTCTTTGCTGGAATATAGCAAGCTACACTCGAACTCTGGCCCCCCTTGAGCCCTGTTTTTGGTCATTTTCAAACTAAACCCCCATGCCCGGGGCGGGCACCGCAAAGCATGAAAATAAGGGTTGGCCAGGAAAAGGTCGCCATTCCGGTCATGAAAAAGGTTATTTCGATCGGTCTTGCGTTTGTCGTAGGGGCGGGTTTTATACCCGCCCGAACAGGCCCAGCCAAGGTCTACATGGCCATAACATTAATAATATCAATAAGGTAATATTTGATGGTTTCGCAAAAAGTTGAAAAAGCCGTTATTGCGACCCCGGACTTGATCCGGGGGAAGCAATCCCCACCTTGGCAACTAGCTGAATATTGGGGATTGCTTCGTCGCTTTGCTCCTCGCAATGACAGCCTCGGGGACTTTTTGCGAGGTTATCATATTTGCCCCCGATTCATCCCACCATCTTGAGTTAAGTGAAGAAATCTCGTCTCGGGCAACTAACTGATAATTGGGGATTGCTTCGCCGTCGCACCCGAGCGTGACTCCTCGCAATAATAACCCGGGGACTTCTACCGAGGTCAGCTCAAAATAATGGCTTACAAAAAAACTTAAAATATTTTTTAGTTTTTTCTTTTTTAGTTGGGACAAAAAGGCCCCTCTGCTGGAAAGGCCATGAATTGTCGGGATTCTTTACGATTTTGAAAAAATAGTTTTTAATATGATTTTAACAAGTTATGTCATCTTTAGTCCCTAATTTAAAAAGTCCCGTCTGTTAATTTTACAAAAATATTATCTAACCTGGAATCTAATTTATAAAAATATTTAATAAAATCAATCTCTTAATTATTTGGCAAACCAATTGCATTAATATTTAAGCAAATTCTGAGATTAAAAATTAAAATCTCAAAAAAAAAAGGAGGAAGGGAAATGAAAAAATTATTCTTGTTTTCGGTTTTATTGGCATTGTTTTTAGCAATGCCAGGTGTTGCATTGAGTACGTTGTTTTATGAAGAGTATACTGGTTCTCAGTTTTTTGGAGAAGGAGGGCAAGGAGTCTTCGGATTTGATTTGAATTCGGTTGGAGGAGGTGGAGATAACACTAGTTTAAATTTAACTACAGATTCAACCACTGCTTCTGGGACATATTACAGCGGATATATATATGCAAAATTTTATAGTGAAGATACTGATTATGAAAAGGCTAGTTTCGAGTTTAATATTTCTAATGATGGGAGTGGAGCAATAAATTTAGGTTCATATACTTTTAATCCAACTTCTACCCCCTTTATTTATGCGTTAACGATTCCATTGGGTGCTACTTTCTTGAATTCACTAGATAATTCAAGTAGTGGAACCTTATATCTTACAGCAACAAATACTTCTTCTAACAATAATGACTTTGATCTTCAGGCAGTAGGACTTGGTGTAAACAATAGTCCAACAGCAGCGCCCGAACCCGCAACCCTGCTCCTCTTGGGCTCCAGCTTGGTTGGCCTCGGGTTCTTCAGCCGAAGAAAGTTCAAGAAGTAATTCCCAGTAAACAAAATACAAACATAAAAAAGCAGGACCAATTTCGGGCCCTGCTTTTTTATTGGTGCGCCCGGCAGGGCGCACCCACTGGGAGGTGAGGCATCGACTGAGCCTTTCGACAAACTCAAGGCCCTGAGTCAATCGAAGGGCTCAGCCGAAGTCAAGTCCTCCACACACCCGACAGGGGAAGTGTTTAGCTGGGCGGCAAAGGTGTCCATCGTGAGGGGGATCTGAAGGAAGCCGCAGTCCCGCAGGGCGGGATGGCCCGACGTACAGAGATAAATAACAGCAAAAGATGGAAGAGGGAAGATGGAAGATGGAAGCAAAAGAAAAAATGCCCGGGTTCCGACGGTGGGTCCTTGGCGATAGGCGGTTAGTATCCGATAAATGTCTTTTAAACTCTACGCTCTGCACCCCGCGCTATACCCATGAACTATTCCTGAAAGACCTTTCATTTCAAGCCGCCAAAGATATTTCCGCCAGTATACGGCCCCAGGGAACCGAAAGGGTTTGGGCGGTAGTCCGGGAGACCAACCCGGCCTTTTCCAGGGCCTGGATATCCTGATGAACGTTTTTGTAATCCCGTTCCAGATATTTGGATAACGCCCGAATGCTCATCGGCCCATGATGATAGAGTTTCTTCAAAAGTTCAAGACGCCGGGTTGTCAGAACCTTTAATAGCGTTTGCAGGTCCTGAAAATATAACCGTTGAACGGGTTCTGCCGGAATAATTCCTTTTTCCGCTTGCTTCCAAGCTTCAATGAAATCTATGGCGGATTCCCTTTCTCCCTTAATTTGAATCTTTATATCAGCCTTCATCTGGCCATTCCTCTTATACGTTCGATGTCCTTCAAAAAATCCTCTACCAACTGTTCAATACCGATAAAATAGTATGGTTCCTCTTTATTCTTAACGTGGCGGTGATCTCCCTTTCCCCTCTCATTATCATATCGGATGACCGGGGTCCCATCATCCAAACCGTAAAACAACCTGTATTTAAAACGCCGAGGACTATCCTTTGTTGTTGGCAGCTTCCAAAGAATCATTTCCCTTATGGCCCCATCGGGATAAATGTACTTTGAATGAAAGATTAATTTAGCCACCATATGGTTGTTAATACCATAGCTGTTTTAAGATGGCAAGTAAAAAAGGGGGACATCTATCTCCGATTTAAAAACCTCCCAAACCCACCGGTAGAGAAACCGGCCAGGGGTTGGTGAGGGCGGTATCCGGCGCCACAGAGCCGACCGCAGGTCGTACCGCAAGGTCACCGGGGAGATAGGGAACCCACGAGACCCCTGTTATTTTTTAGCACAGATTTTTTAACCGTTCACGTTTCTATTTTTCTTCGATAGCTGGATCCTTCCAGGATAAGGACTTCCGAGTTACAGACGAAACGGTCGGCTATCGCCGGGACAGCAGGGGACATTCTATAATCATCCTGTCAAGAGGGAAAAGTTCATTTTGAGAAAGGCAACGATTTTGATAGGATAGGGTTTGGGCCATTTTTTGAACGCACTTTCCCTATACGCCTGATGGGAGGAAAAGATGGAAGAGGGAAGATGGAAGATGGAAGCAAGGAAAAATTAGGGAAGAGGAGAGAAGACAGAAGAGAGAAAAGAGATGGAAGCAAATGAAAACCGGTCAAAGGTGTATTCCAATTTCAAGACGGGCTGACGAGATTTATTAGGAAATAACCGGGGTCGCCGTATCCGAGGTTTTCCCGCTCCGGTCGGCGCTCAAATCCAAGCCGGCCAGCTTGAGCACTTGCTTCCGGTTTTGAAAGCGGAACGGGTTGCCCATGGCGCCGATCACCTTGGCCGATACGTCCGGACCAAAGCCGGGGATGGTCAGCAGATACCCATATTCCGGAAACTGATAGCAGGTCTCCCGGATCCGCTCGTCGGTCGTCTTAATGGTCTCTCTTAGTTGACGCAACCCGTCGACCATCACCTCGGCCTCAAAGTGGGCCCCTGCCCCCATCTCGCAACCGATGGAGTCGATGGCCAATTGCTGGATGGCCTGCAAGCGCTGCTGCTGGGCCAGGGTCTTTCGCCCGGGCACTACCCGTTGAATGAATTGAGCGAACTCCAAACCGGCCAGTTCGGAAGTATCCAGGCACCAGCGGACAATCGCTTCCACCTCCGGGCGCCCACTAAAAAGGTCCAATTCGGGGAAATACTGGGCTAAGAGATGGTTCCGAATACGCACCCGATAGCCGTGTTCTTGCTTCTTCTGAAACGGGGTCGGACCAAGTCAATAGGCTGAAAAGGTTAGCAAAGTAACAAATCGAGGGCCTAAAAAGGGCCTTAAATGGCCCATTTCACCCCCTAAATTGAGATGGAAGAGGGAAGAAGGAAGATGGAAGCAAAAAAAAGAAGGGAGATAAAAGATAGAGGATCGTTGTTTCGTTTCTGGTGGGATAACCTCGCCGGGATTTTGTGAAACCACCCTCCAAAGAAACCAAAAAAAAGAATCAACCAAAGAAATAAAAATATCCAGAGCTAACCGCCATTACCTGCCAGGACAGGTTTGGCATATAACCCACCATTTCAGCGGTAGCAGGGATAGAGGGAAGAGGGAAGCGAAGGTAGCTTGCTCGGGTTCGTCGGTGTTGGGTGGAATGGTTGCGGAATGGGGCACATCCAAAAAAATCAAAACAAAGGTGATGCGATTAGACGGTCCCGGCGTCTTGCAGCGCTTGGGAAAAGTGTTTTATGATCCGCTGAATTTGTTGGGGTGAAATATCTGATTGGTCAAGTTTGGAATAAATTGTTACCAGGATAAGGTGGTGAGATGACTTTTGCCAGTAGATCAACCGGTATCCCGAACTCTTCCCTTTCTTAATATCACTGTTCCTGGCTCTGGACTTAAAAAGGGTATAGCTCGAACCTTTTATCTGATTTCCCAATAATGTGCCTGTTAGAAGCTGATTTATGAGGGGTTGGATATCTGACCGGATATGGCGGTATTTTTTGGCCAGCGTACGCAAATTTCTTTTGAATTCAGAGGTGTAATCAATATAAATAACCGAGTTAGAGTTATTCGGCATCAATCCCGTCCCATAACTCCGACACAGGATGAGTTGCCCCTATTAGACTTTCTTTCCATCCCTGGCGGAAACTTTCTTCAGCCGAATTCATGGTGACGCTTTGCCGGAAAAGACGAACGATTTGAATCAGATTGGGTAAATATTCTTCAGGTATGTTTTTGATTTCAAAAGCCAGCTTTTTTTTAAAAAGCGGCAGTTGGCCCTCCATAATTGATCCTCCTAATCTTTAATATTTTACCTTTTATCATTTTACATCTATTTTTTCAAATTTGAACCAAAATAAAATGGGTGAGTGATAAATGCCGGGGAATGGGTAATGAAGGGGGAGAAGGGATAAAGGAAGGGCAGACGGGCCAACCACTTGAGGCCTTGAGGCCGCGTTTATTTAGCCTATTATTTTTCTTGTCTTTTAGTATCCTAAGGGATACTGTATAAATTATGATTGAAATCCGGCAGACCGAGGGATATTTCCAATGGTTCAATAGCTTGCATGATCGGCAAGCGAGGGTTCGACGCTATCGATGCTCGTATCCGGCGCTTGTCGCTGGGCAATTTTGGCGATGTGAAGCCGGCAGGAGAAGGTGTCTCAGAATTACGTATAGATTACGGTCCCGGGTACCGGGTGTATTTCACGCGGCGAGCACAAACACTCGTGATCCTGCTCGCCGGTGGCGACAAGAAAACTCAAGACCGGGATATCAAGAAAGCGCTGAAATTGGTTCGCGAATTATAGGAGATTGTTATGACGAAGACTAAAACCCGTCCATGGGATGTGGCCGAACATTTAGAAACCGAGGAGGACATGTCCGCCTATTTGGAAGCCGCACTTTTTGAAGGCGACCCCGCGCTGGTGGCAGCCGCTTTGGGGGACATTGCCCGGGCCAAGGGGATGGCTCAGATAGCCCGTGAAACAGGTCTTGGGCGCGAAAGCCTTTATAAGGCGTTATCGCCAGAGGGTAATCCGGAGTTCGCTACAGTACTAAAGGTAATACGAGCTCTTGGTCTTCGATTGCACGCTTCGACAGCAGCTTCCTAATCGATGTCATAAGAAGTGTGTCAGTAACAGTTTAGTCCCTATCTCACCTGCCGATCATTGGGACCTCAGCTTGAATTATTATACAGGGCTGCCTGAGCCGTAGCCGTATCGGCGGTGAGAAGCGTTTCGAGGAATTCCCTGGGAAGGACGCCTTGTCTTCTGGCGGTTTGGACCAGGCTGGGAAGGATGCTGTGGGTTTTTAGACCACTTTCCGAGCGGGTTCCGAAACATATCTTACGGAAGATCACCCGATGGCGAAGAGACTGTTCGGCAAGATTGTTCGTGGGCGGCACGCCGGGTCGCCGGAGGAAGGTAAATAGAAATTTCTGTTGGGGTCCGGCGAGATAAGCCCGCAGGGTCTCAGCGGGTTTGAAACGAAGCGGTTGTTTACAGAAGGCGGTGAGTCAAGTCCTCCACACACCCGACAGGGGGAAGTGTTAGCCGGACGGCAAGGGTGCCCATCGTGAGGTCTTTCTCTGATTTCCTCACAAGCGAACTGGTTTGCGGGACGTCGTTTGCTCCATCGCGGAGTTTACCCTTAGCCTAAAGACGAGACCCTTCGTTTCACTCAGGGTGACAGGGGGCGACGGACTCAGGATAACCATAGCGGAGGGGAGCGATAGGAAGATGGAATCGTTTGGCTTAACTGGGTTGAGATGGAAGATGGAAGAGGGAAGCAAAAACCGCCGGCGGCGGGATGGATCTCCCTTCGCTGCTCCCAAATGCCGTCTTAAAAAGCTGACTTTTTCCCTAGACGGAGATAATGCTTTACCGTATTAAAATCTAAATGAAATTGGGGTCAAATCTTTTATATTGACATTAGTTGTAAATGATCGCTGATAGTGCCAGGTGAAGATTGCCGTAGGCGATCCACCTGAAGCCGGCCCTTTCCTTTAACCTGAGCCGTGGTCAAAAATGGCGATACGGTGACTTGGGGCCAGCGGACCGGGACCAGGAGGGCGACCGGCGGGTCGCCCCTACGGAAATCTGCGGGCAGAAGATCTTCCAAGTAATTTTTCCACACTACGCTTGACATTCAACTGATAAGTGCTACACTGATCCCGTATAGCACAGGAGGTTTAAATGGGAAATCTTACCATCGCAATCGATGAGGAGTCGTTGAAGAAGGCACGCATTCGGGCGCTTCATGAAGGGACATCGGTCAACGCGTTGCTGAGGGAGTTTCTGGATTCTTATGCCGGCGTTCGCCGGGAGCAGAAAGAGGCCGCCGGCAGAATCGCAGCCTTTTCCCGCAGTTCCAAGTCCCGGCGGGGCGGAAGGACATGGACCCGCGATAGCCTGCATGAGCGGAATTGATGCGCGTTTTTTTTGATACCAATATTCTCGTTTACATGTTCGATGCCGACTCCGCCGTTAAAAAGGAGAAGGCTTGTGCGCGTTTCGAAACCGAAGCGTCCGCCGGGCGGGTATTGCTGAGCACCCAGGTTCTCCAGGAGTTTTATGTGTCCGTAACGAGAAAGCTTTCGGTCCCCCTGGAACCAGAAGCAGCCGAAGAGGTTGTCCGCAACTTTTCAATGCTGCCGATCATTGGCGTCAACGCAGAAAGGGTTCTTTCTGCCATCAGCAGAAGCCGCAGGATGCAACTCTCTTTTTGGGATACCCTTATTATCGAAACAGCCTTGTCCGGCGGTGCGAATCGCTTACTAACGGAGGACCTTCAGCACGGGCAGACCATAGACGGCTTGCTGATCGAAAACCCGTTTTTTGTCACAACTATTTAGAATTGGTACGTAACAGTTTAGTCCCTATCTCACCTGCCGATCATCTCGACCTCAGCTTGAATTATTATACAGAGCTGCCTGAGTCGTAGCCGTATCCTAATTCAACAGGTTAGGAGCTACCGGCAGCTTATGACGGCTGTCGGTGGTTTTCTTGAATCGCTTGGGTCGCTTGACCTCCAGGCCGGCTTTCTTCATCAGACTCCGTGAGAAGAAGTGGGGGACGTTGGTGCGCAGAGTTCCGAGAATGGGGAAAGGATCAAGGAATAGCTAACTAAATTTGAATGAAAAGGGGGACATCCTATAATCATCCTGTCAAGAGGAAATATTTCATTTTGAGAAAGATAACGATTTTGATGGGATAGGATTTGGGCCATTTTTTAAACACAGCTCTCCCAGACGCCTGATGGGAGGAAAAGATGGAAGAGGGAAGATGGAAGATGGAAGCAAGGAAAAATTAGGGAAGAGGAGAGAAGACAGAAGAGAGAAAAGAGATGGAAGCAAATGAAAACCGGTCAAAGGTGTATTCCAATTTCAAGACGGGCTGACGAGATTTATTAGGAAATAACCGGGGTCGCCGTATCCGAGGTTTTCCCGCTCCGGTCGGCGCTCAAATCCAAGCCGGCCAGCTTGAGCACTTGCTTCCGGTTTTGAAAGCGGAACGGGTTGCCCATGGCGCCGATCACCTTGGCCGATACGTCCGGACCAAAGCCGGGGATGGTCAGCAGATACCCATTGGGAGATCAGGTCGGCGATATTGGCCGCGTCTTTGGTGTCGTGTTTGTCCCAGCGCCCGTCCAAAAGCTCCCGGTTGCGCTTGACCGCTACCCCGGAAACCAGGACCACCGTCGAAGGTGAGCAAAGGGAAGATGGGAGATAGAAGATGGAAGATGGAAGCAAAAGACAGGAGAGGAGAGAAGAGAGAAGATAGAAGAGAGCAAAAAATGCCCGGTCTTGGGTGGTGAATATGCCCCCCATTCTGTCACCCCCGATGCATTATGGACCCACCCAGTACCGAGCCGTACCAAAGAAGGCATGGTGTTTTTCCTTGGCGATGTCGATCCCGACGATCAGAAGGTCCTTCGATCCCCGGATCTCTTTCTTGAATTGACGGAATTCCTTGAGCCTGGTATCCTCTACTTCGTTCATTGAACACCTCCTGTTTGAGAGTTGAAGTTTGGTGATGCTTACTTTTTCTCTTAACAGGAGGTTTTTTATTTGGGAAGATTATATGAATTTTTTTTCTGGCGCAGACTCGGGAGCCTATGCCAAATTCTGGCAATATATAACGTTGTTCACCTGATTCAGAAACTATTTCATAGACCGGGACGTGGGTACTTTCGATCATAGTCCGGTCTTAAGATCAACCCTTCGCGGAGTTTACCCTCAGCCTAAAGACGAGACCCTTCGTTTCACTCAGGGTGACAGGGGGCGACGGACTCAGGATAACCATAGCGGAGGGGAGCGATAGGAAGAAGGAAGAGGGAAGATGGAAGATGGAAGATGGAAGCAAGTGAAAAATTAGGGAAGAGGAGAGAAGACAGAAGAGAGAAAAGAGATAAAAGAAAATGAAAACCGTTCAAAGAGGCATTTCGACTTCAAGGCGAGCTGAAGGGATTTAGGTGGAAATAACCGGGGTCGCCGCAAATGCAAGAGGGAAGATGGAAGCAAAAGAAAAAAGAAGAGAGAGGGGAGAAGAGAGAAGAGAGCAAAAGAAAAGGGCCCGGCCTCCGGCGGTGGTCCCTCGGTGGTGATCACACTTCACATTCAGAGGGACATCATAGGTCATAATATGGGGGACATTTTATAATCATCCTGTAAGGAATTAATCGTATTAAGGAACAAGCCCTTGCCTTAACATAGTACTTCTGCTATCATATTTATCCGGTGGGGACAAGATTCACATAACGGAAAACAGATGGCAATAAAGAAGAAAAGAGTCTATATCGAGACCTCGATCGTCTCATACCTAACGGCCCGACCAAGCAGCGACTTATTGGCCGCTGCCTGGCAAAAAGTCACCACTGATTGGTGGGACACGCAACGAAACCGCTTCGACCTGTTCGCATCGGATGTTGTATTCGAAGAAGCCGGGAGAGGCGATGCCATCATGGTTGCCCGAAGGCTTGAAGTCTTGGCTGGAATTCCCCTTGTGGCAATTACTGATGAAGTTATCGCATTATCCGAAGCGCTGATTCAAGCGGGGGCACTTCCACCCAAGGCCATAGGCGATGCCCTTCATATTGCCCTATCCGCCGTGCATGGAGTTGATTATCTCCTTACCTGGAATTATCGTCACATTGACAACGCCGAAACAAAACCGATAATTCGAAAGGTTTGTTTGGAAAACAGGTATGGATATCCTGAAATATGTACCCCTCAAGAACTAATGGGAGTATTTGAAAATGGCTGATGAAATCATTAAAGAACTCTGGAAAATTAAAGACGACATCGCGAAGGAGTATGGCTGCGATTTGAAGGCCTTTGTCTCTATTCTTCGGGCCAAGAAGCAGGAAGACGATCAGCCGGTTGATGATCACGGCTATAAAAAAGGAACCACCAAACAAGAAGATCAGGCACACTTCCAAAGGTAAGCAACCTAATGTAACTCCAAGGCTAAGCCCCCGGCTATGCCGGGGAGGTAACAGTTTAGTCCCTATCTGACCTGCCGAACATCAAGCTTTCAGCTGGAATTTATTATACAGGGCCGCCTGGGCCGCTGCGGTGTCCGCGGTGAGGAGCGTTTGGATGTCACCGCCGATGAATTATGGGCCCACCCAGCACCGATAAGCGGACCCACCTAATCGTTGTTTTATTTTTTCCCCCACCGGTTTAAGAGACCCAGCAACTTTTTTTCCCCGCCGAAAGAAATACTGCCATTGTTTTCTTAAAGTCACCCGACTTGTGTGAAAAGAAGGCGTTGTTCACTAGATTCAGAAACTGCTTCATAGACCGGGACGTGGGTACTTTCGATCATAGTCCGGTCTTAAGATAAGACCCTTCGCGGAGTTTACCCTCAGCCTAAAGACGAGACCCTTCGTTTCACTCAGGGTGACAGGGGGCGACGGACTCAGGATAACCATAGCGGAGGGGAGCGATAGGAAGATGGAAGATGGAAGAGGGAAGCGTTTTGCTGAACTGGGTTGAGATGGAAGATGGAAGATGGAGGAAGCAAGTGAAAAATTAGGGAAGAGGAGAGAAGAGAGAAGATAGAAGAGAGCAAAAAACGCCCGGTCTTGGGTGTGGTGCTTTTCCTTGGCGATGTCAATCCCGACGATCAAATGGTCCTTCGATCCCCGGATCTCTTTCTTGAGTTGACGAAACTCTTTGAGCCTGATATCCTCTACTTCGTTCATTGAACACCTCCTGTTTGAGAGTTGAAGTTTGGTCGTGCTTACTTTTTCTCTTAACAGGAGGTTTTTTATTTGGGAAGATTATATGAATTTTTTTTCTGGCGCAGGCTCGGGAGCCTATTCCCAAATTCCGGGAATATATAACGTTGGTGCGCAGAGTTCTGAGAATGGAAAAAGGAATAGTGGCCTAAAGGTGATGAATTATTCTATATCGTAAAGCGGGCGTTTGGCTTTTTCATTAGGCTTCGGAAACCCAATTTTCACACTTGAAATTCGGGATTCTGGAAAATTCTTTGATGTTGTTGGAAACTAGGATCAGATCCAGACTCAAGGCGTGGGCGGCTATCAGGGTATCCAGAGGGCCGATTGCTTTTCCTTTGGATTCCAGAAAAAACCGTATTTTCCCATACCTTTCGACTAATCCCTTTCCATGAAAAGGAAGGATGGTAAGGGGCAGCAGGAATTCATCAAGGGCCGCTTGATTTTTATTTTTGTGATTGCTTTTCGAAACACCATACTGAAGTTCCGCATGGGTTATGGATGAAATCCCGAACTCATGAACAGGATACCGTTCAAATTTATGCAAAACCTTCATCGGCTTTTCGTTGATGATATAGATGCAGATATTGGTGTCTAAAAGGTATTTGATCATTGGAACAGCGGCTCTCGCTTCTGGGCTTCTAGCGGTTGATTTCGTTCGATTTTAAAATCCTTCTCAAAATGGTCCAAGCTTTTGAAAAGGGTCGCCCAGGACTTTTCTTTGGGCAACAGGACGATCGCCTCCCCTTGTTTCTTGATATATACCTCGGTACCCATCATTCTAAATTCCTTTGGCAATCTGACCGCCTGACTTTGCCCATTTTTAAATAGTTTTGCCGTCTTCATGGCGCCTCCCCATCCATTCCCCTGTCAGTCTATATTCAAAGTATAGACTTATCAATTCGTTTGTCAAGCGGTTTATCGGCGGTGTGAAATGGGGGACATCCTATATGGGGACTTTGGGGACGTTCTTGAATTAGTTGAATTACTATCCGTCTCTCTCTCTCTTGATTTCCTCACAAGTGCACTGGGTTGCGGGACGTCGTTTACTCCATCGCGGAGTTTACCCTTAGCCTAAAGACGAGACCCTTCGTTTCACTCAGGGTGACAGGGGGCGACGGACTCAGGATAACCATAGCGGAGGGGAGCGATAGGAAGATGGGAGAGGGAAGAGGGAAGATGGAAGCAACTGCCCTGAACCCGTTGGGGAAGAAGAGAGAAGGGAGCAAAAGGCAAAAGATGGAAGAAGGAAGATGGAAGCAATAGACAGGAGGCCCGGCCTCCGATGGTGGTCTCTCGGCGGTGACCATACTTCACATTTTGAGACTGTTAATAAATGGCCCATTTTAGCCGGAAGGGGGAGATGGGAAGGATGAGGATCAATATCAGCTTCGGGAAGGGCAGCGGGTCTACCGGGCATAACGGGGCATTTGCCCCTTAGTGGTTGCCCCCGGTCACAAAATTTTTTTTAAATTTTTTAAGATCCAATACATCAAATGAGTAGGCTCGGCCGATTTTGTAACTCGACAATTTTCCCGATTTTATCCACCTTCTCAGCGTAACCGTAGATACCCCCAGATATTCCGATGCCTCCTTCAGAGAAAAAGGTCTATCGGCCAGTTCCTTCTCCCACACTTCCAAATTCAGAATTTCGGGCGCATCGCCACCGGCAGTTATTAATCCAAACTTCAAAATATGAAAAGCAATTTTTTCCCTTTCTTCTATGGGCAGTTGATAAATTTCTTTAATTACTTTCTCAGCGGTAAGCATCTATCCTCCTAATTCTTTTATATATTTCTTTAAATCACGGTGAAAATTTTCATGGTGTCCGACTTGGAACAAAATTATCGTATCCCCTGTTTTTAAAACGGGTTTTTTGAAAGATATCCATATCGAATAATTCGTTATGAGTTCCCAGACGAGTCGGTCGTAGTTCAAAGTCGCTTATCGTGTAGATTAGAAGCCAGTCGGCTTCAAGGTGGCACTCCCGAAAATCCCGCCAGGACCCTTTCAGTTTGTGATCATCATAAATATTCGGCAGGGGACTGGGGATGGACAGGATCTCCAATGCTTTCTCAACTTTTTGAGTGTCCCGTCCCTGCCGGACGGCCCTTTTAAGATCCTTCTTAAATTGAGACGTCGGTCGGATGGGAAGCACTAAAGACCCAGGTCGCGGAATAATTCTCTTGCCGTGGCGTATTTTTTTCCTTTTCCCTCCCGGGCTTCTTCCATGGCCTGGACGGTCTGGTGAGTGGGAAGACGCAGATCGAAAGGGATTCCGCGGTTAGCTATGATTTGGCGATAGAACATCTCCTGGGCCACCGAAATGGAAATCCCCAGCTCCTTTAGAATGAACTCCGCTTGCCTTTTAACCTCAGGGGTCAATCGGGCGTGGGTCATAGCAGTCTTGGCCATAGCGGGCCTCCTTCAATTTGTATACCATAATGATATACAATTTTGAGTGGGTGTCAATATTATTATAAGTTACTAAGAATTGGTAAGAATTGGGGTCAAATCCTTTTTCGCATCGATAAGTCCCGCCTGTTTCAAAAAACGTACATCCGCCGCCAGCCGTCTCCATAAAAAAAGTCAAAAAACGCCTTTCTGCCAGTCCGTCTTGATTGACGAATCGTTAGTATCACAGTAGTATAAAAAAGAATCAAGCAGTACTTTTTGGGTTTGTTTTGCGTTGTCATCCCGGACTCGATCCGGGATCCAGGGCCGCCTTTGAAGCTTATAAGTGGCCCTGGATTCCGGATCTCGCTTTGCTCGTCCGGAATGACAAACTTTTCCTAAAAAATAACCCGGTGAAATAATTCCATGGTGAAGAAGAGAAAACATTATTTTTGGCTGGTTCCTTTAATCCTCATCGTTCTTCTGGTTCTCGTTCACGGACCGGTATTGAATGGTCTGGGGGCCTTCCTGGCGCCGGCGGGGGAAAGGGAAGGGGATGCCGTGGTCCTGGAGGGGACCCAGGTGCTTATCAACCAGGGTGTAAAACAAGGGATCGCTCTCCTCAAGGAAGGGCGGGCTAAACGGATATATTTAGTCCTCCACCTCCTTCCCGGGGAACAGCAGCTTTTTGCCATCCAGGAGGAATATGCCGGAATCCTGGGGAAGGAACTGGAACGCCTCGGCGTTGAAAAAGGCCAGTACCGGGTCCTTCTGGCCCCCATCAACGACCACCCCATTACCCTGGCCGAAGCGCGCTACGCAGTCCCCTATTTTTACCGAGACGGGGTCAGGAAGGCGATTCTACTGGCCCAAGGGTTTCACACCCGGAGGACTTTATGGACCTACCAGCGATTGGGGAACTCCCTGGGCATCCGGTTTGTGCCGGTTCCCTATTTCCCGTCCTATCCCAGAGAGGAGTGGTGGAAACATCTCGAGGGGATCAAAGACTTCACGGCGGAAAGCGTGAAACTGGGGTACTACCTGGTTAGGGGGTACCTGCCGGTTGGTTCGTTGTGGAACAGATAAGAAGAGGGTGTAGGGTGTGGGGGGTAGGGGAGAGTGGAAGCAAAAAAAGAGAGGAGAAGTGAGAGGAGAAAAGGGAGAAATAACACGATAAACGCAAACAGCGATTCAAAAAACCATTGACCGATTTAAAATACATGATAGTTTTAGGCGGGGGAGCCGATATTAAGGAAAGATGGAAGAGGGAAGATGGGAGATGGAAGCAAAAGATAGAAGAAAAGAGAGGGAGAAAGGTCAGAAACGGTGACCGGCATCATTTCCAATTATACATAGCAACAAAAGTAATTCATCCTGCGAGATGGGTAGGGGTGATTTTAGTCGCCTGGGGAGGCTGAAGCCTCCCCTACCAGGTTATTTGGACACGTTTACTTATGGCGTCTGGTATAATTGATTATCAGCGGTATTATTTGGTTGGTCTTTGCGCTCTACGCCCTGCGCTACGCGCTCTGCGTCTTTACTATAGACGGTACTTTTCATGCTGTTGATCCTAACCTCCGCTGCTGTCCTTTTTGCCCTGGTGATCGCGGTCTGGGTTTTTTTTCGGGACCCGCGCTCCCGCCTGCACCAGGTCTTCGCTGTGGGTCTGCTAAGTCTGGGGGCCGAAGCTGTTCTGGCTTACCTGGGAGTCAGTGCGGCCGAGGGGGAACTGGCTCTCCGCTGGATGGTGCTTCGGCACGGGGCCATGGCCTGCGGCCTCGGGGCCTGGATCCTCTTTTCTTTTACCTTCGGCCGTCCGGACCGCAAAGCCTTTGCCGAGCGCTGGAGGTGGGGGCTGCTGGCCATCGCCGCGGCCCCTCTGGTCCTGGTAATCCTCCAGCAACGATCCTTTTTTGTCGAGGAGGCCCTGCTCACACCGGGGGGGGCTGGCTGATCCCCCTGGGCCGGGGGGGTATTATTTCTATCTCCTTTTCCTGTTGGGGGCCGTGCTGATCCTGATGAACCTGGAGCGGATATTCCGCCATTCCCTGGGGCACGTGCGCTGGCGGATCAAGTTCCTGGTCCTGGGGTTGGGCAGCCTCTACGCCCTGCGGATTTACACCGGGAGCGAGGTGGTCCTCTTCCGGGTCCTGAATCCCGGTTTGGAGTTCTCCAATTTAGCCGCTCTCCTGGCCGGCGGGCTCCTGATGCTGATTTCCCTGCGCCGGACCCGCATGCTGGAAGTAAATATCCAGGTCTCCCAGACCGTCCTTTTCCATTCCCTGACCGTCCTGATGGTGGGGATCTATTTCCTGGTGGTGGGGGTGCTGGTCAAGGTCATTCAAACCTACCGGTTGGGAAGCGAATTTTCCCTTCATATTCTGATAGTCCTGCTCTCCCTGCTGGCCTTGAGCGTCCTGCTCCTGTCCGACCGGATGCGCCGGAGGGTGAAAGAATTTACCAGTCGGCATTTCAAGCAACCCCTGTATAACTATCGAAAGGAATGGATGGCCTTCACCGAGGTCACCACTTCGGTCACCGAACCCCGGGAACTCTGTCAACCCGTAGTGGAGCGGGTTTCCCGGGTCCTGGACGCCCTGTCGGTCACCATCTGGATTATGGAGGATACACCGGAAAAGATCCAGATGGCCGGTTCCACCCTGTTTAACCGGGAGGAAGGTCAACGGGAGGCGGTCCAGTCTCCGGTGAAGGCCCTGCTCCGGGAACTGGTTTCCGGAGAGTTGCCCCGGGACCTGGGCGGGATGGAAACCCGCTGGTCCAAGGAAACCCGGTCTTCCACCTCTGAGGCCTACCAGAAAAAGGAGTCCTTTTACTGGACGCCGCTGGAAGCCGGAAACCGGCTGCTGGGAGTGATGGCCTTAGGCGACCGGGTCGGCGGGAAAGGGTTTTCCATCGAGGACCAGGACCTGCTTAAAACCATTTGCAGTCAGACGGCCTCCAGTTTGCTTAACCTCCGGCTTTCCGAAAACCTCCGTCAGGCTAAGGAGATCGAGGCTCTGCAGACCATGTCGGCCTTCATGATCCATGACCTGAAAAATCTGGGCAACACCCTGTCTCTGACCATGGAGAACCTGCCGGTTCATTTTGAGAACCCGGAGTTTCGGGCCGAGGCCCTGCGCATCATCCACCAGAGCGTCAACAAGATCAACAGTATCTGCCGGGGGCTTTCGTTACTGCGGCAAAAAATTGAGCTGCACCCGGTGAAAACGGACCTGAACCCATTGGTGCGGCAGACCCTCGTTTCTCTCGCCGACAGCTTGGCAAAGGTTGCTTTAAAGGAAGACCTCCAGCCCTTGCCTTTAACCTCCCTGGACCCGGAGCAGATCCAGAAGGTTTTAGTCAATCTGCTGCTCAACGCCCGGGAGGCCGTCGGGGACCAGGGGGAGATCCGGGTGGCCACCCGAGGGGAGGAGGGCTGGGTAACCCTTTCGGTGCGCGACAATGGGGTCGGCATGTCTCCGGGATTCGTGGAGGATTCCCTTTTCCGCCCCTTCAAGACCACCAAAAAACAGGGCATGGGGATCGGCCTCTTCCATTCCAAGATGATCGTCGAGGCCCACGGCGGCCGAATCGAGGTGGAGAGTGAGGAGGGGAGGGGGACGGAGTTTAGGGTGGTGCTGCCGATGGGAAGGGTTTAGGGGGTAGGGGGTTGGGTGTAGAATAAAGGGGGTAGGGTGAAGGGGGTAGGGTGTCGGGATATAATTCAGGGGTAGGGTTTAGAAAATGAAAATAACGGAGGGTGAAATGGAAGATGTCAAGAAAATTCAAAGTTATAAGGATTTAATCGTGTATCAAAAGGGATATAAGCTGGCCTTGGAAATATATAGGGTGACCAAGAAATTTCCCAAAGAAGAAATTTTTGGCTTGGTTTCACAGATGAGAAGGAGCGCCGTTTCCATCCCATGCAACATCGCGGAGGGTTATCGGAGAAATCATCGAAAAGAGTACATTCAATTTTTATATATTGCTTCGGGTTCCTAGCGGAGAACTGGAAACACTTCTTTCCTTGTCACGGGACTTGAATTTGGTTGATAATGATGACTTCAATAATCTATATTGCCTACAGGATGAAATATCTCGTCTATTACAAGGACTAATAAAATCATTATCCCGGACCAAAAGGTAAAACACCCGGTGAATAAAATGAACGAAGGTACTACCTCCGGCCCTCTACCCTCTTCTCCTGAAATGGTCACTTCTACCCCCCACCCCCTGCCCCCTACCCCCTCAAGCCAAAAGCTCAAGCTTCTGATCGTTGACGACGACGAATCCATTCGCAGCCAGATGAAATGGGCTTTGATCGGGGAGTACGAGGTGCTGACTGCGGAGGATCGGCCCTCGGCCCTGGAGGTGCTCCGGAAGGAACACCCGACCGTGGCGACCCTGGACTTGGGTCTGCCGCCCAAACCGGCCGACACGGAGGAAGGTTTTCAGACCTTGGCTGAAATAATGGAGACCTCTCCGGGGGCCAAGGTGATTGTGATCACCGGGCAGGACGATAAAAAAAATGCCCTGAAGGCCATCGGCATGGGGGCCTATGACTTTTTCTGCAAGCCGATCAAGATCGACGAGCTGAAGATCGTCCTCACCCGGGCCTTTTATCTTTCCCAACTGGAAGCCGAGAATCGGCTCCTTCAGGGCCGACTCCAGGGAGATTCTTTTGAAGGGATGATGGGCACCAGCAAGCCCATTCAGGAGGTCTTCAGTTCCTTGCGCAAATTGGCCGATACGGATGTCCCTGTGCTGGTCATTGGGGAAAGCGGCACCGGAAAGGAACTGGCCGCCCGGGCCATCCACCGCCTGAGCGTGCGTAAGGAAGGGCCGTTCATCCCCATCAACTGCGGGGCTATTCCGGAGAACCTGCTGGAAAGCGAACTTTTCGGCCACGAAAAGGGGTCCTTCACCGGGGCCCACATCCAGCGCAAAGGGCGGGTCGAATCGGCCCAGGGGGGGACCCTGTTCCTGGACGAAATCGGGGAGCTTTCCCCGGCCTTGCAGGTCAAGCTGCTCCGTTACCTTCAGGAGCAGAAGATCGAGCGGGTCGGAGGCCGCGAGGAGATTTCAGTGGACGCCCGGGTGATGGCCGCCACCAACCGCGATCTCCAGAAGGCCATGAAGGCCGGGAAGTTTCGGGAGGACCTCTACTACCGCCTGGGAGTGGTGGTGGTTTCCCTTCCTCCGCTGCGCGAAAGGGAAGAGGACATCCTGCTTTTGGCCACGTCCTTTCTGCGTCGTTTTGCCGAGGAAAGCAAAAGAAAAATCAACGGTTTCAGCAAAGCGGCGGTCCAGTCCCTGGAAAGCTATCCCTGGCCGGGAAACATCCGGGAGATGGAAAATCGTATCCGCCGAGCGGTGATTATGGCGGAAGGGCGTAAAATCACCCCCCAGGACCTGGAACTGGAAACCATGCTGGGAAGGCAGGAAGCCAAAACCCTGAAGGATGCCCGGGAAGAGGTGGAACGGGAGATCATCCAGGAGGCCCTGCACCGCCATAACGGCAATATGACCCGGGCTGCCGAGGAATTGGGCGTCAGCCGGCCGACGCTGTATGAGTTGATGGATAAGCTGGGGATCGGTAGAGGGGAGTATTAGAAGATGGAAGATGGGAGAGGGAAGATGGAAGAAGAGAGAGGACAGAAAAGAAGAGAGAAATAGGCAGGGGGCGATCGCCGAACGCGCCAAGAGAAGAAGGAAGCAAGGGGAAAAAGAGGGAATAATGTAAGGATGGCAGAGGGGGGGCATGGTTTTTTTTTCGTATTAAATAAACGTCGAACATTGAACATCGAACGTCCAACCTTGAATGAAAAAACCTCCCTGGCCGAAGACCTATTTCTTTAGTGAATTCGAATTTGAATTAATATTCCCTACTTTTGGGGGATTGTTTTTTCTGCTTTAGCACTATAGTATTCCGCATTAAAAAAAAATACCTTCTGCATTTCGGCTTTAGAAGATGAAGGGTGGACGCATGGTCCGTTCGTGGCTGCTCCGCGTCGTTTTTCTGGCTGTCTCATTCCATTCTTGTCTCTTCCCAACGATTACCTGGAGCCAGGGCAATCAGACCCTGGCTGTTCTGGGTAAAATTCCCACCGATAGGATCATCGATCAGATAGCCCTTTCCCCGGGCTCCGGCTTGGCGTACGGGATATCCGTGATGGGCAAACTCCTGTATGTGCTGGACCTGGAGTCTTCCCAGGTCAGAAAAAAAGTCGGCCTTCCCCAAAGACCTACCGGGTTGGCGGTCAACCCCCAAAATAATCAGGCGTATGTAATTTCCCGGGGGCCGATCCCCGGCGATTCGCTCTATGTATTGAACCCTGAAGGGGAAATCCTCCGCCGCCGGTCGGTGCCCAAAAACCCCCAGGGCATCGCTGTAAGCCCGGATAAGGGGATAGTCGTCGTAACCTCGGCTGACGAATATAAACTGCTCCTTCTTTCAACGGAGAGCCTGGAGACGATCAAGGAGATACCTCTGGCCTACCGGCCGAAGCGTATCGCCCTTGACCTCGGGTCCGATCGGGCGGTTGTTTCCGCCAAGGAGCACTGGGGGTCGATCGAAGCCAACCTGCTTTTGATTGTTGACCTGAACACCGGGGCCCTGCTTCAGGAAATGAAATTTGAGGAAGGGATCCTGGGGCTGGCCACAGCCGACGATCTGGATAGGGCCGTGGCCGTTAGCCGGGAGGCCATTCATTTAATTGATATTCAGTCGGGGACCCTGGTTTCCACCATACGGCCGTCGATTTCCCTCTCCGGCGGGATGAAGGCCGGTGTGGGAGGCGCGGAGGCGGAGGACTATTTAGGGGTGGATATCAACCCGGCTACACAGACGGCGGTGGTTATCGGGCAAGGGGGCTTTGTCCTGATAGATCTCACCACCCTCACGGCTCGGGACTACCCCCTGAACAATGACCCGGTGATGAAGGCGGTGGCCTTAGACCGATTCAGGAATACCTTCCTGGGGTCCTACTGGAAATCGCCAGCCCCGCTGGTATTGGAAAGAGGGGTGCTGGAGGTCCAATTACCCAGTCCGGCGCCTGAGATTACCTCCCTGACGCCTTCGGAGGCCGATCGAGGAGGGGACGGCCGGATCGTTACCCTGGAAGGGAAAGGATTCATTAAGGCGTCGGAGGGGTACTTCAGCAACCGGCCCCTGGCAACCACGCTCCTGGACAACTGTCATCTCCAGTTGCTTATTCCCAAAGAACTGCTTTCCCAGGGGGGCCATTTTCCCCTGACGGTTTTCAATCCCGGGCCTCAGGGGGATCGATCCAACAGTCTGGATTTCGCGGTCAAAAATCCTCGCCCTTTAATCACGGCCCTGAATCCGGCGGCGGCCTTGTCCGGGACTCAAAATCTTTGGGTTGATCTCTATGGGTCCGGATTTATCGCGGAGACCCTTTTGACCGTCCAGGGCCAGGCCAAAGCCTTTACCCTGCTGAACGGCACGCGTCTTCAGGTCAGCCTGGCTCCGAGTGACCTGGAAACGACCGGAGACCTGGCGCTGGCGGCAATGAACCCCGGTCCCGGAGGCGGGTCGTCGAACACGATGTCCCTTTCCATCTCGAACCCGCTCCCGATTCTTTCCGCGATCAGCCCGCAGGCCGTAAAGGCCGGGGAGACTGAATTCAGGCTGGCCTTGACCGGCAGCAATTTCACCCGGGCGTCAACAGTCCTTTTTGGCCAGACGCCGCTCCCGGTAATTTATCTGGACGGCAGCCGGCTGGAAGTCGTGATCCCGGCGAATGCCGTCAAGAATGCCGGAACCTACCCGGTGACGGTCGGCAACCCGGCACCGGGCGGCGGCCAGTCGGGGGCGCAGGATTTATCGGTAACACCGGTCTCCAGCGTGGCCCCCCTGCCCGCCGGTTCCTTTGGAAAGCCCTACGAAGATCTCTTTCCCCCGGATGCTGCCATCCCCAGCTATGACCCGAAGCGTTTTTCCCTGATCACCGGACTGGTGCATGGTGTCAACGGGAATCCCTTGTCCGGGGTGACCGTATCCGTCCTGGGGCATCCCGAATACGGGACCGCCGCGACCGACACCGGGGGAAGGTTCTCTCTCCCACTGGATGGAGGGGGTACGGTCACGATCGCTTACCAAAAAACCGGTTTCCTGACGGCGCATCGCACGGTCGAGGCGGGGTGGAATACCATCGCCCCTGCTGAGAACCTGGTCATGATAGGTGAGGATACGGCGGCGACCGCCATTACCTTTGACGGCAATGCCGCCACGATATTCACGCATACCAGCTCCACCGTCTCCGATCCCTTCGGCCGCAGGTCACTGACCCTGGTCTTTTCCGGAGACAACCGGGCTTTGGTACCGGACGCCCAGGGCAACGAACAGGTCGTCCCACAGATTACCGTCCGGGCCACGGAGTTCACCACCCCGGAATCCATGCCGGCCAAACTCCCGCCCAGCTCGGCCTTTACCTATTGCGCCGAGCTTTCCGTGGACGGGGCTAAAAACGTGCGCTTTGAAAAACCCGTGGTGGTGTGGGTGGACAACTTCCTGGGCTTCAATGTGGGGGAGGTGGTGCCGGTCGGATTCTATGACCGGGACCGGGCCGTCTGGGTGCCGTCAACCAACGGCCGGGTGGTGACACTCCTCGACACGGACGCAGACGGGGTGGTCGACGCCTATGACAGCTTGGGGGATGGCCAGCCCCATGGCCCGGTGGCCGGGCTGACGGACCCCGGACGGTATAAACCGGGGGACAGTTTCTGGCGGGTGGAACTGGATCACTTTTCCCCCTGGGACTGCAACTGGCCCTACGGGCCGCCCGGGGATGCCATCGGTCCCAATCCGCCGAGTCCGCCGATCAACGCGATCAAAGGAAAGGGTTGTGAACTGACCCACCTCAGCTCTTATGTGGAGAACCAGGAATGCACCTTTCATGAAGATCTTCCGATTCCCGGCACGGACCTGCTCCTCCATTACGCCAGCAACCGGACGCCGGGCTTTAAGCCCCGGGTCACCATCCCGGCCAGCGGTTCCAGCGTACCGACCAGTCTGCTGGGGATTATCGTCAAAATGGAGTTGGCCGGGAAGGTTTATGAAGTCACTCTGCCGCCTCAACCGAACCAGCAGGCGGAATTTGTCTGGGACGGCCGGGATTACCTGGGCCGGGAAGTTGCCGGCTCATTCCTGGCGCGGGTCCGCATCGGATTTGAATATCCGACGGTCTATTATTCCGGCTCCAGTGTTTTCGCGCAGGCCTTCGCCCAGCCCGGGACCGATGCCACCTGGGTGGAGGCCAGAGAGCATATCATCGCTTGGAAGGAAAGCGCTTTAACCCTTTACCGGGGGAAAGCCGACCTGGCCGAGGGCTGGACCCTGTCTTCCCATCATCTCCTGGATCCGGGCGATCCGGACACCTTACATCAAGGAAATGGCGCCAGTCTTCGGAACAATATCCGGACCATCAGCACCGCGGCTTCCGCCAAACGGGTAGGGGATGGTTTGAGCTATATACGAGGGGTCGTCGTGGATAAAGCTGGAAATATCTATTTCTCCGATTGGTACAACTATCGCTATATGAAGTTGGATCCCAGCGGGGTGATTACTTATTACCCGACGCTGAATACCAATATCGGCCCGGTAAAACCTTCCGGCCTGGCCTTAGACGGGGTCGGCAATCTTTATTTCACCCACCCGGAGGTTTATTCGGGGGACTTTGTCGGGAAAATTGACCCGACCGGCGGAATCACGATTATTGCGGGTAACCGGCAGAAAGGGTTCAGCGGCGACAATGGCCCGGCTGTCGAAGCCCGGCTGAACTATCCGGAAGACTTGGCGGTGGACGCCTATGGGAATATCTACATCACGGATACCTGGAATAACCGGATCAGAAAAGTGGACCCGAATGGGGTCATAACCACCATAGCCGGCACCGGCCAACCGGGATACAGCGGCGACGGGGGACCGGCCACCTCAGCCGGTTTAAAAGGGCCGCGAGGAGTGGCGCTGGATTCCAGGGGGAATATCTACATTGCGGATACGGACAATAACCGCATCAGAAAAATCGGACCCAACGGGACGATCACCACCATCGCCGGCAACGGCCTATTGGGCTTCACCGGCGACGGGGGGCCGGCTACCCAAGCCCGTATCGCCGGACCGCGAGGCTTGGCTTTGGATCCGACCGGGAATCTCTATATTGCCGATGCCGTCAATAACCGGATCAGGAAAGTGGATACGTCCGGAATTATCACCACTATTGCCGGTAATGGCCAGCGGGATAATAATAATGGGGACGGAGGGCCGGCCACACAGGCCACGGTCCATGACCCCGCGGGCGTGGCGGTGGACAGCTCCGGCAATATCTACGCGGCCATTTCGGCTTATGGAAAGATCAAGAAGATTTCCTGGCCCGGAGCGTTTCAATCCCAGGGCTTTTCCGGGAATACTGTTTTCACCGATGAAAACGCCCGGGGGTATATTTTAGACAGCACCGGGACCCACCGAACTACCTATGATTTGGCCACTGGAAAGACGCTGGTCACCTTTGGCTACGATCAGGCCAATAAACTGGTTTCCATCACCGACCGGTTTAGCAATCAGACGACCATTCAAAGGGATGGAAGCGGGGTCCCTCTCTCGATCACCTCACCGGACGGCCAGATGGCCCGATTAACGGTGGATGGGAACAATCATCTCACGGCCGTGGCCTATCCGGACAATGCGGTTTATGCCTTCGCTTATTCTCCGGATGGATTACTGACCGAGAAAGCGGATCCCCGGGGTAATCGCTTCGGACATCGATACGATGCCTCCGGCTTGATCACCCAGGTTTTTGACCCGGAAGGGGGGAACTGGGGCTTTTCGCGGACGGTGGATAACGCTGGGAACGCTTTCACTACCTTGCAAACGGCCGAGGGGAATGCCACCACCTATCAGGATCGGACCGACTTTGGCGGCAATTATACCTCGATAAAAACCGATCCCTGGGGCTCGTTGTCCTCCTTTTCCCGTTCCTTCGACGGCCTCACCGAAACGGACCAATCCTCCTGCGGCCTGAACCGGACGATGCAATACGATCTCGACCCGGCCTACAAATACAAATATCTTCAGAAATCCACGCAAAGCTCCCCTGCAGGGCTTACCCAAACGATTTTAGACAACAGGGCCTATCTGGATACCAATGGAGATACGGTCCCGGACCGCATGACGAAAACGCTGAGCCTGAACGGCCGGAACTGGGTCTTCACCAATAATGCCCTCACCGGGACGGAGACCGGTACTTCACCCCTGGGGCGGACCATCACCCGGACCTATGACCCGGAAAATCTCCTGACCCGGAACGTCACGGTTGCCGGCCTCCTTCCACTGAGCTATGCCTACGATGAGAAGGGGAGAATGACCGGCAGCACGAGGGGGAGCAGGACCTCGACGATCGCTTATGATAACCAAGGAAATATTGAGAAACTGATTACCCCGGATCAGAAGATCTATCGCTTTACCTATGACCCGATGGGTCGGCCCAAGACTCAGTTGTCTCCCGATAACACCCTCATCCGCTACAACTATGACCTGAACGGCAATATGGACCTGTTAACCAATCCCAATAACATAGGGTATGGTTTCGATTACACTGGGATCAATTTGAGAAGAACCATGGCCCTGCCCACATCGGGAAGCTATTGGTACCGCTATGACAAAGATCGGAACCTGAAGACCATCGACTTCCCTTCAAATAAACAGATCAGTAATGAATACACCTCCGGTCGGTTATCCAAGGTGACCACCCCGGAAGGGGAGACTAACTATAGCTACCAGTGCGGGTCCTTGCTCGCAGCGGCGAATAAAGGTACGGAAAAAATCAGCTATGGCTACGATGGGTCCTTCCTGAAGACCGATAGCCGTACCGGCCTTCTTAACCAGACCATCGACTACACGTATGACAACGACTTTCGGTTGGCCTCGACTACCTATGGCGGATCCTCCCAGGCCTTGACCTATGACAACGACGGATTATTGACCGGTGTCGGCGCTTTTACCATTACCCGGAATGCCCAGAACGGGCTTCCGGTGGGGATTTCGGACGGCACCTTCAGCGCCGCCCGGATCTTCAACGGATATGGAGATTTGGAAGGGACCACCTATAACCTCGGCGGAACGAATCGCTACAGTTATACTCTGACCCGGGACACGGCCGGACGGATCACCCGAAAAATCGAGGTCTTCGAGGGTGGGCCGGATACCTTTGAGTACACCTACGACGATGTCGGAAGGCTTAGTGGGGTTAGTAAAACCAACTCCGTCGTGGAGGCCTATAGCTATGACGCCAACGGCAACCGGCTCTTGGAGACTAACCAGTATCGGGGTATTAATCAACGGGCCTATTCGTATTCCCTTGAAGATCATCTGGTATCGGCCGGAATGGACACCTATCAATTTGATGTCGACGGGTTCTTGACCGGGAAGACTACGGCCCAGGGTGCGATGGCCACCGTCTATTCCTCCCGGGGCGAACTGCTGTCAGCCTCCCTGCCGGACGCCACGGTCATTACCTATGACCATGACCCGCTGGGAAGAAGGATCACCAAGAAGGTAAATGGGACGGTCGTAGAGAAATACCTCTGGAAGGATACGACTACCCTGCTGGCTGTTTACGATGGGAACGACAACCTGGTTATGCGTTTTAACTATGGGGATAATCGTCTGCCGGTTTCTATGACCCATAACGGATCCACTTATTATCTCCTGGGTGATTCGATAGGCTCCCTTCGGGCGGTCACGGATACTTCCGGAAATATTATCAAACGAATCGATTACGATTCCTTTGGGAATATAATTTTTGACAGCGATCCTAATTTTTTGGTACCCTTCGGCTTTGCCGGAGGCTTACATGACCGGAATACCGGTTTAGTCCGTTTCGGCGTGCGAGACTACGACCCCACCATCGGCCGGTGGACCGCCAAAGATCCGATAGATTTTGGTGGGGGGGATACGAATTTGTATGGGTATGTGGGGGATGATCCGGTGAATTGGGTGGATCCGGAGGGGCTATTCCCAAACTGGTTAGTTCCCCCATATGGCAAATATGGAGGACCTGGAAGATCTGGGCCGGGGAGGCCCATAGACAGTATGGATAAATGCTATAAAGGTCACGATGACTGCTATACGGATTCGGGTATAACTGAGTGGGATGAAGTTGATAGTTGTAAGCTGGAGAAAAGAAGGAGATGTGATAGAGCAGTAGATAGCTGTTTGTCAAAATTATCTATCATTCCATTAGCGTGGGAAACCCCTCCTCCTTGGTGGATGCCTCCCTGGTATGTTATTAGGTACCGTATTGCAGCTCAAATTTTATTTTGGTGGATGGGCAGATAAACCATCTTAAGAAGAGATATGAAAAAAATCCAATTAGGTCTATATTTGCTCATATTAATGGGAATATTTTCTTGTGACTCATTTGATTTTGTCTATCTTGACAAGAATTCCTTTGATCGACAGGTATATTTGTTTAAAAATGGATTTGTTGAGGTTGTTTTACAAATCGATCCTACAAAAAAAAATACTAGTGAGATCTACGTTGCTCCAGGACGAATAACCAAGGAGAAGGTTGTTGGCAGAATGACAATAGCCTCATCCGATTTGATTCAAATGATTTCAGATATTATAAGGAGAAATAAAAAACCCACTGGAAAAGAATGGCATCCGACATATGAGGTATACATAAAATATACTGATAGATTTCTATATGTGATACCGTCTGAAAAATACGCACTTCTTATTTTTGATTTCAAGAATTCTAATATTTTCATTGAGGGGAGAAAATTTGAATTTAGTGAGAATGAAGCCGAATCCTTTCAGACAAATTTGGATTCTCTTCTAAAAGACTGAGAAGACCTTAGAAGAATTAGCATATCTGGGGTCAATTCTTAATATTTGACATTCAAATACAATATTGATATGTTTTTCCCATGAGTCGACCATTACAGCGTACTTGGGGTCAATTCTTAATATTTGATATTCAAATACAATATTGATATGATTTTCCCATGAGTCGACCATTACGTATCCAGTATCCGGGGGCGGTTTATCACGTCACCTGCCGGGGGAATGAAAGGCGGGATATTTTCCGGGATGATGAAGACCGGGAGGTGTTTCTGGAGATCCTGGCCGGATCACGGACTATTTATAACGTGAAGCTATATGCCTGGGTACTGATGGAAAATCATTTCCATCTGCTGCTGGAGACCCCTTTAGGGAATCTGAACGATTTCATGCGGCGGTTCAATATTACTTATACCAGCTTTTTCAACCGTCGGCATCAGCGGGTAGGCCACCTTTATCAAGGCCGCTACAAAAGCTTTCTGGTGGAAAAGGAAAATTACTTATCCGCGCTTTCCCGTTATATTCATCTAAACCCAGTTCGGACTGACGACATGAAATCCAGGCCAGCCAAAGAGAAAATGAAATCTTTGTTGGCCTATCGCTGGAGTACGCTCCCAGGATATCTTACCGGGAAAGGTCGATGGCCGGGGGTGGATTACGATTTGATCCTGGCGGACTCCGGAGGAGATCACCCCGCCGGTCGGCGTGCTTATCGACGAGGGATTTGGGAAGACCTTACCGGTGAGATCGATCTGAAAGGAAATATCATTGGCGGAAATATTTTGGGAGGAGAGGGGTTTATCCAGTGGGTGAAAGAAAAATTCACGAAGAAACTTCCGGCCAGGGATTACACCGGTTATAGAATCTTGAAACGTTATAAGAGTCGGGAACAGGTACAGGATCTCCTCACCGTTGAAACCGGTCTGGAATGGGAACAAATGAAAGCTGCCAAGGGGGATCTGCGCCGGTTGGCGATGGAATTATTGTACCAGGCGGGAGGTTTGACCGGGGAGGAGATTGGGAGCCTTTTTGGGGTGGGATACAGCACCGTCAGCCAGGAACGGAAACGGTTGAGATTGAAGATGATCGAGGACAAGGTCGTGAAAGGGTTATTTGACCGACTGATGGAGAAATTATCCAAATGAGACCTCCAATAACAAACCCGGGAATCATTACCCAAAAAAATCAGGCAAGAAATTGTAAAAAATAAAGAAGTGACCCCACACCGCTTTGGGATGTTATTCCCATTTTGAGACCATTACCGACAAGGGTTATGGCTTGGGCGCGGGCTTGGTTCCCGGGGATAGGGGTGCCGGGCCTGAGGCTTTTTTGGGGGTCTGGCTTTTCAAGTATTGCCGTACCTTTTTGTCGGCTTCGATGACTTCCTCCAGTTCCGGGCCGGAGATCACATAGGAGTAGCCCTTTTTGGAGTCATGGGAAAGCCGAATCTGCAGGGTGGCGGTTACCAGCAGGGTAAGGAAACAAAGGCCAAGGATTTTTTTCATAGAAGATCCTTCGTAGTGCGGCATAGCCGTAACCAAATTCGAACGAGATTATACGCGGAGTTTACCCCGCGGGGAGGTCTGAGATCCTTCGCGGAGTTTACCCCGCGCCGAGGACCGAGATCCTTCGCCTCGTTCAGGATGACCAACGCGGGGCTCAGGATGACAAGAGCGGGGCTCAGGGTGACAGACGAAGGGCAAAGGATGACTTAAAGAGATTCTTTGCGACCACTTCATGATTGAGAGCTGAAACGATTCCTAGCCAGATGACATACCTCGTTCAACAGGTATAACAACTCCTCTGCCGTTTTTTCATCCAATGTTCCCAACCCGCAGGCCGGGGTCAACAGGGCCTGGGAGTGCAGTCGGTCCGGGTCGATCCCCTGGCGGATCAAGGATTGGAAATACCCGTTCAGTTGATTCAGGAGGGCTTCCGCCGTCTCCCGGCCGGTAAAATCCAAGGTGGGGACGATCCCCCAGGCAATAGCCCGGTCCCGTTCCAGGAAAGATTGGATTTCCCGGGGGTAGAGCAGAAAGGCCTCTCCGAAGGCAAAGGCATCGAGGTTAATCAAGTCGAGATCCAGGGAAAGGAGCAGGGACCAATCCGTATTGCCGCAACAGTGGAGCCCGATCAGGGCGTCGCTTTTTTCCCGGATCAACCGAATGGTCTCCCCCAGGATGTCCAAAACCTCTGTGCGGGACAAAGGGGTAAAGGCCGATCCGTAACCGGAGAGGGACGGTTCGTCGATGAACAACAGTGCCTTTTTCCCGAGAGCCGTTATCTGTTCCACTTGACTCAGACCCTGGCCGGCCAGGCCCTTGATCACCGCGTCCAGCAGTTCGGGATCGTGGATCAGAAAGCGGTCGCGCTCATCCTTCAGGCTCAATCCCAGCGTGACCGGCCCGACAATCTGCCCCTTCAGGTAAGGGGCGGAGGCCTTCCGGGCTTGAACTTCACGGATCAGGGTGAAAAAACCCGAGGCAAAGTCGGGTCGCAACGCAAAAAAATCCAGGTTCCCGGACAGGAATTTTTCATAAAAATCCAGCAGCGCCTGGGACCGGTTGCAGGACGGATCGATCCGCACCGTTCGGTTCTCAAGGTCCGGCTCCAGGCAGGGGAGCGGGGGGCTGAATTGAATCAGCATTTCCTCCAAGGGGCTGACCCGGACCAGTTGGGGCCAATAAGGGATCAGATAGTCCTGATCCAGGATGACCCGGCAGGCCCGCTCCGGTGATAGGAAAGGCACGCTCCCGATCCCGGTCCCGGAAAAAGAAGGCAGACCTTTCCAGCTCAAGGTGGTTTTGTTCATTTGGCCCTTTCGATGTAAGCCCCGGTTCGGGTATCGATCCGCAATTTATCCCCTTCGGCGATAAATAGCGGGACTTGGATCACAAATCCGGTTTCCAGGGTGGCCGGTTTGTTCCCACCGCTGGCCGTGTCGCCCTTGAAACCGGGATCGGTGGCGGTCACCGTCAATTCCACAAAAGTCGGCAATTCCAGACCGATGGGTTCCTGGCGGTAGTTCAGGATTTTGAGGTTAATGTTTTCCTGGAGGAACTGGGCCTGTTCGCCCACCTGTTCCGTAGTCAGCTCCACCTGGTCATAGCTTTCGTTGTCCATAAAAACGAACTTGTCCCCTTCCCGGTAGAGGAACTGCATGTCTTTTTCTTCCAGGTCGGGGCGGCCCACTTTTTCACCGGACCGAAAGGTCTGGTCGGTCACCCGTCCATTGAGCAGGTTTTTTAATTTAGTCCGGACGAAGGCCCCGCCTTTCCCCGGTTTGACATGCTGGAAATCAACAATCAGGTAGGGCTTGTCCTCTATTTCGATTCGCAAACCCTTGCGAAATTCGGCAGTGGAATACATGGGTTTAAGATAATCCTCCTTAATTCATTGGTCGCTGTTTTAGACACCGGAAGATATTGTTCCCGGCGGTGAAAAAAAACCCACTACTGACCGGCCGACTGCAATTGTTCCAGCCATTTTTTGAGAGTCGGCACCACCAGGGAATCCGATGCGTTTTTGCTCTTCTCCGCACCGGGGGCTTCCCGTTCCCGGCCGGCATCCTCCGGAAAGTTGTCCAACACTCCGGCCATAAGGACGGCCCACTCGGAAAAGGGTTCCTGGCCTCGAACCTTCAGGGATTCCCCCAGGTCTTTCAAGACCGTGGATAGCGGTTTAAATCCCGAGGCAAAGGTTTTTATTTCAGCCATGGCCCCGGCCGTTTCTCCGAGGTCCAGTCGGCATAAGGCCCGAAGCAGTCGAATCTCGTTCTGATTGGGGAAAAAATCCAGCCCCAGCCTGCAGATTTCCTCCGCCTGCCGGGTCTGACCCTGACTGCGAAACAGACGGATCATGGCCGTCAACAGGGGGATCGAGGGATCAATTTTAACGGAGATATCTTCAGTGCCTTGATCGTTGTTACCGGCGATGATCAGGAACGGGGGATTTGCCATGGGGTGGGGCCTCCTTTTTCTTTTCGTCGTCTATAAAATAAATGATTTCATTCGGTTTGACCAATCCAAATTCTTTTCGGGCCACCTCTTCCAAATAAAGGGGGTCCTGTTTCAACCGGGTAATTTCCCGATACAGGGTTTCATTTTTTCTGTTTAATTCCTGGTTGTCCCGGATTAAATCCTCGCGTTTCTGGGCCAGTTGATGGATTTGCCGCATGCCTTGATACCCATGTACCGTGAGGAAAAAAAACCCGGTTACCAAGACCAGAAGCATCACCCAAAAGACCCAACGTGAAGGCAACCTAAGAAGGGACATTTCGCCGTGGTTCCCCTAGAATCCATTGGAGTCCGGTGTAACGCCGCACTCTCTTCCGCACTTCCCGGAAAAAGCCACCATAGCTTTCCTGCCCTCGCAAGATTTTGAAATAAATATGCATAATACCTGGATGTCTATTCAAAAGCCACCAAAAAAGTCGGGGACAGGTATAGACCCAGCGAGCCAATCGCAACGCATAGCCGAATTCCGGCAACAGGGTTTGGGCCAGGGACTGATCGTAGCCGCCCAACTCCGGCCGACCCTTCCCCAGGGCCTGATGGATGGTTTGGGCTCCCAGTTGGCCGCTCCAGAGAGCATAGTAAATGCCTTCCCCTAAGAAAGGGTCAACCAACCGGGCCGCGTCACCGGCCCAGAGTACCCTCCCGCGTGAGTAGGCCCTTGGCCGGCCATCGAAGCAGGGGATAGGGTGCCCTTTAAACCGCGGACGATCCTGAAGCCCGGGCGAGACCATTCGGAATTTACGGATACCGGATTGGGGCTCTTTTTCCTTTTCAGGCCAAAAACTGAGCCCGACGGACAGGCTGTCCCCGCAGGGAAAGATCCAGCCATAACCGAAGGACAGTGAACCCAGATAAATGGCCACGGTATCCTTCGGCCAAGGTCCGATCCGTTCGGAGTCTTCCAGTCGGCCTTCCAGGGCCTGATAGGTCAGGGAACTTCGACTGGCCCTTTGCGAGGGGGGAAGGGTATCATAGGCCCCGTGCGCTAAAATCAAAAACCGGGCTCGAAAACTTTGGCCGGGAGTAAAGGCTTCTATGGATTCAGTGTCTTCCCGAAAAGAGGTCAAAGGGGTTTGAAACCGAATCTCCGCTCCGGCCTGAGCGGCTTCCCGGGCCAGCAGGAGGTCGAAGCGTTCCCGTCGAATCATATAGGCGGCCGGTTGGTCGGAGGCGTATTCCCATTTTTTGTTCGGATGAAAATGGAACACGACCCGGTTGATTGTCCCTTCCACGACTTCATCCAAGAAACGCCGGGGGAGGAAGCGCTCCGCACGTTTGGAAAGGCAACCCCCGCAGGGTTTAGACCGAGGGAAAAGGTTTTTCTCCAGGACTAAGACCTTTCGGCCTGCCCGGCTCAGGGTGATCGCGGCCTGGGAACCCGCCGGCCCGGCTCCGGCAATAATTACATCGTATTCGATGGGGTTAGGCATGCGGTCATCCTACTGATTTCCGGGTGAAAAATCAAAATTTATTTAACCTGCTGAAAGACAACTTCATCAGAGTATTTGAAGTAAAACGGCTTTTGGGTTAAACTGGTATAAATAAAAAACATTGCCGGTTGCCGGACCGGGGGGAGAATAAAATGAAGAAAATCTTATTGCTGAATTTGATCGTCCTGATGTTGTTGTGGACCTTTCCGGGAACGGCCCAGGACCCCCTATTCTGGGTGGATCGTTTTGATAAGGGAAAGATGGAAGGAGGTGCACCGGCAGGTTGGAGCCTGATAGTGAAAGCGAAAGAGCCGGTAATCAAACTGGGAAAGGCCGAAGATACTACCTTTGTTCATTTTCAATCCAAGAATTCCTCCTTCGGCATAAGAAAGGAATTCGAATTGGATATAAAGGAATACAATCACTTAAACTGGAAATGGAAGGTTTCCACCCTTCCTGAAAAAGGGAATTTCAAAAAGAGGGAGACCGATGACCAGGCCGCCCAGTTATTTGTCTTGTTTCCCCGGTTTCCGGCCACGATCAACACGGAATTTGTATGCTATTATTGGGAAACCGAGGCTAAGAATAAAGGAGTGACGGGCACCAGTGCCGCCTGGTCCAAGGCCAAAATTATTGTCCTGCAGGCCGGCACTGAGAAATTAAATCAGTGGGTGCACGAAAAACGCAATGTCTATGAGGATTACAAACGGTTGTTTGGAAAGGAACCGCCCAGCGCAGGGGGCGTGGGTTTTTACATCAATTCCCAGCATACCCGCAGCGAGGCCGAGTCCCATCTGAGTGAAATTTATTTTTCAAAAAAGTGATAACCTCGCAAAAAGTCAAAAAACGACTTTCTGCTTGCGAGTCCGTCAAAACTGACCAATCATGGCAACCCTTTTGTCTGCCGGCAGACCACCGCGGCGATCTTCGTAAACGCCCGACCGGCGTCGGAGTCGGCATGTCTCTCCAGGAAAGGATGACCGCGGTCGGCTTCTTCCACCAATTCGGGTTCCAGGGGAATCCGGCCGAGAAAAGGGACTCCCCATTCCCGGGCCAGGGCCTCCCCGCCCCCTTTTTTGAATAGTTCAATTTCCTGACCACAGTGGGGGCAGGTTAAACCGCTCATATTTTCAACGATCCCCAGGATGGGGAGGTTAACCTTGTTCAGGAACTGCAAGGAACGCCGCACATCTTCCACGGAAACCCCCTGAGGGGTGGTCACCACCAGGGCCTTGACTCCGGGGATGGTCTGGGCAATCGACAGGGGCTCGTCCCCCGTGCCCGGCGGGGCGTCGACCACCAGGTAATCCAGGGGACCCCACTGCACATCGGAAAGCAGTTGGCGAATGGCCCCTCCCTTTCGGGGACCGCGCCAGATAACGGCGGTATCCGCCCCTTCCAGGATAAAGGAAATGGAGAAGACTTTCAAATTGGGGTTATAGTCAATCGGGATTAGCACCCCATCCTTGACTTCCGCCCGTCGACCGGCCAGCCCTAACATAAAGGGGATGCTGGGGCCGTGCAGGTCCACGTCCAGGAGGCCCACCTGCAGCCCCCGGTCCGCCAGGGCCACGGATAGATGGACGGCAACGGTGCTTTTCCCCACCCCGCCTTTCCCGCTCAAAACCAAGATCTTGTTTTTAATCGGCGCCATACCTTGCTGTATTTTGGCTTTGAGGGCGGCGCGGTCGAAGAGATCCATCTGAAAGTTCCTTTCTAAATTCGGATTTCGTGCTTCGAATTTCGAATTTGAACCAAAAATTCAACTATTTTTGGTTAGGACGGCGTTCATACTGCCGGAGCGGAGGCCTTGCAGGTCCAGGGTGATATAGGTGAATCCCAAGTCCGTCAGGGTTTGCTCCAGGGCCGCCTTGGTCCTTCTATTCATCACCTTTGGGAAATCCTTTTCCCGGATTTCTATCCGGGCGATCGGGCCGTGGACCCGCAGGCGGCATTCCCTAAAACCCAGCGACCGCAAAGCCGCTTCGGCCCGACCGATTCGGATTAACTGCGCTTTTTTTATCGGGGTCCCGAAGGGGATGCGAGTGGCCAGGCAGGCGGAGGAAGGCTGGTCCCAGGTGGGCAGCCCCAAACGACGGCTCATCCGGCGGATATCCTTTTTGCCCCAGCCCAGCAGTGCAAAAGGGCTGATGATCTTCAACTCCCGGTTGGCCCGGAGTCCCGGCCGATAATCCCGGAGGTCGTCCGCATTGGTCCCGTCCAAAAGATAGGGGATCCCTTTGGTTTCCAAAAAGTTCCGAGCCAGCCGAAAACGGTATTGTTTGCAATAATAACAGCGATGGGGAGGGTTTTCAATGAATTCCGGGAGCAGGTATTCCCGGCTGGCTATTCTTTTTAAAGGAACTCCCAGGGACCCGGCTATTTCCTGAACCCGGTTTTTTTCATCCCCGGTCATCAGGGGGGACAGGAAACAGACGGCCAGAGGAGGGCGATCCCAGGCCTCTCGGGCCAGATACAACAACAGCGTGCTGTCCACCCCGCCGGAAAAGGCGATGGCCCCGGGCTGCCAGCGCCGGAGGGCCGTGATCAGGTCTTTAAGGGGAGGCGAAGCCACTTCGACATAATGCTTAAATCCGAAATTCGAAGCACGAAATCGCAGGCCGAAACAAGCACGAAGGTCCAAAATCCAAAGATCAAAACAAAAACGTTTCGAATTTTGAAATTTGGTCATTTGAATTTGTTTCGAATTTCGATATTCGGATTTCGAATTTCCAACCAAAGGTTGATTTATTCCATGGAAGAAAGGACCCGATGCCCTTTCTTCTCCAGGGCTCGGATGATCGGATCCAGGGGTGCCCTCTCCAGGCGGAAAAAATGCGTTTTTGTTTGGGCCTTGCCCATCATGCCGACACTGATGATCTGGCCGCCGTTTTTTTGAATGATTCCGGAAGCCTCTTCAAAGGCCTTGGGCCGATCGGCCAGGCGAAGGTCCAGACGGGAGCTCGAGGT
Organism: uncultured delta proteobacterium; assembly: GCA_963716045.1. Taxonomy (GTDB): domain Bacteria; phylum Desulfobacterota; class RBG-13-43-22; order RBG-13-43-22; family RBG-13-43-22; genus CAVQSS01. The sequence goes on along the minus strand of CAVQSS010000006.1, from coordinate 69,645 downwards.
CAACACCCCCATGAGCTCAATGAAGGCCGCCAAAATATCCGGAGTGGTCAGTATCCCGACCAGTTTCCCCTTGTCCAGGACAGGCAGTCCCCCGATTTTATCCCGGTAGATAATCCGAGCGGCCTCTTCCAGAGAGTCATTGGGGCCCACAGTGATCGGGTCCTCGATCATGATCTGTTCCACCGGTATATCCCGCACCAGGGAAGGGAGCATCACCTCCCTAAGATCACTTTCGGTGATCAGGCCGACAAACAGCCGGCCGTCAACCACGGGCAGGTGACGGACGGAGTATTTTTTCATCAAGGAAAGGGCCTCGACCACGGTGCAGTTCCGGTCAATGGTGATTAATTTTTTAACCATCCGATTCTTGACTAACATGGGGAGCTCCTTTCGCTCGGTAAAATGTCTGCTGTTTTTCCGTTATTAATCCTTTACCAGATATTCTATTATTTTTCAAGCTATAGTAAAGAGTTGACTAATTACCGGGGATTTTTTATTATTCTCCTAAGCAAAAATTTTATAATTTTTGCTTAGAAATGGAGGAATTCTTGCGCTACCTCAACGAAATCGATATCAAGAATAAAAAATTGTTGATCCGGGTGGACATGAACGTCCCCCTCGATAAAAATCAGAATATTACCGATGACAACCGCATCCGCAGCGTCCTGCCGACCATCAATTATGCCCTGGATGAAAATGCCAAGGTTATACTCTGTTCCCACGTGGGACGGCCAAAAGGCAAGGTGGTGCCCGAATTGAGCCTGGCGCCGGTGGCCCGGCGTCTCTCCCGGCTGCTGCAGAAAGAAGTCCAGTTAGCGCCCGATTGCATAGGACCGGAAGTGGAAAAAATGATCGGCCGGATGAAACCCGGCGGCATCCTGCTTCTTGAAAATCTGCGGTTTCATCCCGAAGAAACGAAAAACAACGATGCCTTCGGGAAGGCACTGGCCGCTCTGGCCGACATCTACGTCAATGACGCCTTCGCCGTGGCCCATCGGGCCCATGCCTCGGTGGTGGCCGTGGCCAAGTATGCCCGGGAAGTGGCCGCCGGGTTTTTGATGAAAGACGAATTGAAGTTTTTCCACCAGTCTCTGGAGAGCCCGGCACGCCCGCTGGTGGCGGTTATCGGCGGCTCCAAGGTGAGCGGTAAATTGGAGGCCCTGGAGAATTTGCTGGATCACGTGGATAAAATGGTGATCGGCGGGGCTATGGCCAATACTTTTCTGAAAGGGGTGAATTATTACGTGGGCAGTTCTCTGGTCGAAGAGGATCTGGTCAGTGTAGCCAACTGCCTGATGCGCAAGGCCAAGGATAAGGGAGTGAAATTGTACGTCCCGGTGGACTGCGTGGTGGCCACCGTCATGGACCCTCAGGCCGAGACCAAGATCACTCCGGTTCAGGAAGTCCCCAAGGATTGGATGATCCTGGATATTGGGCCGGCCACTTCTATGCTCTATTCCGAAGTTTTGCAGAACGCCAAAACCATTATTTGGAACGGACCCATGGGGGCCTTTGAAATGGACGCTTTTTCCCGGGGGACCATGGCCATGGTTCAATCCGTGGCCAATTCCTACGCCCTGACCATCGTCGGGGGCGGCGATACGGATGTGGCCGTTCACAAAGCCGGGGAGACTTCAAAGATATCTTACATCTCCACCGGGGGGGGGGCCTTTTTGGCCCTGCTCGAGGGCAGCCAGTTGCCCGGAGTGGCGGCCTTGGAAGGAAAATTTGTTTTGGAACCCCAAGAACGGCTGGATTCCTGTCTCCCCGAGGCCTTGGGGTAAGGAGCGGATTATGCGGCGGATATGGATTGGCGGCAACTGGAAGATGCACAAGACTATCGGTGAGGCCCTGGAGTTGGTCCAATCGTTGAAAGAGGGACTGCCCAACTCCGAAGCCGTGGAGGTGGCGATCGCCCCACCCTTCACCGCGTTACCGGCGGTGGGGACGGCCCTTCGGGGGACCTCGATTCAATTAGCGGCCCAGAATCTCCATTGGGCCGACCAGGGGGCGTATACCGGTGAAATTTCTCCGGATATGCTCAGGGAAGTGGGCTGTCGCTACGTCCTCATCGGCCATTCCGAGCGCCGCCACTGGTTTAAGGAAACCGATTCGGTTATCAACCAAAAGATGCAAGCCGGCCTTCGGGCCGGCCTCCAACCGGTTTTTTGCATCGGGGAAACCCTGGGGGAGCGGGAAGCCGGCCAGGTGGAAGCCGTGTTGTCCCGGCAGCTCCGGGAGGGGCTCCAGGGGTTCAGCGCTGAACAGGCGGCCTCCGGGGTGATCGCCTATGAGCCGGTCTGGGCCATCGGGACCGGGAAGACGGCCACTCCGGAAATGGCCCAGGCGGTGCACTCCTTTATCCGGGGGATGCTGGCCGACCTGTTCGATAAAAGGGTTGCATCCGACAAGAGAATTGTGTATGGTGGAAGTGTTACCCCGGAAACGACCCGAGGGCTGCTGGCCCAGGCGGATATCGACGGGGGGTTGGTCGGAGGAGCCAGTTTAAAAGCGGCGCCTTTTATCGCCATCATTCAGGAGAGTATAAAATAAACCATGACCGTATTTATTGTTATCATCCACGTGATCGTTTGCATCGGGCTGATCCTGATCGTTTTGCTCCAGACCGGCAAAGGAGCCAGCATGGGGGCGGCTTTTGGAGGATCCAGCCAAACTATTTTCGGAAGTTCCGGCGCCACGACTTTTTTAGGCAAAATAACCACGGGAGTAGCGGTGGTCTTCATGCTTACCTCCCTGACCCTGGCCTTTATCTCCGGCCCCCGCTCCAAGTCCTCGGTGGTCGACTCCTCCACGGCCCCGGCTCGTCAATCGGCCCCGGCCGTGCCGCCAACCGGTAAGACCGCCACCCCGGCTGCTCCAGTGACCCCAACGGCGCCGGCCGCCAAAGTAGAAAATTGTTCCCCTTGCCGAAGTGGTGGAATCTGGTAGACACACCATCTTGAGGGGGTGGCGGGTAACTCCGTGCGGGTTCAAATCCCGCCTTCGGCACCAAATAAATAAAAAACGGCCAAGAAATGCACTTGGCCGTTTTTTATTTATTTGGGGGAAAAAGACCAGAATTCCGACAGGAGATCGTCCGGCGGGCCTTTCAGTCTGCGGGTGGCTGAATCGCTCGCCTTTTTCTTTTATTAAATGCGGTGAGGAGAGGTCGATCAAAGGTCTTTAGCTCCGTGATCCGGTTTATCTGACAAACGGCCAAATGCAATAGGTCCCTGGAAGTTAATTCAGGATGGCTGTCCGCCAGCGCGCGGGCCAGCAAAACTGATTCGAGATCTATGGGAAGCACCCGATCCACCCCCCGGGTGGCCAATTCGAGGGCGGCATCGAGAGTCGCCAACCGACCGGCCGGCAAATATACATGCAGCAACTCCTGGAGCACTTCGGCCGAAGTTACCAACCGGTTCCCCTCCTGGCTCGATTGCAAAAAGAACCGCTGCGCTTCCTCGCGCAAGGTATGGGGCCGGCCGACGGCATAGATGAAGACATTGCTGTCTACAAAGATCACGGCCGATCCCCGCTTCGGGAGGCCCTTAAAATATTCTGTTTATGCTCCTCCCATTCCGGTTCCCGACCTTTTTCGTGTTCTCGGCATCTTTTGAAAAAAAGTTTCAGTGACTCCGAATCAGCCAAAGGCGCCGTTTCTTTGGTTTCCAGCATTTTTTTTCCGGCGTCCCGCAACCAGGCACTGAGCGACTTTGACTCCTTGAGGGCCTGTGATCGAAACTTCAGGGCGTCCCTTTCTTCCAGAATAACCTGAACCCGCAACGACATGGCCTTACACCTCCTGAGGTCTATAAATGTATTTTATGTTACGTATACATACTACCATTACGTATTATGGAAAACAAGTTCAAATCTCTTTGTCAAATTGACCCGAAACAGATTAAAGTTTGACAACTTTATTTATATACTATATAAAATTATAAATAATATATAACCTGATGGGATCTAATATGGCTCTAAGTATTCATAACCCCAAGGCGGAAAAACTGGCCAGGGAATTGGCCTCTAAGAGCGGGGAGACCATTACTCAGGCCATCATTACGGCGATAGAAGACCGCCTGGAACGGATGCAGGGGAAGAGGGCAACCATGGATCTTACCGCTGAAGTGATGAAGATCGCCGAACGCTGCAGTCGCCTTCCCGACCTGGACCCCCGGACTCCCGATCGAATACTGGGCTATGATCAGAGAGGGGTCCCGGAATAGTGGTCATAGACTCGTCCGCACTGGTTGCTCTTCTGCTTCTGGAAGAAGAAGCGGAACGATTGGCCAGGGCGATTGCCGCCGATCCCCGACGTCTGATCAGTGTATTTAATTGGCTGGAAACGGCCATCGTGATCGAAGCCAAAAAAGGAGAGGCCGGCGCTCGTGAACTGGATCTTCTATTGCACCGGGCTCAAATAGAAATCGTGGCGATGAACCCGGACCAATCCGATATAGCCCGAACAGCCTGGCGGGTTTATGGCAAAGGAAATCATCCTGCCGGCCTTAATATCGGCGATTGCTGCGCTTACGCCTTGGCCAAGTACTCCGGGGAACCTCTTTTGTTTAAGGGAGCAGATTTTTCGCAGACAGATATCCAATCGGTTTTTTAATCGGGCTGTATTTTAATCTTTTAAGATTACTTATAGGGGGTGCATCATGGCGCGCGTTGAGGTGTTTGAAAATAAAAAACCCGTCATTGGGATTAACGGTTTGGGCCGGATCGGCAAGCTGACCCTCTGGCATCACCTGGGGCGAAAATATTTCCAGGAGATCGTGGTCAATACCGGGCGGGAAGTAGGCACGGGACTGCAGGCCATCGCGCAGCGGATTGAAACCGATTCCACCTACGGGCTATTGCACCGGTTTCTCTACGGGATCAAAGCCCAACGATTCATCGAGATCGTGGACGAAAAGGCCGGCAAGCTGCTGATCGACGGCCTTCCGGTCACCGTTCTCCGGGAGTCGCGGATTCCTGCGGAGATTAAATGGCGGGACTACGGAGTGGACATCGTCGTAGAAACTACCGGTAAATTCAAGGACCCCACGGTTCCCCCTGACGACCCGGGAGGTTCCCTCCGGGGGCATCTGGCGGCCGGGGCCCGAATCGCCATCAATTCCTCTCCTTTTAAGATCAAGAACAAGGCCCTCTCCGTTCCGGATGACGCGATCATGCTTATTTGCGGGATCAACCACACGGCTTTTGATAAAAAGGCCCACCAGGTGTTGTCGGCCGCTTCCTGTACGACCACCTGCCTGGCCCACATGATCAAACCCCTGCTGGATAACGAGGCCACCAACAAGATCCTGACCGCCTCCATGTCTACGGTTCATGCCGCAACCAATACCCAGGCGGTCCTCGATTCCATGCCGAAAGCGGGGGAGAAGGACCTGAGGAAAAATCGAAGCATTCTGAACAATATCATTCTCACCTCCACTGGCGCCGCCGACGCCCTGGCGGAGGTCATCCCGGAGGTCAAGAACATCGGTTTCATGGCCGACTCCATCCGGGTTCCCACCAACACGGAATCCCTGATTGTGCTGAATGTCACCTTCCAAAGCAAGATGAACCCGGACGGGTCGCCTCTGCCGCTGGATACGAACACGATCAATCGGATCTATCAGCAAGCGGGGGAGCGGGACCCGGAAAACCTGCTGGTCTTTTCCCTGGATCAAAATGTCTCCAGCGATCTCATTGGGATGGATGCCGCGGTAGTGATCGAGGGACAGATGAACCATACCCGGACCTCGTTTATCGACATCGATTGTGCCTGGATCCCCGGTCTGTCTCCGCAGGCCATCCCCTCCCTGCCCCAGAATTGCCTCCGGGTGCCGGTGGTCCACGCCAAAATTTTCGGCTGGTATGATAACGAATATGGGAGCTACACCAACCGATTGGGGGACCTGGCTGTCCACGTGCATAAGCAGTTGCTGTAGATACGGTGGGAGGGATTAGCCTTTTTTATAGCGTCACCCGGTTGGACATCTGGGCTTCCCGCTCGTGGCGGCCTTGGTAGACGGCGCCGCTCCAGCCGTCAATAGAAATGAAATCCCCTCCGCGGATGGTTTGGCCGTCCACGGTGCTGTAGCCTCTGGTTTCATAGACGCTTAATTTCGTGAATCCCACCACGCCGACCTTGTTGAGTTGAGGGATCGTGACCGCGGCATGGGAGGTGCTGCCCCCCCTGGCCGTCAGGAGCCCTTCCACCTGAAGCAAAACCCCCACGTCGTCGGGTACGGAATCGGGACGAATCAGGATGAGCGGCGTATCCGGTTCGCTTTCACGATACTGCCGGATCTCCTCTTCGGAATAGACCGCCCGGCCCGATAACGCCCCCCCGCTTACCCCGATGCCGGTACCCAGCAGGCTGGTCTTCAAGGCCGGGGTTTCTTTGAAAATAGGCAGCTTGGTGGTTTCCCGCTGGACCATCTCCCGGGTCTGCAGGATATAGAGGCCCTCCCGGGCGGCCTTTTCAAAGGTAAATTCGATCTCCTGGTGATTGAACCGTTTCTCATAGATCAGGATTTCGCAAAGACGGAGCAGTTGCCCGAATATCTCGGGGAAATTGGCCTCCAGAGAAATGGCCGTGTCCTTCCTTTCATTCAACCGTTGTTTCTCCGATATGGGATAGGTGGCCACCAGTCCCGAAACAATGTCGTCTCCCTGAACCCCGAAAATGAAATCGCCGTACAAATTGATGCCGGAGGCGGAGCTTTTCGGATCCCGGGTAAAAATTACCCCCGACCCGGATTGGTTGTTCAAGTTGCCGAAAATCATGGTCTGCACGATGACCGCCGTTCCCCATTCATCCGACAGGCGCATCTGACGGCGGTAAATGCGGGCCTGCTCGGAATTCCAGGAGTCGATGACCCGAAGAATGGCGTCCTGGAGCTGATCCCAGGGACGTTCGGGCACTTCCAGGCCCTTATCTTCCAAGGCCCGTTTATAAGCCAGGGCGACCAACCGCATCTGATCCGGGGAGAACTGGATCTTACGGCTGACCCCGTAGCGCTGTTTAAAGGTGTCGATCAGGGAATCAAAGAAATTCCGATCCAGACCCCGCAACATCCCGTAGCTCTGCAGATACCGCCGATAGGAATCCCAGGCCGCCCAGGAAAATTCTTTTTTTTGACTTAAGCCCTCGGCGATCCTTTCGTTGATGCCCACATTCAAGATGGATTGCATCATGCCCGGGAGCGAGATGGTGGCGCCGCTGCGGACGCTTAGCAGGAGCGGATTCTGGGGGTCTCCGAAATGGCGTCCGACCATCCGTTCCAGACGCCGGATCTCCCGGACGATGCGGACGTTCAGATCATCCATGATGTACTGGTAGCCCAGCAGGGCTTCGATCCGGCGGAAGACCTCGGTAGTCAGGACAAAGCCGGGGGGCACGGGGAACCCCATGGAGGACAGCTCTTTGAGAAAATAGCCTTTGTTGCCGAGGCGGATCTGGTTGTCCAGTTTTTTGTCGCGTCGGTACAAGGGGGTGATGGCCGTCTCCGGTTCGTAGGCCATCACCAGGGTCAGGATCTGCTTGTTCTCCTTAAATTTTTCCAATTCGGCCTGCAGGGTGCGCAGGATCTGGTTGATGAAATTATCCAGCACCTGGAGGCCGAAGGCCGACGATATGGCGGTGCGGATAAAATTTTCGGAGATCTGATAGAAGAGTTCTTCCTCCCGGGCTGCGGCCCGCCCTCCAAAGGCGGAGCTATCTTCCTTTAAAATTTGAGCAATGATCAAAGGCAGGTTGGGGCGGTGCACCTCGAGGTAATATTCCCGGATAATGTCTTGAATGCCCTTGGAGATGAACTGGAAGATGTCGATATACTGGTCGATGGAAAACTGTTTGATCTCCAGGGCGTGGCTGACATACTTCATCTTGGCCGAAAGTCCTTCAACGGCCACCCCTTCCAGGTCGAGGGCCTTGACATAGAGCCAGAGGTACTGGTGGATGCGCGCCAGGGTGCTTTTGGTGATAAATTTCAGGTTGAAAGACTGGATCAGTTCTTCAAAGAGCAGCGTGGCCAGACTCTCCAGACGCAGGGAAAGTCCCAGGGCCTCAAATTTTTTTTCACGATAGGTGCCGTACATGGAAGGGATGCCGGCGGCAATATGGCGCTTGCGGTAGATGTTCTCCACATACTCGGTCTTCTCGGGGGAAAGGATCACCTTCTTCAGTTGGAGGAGGAAGTCCAGGATGACGGCCAGGCTCTTGTCCTGTTTCTTGTTCTGGAGATGGCGTCTGAGGTCCCGGACTTTCGCCGCTTCAAAGAGGTAGGAGGTCTCCAGGTCCTTCAGCAGATCGATATGCTGGGGGTTGTATTTCTTATAGAGCAGTTGGTAGAACCGGATGAGCAGCCTGGCCCGCTCCCGGTCCTTTTCCGGCGTCTCGGCCACCCCCTGGATCTCTTTGGCTATCCGGGGGCCGTCCCAATTCAGGAAACCCTGGGGGTCGGAGCGCAGCTTTCCCAATAGCGTTTGGAAGATCGTCTGCAGGCCGCGAGTCTCCCGAGCGCCTTCGGGGGTCTGGGCATACACTTCTTCCGGGAGATGGACCCGGAGAAAGGACTTTTTCCCGGTGGCCCAGTAGCGAAAGGCGTCCTCCAGGAAGGCGACCAGCAGGCTGTTGCTTTCCACATGCGATTGTTTACGAAGAAAATGGACGACCGGATCCTGCCGGAAGGCGATCTCGTCCACCTCGGTGGAAATTTCCCGCAGCTCTCCTTCGGCCCCGATCTCGGTGAAGTAGATGGGGAACAACCGCAGGAGTTGCTTGACCAGATTGAAGGCCGGGCCGATAGGAGCGTTGAGCAGGGTTGAAATGTTCTTCTGGAGCAGGTCCGTATCTCGGACGAAGACCCCGGCCAGCTTCAGGTTGATGATCAGGGCCGAGAGCAGCCGCCGGGTCCACCGCGGTTTCAGGGCAATGATTTCCAGCCAGGAACGGATATTCTCGATGTGGGCCGGGTTGACCTTGATCTGCCAATCCGTATTGGCGCCGGCGAGCCGCGGATGTTGAAACCCGAAGGCAATCAGCTCCTCGATGAAGGTGTCCGCCAGGGGGTGATGGTTCAGTTTGAAGACTTCCCGGGCCACGGTAGTGATGCAATTCAGGACGGTGCTGCGGTACTGATAACAGGTGGTGCACTTTTTCAAAAGCTGGAACACGTTGCGAACAAAATCGTTCAAATTCTCCGGCGTTTTCTCCCGGAACACCAGGGCCAGACAGCGGTTGATCTCGATCAGCGTCCGGCCGTGGATATCGGCCAGGGCCGGGACATTGATGATATGGAAGAGAAAATCCAGTTTGATCAGGTATTCCCGGCCGGCATAGAGGCCGGACCGTTCCAGTTCGTCGGCCACCAACAGATAGCCTTCGACAATCTGGGTGTAGTCGGGCCGGTTCAGGTAGTCTTCCGTTTCCTTGCCGGTCTCCGGCCCGGGCCTTTCCGGCAGCGATTTCAACTCCTCCAGCAGGGCGGCCATCGACCGATGCGTCAAGGGCTTGACGATGGCATCGTAGCCGAAGAGGGCGGAAGCCTCCTCCCCTTCCTGGTTGAACCAATCCCGGGGATCGGGTTGTTCGAGCCAGAAGGAGTAGGTAGCCCGGAAGACCTGAAGAAGAAAGTGATCCAGGGGGAGGCCGTCGAACGAAAACGACTGCTCCCGGGCCGTCTGCAGGAGCTTCTTCCCATAGGTCGAACCTTTCCGGAAAAGGAGAACCTCCTGTCGGGATAAATCGAGGAGTCGGGCGATGAGCCCGGGAAAGAGGGTTTGATTCCGTTCGATCGATCCGCCGCTCTTGGACAGGATCAGGTCCAGAAAATCAAAGAGGTAACGGAGGGCTGTTTCCCGGGTTTCTTCCCCGGCGGAGGAACGGATCACCTCGAAGTAAATTTCGACGAAGGTTTCCAGCGCTTCCAACCCTTTCTCATGGCGGTTAAAGTCATGGAAGTCGCCCAGGGAGAGGGCGCGCAGTTGCTTCAGGACGATCTCCCAGTTCACGAAAGGATGATTCATTTCCGTCAGGAGGTCCTGGGTTCGTTTGAAAACGCCGTAGTGCTCCCGGGTAATGTCGAGCAGGACCCGGTATTTTTCGGGGATTTCCACCGTAGCGGCGGTTCGCTCCAGATTGGCCTGCAAGGCGCTGGAGATAAAAGTATTCTCAGTATTGGGCATAAGGTTTTAAGACTTTTATTCTGTCAAGAAAGAGAATCTGTAAATTCGAATTAGGTTATTCTGGACCCTTCGCTTGTCATCCTGAGCCCTTCGCCTCCTGTCATCCTGAGTGAAGCGAAGGATCTCGTCTTTCGGCTCAGGGTAAACTCCGCGAAGGATTTTGCAACCTGTTGAAAAAACAAGATTCTTCGCATTCGCTCAGAATGACAATAACTGGCGCATACACTTTTTGTGAAACCCTCATTTCATTATAAAGGATAAAAGCTCCAGCATCCGGTTGGAAAAGCCCCATTCATTGTCATACCAGGAAAGGACCTTGACAATGGTGCCGCCGATCACGGTGGTGTTGGGCAGGTCCACGATCGAGGAATGGGGGTCCCCGTTAAAATCCAGGGATACCAGTTCCTCCTCGGAGCAGCGCAGGATGCCCTTCAAGGGCCCGGCGGCATATTCTCTGAACTTGGAATTGACTTCGTCCTTACTGGTGGTCCTGGATAAAGTCGCCACGAAATCGACCAGGGAGACATTGGGCACAGGCACCCGAATGGCCAGGCCGTCCAGTCGGCCTTTCATTTCCGGGATGACCTCGGCGATGGCCCTGGCCGCCCCGGTGGTGGTGGGGATCATGGACAAGGCGGCCGCCCGGGCCCGGCGCAGGTCCTTGTGCGGCTCGTCATGGATGACCTGATCGTTGGTATAGGCATGAATCGTGGTCATCAGGCCGTACTCCACCCCGAATTCCCTCTGCAGGATGCGGACCACCGGGGCCAGGCAGTTGGTGGTGCAGGAACCCATGGAGATGACGTGGTGTAGGGTTTTGTCGTACTGCTCCGGGTTAATGCCAAAGACCACCGTAACATCCGGGTTTTTGGCCGGCGCGGAAATGACCACTTTTTTGGCCCCGGCCAGAAGGTGTTTTTCGGCGCCCGCCCGGTCGGTAAATTTGCCGGTGCTCTCCAGGACCACATCGACTCCCAGGGCCTTCCAGGGCAGTTCCGAGGGATCCTTCATGGCGAAGGTCTTGATTTCCTTCCCGTCCACCCGAATGGCGTTTTCAACGGCCTTGACTTCCGCGTTCAGGATCCCGTGGACCGAATCGTATTTCAGGAGATGGGCCAGGGTCCGGGCGTCGGCCAGATCATTGACGGCCACGAATTCAACCGCGTTGCTCTTGAAACCGGCTCGATACACCAGCCTCCCAATTCTTCCAAACCCGTTTATAGCGACCTTGATGGACATGGCATGCTCCTCTTTTTAAAAAGGTTAGTGGATCAATAATTATGGGGAATTTGGTAAAATGCTACCCGAAAGAAGGGGGCTTGTCAACTCTTTGCGCCCGGTCCGGAGGCCTCGGTACAAGGGAAGTACCTTTTATGTCAATAAGTTGGAGGTATTATAGGGCTGGGAGTGTGCTGGTTGGAGATTGGGTGGCGTGGTCGCCGCTACGAATAACCGCTTCGTCACAAGTTAATGGTCTATTTTCATACGACAACCCCAGGTAAGCAAATAAAAAGGCGCAACCGATAAGAGGGTGCGCCTTTTTAAGTTTTGTTGTCTGCGCCAAGGAACGGCGGGCGGGCAGTTTATTCTTCCGCCCCTTTATCTTCACCTTCTTCCGTTTCTTCTTCTTCCTTGGCCTTCAGTTCCTCGGGGATGTACATGATCTCCTCGAAAATCTCTTTGAAGGACATGATCTTGATTCCCAGGTCGTATTCTTTTCCCAGGTCGCGGCACTGGTCATAGCAGTTGTGGCAGGGGCAGATGACGATCTTGGCGCCGGTGGCCCGGATCTGATCGGCCTTCACTTTCCCGGCCTCCATGCGGCGCTTTTTAAAAGGGGGACCCATGGGGATGGCGCCCCCGCCGCCGGAGCAGCAGTACGCTTCGTTTCCGTGGGGGGTCATTTCCCGGAAGTCTTCGGCGATATGGCTGATAATGAACCGGGCTTCATCGGCCAGGCCGCCGCTTCGGGAAACATTGCAGGGGTCCTGATAGGTAATCGGCTCGGTGAGTTTTCGGGTAAACTTCAGTCGGCCCTCGCGGATATACTCGGCAAAGAGTTTTATACTGTGAACAACCTCGAACTTGTAATCGGCATTCAACCAGATCGGCCCTTCAAACTGAACGGCCCTAAGCGCGTGGCCTCACTCGGTTATGACGACCCGTTGGACCTGCAGTTCCTCCGCGGCTTCTTTAATTAATTTGACGATATAACCGGCCGTCTTGATATCCCCGGCAAACATGGCCAGGTTGGTATCATCCCAGCCCGGCTTGCTGGGGAAGGTCCAGTCTTCTCCGACCACATGAAAGATCTTGGCCGCCAACTGAATATCCTGGGGATAATATTTAGGCTCCCGGGCATTGACGGTGTACATAATCTTGGCGCCCTTCTTATCGATGGGGATGGTGGCGCCGGGCAGTTCTTCCTGCAGTTCCTCCTCCATCCATTTCAGGGTCTCCACCCAGTCCTCTTCGGAGACCGCCATCTGGTTGCCGGTATCCAAATAATTCTGAATCGCCGCCTTCAACCCTTCCGGGGTCATTCCCTGAGAGGTCAATATTCCTCTCATCGTAGCCACCATCATGGCCATATCTATCCCGAAGGGGCAATAAAGGGTGCAGCGGCGGCAGAGGGTGCACTCCCCGTAGGCCGTGTCGTAGAGTTCCTGCATAAATTTCTCGTCGACCTGCCCTTTTTTCTTTACCAGTTTTTTTAATTTCTGGGCCTTGAAAGAGGGCACCATCCGGGGGTCTTTGTTTTTGGCGGTGTAGAAGTGGCAGGTATCCGCACAGAGACCGCAGTGGGCACAGATCCGCATCCACATCTTGAGGCGGGCATTCATCCGGACGTCCACCGCCTGGCGAATGGATTCCGGGTTGATGGTCATCGGTTGGGTTTGCGCTTCAGCCATATGCTTATCCCTCCATAAAAATATTTCAAATATTTTGGGTTTGGGTTAAACGGAATAGTTCCTTCGCCCGAATTCAATACCGATGACCGAGCGGGAAACAAAAAACAAGATCCAGTGGGATAATTTGGAAAAAGGGACCAGAATCAACATCAGTTCACCGGTCAGGATGTGGATGATGGTGGTGTACTGCCCATAGAAAGGCAGGGCCGAGGTCACCCAGGCGTAGGCGCTGCCGTCCGGGTGGGTGTTGATGTAGCCGGTGATGAAAGGCAGGGCACAGACGATCAAGAGAAGGTAATCCGAGGCGGTGCTGATGATCCGGACTTCGGCCAGAACTATTCTTCGCACGATAAAGAAAATGGTGATGGCGATTAAAATCAGGGTCATCCAATCCGCCCAGTTGTCCGGCATCTGCCACCAGCTCCAGCCAAAGCGGCTTTCCTGCCAGAGGGTCACATGGGCGCTGAAGAAGATGGGAACCGCCAGGAGACAGACATGAAAGACGTATCCCAGAATGGTAAAGACGGGGGTTTTTTTAATGTCCACATTTAAGGGGAGTAACCAGCGAAGGATGGAAAGACTCATCCATTTAAAACTGAAATAGCGGTAAACAGGTTTGTCCTTTTTGGTACTTAGGGTAATGAAAAAGAGTAAGCGCAGGGCGCTTCCGACGAGGAAGGTTAAAAAGGCGATCCAGACTAGGGGTCCTTCGACAAAAGAAGTAAACGTCATGACGACCTCCTTGAGGGAAAAGGGTGGTTTATAAAGAGCCAGAATACTTCACTTAGGACAAAGTCCCTTTTTCTTACTCAATATTCTATCCCCTGTCAATAGATAATCAATTCTCTGCCAGGGATTTTTGTTTAGACCGAGCAACGGGAGAAATCCCGCACGGGAAGTGTTTTGTGAAATCCGGAACAAAGGCCCTATCAGGGGCATGTGGGAGGTTTCTTAATCGCAGAGGCTTCTCAGCGGGGGGTGGTCTTCAGCGGTCTTCCGGCCTTTTGTTCCACGCTGCGGACCTTACTTCCGATTCTTCCGCCGGGCCCTTTCCGGTAGTCGAATTTCACCTGGAGGCTGATCCGGTCGGAGTCCTTTTCCAGCAGGCGAAAGCACCGGGTCAGGAGCAACCAGAGGTCGTCCCATTCCCCTTCCACTACCGTACCCATTGGGGTCAACTGGTAATCCAGTCCGCTTTCGGACACTACCGTCAGCACCCGGGCCACAGAGGCGCTGAAGCTGGATCCCTGGTCCAAAGGGATAATGGAGAATTCCATCAGGGTCATGGGGCCTCCCGATTAATATGAAATAGAAACGAAACGGTTAATAATTAACAATTAATTATTAATTATTTTTCCCCTATTCGAGGTTGGGCGTTCGATGTTCGATGTTCAATTTTCGTTTGGTATGAAAACAACAGCTTTAGGGGTTATCCCGGTTTATTGAATTTTTTAAACAGATCGGCCATGGTCCCCAGGGCGCCGGTTCCTTTCTCCTGCCCCAGGTATTGTTTCAATTCGGACCGTTCTCTGTTTTCTATGACCGACTGCTGGGACAGGGAGATCCGGCCCTGCTCATCGATCTTGATGATTTCCACTTCCAACTCCTCCCCTTCCTTCAATCCTTTCGAGAAAGATCCGGCGCCGGTGGCCAGGTTGCTCTGGTGGAGCAGACCGCGAACCCGGGATCCCAATTCCGGTAAATCCAAAAAGAGGCCGTAGGGTTTGACGGTGCGAATGATCCCCCGGGTGATCAGGCCTACCCGGGGTGTCAGGGGGGAAGCCGGAACGGCGAGGGAAGGCCCGTCCATCGGGATTTCATTTCCGCCAGAGGGGAAGGGGAATGAATCCCGGTCTTCGGACCCCGATTCATCCGGCCGTCGGCTGCGGCGGATCACATCTCCGGTGCGGGTCTCGGAAAGTTCGGACTCCGGGTCATCCGCCGGGAAAGAGGCCGCTTTCAGCGACAGGGAAACCCGCTGGCGATCCCGGTCAATCTCTAATATTTTGACCGTTACGGTCTCCCCGGGGCTGAGCACCTGTTTGGGATGGGTAATCCGCCGGTCGGAGATCTCCGAGATATGAATCAACCCTTCCAGACCCGGGGTCAATTCCACAAAAGCTCCGTAAGGGGTTAAATGGCGTACCTGAGCGGGGACCAGGGCTCCTTCCTGAAAGGGGAGTTCCTCCTGCCAGGGATCCGGTTCCAGGATTTTCATGGATAAACTGATTCGTTCCTCCCCTTTTTCCCCCTGCTCCAGGCGCAAGACCTGGACTCTGACCGACTGTCCGGTTTGGAGGCGGTCGGCGGGGTCGGCGACCTGCTGTCTTGAAATTTCGGAAATGTGCAATAATCCCTCCAGTCCGCCCAGATCTACGAAGGCGCCGAAGGTGGTCAACCGGGTTACCGTGCCGTCCAGAACCGCCCCTACGGCCAGGGTTTCTCTCACCTTGGCGGCCTGGGCTTCCCGTTCCTCCTGAAGCACGGCGCGGCGGGAAAGGAGCACGTTTCGCCCCTCCTCCTCAATCCGCAACACCTGGAATTTCTGGTTGGTCCCCACCAGGGCTTCCGGATTTTCGCAGTAATGAATGTCAATCTGGGAAAGGGGACAAAAAGCTCGGGCGCCGCCAATATCCACTTCCAATCCCCCTTTATTGACCTTGAGGACCAGCCCTTCTACCGGGAGGTCCGCCTCGTAGGCCCGCTGGAGCACCTCCCGTCCGGGCGTTCCGAGGGCTTTCCGCAGGCTGGTCCCCAGGTGGATCCCGGAAGGGGTATATTCGATAAAGGTGAGGGAAACCTCGGAGCCGACGTCGATGGTGGACCGGCCATCGGCGTCCACAAAATCCTCGATTGTTGCCCAGCCCTCGGCCTTATAGCCGAAATCGATGAACACCGTGTCCCGGGTGATCAGAACAACCTTTCCCCGGACCGGATCTCCCGGTTGGAGCTTTTTCCGGCCCGTCATGGATGGGCGGGATTCGAAGAGTTCCGCAAAACTGGCTTCTTCCGGATGTTCGACGGAAGGGGCAGGGGTTAATTCCGCTTCGTCTGCCGAAGGCGCGTCTTTCAGTTCTGTTGTTTCCATTCGGGTCCTTTATAATAGTATATTTTCACGAATTTTTGGTTAGGTTTTCCCCGGGCCGCCGGCGGAAGCCGGAGATGCCGGATTGTAATGCGAAAAATGCATGGTAAATGTCGCCCTTCCCTGACTGGCCGACCGCAGGGCCGTTGAATAGCCGAACATCAAAGAAAGCGGGGCCATGGCCCGGACCTGCTGGATTTTTTTGCGTGAGGTGATTTTTTCAATTTTCCCTTTGCGGCTGTTTAAATCCCCGATCACCTCCCCTAAGAATTCGTCGGGCACGATGATTTCCAATTGCATGATCGGTTCCAGGAGTACCGGCTGGGCTTTTTGACAGCCGTTACGAAAGGCCATGGCGGCCGCCACCCGAAAGCCCATCTCCGAAAATTGGCTTTCCGTGGTCTGTGCTTTGGTCAGTATTACCTTGATATCGACCACCGGGAATCCCTGAAGCACCCCGGAGGTGCAGGATTCATTCACGGCCGCCTCGACGGCTTCAACGATGGTGGCGGGGACCGTTTCCTCCGGGACCAGGCTCATAAAGAGGTTTCCTTCCCCGCGGGTGTTGGGGATCAATTGGAGGTTGACCTGGGCCTGGTGATGGACACCTCCCAGTTCCCGATCAAAGACCTCTTCCACCTCGGCGGATTGCCGGATGGTTTCCCGGTAGACGACCTGGGGTTTCCCGATGTTGACCGCCAGGTTATATTCCCTTTCCAGTCGGTGAACCAGTACTTCCAGATGCAGTTCTCCCATGCCGGAGATAACCGTTTGACCGGAATCCTCGTCCAGACGAAAATGAAAGGTGGGGTCTTCCTCGGCCATTTTCCCCAGCACGTCGATGATTTTATCCTGCTGGCCGGAGGTCTTGGGTTCAATGGCCAGAGAAAGGACCGGCTCGTACACATCAATGGCTTCCAGAATGATGGGATGATCGGGATCGGTCAAGGTATCGCCGGTGGCGGAGCTTTTTAAACCGATGATCCCGATGATGTCCCCGGCCCGGGCCTGTTCGATCCGTTCCCGCTTGTTGGCATGCATGCGCAGTATACGGGCCACCCGTTCCCGGGTTTTTTTCAGGGGGCTGTATACTTCCTGGCCCACATTCAGGATGCCGGAATAGATCCTCAGGTAGGTGAGCTTTCGTCCCTGGTCCATGCTGATTTTAAAGGCCAGCCCGGCAAAAGGGGCGTCGTCCCGGGGAGGCCGGTTTTCCAGGGTTTTGGTGTTTGGATTCTGACCGCTCACCGGCGGGATATCCAGGGGATTCGGAAGAAAATGCACGATGCCGTCCAGCAGCGGCTGGACGCCTTTGTTCCTTAAGGCGGCCCCGCAGAAGACCGGAACGATTTTTAATTCGATGGTTCCTTTACGAATCACCGGGAGCAGGGATTCTGCTTCAATGGTTTCGCCGCCCAGATAACGCTCCAGGAGGGATTCATCCAGGTCGGCCAGTATTTCCAGTAATTTTTCCCGGTACAAGGCGGCCTCCGCCCGCAGTTCGGTCGGGATGGGCTGCGTGTCAAACTCGGCCCCCATGGTGTCTTCATTCCATTTTAGGGCGGTAAGATGGATCAAATCGATGGTCCCCTGGAAACTTTCTTCTTTCCCCCAGGGCAGGTGCAGGATAACGGGCTGGGCTCCCAATTTATCTTTGATCTGGGAAACGGTCCCCTGGAAATCCGCGCCCACCCGGTCGAGTTTGTTGATAAAGGCGATTCGCGGCACATGGTACTTGTCCGCCTGGTGCCAGACAGTCTCCGACTGGGGCTCCACTCCGCCCACGGCGCAGAAAACAGCCACCGCCCCGTCTAAAATACGCAAGGACCGCTCCACTTCTATGGTGAAATCCACGTGGCCGGGGGTGTCGATAATGTTGATGGTCTGATTCAGCCATTGGCAGGTGGTCACGGCCGAAGTGATGGTGATGCCCCGTTCTTGTTCTTCGGGCATCCAGTCCATGATCGCCTCCCCGTCATGGACCTCCCCGATTTTGTAGGATTTGCCGGTATAATAGAGGATGCGCTCGGTCAAAGTGGTCTTGCCGGCATCGATGTGGGCCATTATACCGATGTTTCGTATTTTGCGCAGTCGTGATTCTTTGGCCGTCATCCCGAAAACCCTGATTCTTCCGTAAGGTAGGTGGAACTTTAGGCTATTTTCCCGAATTCGTCAAGGGGGCAAAGCAAGAGCCAAGAGGTGCCCGGTAAGGCGTTGTCAATTTCAAGGTGCTTTGCTATAATGCCTGATATGCCGTCGGTTGCGCGATCCCAATTGCTGGCGATCTATGAACGTCTCCATTCTTCCTTAGGGCCAAGCGGCTGGTGGCCAGGGGAGACTTCCTTGGAGGTTATCGTCGGGGCCATTCTAACCCAAAACACCTCCTGGCGTAATGTGGAGCAGGCGTTGGGCCGGTTAAGGGTGGAGGGGGCCCTGTCGGTTGAGCGGCTGACGCAAATGGGGGAAGAGCAATTGGCCGAGTGGATCCGGCCGGCTGGATATTATCGAGTCAAGGCCCGGCGCCTAAAGAATTTTTTTCATTTTCTCCAAGAGGAATACCAAGGCAAAATCGAGGCCTTGGCGGAGCAGCCTCTGGAAGAGGCGCGGGATCAACTGTTGAATATTCGGGGCGTTGGGCCGGAAACAGCGGACAGCATACTATTGTACGCCCTGGGGAAGCCCACCTTTGTGGTGGATACTTACACCTATCGGATCTTGTCCCGTCACCAATTGGTTCCCGAGGAATCCGACTATGAGGGCTTGCGTTCCTTTTTTATGGAGGCCTTGCCGGAAGATGTACCTCTGTTCAACGAATTTCATGCCCTCCTGGTCCGGACGGGCAATACCTATTGCAAGAAAAAGGCGCCGCTTTGCGGGGATTGCCCCTTGCGGGATCTGGGACCGGCAAATTATTAATAATCAATAATCAATTGTTAATTATTAATTAAAAATCAAGAGTTGATTATTGATTATTGGCCAAAAGGTGCCATCGTTTATTACATACTAACCCCCATGTCCGGGGTGGGCACCCCGAAGCATGAAAATAAGGCCCTTCAAAAAGACAAATTGTTAATAATTAGATAATCAATTGTTAATTATTAATGAATGCCTAAGTGGAACCGAATTCTATTTTCCTACTAAGGATGAAGACATGAAAAAAAAGATCGCGGTTTTTTTAATGGCCGGGCTTGGGATTTTGGTAATGTTCAGCGGCTGTTCGTCGTCTAAGCAGGTGATCAGCGGGTATGAGGCCCCGGCCAGAAGGATTCAAACCCAAGAGGCGCGGAAACCGGGCGACCGAACGGAAGAGGTTAAAGAGATGGAAACCTTGATCCGAAAGCTGGAGGAAACGGAGCAGCGCCTTCTGGAGACGGAGCGGAAAAACCAGGAGACCCTCCGGCGCTTGGAGGAGGCCTCTAAAAGAACCGAAAGGTCGATGGAACGCATTGAAAGGGCGGGGAAAAAGATTGAAGCCGTGGGTAAAAAAGAAGCCCCATGAGGTCAAAAACACGTTCGCCCCGAAAATCGCGGGGATGGTTCCAGAAACTGGATCAGGATAACATCTTTTTTTTAGCCTCCGGGTTGGCCTTTGACTTCCTGATCTGCTTCATCCCCCTGATCTTGGTTATCCTTTCTTTACTGGGTTTTTTTCTCCATTCCTCCCAGGAGATTTTGAATTATGTTCGAACCTATCTGGTCCGGATGCTTCCCCAGGCCTCCCCTAAATTGACCTCCAATATCCTGAACCTGGTCAAGGACCGCCAGATCGTCGGGTTAGTGGGTTTCTTAGGATTGATCTGGACCGCCATGCGCCTTTTCGGTTCCATTCGAACCGTCCTGAACAAGACCCTGGAGATCGTCTCCCATCATAGCTACCTGCGGGAGAAACTTCATGACCTGATTTATGTATTGATCACCGGGGTTTTATTCCTTCTGTCCATTATCTTGAGCGGCATTTTCGATCTGATCCGGACGATCCCGGTTAAGCTGGGGCTGCCTCCTTTGTTGGACCTGAAGTGGTGGGGCTGGACGGCCGGGATCCTGGTGGCCTATTCTTTTTCGGTTTTGATGTTCTTTATCCTTTTCCGTTTCTTGCCCACCCGAAGACCATCCAGCCGGGCCGCCTTTCTTTCGGCCCTGCTCATTGCCGGCCTGTGGGAGATGGCCAAATACCTCTTTCGAATTTATGTGAATTACATCAATTCCTTTGCCGCGGTTTACGGATCATTGGGCCTGCTGGTGGTCTTTATTGTCTGGATCTATTATTCCTGCCTGCTTTTTGTCCTGGGTGGGGAGATCCTGTGGATCCTCTCCAGAGAGCGATCATGATCGGGGCGGAGCTGGTTCAACAAGTCATCAATGGCCTCAACCTGGGCTGTCTCTATGCCTTGATCGCCATCGGGTACACTTTGGTCTACGGGATACTGCGCCTGATCAATTTCGCCCACGGCGATGTCTTGATGGTGGCCACCTACTTGGCCTATTTCGGGTTGGTGCAGTTTGCCCTGCCCTGGTGGCTGGCCGCTCTCATCGCCCTGCCGCTGACCGCGCTGTTGGGAGTGGCTATCGACCGAGGGGCCTATCTGCCCGTCCGCCGGGCCCCCCGGATTTCAGCCCTGATCGCGGCCATCGGCGTTTCCTTCCTGCTGGAGAATTTGGGTTTGGTCGTCTTCGGCGGCCGGCCCAAGGCGTTTTACCGACCGCCCGTGCTGGGGGAAGTCTTCGAATGGGGCGGGGTCCGGATACTCAGCCTGAGCCTCTGGACCCTGGCCATCACCCTGGTCATCCTGGCCATGGTTTTTGTGTATTATCTATAAGACCCGGATCGGTCTGGCCATGCGCGCCGTTTCCCGGGATATGGAAACCGTAGCCTTGATGGGCATTCCGGTAAACCGGGTCATCAGCCTGACTTTTGCGCTGGGTTCGGCCCTGGCAGCGGCCGGTGGGATTCTCTGGGCCATGAAATATCCCCAGATCAATCCCCTGATGGGGATTATCCCGGGTCTGAAGGCTTTTGTGGCGGCGGTCCTGGGGGGAATCGGGAACGTGTTCGGCGCCGTGGCCGGAGGGCTGATTCTGGGAATCCTGGAAATACTCCTGGTCGCCTGGCTCCCTTCCCTGGCGGGTTACCGGGATGCCCTGGCCTTTGTCCTGCTGATTATCATTCTCCTCTTCAGGCCGACGGGTCTTTTCGGCGAAAAGCTGCCGATGAGACTAAACCGTTATGCCGCGGCAGCGAGCACCAATGCGAAGGGCTGTAAAGGTGGACCATTGACTTCAAGCCAAGACCGGAATAATTGCCTTCCTTGCTGAGTGTGCTGCTCCTGCTGAGCCGTCTTGTTTTTTTTTAGCCGGTTCGGTTCGGAGTACCAGATCCGGATCCTGAGCCTGGTCGGCATTTTTATTTCACTGGCCGTGAGTTACAACCTGGTCAATGGGGTCGCCGGGCAGTTTTCCCTGGCCCCCAACGCCTTCATCGCCCTGGGGGCTTATACCGCCGCACTGCTGACCCTGACCCCGGAAGAAAAAGGGATTTCTTTTATCATCGTGCCCCTGATCTGGCCGCTCAACCAGATCTGCCTGCCTTTTCCCCTGGCCCTGCTGGCGGGGGGATTGGCGGCGGCCTTTTTTGGTTTTCTGATCGGGTTTCCCGTCTTCCGGGTCAAAGGGGATTACCTGGCTATCGTGACCCTGGGGTTCGGGGAAGTGGTCCGGGTAGCGGCCAACAACCTCCAGTCGGTTACCAACGGGCCCTTGGGTCTCAAGGGCCTTCCCCCCCATACCAATCTCTGGTGGTCCTGGGGGGTGGCGCTTCTAACCGTCTTTTTCGTGGCCCGGCTGGTTAGGAGCAGCTACGGCCGGGCGCTGAAGGCCATCCGCCAGGACGAGCTGGCGGCGGCGGCCATGGGAATCAACGTCTTCCGGCACAAGATGCTGGCCTTCATCCTCAGCGCATTTTTCGGCGGCCTGGGCGGTGGGCTCTTGGCCCACCTCATCACCACCATTTCACCTACCCTGTTTTCTTTCTTCCTGACCTTCAATCTCCTGATCATGATTGTAGTGGGGGGGTTGGGCAGCATCAGCGGATCGGTCATCGCCGCGGCCCTGATCACCTGGGGCGGGGAATGGCTCCGCTGGGTGGAAGAACCGATGCACCTCGGACCCTGGCAAGTGCCGGGAATTCCAGGGATGCGCATGGTCCTGTTTTCCGTTATTCTACTGGTGGTCATCCTCTTCGCCCGGGAGGGCCTCATGGGCCGGAGGGAATTTTCCTGGGACAAGGTGTTGCGCCGAAGGCCATGACCCTGCTGGAGATCCGTCACCTGACGCTTTCATTTGAAGGGCTGATGGCCGTCAACGATTTTTCCTGGCAGGTGGGTTTGGGGAAGATCATGGGGCTGATCGGACCGAACGGGGCCGGAAAAACTACGGTGTTCAATCTGATTACCGGAGTACTGAAACCCCGGACTGGGCTGATCCGTTTCAACGGCCGGGAGATTACCGGCTGGCCGCCCCACGCCGTTTGCCGGGAGGGAATAGGACGTACCTTTCAGAACATCCGCCTGCTGCCGGAGATGACCGTGCTGGAAAACGTTTTGATGGCCTTTCACGGCCGCCTGCGATCCTCTTTCTGGGGGGCGGTTTTCCAATACCCCCGCTATCGCCAGGAAGAGGGATCCATGCAGCGCGAGGCTCGGGGTATCCTGGAACGGATGGGACTGGCGGAGAAGGCGGAAGCCCCGGCCCGCTCCCTGACCTACGGCCAGCAGCGGAAGCTGGAGATCGCCAGGGCCCTGGCCACCCGGCCGCAACTACTACTGTTGGATGAACCGGCCGCCGGCATGAACCCCAGGGAAACTGAGGGGCTGATGGATCTTATCCGTCAAATCCGCCGTGATTTTGACCTGTCCGTCCTGGTGATCGAACACGATATGCGCTTTGTGGCCGGGCTCTGCGATGGGTGAAGGTCCTGGACTATGGGGCCACGATTGCCGAGGGAACACCCCGGGAAATTCAGCATGACCCCCGGGTGATCGAGGCCTATCTGGGGAGGAAGCAAAAAAGGGCTGCCGGAATAGGGAATTAGTAGGAACGTCGAACATCGAACTTCCAACATCGAATGTTTAATGGAGGGTTGTTTTTCATTCGGAGTTGGGCGTTCGATGTTCAATGTTCGACGTTCATTTGGGGTGGCCGCCCCCTCCCGTCATTGCGAGCGAAGCGAAGCAATCCCCCGATGAGCTTGGGGAGCGTTGTAATCTAACTGGGGGATTGCTTCGTCGCTTCTCTTTCTCGCAATGACCAGTATGCCGGATAGTTTCATGCGTTGGTGTGCCCCCCCTGGGGCATGGGGGGTTTAGTGCGAAAATGGCCTCCTTAACCGGCACCGGGGCCAATAATCAATAGTCAATTCTTAATTACTAATTAGAAAGAACCAATCCACCCCGTGCTCGAAGTCACTGATCTCCAGGTCCGCTATCAGGGTATCGAAGGCCTGAAGGGTATCTCTTTCAAGGTCCCCCAAGGACGAATCGTCACTTTGATCGGGGCCAACGGGGCCGGGAAAAGTACGACCCTGCGGACGGTGGCCGGCCTGGTGCGCCCGGTGGGGGGAGGATATCCTTCCAGGGACAGGAAATAACCCGGAAGCCGGTCCATGACATCACTCGGTTGGGCATCAGCCTGGTGCCGGAGGGGCGCAAGGTCTTTTCCAATCTTTCAGTCCTGGAAAACCTGAAACTGGGGGCCTACTCCCGCCCGCGGGATGCTGCCTTTAAAAAAGACCTGGAGTGGGTTTACTCCGTATTCCCCCGGTTGGAAGACCGGAAGCGTCAGCGGGCCGGGACCCTTTCCGGAGGGGAACAGCAGATGTTGGCCCTGGGTCGGGCCCTGATGGCCTCCCCAAAGCTACTGATGATGGATGAACCTTCGCTGGGACTGGCGCCCCAGTTGGTGGCCGAGGTTTTCGGTGTGATCCGGAAAATACATGAGGCGGGGACCACCATTCTGCTCATCGAGCAAAATGCCTGGGGGGCGCTGGAAGTAGCCGATTACGCGTACGTGCTGGAGATCGGCCGGATTGTCCTGGAAGGAAAAGGGCCGGATCTGCTGGCCCAGGATGCCGTTCGTCGGGCATATTTGGGGGAAAGTTAAGACGAAGAGGGAAGAGAAAGAAGAAGAAGAGAAACAGAGAGAGGAAGAGAAGAAACAGAAGAGAGAAAAAAGAGAGAGGGCCGGTTGGGGATACGATGGAAATGATAAAGGATTTGTCGCTAACTGAGAAAAGGGAGAGGTGGGAGAACGTGCCCTTAGCCGAGCGAATGCGGCCTCGCAGGCTGGAGGAATTTATCGGGCAAAACCATCTATTGGGCCCGGGGAAATTCCTGCGGAGCATGCTGGAAAGCGGCCGGATTTTTTCCGTCCTCTTATGGGGACCCCCGGGGTCCGGGAAAACGACCTTGGCCCGGATGGTCGCCCTCTACTCCAAGGCGCATTTCGTCCAGTTTTCCGCAGTGCTTTCCGGAGTCAAGGAGCTTCGGGAAGTAGTCAAGGAGGCCGAGGAGCGGTTGCGGGCTGAAAACCGGAAAACCATTCTTTTCGTGGACGAAATTCACCGTTTCAACAAGGCCCAGCAGGACGCCTTCCTGCCGCACGTGGAGCGGGGACTGATCACTCTGGTCGGGGCGACTACCGAGAATCCCTCTTTTGAAATGATCGCCCCGCTGCTCTCCCGGACCAAGGTCTTGGTGCTGAAACGACTGGCCGCCGAAGACCTGGGAAAGATTATCGACCAGGCCCTTGTCGATCCGGAGCGGGGGCTGGGACATTCTCCATTGACCATCGATCCCGAGGCCCTGGAGCTGCTGAAGTGGAAGGCGGATGGCGATGCCCGCATCGCCCTGAACACCCTGGAACAGGCCCAGGCCTTAACCAACCCGGAGGCGCCGGAGGGTCCCCGGATCACCCTGGCGGTCATGGAGGAGGCCATCCAGAAAAAGGCCCTCCAATATGATAAGGCCGGGGAAGAGCATTATAACCTCATCTCGGCCCTTCATAAAAGCCTGCGGGGCAGCGATCCGGATGCCGCCCTCTACTGGCTGGCCCGCATGCTCACTGCCGGGGAAGACCCCCTGTTTATCGCCCGCCGGTTGATTCGTTTCGCCACGGAAGATGTGGGGCTGGCTGATCCCCAGGCCTTATCCCAAGCCCTGGCGGCTAAAGAGGCCTACCATTTCCTGGGATCGCCCGAGGGCGAACTGGCCCTGGTCCAGGCCGCGGTTTATCTGGCTACGGCCCCTAAGAGCAACGCCCTCTACCGGGGTTACGGCGCGGTTCAGGAGGATATAGCCAAAACCCAGTCCCTCCCGGTACCGTTGCACATCCGCAATGCCCCAACCAAGCTGATGAAAGGGTTGGGATACGGTCGGGGATACCGTTATGCCCATGATTATCCCGAGGCCCTGGCGCCTCAGGAGTATCTGCCGGAAGCCTTGATAGGCCGGAAGTATTACCGGCCCACGGACCGGGGGTATGAAAAAACGGTGGGGGAACGGCTGGCTTTTTGGAGAAAGAGGTTGAATCCGGAGAAGGGGTAGGGTAATGATAGTATGCAAGACTTCAAATTCGAAATTCGAAGTACGAAATCCGAAACAAGCTCGAAAATCCGAAATTCAAATGTTCTTAATTAAAACCCTTCCGTTTTTATAGATCTTCGTGTTTAGAGGGGCGCACCGAAGCTAGAAATCCCCCCCAGCCCCCCTTTTTCTTAAGGGGGGAGTCAAAGTCCCCCTTTAGTAAAGGGGGATTTAGGGGGATTTGAAAGGCTATTTTCGTGTCAATAAAGGCCGGGAATGGATGGATTGAACCGAGTAGGGTGTGGGGTCTTTTTAGCGCTCCTGCTGTTCGGTTGCGGGGAAACCAACCCGGATCGAAGAAAAAGATCGATTTCAACCGGTCACCCTGGGAATCATCACCGACAACCGGACCGGCCGGCAATGGGCACCCGATCCCGGGGAGAGGATGACCTGGCACCAGGCCGGGGAATATGCCGGAAGTTTAAAACTGGGAGGTTTCTCGGACTGGCGGCTGCCGACCCGGGCCGAACTTCAGGGATCTAGGAGCCGGGGGTCCTGGATCTCCGCCTTTAAATTATCCGGTTGCTGTGCCTGGTCTTCGGAACAGGAAGATTCCTCTTCGGCCTGGGAATTCCATTTCGGGGAGGGCCGGGACTACTGGCTCTTCACCAATCGCCACGCCCAGGCGCTGGCGGTGCGTGTCTCCGAGAAGTGAGGTATTTCGGATATATCATGTTAGGTCAAAAGGGTTACCTATGTTCTTAAAGGCAGGGGATTATTAAACTCCCCTCTTAGAAAAAGGGGGGTTTAGGGGGATTTAAACCCGGAGTCAGGCATGCTGCGGTATTCGGAAAATCTAAGAATTCCGGCCCGAGATTTACGGCAGGAACCTAACAGAGAGTGAACAAGATCTGTGGCATCGCCTGCGGGGAAACGAATTCTCGGGGTACAGTTTTATAGACAAAAACCCCTAGGTCGGCATATCGTTGATTTTTTCGCCCCCAGGGTAAAGTTGGTTGTAGAGGTGGACGGATCCCAGCACTTGGAGGGAAATCATCTCCAAAAGGATAAACACCGTGACCAATATTCATCCGGTTTAGGCCTTAAGGTCTTGCGGTTTGACAGCCGGGTTGTCTTAACTGAAACGCCTTGACGCCTGGTACATGGAGTCTCAGCTCCACAAGGAAACTGAAAGAAAGGCTGGGCTCTGCAAATCCCCCCTGCTCCCAAGCGCTAATAAGGTGCTTCGAAAGGAGTTGTAGGTTAGTTAAGTGGAACAGGTTTTTGAGCCAATCAGGGGATAAACCTTGTTGGCATTATATTTTGAGGGAGCGTAACTCCATGAAACGGTGGCAGGATCCAAGTTGGGTGGAAGAAATGAAGTTGGAACTGGATTATAACCTGATGATGGCCCCTCCGTTGGATCCGGGGGCGGGAATTATCGAGGAGGAAATCAAGGCCTTGATCCCCAGGTTCCAGGAGATTCATCAGGACCTTTCGAAGAAGCGAACCGATGACCAGCTTCCTTTTTTAACGATGCCCTTCCATCCTTCCCTGATCAACGAGCTCAAAAAATATACCCGCCAGGTTAAAGGCTGGGTGGAAAATTTTGTGGTATTGGGGATCGGTGGGTCGGCGCTGGGGACCAGGGCCCTGCAAACTGCCTTGAACCATCCTCACTACAACCTGCAGTCGCGTACCATGCGCAAGGGCTTTTCCCGTCTTTTCGTCTGCGACAATGTGGATCCCGACGGCTTTAAGGCCCTGCTGGACATGGTCGATATCCGAAAAACCCTTTTCAACGTGATCAGCAAATCCGGTGGGACGGCCGAAACCATGAGTCAGTTTCTGATCGTCCGCGAGATCCTCAAAAAACGATTGGGGAATAAGAAGGAAGTGGACCATCTGGTGATTACCACCGATCCGACCAAAGGAATTCTGCGGAAGATCGCCCAGGACGAACAAATCGCCAGTTTTTCAATCCCCCCTCTGCTGGGTGGAAGGTTTTCCGTATTTTCCGCCGTGGGGTTGTTGCCGGCGGCCATGGTGGGTATCGACATCAGTGAACTTCTGGCCGGTGCCCGGGAAATGGAACAACGCTGCCGGAATGAAGAGGTCCTGAAAAACCCCGCCTGCCTTGGCGCTGCCTTGGCCTACCTGGCCTATCAAAAGAAGCAAAAATCCATCCGGGTCTTTATGCCCTATGTGGATGCCTTAAAAGGCGTCGGGGAATGGTTTGTCCAGCTTTGGGCCGAGAGTCTGGGAAAACGGTTTAACCAACAGGGCCAGGAGGTTTCGACCGGGCAGACCCCCATTGTAGCCTTAGGCGCCACGGACCAACATTCGCAATTGCAATTGTATCTGGAAGGGCCTCCCGACAAAGTGCTGACCCTGGTGGGGGTAAAAAATTATGCGGGGTTGCTGCCCATCCCCAAAATGTACCCCGAGACCGAAGCGCTGGCCTGCTTGGGCGGGCACTCTTTAAACGAGTTGATCCAGGCCGAATTACAGGCTACCCGGATGAGCCTGGCAAAAAATGGCCGTCCCAGTCTTTTGATTATCTTGCCGAGAATCAACCCCTTCACCGTCGGGCAGTTGTTGTTTCTCTTAGAACTCGAAACCTATCTTTGCGGACAGCTCCTGACCATCGACCCCCTGGATCAACCCGGGGTGGAACAGGGGAAGGTGCTGGCCTATGCCTTATTGGGCCGAAAAGGTTTCGAGGACCAAATACAGGGCTGGGGACCCTTCATGAAAAGCGAAGGGAAATATAAGCTTTAATAACCCCTTCCTTTTTCACCCTGAGCCCCGCGTTGGTCATCCTGAGTCCTTCGCCTGTCATCCTGAGCCCCGCTCTTGTCATCCTGAGCGAAGCGAAGGATCTCGGACCTCCCAGCGGGGTAGACTCCGCGAAGGATCTCGGTCTTCGGCTCAGAATAGACTCGGGAAGGATCTGATATCGTGACTTGTTGAAAACCAGAGATTCTTCGCGGAGTTCATACTGAGCGAAGCGAATGTACTCAGAATGACAATAACCAGTTTTGGTGCCTTTTTAAGAACCGTTCAAAGGTGTTTCGGATAGTCAAGGTACGTATGAAGAAAGGAATTCCCCATTAAATCCAACAAGGTAAACCCGGACAGTGTAAAACCTTTCAAGCTGGTCAAGTACTTTTTCCTGAGCAGCTTCCTGGTCATGCTGATCTTTGCCTTTTCCCTGGCTTATCTGATCACTCAGCGCTCGGAAAAGGCGCTGCTGAAGAAAACCGAGGCCTTCGCTCTGCTCCTGGCTGAAAATCTAAACCACCAGGTTTTTTTTAACTTCGTGGTCCCGGTGACCTTTAAGTTCGGCCAGGTTCAATTGAGAAACACGGATCAATTCAATCACCTCGATCAGCTTATCCGCAATACCCTGTTCAGTTTCAAGATCGAAACAGTAAATATCTATGACCCCCGGAATGTCCTGGCCTACAGCACCGACCGAAGTCTGGTCGGGAAAAAAGAGGTGGGCGGCACAGACTACCGTAAGGCCATGAAAGGTCAACACAGCTCCCGGCTGATCAGCGAGGATGTTTTTTTGGAGGTCTGGCCCCGGGAGATCCCGCCGACCAAGAAGTTGATCACCACTATCCCTTTCCGGGTGGAAAGCCCGACGGCCAAACGGGACGGTCAGATTTTGGGGGTCTTTGAAATTACCCAGGACATTTCCGGCGATTACCAGGATATCCTCTGGGACCAATACCTGTTGGTCCTGATTTCCGTCTCCTTGTTTCTCCTATTGTTTGTCGTTTTGCTCTTTATTGTCAAACGGGGGGAAACGATCATTGAAAAAAGGGCGGAGGAACGCAAAAAACTAGTGGAAAAGTTGCACCAGTCCGAAAGAATGGCCAGCCTGGGAGCGATGATCGCTTCGGTTTCCCACGAAATTAAAAATCCTTTAGGGATCATCCGCAGCACTGCCGACTTGCTTGAAAAAAAGGTCAGGCAATACGATCCGGAAAACCAACTGGCCTCCGTAATTGGTGAAGAGTCGGTGCGTTTAAACCGGATCGTCACTGAATTCCTGGATTTTGCCCGTCCGCAGGTAGTACAATATCAACCGGTTGAATTGGGAAGGCTTTTGGAAAAAAATCTGCAATTCCTGGAACCGGAGATTCAGAAGAAGGGAATAACGATCACCAAATCCCTTCCCCTCTCGAGGCAGCCCCTCTTCGCGGATCCGGATCTACTCTACCGGACTTTTCTGAATATCCTGCTCAACGCGCTGCAGGCCATGCCGGAAGGAGGAACCTTGAGCCTGGCCGTCCGCCACCATCCCCAAGAAGTGGAAGTGGAGATTAGTGATACCGGATCGGGTCTTTCCCCGGAGGCCCTGGAAAAAGCCTTTGATCCCTTTTTTACTACCAAAGAAAAAGGAAGTGGACTGGGCCTGGCAATTGTTAAAAATACCATAGAGGCCCATCAGGGCAGGATTAGGCTGGAGAATAGTGCCCAGGGAGGCGTGGCGGTCCGGATCGTCTTGCCCCGGGCGACTACTGGCTGAACACCCGTTAATAATTAATAATTAACAATTGATTATTAATTATTAATGTTATCTGGTTTCGTAGCTACGAAACAACGAATAGATAAACTATTTTCATGAATCACGGGTGTCCCTTAGGCGGGGCCTGGGGGTTTAATAAAAACCTATAAATCCGAAACACGAAATCGACTCGACTGAGTCCGTCGAAGGCCGAAACAAATGGAAACCTTATTAGTTGTTGACGACGAAAAAAATTATCTCCTGGTGCTGAAGGAATTGCTGGTCGATGAGGGCTACGAGGTGTTGACGGCCCAATCCGGCGCCAACGCTTTGGCAATGCTTAACGAAACGGAATTGGACTTGGTCGTCACCGATATGAAAATGCCGGGGATGAGCGGTTTGGAGTTATTGGAAAAACTGAAGCAGAAAGATCCTCAATTGCCGGTGGTTATGATGACCGCCTTCGGCACCGTGGAAAAAGCGGTTGAGGCCATGAAGAAAGGGGCTTTTGATTATATTTCCAAACCGTTCGACAACGAAAGCTTGAAGAAAACCGTTGCCACGGCCTTAAAAATGTGGAGGGTGATCAAGGAGAACCGTTTTCTTTCCCAGGAATTAAAGGCTAAATTCGGACCCTCGGATTTAATTGGAAATAGCCCGCCCATTCAACAGGTTCGCGATCTCATTCAGAAGGTGGCTGTGACCAAGGCGACGGTCCTGGTTACCGGAGAGTCCGGCACCGGCAAGGAATTGGTGGCCCGGGCCATTCACGCCCAGAGTCCCCGGAGAGACAAGCCCCTGATTTCGGTCAACTGCTCGGCTTTAGCGGAAACCTTGTTGGAAAGTGAATTGTTCGGTCACGAACGGGGGTCCTTTACCGGGGCCACCAGCCAACGGAAGGGCCGATTCGAAATCGCCGATGGGGGGACCCTGTTCTTGGATGAGGTGGGAGAAATGGCCCCCAGCGTTCAGGTCACCCTGTTGCGGGTTTTGCAAAACCGGGAATTTGAACGGGTGGGCGGCAATAAAACCATCAAGGTGGATGTACGCTTGATAGCCGCTTCCAACCGGGACCTGAAAGAGGAAATCCCCCGAGGGGCCTTCCGGGAGGACTTATATTATCGACTAAACGTAGTCCACATCGAGGTACCGCCCTTAAGAGACCGGCGGGACGATCTGCCTTTGCTGACTCGTTATTTTCTGGAGCGTTTTTCCAAAGAACTGAATAAAGAGACCCCCACCCTGAGTCCCGAGGCGATGACCGTCATCATGGATTACCCCTGGCCGGGGAATATCCGGGAATTGGAGAATATGCTCGAGCGGGCCGTTATCCTGGCCTCCGGTTCTTTGATTCGCGTGGAGGACCTTCCTATCCAGCCCAAGGGCCAGACAAGCCAGGACTGGTCGGCTGACCAGATTATTCCCCCGGGTTTGAAGCTGAATGAAGTCCTGGAGATGGTAGAAAAGAAAATGATCCTCGACGCCTTAGCCAAAACAAGTCATGTTCAATCCCATGCGGCGGATCTATTGGGGATTGCCCGAAACTTGCTTTTTTATAAGATCAAGAAGTTCAATCTGGACCAATAGCGATGTTCAAATTATTGAACAAAAATTATATAATTTAATCAAATAGTTATTGTTTCTTGCCCCAGGAGAAGCCCGTTGGTCCGTTCAATTTTTCGAACTTGTTTCAATTATTTGAGGAGAGTTTCCTTCCAGTCGCCTAACAACCAAATTGTATAAATTTAAATATATCAGTAAGTTATATTATATTTTCAGATAAATAGGGAAGTTGGCATGCCTTATGCAATCATAGAAAGACAAGTAAACAATCTCTTTTCTCCTTTTCTCATAAAGCCAACTCCAAAAGGGTTGGCTTTATACTTTTGATCGATCTACTATTTACCGACCAAAACGCCATTTTGCTTACCCGGCATCATTTTTTTCTGGACAAAAAATAAAATTATATGTAATTATAGCATGTTATCAGGAGAATCCGAATGACCGGGCGTTTCAAACGGCAGAAGCCAAAAGAGGGGAAAAGGAAAGATCCGACCTTCCAGGGAAAAGTGGATTATTTCTTTCGACGATTGGAGACCGTTCGGGAGAAAACCGATCTTTTACCTGGGCTTATTGAAGAACTTCTGCCCGGTTTGGAAGCCGATCCCGCACTGGCCGAAGCTTTTCTTTCCCGGACCGCGGCCCAAAAAGATGAGCCGATCGCCTTATTCTTAACCCGGTTAAAGGACCAGACAAAGAGTTCAGCCCTGCGGCGCAGAATTAAGGGCGCACTGTACCAATTAAGCCAGCAGGGACTTGAAGTCCCAAAGGAGGCGGAAAACCAAAAAACAGGCCCGGCTATTCTGAGGCAAGCCGAATCCCTGCCCGTAGATGGCTACTTATCGGACTTTGACCCTCTGGGTAGTCGGATGCTGACTTTGGTGGTCCCCCGGGTCCCCCAAGGAAGAATTTTGGTCTTTGCCCTGGCTAACTGGGATCAGGGTCTGGAAGACCTGACGGCCCTGGAGGTTTCCAGAAAAAGGTAAAGCCTCTTTTGGAGGAAAGCGAGGAAACCTCCGGCTACTCTTTTTATCCGGCCGATCCGGATCAGGTTGTATTTCTGCTGCGGGAGGCCTATGCCCGATCCCCGGCCTTGGAAACCGATGATAAAAAGATTTACTCGGTATTGATGAATTATCTGGAAACCATGGGGCCCTTCGCCACCCGGCCGATCATCAGGGACTTGATTCCCAGGGATGAACAGGACAATCGCGCCGGAGGGGATTGGGAATCCCTGAAATCGATTCCGGAGCTGATGGCCTTTCAACTGCCTCCTGACCGCTTATCTTCCTGTGCCCAGAAACTTCAGGAGATTTACAGCAGTCCCCTGGTCCTTAACGCCGGCCAGCGGAATGAGCGTTTTCAGGCCGTCATTCAGCAGACGGCGGCGGATTTTTTCACTCCCGCTCGGGTTGAGAACCTCCATCGTCACCTGGAAGAGGTAGCCTATCTTTACTGGCTGAAAGCGGACCCCGAACTGTCCCGAACCCTGTTTTCGGCGGCGGCCCGGATAGGAGTCGAAACTTCAGACCGGGAGGGTCGGGAAAGCCCTTTCCTGTGCTGGTTGATCGAAAAGGAATTTCAGGAGATTGAGGAAGAAAAGAGCGCACCTGCTGCAGATGCCGAAACCCGCACGGAGGGGGGACTCATCCTCCCCCATTGGGTAAAAAAGTAGGAAGGCCCCATGACATCGTTTTCCGTAATCACCGGCAGGCGGACCGAGTTCATCGACATCACCCCGGAGGTCCAAAAAGCCCTGGACCGGTCGGGTCTCAAGGAGGGCCTGGTTACCGTCTTTGTCCCCCATACCACGGCCGGTGTGACCATCAACGAGGGGGCCGATCCCAGTGTCCAGGAAGACATCCTCAATTCCCTGAACCAGGTGATCCCTTTTAAGGGGGCCTATCAGCATAGGGAGGGGAATTCGCCGGCCCATATCAAGGCCAGTCTGATGGGCTCTTCCGTGACGGTTCTGGTGGAGAAGGAGCGGATGGTTCTAGGGACCTGGCAGGCGATATTTTTCTGCGAGTTTGACGGCCCGCGGAACAGAAAAGTATTTGTCCGGGCGTTGGCGGTTACAGGTTAAGAAGGACCGATACTGGATAATAGGAAAGGTTATTCGCCCTAATCGGGCCTTTGTGGCCGCGGGGTTTCGGCGAAAGGGTTTTCCACATTGCTTTATCGGTTCTAACCCGGCCCCCTTGTTTTCAAATCTTCCAGGAGGCAGGGCCAGCCTGGGAGGCATCAAAAGACTCAGAGTATGGGCCTGCTTTAAATAAAGTTAGTAACTTTGGCCCGGGATCGAAGTCCGGAGTACTTTTGGAAAACCCTTTCGCCGAAACCCCGCGGCCACACACGATAGGGGGGTGCCCACCCAAAAGGACGAAGCGTCATGGGAGTAAATTCCAATCTCAAAAGGTTGCGGTCCTGATAAATTCCTTCAGGGTATCCAGTTGATTCAGGGAGAGCGTTTTGTTTAAAAGACGCGGTTCGACCAAAATAGGGATGTTTTGATGCATGCCCAGGGCGATGGCGTCACTGGGGCGGGAATCGGCGCTGATCTCTTCCTGGTTCAATCGATAGACCACATCGGCGAAGTAGGTC
Source organism: uncultured delta proteobacterium (assembly GCA_963716045.1). Classification (GTDB taxonomy): domain Bacteria; phylum Desulfobacterota; class RBG-13-43-22; order RBG-13-43-22; family RBG-13-43-22; genus CAVQSS01. The sequence goes on along the minus strand of CAVQSS010000006.1, from coordinate 35,205 downwards.
TGGTCCTTAATGATCATAGATCTCGACCCGGACGAATTCGACGCCCGCCTTTTCCAGGATGGAGAGATAAAGTTCATGGGTTAAGGGACGCGGGGTTTGGATCAGCCCTTTTTCTTTGGCAATGGCCAATAATTCAGGTTCTCCCACGAACATGATCAACGAGGATTCGGCCAGGGCGTGCTCCTTTAAAATGAGCAGGTTGCCGCTTTCCTTTTCGCTTTTCAGGATGATTTCGTGGATTTGGATCATTGCGTTTGAAGGATGAATTGTCGGTTTACGTTAGGTGATAACCTCGCTACCGGAAAAGGTCAAGTTTTTTTGAAGGAGTTAGGCGATGCATTCGGGGATAGAATTAAAAGATTGTTTTAAATCATATACTTATGATCAGGAGAAGGCGAATCCCCCTCGGGAAACCATCGAACGGGTGCGCGCCCGGTTAAAGGAAATTGACCTGGATATTCTGAAAGAAACGGTCCGGATCGATACGGGGCGTCTGGGGATCCCGATTTATATCAGCCGTTGCGGGTCGGACGCGGTACAGGTTATCGGGACCCAAAAACAGATGGGGAAAGGGGGGACCCCGGAACAATCCGAGGCCAGCGCTTTAATGGAGCTGGTCGAGCGGTTCAGTTTCTTTTCCTTTATCCGGAGGAGAGATTTCATCACCGAGACCTATCAACACATCAAAGAACAGGCCATTCCCTGAGAATCACTGGCCTTGTGTTTTTACGATCAATCTCCGGATCTGGAACAAATCCGGGCGGTCTGGGAGACTATCCCCCTGGCTTGGGTCTGGGCCCACAACCTGACCCTGAAGAAAGACGTTTTAGTACCCATCGACTGGTTTTACCTGATCCATGAATACAACGGCCCTTCGGCCGGAAATACCCAGGAGGAGGCTGTTCTCCAGGGACTGTGCGAAGTGTTGGAACGCCATGTCTCCTCAGTGATCAGCCACGATTTTCTGCTCACGCCCTCTATCGATCCGGAGTCGGTTACGGACCCGGCGGCGCGGGAACTCATCGATAAATTTGACCGGCTGGGGGTCAAATTATTCCTGAAAGACTTCAGCCTGGATACGGGGATCCCCACCGTGGGTTCCCTGGCCTATGACCCGGCCACCTTCCCGGAAAAAAGCGAGATTGTTTTTACCGCCGGAACCACTCCCAATCCGGAGAAATCCCTGATTCGGGCCGTGACCGAGATCGCTCAATTAGCGGGCGACTTTGTCAACCGGACTCAATACCGTCCCACCCTGCCCAAGTATCAGCGGCTGGAAGAGGCCCAATACGTGATGACCAACCCTGGAACGGTCTCCATCCAAGAACTGCCGAACTTAACCCAGGACAATATCAGGCTGGAAATCGAGGCCTGCGTCCAGGCCTTGGGACGGGTAGGGCTGGAAGTCTATATGGTGAACACGACGCACCCCAGGCTGGCGATTCCGGCCGTATACACCATCATTCCGGGGGCACATTTCAGAGATCGTACCCGGCACACGGGTGTTTTATTTCATTTGTCCAAACTGGTTTCCATGATGGAAGATCCGGAGGAGGCGGTCCGGGAACTCCGGAAGATTCACCAGGCCTTTCCGAACCGGTACGAGGTCAATTTTTTCATGGGATTCGCCCTGGAGCGGAATGAACATCCGGCGGAGGCCCTGGTTCATTTACGGCAAGCCCTCAGCCAACAGCCCCGGGATATCGATCTCAGCAGCATCCATTGTCATATCGGAGTCTGTCTGAAAGACCAGGAGCGGTTCGAGGAGGCTATCGAGTCCTTGAATAAGGCCAGATCCTTCAACGATGCCCAAAAGGAGATTTATAATGCCTCGGGTTTTGCTATTTTAAGATCAAGGAACATCATCAGGCCATCGAGGCTTTTGAGCGGGCCATCGAAATTGACCCGGGGTCGGGGATCGATTATGCCAATATCGGCTCCAACTTGAGGGAATTGGGGCATATTCAGGAGGCCATCCACTGCTACCGGATCGCCCTGGAGCTGGACCCGACCATTGATTTTGCCCGAACGAATATTGAACGACTTTCGGCCCGGTTGGAGCAGCCTTCTTGAACGGTGAAAACCCAATAATGATCGGACCGATCGGTCGGATCCGACCGATCGGTCCGATTGTAGAAAGCCCTATTCATGTTCGACTATAAATCCGTCTTTGAAAAATATGAAGCCCTGGTTCAGGAAGTGGACCGGGCCGTCGGCCGGGTTCAGGAGACCCATCCGGATCAGGTCCGCTGTCGTCGGGGTTGTTCGGACTGCTGTTCCGCGGTGTTCGACCTGACCCTGGTCGAAGCCTTTTATTTAAATGCTCATTTTCATTGGGAATTATCAGATGAGGATCGTCTTTCCGTCACCGAGCGCGCGGAGACGGCCGACCGGCAGTTTTATCAGATCAAGCACAAACTGCACCGGATGAGGCTGCGGGAAGGGAAAACGGACCAGGAATTGCTTTGGTATCTGGCGGAGCAGCGGGTCCGTTGTCCCCTGCTGAACGCCTCGGAAGGCTGCGATCTCTATGCCTTCCGGCCGATCACCTGCCGGGTATACGGGATCCCCACGGCCATCCAGGGGGAACCCCGCATCTGCGAGCTTGCTGGATTTGAATCCGGACGGACTTATCCCACAGTCCATCTGGACCGGATCAACGACCGGCTTTTTTCGCTCTCCCGATATTTGTTGGGGGAGGCCGGGATCGCGGACCCGGACCAGAAATTGAACGGGCTGGTGGTCCCGGTTTCCGAGGCCTTACTGACCGAATATCACGAAGATTTTTTTCGTCTATTAGCCAAAAGGAGTCTGCAGGATGCCGTCGTCAATTCCTGAAAGGGAAGAAAAGAAAAAAGCCATCTTTGACCACATGTCCCCCCGGCAACAAAAGGTGGTACTGAAAAAGGGCTATGAGCGCTGGGACCCTTTTATTGAACCCAACGACCCCATCGATCTACGCAAGGGTAAAATGAATGCTACGGCCACGGAATTGACCAAGGCTTTCTTGGCCACTTGTCCGCAGGAGTCCTATAGCAATCATTTCGGCCAGGGGGTCTGGGAGATTTGCCTGGGATTGGTCAATGACGATGAAAAGTATCGGGGAATGTACGAATTTGCCGTCTGGTATGCCGAAAAAATAAGAAAATAAGATTTTTAGCCAAGAATTCTCAGATTCTATTATTAATATCGAAGGACGTTGAATGGGAGTATTGGAGTGTCGGAGTATTGGAGTGTTGGAGTACTGGAGTATTGTTTTCAAGGCAGCACTCCATTACTCCATTACTCCTCTACTCCAGTTTAAAGGAGTTTGATAAAGATGAAGGCCCCCCTGCCGGACTTATAGGTCCATTTGCCGCCCAGGACCCGGTGTTCGAAGGGGTTATAGCCTTCCAGGTGCTTGATCGAATAGTCCTGGTCCGCTTCCAGGGAAAGGGCTTTGTCCCAGTCGTCCCGGCTGGCTAAAACCAGGCCCTCCATCAGGGCCTCGCCCAGATTGTTCCCGGTGGAATCGTACACCCCGATGGCCTCGCAGGAGCAGGTCCATTTAAAAAAATCGCCCTGGCTCCTGGGTAATTTGGCGGGGGGACGACCAAAGGCTTGTTGGCAGAAAGGGCAGCGGGGGATCTCGGATTCCCGTCGCCTGAATTGCTGGTACATGGTTTCCCTTTTTTTTCGCTTGTTTAATTGTTTAAAATAGGATAAGAACCGGCCCCGGACTTGTCAATCGGTTCCGGAAGGCCTTAGAAAGGAAAGAATAATGAACGAACCCCTGATCCTGACTCGGACCCAAAATACGGATGAATACATCGCGGAACTTAAGCTCGCCCTGGACAAGAATATGGACTGCGGGACCACCCACTACAACCTGGCGGTGGCCCTGGTCAGCAAAGGGCTGTGGGAGGAAGCCAAGGGAGAATTTCTGGCCGCCATTCAAAGCAGCCCTTCCCTGGCTGAGGCCTATGTGGATTTAGGCGGGCTTTATTTCCAACAGGGCGACGTGGAGAACTGTATTCGTCTTAATCTCGATGCCATCAAAGTGCGGCCCAAGTTTTCTGTTCCTTACGGAAACGTGGGCTTCGCCTACCTGCAAAAAGGGGACGTCGACGCGGCCATCGACATCCTGGAAAAGGCGGTGGAAATCAACCCCCAGTTTGTCCAGGCCCAGACTACCCTGGCCAGCGCTTATTTTATGAAAGGGCGGGTGGAGGACAGTATCGCCGCCTCTTTGAAGGCCCTGGAATTGGCGCCGCATTTTGGGGTCGCCCATAACAACCTCGCCTTAGGCTACCTGGAAAAGGGGGAACATCGGAAGGCCATTCAGCACCTTGACCTGGCCGCGGCCAACGGATTTGCCGTAGATCCCGAGTTTCTCAAGGAACTGGAACCGTATAGGTCCAAGGATAATGGTTCGTCCAATCAGAACGGGTAGTTAGGCCATTTTGGCCGCCGCTTCATAGCCCAGATCAAAGGCCTTCAGGTTGACCTCCAGCAGTTTCTTTTTGATGGTTTTCTTCAAAGCCGCCAGGAAGTGGTCCCGGGTCAGGGGCAGGATGCCGCTCTGCGCCAGGGCGCCCAGCATGACGATGTTGACCGCCATGGCCGAGCCGGCTTCTTCCGCCAAGGCGTTGGCGTTCAGGGCGATCAGGCGTTTTACTTTTTTCCGGATCAGCTCCAGGGAGGCCTTGATATCGGGATAAGCCCCCTTCCCGACGGCCACGGTAAAAGGGACCAGGGGCACGACATTGGTGATTACCGTGGATTCAGGGCTGCATTTGGCCAGGGCCCGGAGGGTTTCCGAGGGCTCAAAACTCATGAGCACATCGGCTTCCCCATCGGAGACGATGGAGCTTAAGGCCCCGCCCATGACCACGGCCGACTCCACCACACCGCCCCGCTGGGCCATTCCGTGCACTTCACTCACATTGACCGGCATGCCGGCCAGCATGGCGGCTTCCCCTAAGGCCTGGGAGGATAAGAGGTTCCCTTGCCCGCCAACTCCTACGAAAACGATTCTTTTAGTTTCCATTAAAGATAACCTCTGCTCTTTTTAATTTAATGCTTCGCCCTTTTGGGTGGATACCCCCGCCTATCGGATATGGCCGCCGGGTCTCGGCGGCCATGAAGGCCCGATTCCAGACTGCGCTACTATTTATTTGCGGGGCAGGATTGCATGTTCAGGGCAGACCTGAGCGCAGACGGCACAGCCGATACACAGCTTCTCGTTGATTTTGACCCGATCCTCTTCAATATAAAAAGCCGGACAGGCAAAAAGATTGACGCAGTCCCGGTGGTTCTTGCAGCGGCTTTCGTTGACCGTGAAGGTCTTGGCCTTGGAGGGCGGCAGCACCCGCCGGGCGTAGAGGGGGCAGATTTCCTGGGAAATGATCACGGATACCCCGTCGAAAGCCAGAGATTTCGTGACGGCCTCCATGGTCTCTTTTACTTTTTTGGGATTTACCACGGTGACCATCTTAATCCCGATCCCCTTGACCAGGGCTTCTATGGAAACCTGGTTGTTCGGTCGGCCCAGCAGGGAAGAGTCCACCCCCGGATGGGGCTGGTGGCCGGTCATGGCCGTCGTCCCGTTGTCCAGGATGATCAGGGTGAATCGATGGTTGTTATGGAAGGCATTGATCAACCCGGTTATCCCGCTGTGGAAAAAAGTGGAGTCGCCGATGAAGGCGATGACCGGCTTGTCCGTGGCCCGGGAGAACCCGGCGGCTGAACTGACACTCGATCCCATGCAGATGACGAAATCGGCCACACTCAAGGGGGGAAGGACCCCCAGGGTATAGCAGCCGATATCGGTGGGGTAGATGGCCTCTTCGCCGGCCACTTTTTTGACGGCATAAAAAGTGGAACGATGCGGGCAGCCCGGGCAGAGGTTGGGCGGCCGGCCGGGCAGAGCGGGGACATCCGCGACTTCCAGCGGTTCTTTTTTCTGGTAAGGCAGGTCAAAATATTGGGCTATGGATGTCTTGACCCGGACCGGTTCATATTCGTAGAGGCGGGTCAGCAGGCCCTGCCCTTTCCCCTCGATGGGGATCTGACGCCCGATCCTCTGGGCCGCGGCCCGAACGGCCTCCTCCATGATGGCTTCCAGTTCTTCCACCACCAGGACTTTGTCCACCCGGGTTAGGAATTCTTCGACCAGTTTTTCGGGAAAGGGATAGGAGAAGCCGACCTTCAAGACGGAGAAGGCCCCGGTGACCTTCATTTCCTCCAGGGCATCCTGGACATAACAGAAGCTGACCCCCTGGGTGATGATCCCGAATTTCCCCTGGCCGATAATGGCGTTGAAAGAAGAACGATTGGCCTCTTCCAGGGCCTGATCGTATTTTTTGAGAAGTTTCACGTGCAGATTCCGGGAAACGGCCGGGACGGTGACGTAGCTGAAGGGGTCTTTGACGAAATTTCCTTTCGTCCGTCGAGGTGTCATCTCTCCCAGGGTGACAATGCCCCGGGAGTGGTTGATCCGGGTGGTGGTCCGCAGCAAGACCGGCAGGTTTAACTGTTCGGAGAGGGCAAAGGCATAGATCGTCATGTCTTTGGCTTCCTGGGGGGTGGTGGGCTCCAGCATGGGCAGGCCGGAAAGCCGGGCGTAAAAACGGTTGTCCTGTTCGTTCTGACTGGAGAACAAGGAGGGGTCGTCGGCGGTCAAAATGACCATCCCGCCGGTTACCCCGGTGTAGGCCAGGGTCATCAAGGGGTCGGCGGCCACATTTACGCCCACGTGTTTCATGGTCACCATGGTCCGCAGTCCGGAGACGGCGGCCCCGGCGGCCACTTCCAGCGCCACCTTTTCATTGGTGGAATATTCGAAATACAGGTCTGTTTCCTGCCTGATCTGAAAAAAATTCAAGGGCACCTCCGAAGAGGGTGTCCCGGGATAAGCGGTGGCGAAGGCCAGTCCGGCCTCCAGCGCCCCCCGGACAATGGCTTCGTTGCCCAGCAACAGCATGCGGTCTCCCGCTTTTCCCGACAATAGTGCGTGCATATCAATCCCCCCTATAAATTTTTTTTCAAAACGAAAAAAATTTATAATAAATAGTTATATTATAGCTACGTTATAATTTTTGGAATAGCTTGTCAAGGAAAAATAAGACGCTTCGCCCTCGGGGGCGAAGGGCCAGTTCAAAGCTGAACATTTTAGTAAAAAAACGCCGAATATCGAATTTGGCCGTAGGCGGCTCACATCTTGGCCAACCGGTCTCTGACCAAAGGGGCATAAATGGAATCGGGGAAGGATTTGAGGAAGGCCTGATAGGTGCTCTTAGCTTCTTTGGTTTGGCCCAGCTTGACCTGAACCCTGGCCAGGTTCAAATTCGCGTTTTCTTTGAGCAAGGGATCGGATCCTTTCAGTAATTGACTGAAAGCGTCGGCGGCCCCTTTGAGGTCCCCTTTCTCTTCCAGAACGTAGGCCAGGCTTTCATTGATCAGGGACTGAAATTCCGGGGGGAGTTTCCCCCGGCTCAAGGCCGATCGGTAGGCGTTCAACGCCCCGGTGAAGTCTTTCTGCTGATAATAAAGATGTCCCAGGGAGATCCAGGCTTTTTGGGCGCCCTGAGTGCCGGAATAATCGGTGGTGACACTCGATAATTTCTTTATTCTTTGGGGGATGTCCGACATTTCCAGGGCGGTGAAATAGGCCTCCCGGCCTTGTCTTTCCTGGTGGGCGTCATAGGCCCGGTAGCCAAAAAAGGCCCCCGCTCCCAGAACGAGAACCGCCCCCATCCAAATAACCTTCTGGTAGTGGGCCGTGACCCAATTGGCGATTTTATTGGAAGTGGTAATAAACTCATCCGGTTTCTTCAGCAGTTCTTTTCGGCTAATGGATTTTTTTTGAGCAGCCATTGGTTATCCTTTATTTAATCGTTCCAGGGCGATTCCGGCGGCCCCCAGGACCCCGCCTTTTTCCTGCAACCGGGAGACGCGTATTTTAATTTTTTCGGGGGCGACCAGCGTTAACCGCTTTTTAAATTCTTTCTTCAAAGAAGGCAAGAAAATAGTAGCCGATCGGCTGAGACCTCCTCCCAAAACGACCCCCTCCAGGCTCAGGATATGGGTCAAGTTGGCAATGGCAATCCCCAGGACCTCTCCCAGGTTTTCAAAGAGGCCCCGGCAAAAAAGGTCCCCTTGAAGCGCCTGCCGGTAAAGGTCCTTGGAAGTGAAGCCCGTCCGGTCTTTCAAGAGGGGATTAGCTCCCATTTTCTTTGCGGCCGTTTTCACCAGCCAACCGGCGGAAGCGAGGGTTTCCAGACAACCCCGATTGCCGCACAAACAGCGCCGGCCCCGGGGATGGATGGTCATGTGGCCGATTTCCGGCCCGCTTCCCTGACTTCCATACCACAAGCGGCCGTCAAGCATAAGTCCGCTGCCCACTCCCGTGCCCAAGGTTAAGCAGGCAAAATTGTTCATATCTTTCCCGGCGCCGACCCATTTTTCTCCATAGGTGACGGCGTTGGCATCGTTATCCAAAAAGGCAGGGAGCCCGGTTTCTTCGCTGATCAATCGGGCCAGGGGAACATGCTGCCAGTCCGGGAAATTGGGGGAGAGGAGTACCAGGCCCTTCCGGACATCGATCATCCCGGCAGCTCCCAGGCCTATGGCCGCCGGGGGGTTTTGGGAGTCAGCATCCTCCGATAGACTCTTTTGAACGATCCGGATGATCCTTCGGATCAGGGCTTCCCGGCCTAAGTCCACGCGGGTAAAAAATTTTTTAAAATTAGACAGCCGACCCTGTTCGTCCACCACTCCGACTTTTATTCGTGTTCCGCCTAAATCGACTCCCAAGGCCCTTAAAGGTTTTTGGGGGTTTTGCGCCGGTCTTCTCAAAAGAATATTCCTCATTGAACTTACTGATTTGTTTTAACTATAGCATGAAAATTCACCGAGGCGATACAAATAATAGGGATGGAAGTAAAGGGTTTGGACCTCTTTGCCGATTAGATGATTGATATCCGGCAATTTTCATTAGGAATGGATCTTGCAAATAAGGAGCTCGATAGGGTTCCAAATAGGGAGTCCAAGTATAAAGGATCGATTTTAGGGGGAAGCGTCTGGATATGATTGCAAAGAAGCGCCTGGGTGACATTTTACTGGAAGCCGGCTTGATCGATCAGGGAAAGCTGGAAGAGGCCATTGCCTTGCAGAAGGTCACCCGGGAACGATTGGGTCGGCTGTTGATTAAACAGGGTTTCGTTGCGGAAGAAGATATCATGCGGACCCTCTCGCAACAGTTGCGCATTCCCTATATTGATTTGTCGAGTCAGACCATCGACAAGAAACTGATCCTGCTGGTCCCGCAAACCGTGGCCGAAAATTACACATTGGTCCCGATCCGGGAAGACGGCAAGTCGCTCACCGTGGCCATGTCCGACCCGCTCAACATCCTGGCCATCGACGAGTTGTCCATCCGGACCAAGCTGACTATCATACCGGTGATCGCCCTGGAAGAAGAGATCCAGCGGGCCATCGAGGAATTGTACGGGGGGTCGTTATTATCCCGGAACCAATCTTCGGTGGAGTCCGTCTCCGCGGAGGAAGATGAAGATTCAGCCAAGGTCGAAGAAGAAATTGAAGAGGGCCCGATCAGCCAACTGGTGAACCTGATCCTCTCTGAGGCGGTTCGGGACCGGGCCAGCGACATCCATATTGAACCGGAAGAAAACCAGTTGCGCATCCGCTACCGGGTGGACGGCATGCTCCGGGAAACCACACCCCTGCAGGGCAAGTACACCAATCCGGTGACTTCCAGGATTAAAATAATGTCCAAGTTGGACATTGCCGAACGGCGAAGCCCTCAGGACGGCCGATTCCATTTTTCCTCCAATAGTCATAATATTGACGTTCGGGTATCCAGTTTTCCGACCATTCACGGTGAAAATGTGGTCCTGCGGCTCCTGGATCAGTCCAGTATCCTATTAACCCTGGAAGACCTGGGCTTCCTGCCGGAAGATTTCAAAAAATTTCTTTATCTGATCCATATCCCTTACGGGTTCGTGCTGGTCACCGGGCCTACCGGGAGCGGGAAGACCACTACCCTGTACGCCACCTTGAACAGCATCAACGACCCGCAAAAAAATGTAATCACCCTGGAGGACCCGGTTGAATACCGCCTTCAGGGTATTCGCCAGGCCCAGGTCAACCCCAAGGCCGGGCTGACCTTTGCCGGCGGGCTGAGGTCCATACTCCGGCAGGACCCCGATATCGTGATGGTTGGTGAAATCCGGGACGGGGAAACCGCCAATATTGCCGTGCAGGCGGCACTGACCGGACACCTGGTCTTCAGCACCATCCATACCAACGACGCCCCCAGCACTTTAATCCGTTTGGGGGAGATGGGCATCCCTCCATTTTTGATCGCCTCCTCCGTCGAAGGAGTGCTGGCCCAGCGGCTGATCCGGAAGCTCTGTCCGGAATGCAAAGAATCGTATCAGGCCACCCCGGAAAATCTGGTAGATCTGGGGTTCCCCACTAATAGAGAATTGGTCCTGCAGCAGCCCAAAGGCTGCCGGCTCTGCAAAAATTCCGGGTATCGGGGCCGCCTGGGGCTTTATGAATTACTGATCGCGGATCCCGAAATCAAGGAATTGATGCTGCAAAAGGCTTCTCCCGCCTTGGTGGCCGAAACCGCGCGCCGTACCCAGGGCATGAAGACGCTGCGGGAAGACGGGGTGGCCAAAGTGATAAAGGGGATCACCTCGGTTGAAGAACTGAACCGGGTGACGCTCCGGGAATTGCCGAAATAATTAATAATCAATTATAAATTATTAATCTCAAATGGTTAAGGGGAAACGGTATGGCGGTTTTCGCGTATAAGGCCCGGGATCACTCGGGCAAACTGGTCTCCGGGCAACTGGAGGGGCGGGACAAGGCCTTCATCGTCACCAAGATCGGGGAAATGGGTTTTATACCGGTCAATATTCAGCCGGTTTCCGAGCAGGGTGCTCCCCCGCTGATGGTCTGGTTGTCCCGCAAACTGCATCAGTACAAGAATACCGTTAACCTGAAAGAGTTGGTCTATTTTTCCCGACAACTGGGGACCCTGTATGGCGCCGGTGTCCCCATTCAAAACTCCCTCACCCTGCTGGGGGAACAGACCACCAATCCCTACTTCCAGCAGATTATTCGGGAGATCGTCGAACAGATCAAGGAAGGCAAGAATCTATCCGTAGCCATGGCCAAGTTCCCCAAGGTGTTTGACCAACTGTACGTCAGCCTGATCGAGTCCGGGGAATCTTCGGGAAACCTGGAGTTGGTTTTTGATCGACTGGCCAATCTGGTGGATTTTGAAATCAAGATCCGGGCCGATATCAAGTCGGCTACCCGGTATCCCAAATTCGTGGTCATAGCCATGGCCGGGGCCTTCGTTCTGGCGGTCACCTTTATTGTCCCCAAGTTCATGGGGATCTTTAAGGCCTCTAAACTGGATCTGCCGCTGCCGACAAAAATACTGATGAATCTGAGTGTGTATTTTCGGGATTACTGGTACTGGGTGACCATGCTGGTGGTCGGTGTCTGGATCGGATTCAAGCTGCTATTGAGGACCCCCAAAGGGCTCATGTGGTGGGATCGAATCAAACTGCGATTCCCCGTCTTTGGCCAGCTTTTTATGAAGATTTACATGTCCCGGTTCGTTCGGACCTTCGTGAATCTTTACAACAGCGGTCTGCCGGTTATCCTGAACCTGGATATCTCGGCCAAGACCTTTGGCAATTCCTATTTGACCTCTAAGGTCAATGAGGTCAAGGAAGGGGTGAAGGAAGGGGCGGATATGTGGGAGCGGATGCGGCGCTCCCAGGTCTTTCCCCCCCTGGTCTACCATATGTTCGCCATCGGGGAGTCCTCGGGGGCCTTGGACCGCGTCCTGGGCAAAGTCTCTGACTATTACGACCGGGAAGTGGACTATGGGGTCAAGAATTTGACTTCCATGCTCGAACCCATATTGGTTATCGGCATGGGAGCCATGGTTTTGTTCCTGGCCTTGGGGATCTTTCTGCCTATGTGGGACCTGACCAAATTAGCCCAAAAAAAATAATTATTATAAAAAGATTAAAGGGACTGAAAAGAGGGGCCGATATAACGGTAGAACGGGTCGGGCGGCCTAAAGAATATAAGAGGAGTTTGATATCCGATCTTCAAAATGCAAAGCAAAGGCCTCGAATCAGAAAACTGGCCGCCATGATCAGGGGTTCACCATGATCGAACTGCTCGTGGTGATCGTGATCATCGGGATTTTGGCCTCAATAGCCGTTCCCCGGTTTATGGATTTACAGGCCCAGGCCCAGCGTTCCGTTCGGGACGGGCTGACCTCGAACCTGCGGTCGGCAGCCTCTCTGGCCTATGCCCAGGCGGCGATCAACAACACCATCGGCACCCTGGACGCGAATGCGGTCTATCAGGCCCTGGCTGCGCCGGGAGGAATAACACTGGGGGGAAACACTTTTTCGGCCACGATCAACGGAACCACCTATACCTGGGTATATGGGTTTCCGGCCACCATCGGCGATCCGTCTCCCTGATTAAAAATTAGCAACAGAAATACAAATAAAAAAGGAGGAAAGTAAAATGACAAAAGGATTGAAGAACAACAAAGGTTTTACCATGATCGAATTGATCGTAGTCATCGTGATCATCGGGATTCTGGCGGCCATCGCCATACCCCGGTACCTGGATCTGCGTGTCCAGGCCGAAAGGGCGTCCTGGGATGGCATGGTCGGTTCGATCCGGGCCGCGGCTTCGCTGGCGTATGCCAATGCCATGGTTGCTAACCCGCCGTTGGTCCCCAGTGCCGCCTTGGTGGATGCCCAGTTGGCGGAAAAGGGAATTCTCGCCGGCGCCGGTCCCTGGACAGCGACCTTCCCCGACGGAAGGGTATGTACGGCCACCTGGGCCACCCCGGCCAATATTACCCAGGCTTGTGTTCCGGCTTTCCCTTAAACAGCAGACTTGCTATTGTTTAAAAGGCCTCCAAGGCTCGGTTGGAGGCCTTTTTTTTTACTCCGTGGAAATGGAAACGGTGTCGAAGAAAAAATTACTCCATTTTCTCGATAAGTGCGGAAAGGCCCGGGTCAGGCCAGCCAGCGCTTGCGACGCTTATAGTGCTTCACGTCCCGGTAACTTTTGGTTTTCCCCACCTCCGTCAAACCGAGATAGAATTCCTTGATATCGGCGTTTTCTTTTAGTTTCTCCACCGTGTCGTCCAGGACGATCCGCCCGGTTTCCATCACGTAGCCGTGGTGGGCAATGGAGAGAGCCAGTCGGGCATTCTGTTCCACCAGCAGGATGGTCACCCCCCGCTCCCGGTTGATCCGCTTGATGATCTCGAAGATCTCGCCCACTAACAGGGGGGCGAGACCCATGGAGGGTTCGTCGAGCAGCATCAGTTTGGGGTTGGCCATGAGGCAGCGGCCGATGACCAGCATCTGCTGCTCCCCCCCGCTGATATAGCCGGCCTGGACGGTGCGGCGCTGCTTCAACCGGGGGAAGTAGTGGTAAACCACCTCGATGTCGTCTTTCATTTTCTTTTTATTTTTATTGGTGTGGGCCCCGGCAATCAGGTTTTCCTCGATATTCAATTCGTCGAAAACCCGGCGGCCTTCCATGACCTGGAAAATGCCCCTGCGCACAATCTGCTCCGGATAAAGACGGTCGATGCGCTGGCCCATAAAGGTGATGCTGCCGTCGGTTACGGCCCCGTCTTCGGATTTCAGCAAGCCGGAAATGGCCTTCAAGGTAGTGGTCTTCCCGGCCCCGTTGCTGCCCAGGACGGTCACGATCTGGCCTTCCTGGACCTGCAGGGAAAGCCCCTTCAAGACCAGGATGACGTTATGGTAGATGACTTCGATATTGTTGACGACCAGTATAGGATCCATGGCTTCGCCTAAAAAAACGCGGAGCGCGGAGCGCGGAGCGCAGAGCGCAGGGCGTAAAAACCATTAAAAAAAAAATCAAAAGATATTGTTTTGCATTTTTGCGATTTCATGGCACCGGCTTGAAGTCATCTTTCATTTATTTTTTCCTCCGGCGCTCCGCGCTCTGCGCCCTGCGCTCTGCGTCTTTCTCTCTGCGCTCTGCGCTCCGCGCTAAGCGCCCAACCGCGAGTAAGCCAGCGTTTCCTCTCCCAGATAGGCCTGGATGACCTGCGGATTGTGCCGGATTTCCTGGGGAGGGCCCTCGGCAATCTTGCGCCCGAAATCGAGGACGCAGATCCGGTCGCTGATGTCCATGACCATGCCCATGTCGTGCTCGATCAGGATGATGGTCACCCCCCATTCATCGTTGATGTCCAGGATAAAACGGGCCATGTCTTCCGTTTCCTCCAGGTTCATGCCGGTGGCCGGTTCGTCCAGCAGGAGCAGTTTGGGCTTCATGGCCAGGGCCCGGGCCAGCTCCACCCGCTTCTGCAGCCCGTAGGGCAGCGTATGGACGGTCCGTTTGCGGATGGCCTCGATTTCCAGCAAATCGATGATCGTTTCTTCGATCTCTTTTCGCAGGGCCATCTCTTCCCGTCGGGTTTTGCCGTAATAAATTCCACCGGAGAGAAAACCGGACTTCAAATGGACATGGCGGCCGAGTTTAATATTGTCCATCACCGTCATGTGGCCGAAAAGCTCCACATTCTGGAAGGTCCGGGCGATCCCCAGTTGGGCGATTTTATGGGCCTTGGCCTGGGTGATCTCCAGGCCTTCAAAGAGGATCCGCCCCTGTTCGGGATGATAAAAGCGGTTGATGCAGTTGAGGATACAGGTTTTTCCGGCCCCGTTGGGCCCGATAATGGCGAAGATTTCTCCCTTCTTTACCCCGGTGCTGACCCCGGAAAGGGCGTTGATCCCCCCGAAGGTCAGAGTGATATCCTCAATGATCAATTGATATTCATCGGGGGAGTAGGGATTTTGGGCCTGAGTCATTATAATAACCTTACTTCTTCAAATCGGATTTCGAGTTTCGAATTTGAGCCATAAATTCAAATATGTTTGGTTAGTCCTTAACCTCTTTGATCCTGACTTGGGTCTTCATGGTAAACCCGGTCCCGTCCTGATAGCGGATCTCGGACTCCACCGCCAGTTCCTCCTGGTCTTCGTAAAGGGCCTCGATCAGATTGGCGTAGCGTTCGGCCACGAAGCCCCGCCGGAGCTTTCGGGTCCGGGTCATCTCGTCGTCGTCGGCGTCCAATTCCTTATAGAGCATTACGAAGCGCTTCACCCGGGCCACCTTGGGCAGGGACCGGTTGATCTGCCGAATCTCTTCGGCGATCAGGTCGTAGACTTCCGGTTTCTGGGAGAGATCGGTAAAGGTGGTAAAGGTCATCTTGTGGTTTTCCGCCCATTTGCCCATGTTGCCCAGATCCATGATGATCAGGGCCGCGATGTAAGGGCGATCCTTGCCCACCACCATGGCTTCGTTGATATACGGGCTGAATTTCAACTTGTTTTCAATAAGCTGGGGGGAAAACTTGCTGCCGTCTCCCAGACGCATCACGTCTTTCTGCCGGTCGATCATGACCAGTTGGCCGTCTTCATCCAGGAGGCCTTCATCGCCGGTATGGACCCACCCTTCCGCGTCCAGGGTTTTGCGGGTGGCCTCCTCGTTTTTGTAATAGCCTTTAAAAACGATCGGTCCTTGGATCAGGATTTCTCCCACATCCGAAATTTTCAGTTCCACTTCCGGCATGGGAGCGCCGACGGTATTCAATTTTACGTTTTCGTTGCGGTGTCCCACGGCCAGGCCGGTGACCTCGGTCTGCCCGTAAAGCTGCTTGATGTTGATGCCCAGGGCCATGAAAAAATTAAAAACCTCCGGCCCGATGGGGGCCCCGCCAGTGTAGACATTCCGCAGGTTGGTCAGCCCCAGATAATTCTTCAGCGAGCGGAACAGCAGCAGGTAACAGGCCTTGTCCAGCAGGGTGTAAAGAACCCCGGGTCGGGTCCCTTTCAGTCGAAATTCAGCCATCCGGTAGCCGACGGGCATGCAGCGTTTATAAAGGAAGCGCTTGATCCAGGCCGCATCCTGGATCTTGACCTGGATGTCGGAACACATCTTTTCCCAGTGGCGGGGCGGCGCCAGCAGGAGGTTCGGACCGATGTCCCGAATGTCCACGGAGACGGTTTCCACTTTTTCCGGAAAATTGATGGTCACGCCCTTGTACAGGTTCCAGGCCACGGCGGTGGCCTGTTCGCCCACCCAGGGCAAGGGCAGAAAAGAGACGTGATTGTCGGTCGGGAAGGCCGGGTCCACCTGATCGAAATTTTCGATCATCCGAACCATGTTGCGGTGGGTGAGCATCACCCCTTTGGGCAGGCCCGTCGTCCCCGAGGTATAAAGGATCATGGCCACGTCCTCTTCGCTGACCTGATCCAGAATCCGGTCAAAAAGCGCGGGATCTTTTCGGTCCGCCTCCCGGCCCATCTCCAGGACCCGCATGAGGGGAATGAGCAACGGGTGGTCGTAGCGGCGCATCCCTTTCTGGTCATCCACGATAACTTTCTTGACCTTGGGGATCTCATCGATCATGTTCAGGATCTTGTCGGTCTGTTCCTGGTCCTCCACCATGATGAATACCGAATCGGAGTGGTCGATGATATAGCGGACCTGCTCCAGGTGGCTGTCAGGGTAAATCCCGACCACCGCCCCTCCTAAGGCCTGGATGGCCAGTTCCGAATAGAGCCACTCCGGGCGATTGTCCCCGATGACCGAGAGCTTATCGCCTTTCTCGTACCCCAGTTCCACCAGGCCTAAGGCCAGGCTTCGAATCCGGTCGAAATAGTCCTGCCAGGAAACGGACTGCCAGATACCGAATTCCTTCTCGCGCAGGGCCACTTTATCCGGCCCGAACTCCCGGGCGTTGCGTTTCAGCAGGCCCGGGAGGGTTTTAATGGATTCAGTCATATTCGCCATTTTTGAGGGTTGGGGGTTGGGGGTGTGGGGTGTGGGGTGTAGGGGAATTCCCCTCAGCCCTACCCCCTACCCCCTGCGTCCTACACCCTTACAGGTCTAAAATAATCCAATCCGTAATGGGATCAAACTTGCCGGTCTTGGAATTCCCCTTGACTACCCGCCCCACCGGGATGCTGTTGCCCTTGATGGTCACCGGCGGCATCAATCCGCCCACGTCGAAATTCTTGATGGACTGGAGGGCCTTGACCAGGCTGTCGCCGGTCACCGGTCCGGCTTTGTCCGCCCGCTTGAGGGCCTCGATCATCAGGGTGGTGCCCATAAAGACCTGCATGTAGGCCTGGGATCGGTAGTCGGCGCCCTTGGGGTTGTGCTTCTGAACCCAATCCCGAATCTTCTTGATCATGGGGTACTGGTCCTGATAATAGAAGGAATAAGCCGTGACCCCGATATATTCATCGGACAGAGGGCCCAGCGAATCCAGCAGGTGTTTTTCGGTGGACCAGAAGGTACCCATGAACTGACACTTCAGCCCGTAATCCTTGGACTGTTTCATCACCTGGGCAATGGGGTCGTTCACATAGCCCTGAAAAATACAAAATTCCACGTTTTTCTGCTTCATGTTCAGGATATTGGTGGTCACGTCCACCCCTCCCGCCTTGGTCACTTCTTCGGCCACGACTTTCAAGCCCAATTTTTTGGCATACTCCCGGCCGAAGGCAATGGGTTCCCGACCGAATTCGGTGTCGCTGTAAAAGAAGGCCACATTCGCCCCGGGTTTCTGTTTGGCGATGTAATTGAGCAGCACGGCAAACATTTCCGCATACGTCGGGCCGGGAATGAACAGATAGGGGTTTTCCTTGGGGTTGGCGGCCACATCGGCAAAGGTGTAGGCCGAATACAGCACCTTATAACGGTCTTTGATCTCCGGTCCCAGGGCCTTGGTCATGCCGGTGCTCTGGCCCCACATGATCTGAGGTTTGTACTGAGTGTAGAGGCTTTTGAAGGCGGCAATGCCCACATCGTCCTTGTATTCGCCGTCCTTCCAGAAATACTGCAGCTTCTTGCCGTTGATGCCCCCGGCCTCGTTGGTCATGTCCACGGCGTCCTTCATGGCATCCTGGCCGTGAACGCCGGCAAAGGCAAAGCGGCCGGTAAAGGGGTGCACCGCCCCCAGGGTGTAGGTCTGCTGGGCCTGGACGATCTGGGAGACGCCCAGGAAGATCACCATAACCATGACAAACAGTAACGCTTTTTTCATAATGAATACCCTCCTCCTTTGGTTGGTTGTTTACATTATAGATTAATTAATAATTGACAATTGATTATTGATTATTAATGTCAGGCAGTTAGGCTTATGTCTCCCCCTTTTATTTTCAGGCTTGGGGACAGGGGCCCCGAAGCCTGGGTTTAGTATGTAAATAACCAGCAACTGTCATTCTGAAGAATCCCCTGGCAAGCTTTGGGCTCGAAAGACGAGATCCTTCGCGGAGTTTATCCTGAGCCGAAAGACGAGATCCTTCGCTTCGCTCAGGATGACAGCAGGCGAAGGGCTCAGGATGACAAGCTGGGATATCTAACGGTTAAATTTTCATGCTTCGAGGGTGCCCACCCCGGGCCTGAGGGTTAGTATGTAAATAAAGTCGAGGGCACCTTTTGGCCAATAATCAATAATCAATTCTTAATTAATAATTGTTAATAATTTGTCTTTTTGAAGGGCCTTTATCCCAGGATTTGGGGCAGGTGCCCCAAATCCTGGTTTAATATGAAAACGGCCACAGTCGAAAGACGCTCTTGATACGGTTCCAGATTTCCGCCAGTCCATGAGGCTCAAAGATCAGGAAAAGGATAATCAATCCCCCGAAGATCACTTCTTTCATGGGAATGAACAACTGATCATACCCGGGCGCCTGCGTCTTCACCACCGTGGCCGCATAGCCCAGAAATTCCGGGACAATGGTCATGAAGATGGCGCCGAAGATCGAGCCCAGGATGCTGCCCATTCCCCCGATGATGATCATGGCCAGGAATTGGATGCTCAGGATAAAGGGAAAATGCTCCGGGGTGACCACCTTCAGGAAACTTACCCAGAGGGCGCCGGCCACGCCGGCATAAAAGGAACTGATGGCGAAGGCGCTCAATTTGTATCGCAGGAGATCGATACCGATAATTTCGGCCGACAGGTCCCGGTCGCGGATGGCCACAAAGGCCCGGCCCATACGGGAGCGAACGAGATTTCGGGCATAGGCCACGGCGATGATGACAAAAAACAGGGTGATCCAATAGAACTTTTTCTCGGTAGAAAAAATGAAACCGCCGATCTGGGGGGCTGGAATATGAATGCCGGTGATCCCCTTGGTCATGGATTCCCAGTGCACAAAAATAAATTCGAGAATGAATTGGGAGGCCAGAGTGGCGATGCAGAGATACAGGCCTTTGACCCGCAGGGAAGGGAGGCCGATGATCAGACCGGCCAGGGCCGAGACCAGCCCGGCGAAGGGCAGCGACAGCCAGAAGGAGAAGCCCAGTTTGGTGATCAGGATGGCCGAGGTATAGGCCCCCACCCCGATAAAGGCCGAGTGGCCCAGCGATATTTGCCCGGTAAAGCCGGTGAGCAGGTTCAACCCCACGGCCCCGATGACGGCAAATCCGATCATGTTGGCCAGGTAGAGCATGTAGGCGTTGGCCACAAAGGGAAAGACCAGGAGGAAAACAAAAAAGAGGGCCAGAAAAAGCTTGACGAATCCGGACTGAAAAATGGCGTCGTCCTGAATATATGATTCTTTAAAATCGCCGCAGCGCATGATCAAGAACCTGTTGCTGGTTGCACGTTGTTGGTTGCCGGTTGGTAGTCATTGGAGACAAAATCCATTGAAGTCCTGTCCAAAATTCGATTCATCACAATTCATTTAGGTTGTTTATCCAGTAACCAGCAACGAGTAACCAGCAACAAACCTATACCCGCTCGATCAATTTCTTCCCGAACAGCCCATAGGGCCGGATCATCAGAATGACCACCAGAAAAAAGAAAGGGGCCACGCTTTTTATTCCCCCGCCGACCAGGGGATCGATATAGAAACCGGCCAGGTTTTCCAGGACCCCGATAATGAACCCCCCCAGGATGGCGCCTCCGATGCTGTCCAATCCTCCGAGAATGATGACGGCCAGCACCTTGAGCCCGATATCCCCCATGTAGACGCTGATGCCGGAAAGATTGCCGATGACGATCCCTCCGATCACCGAAGCGATGGCGCCGAAGCTCCAGGCCAGGGCAAATACCCAGCGGACGCTGATGCCCATGGATTGGGCGGCCTGCTGGTCGTTGGCCGTGGCCCGCATGGCCACTCCGGTCCGGGAGAACTTAAAGATGAAAAGAAAGACAAAGGTCCCGATGACGGCAAAGATAAAACCCCAGAGCAGGCCGGAGGGGACGATCGCAAAACCCAGGTTGAGCGGCTGGGGGGGAAATATGGCCGGTAAGTTCCGAAAGACGGGGGTCCAGACCATGTACATGATCCCCCGCAACATCACGCCCAGACCGATGGTGACCATGATGACGGAAATGACCGGCTCCCCGATCAGCGGGCGGAGGATCACCCGTTCCACGGCCACTCCGATGATAAAGGCGCAGAGCAGGGTAACCAGGAAGGCCACATAAAAGGGCGCCTGAAATTTTTCCAGAACGGTCAGGCAGATGAAGGCACCCAGGGTCATGAAATCGCCCATGGCCAGGTTCAGGACGCTGGTGGCCTTGTAAATCAGCACAAAGCCCAGGGCGATCAATCCGTACACTCCGCCGGTGGCCAGGCCGCTGACGATGATTTGCAGAATCATTTCCATCGATAAAACCCGTAAGGAGCAAGGCGTAAGGAGCAAGGCGTTTTAGTCGGACTGACTAATTTATCACCAGGCAACCTGCGCAAAGAACCTCTTTCCTTAAAGTTGTTTTTTCCCCTTACTCCTCACGCCTAACGCCTCACGGCCTTTAGAGCGTCGAAGCAATCACCATCTTCTGCACCTGCGAGGTGCCTTCATAGATCTGGGTGATCTTGGCGTCCCGCATCATCCGTTCCACCGGGTATTCCTTGATAAAGCCGTAACCCCCCAGCAGTTGGACGCAATCGGTGGTCACACTCATGGCCATGTCGGCGGCAAACATTTTGCACATGGCCGAATAGCGGACGGCTTCGGCCGTCATCCGGTCTAAATTTTTGGGGAAAGTCTGGTACAGGGCGGCGGCCTTGTAGGTCAGTTGCCGGGCGGCCTCCAGTTTGGCGGCCATTTCGGCGATCATCCACTGGATGCCCTGATTGGCAAAAACAGGTTTCCCGAACTGGACGCGCTCCTTGGTATAATTGATGGCGTAGTCCAGGGCCCCCTGGGCGATGCCCAGGGCCTGGGCGGCCACCGGGATACGGGTGAAATCGAGGGTCTTCATCAGGATGGTAAAGCCCATTCCCTCTTGACCGAGCAGGTTTTCCCGGGGCACCCGCACATCCTCCAGGATGATTTCCACCGTGGAGGAGCCTCGGATCCCCATTTTATTTTCATGCTTGCCGATGATAAAGCCCGGGGTCCCTTGTTCCACGATAAACATGCTGATTCCCTTGTGGCCGGGGACCTCCAGGTTGGTTTTGGCGGCCACGCAGACCACCTGGGCCACGTCCCCGTGGGAAATAAAAATTTTTCTGCCGTTGAGGACATAATGATCCCCGTCCCGGACGGCCTTGGTGGTCAGGCCGGACACATCGGATCCGGCATTCGGTTCGGTCAGACCAAAGGCCGCGAGATATTCACCCGTGGCCAGTTTGGGGAAGTATTTATCCTTCTGCGCTTTATTTCCGGCCAGAAAGATGGGCATGGTGCCCAGTTCATGGACGGCCAGGATGAGCGAGCTGGAGGCGCAGGCCTTGGCCACCTCCTCGATAATCAGGCACAAAGCCAGGAGTCCCATTTCCTCCCCGCCGTATTCCTTAGGAAAATCGGCGGCAAAAAGGCCGTTTTCGCGAAACAATTCCACCATGTCCGCGGCGAATTCCCCCTTTTCGTCCCGCTCCGCCGCCCCGGGGGCGATCTTTTCCTTGGCCAATCGGCCGACCATATCCTTTAGCATGAGCTGTTCTTCTGTCAGACTATATTGCATGGCTGGATTTCCTTTCCTGAAAAGACAAATTATCAATAATCAATAATTAATTGTTAATTATTAACCGGTTAACCCTCATTCCCAGTTCCGCCGGTCTTCGATCTTCTTGGCGTCGGCGGGGATGGTCCCCCGGGGTACGATGACCACTTCGCCTCGGAGCCGCATGATTTCCCGGATATCTTCCCGCATTTTTTTAAGCAGCGGCTCTGGTTCTATCGCCTCGTCCTTCAGTTCGATCTGAAAGTTCATTTCATCCTGATGGTTTTGCTGGGTCACGACTACCCGGCAACGGGCTACTTCCTGATTCCGGCCAATGACCTGATCCACCTGGCTGGGATGGATGAACATGGCCCGGACCTTGGTGACCTGATCCACTCGACCGTACAACCCTTTCAGACGGGGAGCTGTCCGGCCACAGGGGCAGGGAGAATCGTCGATGGCGGTCAGGTCCCCGGTGCCGAAGCGAATCAGAGGATACACCGGATTGAAGCTGGTGACCACCAGCTCTCCGATTTCCCCGGGGGGGATTTGCCGTCCGGTGGAAGGGTCCACCACCTCGAAGAGCATTTCCATATCGAACAGGTGATAGCCGTTTTTTTCCGGACACTCATGGCCGATCAGGCCCACGTCGGCCGTACCGTAGGCCTGGCGGACCTTCAGGCCCACCCGGGATTCGAGTTCGGTCCGGAGGGATTCAGCCAGCATTTCGGCCCCTACCACCGCCACTTTAAATCCAGGTCCTTTTGCGGATCAAACCCCAACTCCACCACTTTGTCCAATGATGGCTTTAAGAAAACTGGGGGTCCCGATATAGCCGTTCACCTTCAGGGCCTGCATGACCTGGGCCTGAAGTTCTGTGTTGCCTACCCCGGCCGGGATTACGGTGCAGCCCATTTCCACCAGGGCATCATCGAAATATAGCCCAAACGGAGTAAAATGATACAAGAAAGTATTCTGAACCAGGTCGCCCGGCCGGATTCCGGCGGCAAAAACACACTTGCAGCAGCGGGGATCGGCCCGGCCTGGGCCCAAGGGGTCGAATATGGGTCCCGGTGAAACATAGATGCGTTTAAGCTGGTTTAAAGGAAGGGTCAGGCGTCCACCGAAGGGCGGGCGCTCTTTCTGAATGGCAATCAACTCCGATTTTTTGGTGATCGGGATCCGTTCCAGATCCCGGATAGATTGGATTTCTTCGGCTTTCAGGCCCAGGCGGTCAAAATTTTCCCGGACGGCCGCCGATCCCCGGTAGGCCAGAGGAAGGATTTCACCAAGCTTCCGGAGCTGGAAATCATTTTTAAGGTCAACGGCCAGGGTTTCCCCCTGGGGGTCAAAGTACCCGGCGACTCGGTTTTTCATGGCCCTCTTTTCGTTTTTCGCAGGGGAGTTCGGTTTTACTCCAGTATCCGTCTCTTTAACCGGCAACCAGTAACTTGCAACCTGCAACGCCTTTTAGTTGGAGAGATTGTCGATTAATCCGAAGCAATTGATCCTAATAGCATATCTGACTTTGTTTTGCAAAAAGGTTTTTTTTGCCTCCGGCATGGGTTATAATAAATCCCTGGGCGAAAGCAGCCCGGCAAAGAAATCATGGAATGGAGAGCGGTTATGCCAAAAAAAGTACAAAGTGTGGTTTGGGTTGGATCCTGGGTCCTGAGCATCTTGATGGCTTTTACGGTTTGGGCGCAGGAGACCCCTCCCGCCCCCAAGGAAAAAACCCCGTCGGACAAAGCCGAGGCGGCGGTGGCGGTGGTTGAGGGTACGAAAATCTACGAGCGGGACCTGCAGATGACGATTCGGGAAATGAGCCGCCAGTTTGGAGAAAAGGAAGCGGTAAAGAGGGCCCGGAAGCGCTTCGACGCAAGGCCCTGGACCAGTTCGTGGCCGTGGAATTGCTTTATCAGGAAGGGAAGGGCTTGAACCTCCCCGAAGTGGACAAGCAGGTGGAGGCCATGTGGACAGCGGCTGAAAAACAAGCCGGTTCCAAGGAGAAATTCGAGGAGCAATTGACCAAAGAGGGACTGACGATGGACCAGGCCAGGGACAATATTAAAAAGAATATTTATGTCCGGGCCGTCATCAGCCAGAAGATCCAGCCGCTGGTGAAAGTCACCGACGCGGAACTGGAAGCGGCTTACCAGGCCAATCAGGAGCGGTATCGCCATGGAGAACTGGTAGGGGCACGCCACATCCTGATTCAGGTGCCCAAGGAGGCCACCGAGGAACAAAAGAAGCAGGCCAAGGAAAAAATAGAAACCGTGCTTAAGGAAGTCCAGGCCGGCAAAGATTTCTCCGAATTAGCCAAAACCTATTCCGATTGCCCGAGTAAGACCCGGGGCGGCGATTTGGGATATTTTGGAAAAGGCCGGATGGTCCCGGCCTTTGAAACAGCGGCCTTTGCCCTAAAGGAGGGAGAGGTCAGTCCCGTGGTGGAGACCCAGTTCGGTTTTCATCTGATCCTGGTCTACGGAAAAAAGCCCCCGGGAGTGACCCCTCTGGCGGAGGTTCGCCAGCAGGTCGAGGCCCAGATGAAAAATGAGAAATTTCAAAAGACCGTTAATGAATACGTGGCGGATCTCCGAAAAAAAGCCAAGGTGGAAATCCTGGACCCGACCCTGAAAGAAAAGAAATGAACGTCGAACATCGAACTTCCAACATCGAACGTTCAATGAGCGTTTGTTTTTCATTCGATGTTGGGCGTTCGATGTTCAATGTTCGACTATTTGGCGTTTTTCGTAGGGGCGGGTTTTATACCCGCCCGGCTGTGGTTGGGGGAGGGGCGGGAGGGGATTAACGGCTCGCCTGAGCCTTTCGGTAAACTCAAGGCCCTAAGCTTGTCGAAGGGCTCGCCGAAGGCCCCTCCCCTACGAAAGACCGTAAACTCGGCTGTTATCCATTATCGTTCCCTTAAACCAGCAACCAGAAACGCCTTTTGTTTTCGTGTTTTACTCCACAATCCCCTCCTTCAAGGCAAAGGGCGACGGCACGGGAATGGGCAGGCAATAATCCCGATCGGGGTTGTACATGAGGCGGTAGGAAACGCTTTTTTGCATTTCCCGGGCCATGTGATCCCAGCCCCGGACATAGTAGGGGCAGGCGTCGTTGAAGCAGATGTACATGAATTCATTGTCCCAGGTCTGAGAAAAGGGGTTGTCGGGAACGGCCCATTTCTTCATTTTTTCCCCGCAGTAAGGGCAGCAGAGGGTATCCTTGACACCCTTTTCAATTTCTTTTAACTCTTCCGGACTGAGCTTGCGACTTGCGGTCGGCATGTTGATTCTCCTTTTTTTTCTTGATGGGTCGCCGCCGATCTTGTCGGCGAAGACCGCGTAAATGGGATCGCTGGCGATTCCCATGTGGGCATATTTGTCGTCTTTGGGCCGGGGTTTTCCTTTAGAAATGAAAAGCTCGGGTTTTTCAAACTTCCCGGCCTCCCTGAAGAAATCCTCTACCAGAAGGACCCGTTCTTCTTCGTTGGCCTCCCGCCAGATCTTGACCGCCTTCTCGGGGAACATGCGATTGGAGAAAATAACCAGAAATAATCCCCCGGGTTTCAGCACTCGGAGCACTTCTTCAAATACCCGCAAAGGTTGGGTCAGATAGTCGACCGAAACGGTATTCAGCACCACATCAAAGGTCCGGTCCGGGAAAGGGAGCGTCGGGTTCTCGTTCA
The DNA here is from genome assembly GCA_963716045.1 of uncultured delta proteobacterium. Taxonomy (GTDB): domain Bacteria; phylum Desulfobacterota; class RBG-13-43-22; order RBG-13-43-22; family RBG-13-43-22; genus CAVQSS01. The sequence goes on along the minus strand of CAVQSS010000006.1, from coordinate 9,493 downwards.
GATCATGAATCCTGTATTCCGTCAGGGCCTTGTTCTTCTGAAGTTCATTTTCATTCAAACCCAGGCCGACCAGACGGGTCGCCCGGATCCCCTCCGGGATATGGGAATCCCAACCGGCCATGAGATCCAGGATGACCGGACGGTCTTCCACCACCAGGTCTCTAATGATCTTCTCCACAGTGGAAAGGGCCAAAGAGTCCAGGTGGGAGACGAAGCGGTCCAGGGAATAGAATGCTTGATCGTCGCCTTCATCCAACCGTGAAAAGGCATCCGGAGCAAAGAGTTCTACCAGGCGCCGAGTCGGTTTTCATCGGCCAAGCTGTCGTTCTTTTCATCGTTGTCTTCCTCCATAAAAAAAGCCGGGATCACCCTTAAAGTAACCCGGCTCGTGGCCCCATGTTTTGGGCGGGTTCAGTTAATTGGTTTTAAAATTAAGCACCAAAAAGAATCTGTCAAGGGGAGTATTCATCTAAGAACGATCGGGAAAAACAAATGGAAGTCAGAGTGAATTCGCAAGGAAGTCGCGGTGAGGGGCCCCCAGTTTCCATCCGCATCCTGGCCCCGAAGGGCGACTAAATAATTCCCCGGGACCAGGTTGGCGGTATCCATGACGGCCCTGACTGTTTCAACCGGGTTGTCCCACTGGCCGTCGGTCGGGGTCAGGGGCAGTCCCGCCCCTGGATTCCCAGGAGGGGTCGCCTGATGCTCGGACAGGATGAAATATTCCGCCCGCTGAAGGGGACGGCCCCCATTCTGCTGGTCGGTAATCAGGGCGGTCAGTTCAAGAGGTTCTCCCCGCTTTCCCCCAGGGGGGGTGACCAGAGGGGACAAGGTGTCCGGGCCGTAGGCCAGGCGATAGGGAGCAGGGGCTATTTTAAGGGCATAGAGCAGGGCTTTTAAATTGTCCGGCCAGATAGCGGTTTCAAAACTCGAACAATCCTGGAAAAAGGTGGTCCCGATTTCAAAGGTAAAAGAGGCGATCCCCAGTTCACCATAGGCCCAGTCATCGGAAGTCCCGGTAGCAGGATACAATTTGCTCGATTGTTTGGCGGTATAGTGATTAAGGGAGGCCAGCTTAATGCCGATCGCCTGGAGTTGGGCGTCGTTGGGGGCCTGGATCTGATCGCTCCAGCCCCAGGGCCAAAGAACCAATCCGCCGTAGGAATGGAGGGTGATAAAAATGCCGGCGGTGTCTGCCGGGGCAGGGTCCGAATCCAGGGGACCCCGCTGATCCGGAAAAAGGAGGCGCACATGGTCTTGTAAGGCCTGGGTTTCCGGTTCCGAAGCGACCGCCGGCCCTTGATAGAGCTCATCGCAGGGCGAGGTGCCGGCGCCTCCCCAGTGGAAGGAATGGTTTCGGTTCAGATCGACCCCATAGTTTGGAAAGGTGCAGCCCACGAGGGAGTCGGTATTTTTTCGCCAAAAATATCCTTGTTCGGCCCATTTCCGGCCGTCGGGGTTCGTCAGGGGTAATACCTGGATTTCCTGGTAATCCAGGAGCAGGGTGATCTCAGGGTTGACCCCATACTGTTGCAGCAGGGTTTCGGCCAAACGGAGGGCGGTTTCCGAGGTGGTCAATTCCCGGCCATGGATGGCGGCCATCAGGAAAAAAACCGGTTTGGGGCCCGGTATATTCTTATTGGTTATCCGGAAGACCTGGAGATCGAATCCGGCCGGTCCCCCGGAGGTGCTTTTATCCCAACTGTCGCCCATATCGATGAGCTCGGTCAAGTCCGGATAGGTGGCGGCCAGGTTTTGCAGGACCGCGAAGGTCTCTTCCACGCTCCGGTAGCAGGGGAATTGAGGAAGCCCGAGCAGACTGGACCTTGGTCTCCCGAGTCATTGTGGATTCGATCTCCACCGCCCAGCCCTGACCGACGATTTTTTCCAACTCTCCGCAGCGAGTGCCGATGACCACGAAACCCCTTTCGGGATGGGCCTCCCAGATATCATATTGGGCGGCCACGGCCCTAAGATCTTCCGGAGAATGATAAAAAAGGCGAAGGACCAAAAGGTTTTCCGGGGAGGCGCAAAAAGAGGGATCGGGACTGGAACCCCAGGAGTGGTGAGGGACCAGGCAAAAGAAAAGAAGGACAAAAGTCAGAAAGTGCGTGTGGCGGAGAAAGAGCATATGAAAAGACAAATTATTAATAATCAATAATTAATTGTTAATTATTAACCGTTACTTCCAGGCATCCCCATAATCCCGGGCAAACTGCTCAAAAGTTGTCGGTTGCCTCCCGGCTATTATCCGGACCCAGTTGGTGACCTCGGCGGTCATCCCCAGTTTGATGCGGCGGTTCAGGCTCTCCATCAGGCGGATATTCCATTCCGGCATCCCCATTTGGGCCAGGCCCTGGCGGGCGGCGGCTTCGTCGATATCCACATAGGTAATCGGCTTCCCAATGACCCGGGAGAGGATCCGGGCGATCTCCTCATTGGTTAATGCCTCCGGACCGGTCAGATCATAGGTTTTCTCCCAATGCTTTTCGGGAGAGGCCAGTATTTCAGCATCCACGGCCGCGATGTCCCGGACGTCGATCAGGCTGATGCGCCCCTGGCTTTGGGGCAGGAAGATGGACTGCCGGTCCTTGATCATCCCTCCGAAATAATTGATGTAGTTCTGCATGAAGGAATTGGGGCGAACGATAGTGTAGGCCAGACCGCTGGCCATCAGCGCCTGGTCGATCAACCCGTGGGTTTTTCCCAGTTCATAAGGGGTGTCCGGATCGGCCCCCATCCCCGATGACCGCAGGACGTATCGGACACCGGATTTCTTGGCCGCTTCGATGGCCCGCGGGCCCCAATCCACCATGGCTTCCACCAGCGGCAGCAGCAGGAACAACCGATCGACCCCGTCGAAGGCCGTTTCCAGGGAATCGGGTTGGGCGAAATTAAGGATGGCCGTATCGACGTTTTGTTTGGAGAAGCGCCCGGCCTTGGATAGGCTGCTGACCCCGGCGATCACCTCCAGGTTTTTTTCTTTGAGCCGCTGAACCAACTGACTGCCGATGTTGCCGGTGGAGCCGGTGACTAATATTTTACCCATTATAGACCTCCTTTGTAATGCCTAAATCCGAAATTCGAAGCACGAAATCCGAAACAAGCACAAATTTTCAAAATACATTTGAATTTGTTTCGAATTTCGAACTTCGGAATTCGAATTTAAACCTGTCAGTGATATCCCTCCGGCAAATTTTCCTTCGTCTGCCCATACAGGGCGCACATCAGTGGGTCGCGGCCGAAGGGCTGAACGGCCCGGTAGCGGCAGCCTCCGGCGCATTCCTCGAGGGCGGGACACCCCCGGCATTCCAGTTTTTCCAGGGGGACATGGTGAAGCTTCAGCCAACATTCGATCAGGCCCTGGCGGGCATCCCCCAGGGGCTGATCTTCATAAAAGCCGCACTTGACCGCCTGCCCGTTGGGTAACACCGTCAGTAAATGGCGTCCACAGGCATACCCCTCCGAGGAGCCATGATAGCCTCCCCCAAAGGAAAAGCTCAAAAAGGGAACGGCCTCTTCGTAAGGAACCAGCAAATCGGAATGTTCCAGCAAAGAGCCTGCCAGGCAAGGCAGATCCACCCCCCAATCAATAGCCCCGATTTCTTTCACCAGACGGGCCAGTGGTTCGAATTCATCCAGGTTCTTCCGGTGAACCATGGTGGCGATGGAGAGGGGCAGTCCGGCTTCCCGGATGGCCTGGATACCCGCCAGGGTTTGATCAAAGGTCCCAACGCCCCGGATGGCCTCGTGACCCGTGCGCCAGCCGTCCAGGCTGACCTGCACCTCTTCCACCTGAAGGGAACGGGCGTTTTCCGAGGTGATCAGGGTCCCGTTGGTTAACAGGATACGACGGATGCCCAGGCCCTGGGTCTGGGCGAGGAAGGCGGGCAGTTCGGGATACAGCAGGGGCTCGCCTCCGGAAACCAGAAGCCGCAAGCCTCCTCGCGCGGCAAATTCCCGGGTGATGCCGACGGCCTCCTCCAAGGATAACCGCCCGGGGCGGGGGGGACCCAGGTAGCAATGGCGGCAGCGCAGATTGCATTGATGAAGCAGTTGCAGTTCCAGGTAACGCAGAGAAGGGAAAGGGGCTTCCCCGATGGAAATGGTCTTAAGGGTCGGTTGGGGGTAGGTTTCCAACAGCCCTTCCTCCAGGCAAAAAAATACAAAGTCGTCATCGGAGGTCAGCTCCGCCCCCCGGCGCGTCCCGTCGCACCGGCTTAAGAATTCCAGGGCCTTTTCGTCGATTTCGAACAATTCATCCCTCCCGACATGATAGAGAAAGGGCTGTTCGAGACGTTTCAGGAAAACCTGCGGGTGAAGGCTCAGAAAAGCCTCTTTCCAGTCATTGGCCGCCATGGAATAAATCAACTAACTCCGGAATCGATATCAAACCTTGTTTTTTAAGCCGGTGCAGGAGAACCAGTCCCCCGCAGGGCCGGCAGTCGGCAGGCGGGTGGGGGGACTGGAAATCACAGTCCTCGGCCCGGAAGGGACAGCCCGCGCAGACGGCGTCCTCCAAATCGGTTTCCTGACGGGGGATCAGCGGTTCCTTTTCATCCAGGCCCCGGAAGTTCTCCGGGGTAAGACGCTGCCGTCGGACCAGTTTTTCGACGACCAGAGCGCCCCGGCAGAGCAGTTCTTCCTTGTTTCCTGGCTTGAAATAATCGCAGAAGGGCCGGCAGATATAATCTTGGAAATCCGTTTTGGAGTCATGGTGGTGGGCATTTGAATAAGAAAAAAGGCCGACAGATCTCCTATCGGCCTTTTTCTGAAAGATAATAATTTTAGCCCTTAGCAGGTCTTTTTACACTTGCAAAGACCTTTGGATACCTTGACTACCTTGCGGATCTTCATGACCGGCTCCTTTCTCGCTTCATGCGATGGTTATTTTATTATAATTTAAATGATCATGGTGGAATGTCAAGGGGAAAAATGGTATTTTATCTTTGTTTTAAAACCCCAGGCCCGGAGAGGACACCCATCGTAGGGGCGGCCCCCCGTGGCCGCCCTTATAAGCCCCGATGCCCAAGACGGGAGCTATTTTCGTATTAAAATGAACATCGAACATCGAACGCCCAACATCGAATGAAAAACAAACCTCCATTGCGCCATTCCATCCGGGTAATACCCAAAGCCAAACAAAATAAGGTAGTTGTCGAAGAAGACCGCCTCAAGGTCTATCTCACCGCCCCGGCAATCGAGGGTCGGGCCAACGAAGCCCTGATCAAGATCCTGGCCGCCCATTTTCAAGTCCGGAAGGGGGATATCCGGATTGTAAAGGGGGAAAAAAGCCGGGATAAGATCGTGGAGATCGGTGTTGCTGAGATCGATACCGGATCAAGGTCAAGACCGATGCCGGATGCCAGAAAGCAGTAATCCGTGTTGGACTCCACTCAAAAACGAGATCCTTCTCTCCCTTCGGTCGATCAGGATGACAAGCTGAGAGAGCCCGCTAAGGATGATAAACCTGGCAAAGCCACCCTGAGTCCTTCGCCTGGTCACCCTGAACCCTTCGCCTTCCTGTCATCCTGAGAGAAGCGAAGGATCTCGCTTTTCGGCTCAGGATAAACTCCGTGAAGATGTAGGTTGGGTAGAGCAACGAGAAACCCAATGGAGATAGCCCCTTTGTTGGGTTTCGTTTCACTCTACCCAACCTACATCTTCTCTTTGGGGCCTTGGCGATCAGATACCTTTATACTGCGGCTGGCGGCGATGAGGGATCATACTTGCTCATCAGGAAGATGGCCTTGGTCGGGCAGGCCACCATGCACGCGCCATCGCCGATGCAGTTTTCCGGGTGAACAGGCTTGGCCACTCCATCCACGATGTCCAGCACGTTTGGGCCGAGTTTCTTGCACAAGTTGACGCAATTCCTGCACGCCAGGCAACGGACTGGATGGATTTCTGGAATATTCCCTTTTACAAAGGTCCTTCCGAAAGCTTCAGCAGTTTCTACTTCGATCTTCTTACTCACGGCTTTCCTCCTCCTTACGTTTCGAATTTTGAATTTGAACCAAAAATCGAAGTCCCTTTGTTGGTTTATAAAAAGGCCCCTTCCCTGGGGGGAAGGGGCCGGTAGGGATGTTATTCATTCTAATTGATTCTGAAGGGGATCTCGGTGGTCATCAGTAAATTACCGCCCCGGGTGTCCAGGAATTCCACTATGGCGGGTCTGTTCTGTTCTTCAGTCGGCCGGATCAGGGCCTCAAAACGCCGGGCGGTGACGAAGGTTTGGGGGGTATTGGCCGGCACCAGATAGGCCCGGTTGTACTGTTGCAGGGGGGGAATGCCCAGTGCCCGGCCGTCCCAGGCCGTGATCACCGCGTCCACCGGGAGGGTGACCCGGATCGTATTATAGGCGGCATTTACGCAGCGGAGGAGGATGGTCTGGCCCACCTGGGCGTTGACGGAGACCTGGGTCCCGGAAACGCCGCTGTTCAGGGCCGCGGGGATGGTTACACCCTGGGGGATGCTCGCTCTCCCCCCTAAGGGAGCGGGCACCGGGACGCCGGTGACAAACCAGTAATCGGCGTGGTAGTCATTAAAGGCAAAGAAACCGTTTAGGCCGGCGTTTTCTTGGAATCGATCGTTGACGCCGGGAATGGTGCCGTGTGTGGGGAAGGTCGCCCTGGCGTCCGCCGCCAGGTCGTTCCAGCGTGAGTCTCGGGCGCTCAGTACCCAGATGGCCTCCACGTTGTAGGGGACCGTAAAGGCATGGGGGTCCCCCGATTCAAGGGGGTTAGAGTTGAACCCCGGGAGGAACTGGGGGAACTGTGAGACGTTGGCCGCGCACCGGAACCTCCCGTTAGAGAATCCCGGTTCCGGGTTGCCTCTTCCGATAGGAACGCCAGAATTTTGAGTGGCAAAATAGGCGTCGGGCGGATCGATGATCGTCAATCCGAAGAGCCCGAACTCGAAATGCTGCACGGTGTTCCGGTGGCAGTGGTGAAAATAGGTGCCGATGAAGTTGGGCTGCAACTGGTAGGTGTAGCTCCCCAGCTCCATGGAGCAGTGTCCCACCCCGTCGTTCATGGGCGTGGGCTCATGGCCGTGCCAGTGGATGGTATGCGGAGGCGGCCCTTTGCCGTTGGTAAAGCAATGGAAGACCGCTCCCCGGGGGATGCGGATGGTGCCCCCGGGATAGTTGCCGTCAAGGGAAGGGTTGTCCCCATCCCTGAAGGTCATGAATTCCAGTCCATTCGCCCTGTTGTCCCAGGTGGGGAGGATGAGCCTGTTAAGCAGGTCCCTCTGGACGGTGTGAGGCGTGGTGACGCTTTGAAGGCCGGCGGCGGCCATCACCTCCGGGACCGGGTTGGTCGGCAAAAGCAGTTCGGGCGTAAAGGGACTGGCCCTGGGCGGGTCAAACATCTTGACCCATTCATTTTCCTCGCCGACTACGGAGTGGCGTCTAACTATATGAGCCGGATTGGCGAATGACATTTCTTTCTCCTTTTCTATTTCTTAGTCGCTGGTTTGGAACCCCGGAGAGCCCGGACGCCGGTGACCGCTCCCTCTCCGGCCGCCGGGCCGGTGCTGTTCGGGCCATGCCCGGTCGGGCCGTCGGGGAAGGTGGTGATCAAAGGCAGCCCAACAGAGGCCGGGGTGGTACCCGGGGTGTTCCGGTCTCCGGTAATATTCATTCCCGAGATCAGCCCGCAGTTGTAGTTGCCGCCCTGGGCGGTCTGGGACGGCTCGGAATGGTCGTGCATGGGATAACAGAGGGGCGACATCCGCACCGCCAGATCGATGACGGTTACCCCGTCCTGGGCCAGGGCCGTTATGGGCAGGGTGGGCGGCGTCGGGAGGGCCGGAGGAGGATCCTGGATTGAAGGGAGCACCGTGCCTACGAGCGGCGGGATATAGGTGTTCAGCTCTTCCACGGGCGGCCAGACCGGATGGCCGTTGATGCTGATCAGCGGCGGAGATATGTCCGCCCTTCCGATGCCCAATAGATTGGGAACATCCGGAGGGCGCATGTAGGGCGACAGCCACTCGAAGGTGTCAAGCGGAAAGGCTCCCCACATGTCTACCCACAGGGGGTTGTCCGAAACCACGCCGTTGTAGGATACCACAAACTGGTGGTTCACGTGGAGGTGCATGGCGTGGGCCCACAGCCCGGCGTTCAGATGGCGGATCAGCACCGGCTCGCCCACCCGGTTGTTGGGGCAGAGAAAGGGGTGGTTGTGGGAGAAATGGCCGGACTGGCCGCAGATGGTAAAATACTGGGGTATGCGGTTGTTCCGGGTCGGACTGAAGGGATCGTGCAGGAAGGCTTGCACGAAATCGTTCGCGGGGTAATTTACGCCGGGAGCCAGGGACCCCACTTCCGCGAACAGATTGGGGCTGGCCTGGTGCAGCACCCAGACATACTGGCGGAAGGCCGGGGTATCGGTGAGCGGGTCGCCCTGCTCCCAGGCCAGGCCCGGCCAATGGGCCGTGCCCAGATCGTCGAAAAGCTTCTGGACGCTGGGTGTCGGGTTGTCGAAAGGGGTGAATTTATGCCCGTCAGCGGCCGCCCGGGGCATGACGATGAAGGCCCCATGGAGCCCCATGACCCGGTTCACCGGTTCATTGAGATTGTCATAGTAAAGATAGGTGCCGGCCCTGGGCACCTTGAAGCGGATGGTCCTGGTGGCGCCCGGGGCGATGGGTCCGCTGTTGATAATGCCGGGGACGAAGAAGGCATGGGGCTCATCCAGGTCGTTGGTCAGATTGATGACCACGAAGTCTCCCGTGGTGGTAAAGATATTGGGCCCGGGGCACTCGGCCGGGAAGTTATCCTCTTTGAAGATCCAGAAGTAACAGCGGGCATCGTTGATGGAGTTGTGGGTCACCATCTCCTTTATGGCGTCGGTGATATGGAAATTAAGGGTTTGGACCTGAACCGCCGCGTAGGCCTGGTTTTCCATCAGCCAGGGCATGCGCGTTCCCACCACCAGGGCCGCCATTCCGCCCAGGCCGTATTTCAGGAAGGATCGCCTGGGTATCCCTGGGTCGGTGCACTCCAAATGTTCTTCTTGTTTCATGGGGGTGTTCCTCCTCCGTAACAAATTTGGTTAGCTGAGAGCATCCTTAAAAATAAAGGGCAGATAATGTTGAATCTTCCCGGTAGCTTGTAAAGAAAAATCATCCAGGAAAAGATTGCTTACCCTTTCATCGGGTGAATTGCAGTTTCCCCTGATTTCCAGCGTTACCGTCTGCCCTTTAAAATTGTTAAGGTCGACGATCTGCCGGTCCCAGCCGTTGGTGGCGGTATCTGCACACAGGTTAAAGTGGTTAATCCTAATTCCATTGACCAGAATCTCGCCCTCATGTTCCCCACAGGGCGCGATCGAATCGATCCACCGCCAATAGATCATGACGGGCGCTCCCAGCGGCACGGTCAACAACTGGCTGATGGAGGAAACTTCGTTGGTCGCCCCGCATAGCCAGGTCCCCCAACTGCCGCTATGGGGGGGGATACTGACCAGGTCGATCTGGATAACCAGAG
>CAVQSS010000005.1:0-174337 GCA_963716045.1 uncultured delta proteobacterium | reverse complement strand
CGCAATTCAGGCGGATAAAGGGAGAGGCCCGCCGTTCGCTGGCATAGTGAATGGCATGGGCGAAGAGTTCTTTGCCGGTGCCCCCTTCACCCAGGATCAGGACCGGGGCATTGGGTCTTGGCCGCCTGGAGGGCCATATTCTTTAATTCCGTCATCTCCTCGCTTTGACCGATGATATGTTTAATGGTGTACTTGGAGGAGCGCAGGATGGTCAGTTCCTTTTCGTACAATTCCAGTTTTGTTTCCAGGAGGTTGAGCTGCTTGGCCAGGGCCTGGACATCCGGCACGTCTTCAAACATGACCTGTCCATAGACGGCGATCGTCCGGCCGTTTTTCTTAATGGGGATCCGCTGCACCACCATATCCTGGCCCTTGATCCGATGGGGGTGGTTGATTTCCGGGATGCCGGTCCGGGCCACGACTTCCATGCGGGTATTCTCCACCACTTCCCGGCAATGCCGGCCCACGGCTTTTTGAGGATCGATGCCCAGGAAATCGCCATCCGCCCGGCTGAAAAAAATAATTTTTCCGGAAGGCTCGGTGATCATCACTCCGTTGCGGATGTTGTCCAGCACCAGTTCATAAAAACGGATTTTTTCCTGAAGCGCTTCCCCGGACTTAGCGGTCATCGGCAGGCTCCTGACGTTTTTCCCGGAGGGGCAGGCGGATCGTAAAAACGGACCTTGCCGGGGTGAGGATTCCACGGTTAAGCTCCCGCCCTGTTCCTTGACCATTTTCTCGGTAACCGGCAAGCCCCCGCCCGTGCCCTGAGACTCCTTGGTGGTGAAAAAACGCTCAAAAAGATTGCGTTCAATTTCCTCATCCATGCCGATGCCGTTATCCCGAACCTGAAAAACAAGGTCCGATTCGACCGGTTCGAAAAAGACCTCCACTCGAGGAGATTCCTTGGGAGGATACTCCTTTTCCCGGCAGGCCTCGATGGCGTTCATCATCAAGTTCATCAAGGCCCGGAACAGGGATGAGGCGTCCAGCGGGAAGGAAAAACCTTCCTCTCCCCGGATAATGATTTCGATGCCCTCCATCCGCGCGGTCTGCTGAACCAGGTTCACGGTGTCCCGGATCAATTGGAGCGGGTCCCCAGGGCTTAAGTCCGGGGTCCGGTCCCGGCAGTAGCCCAGCATGTCCAGACTGAGTTTGCTGATGCGTTCGACGCTGTTTTGAACGATCTGCCAGCCTTCCTCCAGCAGCGCCCGATCGTCTTTCTTTAGCCCGGTATTGACCAGGTAGGACCCGCCTTTCAGACCGTTTAAAATATTTTTCATGCAATGGGAGATGCCGGCTACCGTTTGCCCGATGGCCGCCAGGCGTTCGTTTTCAATAAGCTGACGGCGCAGTCGGTTTTCTTCGGTGACGTCCTTGCTGATGCCTACCGTTCCCAGGACGCGACCCTCTCGATCCCGCAGGAGGGAAAGGGAAAGGCTGCTTTCCACCAACTGCCCGCTTTTGGCGAGCAGATCAGCCGGGAAGTTGTTGACCGCTCCCCGGGCCCGGACTTCCGCCAGCAGTTGTTTTCGGTTTTCAGGGTTTTCCCAGATTTCTTCAATGGACCGTCCGATGAGTTCAGCCCGGGAATAACCCAGCATCCGCTCGCCGCCAGGATTGAACATTACAATGCGGCCGTCCAGGTCCGTCGTGATGATCATATCGGAGGAATGGGCCAGGATATTTTCCAGGTATTCCTGGTGCCGGCGGACCTCCTCTTCCAGGGCGATTTCCGCGGACTGGAGTTGAGCTTTTTCCCCTTCGATCTGGATGAGGTCCCAAAGGAGACGGGCGCCGCGGTGGTCGATTAAACTGATTTCCAGGGGTTTGGTCCGGATTATCCGTTCTCGGACCTGGGGGGACCCGGTTAGCTCGATGATCAGGTTTAACCCGGGGATCTGGTAGAGTTGAATAAAATCGGAGGTGGTAAAGATGCCCAGTTGCCGGGCCTGTCGGATGCCCTGGGCCTCTGGGTTGGGATCGGCCACTCCCAAAATCTCCAGGCCCAGGCGGCCCAGGCGTTCTTCCACCAATAGGGTCAAGAGGTCGGCGCAGGCCTGGCCACACCCGATGAGGGCCACTTTGAGAGGGATCCGGGCTTGGGTCCCGCGACGGATCGGAAGTAGGGCGGGCAGGTCATCGTCCGGTCGGAATAAGTCGCCGACCCCTTCCCCCCGGATGTCTTCCGTGACCGACATCAGCTTTTCCTGGTTTGCGGGGACATGGGAGGGCGTCGAGAAGCAACCGAAATTACTTGGTTAAAACTCGTTGAAGGGCCTTTATAAAGGCATCGGGCTCAATGGGTTTGTCCAGAAAAGCCTCCGGCCGGGCATCGACGATCAGGTCCAGAATTTCCTCCACCGGTTTTTCCGTCGAAACGTCCCGGCCTTCCTGGAAACTGCGCAACGCCGCCAATTGCTTCAAGAATTCGGCCTCCCCGGTTAAAATAATGACGGGGATATCCTTGAACCGCTCCACTTTCTTTAGATCGTTGAACATCTGGATGCCGCTTTTTTTGGGCATCCGGATGTCCAATACGATCAACCCCGGAATGGATTCCGCCAGCCGCTTCAGACCCTCTTCTCCGTTGGCGGCGCTGCGGATGTTCGTGAAACCATTTTCCTCCAGGATGATGGTTAAATAGCGAACGTTTTCCCGTTCGTCGTCGACGATCAGTATTTCCGTATCGAAAGCTATTGGCGGCTTCGGGTTAGACAATAGTCACCAGGCCTAATGCCTAACTTTCCTGCTGAATCGCGCTCAATTGCCAGGTGCCCTGGCCGCCCACGGGCCTCATAAAGGTCCAGTATTCCCGGAATTTAACCGGTTCGGTTTTGCTGCCGGAAACCACGGCCCCGGTCTTTTTGTCTTCCAGGTAATCCAGCAGATTGGCGTAGAAGAGGATAGTGATATAGTCTTTTCCTTCCTCCTGCCAGGCTTCGGTTATATCCACCGACCGAACCGCAATATTTTCCAGCCGGTTGACCTGGCCTCGGGCTTTTTGACCCTCCAGATCCTGGGAGAACATGGCTTTAATCTCCGGAGCTAAAAAAGGGGTCAACGTACCCAGATCCTGATTGGTCCAGGCCGCCTGGATTTTAAAGAAAAGGTCCTGGACCCAATCTTTAAAATCCACTGGATTGAAACGGGCGTCCATGGACTGGATATGTCCGATTCCGGCCTCGACCGTTTGATCCGGGGCCGGGGCTGGAGGAGGAACCGATTCCTGGGCATAGGCCGGGGGGATATAATTGGTTTGCTGGGTCTGGGACTCGGCGGTCCTTTTCCGACCGCGAATAAACCGGAATAATAGAAAGGCCCCTATCCCCAGAAGCAGGATTTCCAGAAAACCGATTCCTCCTCCCCCGCCGCCGGAACCCATGGCGCTGTGACCTAAGCCGCCAAAGAGCATGCTTCCGAGAAATCCTCCGGCCACACCTCCCGCCAATCCCCTCAAGAAAGGGCTCCCCGTGGACGGGGCATTCGGCGTGGAGCGGTTGGACATTCCTGAAGAGGGGGCGCCGGGGGTGGGCGTGGATGGGCTCATGGTCCGGGGCGCGGAATAGGAACGACTTCCCCGGGATCCTCCGGACGATCCACCCCCCGCCCGGGCAAAGACTTCACTGGAAGCCCAGAGCAGGATGAAGGCGCTCAACAAGGTTAGAGTGAACACGCCGGCCATTGTTTTTTTATTAAGCATAAGGCACCTCTTTCGAATGAGCTGTGGTAAATATAGAGCCAGTATACCCCAAGCAGACAAAAAAATCCAATGATTAAGCACCGGCGAATTGAGTACCGGGGAATCCGGTCAGATCCGCCATTCCTTCGGGGTGAGGAAGCGCCGCCGGAGGTCGCCGATCTTTTCCCAGGCCTGCCCGGCCGCCTGGCGGATCAGGGGGAGGGACAGATGGAGGAAGACCAGCAGGCCGTAGGCGACGGTCAATTCCTGGTCCAGCCCCAGGTTAGGGGAGACGACCAAAGGGCGCCAAAGGACGCTGAACTCCGGTACGTACCAGCATAAAAATTCAAGGGCGTGGCCGTCCTGGACACAGAGGTCCAGACCCTGCTGATCAAATACCGCGCCGTTGATCCCCACCCAAAAGGAGAGGCTGAGAGCCAAAAGGGTTATCAGATTGGACTTGAGGGCGGGGTCCGGAAAACGCACCCGGGCGGCCAAGACCAGGGAGGCAGGCAAGGAGGCCAGGAGGAAGAAACGGGGACCCCAGAAAAATCCCCCATACCAGCTCCACCATTTGGCGTAAACCAGGACCAGACCCAGGACCAATAAGATCCACATCCTATAGGAGGCATAGAGCGTGTCGCCCAGCCGGGACCGCCATTGCTTTAGGGAAAGGAACATCCCCGGGGCAAAAAATACCATTCCTTTGCCGAAGGAGAGGAGAATCGAAAGGAGGCCGAAGAAAAAAGGATAGCTGAAGCCCGGTATCCCCGAATAGGGTAAAATGGTGGCCGCCCCGGCATTCTCTTCATAACCGGTTACCCAAAAGGCGCCTTTTCGGTATCCGTTTTCGAGAAGAATGAGCAGAAGAGCCGTTACCAGAGGCCATAGATTCCGGAGTCGTTTTTCAAGAAAGGTCCGCTGCAACGCCAGAAGACCCAGGGCCGGAAGAGCGGCCGGGGTATTCACGACCCCCAGGACGATGGCGGTCCAGCCCCAAAAGGGTTTTCCCCCCGCCAGGGCCACCGTTCCCACCGCGATCCAGACCGCGGTGAAGACTTCGCCGAAATAAAACCGCAGGTGATTGGGAAACATGGATCCGGCCAGGAGGATCAGGAAAAAGGCCGACCCCAGGGACCGGTCCGCCCGCCGTTTCAGGAGCCGGTGCAGGACCAGGACTCCCAGTGCCAGGAGCAACGTGTTAAATCGGGAGCACCACCATTTCGGGGTTTGAATCCATCTTCCCAAATAATAGAGAGGGGTGGAAAACAGGGGTCCCACCATGGAAAAGGACGTAGTCGGGCGCCGACCGTCTTCCAGAAGCATGTCCAACTCTTGAAACCGGACCTGCCCATCACCCCCCAACGAGTGGGGGACCAAGAAAAATAACACCCCCAGGCCGGCTACGATCAACCCGCTTTCGAACCAGGATCGGTCAAAAAAACGGAGCCAGAGTCCTCCGGCCAGGAGGGCCAGGGCTATCTTGAAGGGGACCACCAGGGAGACCAGGGAGATCTTGAATCCGCCGATAGTGGCTTCAAAAGGAGCCAACCAAAGGGATAGCGCTCCCATGATGGAGAAGTATCCCAGGCCGGTCAGAATGAAGATCAGGGAAATCTTTTGTCGTCTGTTTGCCTGCGGCACGGCTGCAGCGCCCCCGTTAACCCGTAGTACACCGGGTGCATCATATCAAGATGCCCTGAAATATCAACTGTCGATTACTCCGGCGGCCCACGATCTCCCAAAATCACTTGCTCAAAGATAGACGACTCGTTTATATTGTTACCCTGGTGAACACACTTCTATCCTTCATCATTCAACATGGGTATGCGGTCCTTTTTGTCTGGGTCCTATTGGAGCAATTGGGCCTTCCCATCCCGGCCGCTCCTTTATTGCTGGCCGCCGGGGCCCTGGTCGGTACCGGAAACCTGGAAATCCTGCCGATATTCCTGGCGATCTGGAGCGCCTCCCTGATCGGTGATTTGAGCTGGTATACCCTGGGAAAGCGGCGGGGAGAGAAGGTCATTCCTTTTCTCTGCCGGATTTCCCTTAGCCCGGACTCTTGTGTCGGCCGGACCAAAGATATTTTTTCCAGGCAGGGGGTCCGATCCCTCCTGGTGGCCAAATTTCTCCCCGGGGTCAATACCATCACCCCTCCCCTGGCCGGGATTTTTCGGATGAGACTCCATCGGTTTATTTTCTGGGATACCCTGGGGATCATTCTCTGGGTCATCGTCCTGGTGGGACTGGGGTATCAATTCAGCGATCAACTGGAGTGGCTGGCCGAGCAAATTATGAGGCTGGGGAATGGAGTCGGGGTCGTCTTCTTCGGCGGATTGGCGGGGACCGTTGTCTGGAAGACCTGGCAACGGCAACGGCTGAACAGACAACTCCCCTGGCTGCGTATTTCCCCGGAGGAGGTCAAAGAAAAATTAGAGAACGAAAACCGTCCGCTGATCCTGGATGTTCGAACAGCTTTGGACATCCAAGCGAAACCTCAGCACCTCCCCGGGGCTTTTCATCTGCCGCTGAATAGGGTCCGTCTCGATGCCCGGCGAATTCCCAGGAACCGAGAGGTCATTTTATACTGCACTTGACCTAACGAGGCTTCCAGCGCCCGGGTGGCGCAACTGTTGAAGCGGCGGGGAATAGAAAAGGTGCGCGTGCTGGCCGGCGGCCTCCAGGCCTGGCTGGACAGCGGCTTTCCGGTAGATACCTTACGTCTAAGGGCCCTGGAATAAAATGAGCTCCCTTCTTTGGCAAAAAATCCGAAATCCGAAATCCGAAACGTTTTTGTTTGATCATTTAGATTTTGGACCTTCGTGCTTGTTTCGGCCTGCGACGAGCTCAGCCGAGTCGATTTCGTGCTTCGGATTTCGGATTTAATGATCCTACCTTATTTGTCAAAATGGCAGGGGTAAATTCTCCGATTAAATCGTGCAAGAACCAATCCCCCGATCTTACGAATCGCCTCCTCCGCGGAGGCGTGACCCTTGCGGCCGCCCGCCTCCTGACCCGCGGGTTCGATCTGGCGCGGATGTTGACCATCGCCCGCTGGCTCGGTCCGGACGAAATGGGCGTTTATGCCGTGGCCGCCCTGGCCCTGACCGTCCTGGATCAATTTTCGGAGACGGGTCTCCGGGCGGCCCTGATTCAGCGCCCGGGCGAACTCACGGCCTATCTCCTGCCGGTCCGAACGATCCAGATCCTGCGCGGTTTGCTGCTGGGAGGAATCGTCTTCCTGGGTGCGCCGTGGATGGCCGCCTTCTTTGACAGTCCCCGATCGCTGGTCCTCCTTCGGGTGATGGCCCTGCTCCCGGCTATTAAAGGGTTCGAACCTCTTTTTGAAACCCTGGCCAGAAAAGAACTTCGATTTGCTCCGGTCGTGGCCCTGCAGACCGGGGCGTCACTGATCAGCCTGGGCGTGGGCCTGATGACGGCCTATTTTCGTCCGGACGCCTGGGCTTTAGTCCTGGCCGGACTCAGTGGGACATTGGTCACGACCCTTGGCGCGCATCTTTTCTCGGAACGCCGAAGTCTGGGGGTTTCCTTCGATTGGCGGCCGTTGAAGGACCTTCGCCGTTTTGGTTTTTGGATCTTCATCAACGGCCTCGCCGCCTATTTTTTCCTGAGAGGAGGGGAGTGGGTGATCGGGCTTCGCCTGGATGTGGGCTCGCTGGCCCTTTACCAGATGGCCTTCCTGGTCAGCACGACGGTCACCATGGAATTCGGAGGGGTCGTGGCGCAATTGGCCTTTCCGGTTTTCAGCCAGCTCCAGGGGGAAAAGGACCGGCTGGAGCTGGTGTTTCGGCAATCCTTCGGGATGATTTCCGTGATCACCTTGGCCATGGCGGGTCTGGTCTGTGTTGGCTCTCCGGATTTTTACCCGCTCGTTCTCGGGAATCAGTGGCTGGGGGCTCTGCCCCTGGTCCCCTGGCTGGCGATCTGGGGGGTCTGTTCCCTGTTCGCCGGTTTTATGGGGGGCTTTTTTCAAGCCCTGGGTCGGCTGAGACTATGGGTTCAAACGGTATTGGTGATGACCGTCCTTTTCGCCATCGGAGTCATTCCTCTGACCACCTGGCAGGGCGCCCGTGGGGTGGCGATTTTAATGGCCGGGATTGGGGTTTCGATGCAGTTGATTCGTTATGGTATTATCGGGCGTCTGCTGACACTATCCTGGTCTACGGTTTTTCGTCAGGTCTTGGTCCCCGCCCTGGCTTGCCTCTTTTCGGTCTGGCTGGTAAATTGGATTCGGGGCTCCCTGCCCTTAATCCACCCGCTGGCCGGTTTTATTTTTTCGGCAGTCAGCTTGTTAGGTTTTTATATCCTATTGCTGCTGCTGGGGCAGCGCTGGATGGAACCTGCTCCCCGGGAACTGTTCTCGCGTTTTAAGGATTTCTGCGGTCGATCCGGTTTTTCTTTTTGACGAAGGCCCCGGGAGACGTTACCATAGAAACCATGGCTGACAAACTCGAGGTCCTGACGACCCTGGCCGACAGTCGTTTGTTCGGCCATTTAAAGCCTGATATCCTGAAGACCATTTCGGAAATCGGCGAGGAAATCGTCGTCTCATCCTTCATCAATCCCCCAGCGCCTCCCGGACCTTGGCGGCCCCTTCATTTTATCGCCGGTCGGGTAACCCGCAACCGTTTAGCCAAGTCCTGGCCTTTCAGTTCGGACATCACCACAGGAAGAATTGGAAGTCGGGCACAATTAGCCGGTTTAAAATTAATGCGTTAGCCGGTATCCTAATCGCTTGGTCAAGCGTTTTTAAGGAATTTAAGTACTTCCTGTACTGTTTTTTTTGATTGTCTATCCATTCTGGAAGAGTTCAAACGAAAATCGTTGCATCTCTCACCCCAAACCATACCCTTCACGGAAATAAATATTCCCTATTTACTTTTCTCAAAATCGTTTATAATTAAGTTATTCTCAGGACAGATTAATAAGGCAACCCTTCTTCCTGATTCGCCACTTTACCCTAAAGGGGGCAAGTAGATGGAGGAACTAAATAGACCCCATTTCTCGGATGAGAGACGGGGTTTTTTATTGGCTGAGACCACGCTTGGGTGGGCAATTGAAGTGGACACTGGATAGGGCTAAAGGAGAGGTGGTTATGAGATGGATAAAATTATACACTATAGTTGCTCTGGCCTTTTTCCTTGAAACCTCGAACATTATCCCCCAGGCCTATGGAGACTCTCTACTCTACCTCCCCTTCATAGCAAAGTCCCCCATCTGCGATCCCGCCTTCGTCCAAATAGGCGGACCAGGGGATGATACCTTAACACTTCTTGGGTCAACTTCCCTGGATCAACTTTGTATGTATGGGCTGGAAGGAAACGATACGATCATCTATGAAATGGGCCCCGGGGACGATGCCGTCTTCATCGATGGGGGGCCGGGAAACGACACTTTGACCATCAAGGCGAATGGCCAAAGCTTCACAATAATAAGCGGCGGGCAAATCATCTACCAGTGGGGTGTTGGCGGGACGACCGTCACGGTGGTAAACGTCGAGCAGATTACGGTTATTGGTGACAATGGCGAGACTATCTGGCAAAAGAACGCGCCGGTGGCCAAGGCCGGCCCTGATCAGACGGTTAACGTGGGAGCGGCGGTCACGCTTAATGGAAGTGGATCATTCGATGCGGACAACGATCCTTTGACGTACCATTGGTATTTCAGTTCCCTACCGATTGGGAGCAATGCCGTCCTCACCAATGGCGACAAGGTCAAGCCTTTCTTTTTGGCGGATAAGGCCGGCACCTATGTGATTCAACTTCTGGTCAATGACGGGAGTTTCACTAGTAACCCCGATGAGGTGCGGGTTACGGCCATGGAAGGAGGGGTTCTTCTCAGCGGTGATCCCACCACCCCAGCCGTGAACGCGATATATAATCTGCCTGCCGTGGCGGTAGATGAGAGCCAGATCGAGGACGACATTATCATGACGCGCCTCGATGTCTACCTGGCCCTGGATGCCACCGTAGGGCAGGTGAACGATGCTCTGGTGCAGGTTAACGGTGGGATAGTGACCATGCGGATGGGCCTCCATACG
This sequence comes from uncultured delta proteobacterium, assembly GCA_963716045.1. Classification (GTDB taxonomy): domain Bacteria; phylum Desulfobacterota; class RBG-13-43-22; order RBG-13-43-22; family RBG-13-43-22; genus CAVQSS01. The sequence continues at coordinate 164,594 of CAVQSS010000005.1, read as the reverse complement.
GTCACGATCGCCATACCGCGTCCGCCGGACCTGACGGCGCTGCGGGGGATTGCGAAAAAATTGAACGGCTTGCCCGGCATCGAATCTGTAGCCATTGCCGTGACAGTCGGACCTCAAGAACTTCCATTTGTTTCCCCGGACGCTGATGATTTGACCGGACTGAAGCATCTCCTGCCCACCCGTTTCCCTGCCGCCTGGAATGCAAAAAGCCTTGCCTTCAATAATTGCCTTTCCAATAAGGTCCGGGTCCTCGTCCCGGACAATTTCCTGGAGCCTATTCCGTCAAGTTACATGTATTTTCCCATAGAAATCCCTTACTCCGACATCTTGCCGCCCGGAGAGTCTGGAAATAAGACCCACGGGTATGACGTAACGACGACAATGGCGGCGCTCTTTGACGATGATAATCCGACAGGGGCCAACCCATTTTCCCAATGCCTCGATATCAGTTTAATCCGGGTGACTGGCTTGACCAATTTCCAGGAAACGGACCGGATTGCGGGCAACTTTCCTCCCGGGAAATTCATCATGAATTTCTCCCAGGGCTACGTTGACAAAAACGCCTGCTCAGATCCCTGTATACCAAATTGCGGACGCACGATAAGACCCTGCACTCCCAATGATGCAGACAGGGTGCGACGTCCTTTCTTCAGGGCTTATGAGGCGATGGACTGGAAACATATAACGAGGCAGCGCTGGCAGGACTTCCTGGCAGCTACTGCGGCCGGAAATGACCGTAACAAAGAGATAGCCGGGATCTATCCCGGAACCGGAAGGGCGCTCTATAACAATCAAATGACCTACGCAACGAGCCCTGATCCCTTCTTTGGGGACATCACGGACGCGCTTATTTGGGGCCCGACCCCGGCATATAACCAGTATGCGACCCATTATGACTCATTGACCGCCTCTCAGTTAGAGGCAGGAATACTTCAGAACCGTGTTAGACTTTGGGGCTCGATACGGTGGGAGCAGCCGACAACGTATTGATCGTGGGCAGCACCACGAGCCAAATGTCGCCTAACCAGCTTCAGGAGTCGCCCTTTTCCGAGAGCCTACCCCATGTAAAAGCCGTCGGGGAGGACGTATTGATGCTGGACGGATCATTCCGAAAGGGCACCAGTTACGCAGCGCCCCAGGTGGCGGGGCTGGCGTCGTATCTTTGGCTGCTATCGACCGATCTGCGAAGCCTTCCCTCTCAGGTGACCAGGCAGGCCATTGTAGAAAACGCGAGGAACTATGCGGGGGCAACGGGTGTCATCGACGCCTATGCGACCGTGCTGTCGCTGGATCAAGCGGCCCTACCGGATCCGGGCACGGCGCCGATCCGGCTGGCGATCCTGGATGTGGCGGATGCAACGGGGGCTCCAGGAAGCAACGGGCATTTTGACGAAAAGGACGTTGAGCTCTTCCTGGCTAAGCTTAGTGCAGCTCCCGGGGCACTGGACTACTCCCGCTATGACCTGAACGGAGATGGTTTTACGGGCGGAAACGGAACAGAGCGCTTCGACCTGGATCGCATAGGATCAACCCAGTATGGGGCGGCCAGCTACACCACGGTCAAAAAGGACATCGAAAGTAAATCCGTAAGCTTCGATGAGAACAACCTTACCGACCAGGAGATTCTCTGCTACTATGCCTACTCACTGCTGTATAACGGCGATACGGAGAAACGGAAGGACCTACTGGGAGATAAATGCGGGAAAGGAGACGGAGACGTGTACCTCAGTTATATCTTTTCATACTGCGTATACGGTTGGGATATGTATAAAGAGCCTTACGGCGAAATGTTTTTAATTCTGGGAGAAGAACACTCATACACTCCCTTGCCGCTCCCCTTAAGCCATACTCCTTGGTGTTCACCCTATGTTGAACAAACCACAACCGTTCATCGAATTGATCCCAGCCAGATCACAATAAGCTCGTCGGGGTGGTCAAACAGAATTAACGTGCCGTGTAGCAGTCCCCCGCCACAGTGCCCTGAAGATGGTATTTCTAGAGTTCATTCTAATGTCTTATCTCAAGGGAGTGGACATATTATCGCCGGGAATTATACCGTAGGAATCTCTCCATCGGCCACTTTCAATCTGCCTTTGAGGGGTCAAGATTTCACGGCGTATTTGGGGATTGCCTATGGAAATAATTACCGCCAGGTAAGCTGCCAATGGAGAGGGAATCTTGAAGTCCCTTATGCCCAGTGCTGCTACAACAATGGATTTGTGCAAACTTGCTATCCTGCAGGGCCTATCGAGGTCGACATTGACGTCCCCGAGGCGGCCCAATGGTATTTTAGAAGTGGTATGAATTCAGGTGACTTTGGTGTTGACCCTCCGGCTGATGTTTCGGGATCAGTGATAATCACGATCAAGCCGAAGCAGTAGAACGTGGAGGACAAAGAGATAAGCTTAAGAAGATAGGTCGTGAAGATAGGGGTCAGAAATGGCCCTGGAATAGAGCCAGTGGATCCGCTGCGCTTGATCCTCCTACATTTGATCACTTTAAACGGTAATTGTTATTTTTTAGTATAACCTTGCTTGAGCATTAGTAGGTGTAAGTCAAGTTCGAAGGGCAGGTTTCTATTCCCGAAATTCCGTTTCAAAAAGGAATTTACCCCGGACTCCGGCGGGGTATCGCTCCGAGACGAAGTCACCAGGAGCGGCTGGTTGAAGCCAAGCCGGTTTAAAAGAAGAAGTCTGGGGATTGATAGGGTCGACAAATGAGGCGGCACAGAAAGAACCGATCGCTGAAATCAACCCCAAGGAAGAAAGCCTGCGGTTCTATTTCCTGGGTTTGAGCTGGAAGCACCGTGTCGTATACGGAGCAAACAAACATCAACCTGACCTATCAGAAGAAACCGGTCTACTCGCCTTAATATATTGGGGGACGGTGACCATCTGGCGTTCCCTTCCCCTGAGCACGAATCCACTCATCATCAAACCTTTTTTTAATCGGTTTGCGCGGTGCGCTTCGTATCGAATCCCTTGCCGTCGTTTCCCAGCAGGGTATTGAGCTCCAGCCAGTCCTTGAAAAGCGGCGAGTCGGCAGGCTGCTTTTCGCCGGTATCGGCTATGAAAAATACCGCTGTGAGTTCGGCGTCGGCTACCAATTCATCTGTGTTGTCCATCCATATTTTCTGTTCGAAGGTGATGCGCTGATGTCCGGCCCTGGCCAATTGCGTGTCGATTCGAAGCACATCCCCCAGCCGGGCACTGCGACGATAGGTGATGTTCATGTTGACGACGGAATGATCCACCTTGTTTTTCATGAGCGTTCGGACCACCACCGGCCGCCGGTCCCAATAGTCCCAGGTTGCTTCTTCCATTCTTGTTCATCAGCGCAATGTGCTTGATCCCTGACGCAAATCGAAATGATAGGTGGATATTTAGGTGCGTCCGTCATAACCAAATTAATAGTAAACAGGTATTGTCATTTATGCCTTTTGTGATATGTTTGGGATATCTGATTACGGCAGGCGGTTTGGAACCTTACGATTCTACCATCGGTATAGACAAAACCCCATGGGCAGCGATCATCAATCCTCGCGGCCACTGAAGCCCAGGTCAAGCGTCGCTGGAACACGGATGGTCTTTTCCTTGGATTTGGTCCGAATGATCCTCAAGTTTGGCGAGACCAAAGGGATCGATAGTAGATAAGAATTTGCTTTTGGCCGGGAAGAGAGTAAAAAAAGAAAAGGACCGGATCAAGAAATTATATTGGGCGAAATGAAGGGAACAGGGGGGTCTTCCGCTGTGGGCCCTGAAGCGGCAGGGACTGGATATTTTGGAGGGAAAAATTTTCATTCACCTCCAGGCTTCGATCCAGGTGGAGAGGGACTCCCAGAAGGGAATCCTGATCGGCAAGGGAGGGGCGAAACTGAAGGTCATTGCCCAGCAGGCCCGCGAGGACAGGGAACTACTGTTGGGGACCAAGGTCTTTCTGGAGGTCTGGGTTCGGGTGGAGAAAAACCGGAGCCGGGATCCGAGGCAGCTCCGGCGGTTCGGGTACGAAGAAGCCCAAAGCCCGGTGCTGGATACTTGATAGGGTGAAAGATTTCTCTCATTACCGCTGGTGGATGCTGGGTATCCTGGGCGCGATCTATTTCCTGGCCTGCCTTCACCGCATGTCACCTACGGTTATCGCCCATGACCTGGTGAACGAATTCGCTGCCGATGCCACGACCCTGGGTCTGATGGCCTCGGCCTATTTTTACCTTTATGCAGCCATCCAGCCCCTGGTAGGATTCCTGTCCGACACAATCGGGTCCCGTCGGGTGGTGACGATGTTCACCCTTATATCCTGCCTGGGTTGTCTTGTCTTTGGATTGGCTCCGAATATGTTCGTGGCCGGCGTAGGCCGGGCCTTGATCGGGATCGGGGTGGGCGGGATTTTCGTGCCGGGGCTGAAGATCTTCGCCGACTGGTACAAGCCAAAAGAGTTTGCCGGGGTAACCGGACTCTTCCTATCGCTAGGCGGGGTCGGAAATCTGTCCGCCTCCCTGCCGCTGACTTACCTGGTTTTACTTCTTGGTTGGCGTCTTTCCTTTATCGGCATCGGAGCCGTTTCACTGTTGTTGGGGATACTGGCCTGGGTGATCCTGCGGGACAGGCCGGAAGACAAGGGTTGGCCCCCGATGTTGGAAACCCATCCATCAACCTCGGCGCAAGAAACTTCTTTGCCGGACGGCCTGCCTCTTGGCCGACGCCTGGGGATCATATTCAAAAACTCGGGTTTTTGGCTGATCACTCTTTCCTACTTCTTTTTTGGCGGACCGGGCCTCACCTTTCAAGGACTCTGGTCCGTCCCCTATTTAATGGACATTTATGGGTACTCGCGACCCCAGGCCGGAGCAATATTGATGATCATGCCCCTGGGATCAATCATTGGCGCCCCACTAATCGGTTTCCTGTCTGCCCGGTTGACCATGGGACAGAAAGGGACCCTAATTACAACCTTATTTTTGTCTTTGGCCTGCTGGGCTGTTTTCTTTCTTGCCGGAGGGAAGCCCCCTGGGGGATTCATCATTCCCTTGTTTTTTTTCTTGGGCCTTTTCGGCTGGGGTGCGCTTTCCCTGTACATGACGATGGTGAAAGAAATCTTCCCCGCCAGTCTCACGGGAACGGCCATGGGGTTGATGAACCCGGCCGCCTTTCTGGCTGCGGCCCTTTTTCAACCCTTTAGCGGTGCCCTGATGGATGCCGTGGGCAGAAGCGGGGCGGCCTATCCTCTGGAAGCCTATCAAAGAGTCTTTACCGTCTTCTTCCTGGCCATGGTTGTTTCTTTTGGTCTGATCCTTCTATTGAAGATTCCCAAGACTAAGTCCTGTTGAACGGCTTTCGCGGGCAGGACGTAAGGGGTGGCTTCCTGGTTATCAGAACTTATCACCTGTCATGCAGGTGGGGGACAACCAAGGCCGCTTAAACGCTCAACAAGGAAAGCCGGCCATAAAATCTAATACAGTAAACCTTCACTCGGAAGGTTCTTCAATCGTAGATAAGTAGATAAGGCAGATAAGAATTCTCTTTTGGCTGGGAGAATATGAAACAAGAAAAAGATTGGAGATCGTCTTTCAAACAATAATTCATGATTTTTCTGATTGTCGGGAAAAAGCATTAGTAGGTGCAATTCAACGAGGTCAGAAATATCATTGTAAATTAGATAGTTAGGACTTGCCTTCCTAAGAAAACATGCCCTTTCTTGGGTTATTTTCGGGGGACCGTCCCAGGCCATCTTTTAACCGACAAATTTGCCTTTGAAATCTTCAGGCAGGGGGCAGCCTCATTGCCCCTCAGACCTTATAGACAGGGATCATCCGGAGGCATTGGGTGTTGATTACCATTCCAAATATGGCGGTTTTTGGGGGGTTAGCAAGGTAAAATGAGTCCTTTTTTTAATGGGTTAGTTGGCCACCTGGAGAAGTTCTTCCTGTACTCTTCTAAATGGCATTTTTCCAAAAAGACTTGAATTCAAACCGTAATTATCAAAAAGGCGATAGTTCAAGATTGACTCTTTTGCTTTCATAGGATAGGAATTCCATAGCATACGGATGCCGAGATGCTTCTCAAAGATATCAAGGAAGAATCCAGGCCCATAGAAAAAGGAGCAAAGGAAATGAAGCAGATTAGGAGTATCGCCAATCGCCTACTGGCCCGCAGGACCGAACAACCAGCCAGGTGTCTCCCACCGAGTCAGGCCATGTTCAGGGAACCAGGCGAGCTGAGCCGATTGCTGAGAACCCTGGGCACCATCGGCATGGTCTGGGCGCTCGCCGCGTCCGCCATCGCTTTTGCCGCAGACGCGCCCCGCCGGCCGAACATTGTCATCATCCTGGGCGATGACTTGGGTTTCGCCGACATGGGCGCGTTCGGTAGCGAGATCAAGACGCCGAACCTGGACTCGCTGGCGAGCGAAGGCGTGCGCTTCACTAACTTCTACACGCAGGCGAGCTGTTCGCCCACCCGATCCGTGCTGCTGAGCGGCGTCGACACGCACCTGAACGGCCTGGGTAACATGGACGAGTGGACCGCGCCCAACCAATGGGGCGTGGACGGCTACGAAGGTTACCTCAACAACCGGGTGGTTACGCTGCCGCAACTGCTCAAGGATGCCGGATACCACACCTACATGATCGGCAAGTGGCATCTGGGCAAGGCACCCGCACAAATCCCGGCCGCCCGCGGGTTCGAGCGCGACTTTTCGCTACTCGAAGGGGCAGGCAGTTACTGGGACATGACGAATTTCACAGCTGCGTCGCCGCAGTCGGTCTTCACCGAGAACGGGCGTTACCTGACGCGGCTTCCCAAAGACTATTACGCGACGAAGACCTACACCGACAAGCTGATAGAATTCATCGACGCCAACCGCGGCGACGGCAAACCCTTCTTCGCCTATGTCGCTCACCAGGCGCCACACGATCCCTACCATCTGCCGCGGGATTGGCGCTCTCGCCATGTCGGCAAGTACGACAAGGGTTGGGACGCGGTGCGCCAGGACCGGCTGAAGCGGCAGATCGAGATGGGCATCATGCCCGCCGGCACGCAGCTCGCCGAGCGCATGTGGTTCGTGCCAGATCCCATCGTGCTTGCCCCGGCGAGCCGGGCAATCCTCGGCAAGAAAATGGAGCTCTATGCCGGCATGGTGGAGAATATGGACTTCCATGTTGGCCGGCTCATCGATCACCTCAAGAAGATCGGCGAGTATGAGAACACGATCTTCATCGTGTTCGGCGACAACGGCGCCGAGGGCACCGACCTGTTCAAGATGATCGCCGGCACGCCGGGAACGCTGAACTATCTCTTCGCGTCGATCAACTGGTCGCAGACCCATCCCAATGCGTGGGGCGATCCGGGCTCGTACGTTGCCTATGGCCCCATGTGGGCGCAGGTGTCGATGACGCCTTTCAGCCAATACAAGGGCTGGCTCGCTGAAGGCGGTATTCGGAATGCCCTCATCGTCAGTGGTCCGGCCCTCAAGCGACCCAAAGGGAGCATCAATCATGGGCTCATGCATGTGGCCGACATCATGCCAACATTGCTCGAAATCGCCGGCGCCAGCTATCCGAAAACCCGAAATGGGCTTGAGCTGCCCGCGCTCTTTGGCAAGTCCTGGGGTCCGGTACTGGCGGGCCGAGCGGAGTCGCCACGCACGGAGCAGGACTACTTGGCCTGGGAAATTTTCGGCAACCGGGCGGTTCGGCAGGGGGATTGGAAGATCCGCTGGGAATACAAGCCGCTCGGCAAGGGCGACTGGGAGCTTTTCAATCTCGCGGCCGATCCTGCCGAGCGCAAGGATCTCGCCTCAGAGCACCCCGACAAGGTGCGGGCGTTCGTGGAGCTTTGGGACAGCTATGTCCGAACGAACAATGTGGTGGTGCCGAGTCGCTCCCCGTTCGAGGCATTGGACGACCAGCTTCCGAAGCGCGTCCCGGATGACCCGGGTTACCCGCCGCTTCTCTATAAGAAACAGTTCATGCCGCCCAAGGACATGCTGGCCGATCCGAAGCCATGAGCGGTGCCGCTCAAGAAAATATCAAGGAGGACTGAGATCTCATGAAAAACGGAAAAGGTTTGATGAAAACGGTTGCTTGGCGGTGGTTGCTCCTGGCAATGATGCTCGTCATGGGCGCACTCTGCCCGCCGCAAACTCTGGCACAGCTCCCGGCACGCTTCTACTGGAAGACTCTGTCGGATGCGAATGCGGTGCCGGTCATATTCGAGTCGATAAGCGGCAACACGAACCCGTTCGATTCTGCTCATACCGTGACGCCGGGAGCGAGCTTTGACGCTACAATAGCCTTGGCAGGTTATGCGCGTACCTTTTCTCTGTTCGATCGCTCAACCATGGCTGCGATCATCTTTCCCATGGGGCGAGTCTCGGGCGAGGTCACAGTGGCTGGCAGGACGTTCAACCAATCGGCTGACGGGTTCGGCGACCCGATGATCGAATTCGACATCAATGTCCTTGGCCCGCCGGCGCAGAAGAACATCCCCGACCTCCTGCGCTATGAGCCGGGGTTTTCGGTCGACATTCTCGTCGACTTGGCGTTGCCGATCGGCAAGTACGACAGCAGCCAGCCCCTGAATCTCGGGCAGAACCGCTGGTATGGGCGCCTGGGCATGCCCATCATCTGGCAGCTCGGCTCGTGGGTGCCCGGCCGACGCACGACCCTGGAATTCCTGCCCGCTGTCTGGTTATTCGGAGACAACAACAATTATGTCGGACAGACGTTGAAGACGGACCCAATGTTTCAACTGGACGGACACTTGACCCGCGACTTCACCGAGCACTTCTGGGGGTCGCTCGACGGTGCCTGGTACTATGGCGGCAAACCGAGCATCAACGGCGTGCCCGGGAAAGAACTCAACAATCTCGGGGTTGGACTCACGCTTGGGTATCAGATTAACAACAATTTGAATCTCACCTTGGGTTACAAGTCCACCGTTAACGACAGCGCCCCCGGAGACCTTCGCATGAACATGTTCATGGTCTCGCTCGTGTTCGGATGGCACCCACTCCTCGAAGGCTCACAAAGGCTGAAGGGCGAGAAGTAAAGCAATCTCGCCGAGGCTGGGTCGGCCCTTTTTTGAAGAGTTCAAACGATAATTCTTGTTCCCCGACGATTTGTGAATTCAAGACTTGTAGGGTATGCCGTGTAAAACGTATGACTTGTTGGTTAAAGTCCGACCGTGGGAGTTCGGTAGTTCGCCCACGTAGCTTGAGGGAGGTGTAAAGGGTAACCTGAAGCACTAAGTTCCTTGACAAAGGCTCCTTTGGGGAGTTGAGCAAACCTGCGGGTTGCAGCGCAAGCGAACCTGGATGTAGCCTCGAAACACTAGATGGAGTTGTCGACCCTTTCCTACAGTGGGAAAGACCGGTGCATCTATCCTAACCATAACTACCATAACCGATAGATGGGCTCCCGGGGTAACAGGGGTGACACGCAGGGGCAGCCATACGACAATAAGCACGGGAGGCCCTGGTCGATGCCTATCAGGCAACGGGTAAATATAAGGAGACGAAATTTTACCGGGTCGGCCAGGGAGTCGGAGTTGCCCATAGTACCGCATGGATCTCAAGGACAACATAACCTTGGGAGAGGGAAGGGGCAATACTTTTATCACGTTTCAGAAGAAGTAAAGGAAAGGGGATTGCACGGAAGTGCTGAAAACTCCAGAGAAGATCCGGGAACTTCAGAGGAAACTATACCGGAAGGCCAAGCAAGAGAAGGAGTACCGTTTCTATCTTCTCTATGACAAGATTTACAGGCTGGACATCCTGAACCAGGCCTACAGACTTGTCAAAGCGAACAGGGGAGCACCGGGAATCGACGGTGAAACCTTTGAACGTATCGGGGAGAGAGAAGGAGGAGTCGAGAAGTATCTGGAAGAGATTGCCGGGGAACTGAAGCGGAAAGACTACAAACCACAGGCTGTCCGTAGGGTCTACATTCCTAAGGCAGCCGGAGGCAAAAGACCGTTGGGAATACCGGTGATTAAAGACAGGGTAGTACAGATGGCTATGAAGATAGTAATCGAGCCTATCTTCGAAGCTGACTTTCAGGATAACTCGTACGGATTCAGGCCGAAGCGGAGTGCCCATCAGGCGGTGGATGATGTAAAGAACCATCTCTTTGAAGGCAAGACAGACGTAATCGATGCTGACATCTCCAAGTACTTCGATACCATACCTCATGACAGACTGATGCAGTTGGTGGCCAAACGCATCGTGGATAAGCAGATATTGAAACTTATCAAGATGTGGCTCAGGGCGCCAATTGTGGAGGAACGTGAAGATGGCAAGAAAGAGTACAAAGGGAATGACAAAGGGACACCGCAGGGAGGGGTAATATCTCCTCTGCTCGCCAATATCTACCTGAATGTACTTGACACCCTATGGTTGGCCAAGAAAGTACAGGAGAAACTGGGGGCAAGGCTGGTCAGGTATGCCGATGACTGTGTTATACTGTGCCGAGGCAATACCGACCGAATTCTGAAGTGGGTGAAGAGGGTTCTTGATGATCTTGGCCTCACGCTGAATGAGGAAAAGACTCGTATTGTGGATGCACGCCAGGAGAGTTTTAAATTTCTTGGATTCACCATAGGAATGAAGCGAGGAATAAGAACCGGAAGAAGCTACACCCACATCGAGCCGTCTAAGAAAGCACTGGAACATATACGATCAGAAATTAAGCGCTTGACAACTGAGCGTTACAGTGCAGTGCCGACGGAAGACGTGATCCGGAAAGTTAATGAAGTCGCCAGAGGATGGGTAGGCTACTTTCGCTATGGCAATTGTACAAAAGCCATGTCTTCTTTGAGATATTACCTGGGCTACAGAATGCGGATCTACCTGCGCCGGAAACACCACTACCACAGTCTTGGGTATAAGGCATATCCGGACAGGTACTATTACGATACGTTAGGTCTGTACGAGGTTCCAACCAAGGCTCCATGGACTCAATCAGCGAAAGCGTCCGGATGAAGATAATCGGAAAGCCGTATTCGGGAAAACCGAACGTACGGTTTGATGAGGGGGAACTGGAAACCTCTGACCGCTACAGTTTTTAGTAGATGCGTGCATCGAAAAGTTCAAAAGCGGCCCCAGCCCGGCGCCAGCTCTCTACTCTACTGATATACGTAACAAAAGGGTGATTGCAAGATAAGTCGTTCTAGGTCATCATCTATCTGTTTTTCCTATTGAATTAGGGAAAAGGAGGCCATGATGACCTATTCGTGTTCGGAGCTTGGAAGTTTTCCATCATCGAGTGAGTCCCCGACGCCTTTCAGGGATTTGAATCGTCGGAAGCGGATTCCTCCCGCCCCTGGTTTACCCAAATCATTTTCAGAGACAAGCAGGGAAAGATTTTCCAGCGCCTATGAGAAGAAGGCTAAAGCCCTTCGTCGGGCGTTGGCTCGGGTGGCGGACTGGGAGCTACCCGGGAAAGAGTATGTGGAGGAATACCTGCGGGACATGTATCGCCGTAACTGTAAACCCTCCACGTTCCAAGGGGCGTTATTTGCAATTTATCTTTTTCTGGCCGGTGTCAAAAATTCCGGGAAGACCTCTTTGGCCGAGATCACCAAAGATGACCTGGAATATTTCATCGAACAGGAACAGGACCGGGGGATCATGATTTCCACGGTACGGACGAAGCTGAACTTTGTCAACGCCTTCATACGCCATTGGACCGAAGAAGGGATAATTCGCGTGGAAGTGTTGGCTCGAAAAATTCGCCTGAAGCGGCCGGACACTTTGCCGCGGGCCATGGACCCTGATGATGTCCAGCAATTGCTGGCGGTAATTGACCAACCCCGAGATCGGGCCTTGGTGCTGGTATTATTGCGAACAGGCATGCGTATCGGGGAGTTGCTGAACACCCGGATGTCCGATATCCATCTAAACGATCGGAAGATCGATATTTTTGAAGGGGAGAAGAACCGGGTGGGTCGAGTGGTCTATCTCAGTGAGGATGCCCTGAAGGCGCTGCAACACTGGCTGAAGATCAGAGACCCTCGTCAAGCCCATCTGTTCTACTGTTCGGGCCATCCGACCATGTCCTATAGTACGGCGCGGTCCCTGTTTGAAGCTATGCTCCTGAAGGCCGGCCTGAACCACAAGGGGTATACCTTACATGCCTTGCGTCACACCTTTGCCACCGAACTATTAAATGCCGGCATGCGCCTCGAATGCCTGCAACCTTTACTGGGACACAGTTCGCTGGATGTTACCCGGCGCTATGCCCGGCTCACAGACAAGACGCGAGAGGCCGAATACTTCCGTGCTATGGCGATTATCGAAAGGGGGGATACCGATGGCCATGACCGACGCGATCGTCCGCTACCGGCGTTTCTTGAAGCGTAGGAACGTATCACCCAACACGATTAAGAACTATCTGAGCAGTCTGAAACATTTTGTGGTCTGGATCGATGTGCGGCTCGAAGAGGTCACTCGCCGGAAGATCATGGCCTATGTCGATCACCTGCTCGGTAAACGGTTAAGGCCGAAGACCATCAACTGTTACCTGAACAGTATCTGTCAATTTTACCACTACCTCTCGGAAGAGGAGGGAATCCCGATGGTCAATCCCGTGAGAAAGGCCAGTATCATGAAGTTACCCCGGTCGTTGCCCCGGCATCTGAAAGAAGAACAACTGGGACTGTTCTTCAAAGAAGTGAAGGGCTACCGTGATCAGGCCTTGTTCACGCTCATGCTCCGTTGCGGCTTGCGGGTGGAGGAGGTAGCCCATCTTTCCCTGGGTAACATCGATAGGAACCGCAGAACCCTGCTCATCCAGGATGCCAAAGGCGCCAAGGATCGAATGGTCTATCTCAGCCAGGATGCCTTACGGGCCCTGGCGGAATATCTCCGAGTCAGAAGGCCTGGCCCGAAGGTCAAGAGAGTCTTCCTGGTGGAGAAAGGACCGCTGACCGGTCAACCGTTATCGATTCGCGGTATTCAAAAACGCATGGAGTATTATGCCCGTCGGGCTCACTTGCGCATCTCCTGCCATCACCTGCGCCATACCATGGCCACGCAGATGCTCAATGCCGATGCCGACCTCTCCACCATCCAGGACCTGTTGGGACACAACTCGATCCGAACTACCCAACGCTACTGCCGGGTATCCAACCTGAAGGTACAGCGGGATTACTACAAAGCCATGGAGGTGATTATGCAACGATCGGCTGGCAACTAAATAATCCTTGATTTAATCCAACAACTATGAGAAAATAATAACCATGTAAAATACTAATATCAATAGATAAAACAGATTATGTTACGTATAGGTAGGTGTTATCGTTGGCGGACCCATCCCATTTACCCGAAGACGAGCCTATCATTATGCCGACAATGCCCGCATAAAATAAAAAAAAGGACCCATGTTCGCCAGTGGTTGGGGTATGATCGCTGGGACAACCTCCCGGTAGTTTCCCTCCTGAACAACTTTTAACCCAGGGATGGCGTTTGTTTCATAACTCCTTCTTGCCTCGGTCAAAGTGCGGGCGAAAGAAAGGATTGTCTCTAAACCCATCCGACGGTATGATTCCCCTAATAAGCCTTACCAAAGGAAATACCTTCATGCTCTGGGCGCCCGTTATTTTTTTTCTTGGCCTTCTGGTATTCCAGGCTCAGGTGCTGCTTTTTCGTGAACTCATCGTCTTGATGAAAGGCAATGAACTGGCCATCGGCGGCATATTATCCGTCTGGCTGGGCAGCACCGGACTTGGAAGCTTTTTGGGGGGGAAATGGGCTCGGAGATTGCCGGGGGCTGAAATCAATTGGTTTTTAATAGGGATGGCGTTCTCCCTGCCCCTGTCCCTGGTTACCCTGAGAACGATACCGGTCCTCCTCGGTTACGGACTGGGAGAGCCGTTGCCGGTCTGGTTGAGCCTGCTGGTTATCGTGATGACTCTGGGTCCCTTTTGTCTTCTATCCGGGGCGCTCTTCCCCTGGTTGTGCGGGCGAATCTCCCGGCATTCCCCCGGGTCTTGGTCCATCCGGCAGGTCTATGTCTGGGAGGCCTTGGGGGCGGCCGGGGGCGGGGCGTTGGGGGTAGCACTGATTACCCGGTTGAGCGGTTTGACCCTGGCCTTGTGGATCGCCTTCGGCCTGGCCGCTCTCTCTTCGGGATTGGCTTTCGGGGAGCAAAGGGTCTGGAAAGTCCGGGTGGCAAGCCTGCTGCTGTCGCTGGGCCTCCTGGTTGGCACGCTGGCGGCCGGCGATGAAATCGACCGGTTCAGCCGGGGAATTCAATGGCGGCCCTATCAGCTTCGCCAGGCCCGGGAAACACCCCTGGGCAGTCTGGCACTGGTTGAAAAGGCAGGCCAGTATGATTTTTTTCTGAACGGCGTCTATCAGTTCAGCCACCCGGATCCGCGTCGCGCTGAAGAGAAAACCCATCTGCCTTTATTGCTCCACCCGCAGCCTCGGAGCGTTTTAATGATCGGCGGGGGGCTGTCCGGGTCTCTGCGGGAAGTCCAAAAGCATCCCTCCGTTTCGAAGGTGGATTTTGTGGAACTCGATCGGGGGTGGTTTGAAACCGTGGGCCGGGTCCTGTCTGAATGGAAAGATTGGTTTCCGGACCCGTCCAGAGTAAAGATCGCCTGGGGAGATGGCCGCCGGTTTTTAGAGCGATCGCGGGAGACCTATGATGTCATCCTGCTTGACCTCCCCGGGCCGGACAACCTGCAGTTGAATCGGTTTTACACCCTGGAATTTTTTCGTCTGGCCTCCGGCCGTCTGAGGCCGGGAGGGTTGCTGGTCTTTCCTCAGGCCGGCGCTGCGGATCTGATGGGTCCCGGGCAAGCGCAAGGGCTGGCTATCCTGGCCGACACCTTGCGGGCCGTGTTCGCCCGGGTGCTGGTTTTCGCGGCGGAAGATCTCTATCTGGCGGGATTCAACGCAGGGCCGGAAGCCGGCCAAGATCCCGCATCGCTCCTCACGCGTTGGCAGAGCCGATCCTTGGCCCTCCAGTATCTTACTCCCCTGCAAATTGAAACCACTTTTTCCCCCTGGCGCCTGCAGTATTTTTCCCGACTGTGGCAACAGTCCTCTACCGGGGAAATCAACCGGGACCTCCGGCCGGTAAGCACGCTTCATCAATCCGCGTATAATCTGGCCGTCCGGGACCCGGCCCTGGCCCGAGGGTTCCAGGCGGTGGCTTCGATCCCTTATTCGCTCTGGCTGGCCGGTTTGGCTGTCATCCTGCTGGGACTATCCCTATCCTGGAGATTTTTCCCCCGATCGGGTTCTATGGTGCCGGTGGCCGCCGCCGTGGGTGCCGCCGGGTTAACCGGATTGGCTTTGGAGGTAGTGATCCTGCTGCTTTACCAGATTGCCGTCGGTTATCTCTATCTCCAGATCGGTCTGCTCATGGCCTGCTTTATGGCCGGGTTGTCCCTGGGCGCTCTCTGGGTCTCCCGGAAACCGGAAAGCGCATCGACCTCCCGAGGACCGCTGATTATCCTGCAAATCAGCCTGGGACTTGTCCCCCTGCTCCTCTGGGCTTTTCTGCAGACCCGACCGGGGATCACTGGCCTGCCCTTCGGAGTGATCAATCTGACTTTCTATCTGGCTATGCTGCTGGCGGGGTTACTGGGGGGGGCCCACTACTTGCTGGGGACCCGTCTTCACCTGAAATTAAGCCGGTCGGTCAGCCTGACGGCCGGGGGCCTTTACGGCGCCGACCTGCTGGGGGCCGCGCTGGGGAGCCTGCTCGTTTCCTTCCTCTGGCTGCCCGCCTGGGGAATAACCCGGACTCTGATCTTTCTGAGTCTGCTCAATCTGCTCCTGTCCCTGGCCCTGTGGGCCTGGAGGATGCCGGGAGGCGGGGAGGGGCCCTCTTAGTAAATATTAGGTGGAAGGGCGCCTGAAAAGTTGAACGTCGAACATCGAACTTCCAACATCGAATGGGCAATCGGCAATAGGCATTTGTTTTTCATTTAAGATTGGACGTTCGATGTTCAATGTTCATTATTTTGGGTGGCATTAAACGTTCTTCCCCTTGGCCGGCGGGCCCAGGACTTCCCAGATCCCATAAATCTCCCGGCCGCATTGAGGACAGCGGTTTTTCTTCAGATTCACCTCCAGTACCTGATAGGCCCGGCGCCGCACAAGAGGTTTTTGACACTGGGGGCAGTAGGTATGCTCCCCTTCGTGGCCGGGGATATTCCCTATATAAACATAATGCAGGCCGGCTTTTAAGGCGAGGGCCCGGGCGCTCTCCAAGGTGGCTATCGGAGTCGGCGGCAGGTTTTTCAAGCGATACAGGGGATGGAAGCGGCTGAAATGGAGCGGGATCTGCGGCCCCAATTCCCGGGCGATCCAGCGGCACATGGCCTCGATCAAAGGCGGCTGATCGTTGTGGGTGGGAATAACCAGGTTGACGAGCTCCAGGTGCACTTTTTTTCGAACCAGCGCTTTAAGGGTATTCAGCACCGGTTCCAGCGTCCCTTCCGCCAGGTCCCGGTAAAATTCCTCCCGAAATCCCTTCAGATCGATACAGGCGGCATCGAGGTGGGGGATCAAATCGTTCAGGGGTTGGGGGTTGATGTAGCCGTTCGAATGGCAGGTGTTCAGAATTCCTTTGGGGCGGGTCGCTTTCCCCACCTCCATCATGTATTCGATGAAGATCGTCGGTTCCACATAAGTGGAGGCGACGGAGGCGCAGCGCTGTTCCAGGGCCAAGGATGCCACCCGCTCGGGTGGCAGGTCATAATTGAAGGTCTCCTCCGGCCCGGCCTGGGAGATCTCCCAGTTCTGGCAGAACTTGCAGTGCAGATTGCAGCCGGCGGTGGCGATGGAAAAGGAACGGCTGGCCGGAAGCAGATGGAAGAAAGGCTTCTTTTCCACCGGGTCCACGCGGACGGCGCAGGGATTGCCGTAGACCAGGGAATGGTAGACCCCCTGGCGGTTCTCCCGCACCCGGCAGTCTCCCCGTCCGCCGGGCCCGACCTGGCACTGCCGGGGGCAGAGGGTGCATTGGATCTGCCCCTTCCCCAGGGAGATATAATAAGGGGAGGGCCGGGACCCGATCCAGCCCTTCCGGAGTTCCTGGGCCTGGGCCTCCGGGGATTTCCCCCACCCTTCCACCGACCGGCAGATCGGATGCCCCAGGAAAAAACCGGCCCCCGCACAGGCGGCGGCCAGGAACCGTCGCCGGGTCAGGCCCCCCGGATTTTCGGGAACTTTAAAAAGGTTTGGCGGAGAAGACATAAATTTTTCTTTTTCCCCCTTCCAGACGTCTTTGATCAAAACCGGCCTTCGTTGTGGAACGAAGCTTGCGGTTCGGCAAGTCCACTTGGTCCTATCCGATGCCGGGGAGGCGGACGGTAAAAACAGACCCTTGGCCCACCTGGCTGGAAACCTGCAGCTCTCCGTTGTGATCGTTTAGAATTTTAAGGGATACGGCCAGACCCAGGCCTGTCCCTTTTTCCTTGGTGGTAAAGAAGGGATTGAATATTTCGTTCAAATGTTCCGGGGTGATGCCCAGGCCGGTGTCTTTAACTTCCACGACAATCCCCTGGCGTTCCCCCCGGGTTCGAATGGTAATCCGCCCCCCTTGAGGCGTAGCCTCCATGGCATTTTTAACCAGGTTGATCAACACCTGTTTGATTTGATCCGGATCAAACCGGCTGAGCCCCGGATCGGGCCCTAACTGAAGCTCGAGTTTTATCCCGGCCGAAGACAGCGTGGATTCCATCAGGTCGGCCACTGCCTGGACCACGCGATTGATGTCGCCCTCCTGCAATGCCGGTTCCCTGACCCGGGTGAAATCGCGCACTTCGGTCAGCAATTTTTCCAACCGCTGGACCTCTTCGACGATCAGGTTCAGTTTTTTCACCGAGGGGTCATCCCCCTGGATTTTCCTGGCCACCTGGCGGGCAAAACCCCCGATGACCATCAGCGGATTCTTGATTTCGTGGGAAACGCGGACCACGCCCTGCCCGACGGCGGTCAACCGTTCGGCGTGGAGCAGTTTCTTTTGAGCGGACTCCAGTTCCGCGGTTTTCCGGGCCACTTTCTGTCGGAGAGTGGACGACCACCTGAGGGCGATGATGATCGCCACCACCGCCGATAACACAATGGTCAGGGTAAGCAGTCCGGCGACCTGCCATTGTTGCCTGCTGACCGCCGCCAAGAGGCCGGAAACTTCGCTTTCCGGAGACACCACCGCCACCGACCAGAAGGCCGGCGCGTAGGAGGGTGGGATCGATGGGTCCTTCGGTTGGGCCAGGAACCGGACCGGCGTGTAGGCAATCAGCTTGGTTATCCGGCCCACGGTATTTCGGTGCCAACCGGTTTCATATCTTGAAGTGCCCTCCTCGCCTTTTAACAAGTGTTCCCGGGTCAGGCGGTCAATGGTCTGGTAGGAGAATTGGGGATTCTTTTCCCGGCGGATCTCAAAACTGCTCCGGCCCACAAATGTCAGGTCATGGTGAGCCAGGAAAAAACCTTCCGGATCAAGGATCCAGACATACCCGCTGCGTCCCGGGACCACATTCATGGAAGCCTGCAGGGCGATCATATTGGCGGCCAGCCGCAGAAAGCAGGCGCCGCCGTAAGTACCGTCCGGTCTGAAGGCGGCCGTGGCCAGAACCATATACAAATTCGGGTCCGTTTGTCCGGGAAGCCGGAAAGGGACCGTAATGAAAATACAGTCCAGCCCTTTTTGTTCGCGAGTCCGGATCAGCACCTGATCGATGATGTCCGGGGGAGTCTCCAAAAATCCCAACCCGAACCGTGAGCGGCCCCGGGGATCTATGACCTGAAACTCAGCGATTCCCTGGTTCTGCAAATGGCTGTAAAGGGAGAGGATGGCCAGGTTGTCCGTGGCTTTCATTCCTTGACCGCCGATCAATTGCTTCATTTCCAGAAGGCTGTTTTCATACTCCAGAACTTTGGTTTGGATGTCTTCGGCGATTTTTCGGGCCAGGGTGAGTTGATACTGATTGAAAAGATCTTCACCCAGACGGGTAACCAGATGAACCGACCGCAGCCCGAGCATCAGGGTAACCCCTAAAAACAACAGGGCCAGGACGATTACCAGGGCGATCACCCACCGAATGGGAATCTCTTTAATCCGTGCAAACACCGGGAGCGGCCCCCCCTAAAACACCATTGGCCGGCTTTCGGCTCTCCCCTGGCCGGCAGGCCATTATCCGGATCCTGGATCCGGGTTAAGGACGCGTGCGGTCGCCTGAAGATCGGCAGCTTTTCCGACCGCCTGGGACCGAAAGCAGATTACAGTTCCAGTCCGGTTACGTATTATATACCCAGCCGATTTAATTTAAAACATTATACGGGGTCTAACGTGTTATGATCTCCTTAAAGGGATCAAGCATAAAGATAAAAGGAGGCCCGCCATGAAGAAAATAAAAATTGGTCTGGCTATTGTCGGGGCAATTCTTGTCGGACTATTTTGGTCAGCCGTTCCATCCCCCGCCGAGGTGAACGTCAACGTCGGGATAGGCATCCCGCTGCCGCCGCCCTTGGTGATCCCGTTCCCGCCGCCCATGATTCCGATCCCCCGGACCTATGTGTATTTCCCTCCGACCATCGATGTCGATATTCTGTTTTACGGCGGTTACTGGTATCGGCCACACCGAGACCACTGGTTCCGAGCCCGTTCCTATAATGGGCCATGGGTTTTCGTAGAGCCCCCCCGTGTCCCCCGGGCCGTGATCGCTCTGCCACCGGACTACCGGCAGATACCGCCGGGGTACCGGCCTATTCCCTATGGACAGTTCAAAAAATACCGGGCTCGGTGGGAGAGGGAGAGATACTGGGATAGGGACCATGATTGGCGGACAGAGTACTGGCGTCCCAAAGGACCCCCCCCGCGATATCGGGATGAAGGATATGGGAGGGTTAAACCAAAATACGAAAAATGGCAGGATGGGGGACCTCCGGGGAAAAAAGGCAAAGGAGACAAGAAAGACGGAGGAGGACCTCCCGGGCATAAAGATAAGGGAAATAAGTAAGATGGAGGGGGAGGGGAGACTCCGGTGGATCCGGGTAGAGAGACGGGCCGTCAATCTTCGGCGTTATAATGGGAAATAAAATCAGAGCACAAAGAGTGCTGTTTATGACCGTCAGGCGAAAAGGCTTAACCATTGCAACGCTGATCTTCCCGGTCATCCTGATGACCGGCTGCTGCCGCATGTCGGATACCGTTAAACCGATTGGGGAGGAGATCCTTAAAAAAGCGGCCTTGACCGAACCGCTGCCTCCCACGGCCTTCACCTCGGACGGCTGTTCCCTGTGGTTTGACGGCGACTGGCTGGAGTGTTGCGTTGTCCACGACCTGGCCTACTGGCGGGGCGGAATCAGAGAGGAGAGGCAAAAAGCGGATCGGGCACTAAAGCAGTGCGTAGCCGACCGCGGTTATCCTGCTATGGCAGGGATCATGGTTGCCGGGGTTCGGGTAGGCGGCGTCTGGTGGCTCCCCACCTGTTTCCGCTGGGGGTATGGCTGGGACTACCCGCAATCCGGCCCGCCGGGTACGGGCTATTGATATCATCCTTTCAATCAATCGGTTGCGGCACGGCGCCCGGCCATCCCAGAAATTGACTATGCACCAGGGCCAGTACCCCCTCGTAATTGGCTTGGTATCGGTTTGACGGAATATTTTATAAAGTTCAGGAGAGGGCCGAAGTGATCAAAATGGCGCTTTCGAGGCTCTCCGGAACTTTTTTGATACCTCTCCCGACAGGGTGATGTTGTCCGGGTTCAGGACCATGATGGGTGTGCCCGGGGCCAGATTGAATTTCGCCAAGTCCGCCCAAATCACATTCGGACTGGTTGTCAACTCAAAAAAGTAGCGTTTGCTGGTGAGGTCGATCACCGTCCGGTACTCGGTGTTATAGATTCCGAAGCCCTTGTAAGGCGCACCAAATGGGACCGAGACATTGCGGGCGATGGCCAGCACGCCGGCCACTGCTTCCCGTTCGGTCTTGGGCTCGGGCAGCATCGCCAAATAGTAGGCGACGCGCTGGAAGCGATCGGTGGGCTTGACGTTGCCGGGCAGAGGCGTGTCGCTGCTGGGTTTGGAAAAGTCCTGTTTTTTTAACAAGGCGAGTTGGTCGTCATAGGGCGGATCGTTGGTCATGATCTTGAATTCACGACCGTGGTGAACGACCCGTTTGCCGCCGATGTACTCAATGATGGCGGAATCACCGCCGGCATCCTCAATGGCCAGGTGGACGGTAGCCTTGGTGCCTCTGGCCTCGGCCATGACTATTTGCACGTTATCGAGCAAGGCGAGGGCCTCCTTGACCGTCGCGGCGTTGTCCAGAAGATACTGCGCCCAAAGTCCGGCGTGGATTCCCGGCTTACTTGGATCTCGAAGTCCAAAATCGGTCGCGTTGAGATAGAGCATATGGGCCGCCAGGCCGCGGTCGTTGAATCCGTCGGCGGTGCCGATGCCGTAGACCGTGGTGACCAGACTTCCGTACTTGGTTGTCCAGGTCAGCGGGTTGTCTTTGACGACCTCGACCGACCCGAGGCGGCCGCCATTGCGCTTCAGGCCGCGCGGGAAAACGGTGAGAACCGGCTCGGTCGATTCCGGCCAGTCCATGGTCCGCCCGACCACTACCGCCAGCTTGTTGTCGTTCCACAGAACCCGGGAACAGGCCTCCGCCCGCTGTATCGGCGCCAGCCCGAGGATGAGCACGGCCAGTGCGCCGCAAAAGGCCAGGTTGATTTTGCTTGGCTTCATTCGGTTTCTCCTTTTGATGGCAGTTTTGATCGTATTGGTTCGTTGGCTACGTGACGCCTAATTATTTTAATGAAAGAAATTTCGTTCGAATTTATTTTAGAAAAATAGGGTTGTCAAGGAATTTTTCTGTAAATCCAATTGAATAGGGTGGGTTTGAAAGGAATTTGTTTTTTGGCTGCTTCAATTATTTACAGCCGGAGGCGACTGTGCTACAGAAGGAGAGAGCCGAACCCGGGATCGGTCGGCGGGGTCGCCGATCCTACTAAACCCCCAGTCCCGGGGCGGGCACCCGCTATGGGAAAGGAGATTCATGAAAACCGGTAAAGAGGAGAAAATAACCTTTCCTTCGGGGACTTTGTCCTTAGAGAGCCTTTTGAGCCGTGGGGAAGGCGACCGGGGGGTGGTCATTTCCCATCCCCATCCCCTGTACGGCGGGGAGATGCGCAACCAGGTGGTGGGGATCGTTCAGGAGGTCTTTGCCGGGAAGGGCTGGACCACGCTGCGGTTTAATTTCCGCGGGGCGGGTCGGAGCCAGGGGAAGTATGGTGAAGGGGTAGGGGAGCAGGAGGACGTCCGGGCGGCGGTTCGGTACCTCAAAAAGAAGGGGATCAAGGAAATTTATCTGGTCGGTTATTCCTTCGGGGCTTGGGTGAACGCCCAGGCGGCCCTGGATATGCCGGAGGTGGTCGGATCCATCCTGGTGGCCCCCCCTCAAACAATTCTGGATTTTTCCTTTTTGAAGAGCGACTCGAAGACAAGGCTGGTCATTGCCGGGGAATGGGACTCCTTCGGTCCGGTGGAGGAGATTCACAAAGTCTTTGGAGAAATGAATCCCCCGCCGCCGGTGAAAATCATATCGGAGGCCGACCATTTTTTCAGCGGGTCGGAGGCGGAACTGATGAAGGCGCTGGAATCATTCCTTGAAGGATCTCAGTCTTCGCCGGAGGGTGAACTCCCTGAAAAATCTTGCATTTATTAACGGGCTCTTTATTGCATTCACAGGTAATTTCTCGTCATCCCCGAATGTCTTTATCGGGGATCCGATAGTCCTTTAGAAAAGCCCGGATTTCCGCTCAGAAACGTTGCGGGAATGACGTTTTCTGATGTTGTTACTATTTTGAGACCATAGGGGATAAAAGGTGACAGTAACATTTTCCAAGGCAGAGGCCCTGCGCTTCGGGTGGGAGACCCTGAAAGCCCAACTGGTTTTTTTAATGGGCTTGATGCTGCTGATTCTGGGGCTGAACGCCCTGCCGGAACTGGGAAGGTGGCAGACCATGGAGGCGGCGCCGGTATTGGCCCTGGTCTGGACCCTGTGCGGCTATCTGGTTCAAATGGCCACGCAGATGGGGCTGGTCCGGATCAGTCTCAGGCTAGTGGACGGTCAACAGCCAAGGTATGGCGAGCTGTTCGGAGACCTGACGACCTTTGGACGTTATGTGGCGGGGAACCTCCTGTTCCTGCTGATCATCCTGGGCGGACTGCTGCTGTTGGTGATCCCCGGGATCATTTGGAGTATCCAATACCAATTTGCCCCCTTTCTGATTGTGGACCGAAACTTCGGACTAAAAGAGGCCTTCAAGAAGAGTGCCGAGATTACGTCGGGCGTCAAAAGGGAGGTGTTTCTATTCTTTTTGCTGGTTTTGGGGATCAATCTGCTGGGGCTGATGGCCTTCGCCGTCGGGCTGTTGGTCACTTTGCCGGCCACTATGGTCGCCTACACCTTTATGTATCGAAAACTGCTGGAGCGGAAAGAGGGCGCGGGGGCGGTTCGGGTGGGAATCGAGGTCCTCTCCCCGGGCTTATGAAATGCTGGCAGTCGGTCCCTTTTTCAGGCTATCCTATTCATTTGTTTCAAATCCGGTAACACGTCGGATAACCCCAGCCGTTCCAGCGTATTTGCCTTTTGCCTGCCCGTTTCCGGATCCCAGCCGCGAAGTTCATAAAACTCTTTCCGCAAGATTTCAAAGACTTTCCGGTCTAAAATCTGACCTTTGCGGCTGATCACTTCTTTCCCCTGACCGGGAACGATAACTTCCGGATTCATGAAAACGTAATAAACCGGATGGGTAAAATTAAATTCGCCCGGAATATCGTCTGTCAGCGGACGCCGACCTTCAAGCAGCAGAATCGCCCGCTGCAGGTTGAATATGCGTTCGCCGTATTGATGAAGCGATTTTTCATCGGCGTCAATTCCGGTGACCGCCGTAAATAGTTGGCTTTCCAAGGCGGGGTCTCCCACATGGTCGGGCGTATTCCAGGAGACCATCATGGGCCAGCCGGAATCGCACAGCAGCAGGCTGTCTTTGACCAAAGTCCGATCCATGGTTTTGACGGCGGCCTGGGCTTTTCCTTCCGGAGTGGACAAATCCCAGGCTTTTTCATGCCCCCAGAAGCGGGCAGCCGCCGCGCGAAAAACATCATGGGTCACCGGGGACGCCTGGGGATCACCCTGATTGATAACCCAATATCCCACGAGCCGGCTGATTTCATGAAGCATGGCAATCGGCTGCCGGGGTTCAAAGGCATACAGCAGCCCGTTCATCAGATATTCCCGCGCGGAATAGCTCGCTTGGTCTCCCACGTCGGACACTCCCTCGGGGAAAAGGGCCTGGGCTTCTGGTCCCAGCTTTTTCCCGGCCCGCATCAGTCCTTCGGCTAATAGTTCACCAAATCCTTCCCGATGGGCGATCATATGGGCCAGCTTTTCAAAAAACGCCCTGGTCCCAAGCTGCGTCATGTCAAGTCCGGTGTCTTTATCGGCCAGGTACCCGGCTTTCTGACAGCGCGCCAGCCAATCGATAATATTATACATTTCCATGGTGCAGAGGGCCAAATCATTGCAGATTCCGGTAGCATCCACGGCTGTTTCCATGGGCTCGCCTTTTCGCTGGGCCACCCAGGGGAAATACACAAACATGGCCTGGCATTTCCGGACGGCCTTCTTGCCGGAAGCGGTTTGGTAGGCATTGCGCATAATGCAGTCCAACCCGCATTGATAGCAGGAGGCTTTTCCGGTTTGGCGAACCTGTTCTTTTGGAAACGGATTGAACTGGAAATCGTTTTTATTCAGAAAAAGAGAACGTTTATTGAGTTCTTTCAACTGGTCGGGATGAGCGATCTGAGGATTTCCGGTTCCCAATACGGCAATGGCCTTAAGGTTTTTTGCCCCAAAGACCGCCCCGAAACCGCCGGTGGCGCTCCCTTCGTTGTCGGTCAGCAGATTGGCGCTGCGGCACTTATTTTCCCCGGCAACACCCGTGGTGACAAAACGCACATTTTTCCCGTGGGTTTCTTTTAAAATGTCCATGACGGCATAAACGCCTTGGCCCCAGAGCGCCGAGGCCTCCCGTATTTGGACGTTGTCGTCATGAATCCAGATATAGACCGGTTTTTGAGAGCAGCCGGAGATGATCAGTCCGTCATAACCGGCCTTTTTCAAAAAGGGGCCAAAAAATCCGCCCAGGTTTCCGTAACAAAATCCTTCCGGCAAAAGCATCGGCGATTTGCCGGCGACGATAAAACGGGAACCTCCCTGAACACCGGTGGCCCCTAACGGACCGGTCATGAAAATCAAAGGATTCTCCGGATCAAAGGCCTTTATCTCGGGTTTGACCAACTCCCAGTAGAGCCGGGTAGCAATCCCACGACCTCCAAGGAAACGGTCGGCATAATCCATGGTCTGTAAAACGGTAATCCGTGAATTCGATAAATCGATTTTCAGGATTTTTCCGCACCACCCATAATTTGATCTTGTCATTGTTTTCCCTCTTTATACGTGTGATGGTTATTGTCGCAAATAATCAAAGCTCCTGTAGGCTTGGCAAATTCTCTGGGAAACTTTAATTATCGGTCCATTCCACTATGGCCGTCGACATCTATTCTAAGGGGTTTTTTCTGAAATCAAACCATTTTTTTTGCCGACGAAAATTTTCGAGACGCCGGAAGGAAAAACGGAGATCCGGTTGATTGGCAGAGGTCCGACCCCGGCGGCCAAAACGCTCCGCAATCCGGAACACCCTCCAACGCCCCCCGGATTGATCTGGCCTTCATCTTTTGCGGCCAGTTATCTCCCGGGTCGGGACGGCCTTCCAGGGGTCGTCGGGCCAGGAGTGTTTGGGGTAACGGCCCTTCAACTCTTTTTTGACCTGGACGTAGCCGCTGTTCCAGAACGCCTGCAGGTCTTGAGTGATCTGCACGGGACGGCGCGCAGGCGACAGCAGGTGGATGAGGACTTGGACGCGCCCCTCTGCCACCGTCGGCGTATCGGCCTGGCCGAACATCTCCTGCAGCTTGACGGCGAGCACAGGAACCGCGCCGGCCGCATAGTCCAGGGGGATGCGCCGGCCACTGGGAACAGTCAGGGCCGTGGGGGCGCGTTGGTCAAGAAGGCGCCGCTGTCCCCGGGTTAAAAGGCTTAACAAGGGCGGCAGGATATCCAGACCGGCAAGCTGTTCCCGGCTGCGGATTCCCGCCAGGAAGGGCGCCAGCCATTCCTCCGGGTTGGCCTGGAGATTTTCGTCAGACAGATCCGGCCAGTTTTCTTCAGGGAAAGCCCGTCCCAGCAGCCGGATTCGACCCTGGAGTTGACAGGCTTCCGGGCTAACGGGGATGGGCAGGGCAGCGGACCGTATTTCCGCGCACAGGATAGATGCCGTTTCTTCCTGCGCAGGGCTCAGGGGTTTCACGGAAAGAGCGAGCGATCCCAGCCGTTCCTCCAGGACGGAGATGATCCGTCCCCCCTTTTTTATCCCATTCGACCCGCCGAACCGTTTCGATCCGCTCCCCCATTTCCTTCCGAATCAGGGCCTCGGAGACCGGCTCTGCCAGATACACCCGGCCTTCGGACCCCTGGCCGCCTTCGACCTGGAGGGCGACGATAAAAGGACTCCCGGCCAGTGGGTCTGAGGCGGTCATCCGCACCTCCGGCCCCCGGGCCAGGAGAAACCGCCCGGTCCCTGCCGCTCTTTTTTGGGCGAGGCGATCGGGATAAGCCTGCACCAGCAGCCTGGGGATCAGCGTCGACTCCTCCTCGGCAGCGATCCCGGAGCGGCGCTTTCCGGCTTTTAAAAGTTCACGGGCCACCCTATCGCCGGCCTGCAGAGCGAAGGGGTCAGCGGCCGGGGGAACCTGCTTTCCTTTTCGCCAGTCTCGGAGCAGGTCGAGTCGCTCGCTGAGTCCCGAACCTTTTCTTGTTTGATTCCCGGAGCGGGGGTCCTGCGGGCGCAGGATATCCCGCTCCGCGAGGAGGGCCGCCAGGTCGGCGCCCAGCCGGGGGCAACCGATCTCAAAGGATTTTATCAGGAGATGGCTGAGACGGGGATGCAGGGGCAGAAGGACCATTTCCCGTCCGATCCGGGTGATGGCCCCTTGAGAGTCCAAAGCGCCCAGGTCAGCCAGCAGGCGCCCGGCCTCCTCCCAACCCGTTACCGGCGGCGGATCGAGCCAGGATAGGGTCCCCGGGTCTTTGACCCCCCAGGCCGCCAATTGCAGGACCAAAGAAGCCTGGTCCAGGGAGAGCATCTCCGGCGGCGTATGGGGCGCCATGGACTGAAAGACATGAGGGGCATAAAGGCGGTAACAAACACCGGGGCCGAGACGGCCGGCCCGCCCTTTGCGCTGCTCGGCCGAGGCCCTGGAGATGGTCACGGTGAAAAGGCGGTTCATTCCGGTCCGGGGGTCATAGCGCAGTCTCCGGGCCAGACCACTGTCGATGACGACCTGCACCCCTTCGATGGTCAGGCTGGTTTCGGCGATATTGGTGGCCAGGACCACTTTACGCTTTTTGGAAGGAAGGATGGCTTTTTCCTGCTCTTCAAAAGGCAGATCTCCGTAAAGAGGATGAATGGCCGGTTCAGCCTTGCTCACCCAATCCAGAGACTTAAGCGCCTCGGCGGCCCTCCATATCTCTCCGGCCCCGGGGAGGAAGACGAGTACGTCTCCTGCGGTCTCCCTCAGGGCTGTGGTTACGGCGCCGGCAACCCTTTCAGCCAGAGGTCTGTCGCTCCCCCGGACCACATAGCGTTCTTCGACCGGAAAGAGCCGCCCTTCCGTATGGATGACCGGGGCCTCCCCCAGCAGAGCGGCCAGGGGACCGCAGTCCAGGGTGGCCGACATGACCAGGATTTTGAGATCCTCCCGCAGACTTCTCTGGACGTCTAGACAAAAAGCCAGGTTCAGGTCGGCCTGCAGGCTTCGTTCGTGAAATTCGTCGAAAATGACCAGGGCCACCCCTTCGAGGGTAGGGTCCGCGGAAATGCGCCGCGTCAGGATGCCCTCCGTGACCACCTCGATGCGCGTCTGATCCGTCACCCGACTGTCGAAACGGATCGAATAACCCAAAGTCCGGCCGATTTTTTCCCCCAAACCCCGGGCCATCCAGCGCGCCGCCGCAACGGCCGCCAGTCGGCGCGGTTCGAGCATGACGATACGGCCTTTGCCGGGGGGGAGAATCTCCAACAGAGCCAGGGGGACACGGGTCGTTTTACCGGAGCCGGGCGGGGCCCGGAGAATCACCGCCGGGTGGGCGCGGAGGGCTTCCTTCAACTCGGGAAGAACGGGGTCGATGGGAAAGGATGAGGGGTAAAGCATAAATTTCTTAGAGGTTTCAAGTCAATTGGCCAATTTTCCATATACCCGATTCCGCTTCGCCAAGCAAGGCTATTGACTTAGTCCATAACTTAGTCTATGTTGATTGAAGAGGTGAGTCGCAATGAAAGAGTCCGTCAACGTTCACGAGGCTAAAACCCATTTTTCCCGACTATTGGCCCGGGTAAATCAGGGAGAAGAAATTATCATTGCCAAGGCCGGGAAGCCGGTGGCGCGCCTTGTCCCCTATGCATCAAAACCATCCAAAAGGGTTCCGGGTACCGCCAAGGGAAAAATTCAAATTGGGAAAAATTTTGAGGATCCTCTCCCCGGGAATCTGATGAAATTATTTGAATCATGAAAGCCCTTCTGGATACCCATACCTTCCTGTGGTGGATTACCGATCAGCCCCGACTGCCCCAGGGGATCAGGAAGATTATTGAAAACGGGGAGAATGATTTATTGGTCAGCGCAGCCAGCGGCTGGGAAATCATGATCAAGTTCCAGTTGGGGCGTCTCATTTTGCCTGAAGAACCCGAAGCCTACCTGATGGATCAAATCCAAAAAAATGCCTTTCAAACGCTCCCCATTCGCATGCAGCATTCCCTCCATATCAGGAGGCTTCCCCCTCTGCATAAGGATCCTTTTGATCGAATGCTTATCGCCCAGGCTCATTTCGAAAGCATCCCGATCTTGACCTCCGACAATATAATCGCCCGCTATCCGGTTGAAGTGGTCTGGTCCTGAATTATCCTCAGGTTAACGGCATGAGGTCCGACCCCGAATCATCCCGCACCATCTCCCCCGATTCCAAGAGTCGGCTCCAGATCAGAACGCTGTCTCTATTTCCCAGCGGATCCTGTTAAGAAGCTCATGTATCGGTATCATAATTTCTGTACTCTTGCGGGCATGTCCTCCCGGCGATTACTTGCATCGACCTGGGAACGGCCTCTTGATCTTGGCCGCCGGAAACTAGAAGGTGGACATGATTGAAGGTGACCATGTAATCCAAGACAGATAACCCGTATCGCTTCTTGGCTTCAAAAAGCCAGCCCAACCACCGCTGGCGGTCTTTGGCAAATTTTAATAACGAATCTCTCTTGTGGCAGCGGTGGGTGATATGCCAGATTTACCCCGGGATATTATGTCGTTGGGTACGTGCCGTATGTTATTATAAAAGCTCTCTTTTTGCCTTAAAAAAAAACGATAGAGCCACTTTTTCAAGGGCACGATTGGCATCAATTTCTCTTAAATCAATTGGTTTGCGTGGCCCGTCCCCGAAATCCTATATATTTTTATTGACAACCTACCTATTAGTAGGTAAAATATAACTCTTTTTTGTCTGGCGGCATAGCCAAGTAGTTAAGGTTGCGGTTTACATCACCGTTACTCACTGGTTCGAATCCGGTTGCCGCCTCCAAAATCGGGTAACGAATCGATATGAGGTTACAAACAGATACCAAAAAACAGATTCTTGACACCGCGGAAAATCTTCTCCTCGATCGGGGGTATAATGGTTTTAGCTACAGGGATATTTCTCGGGCTCTAAACATCAAGAATGCCTCGATACATTATCACTTCCCTCAAAAAACCGATCTTGGCGTAGCCATTATTCAACGCGCTGCAAAAAGATTTGAGAAGTGGGCCCGTTTGATGGAGAGTGAAGAAATTCGTTACTCGGATCAATTGACGAACTATTGCCTGATATTCAAAAAATTTGTAGAGCACGGGCAACAGATTTGTTTGGGCGGAGCGCTGGAAACCGATTTTAAGACCCTCCCGCAAGAGATGCAAAAAGAAACACGCCTATTTATTTCTACCATGCATAGATGGCTGGAAAATCTTCTATCAGAGGGCAAGAAGAAAGGGGAATTTAAATTCACGGGCTTCCCAAAGGATCACGCTATCTTAATTTCCTGCGGCCTCCAAGGGGCCATTCAAAATGTTCGCGTGACGACGCCTGACTGTTTTGATTCGGTCATGAAGGAGATAATGCGTCTTACTGGTTCTTAATATTTTTTGTCTTATTCCGCCTATCTATTGATAGGAAAGATGAAAGCAGGAGGAATTATGGGAACGACCCACAAAACAAGCTGTGTCCTTTGCGCCCAGAACTGCGGGTTGGAGGTAGAAGTCGAAAATAACCGTCTGGGCAAGGTCAAAGGGGACAAGGACAATCTTCGCAGCCGGGGCTATGTCTGCCGGAAGGGGATGAATGTCGCTTATCATCAACATCATGCCGATCGTCTCAAATATCCCTTAAAACGGGTAGGAGACCGTTTCGAGCGAATCTCCTGGGATCAGGCCATTGATGAGATCGCCGGCAAACTCAAAGGCATCGTCGATCAGTACGGCCCCCGTTCCCTGGCCTACATGGGCGGCGGCGGTCAGGCCTGTCATTTTGAGGCCGCTTTTGGGGTGCGCCTTTTGCGGGGGCTCGGTTCTCATTATCACTATAGTGCCCTGGCCCAGGAATTTTCCGGAATGTTCTGGGTTCACGGTCGTATGTTCGGCCGCCAATACTTGCACGGCGCCCCGGATGTGGCCGAAACGGATCTCTTTCTGATCCTAGGCTGGAACGGCATGCAGAGCCATCAGATCCCACAGGCCCCCCTGCACCTGCAGCGAATTGCCAAGGACCCGAACAAACTCCTCATTGTCGTCGATCCCCGCCTGTCCGAAACGGCCAGGATCGCCGACAGGCACCTGTCCATCCGTCCCGGAACGGATGCCCTGCTGCTGCGGGCCATGATCGCCATTATCCTCCAGGAAGGTTTGGAGAAAAAAGAGTATATCGCCGACCATACTTCCGGATTTGAAAATGTAAAATCGTTGTTTATGGACTTTGATGCCCCAACCGCTATCAAAACCTGCGGCCTCGATTTCGATCAGGTCCGGGAAATCAGCCGCCTCTTCGCCACCTCCAAATCCTGCCTGCGTTACGACCTAGGCCTGTTTATGAACCGCCACAGCGCCGCTTCCTCCTACCTGGCCGCGACCCTCGAGATCATTTGCGGACGGATCTGCAGGCCCGGGGGCAACATTTTCCCCGGGCATTTGATGCCTACCGGCGCCCATTCCGATGAGCGGAATCCCAAGACCTGGCGGACCATGGCCACCAATATATTTCCGGTTTCGGCCACCTTTCCACCCAACGTCATGCCCGAGGAGATCCTCTCCGATCATCCGGAGCGTCTGCGAGCGGTCCTGGTTTCCGCCTCCAATCCCTTGCGCTCCTATGCCGATACCACGGCCTATGAACAGGCCTTCAAGCGTCTGGATCTGCTGGTGACTTCGGAGTTGGCCATGACGGAAACGGCCGTATTGTCCCACTATGTGCTTCCGGCCCGGTCCGGTTATGAATCCTGGGACGGGATTTTTTTTGCCCTGACCTATCCCGGCATTTTCTTCCAGATGCGGCGGCCCATCATCGAACCCGAGGGAGAGCCGTTGGAAGCCGGAGAGATCCAGCTTCGTCTGGCCGACCGCTTGGGCCTGATCCCTTCCATCCCCGAAAGTCTCTATAAGGCGGCGGAAGGTAACCGGGCCGCCTTTGGTGCAGCCCTGATGGCCTATGTGCAGAAAGAACCAAAGGCCCTGAAGGTCCTGCCCTTTATTCTCGGCAAAACCCTGGGGAAAGCCTTGGGGTCCGCTCATTTGGCGACGCTCTGGGGAATCCTGCAGACGACACCCCAGTCCTTTCAGGAAAACGCCACCCGGGTGGGCTTTACCCCGGGACTGGGACTTGGGGAAGAGATTTTTCAAAAGATCATCGATCATCCGGAAGGCATCTGGATCGGCCAGGTGGACCCGGACAAAAACTTTGAGCACCTTCAAACCGAGGACGGCCGGATCAATCTTCATATCCCGGAGCTTAGGGGAACGGTCCTGGGGATCGATGCCGAACAGGAAGAAGCGGCCTTGAGACCCGATCCCCAATACCCGTTGATTCTCATGGCTGGACGTCATACCTCCATGAACGCCAACACCCTCATGCGTGACCCGGCCTGGAACGCCGGCAAAAGGGCCTGCACCCTGGCCATGCACCCGGCCGACGCCGAAACCCTAAAGCTGATGGACGGTCAGCAGGTGCGGGTGACTACCGAAGCCGGGTCTGTCGAGATCGAATTGGAGGTTACCGAAACGGCCCGCAAGGGGCATGTGGCCATTCCCCATGGGTTCGGACTGGTCTATGACGGTAAAGCCCATGGGGTCAATGTGAATCGCCTGACGAAAAACACCCACCGGGATTTTCTGGGGACGCCCCTGCACCGCTATGTGCCCTGCCGGGTGGAAGCGCAATGAAAAGAGAAAAGGAGAGAACGATGTCCAAATTATTTGAAACCACAGAAATCAAGGGAATGAAACTATCCAACCGGTTCGTCCGATCGGCCACTTTTGAGGGAATGGCCGGCGATGACGGTTCGGTAACCCCGACCCTGGTCGATCTATTGATTCGGCTGGCCCGGGGAGGGGTAGGACTAATCATTTCCAGCCACGCCTTCATAAAACCGGAAGGCCAGGCCGGCCCCCGGCAATTGGGAGTTTATGCGGATGCCCTGGTCCCCGGTCTCCGGGAGCTGACCCGATGCCGTTCATGAAGCGGGAGGCAAGATCGTCATGCAATTGGCCCATTCCGGCGGGTTTGCCAATCCCAAGCTGACCGGACGAACGGCGCTGGCGCCCTCGGCGCCGGAAGGATTCTATAAAACCCCACCCCGGGAAATGACCTTGGCGGATATCCGGGAAATGGTGGAGGCCTTTGGCCTGGCGGCCCAGAGGGCCAGGACGGCGGGGTTTGACGGCGTGGAGATTCATGCCGCCCATGGCTATCTGTTGAGCCAGTTCATCTCTCCGCTTTTGAACCGACGTCTCGATGAGTATGGGGGGACGGTGGAAAACAGGTACAGGGCTCTAGGAGAGGTGGTAAAGAAAATACGGGCCGTTGTCGGTCAGGACTATCCGATCTTGATCAAGCTCAACTCCCAAGATTTTCTGGAGGTAGGACTGACCCTGGAGGATTCCCTGCAAATCGGGGCCCGGCTCCAGGAAGACGGCCTCGATGCCATCGAGCTGAGCGGCGGTGTTTTAATCTCGAAAAATTTAAGCCCTTCCCGAACGGGCATCACCACCGAAGAGAAAGAGGCTTATTTCTCGGAAGAAGCCCAGGCCTTCAAAAAGAAAGTGAGCCTCCCGCTTTTGCTGGTGGGCGGGGTTCGGTCCTTTTCGGTCGCGGAAAATATCGTCGATCAGGGAGTGGCGGACTATATCTCCATGAGCCGACCGTTTATTCGAGAACCGGGATTGATTCAACGGTGGCAGGCCGGAGACCGGCGTCGGGCTTCTTGCCTGTCTGACAACCAATGCTTCCGCACCATCATGGGCGGTGAAGGGCTTTATTGCGTGGTGGAGAAGAAGGAAAAAGAGAAAGGGACAGAAAAAGTTTAAGGAGCGGGAATGAAAACCTCACCGAGGGGGCAGGAGAAAATGTTTTATTCCGCTGGCAATCCCTTATGTTCCGCATGAGCTATCGCTGCAGCTATTGCATGGCCGTCTGCCCGGCCGGCGAAGAGGCCAAACCAGGCTATTTGGAAAATAAGAAGGAGCAGCTCGAAAGAATACTAAAACCCCTTCGGGACCGGCAGGAACCGGTATATGTCATGGCCGGCTCCAAAGCGGAAGCCAGGGTCAAAAAAAAATCCGCATAAAATAGTTAGGGTTGTATTACAAATCGATCCTCTGTGAGCTGGATCCCTATCTCCTGGAATTGGTCCGCTATATTCACCTTAATCCCCTCCGGGCGGAGGTCGTCAAAGATCTGGAGGAATTGGAAAATTATGCCTGGTGCGGTCATGGGATCTTGACCGGGCATCGAAAAAATGACTGGCAGGAAAGAGATTTTGTGCTCGGCTTTCTCGCCAGAGATTGGCCCGGCAAATTCGGGCCCGGAAGAAAACAGGGTCCTTGGCCCGAATCATTAAACAACGATGCCGGGAAGCCGGGGTCAACGAACGGGAATTGAAATCCGGGAGTCGCCCCCGGGCCGTATCGAAACTCCGACGAAGCCTCTGTGTTCATTTATACCGGGAACTGGGGATTCCGCTGGCGGAGATTGCCCGGCTGCTCGGCATCGGGACCACCGGAGTGGCCATGGCGGTTAAAGGGATGATTAGTAATAGTAAAACTGAATGAAATGAACAACGTGGGCCAAGCCTGGTGTTTCTTACAGGGTGAGAGTCCCTGTCGGGAAAGGAATAGCCAGCCACCCGTGGCCATTACCGGGCCTTGGGGTTAAGATTATGGTGAGACGGTTAATTATGAAAAACCAGTGGCAGATAGAGCCGGGTCGGCAGCAGCCTCAGGGCCAGCACCAGCAGTTGATCCGATATACCCGTATAGGCACGGACCGGCTGTTCTCCCCACGGCCCCTCCCAGGGGGCGTCGCTGGACCCGGTAAGAAAAAGGCTCCGGTTATTGGGGACCCGGTTATCCAACACCATCCCCATCCCCCGATCGAACCCCCGAAAGGATTCCTCAGACAGGCGCTTGGCCCCGAAGAAGGTATGCCAGGCGTAGGAACCCTCGGGATTCAGCGATAATACAAACCCATCGCCATAACCGCTGTGCGGGTTTCGGGGAAGGTCATCCGAGGTCGGTCCGTTCCAGCCGGCCGCGCTGTATCCCGTGAGATAGATATGGTTGGTGTGGTCCAAAGCGAGGGCATAGGCCGCATCGTCAGCGGCGGAACCAAAGAAGGTATGCCAGCGATAAGCCCCGTTAACGTCCAGGCGCAAAACCAGAATGTCCAGTCCCCCGTTATGAGGCCTCAATGGAGGTTCGCCGTTTGGTCCTTTCCAGGATGAACTCCCGAATCCCACGACCAGGGGATTTCCCGCCGTATCGGTAGTAAGGTTGATGGCATTGTCCCTATCGGCGGACCCGAAAAAGGTATGCCAGGAATAATCCCCGATATCGTTCAGCTTCAAGACGAAGCCGTCCATAGCCCCCTGATAGCCGGTCAGCGGTTTTTCTCCCTGGGGGCCGTTCCAGGTCCCGTAGCTGGCACCGGCGATGTACACCTGGCCGGGCGAAACGGTCTCCAGGCTCACCCCGTAGTCATCCTGGTCCGAGCCGAAAAAGGTATGCCACAGGTAGCTTCCGTCAGGGCCTAACTTCAATACGAACAGGTCAGCACCCCCGTGATGGGCCTGTTTGGGAATATCTCCCGGACCGGGGCCTTCCCAGGGGCCGTTGCTGCTTCCGGTGACGTAAACATTTCCCTGGGTATCCAACTTTATCTTGAGGCCTTCGTCGTATCCCGGGGAGCCGTAGAAGGTGTGCCATTGAAAGGCCCCCGCCGGGTCTAATTTGATTACCACGATGTCGAGATCCCCGCTGTGACCGTGCAAAGGCGGTTTATTCCCCGGGCCGTTCCAGAGGGCCTTGCTTCTTCCAGTGACGTAGATATTCCCCTCCTGATCAACGGCTATTCCGTGCCCATCATCATATTCGGAGGAACCGAGGAACGTATGCCAGCGGTAAGCGCCGTCGGGACTCAACTTCAGAATCGAAAAGTCCCACCAGCCGTTGTGGGCCTGTAATGGCTGTTTTCCATCAGGACCCAACCAGGGTGCGGAGCTGCTTCCGGTAAGGATTACATCGCCATGGAGGTCAACCGCCACGGCTTCGCCAAAATCGCGTGAAGCCCCGAAAAAGGTGTGCCAGCGATGTGCCGGTTTGTCGGCCGGAAACGGAAAGGACAAGAGGGCGCCGGTTTTTTCTTTCACCCCCAGACCAATAGTGGGGGTGAAGCTGTCGTCGCCCCAGGAACCCGAGATCGTCAGGAAGGAAAACAAGAGGATTGCCGGAACCTGCAGAAGCCTTCCAGTCCGAAGGACGATGATTCGGGCGATCAAAGCGCCCGGGGATCCCTGGTGAAAAATCAATCGTCGTTTAAAAGGAAAACCGAGCCATCGAATTTTTTCCATGACGCGCCTTTCGATTCGGATTTTTGATAGAACCAAAAATGAAAAACATGACAGATTTGCGGAATTATGCATTAGATCAAATGGTCATGTCAATAGATATAACCTTCTCGAAGTGTCCCAAAAAAAGTATGATCGCTGGCATGTTTTTTCGGGCTGTCGCCCAAAACACCAATATTAACGGTTTCACAATAGTCTGTACATAGACTGACCGCCATCCCCAAATGTTTTAATCGGGGATCCAGCATCGCACAAGGCAGGGACTGGATTCCCGCCCAAAATCGCTGCGAGACTCCTTGAAGAGGCCGAACCGTTTGTTGCCCATCGCCTCCCCCGGCAGCCGGTGTCCCTGCGTCTGGATTCCCGGGACCTTTCCCTGCCCAGGCGGATCGCCCGCGGCAAAGGGATTCCCTTCACTCAACTGATGGCCGTGTGGTTCCATGAGAGAATTTTTCAGGAAAAACTGAACGTCTAATCCGCATTGGCTGCCTCCCCGACGGTTCCCGAACCTTCCTGCGGGCCTTTATTAATCTTTTAAAAATGATCACCTTTTGCAAAACCGTCAAAATTAAAGCGACCCATGTCCTTGAACGAAGCGCGCCCCCACAGGTAGTAAGCCGGGGTCCAGGGGCAATCCCGGCTTACTATCCGCCGGGGTGACTACTTGTGGGTTGGGCCGGGTGTTTTTGTGGATTTCAGGGATGACAAACCCCTTGCCCTGAGGCCGATTCAGCAGGTATAGTGCAAGCGGATGTTCATTTATCATTCGGAGTGTTGGAGTAATGGTCTTTAAAACAATACTCGAATGCTCCATTGCTCCAGCAAAGAATCAAGCCCCAAGGATACTAAGTGATGTCTCTGAAACCAGAAACCCAGATTATCAGAACCGTCTGCCCGGCCCACTGCGGGATCGACGCCTGCGGGATCCTGGCCCATGTTCGGGGAAACCGGGTCGTCAAGGTGGAGCCGGCGGACTTTCCGGATCCCCGGTATCGGCGGATCTGTCTGCGCGGGCTCTCCAGCCTGGAGATCACCTACCACCCCGATCGGCTGCAGCATCCCCTGAAACGGGTGGGCGCACGGGGCGAGGGGAAATTTGAGCGGATCACCTGGGACGAGGCGCTCGACACGATTGCCGAACGGTTCCGGGAGATCGGAGAGCGCAACGGCTGGCCGGCCATCGGCTGGGTCCTGGGCGGCCCGGGGGCCGGCACCACCAAGTTCGGGGCCTACCTCCGCCTGGCCGGCCTGACCCGCTCCACCCGGGTCAGCGCCTGGGGCTACGGGGACGCGGGTCTGCCCTGCGGCAGCAAGGTCCTCTTCGGCACCCAGTTTCCCTATGCCCTGCTTTTCGGCTCCCTGTTCTCGGGCCAAACCACCCCGGAACTGCTGGTGGTCTGGGGGGCCAACCCGGGCGAATCCCAGCCCTTGAACCTGATGCGTCCGATCATGGACGCCAAGGGCCGGGGTGCGCGGCTGGTGGTCATTGATCCGCGCTTCACGGTGACCGCCTCCAAGGCGGATGCCTATCTGGGCCTGCGGCCCGGCACGGATACGGCCCTGGCGCTGGCGCTGATGCAGGTGATCTTTGAAAAGGGTCTGGAAAATCGGACTTTCATCCGAAAATACACGGTCGGGCCTTATCTGGTTCGGGACGACAACGGCGCCTTCCTCCGCGGTGCGGATATGGGACTGGAAAGCAGCCGCGACTATGTGGTCTGGGACCGGGAATCCCAGGCGCCCCGGGAACGAAAGGTCAAGGGCGGTGAAGCGGCTCTCACCGGCAGCTATACCATCAACGGTTTGTCCTGCCGGCCGTCCTTTGAACTCCTGAGGGAACTGACCGCCCAATACCCGCCGGTCCGGGCCGCGGAAATCACCGGGCTGCCGGCGGGAGACATCGTGAAACTGGCCGAGCGGATCGGCTCGGCCGGGTCCGTCACCTTCGTCACCCACATGGGCTTCACCCGGACCTTTCATGGGGACATTTCCCTGCGGGCGCTCGGAACGCTGGCCGCCGTAACCGGGAACGTCCAGGCCACCTTCCGCGGCGGGCACTTGCCGGCCGTGCTCAACTGGGATCCCTTCCTTAAGCCCGACACCCCCAAGCCGGCCTATTCCCGCCTGGGGATTTTGCCCCTGTACGAGGCGGTCCTTTCCGGGAAACCCTATCCGGTGAAAGCCCTCTGGCTTTCTTTCATCAACTTCGTCAACCAGTGCGCCCACAGCGGCAAGATCATCCGGGACCTGCTTCCCAGGCTGGATTTCATCGTCAATACCGAATTGTTCATGACCCCCACGGCCCGCTACGCCGATATCGTGCTCCCGGTCTGTACCTACCTGGAGTTCTCGGACCTGATCCCTTTCCCCTATCCGTATATTCAACTGCAGCAGAAGGTCATCGATCCCCTGAACGAATCCCGCTCGGACGTCGACATTGCCGCCGGACTGGCCCGGCGGCTGGGATTTTCAGA
This sequence comes from uncultured delta proteobacterium, assembly GCA_963716045.1. Classification (GTDB taxonomy): domain Bacteria; phylum Desulfobacterota; class RBG-13-43-22; order RBG-13-43-22; family RBG-13-43-22; genus CAVQSS01. Next base: position 125,832 of record CAVQSS010000005.1, on the reverse strand, counting down.
ATACTTCGCCTCCGGGGAGGAGGGGTTTATCGATCTCATATTGAACTCGGGACATATTTCCCTGCAGGGGATTACCCGGGAAAAGCTCCGGGAAGGGCCCCAGGCCTTGTATAACATCCCGGATACGGGCCAGGAGATGGACTTCCCTTTTTCCACCCGCTCGAAGAAGATTGAAATCTACAGCGAGGCCTTGCGTGAATACGGGCAGGCCCTGCCCGTGTACCTGGAACCCCTGGAAACGCCCCTGGGATCTAAAGAAACCCGCTACCCGCTGGCCTTCATCCAGGGGCACAGCCGGTTCCGGACCCATTCCATGTTCGCCAATGTTTCCTCCCTGCTGGACTTGAATCCCGAACCGCTGGTGGAGATCAATCCGCAGGATGCCGGGGAAAGACGGATCAGCGACGGGGACCTGGTGACCGTTTTCAATGACCGGGGGAGGGTGACACTGCGGGCCCGGGTGACGTGTGCGGTCGGGCCCCGGGTGGTCCAGATCACTCAAGGTTGGTGGATCGATCAATTTCGGGAAGGCAGCGTCAATCACCTGACCCATGACGCCGTGAACCCCGTTCAGGCCAAGGTGTATGAACCCAATATGCACATGAACGACGTGGCCGTCGAAGTGGAACGGGTGAGGGAGGAAATGCCATGAGCAAGAGGCTGGGTCTGGTTGTGGACCAGGAGCGCTGTATCGGGTGCCAGGCCTGCACCGTGGCCTGCCGGATTGAAAACGGTTTCGAGCAGGGCGCCATTCGCGTGGAGACCCGGGGGTCCGATCATTCGGATGCGCCCGTGGGCCGGTTTCCGGACCTGACCATGGATTTCCTGCCCCGGCTCTGCAACCACTGCGAGCAGCCTCCCTGCGTGGAGGCCTGCCCCCTGGAGGCCCTGGTCCGGCGGGAGGACGGCCTGGTAGTGCTCGACCCGGGAAAGTGCGACGGCTGCCAGGGCTGTCTCGCCGCCTGCCCCTTCGATGCCCTGCGGTTCAGCCCCCGCGACAACCGGGTGGAGAAGTGCAACCTTTGTGCCCACCGCATCGATCAAGGTCTGGAACCCTTCTGTGTCATCTGCTGCGAGGGCCAGGCCCTGCATTTCGGCGATCTCCGGGAACCGGACAGTCCGGTAGCCAAGGTGGTTTCCAACGGGGAGGTTTTTCGGCTTCACCCTGAATGGGGTACCGGTCCCGGAGTGTATTATTGTGCCCCCAAGGCTAAGCGGGGATTGGATTAGATTCTCACATCCAATATGAAATCCCGCTTCGTCTTCCACGAACATCATGCCACCCATCTCCATCTCGACTTTCGGCTGGAAATGGAAGGGGTGCTGCGTTCCTGGGCCGTGCCCAAAGGTCCCTCCCTATCAAGAAAAAAGACGCTTTCTCCTCGGACTCCTGGAAGCTGGAGCTTAAGGGGACACTGGTGCGGAAAGCCGGGTTAAAGGAACGGGTCCCGCCTTGCGAGTCTCTTGACCTCACCATCCTTTCACGACGATCTCCCTGGATGATCGAAAAGGGGACTTCCTGACGAGCTGCCTTACTGGCGGTTGGGCATCGTCTCCCTGCATGGAGTGGATGAACACGACGGAAGCCAGTGGTCCCCGCCTTACGAAATAGGGCTCAATTTCTTGATATTGACATCTTTGGTGAAGGGATAAACATTAGCAGTATATAAATAATAAAGAAGTGACCCCTATTCCTTTTGCCGGTTCCCTCCGCCTTCGCGGCCGGTGGCGTCGTTATGCCCGCTTTTTTTCTTAGAAGGCAAACAATTTCTCGCACAACATATTAACAGTCTCATGGTAGAACCGACTATCCCCTGGACTTCATATCGTCATTCCCGCAGCGATTTTGGGCGGGAATCCAGACCCTGCCTTGTGCGATGCTGGATCCCCGATTAAAACACTCGGGGATGACGGTCAGTGTAGAGACTATTCTGAGACCGTTAATAACTGGATATGACATCCCTTTAATAGTCTATTAACAATTCTTTTAAAATACATTAGTTCAAATATTCGATATCGGAAAAGAATATCGCTACGTCTTATCTGAACCGGATTCCCATCACATTGAAATAGGGCGGCAACCGAGCGACGCTTGTGGGCAATTTAGAACTAATGTTCCCTATTGCCCGCCCTTTACGTAATAACCATATTCTCTCGCGTTGACATTGTGGCGCTTTTCCCACCCGATGGTGGAGTTGGCTGTAGGTCCGTAGTCATGGCCGGGCCACACGATCGTCTCATCCGGCAGCTCCATGAGACGTCTGATGGACGCACCCAGGGTCGGTCTATGACCGCCGGGCAAATCCGTTCGTCCGCTGTCACCTACGAAAAGCGTATCGCCGGTGAACAACTGTCCTTCGGCATATAGGCAAACCCCTCCCGGTGTGTGCCCCGGCGTATGAAATACCGTGAAAACGATCTTTCCCAACTGAAAAGGCTTTTCATCCACCAAAAGAATATCGATATCCGGTCCAGGCTCCTGTTTGTGCCTCACAATGGATGCACCGGTTAGCAATTTCAGCCGATCGTTGCCAACCGTGTGATCCCAGTGGCCGTGTGTGTTTAAAATGTACTTGATCTGCAACCCTTCCCTGCGAGCCTCCTCGATGATGCGATCCACTTCTCCACCCGGGTCAATGACCAACGCCTCCCTGGTCGCTTCACAACCCAAGATATAGGTAAACACATCCATCGACCCGACTCGCAATTGCCTGACGATCATGTTGACCTCCTGTAATAAAAGCACCCTTTGTTTTCACGGAATCCCTGTTGGATTGGTCCGGACCAGGCGAAGAAGATTAAATATCAGGATAAATGCCCCATTTCAAGCTGATATTTTGGCTTATGACATGATGCAGAATCCCCGGTTCGTCTAATCGAGCCTGTCTGGGCATATTCAAAATTTATTCCGCTTCCCCTGTTCTGTCTATGCAATTTAGAACCAACGTATACCGTACGTGGGCCGGTTTCCGGACCTGACCATGGAGTTCCTGCCCCGGCTCTGCAACCACTGCGAGCAGCCTCCCTGTGTGGAGGCCTGCCCCCTGGAGGCCCTGGTCCGGCGGGAGGACGGTTTGGTGGTGCTCAATCCGGGAAAGTGCGACGGCTGCCAGGGCTGTCTTTCCGCCTGCCCCTTCGGAGCCTTGCGGTTCAGCCCCCGCAACAACCGGGTGGAGAAGTGCAACCTTTGTTCTCACCGTATCGATCAAGGGCTGGAACCCTTCTGTGTCATCTGCTGCGAGGGCCAGGCCCTGCATTTCGGAGATATCCGGTAACCCGACAGCCGGGTAGCCAAGATGGTTTCCACCGGGGAGGCTTTTCGGCTTCACCCCGAATGGGGGACCGGCCCTTCTATATATTTTTGTCCCCCCAAGACAAAGCGGGGATTGGATTAGCAGAAAGCATGCCTATAGGGTCTATCTTTCAATTTCGGCTCGGGGGAGCGGGCGAAGCGAATTATTTCGGCGCGGGGAGGCCCGGGGGGTCGGGCCCTATTTTGCCCATTTTGGCGGGCTTGCCGAACGTCCCTTTCGACCATGATGCTTGGTGTTATCCGTTAACATCCGACATCCAATTAATGTGGTGTATGTCGGGATTTGCTTCGAGGACCTTTTTCAACGCTTCTGAGACACGAGCTACCTGGACTGTTGTATCAATTTTCTTGAACCCCTTCCTGACAAATGGCTTGGAAGGTTCGATAAAGCATAAAAATTCATCATCGGCACCATTCTGATGTCCACATCCGATCCATAAAGGGAATTCTTCGTTTTCCAGTTCAACCATCCAGCCCCAATCCTCCATGCCGATACTGGTCACTTTAAGACCTTGCTGCGGAAGGTTTTCTTGAAGATATTCAGCGAGTCGCTTACCCCATAATCCCGGGTTAATTTGTTCTTCTTCGCCATCATAGGGGGGGAATTTATCGGATTTGAATTCGACTTGAGTCTTCATGCTTCTTTTTCTCCTCACCGAACGCGCCAACTGTCATAGCGGCCGGCCTCTCCGTGTAGCGACCGCATAGAGAATGCCCACGGCAATGGCGCCTACTGAAGCGAGGCCAAGGCCCCAGTGACCGTCGACAACCGAGAGGGTGACGGCGACTCCCCCGCCAACGACCCACACGAAGGCCAAGATCCAGGCGACGACCTTATCCGGCTTACTGAACGGCCTTCGACGCACCACCAAGGTCCTTCCCTCCCCCTTCCAAGTAAAAGCTAAGCTGTCAGCCCGGATGCATCTCTACCGCCTATTCGCGACCGTTCTTCCTCCATGGCGCGAAACGAGTCAAGAGCCAGATCCCCGGCACAGCCCCCAGGACGCTCACGGAGAAGAACATAGGCCAACCCAGGCTTTTAGCCATGAAGCCGGTGGGGACGCCGGCCAGGACCCGGCTCATGGCCATCAGGCTGGAGAGCAGGGCGTACTGGGTGGCGGTGAAACGCTTGTCGCAGAGGCTCATCAGGAAGGCCACGAAGGCCGCGGTGCCCAGGCCGCCGCAGATGTTTTCAATGCCGATGGCGGCGATCATGGCGGGGTAGTTTTTCCCCAGGAGGGCCACCACGGTAAAAGACAGGTTCGAAAGGGCCTGCAAGAAGCCGAAGATCCACAGGCAGCGGTTGATCCCCATTTTGGCGATGAGGCTGCCGCCGGCCAGGGTGCCGATGATGGTGCTGATCAGCCCGAAGCCTTTATTGACCGTGCCTACGTCGGTGCGGCTGAAGCCGATATCGAGCAGAAAGGGGGTGGTCATGGCCCCGGCAATGGCATCCCCCAGCTTGAAGACCATAATGAAAAACAGCATTTCCACGGCCCCCGAACGCTTGAAGTAGGAGGCCAGCGGTTCCCAGACGGCTTCTTTCAGGCTTTTTGGGGGGACGATTTTTTCCTGCGGTTCCGGGGCCCAGAAGGTCACCGCCCCGGACAGGATCATCAGCGCCGCCATGAAGCCATAGACCGCCGACCAGGGCAGGTGATCGGAAAGGATCAGGGCCAGGGCGCCCGCAACCAGCATGGCCAAGCGGTAGCCGACGGTGGAGATGGCGGCCCCGGCCCCCAGTTCCGGTCTGGGGAGTACTTCGGCACGGTAGGCGTCCACCACGATATCCTGGCTGGAGCTGAAAAAGGCCACCATAAAGGCCAGGAAGGCCACCAGCCAGGGAAAGGCGGCGGGTTGGGTCAGGCCTAACAGCCCGATTCCCAGAGCCAGGAGGATTTGGGCCAGCAGGATCCAACCGCGGCGGCGGCCCAGCCAGGGAGGGGAAAAACGGTCCATGACCGGGGCCCAGAGAATCTTCAGGGTATAGGGCAGGCCGACCAGGGAAAAAATCCCGATCAAAGTCAGATCGACTTTTTCGACGGTCATCCAGGCCTGCAGGGTCCCCGAGGTCAGGGCCAGGGGGAGTCCGGAGGAAAATCCCAATCCCAGGAGGCAGAGCATGCGCCGGTTGCCGTACACCTGAAAGGCGTCCTTGAAGGCCTTCATTTAAGGGTCATTCCTTTGATTTCCTTGAGAAGGTAACGCGAAAAATAGAAATAAAGACCAGTCTAATCCCTACCAGCGATTAGACGGGAAGGCAAGTCTTAATACGAAAATAACCGAAAAGAGGGGTTGAGGGGTTCGGGTGTAGGGTGCAGGAAGTAATGTAGGGGAGGGGATTTCGGCGAGCTCAGTCGAGCCGTTAATCCCCTCCCGAACCTGGGGATCGAGGATTCAAATGTTTTCTATGAGCGTGAACTGTGCCCGGTTGGGTTAGGGAGGGGATGAACCCCTTCCCTACGAGACTTTATTGTATTTACAGGTAATATCTCGTCATCCCCGAATGCTTTTATCGGGGATCCAGTGTTCCTCAAGAAAAGCCTGGATTCCCGCTCAGAAGCGCTGCGGGAATGACGTATTTATGAATGTTAACGGTCTTTTTCCGGAGGCATGATGGCCATCTGCTGGGGTTCGGAGAGGATAAGGTCGAACTTTACTTTTTTAACCATGGCCAGCGTTTTATTCATGGGGAGAGACAATTGAGATAACTTGCCGTTTCGAATAGAAACAAAATGGCCTTGATAATCGGGGTCGATATGAAGGATTTTTATTTTTTTCATGTGCCTTCCTGGGATACGCCTGGTATTCAATAGGAACTTCCGGATGTGGGTTTCATATTTTATCGGAACTATTTTTGAAAACTTTAACTTTTTTCCTACAAACGAAATTCCAATTTCGTCTCTTGTTCTTTCTTGTTAATCCCCCATGCCCGGGGCGGGTACGCCGAAGCATGAAAATTAACCGTCAGACAGATGCCGGTTATTTTCGTATTAAACGGGCATCCCCTTTTAATATAGTGCGGGATGTCTTAAAGTTAGAAAAATGAAAGCTCAATTCATTATATTGGCCGTACTCTGGTCGGTCTGGTGCAGCCTGCACAGCCTTCTGATCACCCCGGCGGTTACCGGAAGAATCCAGAACCGTTGGGGAAGATATTTTGCTTATTACCGGTTAGGGTATAACCTGTTCAGCCTGCTGACCTTGCTTCCCCTGTGGGCTTATACCAAATCCCTGTCCAATCTCAAAGGCGCGCTCTGGTCCTGGCCCTTTTTCCCGGCTCAGGTTCTTATGGTCCTTTTGGGACTGGCGGCTTTTGTCGCCGGTGGGCGGGCCTATGACTTGCCTTTTTTCTTAGGATTACGACAAATTAAGGATTCGCGGGCCACCAGTCTCGTGTCGGCTCCGGGACCCTTAAAATTATCGGGCATTCTGGGCATGGTCAGGCATCCCTGGTACACCGGCGGGTTGTTGCTGATTTGGGCTCAAAGAATGGACCGCCCCATTTTAATTATGTCGGTGATCCTCTCGGTCTATTTTCTAGTCGGGGCTCTGCTCGAAGAGCGCAAATTGACGCACATCTATGGGCAGACCTATCGTGATTATCAGCAGGAGGTCTCCATGTTTTTTCCCTTTAAATGGCTAAAGAAAAAAATAAACGGGTGACCTTCCCCTTAGCCTGGCACTACGAATCCGCATTTTAATATTGTTTATTTCAATTTAAAGTTAGATATTTAGGTATAATAATTTCGAATTTGGTTTAAATCAGGTCACTTTGAGTTCCTCCGGAGTTGAACCCTCAATCCTTGACAGACCTTTCCGGGGACTGTTAAGGTAAAAATATTTTTTTTCATAACTTAATATCCTCGCAAAAAGTCAAACTGTCATCCCGAGCCCTTCGCCTGTCACCCTGAGCGAAGCGAAGGGTCTCGGGTTTTTGGCTCAGGGAAAACTCCGCGAAGGATCTTGCAACCTAATTAAAAGACGAGATTCTTCGCATTCGCTCAGAATGACAAGCACTCTCTGACGGACTTTTTGGGAACACATCAGAGTTAACAGTTGAGACTCTTAAACCCGATTTCTTTTTGGTTAACCTGAAGGAGCACCCTTGAACCCGGTTGTTGAAGCCAAAGATTTGACCAAAAAATTTGGGGATTTTCTGGCCGTGGACCGGGTCTCCTGTACCCTTTACCCGGGTGAGTGCTTTGGTTTTCTGGGGCCCAATGGGGCGGGCAAGACCACCACCATCCGGCTGATTTATGGGTTTTCGCCCATGGGCGGGGGGAGCTCAAGGTTTTTGGCCAGGATATGCACCGCCACTGGCGGGAGATCAAGGCCCGGATCGGAGTTTGCCAGCAGGATAATAACCTGGACCCCGACCTGACGGTCTGGGAAAATCTGCTGGTCTTCGCCCGTTATTTCAATTTGAACCGGGATCAGGCCCGGAAACGGGCGGCTGAACTCCTGGATTTTTTCGGATTGGCCTCTAAGCGGGAGGCCCGAATTTCAGAACTGTCGGGGGGGCTTCTGCGCCGTCTGGTGATCGCCCGGGCCCTGATCAATGATCCGACCCTGTTGATCCTGGATGAACCCACCACCGGGCTGGACCCCCAGTCCCGCCATCAACTCTGGGAAAAACTGCGCCAATTGAAGGCCCAGGGGTTATGTATCCTATTGACCACCCACTACATGGATGAAGCAGCCCAGATGTGCGACCGTCTGGTGATCATGGATCAGGGCCGGGTCCTGGTGGAGGGGGCTCCCATGGATCTGGTCCGCCAATATATCGGCGGCAACGTCATCGAGGTGGAAGACCCGGCGCCGGGTCTAGTGGACCTTCTAAAAGGGGAACAAATAAATTATGAGCTGGAACTCAACCGGATCTTTATTTATACGATGGATGGGGAAGGGCTGTTTCGCCGGATTTCCCAAGGGTTCTGTGCCGGCGGCTGTACCCTGCGCCTGGCCACCCTGGAAGACGTGTTTTTGAAACTGACCGGACGGGGGCTGCGGGAATGAATCCGGCCAATTCGTCCTTCGTTCCTTCGTCGGCGAAATCGATTTCCTGGCGGTTTATCCGGGTCTGGCAGCGAAATTGGGATGTGTACGTCAGGACCTGGAAGATAAATTTTATACCCCCCATCCTGGAACCCATCTTCTACCTACTGGCTTTTGGCGCCGGTTTGGGGTATCTGGTGGGGCAAATTACCTGGGAGGGGAAAACGGTGAGCTATGCCGCTTTTATCGCCCCGGGTCTTCTGGCAGTGAATATCATGCAGAACAGTTTTTTCGAGACGACCTACGCCTCCTATGTGCGCATGTATTACCAGAAAACCTTTGATGCCATTCTGGCCACCCCCCTAAACCTGGAGGAAGTCATTTTAGGGGAGATCGTCTGGGGGGCGTCCCGCTCCTTAATGGCCACAGTAGTCATGATGATGGTCCTAACCGGTTTCGGGTTTCTGTCCTACCCTTTGGCCCTGCAGATACTCCCTTTCGCCCTGCTGGGGGGATTGGCCTTCGGCTCCATCGGCATGTGCTTTACGGCCATTATTCCTTCGATCGAGGTCTTCAACCTGCCCATTTTTCTTTTTATCACCCCCATGTTTCTTTTTTCAGGGACTTTTTTTCCCCTGGAGCAGCTTCCTTTTTGGGCCCGGGTTCTGGCCTATTTTTTCCCCCTCACCCATGTAGTGGAATTGTGCCGGCCGGCGGCCTTAGGGGTTTACCGGGCCGGTCAGTTCTGGAACCTGGTTTATCTGGCCGGGTTCACGTTGATTACGCTGCCCCTGGCCTTGCGCCTGATGCGCCGGCGGTTGATTCACTAAAGGGAAAATTTGATTTAGCTATCTTACCTCAAGATAAGAAATTGGGAGGAATTATGTGGAAAAAAGTCAGCCCCAGAATAAAAGGCTTATTGCTCTATTCCCTGATAGCCGTTCTTCTTCCTGGCTGCGGGGGCATCAACTTCAATCTCTGGCCGGATCGGACCAAACCGCTGAAAGAGCGGGTGCTGGAAGGTAAAGCGGAGGGAAAGGTGGCGATCATCCCTATCTCGGGGTTTATTTCCGAATCTCCCCGGAAGGACCTGATCGGCAAGGAGCCCAGCCTGGTCCAGGAAGTGGTCGCCCAGCTTCGGTTAGCCGAAAAGGATCCGAATGTGAAAGCCGTGCTATTGAAGGTGGCCTCCCCGGGGGGCACGGTCACGGCCAGCGACCTTCTTTACCATGAGATCATGGCCTTCAAGGAACGGAAAAAAGTCAAGATCATCGTCATGATGATGAGCACAGCCGCCTCCGGCGGTTACTATGTTTCTCTGCCGGCCGATGTCATCTATGCCCATCCCACTACTATAACCGGGTCCATCGGAGTCATTTTTATGCGGCCCACTGTCACCACCCTCATGGATAAGATCGGGGTAACAGTCGAGATCAATAAGACCGGAAAGAACAAGGATATGGGCTCACCTTACCGGACGGCCAGTCCGGAAGAAAAGGAGATGTTCAGCGGTTTGATCGACAAGATGGGGAAACGGTTTCTAACCCTGGTTTCCCAACACCGGAAGATGGATCAGTCTCAGTTGTCGGAAGCGGCTTCGGCTAGGATTTTTTTGGCCGAAGAGGCCCTGGCTTTGAAATTGATCGACAAAATCGGCTACCTGCCCGAAGCCCTGAAGGAGGCCAAAAACCAGGCCGGACTACCGGAGAATGCCAAGGTCGTCATGTACCGTCGGACCGCTTCACCGGACGAGAATATCTACAGCGTTGCCTCGCCGGGGCCGGAATCAGCGAAACCGGCGCTGATCGACCTGCCCCTTACCGATTTGTTCCCGACGCTGCAGCCGGGATTTTATTATCTCTGGGCCCCGGGCCTCGGGGGGAATTAGTAACACCCTCTTTATTGTATTTACAGGTAATTTCTCGTCATCCCCGAAGGCCTTTATCGGGGATCCAGTGTTCCTTAAGAAAAGCCTGAATTCCCGCTCAGAAGCGCTGCGGGAATGACGCTTTATCAAGTGTTGTTACTGTGGTGAGACCATTCAAAATGAAATTAAAGGATAGGCCGAATAGATGATGGCTTCATTGAGCGCCGGGCTGGTGTATGGATTGTCCGCGGGCTTTTCGCCCGGGCCGCTGATGGCCCTGGTCATTTCCCAGACGTTGAAGCACGGCATCCGGGAAGGGACCAAGGTGGCGATGGCCCCCCTGATCACCGATCTGCCGATCATTCTCTTCTCCCTGCTGGTCCTTACCCGATTGACTGATTTCAGAACGGTCCTGGGGGTAATTTCCATTATCGGCGGAATATTTGTGGCTTATTTGGCCTATGGAAATTTCCGGCCCCCCCAAATACAAGAGGAGACCGGCCGGGCCGCTCCCCAGTCCCTGGCCAGAGGGGTCGCCGCCAATGCCCTGAACCCCAATCCCTATTTGTTCTGGCTGACGGTGGGAGGGCCGGTTATCGTACGGGGGTGGTCGGGAAGCCCTGGGGGCTCCCTGGCTTTCCTATTGGTCTTTTTCACCTGCCTCGTGGGCGCCAAGATGCTGACGGCCTGGATTACCGGAAGGTCCGGCCAATGGCTGAGCGGAAGGGTTTACCGGAGCATCCTGTTTATTCTGGGGGGCCTTTTGGCAGTGTATGCCTTTTTTCTTATCAGGGAAGGATGGAGGCTGTTAACTCATTAAATCGCCAAGCCCGGGGCGGCTACCCACGAAGCATAAAAATCGCGGGCGTGGAAGCCCGCTCTGCTGAGGTTGGCTGGGCCTTCAAGCTTCTCAGCGGAGGCGGCTCCCACGCCGCCGGAATGAGGAGCTTAGGGTGAGACCGACTCGGTCTGAGCGCTTACGGACCTGGAATTCTATTTTCAGACTAAGGAAAGGAAAAACGAGGCATGTCTTTATTCGAATACCAATTGGATGACCACGTGGCCGTAGTGACCATGAACCATGGCGAAAACCGATTTACCTACGATTCTTTGGAAGCCTTTGAGGGCCTGCTGGAAGAGATCGAACAGCAGACTCGAGCCACTGTGCTCCTGGTCAAAAGTGCCCATGAAAAAATATGGTCCAACGGCATCGATCTGGAGTGGCTGCTGACCGAGGTAGGCCGGGACCCGGAAGCGGGCGTCCGGTTTCCGGAGCGACTGATGCGGTTCCTGAGGCGCCTGCTGACCTATCCCCTGATTACCATCGCCGCCATCAACGGCCACGCCTTTGCCGGAGGCGCCATCATGGCCTGCGCCTTTGACTTCCGCTTCATGCGCAGCGATCGGGGTTATTTCTGCTTTCCGGAAGTGGACATCCAGATCCCCTTTATGCCGGGCATGGACGCCATCCTCAAGAAAGCCCTGCCCACCTCGTTGGTTCTGGAGGCACAGTTCACTGGAAAACGCTACAAGGCCGCGGAGCTGGAGGCCCAGCGGGTTGTCCTCAAGGCCTGTCCGGCAGGCGACCTGGTGAAGGAGGCCCTGGCCTTTGCCAAAACGCAGAACAAGAGCCGGGAGATTCTGAAGACCATGAAAGCGGTGACCTTTAAGAATATCCTGCGGGTCATGGAAGCTGACGATCCGGCCTATCTCCAATCTCTAAAAGGGACCTTCGCCCAAAATTAACGGTCTTTTTATTGTATTTAGAGGTAATTTCTCGTCATCCCCGAAGGCCTTTATCGGGGATATACTGTTCCTAAAGAAAAGCCTGGATTCCCGCTCAGATGCGCTGCGGGAATGACGCGCTTATGATGTGGTTACTGTTTTGAGACCATTTATGAAAGGAGGGATGATGTTTGAGACCAGAATGACCGCTGAGGCATTATTGCTGGACAAATATAGTCGACCGGTCTACTATGATTTCCGTTGAACCCTCGGATTCGGCTGAGGGTACCAACCCGGGGTAGTCCAGGATAGACAGGGAGGGTGATGAATGTCCCCGATCGAGTACCGGTTGGAAGAACAGGTAGCCGTGGTGACCATGAAGAGCGGAGAAAACCGGTTCAACCCCGAGTTTCTTGAGGCCTTCGAGGGCCTCCTGGATGATATCGAATACCGGACCGAGGCCACCTCGCTGCTGGTCGGGAGCGCCCACGAGAAGATCTGGTCCAACGGGCTGGACCTGGAATGGCTGCAATCCGAATCGGCCCGGGACCCGGAAGCGGCCTATCGCATTTCCGATCGCCTGATGCGGTTTCTGCGGCGTCTGTTGACCTACCCCCTGATCACCATTGCCGCCATCAACGGCCACGCCTTTGCCGGCGGCGCCATCATGGCCTGCGCTTTTGACTTCCGCTTCATGCGGACCGATCGAGGGTATTTCTGTTTTCCGGGAGTGGATCTGGGGATTGCCATTTTTCCCGGCATGGACGCCATCCTCAAGAAAGCCCTGCCCGTCCCGCTGGTTCTGGAAGCGCAGTTAACCGGCAGAAGGTACACCGCCCTGGAACTGGAGTCCCGTCAGGTCGTCGTCAAGGCCTGTCCGATCAATGACCTGCTTCCTGAGGCCCTGGCCTTTGCCAGGTCCCAGAATAAGAGTCGGGAAATCCTGCGGACCATGAAAGAAGTAACCTTCAAAAATATCTTGCGGGTCATGGATACCGAAGATCCGGCCCACCTCGAAGCTTTTAGGGGAGGTTTTCCCCGGTAGGGAGTTGCCGATGGACGCGAAAAACCGAATCCTGAAGGCCGGCGCCCGGATTGTGCTGGAAAAGGGCTTCTGCGATACCGGCCTGGCTGAGGTCCTGGAAGCGGCCAAGGTCCCCAAAGGGTCCTTTTATTTTCACTTTAAAAACAAGGAAGACTTCGGCCTGCAGCTCGTGGACACCTATGCCGAGACATTGAAGGCCGGTTGGAAAAAAATGGTTGGGGATGAAAATCTTCCCCACCTCGAACGAATCCGGGGCCTGTTCCGATGGCAGACGGAATTATTCAGAAAGAACGACTTCAAAGGCGGCTGCCCGATCGGCAACCTGTCCCTGGAAATGGGCGATCGCAGTCCCTCTTTCCGTAAAAAACTGGACCGGGTTTTTTCTGAGCTGAAGAAGGAACTGGCTTTACAATTGGATCAGGCCCAGGAAAAAGGGGAAATGGCCGGGCCGATCGATCTGGAGGAGACGGCTGATTTTATCCTCAGTAGCTGGCAGGGGGCTTTGGTGCAGATGAAGGTGGCAAAAAGCACCGTCCCGCACGAGATCTTTGACCGGATGATCTTTGATCGGCTCCTGCGACCGTCGTGATGCCTCGGGTACCTGAAGGGCGGCAAAAGATAAATTAGTAATAATCAATAATTAATTGCTAATTATTAATTATTTAGGTTAGTTACATATTAATGGAGGGACCATGTTCAAGACCAGAATGACGGAGTTGTTTGGAATTGAGGTGCCGATCCAATGCGGGACCATGCAGGTGCTGAGCCGGGCCGAACTGGTGGCGGCGGTGGCCAACGCCGGGGCCCTGGCCTGCCTGCCGGCAGCCACGTTTGCCACCCGGGAGGAATTGCTTGACGAGATCAACCGGACCCGGGACCTGACCGATAAACCCTTCGGTGTGAACGTTTCGCTGTTCCCGGCCCTCATGCCCCGACCGCCCGAGGAGTTGATCCAGACGGTGATCGATTCCGGGGTCAAGATCCTGGAGACGGCCGGTCGGAATCCGGAACCCCACCGGCAGCAGATCGCCGACGCCGGTTTGATCCATTTTCACAAGTGTGCCCGGGTACGGGATGCGGCCAAAGTCGCCCGGTTGGGAGTCGACGCTGTTTCCGTTGTAGGGATAGAATGCGGCGGGCATCCGAGCATGGAAAAAGTGACTTCCCTGGTTCTAATTCCCAAGGCCGTGGACCAGGTTGATGTGCCGCTCATCGCCGGCGGGGGCTTTTCGGACGGCCGGTCCCTGGTCGCGGCCCTGGCCCTCGGCGCCGACGGCGTGAACATGGGCACCCGTTTCATTGCCACGAAGGAATGCCCGGCCCATCCGGTCTTTAAGGAAAAGATCGTGGCCTCCCACGAAGCAGATACTGTTCTGGTGATGGAATCGTTGCAACACCCCGCCCGGGTACTGAAAACCCCCTGGTCGGAAAAGATCATCGAAATGGAACACCAGGGCGCCACCCTGGAGGAACTGATCCCCATGATCACCGGGCAGTTAAGCCGCCACGGCTGGTCGGGCGGTAACCTGAATGAAGGGATCTACCCGGCCGGCCAGGTCATCGGCCGCATCACCGACATCCCCACGGTGGCCGACTTCATCAAGCGGACCATGGATGAGGCGCTGGAAGTAAGGGAGCGGTTGAATCGACTTTAGAATGAATCAATTGTTAATGAATGCTGTGTCGGAGGGATCCGGAAAGGAGATCAGCATGGAGGACCAAGAGGTGTACCAACAGTTACTGACGGTGATGAAGAAACGCGGGGGCGGCTATTCGGGAATGGACATTCCGGAATTCTACGCCATGGCGGAAGAACTCTTCACGCCAGAGGAGGCCGAAGTCAACAACGCCATGCCCAGGGGGCCTTTCGCGGCCAAGGACCTGGCCCGGGAAATGGGCCGGGAGGAGGCGGAACTGGTAATGGTCCTGGAGTCCATGGCCGACAAGGGACTTTGCGTGGCCGTTAAGATGAATGGGGTTCAATTTTACCAGAGCGCCAGGTTTATGCCCGGCATACTGGAATTCCAATTCATGCCGGGAAAATCGACCGAACGGCATAAAAAACTCGCCCGGCTTATCCAGGCCTATAAAAAGGCCTATGACCAGAAAACCGATACGGCGGCAGTCACCTTTCCTCCCACCCGGGTTATTACCGTGGACCGGGCCGTGGCGGCAGGGAATCGGGTCCATACCCGCGACCAGGTGCAGACTTATATCGATCAGTACGAGCCCATTGCGGTCACCACCTGCTACTGCCGTCATGCCGCCGCCCTGCGCGACGAAGACATTCACGGGATGCCTCTGGATGTCTGCATGCAGTTCGGCCTGGGTGCCCAGTTCGCCATTGAAAGGCTGGGCGGGCGGAAAGTGACCAAGGAGGAGGCCCGGGAAGTCTTGAACCGGTCGGAGGAAGCCGGTCTAATCCACATGAGCATGAACACGGCGGAAGATGTCGGTTTCATTTGCAATTGCGACCGCTGGCACTGCGTGACAGTTAAACATGCTCTGGCCAAACCTAAACCCGCCCTGTATTTTTACTCCGGCTTCGAGCCGTGTTTCGATGCGGAGCGCTGCTTGGCCTGCGGTACTTGCCTGGAACGGTGCCCGGCTGAAGCCCTCTCCCTGGTTGAGGAGGAGGGGCCTCCCCGGATGGATCTCGACCGCTGTTTCGGTTGCGCCGTCTGCGCGACCGGATGCCCGTCGGAGGCGATCGCCATGGTTAACAGAACGGGCTTCCCCGAAACCCCGAAAAATGGAAAGGCCTTGGGGGAGGCGATCAAGGCGAGCGCGGCTTAATACGAAAATAGAATTTGTTGCTGGTTCCTGGTTGCAGGTTGCTGCCACAAAAGCCTCGAAAGGGTCCCATTCCGTCCCATTAACAATTAATAATTAACAATTGATTATTGATTGTTAATGTAAATCTAAGCCGTCCGAATTATAAAAATATGAAGGAGCAAAAATTTATGCCCGAAGATATTTTCCGCATTTTGCAGCAGCGGCTGGACCAATACTCCATGGGTTTTCCGGCCACCGAGTCCGGTATTGAGATCAAGATCCTGAAGAGTTTGTTTTCCGAGGCGGATGCCTCCCTGTTTTTAACCTTGACGCCCATGCTGGAGACCCCGGAAGCGGTGGCCGCCCGTCTGGAGTTGCCGGCTGAAAAAATTGCCCCCCACCTGGAGGATATGGCCCTCCGCGGCTTGTTGTTCCGTCTGGAGAAGAAAGGCATGGTCAAATACGGCGCCATCCCGTATGTCCACGGGCTGTTTGAATTCCAGGTCAAGAACCTTTCCCGGGACCTGGCCGAGATGGTGATGCAGTACGAAAACGAAGGGTTTGATCGGACCATGCAGGAGAGCGGCGGCTATTTCCTCCGCACCATCCCCATTCTGCGCGCAGTGGATACCACCCAGCACATCGCCGCCTATGAAGATGCCGTGACCCTGCTTCGGCAAAAGGATCTGATTGTGGTGACCGACTGCATTTGCCGCAAGAAAAGCGAGACCGTGGACCATTCCTGCGGCAAACCGCTGGAAGCCTGTTTCATGTTCGGCTCCATGGGTCAGTATTATCTCGACCGGGACATGGGACGAAAGATCGACCCGGAGGAGGCTATTGCGATTTTGACTAAATGCCAGGAGGCCGGTCTGGTGACCCAACCGGCCACCTCCCAGAACCCGTCCGGCATGTGTAATTGCTGCGGGGATTGTTGCGGGGTCCTTCGGGCGCTCAACAAGCACCCCAAGCCGGCCGAAATCGCTTTTTCCAATTATCAGGCGCTGGTGGACGAAGCAGCGTGCCTGGGTTGCTCCACCTGCCTGGACCGCTGCCAGATGAACGCCGTAAGCCGTAGCGACGAAGGATTGGCCGGGGTGAACCTGGACCGGTGCATCGGCTGCGGGCTTTGCGTGACCACCTGCCCTTCGGGAGCGATGAAACTGACCCCGAAGGGGGAGAACCAACGGCGCGTACCGCCGGCTTCCACCGCCGAGCAAATGATGCGCCTGTTGCAGAACAGGGGACTATCAAATCATGAAGTATGAATTATGAAGGGGTCCGTCAGGTAGCTCCCGTTGGTCGCAACCTGACCTACCATGTCTAGCCAAAAATACTGGAAATATTTTTGGCTGTAATAGAAACATCTTAACAGATTTATAGGTAAGGATTCCCAAATGAAAGTGCTTCGCACCCCCGATGAACGTTTTGACGGGCTCTTGGATTTCCCTTATGAGCCCCATTACCTCCTGGTCCCGGATGGGGAAGGCGGCCGCTTGCGGATTCACTATGTGGATGAAGGACCCAAAGACGCCGAACCGGTCCTGATGATGCATGGAGAGCCGTCATGGTCATTCCTCTACCGTAGGATGATCCCCATTTTTCTGGAGGCCGGGTACCGGGCCGTAGCCCCGGATCTGGTCGGGTTCGGTCGTTCGGACAAACCGGGTGACCGCAGCGATTATACCTACAACCGCCACGTGGAGTGGATGCAGGCCTGGCTGGACCAGGCGGACCTGAAGCGTATCACCCTGGTCTGCCAGGATTGGGGAGGACTGATCGGGCTGCGGCTTCTGGCGGCAAACCCGGAACGATTCGCCCGGGCCGTAGTCGCCAACACGGGTCTGCCAACCGGGGATTTCCCCATCAGTAAGGCCTTTCTCCAATGGCGAAAGTTTTCAGTCGAGGTTCCGGAATTTAACGTGGGCGCCATCGTCAATATGGGCACTCTCTCTGATCTTCCGGAGGAGATAATTAGGGCCTACAACGCACCCTTCCCGGATGAAACCTACAAGGAAGGGGCCCGTATTTTTCCTTCCCTGGTGCCCATTGCTGCGGACGATCCGGCGGCGCCGGCCAATCGCCGGGCCTGGGAGGTTCTGTCCAGGTTTGAGAAGCCGTTTCTGACCGTGTTCAGCGACGGGGATCCCATCACCCGGGGCGGTGAGCAAGTTTTTCAAAAGAAGGTCCCTGGAGCCCAGGGGCAGCCGCACGCCGTCGTCCAAGGCGGCAGGCACTTCCTCCAGGAAGACCGGGGCGAAGAATTTGCCCGGGTGGTTAAGGACTTCATAATTAAGACACCGCTTTAGACTCTATCTTGAAAGGAAGGTAAGGATGGGACTTCTCATTGTTGATCAAGACAAATGTCAAAAGGACGGAATATGTGCCAAGGAATGCCCGATGGCCATTATCCGACTCGATGAACCGGACGGCTATCCCGGACTGATACCGGGGACGGAACCGTTCTGCATCCGCTGCGGGCACTGCCTGGCGGTCTGCCCCCACGGGGCCCTCAGTCACGCTCAGATCCCTGTGGATGCTTGCCCGCCGGTTGATAGAGCCCTCTCGATCAGCGAGGAGCAGGCCGTCCAGTTTCTCCGGTCGCGGCGGTCCATCCGCTTTTTCCAAGACCGGCCGGTGGAAAAAGAAACCATTCAAGGATTGATCGAGGTGGCCCGGTATGCCCCCAGCGCCAGCAATGCCCAGGTGGTGGAATGGCTGGTGGTTACCGACCGGGCGAAGATTAAAGAATTGGCCGGGCTGGCGGTGGACTGGATGCGGTCGGTTCTCCAATTAAATCCTCTCCCAGCCCAGGCGGCTTATCTGCCCATGATCGTTGCCGCCTGGGACGCCGGTTACGACGTGGTACTGCGGGATGCGCCGGCCCTCATTGTGGCCTCCGCTCCCAAATCCGATCTCAATGGGATGGTGGATGTGACCCTGGCCCTGTCTTATCTGGAACTGGCGGCTACCGCCAGGGGCCTGGGGACTTGCTGGGCGGGACTGCTTCAGGGAGCGATATTGTCCTCACCGCAGCTCAAAAAAGAAGTGGGAATTCCGGAAGGTCATCCGCACCATTACCCCATGATGCTGGGGTATCCGAAACCTAAATATTTTCGGCTGCCCGAGCGCCGAACGCCGAAAATTACTTGGAGATAAGAGCGGTCTAATTTATAGGAAAATCCGTTTGAAGGCCTCCAGGGCCTTCTCGATGTCTTCCTGAGCAACCCCCAGATGGGTTACTAGACGAACCTGGGTCTTCCCAAAGGCATGGATCAGGACCCCGCGCTGCTTCAAAGACTCGGCCGCTTGAGGAGCCGTCATTCCGCTGGGGGTGACGTCCAAGATAACGATATTCGTCTCGACGAGATCCGGATCGACGGTGATTCCCTTCAGTCCGGATAGGCCCGCCGCCAGCGTTTTGGCATTCCGGTGATCTTCCGCCAGCCGTTCCAGATGGTGGTCCAGCGCGTAGATCCCGGCCGCCGCCAGGATCCCGGCCTGCCGCATCCCGCCGCCGAACATCTTCCGGAAGCGGTGAACCCGGTCGATAAAAACGGCTGAGCCGGCCACCAGGGAGCCCACGGGGGCCCCCAGCCCTTTGGACAGGCAGACCGAAACCGAGTCTGCCCATTGGGCGTATTGGTCCGGTTTAATCCCGGAAGCGACCGAGGCGTTCCAGAGCCTGGCCCCGTCAAGATGGACCAACAGGCCCTTCGCATGGGCCAGTTGGGAGATGTCGGCGATACGCTTCAGAGGATAGACGCTCCCGCCGCCTCGATTATGGGTGTTTTCCAGGCAGACCAGCCGCGACACCGCAAAGTGGTGATCCAGTGGCCGAATGGCCTCCTCGACCTGGGAGGCTTCCAGGATTCCTCGGACGCCCGGGAGGCAGAAAAATTGAACTCCGGACAAAACCGCTGATGCCCCGCCTTCGAAGTTATAGGGATGGGACGACGCTTCCAGGATGACTTCATCGCCGGGCTGGGTGTGGGCTTTGATGGATAACTGGTTGGCCATAGTCCCGGAGGGGACGAAGAGGGCCTTCTCTTTTCCCAGTAGCGCGGCCACCTTTTCCTGGAGGGCGTTGACCGTAGGGTCTTCGCCAAAGACGTCGTCGCCTACCTCGGCCTCGGCCATGGCCCGGCGCATGGCGGGCGTGGGTTTGGTGACGGTATCGCTTCTTAGATCGATGAACTCTTCCATGGCTGTTCCTCTCCTGTTTCGCGGGTTATTTCAATCGACAGATCACAAATCGTCATTCCCGCAACGCTTCTGAGCGGGAATCCATGTTTTTCTTGGGTAACATTGGATCCCCGATAAAGACATTCGGGGATGACGAGAAATTGCCTGTAAATACAATAAAGAGACCATCAGATGTTTGTCAAGATCGGCGTACTATGGTGGAATGAGCAAAGTCCTGAAGTGCCCTGGGGTTTCGTATCGGAGTTGATGGGCGGTTTCGTTTTTCAGCTTGACATTTGTGCTTTTTAAGACTACATCTATAAACGAATTACAAAGAGTATAATTAATGGGGGGTTGGCCATGGACGTAAACAGCGTCGGTATTCGTGAGGCCAAGATCGACTTGAGTAAGATCCTGGAGAGGGTAAAAAGCGGCCGGGAGGTGGTCATCACCGATCGGGGGCACCCTGTCGCCAAGATCGTTCCCTTGGTCTCGGAGAACCTGCCCCTGGAAGAGCGGGTCCGCCGCCTGGAAGGGCAGGGGCTTCTGCTTCCTGTCTCGAAAAAAAACCGGAGACCCTTGCCGCCGCCGCTGCCGGCTCCGGAGGGAGCGGCTCAGGGCTTCCTGCAAGAGGACCGAAATCGATGAAGACGGAAGAAAAGTCGGTGGTTCTCTATTGGGACGCCTCGGCCGTTCTGTCCGCCCTCCTGAAAGACGACCACAGCCGGGAGGCCCATCGATGGGCCTCCCGGTCGGGATACCATCTCCTTTCCACCCTGGCTTACGCGGAGGTGTCGGCCGTATTGCGGCGTATAGCCCGGGAGAGGCTGCTGGCGGAAGTGCTGGTAAAGGCTGCCGAGGAAAGCCTGGAAACCGGCCCTTGGAGGTCCTGGCAGGGGGTCCCCCGCAAGAATGACTTGCGGCAGTTGTCTGCCCGCTACTCCCTGCGGGGTGCCGATCTCTGGCACCTGGCTGCCGCTAAAAGCCTCCAGGAGGACCTGCCCGAATTGAATCTTTTGACTTTTGATCGGCGCTTAATGGCGGCCGCCCAGGGAGAAGGGATGATCCAATCCCCATAACTGACAAAATCCAAAGGAGGGGTGGAGGGAAGGAACGATATGGAAGAATGGAATATTCAGGATAAATTTTACACCCGGGGCATCTGCTTCGGCTGCGGGCCGACCAATGAAAAGGGCCTGCGCATCAAAAGCTATGTGGATGGCGACCGGGTGGTGGCCCGCTGGAAGGCGGAATCCCATCACCAAGCCTTTGAAGGGGTACTCTGCGGCGGGATCATCGGGACGCTGCTGGACTGCCATTCCAACTGGACCTCGGCCTGGCACCTGATGGTCCAGAACGGCCTGGATCAGCCGCCCTGCACGGTCACCGGGGAATTCGCGGTGAAACTGCTGAAGCCCACGCCGATCGATGACGCGGTGGAACTATCGGCCACGGTGGCGGAATCCACTCAAAACAAGGCCGTGGTGGAGGCCACGCTCTCCTATCGGGGCGAGGTGACCGCCACCTGCCGGGGCACTTTCTTTGCCGTGAAGCCCGGGCATCCGGCGTTTCATCAGCGATGAAGATTTTGCCGCGAAAGGCTCGAGGCTGAAAAGTCTTTTTGAAATGATCCAATCCAAAACCCGGCCTTTGTCTATCGAACCGTGATGGTTCCAGTCAAACTCTATTTCCTCGTTTGTTTTTGGGTCTTGGGATTTATCTTTTTATGGAAAATCCCAATCCTGAAAGGAGGCGGCAAGCCCAATCGTTTCTCTCAAAAGCTATCCATCCTCATCCCTGCCCGGAACGAAGAACGAACTCTCGGCCGGCTGCTCCATTCCCTAGCGCTGCAGTCCTTAAAACCCCATGAGGTCATCGTGATCGATGACCACTCGGAAGACGGCACCGCGGCAATAGCCGGAAGCGCCGGGTGTATCGTGTTGGCCTCCAAAGACTTACCGGCGGGTTGGGCCGGAAAACCCTGGGCCTGCTGGCAGGGAGCCCAAACGGCAACGGGGGACCTTTTTCTTTTTTTGGATGCCGACACGTTCCTGGAACCCGGCGGCCTTTCAAAGATCGGTTCCGCCTATCTCGAACAGGGCGGTCTGCTCTCGATTCAACCCTTTCATAGAATGGACCGGAGGGTGGAGCAACTCGCGGCGATCTTCAATATCATTTCCATGGCCGGGATAAAGGCCTTCACCCCGTTAGGGTTCAAGTTAAAGCCGGCGGGGGCTTTTGGGCCCTGTATGATCTGTTCGAGGGAAGACTATTTCAGGGTGGGGGGACACGAGAGGGCCCGGGGCGAGGTGCTGGAAAGCCTGGCTATCGGAAGGGAGTTCCTGAAAGCGAAACGACCGGTCCACTGTTACGGAGGGAAGGAGACCATTTCATTTCGCATGTACCCGGAGGGATTGTGGTCGCTGGTGGAGGGATTTGGCAAAGGATTCGGGACCGGTGCCAAGGCGATGTCGCTTTTAACCCTTTTGATGGTTACGGGCTGGGTGTTCGGTGGGGTTTCGGTCACCAGGCACCTCGTCCAGTCGGCTATTTTCGGCAACGGGACGGAGCTCCTGGGGTGGCTGATGTTGGACGTCGGCTATATCTTCCAGATCTATTGGATGCTTTTCCGGATTGGAAATTTCGGGTTCTCCACGGCACTGCTGTTCCAAATCCCGCTGGCCTTCTTCGTAATGGTCTTTGCCTACTCGTTCCTGCGTATCTTCCTATTGCGAAAGGTGCGCTGGAAGGGGAGGGATGTCAAGACGGCGGAATAGAACGATTTGATCGATGAGGCTCATCCATCTTTCCACTTTCTGGGCAATTGTGGCCGATTTCCTGGCCTGGTTGATCATTCACCTCGGTGTGGTGGCCATTATGATTCGAATTCCCGCCAGGTATTTCGACCCGAATCAATGGCTCTACCGAGGCAGGGAATGGGAGAGAGAGGGAAAGGTCTATCCCGAGGTGTTTGGGATCAGAAAATGGAAACAATATCTCCCCGATGCCGCGGGGGTCCTCGGACGTTTTGGTTTTCAGAAGAAACAACTGCACGGAACCGGCGCAGCCTATTTGGAAGCCTTCCTGCGGGAAACTTGCCGGGCCGAGTTGACCCATTGGATCCTAATTCTTTTTGCGCCGTTTTTCTTTCTCTGGAATCGTCCCGGCGTCGGCCTTTTCATGGTTTTCTATGCCCTCTTTATAAATGTCCCCATTATAGTGACCCAGCGGTATAATCGTTATCGATTCAGAATCCTTCTGGAAAGGGACCGCTTTAAATCCTGATCTCCCCATGGTGCTCTCCCCCATCATTATTGTAGAAGATCTCTGGAAAACCTACGGCGAGACCGATGCGGTGCAGGGACTCAGCTTCGAGATTTTCAGGGGGGAATTCTTTGGTCTCCTGGGCCCCAATGGAGCCGGCAAGACGACAACGATCGGTATCTTATCCGGGTTGATCGAACCCACCCGCGGGGGAGTCGCCATCGACGGGATCGATCTTTTCTCAAGACCCTTGGAGGCAAAAGCCAAGCTGGGTTTGGTACCCCAGCGTTTCGCGCTTTATCCCACCTTGTCGGCTCGTGATAATTTGATTTTTTTTGGAAGAATCTATGGACTGAAGGCGAAACGTTTGAAAGAACGCATGGCCGGCGTCTTGAACATCGTGGCCTTAACGGACCGGGCCGACCAAACCGTGGCCACTTTTTCCCACGGGATGAAACGACGGCTCAATATTGCCGCTGGGCTTCTTCACGAGCCGAAAATTCTAATCCTGGATGAACCCACCGTTGGCGTCGATACCCAAAGTCGAGAGGCGATCCTGGAAAGTATTCATTCCCTGAATGAGTCGGGGGTCACGGTTTTGTACACCACCCATCGTATCGAAGAAGCCCAGCGCCTGTGCGGCCGCGTGGCCATAATGGACCAGGGGAAAATAATCGCTTTGGGCAGTCCCGATCGCCTGATCCGAGAATCGGGGAAGGGAATTATCCGCTTGTCGTTCAATGCCGCTATCGATGAGAAACTCATGGACCAGATGACCCGGTTCGGTTTGGTCCTGTTCGTCGATGACCAGAAAAAAAGAGTCCGTATTGAAACGGATCACACGGACCAGGCCTCGAGAGATCTGCTGGAGTTGATGGAATCCCGAGCCGGACTGTTAAAGACCCTGGACATTTCAGAACCGAATCTGGAAACCGTTTTTATCCATTTGACCGGCAGAAACCTCAGGGATTAGGATTCCAGGAAAGGTTCTTCAGGTTCAGAATAATGATTCGCCAGATCATCGCCATTACGCTCAAAGAATTGAAGGTCCTGTGGCAGGATCGAGAAGCGCTGGCATTGCTTTTCGCCATGCCCCTGTTCTTTATTCTGGTAATGAGCTTCGCCCTGGAAGGGGTTTTTCAGGCGGGGGGCAAAGGAACCCCCATCGAAATCCTGGTCGTTCACCAGGGGGGCGGGCGTTTGGCCGAGCAGGCGATTTCCGATCTTAAAAGGACGGAGGGTCTGATCCTGATCGACCGCCACCAGGGAGTTCCCCTTACCGCCGACCAGGCAGACCAATGGATCGGCAAGGGACGCTATCCTTTAGCCCTCATCTTTCCGGAAGGTTATACGGAACGGATTCTTAATCAGCTTAATGATCCCGAGAAGGGTAAGGCGGTCGTCTATTTGATCAGTGAGCCGGCCATGAATCTGCAGCTTTTGGCCTCGGTGAAGGGAACGGTCCAGGGGGCCATAGAGCGACGGGCACTACTGGCCGGCATACCCCAGCGCCTGATCAAGCTGTTGGGAACATCCGCTGGTTCGTGGGAACAATGGGACGCGCTGCTGGGAGATCCGCAGATCGCCGGACCGGGAGCGTCGGGCGTGGACTTCCTCCATAGATTTCCCAAAGGGTTTGCCGCCGGCAGGCGCCCCACGGCCACAGAGCAAAATGTTCCGGCGTACACCATTTTTGGGGTCTTTTTCATCGTGCTGACCCTGGCCACGAGCTTCCTCCAGGAGAAGAAAGATGGTACCTTCCAGAGAATCCTGGCCGCCCCCTTATCCAAGACCGCCCTGCTCATCGGGAAACTCCTGCCTTACTATCTGGTGAACCTGATTCAGGTGGCACTGATGTTCTGCGTAGGGGTCGCGGCCTTCGGAATGAAGCTCGGGAATCTTCCGGCCCTGATCCTTGTTTCTTTGGCCCTGGCGGCGGCGGCGAACGGTTTAGGACTCCTGGTGGCCTCCCTGGGTAAAACCGAGGCGCAGGTAAATGGCCTGTCGGTTCTCCTGGCCATCACCCTCTCCGCCCTGGGCGGAATGATGGTGCCCACCTTTATTATGCCGGATCTGATGAAGACCCTTTCCCTTTTTACACCCCATGCGTGGGCCCTGGCCGGCTATCATGACGTGATCATCCGCGGTTTAGGACTCAAAGCGGTTTTGACCGAGACGGCCGTGCTCCTGGGGTTCGCTTCGTTCTTCTTTGCCGTCGCCCTTTGGCGTTTTCGGTTTGACCGGTGAGTAGTCGGTTTGGAACTCTCTCCTCCCCGTCAAATAAATCCGCTCAACCGTACGGTCTTAAAAGAGTAACTGGCCGGTCTGCGAGAGATCATACCCCCCTAGTCCCCGGACGGCCTCCTGAAACTCCTTGGACCGGATAACCGTCAACAACGCCTGGATCTTTTCTTCCGCCCAGAACTTCTCCGAAATAATCAAGTCGTAGCGCTCCTCGACCACGGGGATGAAATCCAGGTCCAGGGCTTTGGCGGCGGCAAAGATGCCCATGCCGACGTCGGCCCGCCCGCTCAGGACATTGACGGCCACGGCCATGTGGGTGAACTCTTCGTCTTCGTAACCCCGGATGGCCGTCGAATCGATCCCCAGGGCCTTTAAGCGAAAATCAAGCAGGATGCGCGTTCCGGAGCCGGCCTGACGGTTGATCAGCACGATGTCCGGGCGGGTCAAATCCTCCAGGCCTTTAATCCCCTTGGGATTCCCCTTGGGCAAAATCAGGCCCTGCTGGCGAAAGACCAGGTTGACCCCCTTGACCGGAACGTCCGGGATCAAACGCCGGATATCGGGGATATTGTACTCTCCGGTTTCCGGGTCCAGCAGATGGGAGCCGGCCAGATGGGCGATCCCTCGCTTGAGGGCCATCAATCCCCCGGTGCTGCCTACGTTGCTGGAAGTCAGCCGAAAACGCGGGTGGGAGAGGCTAAAGAAATTCCCTAACAGGTCCAGGGTATTGTCGTGGCTGCCGACGATGACCACCGTCTGGGCGATGACCTGTTCATCCCGCAACAATTCAGCCGAGACCGGCTCGTTCAGGTTAAGTCCCTCGGTGTTTTCCGGGATGCGGATGATCCCGTCGGCCCGGGTCAAGGAGGTAATGGTGCCGGCCCCGCGGGGCAGGGGATTGGCAATGACTTTGTCCCCCACCTGTCCGAGGTTGACCCGCAGGAATTCCTCCTGCCCCAGTTTGGAGGGAAAATGGCGGGCCGGATAAACCCCCAGTTTTTGTCGTTCCGGGGGGAGCAGACCCTGCATTTGATACAGGACCGGACGAGCGAACTGTTCGAAGGAGATTGTGGCTGAAACCGGGTAGCCGGGATTTCCGATGACCGGTTTTCCCTGGACGACCCCCAGGATAGTCGGCTTGCCGGGCATGATGGTCACACCGTGGACCAGGACCTGTCCCAGGGCCCGGACGGCCGCAGCGGTGTAGTCCTCGCTGCCCGAAGATGAACCGGCATTCAGGATCACCATCTGGCAGTCTGAAGCCGCGGCTTCCGCCAGGGCGGCCTGAATTTTTTCCGGTTCGTCCTTGATGATCCCCCGGCGTTCGGAAAACCCCCCGGATTCCTGGACCAGACCGCTGAGGATCAGGGTGTTGAATTCCGGTACCTTTCCGGGCGGCAAAGGTTTCCCCTGGAGGTCGGCCCAATCCAAGAGCTCGGATCCGGTGGGAATCAGGATTACTCTGGGCCGCTTTTTTACGGATACCCTGAAGATTCCCCCGGCGACCAGGGCCCCCAGGTCGTAGGCATTGACCCGGTGGCCCTGGGACAGCAACAGTTCGGTGGCCACCATATCTTCGCCCAGCTTGCGGACGTATTGCCAGGGGTAGGCGGCGGCCTGGATTTCAAGCTGTTCCTCAGCAAACGGGTTGAGGTTTTCCACCATGATGACGGCGTTGGTTTGTGGGGGCAGGGGATGGCCGGTGTTGATCCAGAAGGCATCTTTCCCGATCGTCAACTGCTTCGGCCGCTCGATGCTGGTCCCGAAGGTGTCTTCCGCCCAGACGGCGATGCCGTCCATGGCGGCGCAATGGAAATTAGGAGAAGAAAAACGGGCAAAGACCGGTCCGGCCAGGACCCGTCCCAGGGCTTCCGCTATGGAGATTTCTTCATCTCCCAGCAGGGAAGGGTAATCGAGGCAGTTAAAGAAAATGTCCCTGGCTTCCGCCAGCGATTTCATCTCAAAGTAGATTTTCCGTTTCATAAAGGGCATCCTCCCCTGATTAAACAATTAAGAATTAAGAATTGATTATTGATTATTGGCTTTTGTTTTAAATTTCGGCCGACGGAAAGACGAATTATCAATAATCAATAATCAATAATCAATTGGTTAACGAAAAACTCTAGAACAACATAACCTCCA
Source organism: uncultured delta proteobacterium (assembly GCA_963716045.1). GTDB lineage: Bacteria > Desulfobacterota > RBG-13-43-22 > RBG-13-43-22 > RBG-13-43-22 > CAVQSS01. Next base: position 98,274 of record CAVQSS010000005.1, on the reverse strand, counting down.
CCCATTCCCCTTTTTCTTTTCCTTCGGTAAAGCGGTCGATGCGGATCAACCCGTCGGACCGGACCAGGGTGGAAATAAGGCCGGATTTCCCCAGGATCGGTTCGGCTTCCCAGCCCTCGGGCCCAAGGCGCAGGGCAACCCGGATATAATCGTCCCGGCCCTGGGCCGAGGCCAGGTTTCGGGTCAGGCGGGCCTTCAGAGCGGGTTTGATCGGAGAGGGGAGTTCCCCTTCCAGATGGTTCAGACAGGGCTTGACAAAAACGGAAAAGACCACCACGGCCGAGGCGGTGTGTCCCGGCAGCCCCCAGAGGACCCTGGACCCGACGCGGGCCAGAATGGTGGGTTTGCCGGGGCTGACGGAGATGCCGTGGGCCAGGATTTCCGCATCCGGGAATGAACCGATGACTTCCAGGGAGAAGTCCCGGCTTCCCACGGAACTTCCTCCGGAAATCAGGACCGCGTCGAAATGCTCCAGGCCGATTCGGCACTTTTCCCGGAGGTCATTGAGGTTGTCTCCGGATAAACCCAGGAACTCCGGGATCCCGCCGGCCTCCTGGATCAGGGCCGGCAGGGTAAAGGCGTTGATGTCCCGGACTTGTCCCGGGAGCGGCTTCCGGTCAAAGGAAACCATCTCGTCGCCGGTGGAGATGACGGCCACTCGGGGTTGCTGATAAACCGTCACCTCCCTCACCCCGAGGCCGGCCAGGAGGCCCAGGTCCTGGGGTCGTAAGCGCCGACCCGCCTGGAGGGCCGGCAGGCCCCGGCGGAGGTCGTCCCCGACTTGAATGACGTGATCCAGGGGAGAGACCGACTTGAAGACCTCGATGGTCCGGCCGTCCAGGGCCTGGGTCTGCTCGATCATGACCACGGCGTCGGCCCCGGGGGGGAGCATGCCTCCGGTGGCGATGCGCAGGCATTGGCCGGTTTGAATCGGGTCGGCGGCTTCCCTGCCCATGGCGATTTCCCCGGTCATGGCCAGTAGGGCCGGTATGGACTCTGAGGCGCCAAAGGTATCCCGGGCCCGAACCGCGTAGCCGTCCATGGTCGCCCGGGCGAAATGGGGCAGGTCTTCCGGGGAAGATATTTCTTCGGCCAGTACCCGGTGCAGCGTCTTTTCCAATGGCAGGGCTTCCCGGCCCAGGGGCGGGAAAAGCTTCAGCATTTCAATGATTTCTTCCGGGGTCTTCACCTGAAAAAAGGGTTTCATGGTCTGTTCGGTTCCTTCTCGGAGATCGAAAACAGCAACAGTCAAAACGGATTGCCTGTCCCCCGTTGGAGGTTGACAGCGTCGCTATAAATGGGTATTATGTAAAAAAAGACATATTAATGCAACTATTAAGCGACTATGCTTTTAGATCCCTTTAACCGCCGCCTCAATTATCTGCGCATCTCCCTCACCGACCGGTGCAACCTTCGCTGCCTCTATTGCATGCCTGAGGGGGGAGTGCCCAAACTGGATCACGGGGATATCCTGAGCTACGAGGAGTTCCTGCGACTGTCCCGGATTAGCGTCCGCCTGGGCATCGAAAAGATCCGCCTGACCGGCGGAGAGCCCCTGGCGCGAAAGGGCGTGATCCCTTTTATTTCGGAACTGGCCCGGATCCCGGGGATAAAGGACATCAGCCTGACCACCAATGGGGTCCTGCTGGCCGAACAGGCCCAGGCCATCCGGGAGGCCGGGATCCGCCGGATCAACATCAGCCTCGATTCCCTCGATCCCGGCCGGTACGCCCGCATTACCCGGCAGGACCTTTTCCACCAGGTCTGGCAGGGGATCCTGGCTGCCGAAGCCGTCGGCTTCCAACCGATCAAAATTAACGTGGTGACTTTAAAGGGAATCAACGAGGACGAGATCCCTGCTTTCGGCCGCCTTTCCCGGGAAAAACCGTTTCATATCCGTTTTATTGAGTTTATGCCTGTGGGACCGGAGACCGGGTGCCAGGAGGAGCGATACCTGCCGGGAGATCAAATTCTGGACCGCCTCCAGACCCTCGGGGCCCTGGAGCCCTTGAACGGCCAGGGGTTGGATGGCCCGGCCCGACGCTGGAAGTATTCCGGTGCCCGGGGCGAAATCGGGCTGATCAGCCCCATCAGCCACCATTTCTGTTCGTCCTGCAACCGCTTGCGTCTGACCGCCGATGGAAAGCTCCGAACCTGTATTTTTTCCGACGACGAGACCGACCTGCGGGAAGCCCTGCGGCAAGGAACGACTGACGCGCAGTTGGAAGATATCATCCAACAGGCCATTGCCCGCAAGCCAAAAGAACATCCCCATCAACTCTCTCCGGTTCCCGGCCGCTGCCGCCGCCAGATGTCCAAAATCGGCGGTTAAGAAGGGGATTGATTTTTCCGAAAACCGCTGGTAAAATCCTTTCCATCTTCCTTATAGCGATCCAGACTAATTATGATTCTGCCTCATTACATCGCCGAACGAAAAATTCAGGAGGCCCTGCGCAAGGGGGAATTGGACAACCTCCCCGGAAAGGGCCAACCGCTGCAACTGGAGGACGACAGCCAGGTCCCGGAAGAATTGCGTCTGGCTTATAAAATCCTGAAGAATGCCGACTGCCTTCCCCCGGAGCTGGAACTGAAGAAAGATATCGTTCGGTTGGAAGAAATGCTCCGGGGAATCGAAGACGTGGAAGAGAAATACAAGCAAATGAAGCGGCTTAATTTCATGATCATGAAGTTGAACATGATGCGCAGGGTTTCTCCCCAATTTGAAGAGGACCAGGTGTATTTCGAAAAAGTGGTCGATCGTTTGGGGACCCGCAATAAAGAACGGTAACCCTCGGTTTGCTCCCCCTCCCTTTTATTGTTTTTTAGCATTTTTATTAACTATATCATAATATTAATCAACAAAATATATAAATAAAGTTAACTTTTTGGGCGTTTTTTTGTTTCCAAAAAAGGCCGAATAATGATATGGAGGTAATCCCTATCCAAAATCGGATTTCCCCAAAGAGATTACTTTATGGATCGAAAAAGAAATTATTACGAAGACATTCAACTGGTTGAGAGCGGGGTGGTCCTGTTCTGGACGGTGGCCTTGCTGGCCTTCCTGTTCACCTTGCCCCTTTATTCCCCCTCGTATTACATGTTTCTTTTAAGCCTGGTCATGGTCCATGCCATCATGGCCGTGGGGCTCAATATTCTAATGGGTTATACCGGCCAGATTTCCCTGGGCCACGCCGGTTTCTTTGCCATCGGCGCTTACGGTACGGCCCTGTTGATGTCCAAGCTGGGGCTGCCCTTTTTCCTGGCCCTGCCCCTGGCCGGATTCCTGGCCGCTTTTTTCGGCTTTATTCTCGGCCTGCCGGCCCTCCGTCTGGAGGGCCCTTACCTGGCCATCGCTTCCATGGGTTTTGGACTCACTATCATGCATATCATCGGCCGGTGGGAGGTTTTTGGCGGCCGAATGGGCATTCATGCCCCACCCCTGGATCTGGGCCTGCCCCAGTGGGGCTTCAGTTGGGTTTTGGATAGCGACCGGGGCAAGTACTATTTAATCCTGATTATTACGATTCTTATGGTGGTGGCCGCCCGGAACATACTTAAAACCCGGGTGGGCAGGTCTTTTGTGGCCATTCGGGACAGTGACATCGCCGCCGAGGTCATCGGCATCAACTTGACCTTTTATAAAACCCTGTCCTTCATGGTCAGCGCCTTTTACACCGGTATCGCCGGAGGCCTCTTCGGTTTTGTCTTGGGTTTTTTCGATCCTTTCACCTTTACCATGATTCTGTCCATTATTTTTCTGGTGATGGTGGTGGTGGGGGGATTAGGGTCCATTATGGGTTCCATCGCCGGGGCGGCACTGATCACTTATCTGCAGTACAGCCTCCTCAAAAACATGGCCGAAAAGCCGGTCATCGGCGATCTATTGGTTTCCATTTCCAAAAAATGGTTCACCGTGATCGGGCTGGAAAACTTCAACAGCATCGTCCTGGGGTTGATCATGCTGGGAATCATCATTTTTGAACCCCTGGGCATATTTGGGATCTGGATCCGGATGAAGAAGTACTGGAAGACCTGGCCGTTTTAAAGACCGGGAGGCGTAAGGCGCGAGGCGAAAAAATGTATCCTTAAGAAGTCCCTAATTAGTCATTCCGAGCGTTTTACCGGTCATCCTGAGCCCTACGCCTGACTGTCATCCTGAGCAAAGCGAAGGATCTCGATTTTCGGCTCAGGGTAAACTCCACGAAGGATCTCGTGATCTGTTTAAGCCAAGAGATTCTTCGCTATCGCTCAGAATGACAAATGCCAGACGGAGGACTTTTTGCGAAACCGTTTCCCTGTGGGGAACCAATTGAACGAAACAAACCAAATAAACGAAACAAACCAAAGAAACGAATAAACCAACATGATAGGACAATTGATAATCGAGGGGTTGGCCATCGGGGCCTGTTACGGCCTGTTCGGCATAGCGGTGGTGATCATCTACAAAACTTCCGAGGTGGTGAATTTTGCCCAGGGGGAGATGGCCATGATGTCCACTTTTGTGGCCTATCATATCCTGACTTATTATCACTATCCTTTCTGGGCGGCTTACCTGCTGACCATGGTCTTTGCCGTACTGCTCGGCATAGCCATCGAATTCATTTTCCTCCGGCCGGCCAAGAACCCGAACCTCCTGGGCCTGATCGTCATTACCCTGGGGGCGGAGATGCTGCTCATGGGGCTGGCCAGTTGGAAATGGGGCGCGGAGCAGAAGGAGTTCACGCTTCCTTTTTCCACCCTGAGTACCCACGAACCGATCAAGGGATTGATTGTCAACGAATGGTCCATCGCCGTCTTCGCCGCGGCGGCTATCCTGATGATCTTTCTCTTCCTGTTTTTTAAATACACCAAGCTGGGTGTGGCCATGCGGGCTACCCAGCAGAACCAGCACGCGGCTAAGATCATGGGTGTCCGGGTGGAACGGGTTTTCTCCCTGGCCTGGGGCTTCAGCTCTTTTATCGGGGCCACCGCGGCCATGTTCTTTGCCGGTCGGGCCACCCTGGATCCGGCCTACATGATGGAGCCCTTCATGAGGGCCTTTGCCGCGGCCGTTCTGGGGGGCCTGATGAGCATCCCGGGGATCGTCATCGGGGGGGAACTGCTGGGCCTGATCGAAAATTTCTTCGGGTATGTCTGGCCGGAGTGGAAGCCCATTGTCGCCTTCGTGGTCATCGTCCTGGTGCTCTGCGTGCGCCCCAGCGGGCTCTTTGCCAAGCATTATGTTAAAAAGGTTTAGTACTTGAATGGAAATAGAAAAGGCTCGGGCCTTTCCCTTGGGCTCCCCCGCCCCACAGGGGGGGAGAGGGTGAGGGGGCTGATATTTTCGGGGCTGATCCTGGCTTTGCTTAGCCTGGGGTCCGCTTGGGCCGGGGAACGGGCGTCATTAACCGCCGAGCAGAAGGAAGTCTCTTCCGCAGCCAAGGGGTATCTGGATGCTGAAGTAAAACGGGATTATAAAGCCGTTTTCAAGAGTTTGTACCCCGGTTCTGAATATTGCCGGGCCAACGATTTTCAGGCCTATGTGACCGAGGCTAAATCTTCTCCGGTTCGGATCGTCTCCTATAGGATCCTGAATATCCGCGTAATCCCGGAAAATCCGGAAAAAGAAAAATATCCGAATCTGGAAGGCTTCGCCCGGGTGGAAGTGGATGTGACCATCCGCTACCGGGACAGCGGACAAGAGTCCCTGGTAAACTATGACTTCCCTTTTGTGAAAGAGGGAGGACGATGGTACAAGTTATAAATTATCGGCGAGGGGGTGGTTGACCAATCGGCAATCATTAAAGAAGCATCCCTCGTGGCCTCTGAAGCCGAGGGCGTGCTCGGCTCCGGGGGACTCTAACTCCCCCAGATTAGGTAAATAGGTAAAGTGAAAGGGTGACTGAAAAGTTGAACGTCGAACATCGAACTTCCAACATCGAATGGTTAATGAAAAAAGATGAAGAGACAGAAATAGGTATTCCCTATTCGGCAATGGAGGTTTGTTTTTCATTCGAGGTTGGGCGTTCGATGTTCGACGTTCAATTTTGTAACAGGGGTTAATTGTATTTTCAATATCAATTTTAGGTTTAGGAGGGAAACGATTATGAAAAAAATGTTGTTTGTACTTATGCTGTCTCTGGCCGTCCTGGTGGTCCTGGCACCCTTAAGTTTCGCCAATCCCCCGGGATTTGACGACAAGGAAATCCGTATCGGCATGTTCGGACCGCAAACCGGCCCGGCGGCCCCCTGGGGATCGGTGGCCCGGGGCAGCGCCCTGCTGATGACCATCGTCAACGAAGAAGGCGGTATTCATGGCCGTAAAATCAAGTCTTTTGTCCGGGACGACATGTATAACCCGGCTCAGACCAAGACCGTGGTCAAGGAACTGGTGGAGCGGCAGGGGATCTTCGCCTTTGTGGGCGGCGTGGGCGCGGCCTGCGGTATGGCGGTAAAGGATTACCTGTCTCAGAATAAGATCATCTGGGTCGGACCGGCTACGGCCATCAAGGAATACGTGGAGCCCAATGATCCGTACCTGTTTGCCGTGTACCCGCTTTTTGATGATGAAGCCAGTATTCTGACCAAGTACGTAGTAGAGAAACTCAAAACTAAAAAGATCGGCTTCCTGTACCAGCATGACGCCTACGGCAAAAACGGGCTGGATGGGTGCAAACGAAGACTGGCTAAATACAAAATGGATTTGGTGGTGGAGATACCCGTGGAGCCCACGGAAAAAGACCTGTCCTCCCAGATCCTGAAGCTGAAGAACTCGGGTGCCGAAGTGGTCATGATGTACGTCAACCCCACGATCGGGGTGATCACCGTGAAGACCGCGGCTTCCCTGGGTTTCAAACCTCAGTGGGTCTCTTCCAATACCCTTTCGGATTATGGGCTGATGCATAAACTGACCGGCGGCCTGTGGGAAGGGGTAATTACCGGCGCCTTCGGCGACGCCCCCGATTCCAAACTTCCGCTCATGGTCAAGTACCGCGAAGCCTCCAAAAAATACACCCCGGAAGAACGCTGGGGGACCTTTTACTACGCCGGCATCCTGTTTGCCGAGCCCCTGATCGAGGCTCTGAAAAAGGTGGGAAAAAACCTGAGCACCGAGGCGACCCTCAAGGCCTTGAATTCCATCAAGGATTTCCAGGGCATTGGCCCCAAGGTGACCTGGACCGAAAAGGAACACCAGGGCACCGATTCCGTGATGATTCAAAAATGCGGGCCCAACGGCACCCATATAACCCTGCAGGGCTGGGAATCGAATGATCTGGCTATCTGGAGAAACAAATAGAAAGAGGGAAGATGGAAGAGGGAAGAATCCTTTTGGAACTCTTCCTGGCAAATAGCTTTCGTCTAACTATGTCGTCCAGAGGTCAAGGTATGTCACCCTGAGCGAAGCGAAGGGTCTCGGTTTTCGGCTCAGGATAAACTCCGCAAAGGATTCCGGGGTGTATCGAAAAAACGAGATTTTTCGCTTTCGCTCAGAATGACAAACTTTTTGGCTTTTGGCGGAATTCTCATGCGTAGCAGAAATATTTTCAGAACAGGTTGAGCAACCTTAACGGATTATGGATCATTTTAGCGTTGATAAATTAACCATCAGTTTCGGCGGGCTGACGGCGGTCAATAACGTCAGCTTTCAAGTGGAAAAGAACAGCATCTTTTCCATCATCGGTCCCAACGGATCGGGCAAAACGACCATCTTCAACCTCATCAGCGGAATCTATAAACCTAATGAGGGCCGGATCCTGCTGGACGGCGAAAACCTGGTCGGCCTCACCCCGGACCGGATCGCCCGCAAGGGGATTGCCCGCACCTTTCAGAACATCGAACTCTTCGGCAAGGCGACCGTCATGGACAACCTGATGCTGGGACGTCATATTCACATGAAGACCGGGGTTTTCAGCGGCGCATTTCTCTGGGGGAAAGGCTCTCCGGCGGCTCGGGAGGAAATCAAACATAGGGAGTTTGTTGAAAATATTGTTGATTTTTTGGACTTGCAGTCGGTGCGGGACCAGTATGTGGGCAACCTGCCCTACGGCAAGCGCAAATTGGTGGAACTGGGCCGGGCCCTGGCCCTGGAGCCGAAAATCCTTTGCCTGGATGAGCCCTCCGCCGGTATGAATACCGAGGAGAAGGAGGACCTGAGCATCTGGGTCAAGGATATCCGGGAGGACTATAAGGTCACGATCCTGCTGATTGAGCACGATATGAATATGGTGATGGGCATTTCGGACCGGATCCTGGCCATCAATCACGGGGTGAAGATCACCGAGGGAATTCCCCAGGAAGTGCAAAACCATCCGGAAGTGATCAAGGCCTATCTGGGAGAGGGGATCTGATGCTGAAGGTCAATAACATCGAAACCTGGTACGATCTGATCCGGGCCCTCCATGGAATTTCCTTCGAGATCGAAGAGGGAAATATTGTCGCCCTCCTGGGCTCAAACGGCGCGGGGAAGACCACGACACTCAAGACCATCATGCGCCTGCTGTATGACCAAAAAAAAGAACAGCCGGAGAAGGGCACGATCGAATTCCGGGGTACTCGCATCGACCGGATGGATACGGATCAGATCGTCAAACTGGGGATCAGTTATGTGCCGGAAGGCCGCGAGGTCTTCCCGGAACTCTCGGTGATGGAAAACATCCAGATGGGCGCCTATGTCCGCCGGGATAAAAAAGGGATCCAGGAAGACATCGACCGGATTTTAAAGTATTTTCCGATCCTGAAGGAACGGCGCCATCAGGAAGCCGGCTACCTGAGCGGTGGGGAACAGCAGATGCTGGCCATCGGCCGGGCACTGATGAGCCGACCCCGACTGCTGATGCTCGATGAACCTTCCCTCGGCATGTCGCCGCTGTTGACCCGGGAGATCTTCAACATCATTCGGGACATCAACGAAAAAGAAAAGATGACCATCCTGCTGGTGGAGCAGAACGTCAATATCGCCTTGAGCTATTCCCATTTCGCCTACTTGATGGAAAACGGCCGTATCGTCCGGGCCGAACGGCCGGAGGTGCTGCGGGAGGACGAGGACGTCAAGGAATTTTACCTGGGCATTGCCAAAGAGGCGTCGGTCAAGGGATATAAACGGTATCGGAGGAAGGTGCGGTTCAGATAAAGGGCCGTAAGGCGTGGGAAGTCGATTAAATAATTAATAATCAATTGTTAATTATTAAAGGGGAGACAGTCGTTTTTTATGAATGGAGTTTGCAGCATGAATGAACCGGTAGTCGATACGCTGCCCAAGGCCTTGATTCAAATGGCGCAGAAGGAGCCCCAGCGGGTGGCCCTCCGGGAAAAGCACCTGGGGCTGTGGCGGGACATACCCTGGGCCGAATACCAGGAACAGGTGAAATTCGTGGCCCTGGGGTTGTACGCTTTGGGAGTCAGGCGGGGGGACCACGTAGCCATCATCGGGGAAAATCGGCCGGAGTGGCTGTATTCGGCTATGGGGGTTATGGCCTGCGGGGCCACTTTCGTGGGGGTTTATACCACCAATCCGGCCGCCGAGTGCGAGTACGTGGTCGGCCATTCCGACTCGGTGGTGTATATCTGCGAGGATGAAGAACAACTGGATAAGGCGCTGGTTTTCAGGGAACGGACCCCGCGGTTGCGCAAACTGGTAGTCTGGGAAATGAAAGGGCTCAAGCATTTTCAGGACCCCATGTTTATGGGGTTTGACGCCTTGCTGGAAATGGGGAAAAAACAGGATCGGGAAAGCCCCGGGCTGTTCGAGGAATTGCTGGCGCTGGCTCAACCGGAGGATGTAGCCGGAATTATTTACACCTCCGGGACCACCGGGCCGCCCAAAGGGGCCATGATTACCCACGAGTGCTATATCTGGGTCGGGCGCCAGGCCAATGCGGTCATCCAGTCGCTGCCGGGGGATGAAAGCATTTCCTTTTTGCCCCTGAACCATGTGTATGAGCAGATCTTTGACCTGATGATGCATGTGACGGTGGGCCACGTGGTCAACTTTACGGAAAACACCGATACGGTCATGGCCGACATGCGGGATGTCTCGCCGACGATTTTCCACGCCGTACCCCGGATCTGGGAAAAATACTATTCCGGAATCGTGCTGCGCATGAAGGATGCCACCCGACTGAAACAACTGGCCTTTGGCTCGGCTCTAAAAATCGGCACCCGCTATAATGAAAGCAAATTAAATCACCAAGACATCCCCTGGTGGTTAAGCGGGGGCTATCATCTGGCCCATTTCGCCGTTTTCCGGAAGCTGAAGAAACGGCTGGGTTTTGACCGGGTGCGTCTTGGTTTTTCCGGGGCGGCGCCCATTTCCCACAACATCCTCAAATTTTTTCAAAGTATCGGCATACCGATCCGGGAAGGGTACGGGATGACCGAAACCACCGGCATTACCCACATGTCCGACGGGCGCCACTTCAAGTTGGGGACGGTGGGCCGGGCCTTGCCGGACACCGAGGTCAGGATTGCCGAGGACGGAGAGATTCTGGTCAAACATAAAGGCATTTTCAAGGGATATTTTAAGGACGAAGAAAATACCCGGGAAGCCCTGGTGGACGGCTGGATGCATACCGGCGATGTGGGGGAGATCGATGCCGAAGGGTTCCTGAAGATCACCGATCGCAAAAAAGACCTGATCATCACCGCCGGCGGGAAGAATATCGCCCCCCAATATATCGAAAACCTGCTTAAATTTTCTCCCTATATCAACGACGCCGTGGTCATCGGCGACCGGCGTAAATTTTTATCCGCCCTGATCGTCATCGACGAAGAGAATGTGGTCAAATACGCGCAGGACCAGAAGGTGCAGTTTACCACCTTCTCCAGCCTGACCAGGGCGCCCGAGATCATCGAATTGATTCAGCAGGAGATCAACCAGGTCAATAATCAGGTGGCCCGGGTGGAGAACATCCGCAAATTCCGGATCCTGGACAAAAAACTTTACACCGAAGACGGCGAAGTGACCCCCACTATGAAAGTCAAGCGCAAGGCCATCAATGCCCAGTATAAGGACCTGATCGAGTCCATGTATTCAGGCTAAAGCGGAAACCGGAACCCCAGGCCGATAACTATGGTTTCCGGGCCGATCAACCGTTTCTCTTCGATTCCCAACTGACTCCAGAGCTTCATGCCGTTGCTGAAATGCTCAAACCGGAAGAAGGCGTAAAGCGGGAGATCCCACAGTTTGAAATCCGTGCCGATCCCGGAATAGAGAGAGAAATTCCAACGGGTGCCGTTTTCAACCAATTCCTCCAATAACCAGGTTAACCCGGCGCCCAGTTCAAAATAGGGCCTGACATTTTTAGTTAGCGGGTAATAGATTCGATAGTATGGGGTCAATCCCATCTGGTAGGTGTCCCAGTGGGTTGTTGGCTCCCGCCCCTGCCGCCGGGCCTGTTCCAATTTCTCCCCGGAAACCTGGTCGTAATAGAGGGGGATACCGTTCCCCCAGATTTTCAGTAAACGGAATTCCAGGAGCAGGGACTCCAGCAGGCGCACCCTGGTCAGGAAAGGTATAAACCCGCATTCCTTTTCGTAGGTCACATTCAAACCGAAGGTATTGAAGTTGGAATACAATTTTTGGGAAAAATACTGGGTCGGCCAGCCGTATTGGAGATTAAAAAGGAGACTCTTCTGGGGGTGAGGGCTTTCCCCCCCGGGAGGTTCACTCGCCGGAGAGTGGATGGAGCTCGCTATGAGGATCGTTATTATGAAAGTGACCGTGAGACCTGGATGCTTCATGCTGTTTATTTGCGAGCCTGGGAAACCAACCCGGAAGCCCAGGGTACTATAGCGTTTCTCTGTTCGGTGTCAACACGTTTAGCGGGGGATGGTCCCGGGTTAAAAGGGAAAAAGGGGTTGGCCAGGCAGACCAACCCCTTGAATGTTCCTGGCGTCCCCAACGGGATTTGAACCCGTGTTGCCGGCGTGAAAGGCCGGTGTCCTGGGCCAGGCTAGACGATGGGGACGTCTCTTTGGTGGGCCGTGTTGGATTCGAACCAACGACTCTCTGCTTAAAAGGCAGATACTCTACCTCCTGAGTTAACGGCCCCAAAAAATAAATAAAATAACTTTCCGGGTTTTTTTTGTCAAGAGTTTTGTTTAATAATGGGGGGCCGATTAAAAAATAGTTATTGACATTAATAGTAGATAAGAATAAATTTAAAATTTTTAATTTTTCAGGTAAGACTATGTTCGAATCCCTCAGCGACCGGCTGAACCTGACCTTCAAAAAATTGAAAGGGCAGGGCAAACTGACCGAGCCCAATATGAAAGAGGGCCTGCGGGAAGTGCGTCTGGCCTTGCTGGAGGCCGATGTCCATTACAAGGTCGCTAAGGATTTTATCGAAAAAGTCCGCCAGCGGTCCCTGGGTCAGGAAGTCCTCGGCAGCTTGACCCCGGCCCAGCAGGTCATCAAGATCGTCCAGGAGGAATTGACCGCTTTAATGGGCGGGATGCGTCAGGACCTGAATCTGGCCGGGCGTCCGCCGATCCCCATTCTGCTGGCCGGTCTGCAAGGCTCCGGGAAGACCACTACCGCCGGCAAGCTGGCCCTGTGGTTAAAACAGAAAAATTTTCGACCGGCCCTGGTTTCCGTCGATGTCTACCGCCCGGCGGCGATAGAGCAGCTTCATAAAGTCGCGGAAATGGCGGGCGTGGAAATTTTTCCTTCCAACCGGGAGATGGATCCGGTGGATTTGTGTTCCCAGGCCTGGGAGTGGGCTCGCCAGCAAGGTTTGAATCCGCTGATTATGGATACCGCCGGTCGGCTGCATATCGACCAGGGACTGATGGATGAATTGAAGCGGATCAAGGAACGGATCCGTCCCAATGAGATCCTGCTGGTGGCCGATGCCATGACGGGCCAGGATGCCGTCAATGTCGCCCAAAAGTTCAACGAAATCCTGGAGGTGACCGGGGTCATCCTGACCAAAATGGAGGGGGATGCCCGGGGCGGCGCCGCTCTGTCCATCAAAGCGGTTATCGAAAAGCCGATCAAGTTTATCGGCGTGGGGGAGAAATTAGACGCCTTAGAGCCTTTTTATCCGGACCGCATGGCTTCCCGAATCCTGGGTATGGGCGACATGCTTTCGCTGATCGAAAAAGCGCAATCCCAGTTCGATCAAAAACAAGCCGATGAACTGGCCCGGAAGATCCGCAAGGAGAGTTTTACCTTAGACGATTTTAAAGAACAGCTCCGTCAGATCAAGAAAATGGGATCGATGGAACAGATCATGCAGATGATTCCCGGCTTTAATCGGGTAAAGGCCTTGAAGGATGTTCAACCGGACGAGAAGGAATTGGTCCTCACCGAGGCCATGATCAATTCCATGACTCCGGAGGAGCGCAAAAATTATCATCTGCTTAATGGCAGCCGTCGCAGGCGGATCGCCCGGGGGAGCGGAACTACGGTCCAGGATGTAAATAAACTGATTAAGAATTTTGAACAAGTACAAAAAATGATTAAACAATTTACCAAAGGAGGCAAAAAGGGCCTGAAAAGAGGTTTCTTGCCTTTTTAGTTGAATTCGATATAATTATCACAATCAGTAAGTAACGGAAGGAGAAACGGATATGGCGGTAAGGATACGGTTAACGCGGATGGGGGCTAAGAAGAAGCCTTTCTATCGTGTGGTGGTGGCTAATTCCGAGTCCCCGCGGGACGGCCAGTTTATCGAAATTCTGGGGACTTATAATCCCAATACCGATCCGGCCAAGATTTCCTGGAAACCGGAGAGCTTGAAAAAATGGCTTTCCGTAGGCGCCCGCCCGAGCACCACCGTGGAAAACTTGATTCGGTCCTCCGGGGTCCTTAAAGAGACTCTCTAACTGGAGGCTTCATTCATTTGCGGGAGGTAGCGTCATGAAAGAACTGGTTAAGTATATTGCGAAGGCCTTGGTTGATCATCCGGATCAGGTAGACGTTCACGAGATCGAAGGGGAACAGACCTCGGTCCTCGAATTGAAAGTGGCCAAGGAAGACCTGGGCAAGATCATCGGCAAGCAGGGGCGGACCGCTCGGGCCATCCGAACCATTCTGAGTGCGGCTTCCACCAAAATTAAGAAACGTTCCGTGTTGGAAATCCTCGAGTAAAGTTCTGATCCCCATGGCCCCTGGTTTTCATTGGATCGGAACGATTACCAAACCTTTCGGCCTGCGGGGGCATTTAAAAGTTCAGGCCGATCCGGCTTCAGGGGAAAGCTTTAAACCGGGCGGCCGGATTTTTGTCCGGCAGGATAAAGAACAGCTCGATTTTGTAATTTCCGAGGTTAAGGCCCGAGACAATCATTTTATCCTTCGGTTCACGGGTTTGGAGGACCGTCAGGGAGCGGAGGCTCTGGTGGGAAGGTCCCTTTACGTGGAGGAGGAAAGCCTGGGGAAACTTCCGGAGGGGGAGTATTACTGGTATCAAATGATCGGATTGCGCGTGGTCAGCGAGGAGGGGCGGTTTTTAGGTTGTTTGGAAGAAGTGATCTCCACGCCGGCGCACGATGTCTGGGTGGCCAGGACCCCGGGAAAGGAATATTTAATACCGGCTGTAGCCGAGGTGATCCTTTCCGTGGATCAACGGGAAGGAGAGATAAAAGTTCGGGCGTTGCAGGGATTGTGGGAGGTTGATGGTCATTGACATCCTGACCCTTTCTCCGGGTTACTTCGCCTCCCCCCTACAGGAGGGGATGCTCCGCCGGGGAATCGAGAAGGGTCTGGTCCGGGTCAGAATTTTTGATCTGCGAGCGTTTACCCTCGACCGGCATCGCACCGTGGATGACCGGCCTTTCGGGGGCGGGCCGGGGATGGTTTTGAAACCGGAACCGATCGTGCGGGCTTTGAGTTTTCTCCAGGGGATCCCGCCCGGCCGTCCGTATAGTATCCTCTTAACGCCCCGGGGGCGGCCCCTGGATCAAGGGATTCTGAAAAGAATCGCGGCCCAAGGCCGGCTGGTATTGATCTGCGGCCGCTATGAAGGGGTGGATGAACGGGTAGGGGCCTATTATTGCCAGGATCAGATTTCCATCGGTGATTATGTCCTGAGCGGCGGGGAGCCGGCGGCCCTGGTGATGCTGGACGGGGTGGTTCGGCTGATCCCGGAGGTTTTGGGAAGTTTGGAGTCTGTCGACCAGGAATCCTACGAGAACCACCTGTTGGAGTACCCCCAATACACCCGCCCCGGGAATTTTGATAACCATAAGGTCCCCGATATGCTGTTAACCGGGAACCATGCGCAGATTCGTCGCTGGCGACGCGAAGAATCGCTGGCCGGGACCATGGCCGTCCGGCCGGAGCTGATAGCGAAAGCGCAATTGAAAGCGGAAGACCTGGAATTTCTGGCCTTGGCCAAAGAGGCCTCTAAAAAGAAGCCGGACCACCGGAAACGGAAACATTAATTTATCTATAGAGGAGTAAAGCCGTGGATGTCTTAACCCTGTTGGAAAAAGAACAAATGCGCGCCGATTTGCCTGACATTCGGACCGGTGATTCGATTCGAGTCCATGTGAAAATAAAAGAAGGCGATAAAGAACGGATCCAGGTCTTTGAGGGCGTGGTCATCCGCAATCGGAAAGGGAATACCGGGGCGACTTTCACGGTGCGTAAGGTCTCTTACGGCGTGGGCGTGGAACGCATCTTCCCCACCCACTCCCCCTCCATCGACCGGATCGACATCATCAGCCGGGGAAAGGTTCGCCGGGCCAGGCTTTATTATTTAAGGGGCCTGAAGGGCCGGGCGGCGCGCATTAAAGAGAAAAGGACCTTTCAAAAACCCGCCTGAGGAGTTGGCCCTTCAGTCAGCTCCTTGGTTCCCGGCAGATTTTTTGGTACTCATAAATTTATGGGTCGTCGAGCAGACCGACAGAGCGCCCCAGTCTATTATGAGTCTTCCCTTCGATCGCTCGATACCGCTATGTATTGCCGGTGTGGATGAAGTCGGCCGGGGGCCCTTGGCCGGACCGGTTATTGCCGCCGCGGTGATCTTCCCCCCGGCGGCGCTCATCCCGGGCATCACCGATTCCAAAAAATTGACGGCCAAACAAAGGGAAGCCCTTTTCCCTCTCATTCGTGAAAAGGCCTTGGCCATTGGGTTAGGGTCCGTCGATGCCGAAGAGGTGGACCGGATCAATATTCTTCAGGCCGCCTTGAAGGCCATGAAGACAGCGGTCCTGCGGTTGCGGATCTCACCCGACCTCCTGCTGGTGGACGGCAACCGGGCGCTCGATCTTACGGTCCCCCAACAGTGCCTGATCCGGGGAGACGCCAGAAGCTTGACGATCGGGGCGGCCTCCATCGTGGCCAAAGTCATTCGGGATAAAATGATGGAATCCTGCCATATCCGCTTCCCTGAATATAATTTTCCCGGCAATAAGGGGTATGGGACGCGGGAACACCTGGAGGCTTTGCGTCGCTATGGCCCTTGCCCCCTTCATCGGCGGAGCTTTAGAGGGGTGGCCCTCGATGGGGAATAGCGTAGGGGTGGCCGACCGGTTGTTGCCTAAACTGGGGGCCCGGGGAGAGGCCCTGGCCTGTACTCTCTTAAAAGAGAAAGGCTATAAAATAATCGAGCGGAATTTTAAGACCCCCATCGGAGAAATCGATATTGTCGCCCGCGAAGGCCAGACCCTGGTTTTCGTGGAGGTCAAAACCCGGGAGTCGACCGCCTTTGGATCGGCCAAGTGGGCGGTCGATCGAAAGAAGCAGCAGAAGCTGTCGCGGTTGGCTTTGTATTATTTGAATCTGAAGGCCTGGAAGGACCGTTCGGCCAGGTTTGATGTGGTGGCGGTTGATCTGGGGCCCCAGGGGGAACGGATTGAATTGTTCCGCAATGCCTTTGACCTGGTAGGCTAATGAACCGGAGCAGGGCAGCCAACGAACCGGGAACCCTTTATGTGGTGGCGACCCCCCTGGGTAACCTCAAGGATATCACTTTGAGGGCTCTGGAAGTGTTAAGGAACTCCGACCTGATCGCCGCCGAAGATACCCGGAGAACCCAGAAATTGCTGGCCGCTTACGATCTCCATGTGCCCCTGACCAGCTATCATGAGCACAATAAACAGGCCAAATCCCGCCTGCTGATAGAACGGTTGCTCCGGGGGGAGAAGGTCGGCCTGGTGACCGACGGGGGCACTCCGGGGATCAGTGATCCCGGTCAGGCTTTGGTCCAGCAGGCCCGGGAGTCCGGGATCCCGGTAGTGCCTATCCCGGGTCCCTCCGCCGTGACCTGCGCCCTAAGTGTCTCGGGGATGGCAGGGGGGGCTTTCGTCTTTTTGGGGTTTCTGCCCAGACGAAAAAGCCGGAGGCGGAGAATACTCGAAGAAACGGCCGCCCAGGGCCGAACGGTGGTACTGTACGAATCCCCCTACCGTATTAAAAAGTTACTGTCGGAAATAAGAGAGCTCTTGGGAGACATCGACGTCCTTATGACTCGGGAGTTGACAAAAATACATGAAGAAATGCTTTCCGGAACGGTAAGCCAGGTCCTCCAGACCCTTGGGGACAAAGAGGTTTTGGGGGAAATAACGCTGATCCTGGCCCCTTCCGAAGGAAGAACTCCTTGACAAAAACATGGAACGACAATTTACGATCAAAAATCAACTGGGGCTCCATGCCCGATCTTCAGCCAAATTGGTTCAAATCAGCCAGCCTTTTCCGGCCGACCTCTTTATCCGTTTTGACGGCCAGGAAGTGGACGGGAAAAGCATTTTGAATTTATTGACTCTGGCCTGTCCTTTTGGTTCCGAGATTACGGTCCGCACGGAAGGGGATCAGGCGGAAGCCCTGATGGCGGCCTTGGAGGCCCTCATTGAAGATAAGTTTGGGGAAGACTAACCAGGATCTCAAGACCATGGCCCAAAGAGAGCGTACTGCGCAATTTTTAAAGGGCATCGGGGCTTCGGCCGGTGTGGCCATCGGGCGGGCCTACCTGGTTGACCGCAGTCGGGTCAAGGTGATCTACCAGTATCTCCTGGACGATAATAAAGTCGTGGAGGAAATCGAGCGCTTCCGTCAGGCGGTGGATCGGGCGGAGGAGCAACTGCGGCAGATCCAGGAGGAGATGCCGGAGGAAATCAAGGACCAGGCCGGCATTTTTGACTCCCATCGCCTTATCCTGCGGGATAAACTGCTCTTCGATCATACGCTGGAACAGATTAAGTCGGAACAGATCAATGCCGAATGGGCCTTGAAAAAGTCCGTGGAAAAAGCCCAGGAGGCCTTTGCCAAGATCAAGGATGAGTACATCCGTTCCCGGTTCAAGGATGTGGAGGATGTTTCCGAACGGATCCTCCGAAATTTAACCGGGAAAAAGGTGGAGAGCCTGTCCGAGGTCCCCGAACCGGTGATCATCGTCGCCCATGACCTCTCACCGGCGGATACCACCCAGATGCGCTTGGACCGGGTCCTGGGTTTTGCCACCGATATGGGAGGGAAGACTTCCCATACGGCGATTATTGCCCAGTCCCTGGAAATACCGGCGGTGGTGGGTCTGGAACGGATTACTCAGGAATTCAGCAGCGGCAGTCTGATCATCCTGGATGGCACCAACGGAGAGGTGATCATCAATCCGGACCAGAAAACGGTCCAGGATTACTCGGACAGAAAGAAAAATTACGAAAAATTTCGGGCGGAAATAGCCCGCTACAGTCATTTGCCGGCCGTGACCTTGGACGGACACGCCATGAAGGTCCGGGCCAACATTGAATTCATGGAAGAGTTGGGGGCGGTACTGGACAGCGGGGCGGAGGGTATCGGCCTTTTTCGGACCGAATTTCTCTACTTAAGTCAAAAAGAACTGCCCGGGGAAGACACCCTTTATGAAAAATTCAAGGAGGTGGCCCGTCGGGTCGCGCCGGTCCCGGTAACCATCCGAACCCTGGATATCGGGGGTGATAAGTTCGCTTCTCAAATGGATTTGGCCGAGGAAATGAATCCGGCCCTGGGGCTCCGGGCCATACGTTTTTGCCTCAAGGAAGTGAATATTTTTAAACGCCAACTTCGAGCCATTTTGCGGGCCAGCCTATACGGCCGTTTGAAAATCCTGTTCCCTATGATCGCGGATGTTGATGAAGTTTTGCAGGCCAAGGCCATCTTGAGGGAAGTGGAGGATGAGCTGCGGTCCGAGGGGATTCGCTTCGATCCCAAGATCCCGATCGGGATTATGATCGAAATACCCTCGGCGGTGGCTACGGCCGATTTATTGGCCCGGGAAGTTGATTTCTTCAGCATCGGTACCAACGACCTGATCCAATACACCTTGGCCATCGACCGGGTCAACGAACACGTGGCCCACATGTATCAGCCCCTGCATCCGGCTATTCTGCGGCTGATCCATCAGACCATCGAGGCCGGTCATCGGGCGGATATACCGGTGGCCATGTGCGGCGAGATGGCCGGTGAACCGCTCTATATACCCATCCTCTTGGGGTTGGGGCTGGACGAGTTGAGCATGAATCCCGTAACCATCCCTCGGGTGAAGCAGGTCATCCGTCTGATCTCCTACGAGGAATCCCGACGGTTTGTTAAGGAAGTGCTGACCTTGACTACTACCGGGCAGGTTAACCAGTATGTGCGCCACGAGATGGCCAGGAGGTTCCCGGATTTGTTCGGGCCGAACGGCAACTTGCTGTATTCCTAACCTAAAACATAAGCAATTCTAAGCAACCAAACGCCCATGGCCGAAACCATTAAGATAATTTGTCAAAACCGGAAGGCCCATCATGACTATCAGATCCTGGAGGCCCTGGAGGCGGGTTTGGCCTTGAGCGGGCCGGAAGTGAAGTCCTTACGTCTGGGCCGGGCCAATCTTAAGGATAGTTATGCCCAGATCAAGGGCGGGGAAGTATGGCTTCATCAGGCCCATATCAGCCCTTATGAAAATGCGCCGGCCGGGGAGCAGGACCCCACCCGGGTCCGAAACTTTTGCTGCACCGCCATGAAATAAAGCGCATCATGGGGAAAGTCCAGGGAAAGGGGTTGACCCTGATCCCACTGAAACTTTATTTCCGGAGTGGAAAGGCCAAGGTGGAGGTCGCTCTGGCTAAGGGGAAGAAACTTTACGACAAGCGGGATACCATCCGGGAACGGGATGAAGAACGAGAGATGCAGCGGGCGATCCGGAATAAGAAATAGATGGAAGAGGGAAGATGGAAGCAAGGGCGCCCAGGAAACATAGGGAACCTTTGGTTTCAGTGTCGGGGATCATCCCTACCTGTTGACTTTTGAATAATTATTTATTATATTTAAATAAAGGGGGCGAAACGGTTTCGACGGGGATACTTAGCTTAGGTGGCATACCGAGTTCCTATCAACTCGTAAACTTGGTAGGAAAACATAGTCGCAGACGACTACAACTACGCCTTAGCCGCTTAAATGGCTAACACTTCGGTTTTTCAGCCTGCGGGGAAGCCAGAAGTGTCGATTAGCAGGATAGCCGGATCGGGTTGCCTGTTGCCGTGAAGGTGAAACTTTAAATAGGATAGTCGGCCGGAATTCCCGCCTGGTGGAAAACGGGTCGGCGAACAAATAAAAACCAGGACAAGTATGTAGAGGCCTAAGTGACCTATTTTCGGACGCGGGTTCGACTCCCGCCGCCTCCACCAGGCTTCGTTCGAAACGTAGTTACGAACGAGCCTGCCACGGCGTAGCCGACAGGCGAAGCCGGGCTCACCGCACGAATGAGAGTGTGTTTGTTTCGAACTACGCCCTGGCGAGCCAATAATTAACAATTGTGGCTGAAGACGACCCTACCCGACATTATACTGGTCTCACCCAGGACTTAGAAGTCAATCTTATTGCCCATAATGCCGGGCAAGTCTCCCACACCGCCAAATATCGTCCTTGGCGAATCGAAACCCCTGTTGCTTTTCGTTCCCGAGAAAAAGCCGCTGCCTTTGAACGTTACCTGAAATCTCATTCCAGCCGAGCTTTTGCCACGAAACACTTTTGAACCTGGATTTACACCGGAAATCTCTCACTTTTTGTTTCCTCTTTTTTTTATTTTAGGATATCGCTTTAATCTAAAACAAAGATGGCCCTTATTTTAAGTTGGAGGCTCCCCGGATGAACCTCGGGGAAAAATTCTCCGAATTATTACCCCCATTCTCCGGACTTCGTCCGGTTTCCTGCATTTTTTCTTGTTGCACACAGTATAGCAGATGTTATACTGTCGGATACCTTTGAATGGCCTTCAGGAGCGAAGCAATGTCCAATACTTTTTCCGGAGAAAACCAGTTATGAAACCGGGCAGCGTCAAGATCGTTGATCGCGTCTCCGCCGTCGAGGCGATCAAGGGCCTGAACGAGGAGGATCTCCTCTTCCTTAACCGTTTGATCGTGGAGCGGCTCAAGCTCATTTCCCAGTTCCGTAGCACCAGCCTCATGGTCCGCTTCACCAGAGGCGACCGAGTCGTCTTCCAGGCCCCCGACGGCCGGACGCTGGAAGGGATCGTGCTACGCCTTAACAAGAAGACCGTCAGCATCGCCACCGACGAAGGCCACCAGTGGAACGTCGCGCCGGGCCTGCTGCGCCTGGTCCAATCAGCGGGAAATGTCCAATGGCCATGATCCGCCAACCCGAAAACTTTCTGGAAACGGTCAAGGAGGTCCGGCGGCGGCTGGGACTATCCCAGGAAGAGCTGGCCCACGCGCTGGGGGTAAGTTTTGCAACCGTCAACCGCTGGGAGAACGGCAAAACGGTGCCTTCAAAACTGGCGCGACGGCAGTTCGAACAGCTCTGTAAAGAAAAGAACATCGGGCCGAGCCTCAATTTATAAGGAATGGAACATTCATGAAACTGAACGAACTTCTCGCCACGCTCGATAGGCCGATTATCGTTCGTCCGACGCGGCGTATGACCCAGGCCGGGGGGGCATGAGGGACAAAAAACTGCAAATCCGTAACAGCACGGCAGGCGAGCACCTTAAAAGCATCTTTGGACACGGTGAATTGCAAGCGGATTCAGTTATCCGGAAATTCCAGAATACTGCCGCCGACGGGAAGAACTACCAGATGCAATTTCACAACCTCGACGCCATTCGGAATTGGAGGTCGAGAGGGGTGCATCCATGAGCAACCAAGCCTCCTGTCAACCGCCCTTTACCCTGACCCCGGCCATCCTCCGCTTGGTGGCGGAAATTGCCGAAGTGATCGGGAGACTGTCGGCCCAGGTCGCGTCTTCTGCCACGCTGCGGCTGAGGCGCATCAATCGCATTCGCACCATTCAGGGCTCACTGGCCATTGAAGGCAATACCCTGAGCGAGGAGCAGATCACCGCTGTTCTGGAAGGGAAGCGGGTAATTGCCCCGCCACGGGAAATCCAGGAAGCGCGCAATGCCATCGCCGCCTATGACCGCGTCGAACAATGGCAGCCCCAGGTTGAAGGGGACCTACTGAAAGCCCATCGTATCTTCATGACGGGGCTGGTGGAAGAGGCCGGAGTCTACCGATGCGGAGGCGTGGGTGTCATGTCAGGCGGGCAGGTCATCCATTGGTCGCCAGCTCGGTTTTTCACTACGAGTTTGAGTTCATCCACCCTTTTGCGGACGGCAACGGTCGCCTGGGGAGGCTGTGGCAAACATTGATCCTGTTTCGCTGGAATTCCCTGTTTGCTCATATCCCGGTCGAAAGCCTGGTCCACGAACACCAGGCGGAGTACTACCAGGCTCTCCAAAGGAGCATCGCCCAAACGGACTCCGCACCTTTTATCGAATTTATGCTTCGGATGATTCTCGACGCGGTTTCCTCGGCGGCTGCCCCCCAAGTTGAGCCCCAAGTCACCCCCCAAGTCGAGCGGCTCCTGCAAACACTCGTTGCTGAGATGTCCCGCGAGGAGCTCCAAAGCGCGCTCGGCCTGCAGGACCGCAAATCATTCCGGGCACGCTATCTAACGCCCGCATCAGCGGAAGGCTTGATTGAAATGACGCTCATCGAGAAACCCAACAGCCGCCTGCAGAAATATCGGCTGACCGACAAAGGGCGGCGCTGGCTGCAAAGGCGAAATGAGGTTGGAAAGGCATTGAAATGGAAGCGATAATCATCCTGGTATTGATATTGCTGAACGGTTTTTTCGCCATGGCGGAGATTGCCGTAGTCTCTTCCCGAAAGGTCCGGTTGCAGCAGATGGCCCGGGACGGGGACCGAAGGGCCGAGGCGGCCCTGAAGTTGGCCGACAACCCGGAACGCTTTTTGTCGACCGTCCAGATCGGCATCACGCTGATCGGCATCCTGGCCGGCGCCTTCGGGGGGATTACTATAGCCGGCTGGCTGGCGGTCTATCTTAAAGAAATCTCCTGGATCCATCCCTATCATCAGGCGGTCGCCCTGGCCCTGGTGGTTCTGATCATCACCTATTTTTCCATTGTGCTGGGGGAAATCGTTCCCAAGCGGCTGGCCCTGATCCATCCGGAACGCATTGCCCTGGCTACGGCTTCCCTGTTTCGAGTTATCGCGCTCATTGGACTGCCGGCCGTTCGTGGCCTCAGTCTGTCATCCGACCTGGTGATGAAGATTCTGGGGGTCCGGAAATCCCAGGAACCGCCGGTGACCGAGGAAGAAATCAAGTTGCTGATCGAACAGGGTACCCAGGCCGGGGTTTTTGTCGAAACGGAACAAGAACTCGTTAAAAGCATTTTTCGCCTGGCGGATCGGGAGGTGAGTATCCTGATGACCCCCAGGCGAGACATTGTTTGGCTGGACCTGGATGATGGGGAGGAAGTCAATCATCATAAAATCATGGAGAGCCCTTTTTCCCGTTTTCCGGTGGGTCAGGGAAGCCTGGACAATGTTCTAGGAATCATTCGGGCGAAAGATGCCCTGGCGTATTGCCAGTCCGCACGGGGTCTGGATTTGAAGGCGGTGATGAAACCGGCTCTTTTTGTTCCGGAAAACCTGCCCGCCCTGAAACTGTTGGAAAATTTCAAGAAGTCCCGCCCGCATCTCGCCCTGGTAGTGGATGAATACGGGGGGATTCAAGGACTGGTCACCTTGAATGATATTCTCGAGGCCATTGTCGGCGATATACCTGCTGCGGGGCAGCCTGTGGAATCGGGAGCCAAACAACGGGAAGACGGCTCCTGGTTATTGGACGGGCTGATGCCGGTGGACGAATTCAAGGACCTTTTTCAATTGAAAAATTTGCCCGAGGAAGAAACGGGGATCTATCAAACGCTAGGAGGGTTCATGATGACCCAATTGGGCCGGATCCCGGAACCGGCCGATCATTTTGAATGGCAGGGGATGCGCTTTGAGGTTATGGATATGGACGGAAAGCGAGTGGATAAGATCCTGGTCGTCCCTCCCCGCTAAAGAGAGCCCCGGCGGGACGGAGACCCATCTTTATTCCCTTGAGCCAAACTATTTTTTTGACAAGCAGAACAATACCTTATATATTAATCCATGCTGCTTTCCATTGTTATTCCGGCCTATAACGAAAAGGAAACCTTGGCCAACCTGGTTGACAGGGTCCAACGGGTGGATTTGTCCTCCTGGGAGCTGGATAAAGAAATCGTGGTGGTGGACGACTGTTCTCGGGACGGGACCCTGGAGGTCGCCCAGTCCTTGGCTGATCAGGGGGTGATCCGTCTGATCCGGCACAGCGTCAATCAGGGGAAAGGAGCCGCCCTCCAATCGGGTTTTCGGGAGGCCCGGGGAGAATTTATTCTGATTCAGGACGCGGACCTGGAATACGACCCGAAAGAGTATCCCAAGCTCCTGAAACCGATTATCGAGGGGAAGGCGGACGTGGTCTACGGCTCCCGCTTTATGGGCGGGGAGGCCCATCGGGTCCTCTATTTCTGGCATTATCTGGGTAACAGGCTGTTGACCCTGTTGTCCAATATGTTCACCAATCTGAACCTGACGGATATGGAAACCTGCTACAAGGTTTTTAGAGCGGAAATTTTAAAATCGATCACCCTGATGGAAAAACGGTTTGGATTCGAACCCGAGATCACGGCCAAGGTGGCCCGGACCGGATGCCGGATTTATGAGGTGGGGATTTCCTATACCGGCCGCACCTATTCCGAGGGCAAGAAAATTAACTGGAAGGACGGGGTTCGGGCCTTGTGGTGTATCGTCAAGTATGGGGTAAATAGAGGATGAAACGGGTTGCAGGTTGGAGAGATGAGATTAGCTAAAGATATCCCGGCTTGTCATCCTGAGCAACGCGAAGGATCAGCTCAGGGTAAACTCCGTGAAGCACCTCGTCTTTCGAGCCCTAAGCTTGATAGGGGGATTCTTCAGTCGCTTTGCTCCTTCAGAATGACATTTGGCAGTTATATGCCTACTAAGAGGAGGCTTCATCCTTGAGTAATGTTCTGGTAACGGGAGGGGCCGGCTATATCGGCAGCGTGGTCGCCCGCACGCTGCTGGGGCGGGGTCATCGGGTGACAGTCCTGGATAACCTTTCCGAGGGGCATCGGGCGGCCGTTCCGGAAAAGGCGGTTTTTTTTCAGGGGGATTTGGAAGACCAGGCCCGGTTGGAAGAAATTTTCCGGGTCCAGGCCATCGAGGCCGTGATGCATCTGGCGGCCTTTTGTCTGGTGGGAGAATCGGTGGTCGATCCGCAGAAGTATTTCGACAATAATCTGACCAAAGGATTAGCCCTCCTGAAGGCCATGCGGGCCGCCAAGGTAGAGCGACTGGTATTTTCATCCACGGCCGCCGTTTATGGCGAACCAAACGAGCTGCCCATTAAGGAAGACCATCCGACCCGTCCGGTGAACCCCTACGGGCTCTCCAAGTTGATGTTTGAACAAGTCCTTCAGGCCTACCACCAGGCTTACGGGCTGCGCTATGTCACTTTCCGCTATTTCAATGCCGCCGGGGCCGGACCGGATTGCGGGGAAGACCACCATCCGGAAACCCACCTGATTCCCCTGGTCCTGGATCAGGCGCTTCGTCTGAAGGGGCTTAAAGCTGAAACGCCCGAGGGGGGCTTGATCGTTTATGGCGGCGATTATCCCACCGCGGACGGGAGCTGTCTTCGGGATTATATCCACATCCAGGATCTGTCCCTGGCCCATGTCCTGGCCCTGGAAAAAATAGATGAACAGTCCGGCAGCGTTTTTAATCTGGGCAATGGACAAGGGTTTTCCGTCCTGGAGGTCATCCGGCAGGCCTCGGAGGTAACGGGCGAGGAAATTCCCTATAGGATGGGACCGCGGCGGCCGGGCGATCCGGCGGTCCTGGTAGCCTCTTCGGAACGAGCCCGCCGCTTCCTGGGGTGGGAACCGCAATTTTCGGACCTCAGGGATATTATTCATTCGGCCTGGGAATGGCACCGGCGGTTTCCCCAGGGTTACTAACTATATTTATGAAAGTTCCTTTTTTTGATCTCAGCGGGCAACACCAGGTCCTGCGCTCAGAAATCGATGCGGCGGTCGGACGGGTTTTGGATTCCGGGCAATTCATCCTCGGGCCTCCGGTAAAAGAACTGGAACAGGGAATAGCCGCCTATGTGCGGAAACGGTTTGCCGTAGGGGTATCCTCCGGGACCGATGCCCTGCTCCTGTCGCTCATGGCCCTCGGGGTTGGGCCGGGGGATGTGGTCTTGACCGCGCCCTTTTCTTTTTTTCGCCACCGCCGGAACCATCGCCCGCTTGGGGGCCATCCCCCTGCTGGCCGATATCGAATCGGAAACTTTCAACCTGGATCCGGCCCAGGCCGAGAAGGCCATAAAGGCCTATCTCAACAGGGAACCCGGCCTTTATCCGCTTCCTTCAGGTAGTTGTTTTCCATTCGCCGAAAGCCGAACACCGAGCGAACGACTTAAGGTCATCCTTCCGGTCCACCTCTACGGGCAGGCCGCGAATATGCCGGCGATTAATCGAATGGCGCAAACCTACGATCTCCGGGTGGTGGAGGACGCAGCTCAGGCCATCGGGGCGGCCTTCCCCGATCCGGAGGCCGGCGACCGCTTTCGGGATAATCTGGTCTGTTACTCTTTCTATCCCACAAAAAATCTGGGCGGGATGGGCGATGGCGGGATGGTGGTTACAGATAATCCGGAATCCGCCGATAAGCTCAAAAGGATCCGGGTCCACGGGGCCCAAACCCGATATATCCACGACCTGATCGGTGGAAATTTTCGGCTGGACAGCCTGCAGGCCACGGTCCTGTTGGTCAAATTAAACTATCTGGATCGCTGGACCCGAAAGCGGCAGGAAAATGCCGGGTACTATGAAACCCTTTTCGGGCAGACGGATTTAGCCGCCCGCGGTCTGGTCCGCCTTCCCCAGGCTGTTTTTCGTGGTCGGCCGGGTTTGGAAAAGGGATATCATATCTACAACCAGTTTGTCCTGCGGGTTAAGGATCGCGACGGACTTCAATCCTTTTTGACCCGGCAGGGGGTGGGCACGGAAATCTATTATCCGGTGCCTTTTCATCAGCAGCCCTGCTTTCTTTATCTGGGTTACCGTTCCGGTGATTTCCCGGAAGCGGAAAAGGCGGCCCGGGAGGTCCTGGCCCTGCCCATTTTCCCGGAATTGACCCGGGAGCAGCAGGAATATGTGGTTGAAAAAATAATTCAATATTATCAAGGAGGAGAGAACGATGGAATATTCCCTGGCACCGACGGGTGAACGGTTTCCTTTACCCGGGGCACTGGATGAGGAGTTGGAGGTCCAGCGTCTGAAAGAAATCGTCGGGGAGCAACGCCTCCTGGGGCGGGAGATCGTGGTGGTCATGGGCGTGGGATTTGTGGGGGCGGTCATGGCGGCGGTAGTGGCCGACACCGTCCGGGCCGACGGGTCGCCGGGAAAATTCGTCATCGGTGTGCAGCGGCCGAGTCCCCGTTCCTATTGGAAGATCCCCTGTCTGAACCGGGGTGTGAGCCCGGTAAAAGCCGAAGATCCGGAAGTGGATCCCCTGATCAGGCGCTGTGTGCTGGAGAAAGAAGACCTTGATGGCCACCTACTCCATGGAGGCCCTGACCCTGGCCGATGTGGTCGTCGTGGATGTCCAGTGCGATTTCCTGAAGGAGGAGCTGGGCAATGTCAAGAGCGGCAGCGCCGAGATCCAGGCCCTGGAAGAGAGCTTCAAAATCATGGGGAGGAAGATTCCCCCCCAGGCCCTGGTCCTGATTGAAACGACCGTGCCCCCCGGGACCACCGAATATATCGCCTATCCATTCTTCAAGAAGGCCTTCGAGGAACGGGGGATCACCGAGGAACCCCTGCTGGCCCACAGTTTTGAGCGGGTCATGCCCGGCCGGCAATACGTTTCCTCCATTCGCAATTTCTGGCGGGTGTGCAGCGGGATCAATCCGGAAGCCCGGGAGCGGGTGGTCCGTTTTCTGTCCGAGGTGATCGAGGTAGAGAAATTTCCGCTCACGGTCCTGGATCGGCCGGTGGAAAGCGAGACCTGCAAGATCGTGGAAAACAGCTTCCGGGCGACCCTGCTGGCCTTTATGCATGAATGGACCTTGTTTGCCGAACGCAACGGGGTGGACCTGGTCAAGGTCATCGAGGCCATCCGGGTTCGGCCCACCCACAGCAACATCCTTTTCCCCGGGCCGGGGGTCGGGGGCTATTGCCTGCCCAAGGACGGCGGCCTGGGCATGTGGTCATATAAACATCTGATGGGCTTCGAGGATGATATTTTTAAAATAACCCCCCTGGCGATCAATATCAACGACACCCGGGCCCTCCATGCGGCCCAACTGGTCCGTGACGCCCTGCGCAACCGGAACCGGATCGTGGCTTCCTCCCTGATCAGCGTCCTGGGGGTTTCCTACCGGGAGGACGTGGGCGATACCCGGTACAGCGGTTCGGAAATCTTAGTGCGGAAGCTGGCCGAAATGGGCGCGGAAGTGCGGGTCCACGATCCCTACGTGGAGCATTGGTGGGAGCTGGAAAAACAAAATGACTACCCGCTGCATAACAACTGGGCCCGGTTCTTCCGTAACCAGGACGGCTTGGCTAAGCTGGAGGTGTCCCAGGACCTGGCCCAAACCGTTCAAGGGGCGGACGCCGTGGTCCTGGCCGTGCGCCACCAGCCTTATCTTAGCCTGGATCCCGACCAGGTGGTGGAGTGGATCGGGCGTCCGGCGGCCATCGTGGATTGTTTCGGCATCCTGAACGACGACCAGATCCGCCGCTATTTCGAGCTGGGCTGCGAAGTGAAGGGCTCCGGCCGCGGCCATATCAGCCGGATCAAGCGGGAGGTGTTGGGGAAAAAATAATTGGAATAAGGAAAATAGGGCTTAAAATCCGAAATGAAGATACGGGATCCGGAGAAATGGTGGCCGGCATCCCGTATTTTCTTTTCATCAATTGGTTCTCCTAACGTCAGTGCTCAGCGGATTCCTTCCGGATTATGTCTTACGGGTCTTCCCAAACACTCGCTTAAAAATCGTATCCACATTCTTCAGGGTATGGTCCAGGTCAAAGAGGGCCGTCAACTCTTTTGGTTTCAGCCATTTCCGGATGCGGGGGTCCGCGGCCAGCAGGTCCTGAAACCGGTTGCCCTCTCCAGCCCAGACCTGCATGGCGTTTTCCTGGACGACCTTATAGGCTTCCTCGCGGCTGATCCCTTTGCGGGTCAGGGCCAGGAGTACCCCCTCGGAGAAGGGCAGGCCGCGGGTGATCTCCAGGTTGCGCTGCATGTTTTCCGGATAGACGATCAGGTTTTTAATCAGGCCGGTCAGGCGGGCCAGCATGTAGTCCAGCAGGGTGGTGGCGTCCGGGCCGATGACCCGCTCCACCGAGGAGTGGCTGATGTCCCGTTCGTGCCAGAGGGGCTGATTTTCCAGGGCCGACAGGGCATAGCCGCGGATCAGTCTGGCCAGGCCGGCCAGGTTTTCCGAGGCGATGGGATTGCGTTTGTGGGGCATGGCCGAGGAGCCTTTCTGCCCTTTGGAGAAATATTCTTCCGCCTCCAAAACCTCGGTCCGCTGGAGGTGGCGGATTTCCACGGCCATCTTTTCGATGGATCCGGCCAGGATAGCCAGGGTGCAAAAAAACTCGGCATAGCGGTCCCGCTGGACGATCTGGCTGGAGGCCGGAGCGGGTTTGAGCCCCAGCTTTTTGCAGACGTAAGCCTCAACGGCCGGGGAGATGTGAGCGAAGGTCCCCACTGCCCCGGAAATCTTGCCGACGGCGATGGTTTCCCGGGCCTGTTCCAAACGCTGCTGATTGCGCCGGCTTTCGTCGTACCAAATAGCCAGTTTCAGACCGAAGGTGATGGGCTCGGCATGAATCCCGTGGGAGCGGCCGATCATCACCGTTTTTTTATGGCGGAAGGCCTGTTCCCGGATCGCTTCTTGCAAGGCCTTCAGGTCGTCCAACAAAATATCCGCGGCTTCTTTCAACAGGATGGCCATGGAGGTATCCAGCACATCGGAAGAGGTCAACCCCAAATGGATGTGCCGGCTGGCCGGTCCCACGTGTTCGGCTACGCTGGTCAGGAAGGCGATGACATCGTGCTTGGTTTCCAGTTCGATGGCCTCGATCCGTTCCACGGAAAATCGAGCCTTTTTTTGGATCGCGACCAGGTCTTTGGGGGGAATATCCCCCAGCTTGGCCAGGGCCTCACAGGCGGCGATTTCCACCTCCAGCCATTTTTGATAACGGGTCTCCTGGCTCCAGAGCTTTTCCATAACGGGACGGGTGTAGCGGGGGATCATAATAGCCTCCTTACTGTCGGGTTCGGCGTTAATCGTTCGGCGTTCGGCGAAATAGAGCGGGTTACCAAGTTGGGTTTTTCGTAGGGGCGGGTTTTATACCCGCCCGCCTGTGGCCCAGTCACCATGATTGTGGTACGTGAGGCGGGAGGGGGGTGAACCCCTCCCCTACACCTGACCCCTCGGACCCTGTTTCTGGTATTTTTCGTATTAAGCACCCATGCCCCGTAGGGCGGCACCCCGAGGCATGAAAGTGCGCTTATCCCCCACCCCTCAATCGTTCGACTGAGCAGTTCGGCCCTGAGCTCACTGCCGAAGGGCTCACGACGCAGCCCCCTCCCGCGTGGGGGAGGGGAAGCAAAGGAAAGGCCGCCTTTTATCCAGTATCCAGAATCGGATTTCTTAACCAGCAACTTGCAACTTGTAACCTGCAACGCTTTTTCGTATTAACTCCCACAAAGAAACCCGTGGTGTCAACCTGAAAATCCGGTCGGGTTTGATTTGACAGGGCCTCTGATCCAGGTTAAGCTATCCTTATAAACCAATCGATCGCTTCAATCTGAAAATAAAAGGAGCAGCCATGGCCGCCCGCAGACGTTCAGCCCTCATTTTTTTTGGGATCATTTTTCTTCTCTTTATTTTTGGTTCCAGCCTCCTGGGATTTTACACCGAATGGCTCTGGTTCCAGTCCCTGGGTTATGCCCCGGTTTTCCTGCGCCTGCTGAATTTTAAATTCATGCTGGCCCTGGTTATGGGCGTTGTTTCGGGTCTGATTTTTTACGCCAACGGTCGGATCCTTTTTCGGCTGGCCCACCAGACGGCCCCGGCGGGTCCCCGTCAATTTCCTTTCAATATTCCCATCTGGCTGGAAGAGCAATTGCAGCGTTTTTTGAAACCGGCGTCCATTCTGATCGCAATCGTTTTCGGAATGGCGGCGGCCGGGCAATGGGAAAATCTGCAACTTTTTCGGAATGCCCTGACGGTCGGAACCAAGGACCCGGTTTTCCAGCAGGATCTTTCTTTTTACTTGTTCCGATTGCCCTTCTGGGGGTACCTGAGCGGCTGGTTCGGCGGGTTGTGGTTTGTCTGTCTGATCGCCGCGGTGGCGATCATCCTGATCCGTTTCCAGTTTCAGTACTCCGAAAGGGGTTTCAGCGTTCAGCCCTGGGTAAAAAAATATTTAGCCGCCCTGCTGGGGGTCCTGTTTATCTATCTGGCCTTCTATTTTTACCTTTCCCGTTATGATCTGCTATTTACCGGCCGGGGCGTGGTCTTCGGTCCGGGCTTTGTGGATCAGAATTATGTCCTGCCGGCCATGAATCTCATGGTGATCGTCTCGGCCCTGACCGGGCTGGTCTTTTTTTCATTGATGTTCAAACCGGGAGGCAAGGCCCTCACGGGGGTCCTGGCCGCCTTTATCGCGATTTATTTGATCGGCATCCAGGTCCTGCCGGGAGTCGTCCAGCGTTTCGTGGTCGCCCCCAATGAGATTCACAAGGAGACGCCTTACCTGGCCCGCTATATCCAGGGGACCCTGCAGGGCTTTGGATTGGATCGGGTGGAAGAGCGCACCTTGCCGGCGGCCTCTTCCCTGACCCCGGAATTAATCAATACGAACCAGCTTACCGTCAAGAATATCCGTCTCTGGGACCACCAACCGCTCCTGGAGACCTTCAGCCAGATCCAGGAAATCCGGACCTATTATAAGTTCCAGGCCGTAGACAACGACCGCTACCTGATAAACAATGAATACCGCCAGGTGCTGCTGTCTCCCCGGGAACTGTCCTACGCCGACTTGCCCAGCAAGGGCTGGATCAATGAGCACCTCGTCTATACCCACGGCTACGGACTGACCCTGGGGGTGGTAAATCAGGTGACTCCGGAGGGGTTGCCGGCCCTGCTGATCCAGGATATTCCCCCGGTTTCCAAAACCAACCTGCAGGTCACCCAACCGGAGATCTATTTCGGGGAGATCGAAAACGATTACATCATCGTCAATACCCGGCAGAAGGAATTCAATTACCCATCGGGCGATCAAAACGTCTTTGCCAGTTATCAGGGAAAAGGCGGGATCCCCATGGGCGGGTTTTTAAAAAAGATCCTTTGGGCCGCGCGTTTCGGGTCGTTTAAAATTATCCTTTCCTCGGATATCACCCCGGAAAGCCGCATCCTGTTTACCCGTTCCGTTTTTAACCGGGTCCAGAAGGTGGTGCCGTTTCTCCAAGTGGACCGCGACCCCTATCTGGTTGTTTCCCAGGGCAAGATGTACTGGATCGCCGATGCCTATACCGTTTCCGACAACTTTCCTTACTCCCGACCCATTCGCCGCCTGGGAAATTACATCCGCAACTCGGCCGTGGCCGTGGTGGACGCCTACGAAGGCACCGTGCAATATTATATCAAAGATGAAAAGGACCCTTTGATCCAGGCCTATGCCCGGATCTTTCCGGGGTTATTCCGGCCGCTGTCGGCCATGGCCCCGGACCTGAAAAACCATTTGCGCTACCCGCATTATCTTTTTAATCTCCAGGCCCATCTCTACGCCACCTACCACATGAACAATCCCCAGACCTTTTATAATAAAGAAGACCTGTGGGAAATCCCGACCAACCTGCGCTCGGGCAAGAAGGATATGGAACCGTACTATACCATCATGCGCCTCCCGGGGGAAAAGAAGGAGGAGTTCATCCTCATGGTCCCCTTCACCCCGCAAAAAAAGGACAACCTGGCCGCCTGGATGTCGGTGAAGTGCGACTTCCCGGATTACGGTAAATTCGTGGTCTACCGCTTTCCCAAACAGCGTCTGGTCTATGGGCCCAAGCAGATCGAGTCCCGCATCAACCAGGACCCGGAGATCTCCCGCCAACTCTCCCTGTGGGATCAGCGGGGTTCCAAAGTCACCCTGGGAACGCTGCTGGTCATTCCCATTGAGGGCGCTCTGATCTATGTGCAGCCCCTGTATATAAAGGCCGAGTCGGGGCAGATCCCGGAATTGAAACGGGTCATCGTGGCCTATGAAAATCAGATTGCCATGGAAGAGACCCTGGATAAGGCCCTGGGCCGGATCTTCGGCCAGGAGGGCAAAAAGCCGAAAGAGGAGAAGACCCTTGAGGGCCCGGCCGTTAAACCCGAGGTGGGGAAACCGTTGCCCGATATCGCCTGGCAGTATTTGCAGAAGGCCAAACAGGCCCTGCGGGAGGAGAACTGGGCCGGATACGGGCAGGCCCTGAAGGACCTGGAGCAGTTGATAAAGCAGATGCGGGAGGCGAAGAAGTAAGGCGGATACGTGGATGAAATCCGTTGCCGGTTGCAAGTTGCAGGTTTAAAGGTTAGGTTAGGTTTTAACCAGCAAACCAGCAACCAGCAACCAGCAACCAGTTTCACCCCAGGAAGGGTTCCGGGGGTTGTTCCGGCATTTTTTCTATGCGCAGGCGGCGGACCCGGCGGCTGTCGGCCTCCAGCACGGTGATTTCCAGATCCTGATGAAAGATCTTTTCACCGACCTTGGGCACCCGGCCCAAGAGATGGATGATAAACCCTCCCACCGATTCGAAATCCCGTTCTCCGATTTCCAGGTTGAAATAATTTTCCAGGTCTTCGATTTCCAGGCGGGCATCCACCTCCGCCCGGCCTTCATCCAGTGGAATTAATCGGGGTTCCTGGCGGTCGTATTCATCTTCGATCTCTCCGATAATCTCCTCGATGATATCCTCCATGGTAACCAGCCCCGAGATACCCCCGTATTCATCCAGGACCAAGGCCATGTGAAATTTTTGACCCCTTAATTCCTTCAGGAGTTGAACGATCTTTTTGGTCTCCGGAACGAAGAAGGGCTGGCGGATCACTTCCGTCGGCAGGGATTGGTCGGTGGGCTGTCCCCAATAGGGCAGTAGGTCCTTCACGTGAAGCATCCCGATCACATTGTCCAGATTTTCGTTATAGAGGGGAAGGCGTGAATGGCCGTGTTTGACCATTAAGTCAATAATCGTTTGAATCCGGGCGTCGGCGTCCACGCCGACGATTTCGGTGCGGGGGATCATGATCTCCCGGACGATGGTGTCCTTAAACTCAAAGATGCTCTGGATCATGTCCCCCTGTTCGGGGGTCAGGAGACCCTGCTCTTCACCCTGGTCGATGAGTTCCTGAAAGTCTTTCTCCAGGATCGATTCAGGGGTGGACTCGGATTTCTTCTTGAAGAGCGACCGGACCTGGTCGATCAAACTGGAAGGGTGGTCTTCGGTTGGATTGTTCATAACGATTAGAAATTATACCTAAATTCTTTTCCAAGTCAAATCCAATTTTTCCTGGTTAGTCCTTGATTTTTGGTGATCAACGGGTTAATTTATTTGACGCTTCGCCCTTTTGGGTGGGTACCCCCCCAGATCTGGTATGACCGCGGGGTCTCGGCGAAAGGGTTTTCCAAAGGTACTCCGGACTTCGAATACGGGCCTGAGTTACTAACTTTATATAAAGCAGGCCCATACTCCGAGTCTCTTGAGGCCTCCTATGCCGGCCCTGCCTCCTGGAAGATTTGAAAACACGGGGGCCGGGGTAGAACCTAAAAAGTCCCGCCTTAGGCGGGATGGAAAACCCTTTCGCCGAGACCCCGCGGCCACGAAAGCCCGATTTCAGACTGCACTAATATAGTTTGCGGCCACCCACCCAAAAGGGCGAACAACCATTTATTGCCAGGTTATTCAGTGCCCATTCGCTGAAACCGGGGAAAAGGATAAGCAGATTTTGGAATCACTCAAACCCAATTTGGAAGACCTCTTTTCACCTCAAAGCGTGGCTATCATTGGGGCCTCGAACCGTTTTGGCAAGTGGGGCTTTAACCTGGCGGCCACCTTGCTGGTTTCCAATTTTAAGGGACGGGTCTATCTGGTCAACCCCCGTGAAAAAATAGTGCTGGGGCGAAAGGCTTATCCCTCACCCAAGGATATCCCGGAAAAAGTCGATCTGGCCGTTATCGCCGTCCCGGCGCAAGCATCCATCGTCATGGTGGAAGAATGCGGTCGTTTGGGGATCAGGAATGTCCTCTTGGTCTCCTCCAATTTTAAGGAGGTGGGGGAGGCCGGTGCCCAATTGGAAGCCCTATTGGTGGAAAAGGCCTTGGCCGGCGGGGTTCGTCTGGTGGGACCCAACACCATGGGGATGGTTTCCACCCCCGCGGGGATGGAGATCTTATTCATGCCCCTGGGGGTAAAACCCGGTCCGGTGGATGTGATTTCCCAATCGGGGAATATCGGTCTTCAAATCATGGAATTGAGCATGAAGGAAGGGGTAGGGATCTGCCGCTTTGTGGGATCAGGCAACGAGGCCGTCCTGGATATGGCCGATTACCTGGCCTTCTTCGGCCCTGATCCCCGGTCGAAAGTGGTGGTGTTGTACATCGAAAGTATTCGCCACGGGGAAAAGTTCCTGGAAGCCGCCGCCCAGGTCAGCCGGGTTAAACCGATCCTGGCCCTCAAGGCCGGCAAAACAGCCGCCGGGGCCCAGGCCGCCCGTTCCCATTCCGGGGCCGTTGCCCAATCCCCCCAGATGATTTCCGACCTGTTCAAACAGGCAGGGATCGTGGAGGCCCAATCCACCGAAGAGCTGATTGACTTAGTCAAGACCTTCAGCCTCCTTAAACCTCCTGAAGGCCCACGGCTGGGGGTGGTCACCCTGGGCGGAGGCTGGGGCGTGGCTACCACCGATGCGGCCGCCTTAAAAGCCTTACCCCTGGCCGCCCTTTCACCGCCTACGATGGAAAAACTGAATGCCATCCTCCCGCCTTTCTGGAGTCACGCCAATCCACTCGACCTGGCCGGTACCACCGACCGTCTCTCCCATCTGGAGGTCCTGCGGATCCTGTCCGCCGGAAGCGAGGTGGATGCCCTGATTGTCCTGGGTATGCTGACCGGGGTACGGAAATATCTGGGGCAGCTTTTTCGATGGAAGTGGCTTTTCGTGAGACATGCGTGGCGTTCTCTTTTTCAACTTCCCCGGAGACTTTTGGCTAAAGACGCCGGCCGACAGGGGGGGAAATCAAGCGAGAAAGGCGATAAAGGCGGGAAAAGAAAAAAGGGGGGGTTCCGTCTCAGCGAATTCAGGATCTGGGCGGATGGGCCCTTCATGGCCGAAATCCGAAAAATCATGGGCCGGTATGGGAAGCCCATCCTGCTGGTTACCTATCTCCCTGGAACGGCGGTTCAGATGACTCGTCGATTCCAGCAACCCATCTTTGGAAATCCGGAGCGGGCGGTGGTGTCCATGAGCGGTTTGATGGAGTACGGCGGGTACCTGAACGAAGTGAAACGCGGCCTGTTGGCCATCCCGGGAAAACCCCCTTTGAGGGAATCTCTTTCGGCTGAGTTAAGAGCCACCGAGGTGCCGGATGAATTTCAGGGCAAAAAAATTTTAGCCCACTATGGGATAGCCATTCCGAGGAACGGCATCGCCCGGGACGAAGCGGAGGCCGCGACCCTCGCCGGACAGATCGGGTTTCCGGCGGCCCTCAAGATACTATCCGCCGAAATCCGGCATAAGACCGATGCCGGGGGGGTATTTCTCCACTTGGAGAACGAGGAGGAAGTCAAGACCGCGGTTCAAAAAATCAAAAAGCGGTTCGCCAATCTTTTCCAAACGAACGGGCCCACTTTGCTGGTGGAGGAGATGATCGCTGAAGGGGTGGAGGTCCTTTTAGGAATGACGCAAGACCCCCATTTCGGACCCTTGCTCGTCATCGGACTGGGCGGCATCCTGGTTGAAGTGTTGAAGGACGCGGCCTTTGCCTATCCGCCGATTTCCCCGTTTCAGGCGGAAAGGATGTGGCGTTCGCTCAAAGGATTTTCTATCTTAAAGGGAGTTCGGGGAAGACCGCCGGCCGATTTTCAGGCCTTGATCCAAACCACTGTGGACTTTTCCGGCCTGATAGGGGAAATGGGCCGTGATTTTGAATCCATTGAAATCAACCCCCTGCTGGTACTGCCCGAGGGTCGCGGGGTTCGGGCCGTAGATGCCCTGTTTGTACCCAAGGCGCAAAGCGCTGAGGGCTGAGCGCTGAGCGCAGGGGTAGGGGTAAAGCGTGAGAGCGCGAGGGCGTGAGGGGTAAGGAGTGAGCAGTAAGGCTGATGGTTTTGCAGAAAGCTCCGCAGGCTGTCATTGCGAGGAGTGGAGCGACGAAGCAATCCCCAAGCATCAGCCAGTTGCCATGGAGGGATTGCTACCCCCGGATCGAGTCCGGAGCCGCAATGACGGGTTTTGGGCTTTTTGCAGAACCATCAAAGGTAAGGCCTAATCAAATAGAGTTTATTTTTTGGGATCAAATATAGACTTCTGGCGAGGATATCGGGCGTGAGACGAAAGAAAGGATTTATAGAAAAGGCGTGGATCTTTAGCTGGTTTCTGGCTTTGTCCCTCCTGGTTACGGGAGCCGGTGTCGGCTGGGCCGGACCGGCAGGACATCTGCGGATACTTTACCTGAACGACTTTCATGGATACGCGGAACCGCACCGGCCGGTGGGCAGTTCGGAGGACGTAGGGGGAATTGCTCACCTGGCGGCCGAGGTTAACCGGCTGCGCGTTGGACAACCCACGTTGCTTTTAGCCGCAGGAGATATGATCCAGGGAAACCAGTGGGCCAATTTTTTTCAGGGCGCGTCGGTCCTTGGGGTGATGAATGCCATGAAGTTCGACGCCCTGTTGGTAGGCAATCACGAATTTGATTTCGGACAGGAAGTCCTGAAGCGCCTGATCGGCGAGGCCGCTTTTCCGGTATTGGGCGCCAACGTGGAAGGCCTGTCCGAAATCAGGCCCTATGCTTTGAAAGAAATCGAGGGCCGGAAGGTATTGATCATCGGAGTGGTGACCGAAGACACCCCGGTGATGACTCATCCGCGTAACGTGGCCGGTCTGGCCTTTCTTCCCCCCGGAGTCCACCATCCAGAGGATTCTGGACGCATACGCTCCGAAAGCGGATCTGGTTATTGTCCTTTCCCACCTGGGACTTCCCGCCGACCGGAAGCTGGCCCAGCAGGTGAAGGGGATCCACCTGATCGTGGGAGGCCACACCCACACCCGAATTGAACGACCTATGAAGGTTGACGGAACCTGGATTGTCCAGGCCTGGGAACACGGCAAGGTTCTGGGCTGCCTGGACCTGAGTATCGCTGAGGGCGGCATTAAACTTTCCGAGGGACGGCTGATCGACATCAAGCCCGGGAAGGAACCGGACAAGGCGGTTTCCGCCCTGGTGGATGAATACGGCGGCCGGGTCAAGGCCGAACTGGAGGAAGTGATCGGGGAGGCCCTGGTGAACCTGGAGGGTCAAGGCGCCCGTCAACAGGAAGCCAACCTGGGCGATCTGCTGACGGAGATTCTCCGAAATGAAACCGGGTCGGATTTGGCGGTCCTGAACGGGGGTGGAATTCGGGCGGATATTCCTCAAGGGCCCATCCGCGTTAGACAGGTGAGGGATGTTCTGCCGTTCGACAATTTCCCGGTGGTGTTGCGCCTGAGCGGGAGAGAAATTAAAGAGGTCCTGGAGCAGGCCGTTTCCGAAGCCGGGGGACACGGGGGTAAATTCCTCCAGGTTTCCGGAATGCGTTTTGTCTATCGGCCTTCGGCGCCCCCCGGTGGCCGAATCCAGGAAGTCTGGATTGGGAGCGGGTCATTGGATCCCGAAGGGTTCTACACGCTGGCCACCAATGACTTTCTGGCCGCCGGAGGAGACGGGTTTTCCGTTTTTAAAAAGGCCTTTCCGGATGAGGCTTCCGGTCCGGAATGGAAGCCCGAATCCGGATCGGGGAGGGTCGTCTTGTACGATCGGGGGAGAACGGTTCAGGAAATGGTAATCGCTTATATAAAAAAACAAAAAAAGGTGACGGCCTCTACGGATGGCCGAATCCGGAGCCGGGAGTAATCATGAAGCTATGGATCAACGATCAACCGGTGGACCTTTTGGAGGGGATGACCGTTCGTCATGTTTTGATTCAGGCGGACCTGGTTAAAGCGATTGAAAAAGGAAAAAAGGTCTATGATGAATGGGGGAATGAGGTGGGCCTGGACGGGGCGGTTGAAGAGGGGCAACGCTTTGAGGTAAAATACTAACCAAAAATATTTGAATAATTGATTAGAAATCCGAAGGTAATGATTTCGCAAAAAGTCCCTAACTGTCATCCTGAGCGAAGCGAAGGATCTCGGTTTTCGGCTCAGGATAAACTCAGCGAAGGATCATGCAACCTGATGAAAAAAAAGAGATTCTTCGCATTCGCTCAGAATGACAAACTCTCTCAGACGGACTTTTTGCGAACATATCAAATGTTACGAAGAATAATAATTTTTAAGAGGAGGGGATCATGACTCAGGTACTGGTACTCTATTATTCACGAGGGGGGAACACCCGGAAGCTGGCCGAGGCCATTGCCGATGGCGTTCGGGAAACAGCGGGGGTGCAAGCACTGCTGCGGGATACCAACGAGGTCACCAAGGATGATTTCGTGAATTCCACCGGGGTGATTGCCGGTTCGCCGGTCTATTTCGGGGGGATGGCCGCGGAGCTCAAAAAGATTTTTGACGATTACGTCGGGGTCCGAAAAAAGATGGAAGACAAGGTGGGGGCAACCTTTGCCACCTCGGGGGATCCTTCCGGAGGAAAGGAAACCACCATGATTTCCATCATTCAGTGTCTGCTGATTTACGGCATGGTCGTCGTGGGCGATCCCCTGTCGGCCACCGGGCATTACGGGGTCGCTTGCACCGGCGCCCCCGATGAAAAGATCTCCGAAAACGCCCGCCGGTTGGGGAAGCGAGTTGCTGACCTTTGTTTAAAGTTAAAACCCTGAAAGGAGTCATTTCGTAGGGCAGGCGACCTCGCCTGCCGAGCTTTGGAGTGGCTTCTGCCTGGGCGTGATCGGCGGGGTCGCCGACCCTACGAAAAACCCTACTCGATCCTTGCCGTTTTTATTTTCATAATGATATGAACGAGCGATCCAATAAGCTTAACAAGCTTCAAGAAGAAGTCATCTCCTGCCGGAAGTGTCCCCGGCTGGTGGAATATCGCCAAGCGGTAGCCCAACGAATACCGCGGCGGTTTCAAGACTGGTCCTACTGGTCCCGCCCCTTGCCCAGCTTCGGAGATCCCCGCGGCCGGGTCCTGATCCTCGGCCTGGCCCCGGCCGCCCAGGGCGGTAATCGTACCGGCCGTATGTTTACCGGGGACCGGAGTGGGGACTGGCTCTTTGAAGCCCTGCACCGTTTTGGCTTTGCCAGCCAGCCGAATTCGGATTCGGCCTATGACGGGCTGGTTCTGAAGGATTGCTACATTACGGCCACCGTTCGCTGCGCTCCACCGCAGAATAAACCGCTGCCCGAGGAGACCGAAAAGTGCCGACCATATTTCCAGCAGGAATTGGTGTTGCTCGATCGGGTTCGAGTATTCATTCCTCTGGGACAAGTCGCCTTCAGTCAACTCCTGAAAAATTTACGATGGAAGGGTTTGACTCTGCCGGCGCTGAAATTCGGCCACGGGCAGGTCTTCCCCTTGCCGGACGACCGGACAATCATCGCTTCCTTTCATCCCAGTCAACAGAACACCTTTACCGGGAAGTTGACTCGCCATATGTTTCACGGGGTTTTTGAACGGGCGCGGCAGCATTTGAATTCACCGGTCCCCGGGAAAATGAAAAATGTTGGAACAAATAATCAATAATCAATTGTCAATTATCAATTATTAACCGCATGCCCCTCGCGTTTGACAGCCTCAGCCACGGAAAGATCGCCTTCGGGTTTTTTAACATCGAAACCGACCTGCTCCTGTTGAACCGGTATTTCTTTTTCGCCTCGGATTTCTGCCGGTATCTGGTCGAAGCCGTTCCCTATCTCCGGGCCGGTGACTGGGAGACCGCCTGGACCATCGTTCGAATCGAAGACGATCGGATCGGCGATCTGATGGGGGCCATCCACGGGGTGGATCTCCGCGGTTTTATCGGGGAGGTCTACCGCCATTTCCCCTTCCCTCCGGACCCGGCCGGCTTCAAACAAAATACAAGGGGTTTTCAGACCCGTTCGGTCCTGGAACCGATCCTGACCGACTACGGGAGGGCCGAGGAAATCCCCGTCCGGTTCCGGAGGAAAGAAAACGAGGTCGCCATCGGGGAGTATGGCTTCGATCAGGAAAATTTTCAGGAATTAATTTTTTACATCGAGCAAGGCGGGTATCCCCGCTGGCGTGACGGACGCCAACCCGGGTATGTGGAAGCCATGAAGCAATCGGTTGAAAAGGCCGGGTGCTTTCCCTTCATAGGGATCAAGAAAGAATGATTGGTTGCGGATAAAATCATTCAGTTGCCTCGCAGCCCCATGGGCAGGCAGATCGATTCCAGAGATTTGAGCTTGTTTTCCATAGTACGTATGGGAGGCGCATAAACAGAATATTTCAATGGCCTACCGCCAATACTATCGGTAGATAGATTGACTCCAGGGTAGCGAACCGAATGTTGTCGACGTAGTAGGTGTTTCCTTGGGAGGGAGGAATGTCGGGAAGGATTATCTTCTGATTGATGTCGAAACCGAATTTGTCGATTCCATCGAAGGCTAGGTAACCGGGTATGGGCTCCTGGTCGACTACCCTGATGCCGTTCAGGGATACAGAATAGCGGAACGAGACCAGGTCGTATATGAGCCAGACCGAATAGCGCGTTCCCGCCTGGAAATTCCCCACGGATACGATCGTATCCACAGAGGGCTTTCCGGAAAACCGGACTAACCGACCGTCATCAATAAAACCAAACAGCACCTGCATGCTGTTGGGGGGATCTGAAGTCGGAAACCGGACAAAGAACATCCCCCACCCGCCGTTTATCGCGGCCACCTCGATATACCAGGAAATAGAGAAGATTCTGTTGCCGTAAGTTCCCCCCAGGCGTTCGATGTAATCCAGGGAACATCCCTGGGGCACATCCACCTGGGTGGCCTTCCCGTCGGGCCGGTTAACTACCTGGGCTTTGGCCGGTCCAACCGCTTGATACCAGGCTGCCGAAAGGGGAGGTCCGACAGTGGGTGTCCGAAACACATTGGTAATGTCGGCATTCAGGGCATCCCCTTCAAAGTCGTCCAGAGAGATCACCGATCCTTGGGTCGAGGGAATGAACAAAAAGAACGCTAAAAGCGCAAAAAAGCAGAAGGAAAGGTCGCGGTAGTTGGGCCTTGATCTGATTTTCTTTTTCATTAAGCTTCCGCTGCCTGAAAAGCCTGCCGGACAATTTCCTGGGCCTCCTCCTGAATCCGGGCCAGGTGATCCGGTCCCTTGAAGCTCTCGGTATAGATTTTGTAAATGTCCTCGGTACCGGAAGGCCGGGCGGCGAACCAGCCGTTTTCAGTCACCACCTTCAATCCGCCGATGGGGGCCTGGTTGGCCGGGGCTTTGGTCAGCTTGGCCCGGATAGGTTCACCGGCCAGGGTATCCGCGGTGATCTGTTCCGGGGAAAGCCGGCTCAAGATCTCCTTCTGGGTCGGATTGGCCGGGGCGTCCATCCGCTCGTAGAGGGGCGCGCCGAATTGTCCGGTCAATTCCTGGTAGAGAACTCCCGGGTCCTTTCCGGTCCGGGCCGTGATCTCCGCGGCCAGAAGGTCCAAAATAATCCCGTCCTTGTCCGTGGACCAGACCGTCCCATCCAGCCTCAAAAAGGACGCCCCGGCGCTCTCCTCCAGGCCGATGCCGTACTCCCCGTTTTTCAATCCTTCGACGAACCATTTGAAACCGACCGGGACCTCGGCCAGGGGCCGTTTCAGGTAGGCGGCCACCCGGTCGATGAGGCTGCTGCTGACCAGGGTCTTGCCCACGGCCGCCCGGGTCGGCCACTGAGGCCGGTTCTGAAAGAGATACCAGACGGCCACCGAAAGGTAATGGTTGGGGTTCATCAGACCCGCGCCGGGGCAGACGATGCCGTGGCGGTCGCAGTCGGCATCATTGCCGAAGGCGATGTCGTACCGGTCTTTCAACTGGATCAGACCCGCCATGGCGTAGGGGGACGAGCAGTCCATCCGGATTTTGCCGTCTTTGTCCACGGACATGAACGAAAAAGTCGGATCCACCACCGGATTGACCAGATCAATTTTCAATCCGTATTTTTGGGCGATGGGTTCCCAGTAGGCCACGGAAGCCCCGCCCAGGGGATCCACCCCGATCCGCAATCCGGCGGCGCGGATCGATTTCGAGATCGATTACATTCTTCAGGTCTTCCACGTAGGGGCTGATGAAATCATATTCCCGGATCATGTTCCCCTGAAGGGCCTGCGAATAAGGGATCCGCTTCACCCCCCGATTGGCTTGCCTCAGCAGTCCATTGGCCCGGTCTTCAATCCAGCGGGTGACGGCGGTCTCGGCCGGTCCCCCGTGAGGCGGGTTGTATTTGATACCCCCCGTCTTCCGGCGGGTTGTGAGAGGGCGTGATCACGATCCCGTCGCTT
The DNA here is from genome assembly GCA_963716045.1 of uncultured delta proteobacterium. Lineage (GTDB taxonomy): Bacteria > Desulfobacterota > RBG-13-43-22 > RBG-13-43-22 > RBG-13-43-22 > CAVQSS01. The sequence continues at coordinate 54,239 of CAVQSS010000005.1, read as the reverse complement.
AACCCCTCGGACCGCCCTCGGTTATAAACCAGAATGGCGTGGGAAATGACCGGTGTAGGGGTATAGCCGTGACCCTGGGCCATCCGTACGGGGACCTCGTTGGCGGCCAGCACTTCAAGGGCCGTGGCCTGGCTGGGTTCGGACAAGGCGTGCGTATCCATACCCAAAAATAACGGTCCCCCGATACCGTTTGCCGCCCGATAATCGCAGATGGCCTGGGTAACGGCCAGGATGTGGTCTTCGTTAAAGCTTTTTTTGAAGGAGGAACCGCGGTGCCCGGAAGTCCCGAAGCCGACCCGCTGGTCCGGATGGGCTCCATCCGGGTGTTCCATAAAATAAGACGTGATCAATCGGGGTATGTTGACTAAAATTTCCCGGGGGGCCGGCTTCCCGGCCAGAGGATGCAAAGGCATGATGGGCTCCTGTTGTTATGAGTAATTCGATGTTGGCTGGTCATCTTTTTTGTATTAACGGCCTGCCAAAAAAATTTCCCTCAATCAAGCCCACGGTTTTATCCAGGATAAGCTGATAAACCGCCTCCCGGCTCCGCCCCGTCGATTTGGGGACCTCAAAAGAGTGATCGCCGCCCTCAATGATTTCCAGCTTCCAGGGGGCTTTGATCTTGGCCAGGACCGGCCTCAATAAATCCAGTCGGCAAAAAGGGTCGCGGGTACCTTCAAAGAATACCAGCGGGATCGACAGGGAATAGAGGTGGGCGTCCCGGATTTTTTCCGGATGGCCCGGTGGGTGGAGAGGGTAGCCGTAAAAAATAAGACCCCGGACCGGAAGCCGCCCGGAAGCGGCCGCCTGAGAAGCGATGCGCCCGCCCATGGATTTTCCGGCGGCCACGATGAAAGCGGGACGGTATTGGGGATGATTAGCCAGAAAAATAAAAGCCGCCTCCCAAGTGGCCTCCAGGACCTCCGGCTTGTCCGGGGTTTTCCGTCCCGCATCCATATATGGGAAATTGAACCGAAGCGCCAATACACCCGCCCGGGCCAGGCCTTCGGCCAGGAAGACCAGTAAAGGATTTTCCATATCGTTCCCCGCCCCGTGGGCCAGGATGATCCCCGGGTCCCGGCCGGGGTTGAAATCGGCGGGGACGGAAATTTTAGCGGATACCTGATCCTGCTGGCTCAGGGGGATGGACACCTTTTTTATCATCGTATTAAACTCCCATGCCCGGGGCGGGCACCCCAAAGCATGAAAATAAAGTATTGCAAGATTCGTCATTCCGGACAAGCGAAGCGCATCCGGAATCCAGCCTCGGATAGCTCTCGAGGTCCGGATACCGATCAGTCCGGTATGACGACCCGGGGATGGGCCTAAAACGGTGTTCGATTTTATTTACATACTAACGGTCTCACGTCATCATTGGAGGGACAAGATACCTGGTCCTTTTGAAATTTCTCGGTTCCAGAGAGGCGCCCCCGCTTCCCCGGCTAAGAGGTTTGGTCCGAATCAACCGGTTTCAATACCCGAAAAGAAAGCCCTTCTTTCCAGAGCAGAAAAAGGCCCAGAGAAGTGATGGGGATAAAACTGATGAACCACAAAATAATGGCATAGCTTTTGGCCAGGTTCGCCTCCACACCCGAGAAATATGAGGGCGGCGGCACAGGCCCAATGGAAGGTCCCGATAAACCCCGGGGCCGAAGGGATGGTCACCCCAAAGACCAGGATAACCGTTAAAAAGATGGCGGACAGCAGGGACAAGTTAATCCCAAAAGGGAAAAAAAGAAAATAAGCGAGCAGAAAACTGATCACCCAGACCAGGGCCGAATAAAAAGAGATGACGGCGATATCCCGCAGGTTTTTTAAGATGCCCAGCCCGAAGATAAAGGCATCCACTTTTGTACGGACCTTCAAACTGAGTCTGGGGGGGAAGGGTTTCAGGAGAAAATCAAAAAGTCGGTTGACCCGCTGGTTATGGAAATACATCAGCAGTAAGATTCCCAGGACAGAGAGATAGAAAATAAAGCTCAAGAGGCCCACCAGCTTGATATTTCGCTGGTTGAAAATAGAGGCCGAGCCGGTCGGGAAGGGCATTAAAAAGAGGACCGCCAGAAACATGACCATGACGGTAAACCCGTCGAAGACCCTTTCCACCACGATGGTGGCAAAGGAGGCGGTCTTGCTGATCTGTGCCCGGCTTCCCAGAAGAAAGGCCCGGATAAATTCCCCGACCCGGGCCGGCAGCAGATAATTGGCCATGAAGCCTATGGCCGTGGCGGTATACAACTCGCCCAGGGGGATGGCTTTTATCGGGCGGAGGAGGACCCCCCACCGTTTGGCCCGGATAAGGGTAGTCAAGAGATTGACCAGCATAAGGGGAAGGATATAGATCAGCTTAACCTGGCCAAGAATACTCCCTACCGTTTGCCAATCGATCTTCCGCAAAAAAAGGATTAAGAAAATGATGCTGATGAGGAGGCCGGCCCAATAGCTTTTTTTACCCATGGGTTTATTAATAGAACAATTGCATAAGAAACGCAAGCAATATGGAAACAGGATCTTATCCGATACGCTATGGGGGTCCTTCGGTTGACGACGAAAGTGGGATCAATTCCGTGGCCTTCCGGATAGGGTTTAAGGGGAAGGGGGAGAACTTCGGCCTAAGAGTCCGAATTGATAATCAGGATTTCCGCCTTGGACAGGCGCTGGGCGCGCCGCTGGCGGCCGATTAATTCCAAAAGTTCATGGAGGACAGCGTTATCGCGTTCAATTTTCAGCAACTCCGGATGAGTGATCAGATCGCGCAAGGCTACTTCCAGGGCTTCGATCGATGTGCCGGAAGGGACGGTCAAGAGAAAACGGCCCGAGGTGATTTCGATCAGTCTCAGCCAGGGAATGCTCTGTAAGGCCTTGCTCGGGCCGACGACGATCAGGGATTTCCCCGGGGCCATTTCGATAAGTTCCACCGGTTTGAAGGGTCCCTGGCCGGCCCCCATCACGGCTTTTGAAATTAGTCTTGTCAGTCCAATTTATTATGCTATAATGGCTCTCAATTATATGTTTTTACTTTAAAAGTCAATGGGTTTTCTGAGCCTGTCAAGGGGGGACTGCGGTTCCTATTTCATTAAATTATTTTACAAAGGAGAAGGAAAGATGCAGAGAGTGAAAGTTTGGCTGGGGTTGTTCTTATTGATCGTATTCTTAGGGCTGGCCGGTTGCAGCAGCAGCGGCAGCAGCAGCAGTGGTGGCGACGGTAGTACTCCGGCAGTTGCTGCTAACCCGTTCGTTGGATCATGGAAGGTTACGGGTGAGGCAGACGCTTGGTTATATATCGACTCAAACAATACTTTCGTTTGGGCTGACGTCCCGGATAAAAATCGTCCACATTTTTCCGGGACTTGGTCGGTTACGAACGGTACCTTTAAAGGCCCTTTCATAAACCCAGGGGTCGGTTCCGGTGATCTAGTTATAACGATAGGCCCTAATGGAGTCATGACTATCGATTTCGTTGAGCATTGGCATACTCCGGACAAACACGTGCCATTTAGCGCGACGAAGCTGAATGTCAAGTTACCCGTTAAGCGTTAAATCCAGGCTTAGAGAGGGCGGCCGGGTATCGACCAAAGGGTTTCCCAGCCCGCCTCAGGCAGGCCTTTTTCGGTTCTAACCCCGCCCCCAGGACTCCAGTCCTGGGGGCCGGTGACGGCCGTTTGGGGGTTCCCTTTTCCCCTTTGAGTCCGCCTCGTTTTACCGCTCGGGGATCGACTTCGTAATTGGGGAGTGGCTCAAGAATCCCAGGGCCGTCAACTATAGATTATGGCCCTAACCGGTTGAAGGATCATGGTCTGGGGCGGTTCAGGTAAACCCGGGCCCTTTCTATTAAAGTCCGGTCCCGTTGATCGACCCGCAGTCCCAAGTATCTTTGATCTTCATAAAAACGCTGCAAATAAGAGGCTTGCCGGAAGGTGGAGAGGAAGGCGTCCAACGGACCTGCAGTAACTCTTGTTTTGTTTAATACGATCCAATCCACTTCGAGCGTTGCCAGCGCGGCCGCCAGTTCATCCGGCGAAACCGGATTCATGGCCCAAAATGAATTGATGCCGGGAAGCTTTTGAAAAAAGGCAAAGACCCGGTCATCCAGCTTGGAGGAATTGCCCCCGATCAGTCTCTGCTGGTGTACGGTTTGGTAATATTGGGTCCGGGTCTCCCCGCGGCCGCGGGAGTAGGTCCCGCTATGGGTGAATAAGGGCAAATCCAAAAGAACTCCGGCCTTTCCCTGGGCCTTTCTCGCCAGGGCGTGATACACTTCAGGTATCTGGTAATTGGTTTTCTTGATCTGGTAGGGAATCGGCCAAAGCGCGAATTCAAAACCTACCAGCAGGACCATTCCTGAAAACAGAAGAGTCCGGCGCATCTTGAGCGCATTTTGAAAAGATTCTTTCAATAGCAGGCATCCGATAGTTATGGACAAAAGCACCAAAGGGACCAGGAACCGGGATGACGTCCGGGTGCTTTCCAATAACGGCAGCTTCGAGGAAAAAAACACGGGCAGGATAAAGGAAGTGTGTACCATCCCATGGATTTTTAAGTAAGGTCCCAGGCATAAAAGCAAAAAAACCGTCCAGCCTGCGATCCACAGGCGCAGTTCCGATCTTTTAAAAAAGAGACTGACCCCGATCATCAAAAGGAATAACCAAAAATATCCTAAAAACGCCGGAGTGGCCACAATCGGACGGCCGCTGATCCAATCCAAAGCAATATATTGATAAACCTTTGCTAACCAGGGATGGTGGGGCGCAAAAAAAGCGGTTAGGTCCACGCTATAATGAACAAAGTCGTCCGGCAGGCTTTTAATGGCCGACCGGGTTGCCTCATCGGCTAAAAAGGATTGCGTATAGGGAAAGGCGACCAACGCCGCGGTCAGCAGCAGCAGTGTCGATAGACTCAAAACAACGGCGGCCTCTTTTCTGGACGGAGGCGCCCATTGGAATTTTGAGGGCCTGATCCATTTTTTTAAATCAGGTTTTCCTCCCTTGGGCCAAGGGGTAATTTTTAACAAATTAATTTTCCCCATGAAATAAATCAGGAGGAGGAAAAATAAAAAATACTCCGTCCGCAGTATTTGGATGATCTTAAATAATTCCCATAATTCTTTCGGGATCAGCACCAGGATTAATGTCACGCCCAACCCGGAGCCGACCAACACCCTCCCCGGGCCAAAGGATTTTTTTCTCTGCCCCTCCGGTTTCACCTTTATCGTCCACGGGAAAAGTCGATAGGTGATCAGAACCCCAAACCAAACCAAACCGGCCACGAAATAATAAGGATAGTTATAGACCGATAGACCTAATAAAATACCGGAACCGACGGACCAGCGATAATTACCAACCTGGAAAAGATGATAGGACGCAAAAACGAAAAAGACAAAAAGATAGGATTCGATAAGACTGGGGACGCCGGTGTAACTGGTCAGAACCGGTGAATGGGCAAAGGCCAGGGCGCCGATAAAAGCCAACCCCGGCAATCGGGTAAGGGAAAAAAGCAAAACATAGGCGGCCAATGAATTGGCAAAGATGCTGACCCAGGTCAGGGCGTTGTGAAAAACCAGGAGCGGTACTATTGGCCGGAATAAGGTGTATAAAAGTCCGTCAATAAAATTATAGGTGTGGTGGACCATTTTCAGACCCACGGGGTGAAACTGGTAATTATTTTGAAAGGGATTGGTTTTCAGGTCCAGCAAGGCGTGGGCCGTCCACCACTCATTCAAAGGATACTCGGCGGCGTCCATGACATCGCCCAAGATATGGGTAGAGAAATGGGGGAAAAGATGGAAAAAGTGGATCGGGGCCAGAAGAAAAAGCAATAAGATGAAGACGGTATGGGTCTTTCGACTGGGACGATGATCTGGCATTGTCCCTTCAATCTATCAAAAAGCGGCAGGAAAATATAGCGGGAAACCGGCATGTTTTTTCAGGTGGACCTGGGCGAACGAAACCGGATAAACGGCTTTCCCCTTTCTTGAATAACTCCATATTTGACTTTCCCCAGGACCTTTGGATTTAGGGATCGCCAGTCGGATCCGAATTTCTGGTGGTCTATCTATGAATTGGAGGTGCCGGCTTCTCCGCACTATTCAAGTAGCGAGCGCTTCAAATAGGGGTAAAGGGCCCTGGCCACAATTTGATTTCCGTACGGGGTGAGATGACAATGATCAAAATAGAGGGTCTCCGAGTCGGATTTCTTGTTTTGATAATTTTCCCGTAACAAGGGCAACAGGTCCAGGCAGGGCACCTTGAGGGTTCGGGCGATTTGGCGTAAACGCTGCTGGGGATAGTCGAAGAGGGCCGCCGTCTCCAACTGGGGGCGGACGGGAAAGGCTACCAGGACAAACTGAAAGCGGTGTTCCTTAGCCAGGCGGGTGAATTCCTCCAGCAGCAACTCCAGCTTGGGCCAGACCCGGGGGCTAAAGGACCCTCCCCAGTCTTCAAAATTTTGAAGGACGGCTTTGTGGAAGGCCCGGGCCGTGGGGTCGGGCTGTTGATCGGGGGACAGGACCGTGGAATTTCTTTTGAATTCCTCCTGCCAGGCAACTATTTCGTCCGGGGCCTTCTGCATCGGCTGGATCACGGAAATATTTTTTTCAGAAGCGGAAAGAAACAGGCGGGAGGTAAAGAAACGCTCCAGTTTATGGGCCAACCGGCTTCGGTCCAACAGCCCCGGCATGCGGGTTATAAAAATTCCCGGCGATTCCAGAAAATCATTCAAATAGAAATCCAGGACCACGACCTCGGGGTTCAGGCCCAGTCCGGTTTCGTTCAAGACGGCCAGTTCCCCGTTGGTCCCCAGGCCTTCAACGGACCCATTGACGGTTTCCCAGTTTTCCCCTTTGGCCCGGGCCAGGTTTTCCAGGAGGCGCACGAAGGTCCATTCCTCGTTCACGCCCTGGCCGAAGGTAATGGAGTCACCCAAAAACAACAGGCGCTTTCCCTGTTGGGGCCCGATTTCCCGATTGCGGTAACCCAGGGAATTGGTCTTGTAGACCAGGGGAATCTTCGGGCTCCAGGGGTGATTTTCGATCACTAACTCGCTGAGGGGGGCATGCCGGTAACCCCGTTCCGTGGGGATGGTAAAGGCCTTTTCCCCCGGTTCCGTTCGTTGGCCCGGCGCGGTCGTTTCGCGAAAAGAAACCCTTTGAGGGGGGGCCAAAAAAAGCCGGACGGCGATTTCCCCCAGGACCGCCGCCATTAAAAAGCTTCCGAGGATGAGGCCGCCGTTTACCCCCGCCTGTTTCAAGGTCGTAGCCCCCAAAAAAGCCAGGCCGGCGAGGAACAGTACCGGCAGCGTAATCCAGAAAAGCCCTCCCCTGATCCACGAAAACATCCCATCGACAACCCGCCAGTAATAGCGCGCCTTTTCCGGATTCCAGGGATGCAGGGTTGAAGCGGGCAAGGGGGTCGGGGTTTTCTCACCGGGGGCCTGGACCTCCAGACGGAAAAACCCTTTTTGGGGCTCGTTGACGAGGTAGACGACGAGAAGATGCGGCCCGGGCTGCAAAGGAACTAAGGCCTGTCCGGTATTGTCGCCGGAAATGCCCTGGAGGCTGATCAAGCGGTGTCCGTCCAGAAACAAACTGCCGTAATCATCGCAGTGAAGCACCAGGGTGTAGGTCCCGGCCTTCTTGACCTGCCAGATCCCGTAGGCCTCCAGCGAGGTGCGCGGGGTGTCCAATCGGGCGGAGGCATCGGAAGTAAACCTGGTTTCAGCCGGACCGGATCGGGTCGGATTGCCATAAACAGCCAGCCGCATCCCTTCCCGGTCGGCCTGGGCCTGGGAATACATCCCCCCCCGAAACAGCAAAGGATATTTTCCCAACAACAGGAGGACGACCAGGACCTGGAACCCCAGGGCGATGAACAGAACCAGCTTGATGTATTTCAAGCGGGCAGACGGGTTTGACATTCGAGTTCTTTCCTGGAATGGATTGACCGGAAACCGGCCTCTCTAAAACAGCGTATAGATAAAAGGGGCCAGGGCCGAACCTTCGCCAAAAATGATCAACGCCCCCAGCAGGACCAGCATCAGGACGATCGGCAGCAGCCAAAACTTCTTCCGGGCCCTCAGGAAAACCCAAAATTGGACCATCAGGGCGATCTTGCCGGAACCCTGTTTGACCTCGGAATAGCTGGGAACCCTTCCCTCCGAACTCCCGCTCTGCTCAAGGACATGCCAATAGCTCGATCGATCTTGCAGCTTGAGGTCCAAGGGGTCCTGTCCCAAAAGTCTGAGCAGCATCCCAATCGGGGTTAATACCAGATAATAGATCAGGGTTAAGATCAGGCGGGAGACGAAATAATTAAGGACCACGGCCAACCCCATCCAGACCCGGTACAGGGGGTGAAGTCCCCGGGGCCAGATTAGCCCCCAGAGACCCAGGGCCAAGGCCGCCGCCCATAACCAGGGTGCGGAGGGGCGGCCCTTCCACCACAACAGGGAGCCGATGATCCCCAGGGCGATAAAAAAAATCAGTCCCAAATTCCGCAGGTCTTTTCGGGTGGGGTGGAGATTCCCGATTTGCTCTTTGATTTCTTGAATAAAAGCCATCAGTCGGCCTGGATTTCCTTTCTCCAGTCGCCCGTTTCCTGCCAGGCGGGCTGGTTGCTCTTTTCCAAAAGGAAGGGCCCCAGGACCAGATAGTCCATTTCCGTGCGCCGGAAACAGGCGTAGGCCTGCTCAGGGGTGCAGACGATCGGCTCCCCGCGAACATTGAAACTGGTGTTGACCATGACCCCGCAGCCGGTCAAGGATTCAAAGGCCTTCAGCAGCCGGTAGTAAAGGGGATTGGTTTCCGGGTGGACGGTCTGCACCCGGGCGCTGTAATCCACATGGGTGATGGCCGGCAGCGTGGAGCGAACGGTTTTCAGTTTTTCCAGACCGGAGAGGTCCCGGTCCCCGGGCTGCAATTCCCTGCGGAGGCCCGGTTGTACTTCCCCGACCAACAACATGTACGGACTGGGCCGATCCAGAACGAAATAATCGCTGCAGCGTTCCGCCAATACCGAGGGTGCAAAGGGCCGGAAGGATTCCCGGAATTTGATCTTCAGGTTCATCACCGATTGCATTTTCGGGCTTCGGGCATCGCCGAGGATGGACCGGCTGCCGAGGGCCCGGGGTCCGAATTCCATGCGCCCTTCAAACCAACCTACCACTTTCTCCTCGGCAATCAGCCGGGCCACCACCTGGGGCAGCTCTTCCCAGGACAATTCGCGGGCCGGGATCGCTTTTTGCCGGAGAAAGGCCTTGATTTGATCTCCATCGAAGGACGGCCCTAAATAAGATCCCTCCTGCCGGTCCAGGCGGTTTTCGACGACAGGGCGGGGGTTCCCCAGGTGCTGATGCCAGGCAAAGAGGGCCGCCCCCAGGGCACCCCCGGCATCGCCGGCTGCCGGCTGTATCCAGATCTCCTCAAAGGGCCCTTCCCTCAAGAGCCGCCCGTTGGCCACGCAATTAAGGGCCACCCCTCCGGCCAGGACCAGGTTTATTTCGCCGGTCTGGCGGTGGACATGACGGGCCAGGCGCATCACCACCTCTTCGGTAACCTTCTGGACACTGGCCGCCAGGTCCATCTCCCGCTGGGTCAGGGGGGTCTCCGGACGGCGGGGGGGACCGTCGAAAAGATCCGCAAATTTTTGGTTGGTCATGGTCAGTCCCTGGCAGTAGTTGAAATACTTCATGTTCAACTTAAAGGATCCGTCCTCCTTAAGGTCCAGGAGATGGGTTAAAATGAGGTCCGCATACCGGGGCACCCCGTAAGGAGCCAGGCCCATGACCTTGTATTCCCCTGAATTGACTTTAAAACCGGTAAAATAGGTGAAGGCCGAATAGAGCAGCCCCAGTGAATGGGGAAAATGCAGTTCCGCCATCAGGTTGACGGACCGGCCGTGGCCCACCCCCCAGGAAGTCGTGGCCCACTCTCCGACGCCGTCTATGGTTAATACGGCCGCCCGCTCGAAGGGAGAGGGGAAGAAGGCACTGGCGGCGTGGGACTGGTGGTGCTCCGCAAAAAGGAGCGGCCCTTGGTACTCGAGGTCCTTCTTAATCCTTTCGGGAAGCCAGAGTTTTTCTTTGATCCAGAGCGGCATGGCCTGCAGGAAGGACCGCAGGCCGACAGGGGCGAAGGCCAGGTAGGTTTCCAAAAGGCGTTCAAACTTCAAGAAAGGGAGATCGTAAAAGGCTACCAGATCCAGATCGGCAACCTTAAGGCCCTTTTCCTTCAGGCAGTACCGGATGGCCTCGGAAGGAAAACGCAGGTCATGTTTCTTCCGGGTCCAGCGCTCCTCCTGGGCCGCGGCGATCAGACGCCCCTCCTGCAACAGGCAGGCGGCGGAATCATGGTAATATGCTGAAATACCTAATATATTCATAAAAGTCTCCGGGGGGAATCGTAGTGTTCTGGCTCGGTGGGCCTCCCCCTTTTTCGCCTGAAGGTCCAGAAGAGAAGCCCTGACAGCCAGAGGGGGGAGACAATCAATCCGGCTACCAACCAAGGTTCCCGGTAGACAAAGCGGACCTCATGGGCTCCCGGTCCGATCGGTAGAGCGGTCAGAAATCCATAGGCCTTGAGAATCGAGGTCTTCCGGCCATCCACCCAGGCGGTCCACCCGGGATAAGCCGCCTGGGTCATTACCAGATATCCGGGCCGTTGGGCCATTACCTGTAAATGGACCTCTTCGTCTTTCCATTGGAGAAGCTTGACCTCTCCGCCCGGATCGGCCGTCAATTTTACAGGCGTCTGATGCCCCGGAGGGGCTTTCCGGAAAAGCACACATCGGAAGGGGTCGATTGAATAAAGGGCTTCCAGGTAGGAGGGCTCGTCTTTTAAGACCGCCGCCCGGGAGACGAAAAAGGCCGGCGGCAGGGCCTGATCGTTGCGGACCAGCCAGGAGCGGACCGGGGTAGTTTTCAGGGAATCGGAAACCGGGTTGCCGTTGACCTGGACCTTTTCGACCCTGACCTTTCCCGTGGGACAGGAGGAGGCCAACAGGATTTCCGTAGCAGACAGGGGCTCGCCAAGGGGGATCTCCAGGAGACCTCCTTTTGAAAGCTGCTCCAGCCTGATCGGCCAGTTGCCCTTTAACTGTTGTCCCTCCACCAGTCCGATTTCGGCCACAATGGTCCTGGGATCCTTCCCCTCCAAGCCTTCTCCCCGGACCTCCAGGGCCAGCCGGGATATCTCTTCCCCCGGATTTACTCTTACCGCGGCCTGAGAAAACCCCGGCAGGTCCCACTTAGACCGTTGGGCTGCCAGTTCAGGCCGCCTATTTTCCAAATATTGAACCCCCAAGAGAGCGAAGGCCCTCGGCATGGCGATCAGTTTCTCGCCCCAGGCCATCTGCCAGAAGGCGAGGGGTTGCAGGCGTTCCGGGTAGCCGTCGATGGGATAAAAGGAATTGCACCCGATAGCGATAAAAGGCGGATTGGGAGACGTTTCTCTCCCAAGGTGTCCGAACTCCCTGCATTCCGATCAGGATGCGTCCCGGCTTGTCCCTGGACAGTCCGGCCAGGTCCTGTGCGATGGCCGCCATTTCCCCGGTAACCGCACTGGGATCCGGGCCGAATTCCTTTTCACTTTTAACGATATTGAAATTGATCCCTACCGAAGGATGATAAAAGGCCAAATCCATGACCACGACGGCCATGATTAAAAATCGCACACCGAGCCCTGTCTCTCCCTCCCGGATCCTCCGGAATACGAACCAGGTAGCCGCCAGGAAAAGGATGGTGCCGGTCACGGAATGAAGTACATCATTGATCGACTCCCTGTTCGGTCAAGACCTGCAGGTGGCTGACGGCCACCAGGGAGATCATCACCAGGAGCAGGCCCCCAATGATAATTGCCAGACCCCGGGTGAAGCCGGCGAATTCTCCGGCCTGCTTAACCGAGAGCAGTCGGGCCACTCCGAACCCGGCCAGGACCAGCACCCCCAGGTGAACCAGAAAGACCCAACGGCTGGGAAGACGAAAGTACTTGAAGCCGGGCAAAACATAGACCAGGATCTTGTGAATTCCCAGGTTTCCCCCCATCATCAGGATCAGGGAGGCCAGGACCAGCACCTTCCAGAATCCGACCTCTGAACGGGGCTGCCGCCAAAGGACCGCCACCCAGGCCAGAACCAGGGGCATGATGCCCACATAGAAGTAGGTTTCCCCATGTCCCCCTTCCAGGGCCGGAAAAAGAAAGTTGTAAAGAAGACTGAAGTCGGCCGACCCGGTCTGGCTGTGGATTAAAAGGCGTGCGGGTATCGGCGCTGGTCAGGACATCGGGGGGGCCCCAGACGAGGGTGGCGAGTTCATGAGCCATCTGGGGGGCGCTGGTCAGCAAAAAGGAAATGGTCAGCGGCAGATAGGTGCGGAAAGCCAAGGACCAGGCCGCACCGGCCCCGGATTCTTCCGTATCCACCACCAGTCCGTACAGGGCGTAAAGCAGGACGGCGAGCCCGATATAATAAAAAATCTGGGGATGACCGCCTAAAAAACAAAACCCCAGGAAAACCCCGGCCCAGATTCCCTCCCGCTTCAATCCCCGCCGGCGGGCGCGATGCAGAAACAGAAAAACGAAAGGGGCCCAGGCAAAGGTATGGACCATCATCGGTTCCACACTCTTGATCACCACCACCCCGCAGCAGCCCATGATCACCCCCATGACCACGGCGGCGGTCCGGCCCAGATTCAAGGACAAGCCCAAAAGGTAGGCGCCCAGGGCGCCTAAGGAACAATGAAGGGTGAGCATCCATTGGGTCGGATTACTCCTCAGGTAGCCGTCCTGCAACAAAAAGGTATAGAGTAAAGAAAAGGGGTTAAAAAGGTCGAAAAGATAGGTGGGAAAGGGGATTCCGGTGGCTTGGGCGGCATCCCAGAGGACCAGTTTGCCCTGACGCAACTGGTGATAGAAATAACCCCTGGCCCCGATGACTTCGGTGAAATCCCGCCCGTAAAATAACCCTTTCAGGTAGAGCATCCTCTGCAGGAAAGGCAGGAGGATTACCAGGACTCCTCCAAGAAAAGACCTGTCAAGGAGCCAGGAAAGCCGGTTTTTCACTTGGGCCATGAACTTCATTTTGCCTTCTTCCGATTTTTTTCCAAAAGGCTATTGAAGATGGAAGTTTTGCGAGGTAAATTTCATTTATAGAGGCCCTTTTGGTCCTTCGAGCGAATGGAAAATAAATCCTTCAGACTGGCCAGGGACTGCATCATAAAGGAAACGGTGGTGGGTTCCGAGAAATATCGAAATACGACCGGAACCTCTCGAACCGTCAATCCGAATTTTTTGGCAATATAAATCAGTTCCACATCAAAAGTAAAGCCTTCCAGGGTCTGCCGATTGAAGATGATTTCTTTGGCCTTTCGATTGAACCCCTTCAGTCCGGCCTGGGTATCATAAATGGAAAGGCCGAGCACCTTTCTGACCAGCGAATTAAAGAGGCGACTGCCTATATGGCGGGTATAGATATAGCCGAAAAATTCGGGGCTCATAATGAAACGGGAGGCCGGCGCCACCCGGGTGGCGATGGCCAGATCCGCCCCCTCTCGTAAGGTTTGGACGATCTTGTCGATCTCCGTGGGCGGGTAAGCCAGATCGGCGTCGGTAAATACCAGGAAATCCCCCTGGGCCTGTTTCATCCCAGCCCGTACGGAGTACCCTTTCCCTCGGTTGGTCCCGTTCCGGATCAGGAAGACCTGGGGGTGCCGGCCGGCAAGTTCCTCCAAAATCGATCCCGTATTATCCCGGCTGCCGTCATCAACAAAAAGGAGCTCGTATTCTTCCCCCAGCTTCTCCAAATAATCCACTAATTCCCGAAAAGTTTCCGAAATAAAGACGGCGCTGTTATAAACGGGAACGATGACCGACAGCTTCATAGGGACTCTTTACCGGAACCGGGGTCCGGCCGGTCCAGTTCAATTTCCAAATCCTTGAGGAGTTGTTTGACTCCGGGATCACAGAGCCCTTTCAATTCGATTTCCCTTTCCCAGACAAAGGTATCCTCTTTTTCCAGGAGGGTATCCGGTTTTCCGGGGTGGACCATGAATTCCGTGGTCCCCTGGGGTAACCCGCGGATGGTCCTGGTGAGCCGGGCGGCGTAATCCCGCCGGCCCTGAATGGTAAGTCCCCGGAAGGCGTCACTGGTGGGAAGCGGCCAGGGCCTGAGGGCCAGGATTCGGAAGATGACTCGCTTGACCAGCGCGGAATGGGAATGGATCCCTTGCCAGATGGCCTCAGCCGGCCTTCTCAGCCAGGGCACGCCATATCGGCGAGCGCATTGGGCCGCCAGCGGCAATAGACCGGGCAGGAGATGCAGGTGATGGTGGCTGTCGATATGGGTAGGGCTGATCCCGGAACGGGTCACCCGCTGAATTTGGGCCTCCCATTCCCTGGCCACCTCCTCTCGGTCCAGTCGGCCCATCAGGAACCTTTTTAGGATCTCGCCCAGGGAACCAAATTTCCCGTCCGCTCCCACCAAACTGGGGATGCTGGAAGGAGAGGAAAGGGGGGTCCCCCAGGTTAAGGTTAAATGGACCCCCACTCCCAGACCGGGCGTTTTGCGGGATAGGGCCACGGCCCGGTCAAAGTCCAGTCCTCCGGCCATGATGGAGGTGTGGGTCACAATCCCTTTTTCATGGGCTTCGAGGATCCCGTCGGTAACCCCCGGGGTAAAACCAAAATCATCAGCGGTTACCCGAAGCCTGCGTTTGGAAGTAGAATCCACTTTTCCCTACCGGATGAACGATCTCGCTTGACATTAGTCCGACTTTTTCAACTTAACTCATAAAGTCGGCTGGAGGCAAGGAAAAGTTGAGCAGGGGAATAAGGAGGCCGGTTGAATCGAACCCAGGAAATCATTCGAGCCAAGTTGAAAGATCAGCGTGAAATGCTGATGTCCTAATTTTTTAATTGACAGGAGAGCTGATTTGCAATCTAATTGAAGGAGGTAATACAAGGCATTCTGTTTGGCAACCCTTATCAGGGAGGTTCAAGGCAGAGAGATCGACCCCATTTCCATTAGCGAGATGGGGTTTTGCTGTTTTGGGGCCTTCTTCCTCCAGGAGTCCCGGCAAACGATTGTTGAAGGTAAATCAAAGTGATGGTCGACATGCAATCAACCCTCAGCCCAGCGGCTTATTGAATCCTGAGCCGGAAAAGGAGAAGCCATGAAAAAACAACTTTTAAATTATGAAACGTTGCTTAAGGTTTCCAAGGCCATCTCCCACTCCAAAGACCAGGAAGAAGTGATCCTGATGACGGTGGATAGTATCAAAACCGCCTTGCAGGCCAAAGGGTGTACCCTGTTCCTGATGAATCGCCAGACCAATGACCTGGAGGTGGCGGCCTCGTTCGGACTGAGTGAAGGGTATCTGAATAAAGGGCCGGTCAGCGCCTTTCGTTCCATCGCCCAGACCTTGGAGGATGGACCGGTGGCTATCTACGATGTTACGGACGATCCCAGGCTTCAGTATCCCGACGAAGCCCGTCAGGAGGGAATTGCTTCCATCCTTTCCGTGCCGGTACTGGCCGGCGGTCATATTATCGGAGCCCTGCGGGTTTATACGGCGGAACCCTGGGAATTTACCATGGACGACGTGAATTTCGTTCAGGCCATGGCCGGGATGGCCGGGATGGCCATCGATATGTCCAGGCTCTATAAAGGGATGAAGGACAGCATCGAAATATTAAAGACTTTGAGGGATCCCAAGACCATAAAATCCAGAAAAAGGACACCCCACGAAGGGGTTCCGGTCAGTGTTCCCGCTCCCTAGAGTGTGCGGGCCTGAGGGGGGCCAATACTATACTAAACCTCATGCCCGGGGCGGGCACCCGAAGCATGAAAATAACGGGGGATACATAAGCCTAAACTGGTTGACATTAATAATTAATAATCAATTGTTAATTATTAATTGTTAATGATTGCCTTGTAATGCCAAAATTCTATTTTCGTATTAGGTTTTTGAAATCACTGCTCAGAAGGCGACCAGGATGGACGGGAGAAGACATCGGGGATGCGGGCGGATCTGGTCAAAGAATTAGGCCGAAAGGAAACATTCGAGGAGCTCCGGCAGGAATACGTCCGGATCATCGATACCCACCAGGTCCCTTACGCCGAGAACATTAAAGCCTTATCCGACTGGCTGATTTATGTGTATTATAGCCGGCTGGTCGCGGAATTCGTGCCCGAAAAAAAGGCCCGGATCATTGATTGGGGAGGGCTTTATGGCCAGGTCACCAAAATTTTGCTTGGCCTGGGTTACCAAAACGTCTTCAACTATCTCCTGCACGACACCCCGCACTATCCTCTTTTTCGGGAGGCCTTCAACCTGCCGACCCTTTGGGGCCAGGACCCCAATCGCCTGGAATTGGAGGATAGGTCCGTTGATGTCTTTATTTCCTCCGGGGTGCTCGAACATGTCCGGGAAGACGGGGTGGGGGATGAGAAGCTGATCCTGCCAGAGATACACCGGGTTTTAAAAACAGGGGGTCTGTTTTTTATCTGGAACCTGCCGGCCCAATGGGGGTCTTCGGAATTGCTGGCCAGACTGTTCAAAAAATGGCACCATGACGTATTGTTTCCGGAAGAGTGAAATCCTGGATCTGTTGGGAGGCGCCGGTTTTCAAATTTTGTACTGGGATAAACACAAGTTCCTGCCGGGAACGGTTATGGAATGGCTGGGGAAGAGGATCGATCCGGTCCGGTTGCTCCAGGGGGACGATCACCTGTCCCACTGGTTTCCGTTCAATTTGCTGGCCCGGGATTATGCCGTCATTGCGAAAAAAAGGGGTTAGACGGAGGAGTTGCTGGCCTATTTTTTTAAAATAAAATAAATCGTCCCTTCATGGCGCTGGTGCCCGGCGGCCATTTCCGCCTGATCCCCTTGACCCCAGAAAAAATCGAGGCGCCCCGGCCCCTTAATGGCCCCGCCGCTGTCCTGGACCAACACCCAGCGGTTCATGGGGACCCAGGAAAGAATCTGATTATCGGGAGAGAAAACCGGCTTGACCCCGGTTAACCAGGCCAACCCACCGGAGGGAAAAATTTTCAGGTCCATGGCCACCGACCGGCCGGGGGTCAGGGGGACGTTCAGACTTCCATAGGGCCCTCCCTGGGCTTCCTGGAAAAAGACGTAGCTGGGATTCAGGTTCAGGATCCCTTCCTGCTCTTCGGGATGGTCCCTTAAATAGGCGTAGATTCGTTGCAGGGAGACTTCCTCGGGTCTTAAAATGCCCCGGCGAATCAGCTCCCGGCCGATGGGAAAATAGGGGTGGCCGTTGGTCGCCCGGTATTGGAGTTGAACGGAGACGCCGTCCTCCAGCACCAGGCGGCCCGAGCCCTGGATCTGCATGAAAAAAAGCTTCAAACGGTCATCGGTCCAAAACAATTCCAGGCCCCGGCCGGCTAATCTGCCTTCCTGATCGATCTCCCGGCGGGAGTAATAAGGGAGTACCTTTTGGCCTGATAATCGCCCGACCAGCCGTTCTCCCTTGTATTTATTTGAAAAATTATCCAGGTCGATGGTTAAGAGATCATCCGGTTTTCGGTAAAAAGGGAAAGGAAACATTGCGGAGGAGGCCCGACTGCCGGCCAGGGTAGGCTCATAATAACCGGTTGTTAAAAGAGAGGCTGACCGTTTTGGGAATACCAGTTGGAACAAATTGAAACGGGCTTTCAGTTCCAGCGTCCAGGGATGGAACATCAAGATCCGAATCCAGGAGTTCCTGAAGGAGCGCCAGGGTGGATCGGATTTCCTCGCCGGAAATTTCCCGGGTCCCAAGAGGAAAGGTCTTTTGAGGGGAGCTCTTTTGGAGGTAGATCAAACTTTGGGTCAGGGCTTGCCGGAGGCTTTCCCGGTCAGAATCGTCATCCAGGCAGGGCCATTTATTTTCGGATACCAATTCCGTTATAAAGGGCTCAGGAGAAGTCCCCGGAGGGTCAACAGTGCGATAAAAACAGGAGAAAAGGTGAGAAACAAGCAGGATTAAGAGAAACCCTTTGACAACCCGGATCATAAGGGTTTCTTGTATCCAAGTCGGGCCCAATAGTCAAACGGTAAATGCGCCCATAATTCTCCTTGTCTTTTCATTTTTTATCCATTAAGGTGTGTTTTTATTAACACAGTCCACCGATTGTTTTGCCGAAGGCATCCGGCCTCTTAATAAAAATAATTAGTAAAATCTTTAAGTTAATTATTCTAAGGTCCAATGGCTTTGTTGGCATCCGGCTTGCATTTAGGTCTTCCATCATGATAATCCATCAACGTACGCTTAATCGAGAAACCGGTTGCGCCGGAATAGGACTTCATAACGGGAAGAAGGTCAACCTCACTTTAAAGCCGGCTGAACCGGATTCTGGAATCCGCTTTGTCCGGGTGGATCTCCCCAATTCCCCGGTCATCGAGGCCAAGAATACCCAGGTGGTGGCCACCCAATTGGCTACTTCCATCGGTTACAACGGGTATCGGATCTCTACCGTAGAACACCTCTTAGCGGCCTTATCCGGATTAGGGATCGACAATGCCTCCATTGAACTGGATTCGTCGGAAGTGCCGATTATGGACGGGAGTTCCGGTCCTTTTATCCGTTTGCTGCATGAAGCCGGACTGAAGAAACAGGGGAAAACAAAAAAATATCTGATAGTTAAACGACCGATTGAGGTCAGGGAAAACGGGAGCAAAATCACGTTGCTTCCGGCGGATGAATTCAAGATATCATTTACCATCGACTATGATCATCCGCTAATGCAAAACCAATCGCTCACGGTCGCGGTGGAGGACAAATCGTTTGTCCAAGAGATCGGTTGGGCCCGCACTTTTGGGTTTCTGGAAGAAGTGGAAAGCCTGAAAAAAAGCGGGTTCGCTCAGGGCGGTTCCTTGGAAAATGCCATTGTGATCGATCGTTCCGGGGTCCTGAACGAGAAAGGGCTGCGGTACCGGGATGAATTTGTTCGCCATAAGATCTTGGATTTGATCGGTGATTTATCTCTGATCGGTATGCCGATCAGGGGCCATGTCCTCGCCCACAAATCCGGGCATACCCTCCATCAAACCCTGGTTCAGACGCTGCTCTCCGACCCCGAGAATTACGAAATTGTCAGCCCCGTCAATGGAACGACCCCACCCGTCCAGGGGTAACCAATCCCTTATCATTACCCCTTTTAGATAAATTCGCAAAAAGCTGAAAAACCCTTCATTGCGACCCCGGACTTGATCCGGGGGAAGCATTGTAGGTCAGGTTGAGACCAACGGGAGCTACCTGAAAAAGCCTATGAATCCGCAGTGGGCCGTCAGGGAGCCCTCCTTTGTCGGCCACCCTGACCTACAAAGTCTTCAAGTCGAAGGCTTTTTCCTTTGATGTTAGGGATAAATTCTCCGAGTGTCTTCTTGCTTTTTTTCGATATTCTGATAAGATCCGGATATGGGCGGCATTTTTCTAATAAAAACAAAATACTCCTTTGTGTTAGGGGTGATCAGTCTGGTTCTGGCCTTCTCTTTGACCTCGGCGCTTTGGGGCAAACAGGCCCAAATTGCCGATATTATTGTAACCAATAACCAGGATCAGTTGCTGGTCTACTTTAATACCAAGGGGTGTTTTACGACGGAAATGAACAAGGCGATCATGAGCGGCATTCCCACGACCTTTACCTTTTTCTTAGAAATCCAAAAGCCGCGAAATTTTTGGCCCAACAAGAAATTATCCGCCGTTAAACTTCATCACACCATAAAATATGATTCCCTGAGGGAGGAATTTAACCTCACCCTGAGTGAACGGGGAAACCAGACTTTTACCGTCAAGGAATTCTCCAAGGCCCAGGAAATAATGGCCGATGTCAGTAATATCCAACTGATCCCCCTGAACCAGTTGGAAAGAAACAATCAATACCAACTGCGGATAAAAGCGGAATTGAATAAAGTCACTCTGCCCCTATATCTGCATTACATCCTTTTTTTTGTCTCCTTGTGGGATTTTGAAACCGACTGGTATGTGGTGGAATTCAACTATTAAAAAATTGACGGACTCGCAAAAAGTCCGTCAGCAGACCGAGCGCGATTAAGCGCCGGGCTGGGGTGGGGGTGGAACCATTTGAATTCACTTCAAATGGCGGGGGAGGGGAAGCCCTCCCCCGCCGAGCAGAAAGTCGTTCTTTGACTTTTTGCGAGGTTATCAAAAATTGACCCCGGCTTTTTTCATTGCTGCCCGCCCATGGCTCAGCATCTCAAAGGATTGAAAACGGTTTCCCCGGAGGAGGAGAAGGAACACCGCCGCCGTAAAAGAGAACGGATTATTATCGTCATTACGTCGGTGGTGGTCATTGCCATTACTTTCTGGGAAACCAAGATCCTCCGTACCGACATTCCCTTTTCCACCACCCAACGGGTGGTCCTCTTCGCCCTCATCAATATCAATATCATCCTCCTGCTGTTATTGATATTTTTAGTCGTCCGGAATCTCTCCAAGCTGTTCCTGGAACGAAAGCGTAAAATGCTCGGTTCCAAGATACGTACCAAACTGGTTTTGGGTTTTGTCACCCTCTCCCTGATTCCCACCATAGTGCTTTTTGTGATCGCCTACGAATTTATGACCACCGGAATGGATTACTGGTTTAACATTCATCTGGAAAGGTCCCTCGTGGATTCATTGGACGTGGGCAAGGCCTATTACCAGTCCTCTCAGCGGGGAACCCGGATTTATGCCCAGCAGATTTCACAGGATCTGGCACAACCGGAGGCCTTAAGCCCCGCCAATTCCCAGGAAGTTCAGAAATTACTGCAGGACAAGCTCCAGGAATATGGGCTGTCCTGGATGGCCGTTTACTTGCCGAATATGGAGCGACGCTTCCAGGTTGCCCGACCGGAAGCCTTTCTTGAATTTTTTCAGGCCCCGCCCCTGTCCTTTATTCAAAAGGGTTTCCGGCCCTCCGGAATTACCGACATCCAATCGACGCCGGAAGGGGACTTTTTTATTGCCGGAGTTCCGGTTTGGGACAAATCTCAAACCAAAGAAGCGGCGGCCGCCCTGGTGGTGGTATCCTATTTCCCCAAATCCCTGATGAGAAAGATGGATGCCATCTCCAGCGGTCTGGAAGGCTACCGCCAGATGCAGTTGTTGAAAAATCCCATCAAATTTACCTATTTAATCATTCTTTCGATTGTCACCTTACTGATTATTTTTTCGGCTACCTGGTTCGGTTTTTACTTGGCCAAAGGGATTACCGTCCCCATTCAACGGCTGGCCGAGGGCACCTTCCGAGTCGCCCAGGGGGACTACAATTTTTCTATCGACCTGGAAGCCAAGGATGAATTCGGGCTGTTGGTCCGGTCTTTTAATCAAATGACGGCCGACCTGAAGGATGGTCAGACTGAACTGGAAAGGATCAATGAAGAACTCCGAAAGAGCTATGAGGAAATCAACCAGCGGCGGCGGTACATGGAAACCATTCTGGCCAATATCGGAGCCGGGGTCATTTCGGTGGACGTCGTCGGCCGGATCAGCATCATCAACACCTCCGCCAAGGAAATGCTCAATATCAAAACCGAAAAGGTCCTGGGGCGGCCTTATCGGGAGGTGCTCCGGCCGGAACATCTCGCCGTGGTTCAGGACGTAGTGGCCAACCTGGACGGGCTCAAAAAAGGAACGCTGGAGCGATCGCTGCAGATCCCTTTGCGGGACCGAACGTTAACCCTGCTGGTTAAAATAACCCTGTTACGGGACGAAGAAGGGCGGTACCTCGGACTGGTCATCGTTTTCGATGATCTCACCGAGATTGAAAAGATCCAGAAGGTTTCGGCCTGGCGGGAAGTGGCCCGGAGACTGGCCCATGAGATCAAAAATCCCTTGACGCCCATCAAGCTTTCGGCCCAGCGTTTGCGGAAGAAATATTTGGACCAACTGCCGAACGGCCGTGACATTTTTGATGATTGTACCCAGACCATCATTAACCAGGTGGATGAACTGACCCGGCTGGTCAATGAGTTTTTTGTCTTTGCCCGATTGCCGGCGGTAACGCTGAGCCGGAATGAGTTGAACGCCTTGATTTCGGAGGTCCTGGTTCTCTACCAGGAAAGCCATAAGCACATTCGGTTTTCCTTTGACCCCGACAGGCAGGTGCCCCCTTTTATGTTGGATCGGGAACAAATCAAACGGGTGATGATTAACCTCTTCGATAACGCCGTGGCGGCCATTGAAGACCGGGGGGAGATCGCGATAAAAACCGGCTATGATCCCCTGCTTAAAATGGCCCGGATCGAAGTAGCGGATACCGGAAAGGGCATCCCTCCCCAAGACAAAGACCGGCTGTTCGAACCCTATTTCTCCACCAAAAAAGGAGGCACCGGGTTGGGTTTGACGATCGCCAGTTCCATTATCTCCGATCACCGGGGCCATATTCGGGTCAGAAACAACGAACCCCGGGGGACCATTTTTATGATTGAACTGCCCTTGGAGGTTTAAGGAAATCGCTTTTCACTTGGTTTTATTCGTGATACAAGAGTCGGCAGATCCTTGCCGGACAGACCGAATCATTTGTAATCGGGGAACCCCTTGCCCAAACTGGTTTTAGTGGTAGACGATGAACCGGAAATCCTGAAATCGGTCCAGCAGGTCCTGCTGGATGAAGGGTATGAGGTTCTCTGCGCCCGTGACGGCCATGAGGCCCTCAAAAAAGCGGAGGAGGAGAATCCGGACCTGGTCCTGTTGGACATAAAAATGCCCGGACTCGACGGGATCGAGGTCCTTCAATGGATCAATACGACCCATCCCCAGTTGCCGGTCATCATGATGTCCGCCCACGGCACCATCGAAACGGCGGTCAAGGCTACAAAATTAGGGGCCTATGATTTTATCGAGAAACCGCTCTCCCTGGAACGGATCACGGTAGCCGTCCGCAAGGCCCTGGACTACCGCCTCTTGGAAGAGGAGACCTTTTTCTTCCGGCAGAAAGAGGAGGCGCGTCATCAACTGACCGGCCACAGCGAACCTATCCAGAAGCTGAAGCAACAGATTGACATTGTGGCCCCCACCAGCGCCTGGATCCTTATCCGGGGAGAAAACGGTACCGGGAAAGAGATCGTGGCCCATACGATTCATCGATTGAGCAAACGAAAGAATAAACCTTTTGTGGAGGTCAACTGCGCAGCTATTCCTGAAGAATTGATCGAAAGCGAACTGTTCGGTCACGAGCGGGGGGCCTTTACCGGCGCCACCAACCAAAAAAAAGGCAAATTTGACCTTTCGCATGAAGGCACCTTGTTCTTGGATGAAATCGGAGATATGAGCCTGAAAACCCAGGCCAAAATCCTTCGTATCCTTCAGGAGCAAAAATTTGAAAGAGTGGGCGGCGGGAAAACGATTGTCGTGGATGTCCGGGTGATTGCCGCCACCAATAAAGACCTGGAGCAGGAGATCACCCTGGGGAATTTTCGGGAGGACCTCTACTACCGCTTGAATGTCATCCCCTTGGAAGTGCCTTCGTTGCGAGAACGAAAAGAGGATTTGCCGGATTTGATCGAAGAATTTCTAAGAGAATACGCCCTCAAAACCGGAACGGAACAAAAGAACCTGGATCCGCGGTCTTATGATTTATTGAGGGAATACGATTGGCCCGGTAATGTGCGGGAGTTGAAAAACCTGATCGAACGGTTGGTAATTATGACCCCGGGAGTGATCATCGCCGCCGATGACTTGCCCGGCCATCTGACGAAGAAGCTCGGGACCGAAAGCCCGGGCGCCGATGGACCGGCCTTCCTAAGGGAAACGGATTTCAAGGAAGCCAAGATCCGGTTTGAAAAAGAATTTATCGTCCGGAAATTGCAGGAACACCAGGGAAACATAACCCAAACCGCCGAGGCCTTGGGGATCGAGCGCAGCCACCTGCACAAAAAAATTAAGGCCTACGGCATAAAGTTGGATAATGGAGACTAAGCCGCAAAAAATTCAGTTGGTAGTCAAAAACAACTTGATGGCCCACCGAGAGGCCCGGGTCATCAAAGATCGTTTGACCCGGGAAATGGGCCTTTCCGTTTTCTGGGATGAGGAGCAGGATCCCGGAAGCGAGAGGGTACCGCCGGATGGACCGGCGGACCTCATTTTAGTCCTGGGAGGGGATGGGACGTTGCTAAAGGCCGCCCGTCTTTACGGCGGCCAAGGAACACCCATCCTGGGGGTCAATCTGGGGGGGCTGGGTTTTTTAACGGAAATTGCCTTGGAGGAATTCTACTCCATCCTGGAAAAAATCTTCCAGGGCGATTTTCAAACGGAAACCCGAATGATGTTGAAGGCTCAGATTATCCGTCAGGACCAGATCCTGGAAGCCACCGTTTTCCTCAATGACGTGGTGATCAACAAGGGGGCCTTAGCCCGGATTATCGATCTGGAAACCAGTATCGATGACCAGTTTTTAACCATTTACCGGGGGGACGGGTTAATTGTCGCCACTCCTACCGGTTCGACGGCCTATAACCTGGCCGCCGGAGGGCCTATCCTCCACCCGGCCTTACGGACCATCATCCTGACCCCGATATGTCCTTTTGCCTTGACCAACCGTCCGATTATTCTCCCGGATAACTCGGTGATCGATATTCGTCTCGGGGCCAAGGCCCGGGATGTCTGGTTGACTATCGACGGTCAAATCGGTCATCCTCTGGCGCCTGGAGACCTGATCCGGGTCCAAAGGGCGTCCGGTCAAATCACTCTGATAAAATCTCCCTCAAAAAACTATTTTGAAATCCTGCGCGCCAAACTGAAATGGGGATAGAGAGTGGAGATCGGATCGGTTTCGGAAAAGAAGAAATAGGTTATCAATCAAGTGAGTCGATACTTGCGGACGGGAGCCGGTTTAAGGACTTTAACCAGAAAAATCCCGGTGATAAACCCCCCGATATGAGCATACCAGGCTACGGATCCCCCTTCGGTTCCGGCATTCAGGAGTTGAATGAGGAACCAAAAACAAAGGATCAGGACGGCCGGCACTTTGATAATTCGAATAATAATAATAAAAATAAATAAGGTGGAGACATTCGTCCGGGGGAATAAGATCAAGTAGGCCCCCAAGATGCCGGCGATGGCGCCGCTGGCTCCGATCATGGGGATGGTGGCGTTGGGGTCCGAGAGGATATGGATCATGGCGGCGAAAAAACCGGAGATTAAATAGAACAAGAGAAACCGGAAATGGCCGAGAGCATCTTCGATATTGTCCCCGAAAATCCAAAGGTAGAGCATATTGCTGGCCAAGTGGATGAATCCTCCGTGCAAAAACATGGAGGAAAAAATGGTTAAGACAGAAGGGAGGGCGGTTACATAAAGGAGGTCCTTGGCCAGGGGGTGGGTCAGATTATAGGGGATGGCCCCATAACGAAAGATCAACGCTTCCAGGTGGAGGGCGGGTAAAGTGAGTTGATAGATATAGACCAAGGCATTGACGGCAATGATCCCTAAGGTTATAAACGGAAATCGCTCAATCGGATTGTCGTCTTTAAGGGGAATCATCAGCCTTCTTCTCACCTATTGAATCATTCGGGTAATTATTCTTCTATCCGTTCCATTTCCCAAGTCAAGGTTTTTTTTGTCTCTTGAAATTTTCCCCCCAATCGGGGTAGAATAAAAGCTATGAAGCAAGTTCACATCTCCACTTTCGGCTGTCAGATGAACGACCGCGATTCGGAACTCATGACCCAGATTTTAGCGGAGCATGATTATCAACGCACCGAACGGCCGGAAGAGGCGGACTTGATCCTGATCAATACCTGCAGTATTCGGCAAAAGGCCGAGGAAAAAGCCTATAGCCTCTTGGGGCGATTGAAAAGCCTGAAAACCAGGCGGCCGGACCTGATTATCGGTTTGGGGGGCTGTGTGGCCCAGCAGGAGGGAGAGAGACTTTTGGAAAGGATCCCCCACCTGGACCTGGTTTTTGGTACCCGCTGGATCAGTGGGCTGCCCGGGCTGGTTAAGACCGTGGAAGAAGAAGGGTGTCGTCTCTCCCAAACCCAAATGGAACCGGCCGTGGCTTACCAACCATCCTCTTCGAGGTTTCGATCCTCACCGGTCAAGGCCTCGGTCACCATTATGCAGGGTTGCAACAACTACTGCGCCTATTGCGTAGTCCCCTATGTTCGGGGACCGGAGGTCAGTCGGCCCGTCCGGGAAATTCTGCGGGAGGTGGAAACCCTGGCAGCCCAGGGCGTGAAAGAGGTCCTCCTTTTGGGACAAAATGTAAACTCTTTCGGCCGGCCGGGGGAAGAAGGCCTGGGCTTCGTTCAACTGTTGGAACGCTTGGAAGAAGTCCCGGGCCTGGAACGTATTCGTTTTACCACCTCCCATCCCAAGGACTTGTCGCCGGCCTTGACCCGTTGTTTCGGACGTCTTTCCAAATTATGTGAACACATCCATCTTCCCTTTCAGTCCGGATCCGACCGGGTGTTGAAAAGTATGAACCGAAGCTACACCCGTGATCTTTACCTGGAACGGATTGCGTCGCTCCGGGACCAATGCCCGGGGATCGCCATTACAGCCGATGCCCTGGTCGGTTTTCCCGGCGAGACCCCGGCCGACTTTGAGCAAACCCTGGACTTAATCCAGTCCGTGCGGTTTGACGACCTGTTTTCTTTTAAGTATTCGGATCGTTCGCCGGCCCGGGCCAGCCATTTTCCGGATAAAATCCCGGAAGCCGAAAAAAGCCGAAGATTATCGGAATTGCAGGGAATACAAAAAAAAATCACCCTGGAGCGGAACCAGATCCTGGAGGGCACGGTCCAGACTCTGCTGATGGAAGGGCCCAGTAAGAAGTCCGACCGACAATGGATGGGCCGGACCCGGACCAATAAAATCGTTAACGTGCCGTTATCCGGCATTGAGATAGGGACCACCCTGTCGGTTAGAATCGCTAGGGGGTACGCGCACTCTTTTCAAGGGACGATGATCCCTCCGCTTCAATAAGGAATCACGGGGAGGCCCCATGTTGCTTCGTATGAAAGTGTATGGTTTGACGATTGATCCCATGACCAATAGCCCCATCGTCATACTCAAGGACCTGGAAGGGGACAAAACACTCCCGATCTGGATCGGTTTGCTGGAGGCCACGGCGATTGCCAGCGAGATGGAAAATGTAAAATTCTCTCGGCCCATGACCCACGATTTGATGAAGAATCTCTTAGACCAAATGAACACCCGGGTGGCCCGGATTGAAATTTGCGATCTGCGGGATAATACCTTTTACGCCCTGGTTTACCTGGCCACCCAGGACAAAGAGCTCACCATGGATGCCCGGCCCAGTGATGCCATCGCCCTGGCCCTCCGTATGCAGGCCCCTATATTCGTAGACGAAGAAGTCATTCAAAAATCCAAGGCCGTTGATTTAGGGGCTAAGGAGGAAATCCAATCCGATGATGGGAAAAAGTGGACCGAAGTCCTGGAGGGTTTGGATCCGGATGACTTCGGAAAATATAAGATGTAGCTGCCGTTGCATGCGCTTCCCCGGATCTTTAACCCCCCTGACCCTTCCGACCCCTCGCTGGTGGTCCACGGTTTTGCCATTAATCCTTTACTGCCTGGTCATTTTTTATTTTTCCTCCCAAACCCGCTTTTTTATCCAGCCCCCGGACTTTTTTTCTTCGGATAAGTTGTATCATTTCTTGGAGTACGCTTTCCTGGGGATCCTGGCCGGCCGGGTGATCCGAGCCTATGCATTTGATTTGCGCAGATTATCCCCGGTGGGAGCGGTTGCCTTTTTTTGTCTGATTTATGGCGCCGGAGATGAATTCCACCAGTGGTTTGTCCCGGGTCGCTGGGCCACGGTGGGCGATGTCCTGGCCGATACCGTCGGAGGTTGGGCCGGGGGGAAGCTCTATTTGAATTTTTGGTTCAACCGGTAGAGATGAATTCTAAATGATATTAATAATTAATAATCAATTGTTAATTATTAAGCATTAATGAATGCCTTAGTGGTACCGAGTTCTATTTTTATCCTAAGCACCTTAGGCAGAAGAGGACCTCATGATTGATTTGCATAGCCATTCCCTGATGAGCGACGGGGCACTTTTGCCTTCGGAACTGGTACGCCGGGCCGAAGTCCGCGGTTACCGCTACTGGGCGATCACCGACCACGCCGATCGATCGAATCTGGACCACGTAGTCCCCCGGTTGGTCCAGGTCGCCCGGGAACTGAACCGTTACCGAACCATCCAGGTCCTGCCGGGCATCGAATTAACCCATGTACCCCCGGAAACGATCGGCGAATTGGCGGCGTTCGCCAGGCAATTGGGTGCCCGGCTGATCCTGGTCCACGGCGAAACCATCGCCGAACCGGTCCCTCCCGGGACCAATCGGGCGGCCATCCTGGCCGGTGTCCATCTCCTGGCCCATCCGGGCCTGATTACGGTCGAGGAAGCGCGGTTGGCGGCTGAAAAAGGGGTTTATTTGGAGCTGACTTCCCGAAAAGGGCACTCGTTGACCAACGGGCATGTGGTACGGTTGGCGCAGGAGTATAGTGCCCAATTGGTGTTGAATTCGGACACCCACGCCCCCGGGGATATCGTTTCCCTGGAGCAGCGGGACCGGGTGGTCCAGGGCGCGGGGTTGGGATCGGAGGCGCTGGCCGGAATGGATCGAGCGGCGGTCGATCTGTTTAACCGCTTGATTGAAGGCCTCGATAAGTAAATCCGAAATTCGAAGCACGAAATCCGAAACAAGCACAAAATTTCAAAATTCAAATGACCAAAAAAAACGTTTTGGATTTTGAAAATTAGGTTATTTGAATTTGTTTCGAATTTCGGATTTCGTGCTTCGAATTTAACAGGTGCTGGGTTTCATAAGTCCGGGGGGGCTTAGCCCCGGAGGTCCGCCTCCACCATTTCACGGATCATTTGCTCAAAGGATATCCGGGGTTGCCAGCCTAAAAGACGATGGGCCTTTTGAGCGTTGCCGATTAAATCCACCGATTCCTTTTCCCGGAAAAACACCGGATCAACCTGCACATAGTCCTGGTAATCCTTTCCAATACAGGCAAAGGCCGCTGAAAGCAGGTCTCGAACTGAATGGGGGACCCCAGTGGCGATCACGTAGTCATCCGGCTTCTCCTGCTGCACCATCAGCCACATGGCCTGGGTGTAGTCACGGGCGTGACCCCAGTCCCGTCGGGCATCGAGATTGCCTATGTGGAGTTTTCCGGGGCGGCCTTTCTTCAACCCGGCCACAAACGAGGAAACCTTGCGGGTAACAAACTGCGGGCCCCGCCGCGGCGATTCGTGATTGTAGAGGATGCCGCAGGAGAGGTGCAGTCCGTAATGGCGGCGGTAAAACCGGCAGAGGTGGAATCCCGACAATTTCGACAGGCCATAGGCCGTGCGGGGCTGAAAAGGGGTCTCCTCCTCCTGAGGGGAATGGGGGGCATCGCCGAACATCTCGCTGCTGGCGGCAAAATAGGTCCGGCAACCGTTGTTGATCTGACGCAGACCCTCCAGCAGGTTGTGAGTGGTATAGAGGTTGGCATGCATCATTTCCCGAAGGTTTTCGAATCCGGGGCTGACATAGCTTTCCGAGGCCAGATGATAACATTCCTGGGGCTGAATCTCCCGCAGTACCCGGAGGGTGCTGTTCAGGGAATTCAGTTCCACGGCATGCAGGCGGATTCGGTCCAGATAGGGTTGGAGGTGTGCCAGACGCATCTCCGGATTCTCCAGAGCGGCCGGACGGACGATGCCGTGCACTTCATAGCCTTTATCCAGAAGGAGTTCCGTGAGGTAGGAGCCATCCTGTCCGGATATGCCGGTAATCAGAGCCTTGGGCATAAATGAAATCCCTTTCTTTCTCCTCAGGTAATCGTCAAAGAGCCTGCTCAGATTAGCAACCTCCCCCCGGCTTGTCAACCCTGTCCGGAAAAGCGGTTTGACTTTTAGCCCCGGCCTGACTATGCTTCCTTCTAAACTGACTGATCGGAAAAGTTTTTTGCCGCTTCGTGCTTCGAATTTCGGATTTAAGGATCACCTCGGTTCCAATGATAGAAACAAATAGTCTATTTTTGTCCGCGTGGGTGTACGGCTAAATCAACAATGAAACACCGGCCCCTGAATATAGGCGTCATCTACGGCGGGATCAGCGAGCAAAAGGTCGGCATGGACCATTACCTGCACCAGGTCCTGCTGACCATGAAATTGCTGGCCCCGCACCATCGCTATACCCTGATCGATCACAGGCGGCAGGCCAGCGCTTTTCGGGAGCATTTCGGGCAGGTGATCATTCCCCTTCCCGCGGGACTCTTTTCCGTCAGCCGCTGGAACCTGGTGGAAGTCCCTAAAGCCTTGCCCCAATTTGATCTGGTCTTTTCCCCCGGCCTTTACGGCCCGGCGCGGATTCCTTCGGGCGTCAAAGGGGTCATGGTGGTTCATGATCTGGTCCGCTATCTCTTTCCGGGCTTTTTCGTCTTTAACCCGGCCCAGAAGCTGCTGGATCGTTGGGCCTACCCGGCCATGCTCCGCAACTACCACCATCTGATCACCGTCTCCGAATCCACCCGCGACGACCTGATCCGCTTGTTCCAGGTCCCGGTGGAAAGAATTACCGTCACCCATCATGGGGCGGATCCTCAATTCCGGCCGATCAGCGACCCCCCGGCTATTTCCGGCCTGCTGCGGAAGTACGGGTTGGACCAGCCCTTCATCCTTTTCCTGGGAACTCTGGAACCCCGAAAAAATCTGATAACCTTGTTGCGGGCCTTTGCCCCGCTGAAAGAACGGGTCCCCCATTCCCTGGTCCTGGTGGGCCAAAAAGGCTGGAAATGGGAAGGAATCTTTGAGGCCGTTAAGACCCTGGACCTGGAAGAACGGGTCCGCTGGACGGGCTATGTGTCCGATGAAGAAAGGGTCCTTTTTTACAACGCCGCCGATTTTTTTGTCTATCCCAGTTGGTACGAGGGCTTCGGCATGCCCCTGCTGGAAGCCTTGCAGTCCGGCTGCCCGGTGATCGCCTCCCGGGTCAGCGCCATCCCCGAAGTAGTGGGGGAGGCCGGGTTGCTGATCGATCCCTCCCGGCCCGAAGAGTTGTCCCAGGCTATTCTCCGTCTGATCGAAGAGCCGGGACTCAAGGAACGACTCCGGGAGGCCGGCCTGGAGCGGGCGAGGCAATTTTCCTGGGAGGAGAGCGCGCGGAAGACGCTGGAGGTTTTTGAGATGGTTACAGGTACTGAATAAAATAGGCAATGATTCTATTAACTTTCGATAGGATAAACTCGAAATTCGAAATCCGAAATTCGAAACAAATTCAAAATTCCAAAATACAAATGACCAAAACGGTGCCCCCCCTCGATGGGAGGGGGGGTGGGTGAATCCGGAGCCGTCGAAGCTCGCGTCTAGGGGGAGGCCATGTTTCGAATTTTGAATTTAGGTCATATGGATTTGTTTCGGATTTCGGATTTCGAGTTTCGAATTTAAAAAGGTGGACTTTGCGCGTTGCTTTCCTCGGAGATCGTCTAGGTCTGGCCACCGGCGGCAATTTATATGTCGCCCGGGTGGCTCAGGAACTGGTGCGTCTGGGGGTGGAGGTATCCCTCATCACCCTCGTGCCGCCACGAGATATCGTCTGGGACCCGGGGTTGCGGGTGATTTCCAATTCGGCCGACTTCACTTTTGGCCGCTTTCCCGAAAAGGAGAGGTGGCTCTCCTTTCTTCAGGCTAAATGGGCCGCCGTGGGGGAATTGAGGAAACTGGTGCGAGAACCCTACGATATCCTCTACTCCGTAGGGGGCCCCTCCAACATCGTCAACCATCTTTGTCAGTCCAGCCCTTTCCGTCCCCGGGCATCGGTAGCCGCCGTCTTCCACCTCTTTCGGCAGGCTCCTTGGTCCCGGTTTCTGCTAACAGCCGACACCTACCGGAAACCCTTTCAAACCATTTACCACTCCTGGGGTGACCACCTGGCCAAAAGGTTCTTCGTGGTCACCGTTTCCCAATACTGGCGGAATCGCCTCATCCGCCGCGGTTTTCAGGCGGATCGGATCCGGGTTATTCCCGTGGGCGCGGAAACCGCGGACTGGCCTCGTCTCGACCCGGAGGAGGCCAAGCAGAAGCTGGGCCTTACCGGCCGGCTGGTGGTCTACACCAGCCCCCTGCGTCTGAACAAAGGGATACTCCGGGTCCTCCAGGCTGTCCGCATGCTCAAGGAACGCTTTCCGGAGGTCCTGGTGCTGACCACCGGGGTGACCGACCGACAGACGCAGGAACAGGTCCACCGTTTCTTGACCGAGCACCGCTTGCAGGACCTGTTTCGTTACGATGGGATTGTGCCCCGGGAAGCGGTCCCCTGGTACCACTACGCGGCCGATATCACCGTCCTGGCCTCCCAGGAGGAAGAGGGCTGGGGCATTTTCCTGTTGGAGGGGATGCTCTCCGGTAAGCCGGTGGTCTGTACTCCGATGGGCGCCATGCCGGAGCTGGTGGGGGACCGGGGGATCGTTCTGAGGGAAAACACCGTCGAAGATTTAATCCGGGGACTGGAACAGCTCCTGGCCTCGTCGGAACAACGGCAGCGCTTGGGCCGGGCCGGCCGGGCCTTTGCTGCGGGCTTTTCCTACCAGGCCGCGGCGCGAGCCCATCTGGAATTGTTCATGGAACTATTAAATCCATCTTAGGGGCAGGCCCCTGTGCCTGCCCTGGCCTGGGAACCATGCAACAATGGGAGATTAGACGCCCACGAGGATGGGCAACCACGGGGGGTTGCCCCTACGAAGGCGACGTTGATTTCTTCCAAGCTCGGTAAATCTCCCGGAAGAGGGGCCCCAGATTCAAACGGTTCATCTGCCCGTAATTCCACCAGACCCTTTTCTGGCGGTAAAATAGAAAGGGCCAGTAACCTTTGGGGACATACTTGAAGAAAAAATACCAATCATTGAAAACGGTGCTTTCCAGGTAGGCTTTCGGTAAAGGGTCGCGGCTGCCCCCTTGTTTGACCATGACATGAAAGACCGAGGCCCGGGGTTCGTATTGAATCCGGTAGCCCTTCCGGCGGATTTGCAGGGCGTAATCCGTTTCCTCCCACAAGAAATTCCCCCAATAATTCAAATCGAAGTCCCCGACCTCCAGCAGGACTTTCTTGCGGATGGACATGTTGCAGCCATAAAGGGTGGGCACTTCGCAGCGCTGGCTGGTGGTGAAGTTCCGGAGGTAAGCCCCGCTGCGGGTCAGGCGGGCCGCCCAGGGTTCGTCGTTCTCTTCGGCGCCGTCGTACATGATCCGGCCGTTCACGGCCCCGATGGAGAGATCTTCATAATTTTCCAGATGATGCCGGATCAGATCAGGCTGAAAGAGGACGTCGTCGTCCAGGAAAAGTACGATTTCGCCATGGGTCTCCCGGAGAGCCAGATTACGGGCGGCCGTGGTGGAAGGAGGCGACAGCGTCAGATGCCGAATGTCCTGCCCTTCTCCCTGGAGATAGTCCCGGACTCGGGGGAGGGATCGGGTGCTTTGGTCCACCACCAGGATTTCCAAAGGCCGAACTGTCTGGTCCTCCAACAAGCGAAGGACATGGAGCAGGGACTCCTCCCGGTTGAGGGTGCAGATGACGACGGATACGGTTGGCAGTGTTGCTTCCTTCATGGCTGAATAGGGCGGGCGACCAGCCGGTCGCCCCTACATAAAAGCCGGCGGCATAGCTAATAAGCTCCCGCATGCTTAACGGTAATGTCTTTCGCCTTTTCTCTCTTCTGTCTTCTGTCTTCTTCTTCCATCTTCCATCTCCCCTCTTCCATCTTTTTCTCCGTCACAGCCTCCGAACACTTGCTACCGGCTATGCCCTATGAGTTCCAGAAAAAGGGCCTCCATCTTTTCCGCCACCTTTCCGACCTCAAAACGTTCCCGGACCTTGGCCCACCCGGCCTCGCCCATTTGCCGGCGTCGATCCGGATTATTCAACAGATCGAGGATGGCCTGGGCCAGGGCCGGTGGATCGCCGTAAGGCACCAGGGTCCCGTCTTTTCCTTCTTCCACCATAGACGCCACGGACGGGATATTCGCCCCGATTACCGGTTTTTTTTGGGCCCAGGCTTCCAGGAAAACCACGCCGAAGCTTTCCACCGCGGAGGGCAGGGCCAGGAGGTCGCCAGCCGCCAACAGATCGTTCTTTTCCTGTTCCGGGAAATTATCCAGGGACCGAAGGCGGGCATCTTGTCCGACCGGCAGCCGGTCCATCAGGTCCTTAAAATAGGGGCTTGATTGACCGGCTAAAAGGAGAACCGCCCGCGGGATTTCGGCCCAGACCCGCGGCATAACCGAAAGCAGCGTCTCGATCCCCTTTCCCTCCACCTTGCGGCCTAAGAAAACGATCAGCGGTTCGTCGGTCCAGCCCTGGCGGCGGCGGAAGGCCTGGCCGTCACCGGGGATCAAGGCCGACGCGGAGAGGCCCTGTCCAAAAACCCGGATTTTTGAGGACTCGATCCCCTGGGAGACAAGGAATTTTTTCTCCGGCTCCGTATTGGTCAGGACGGCCGAGGCCTGGGGAAAGATCCATCTCAGGATCTTCAGCAGAGATTCATTCATCTGGGCTTCGTGGATATGGGGTTGAAGTACCCAGGGGCAACCCAATTGTCTGGCCGCCTGCCAGGCATAGTAGGGGGTGGCGGTGGGGAAGGGAACGGCATAGAGGATATCCGGGTTCAGCTTTCGCGCCCGTTTGATCATTTGGGGAAGGTGGGGGACCTGGGTCCGATACCAGAGCGTATCTCCGGAGGGCAATCGACTGCGCAAGCAGATGGCGCCCAGTCTGGCTAACAGGGTACGCTGAAAAGGAGGCAGAAGGACACGGATAATCCGGATCCCTTCCCGGGTTTCCTCTTCCGGCAGGGAGGGATGAAATTGGGGGCGCTGAAAATCCTCCAAGCCCAGTTGATTGGAAGTAAGCACCGTAACCCGATGGCCCCTTTTCACCATTTCCCGTGAAAGTTCGAGCAGGGCCATCTCTGTCCCCCCATGGGCCGGATGGAAGAGGTGGGTCAAGTTAAGGAGGTGCATCTATTTTGCCGGGGGAAAATGGGCGCTGATTCGTATCTGAACTTCCGGTTTTTTGGGGTGGTCGGTGGAGCACTTGATCACCCCGGAATAAGACCCCTCCCGCTGGAGATTGGTGATCTTGAGGCGATAGAGCTTTCCCGGGACGATGGTTTCCAATTGGGCGCTGATCTTTTCTTTCAAATTATTTTCGACTTTTAAAACCTTGAAATCCTGCCCGGTGGCCACCAGGTCCACTGTTTTTTCTTCTACGGATGGGGCGGCCGGGAAGAATTGAATAGAGGAACCGGGGCGCAGTTCGATATGCGGGCGTACCTTTCCTTGGAGCATGATCTGGAAAGAAGGCTGCCGGAGGTCATTGCTGATAATAGCGGCGTCTTTCCAGACTTTCCCCTGAAACCCCTTGAGGTCGACGTTTAAGGTGATCTTTCCCTCGCCTCCCGGCGGGATGACCCGGTCAAACCGGGTCACGGCGCAGCCTCAGCCGGGGCGGACGTCGGCAATTTGCAGGGCCTCGTCGCCGACATTCAGGATTCTGAAATCATGGTTGACCGTCTCGCCTTCCCCCAGTTCCCCAAAATCGAAACGGGGTTCGGGGACCTGCATTTGGGCGCTTCCGGACCAGAGGACCCCGGCCCAAGCCCAGAGCAGAACCAGGACCAAGAGGGCGGGCCATTTGTTTTGAATGCGCATGATAGGGTGCCTTGTTACTGGTTGCAGGTTCGCTTGATCCTTCCTACAGGGTTTCCAGAGGACGGGTGACCGGCCGGTCGCCCCTACGAAGGGTCCCCTCCCAGCGAATATCGATGCCTTGTGTTTTTTCTTCCATCTTCCTTCTCTCTTCTGTCCTCTCTCTTCTCTTGCCTAATACCCCCGCTGGCAGACCTTCTCCAGATCGGCCCGGGCCATCAAATGGGCCAACTGATCGAATTTTACCTTGGCCTCCCAGCCCAGTTTTTCCTTGGCTTTGGCCGGATCGCCGATCAGAATATCCACTTCAGTGGGGCGATAGTAGACCGGATCGATTCGCAGCAGCACCGAACCTACCTCCGGCGGTTTGGCCTGTTCCCAGGGGATCGCCGGTTCCCGATGTCCGTTGGGGCCGTTGGCCGGAGTGAAACCTCCGTCCCCTAAGTGCCCCGCATTGATTCCCGCCAGGATCCCCACTTCGTCGACCCCCGAGCCTCGCCATTCAATCTCCAGGCCGACGGTTTGGAAGGCCGTCTCACAGAACTCGCGGACCGAATGGGTTTCTCCGGTGGCAATGACAAAGTCATCGGGCTGGTCCTGCTGGAGCATCCGCCACATGGCTTCCACGTATTCCGGAGCGTACCCCCAATCCCGTTTGGCATCCAGGTTGCCTAAGGTCATCTCCCGCTGAACGCCCAACCGGATCCGGGCCGCGGCCCGGGTGATCTTGCGGGTTACAAAGGTTTCTCCCCGGCGAGGGGATTCATGGTTGAAGAGGATGCCGTTGCAGGCAAAAAGGTTATAGGCTTCCCGGTAGTTGACCACGATCCAGTATCCATAAATTTTGGCGACGCCATAGGGGGAGCGGGGATAAAAGGGGGTGGATTCGTTCTGAGGGATCTCCCGCACTTTCCCGTACAGTTCGCTGGTGGAGGCCTGGTAAAAACGGGTCTTGATGCCCGTGTTCTTGATGGCATCCAGAAAACGCAGCGTTCCAATGGCGTCCACCTCGGCCGTGTACTCCGGGACCTCAAAAGAAACCCGCACATGGCTCTGGGCGGCCAGGTTATAAATCTCATCGGGCTGGACCCGTTCCAGGATCCGGTTCAGGTTGCTGGAATCGGTCAGATCCCCGTAATGGGTGATAAAGGTTTTGTCGAAAATCCCGGCATCACCGTACAGATGGTCGATGCGGGCGGTGTTGAAGGAACTGCTGCGGCGTAGGATACCGTGCACCTCGTAGCCTTTTTCCAGTAAAAGTTCGGTTAAATAGGACCCGTCCTGCCCGGTAACCCCGGTTATCAATGCGCGTTTCATGGGTAAGTTCTTAATCCGTTCTTGGTTTATATGGTTTTAACTGCGGGATAAAACTGAATCTATCCTACCCTCGGGAAAAAATCAACTTGGAATCTCGGCCAAAAGAAAATATGATAGGGTTTGAAATCTAATTGTGAACCGAGGACCAGACCCATGAAAGATCTTAATGCCGAACCGGGAACGGATTTCATCCGCTCCATCATTAACGAGGACTTGAAAACTGAAAAGTATGGCGGCCGGGTTCATACCCGTTTCCCGCCCGAACCCAACGGCTACCTCCACATCGGCCACGCCAAGTCGATTTGTATCAATTTCGGGATCGCCGCCGATTACCGGGGCCTCTGCAACCTCCGCTTCGACGACACCAATCCGAGCAAGGAGGAGGTGGAGTATGTGGAATCCATCCAGGAAGACGTGCGCTGGCTGGGTTTCGGCTGGGACGACCGCCTTTATTACGCCTCCGATTACTTTGAACAGCTCTATGAATTCGCCGTTCAGCTTATCAAAAAGGGCAAGGCCTACGTCTGCGACCTTGCCCCGGATGAGGTCCGGCAATACCGGGGGACCCTGACCGAACCGGGAAAGGACAGCCCTTTTCGAAACCGTTCGGTCGAAGAAAACCTGGACCTCTTCACCCGGATGCGGGCCGGGGAATTCCCGGACGGCACCCGGACCCTGCGGGCGAAGATCGACATGGCCTCCCCCAACTTGAATCTGCGCGACCCGGTGATGTACCGGATCATGCACGCCGAACACCATCGCACGGGTGATCGGTGGTGCCTCTACCCCATGTACGATTTCACCCACGGCCTCTGCGATTCCCTGGAAGGGATCACCCATTCCATCTGCACCCTGGAGTTTGAAGACCATCGGCCGCTTTACGACTGGTTCCTGGATGAACTGGAGATCTACCATCCCCAACAGATCGAATTCGCCCGGCTGAATCTCAGCTTTACGGTGATGAGCAAGCGAAAGCTCCTGCAACTGGTGGAGGAGGGCCTGGTCGGCGGCTGGGATGACCCCCGGATGCCCACCCTCTCCGGCCTGCGCCGCCGGGGGTACACCCCGGAGGCGATTCGGGATTTTTGCGAGCGCATCGGGGTGGCCCGGCGGGACAGCCTGGTGGACGTGGCCCTGCTGGAACACTGTTTGCGGGAAGATCTGAATAAAAGGGCCCCCCGGGTGATGGCCGTGCTGCGGCCGCTCAAGGTGGTGCTGACCAATTATCCGGACAACCGGGTGGAGGAACTGGAGGCCGTCAATAACCCCGAAGACCCGGCCATGGGGACCCGAAAGGTGCCTTTTTCCCGGGAGCTCTATATCGAGCGGGACGACTTCCGGGAAGACCCGCCCAAGCAGTTTTACCGCCTGGCCCCGGGCCGGGAGGTCCGGCTTCGCTACGCCTATTTTATCACCTGCCAAGAGGTGGTGCGGGACGAGAAAACGGGAGAGGTAATCGAGTTGCGCTGCACCTATGATCCGGCCACCCGGGGCGGGGACTCGCCCGACGGCCGCAAGGTGAAAGCCACCCTGCATTGGGTTTCGGCTCCCCAGGCGGTTCAGGCGGAAGTGCGCCTCTATGACCGCCTGTTCCTCAATCCCAACCCCGCGGGAGCGAAAGAGGGAGGCGATTTCAAGGCCTCCCTGAATCCCCAGTCCCTGGAGGTCTTAAACCCCTGCTGGGTTGAGCCCGGATTGCAAGGAGCCCAGACAGGAGAACCACTACCAGTTTGAACGGCTGGGGTACTTCTGCCCTGGACGGATGGATTCCACTCCGGGAAAGCCGGTGTTTAACCGCACGGCCACCCTGAGGGATACCTGGGCCAAAATTGAGGGGAAACAGAAAAAGGAACCCGGAAAATAACTTTGGAACCGGCCGGCTTAAACTTGGAATCTTGCGTCCGGGAAGGGATCGACGAATACCGACGGAAATCGGGGTCCCCATTTCCCGGGAACCCTATCCCTGACCCTGTATCCCACCTTAACCGGTTTTACAGCAACCCGGCCGGGGAACCCCGGCGACCCGATTGTTCTGGAGGAAAAGGGAGAGGAACTGGTCCTCCATCTCTGCCGGGAACTCCTCCGGCCGGCCCCCGAGCGGGCCATCAAAGGCTGGCTGCACCATGTCCTGGGCCACTACCAGTTGAGTAAACAAAAGGCCTTTTCCCCCTTCAATTTCAGCCGGCAAATTCTGCCCCTGTTCCCGGTCACCGGATCGGCGGTCAATCTGGTTCGCCAGATCGTTGAAAGGCTGAAAAACGGTTTGGAGACCTTTTTAACCATCCGGTGGATTGCCGCCATCGGCCTGGGAGAGGAGCAGGTTTCCCTATTTTCGTACCGCCTTAAAATCCTGGCGGAAGAAATGGAACCTTATCATCTGGCTATCCCCCATCCCTGGATTCGGGCGGCCTGCCTGTCCGGTTTTCTTCAGCATTTCCTGGCCATCACCTGTCTGGACAGGCAGGATTTGTCCTCCGCTCGGGATTTGAAGGTCCAATGGTGGAGCCGGCACGCCCGTCTCCTTCGGGAAGACCAGGCCCTGCTGGAAGAGATGGCCCTGGTGCCCCTGGAAAAAGGGTCACGCCCTTTTCCCGCCTTGCTGGCCGAACTTTTTCAATTGCTGCGTTCCAACCTTTTGTCCGGGCCGAAAAGAAAAAACTCCACTGAGACCTGGCATTGATAAGAAAATAAAATCGTTGCTGGTTACTGGTCGCAGGTTACTGGTTAAAAAGTCTCGGCAGTGACCGTCATACCGTTAACAATTAATAATTAACAATTGATTATTGATTATTATTAATGAGTTGTCTTTTCGTAAGCACGGGTGTTAACCCGATCCTACGAAAGTCCCTGCCTGGTCAATTATTCCCTTGCATCGCCGTGCCCGCCGCGCGATGCCCTCAGGTTAGAAACCTTGTTTGGCCATGTAATCGGCCAGGTCCGCTACCCGGCAGGAATAGCCCCACTCGTTGTCGTACCAGGTGACCACTTTGGCCATGGTCCCCTGAAGAACCTGGGTAAACTCCAGATCGACAATCGAAGAGTGGGTATTCCCTTTAAAATCCATGGAAACCAGCCGCTCTTCTTCGCAGGCCATGATGTCCTTCAACCGCCCTCCGGCGGCTTTCTTCAAGACCCCCCGTAATTCCTCGGTGGTAGTGGCTTTCTGTAACTGAATGGTCAGATCCACCACCGAAACCGTGGGCGTGGGGACCCGGAGGGAATAGCCGTCAAATCGGCCGGCCAGTTCGGGTATAACCAGGGACAGTGCCCGGGCGGCCCCGGTGGTGGTGGGGATAATATTCTGGCCCGCGGCCCGGGCCCGCCGCAGGTCCTTGTGGGGAAGATCCAGGATGCGCTGGTCGTTGGTATAGGAGTGGACGGTGACCATCATACCCCGTTCAATCCCGAAGGCCTGATGGAGGACCAGGGCCGGCGGGGCCAGACAATTGGTGGTACAGGAGGCATTGGAAACGATCTGATGGTTTTTGGGCTGGTATTGATCCTGGTTTACCCCCATCACTACGGTCAGATCGATTTCCTTGGCCGGGGCGGAAATGATCACCTTTTTGGCCCCGGCCTCCAGATGGGCCTGGGCCTTGGGGCCGGTGGTAAACAGACCGGTGCTCTCGACCACCAGTTCCACGCCGATATCGTCCCAGGGGATAGTGGACGGGTCCTTGCAGGCGTAACTCATCACGGGCTGCCCGTTGATCAAAAAGCGGTCCTTCTCCACGGCCACTTTTCCATCGAAGCGGCCGTAATTGGTGTCGTATTTAAAGAGATGGGCGTTGGTCTCCGTGTCAAATAGATCGTTGATGGCCGCCACCTGGAGGGTTTGAGGATACCGCTCCATGACGGCTTTCAATACCTGGCGTCCGATCCGGCCGAAGCCGTTAATCCCTATGCGAATCATGCGAACCTCCTTTTAATTGTCGTCCAGCCGAAACTTGTATTCGCTCAGCAGGGAGCATTCCGTTTTCAGATTCTGATGCAAGCGGGCATTTTCGATGGCCAGGGAGCTGAGGTTGGCCACGGCTTCCAGAAACTGGATTTCCTGGCCGCTGAATTCCCTGGTTTTTTCCGTGTAGACCCTCAGGACGCCGATCACCTTTTTCCCGACTCCCAAGGGAACCACTAATACGGATCTAATCCCTTCCTCCTTGGCCCGCTGCCCGTATTGGAAATTCTTGTCCGATTGGGCATCCGCAATCCAGATGGTTTCTCCCTTGAGGGCCTTGCGGTCCAGGCCGCTTTTTTCCACCAGTACCGGTCCCTTGCGCACGTAACCGGTGGTCAGCCCGTAGGCGGCGGCCATGATCAGCCGTTTACGCTTGGGGCCCAGCAGGCGCAGGGAACTGGCCTTCACGTTCAGGGATTCGGTAACCTGGCGAACGACTTTGTCCAGCACCTCGGGCAGTTCCAGCGAGGCGTTGATCACTTTCGCCACGTCGTACAAGGCCGCAAAATAGTCCATTTTTTTTGTTGCCATGGTTTCGCTCCTTCTCCGGATTTTGTTTAAGAGAAATTTATTCTCAAGTGTATCGGCAGTTTTTTGGGATTCTCTCCCTTTTTTTTAAAATATCAAGAAAATGGTGAATTGGAATAATAATTTCCTTAATCAGTCAAAAACCACCGTCTGAAAAATTTCTATAGGAACATTCATGCTTTCGTGCTATCATAAAATCATAATTACGTGGCTCTAATTAAGGAGACCCTATGGAAACCATAAAATCAGTCGGGAGAAGCGGCCAAATCTCTTTAGGTAAAAAATACGCCGGTCAAACGGTTTTAATCGATCAAATCGAAACAGGTGTCTGGATCATCAAGTTGGGGCGATTCATCCCGGAAAATGAACAATGGCTCCATCAACCGGATTCGCAAAGAAGCTTGGATGAGGCTATTGTTTGGGCTGAAGAGAATCCACCGCGGAAAAGCGACCTTAAGACCCTGGAGACCCGGTTGAAGAAATGAGCCCCTCCAATCCCCAGGTAATCCAACTCGATCTAAACAACCCGGTATTCCAAAAGCAATTGTTCAACTTGCCGAAAAAAAGTCAATGGGATGTATCGGGGACTTTGAAGAAATTAATGAAAATGAATTGGGATCAAGTCTATACCGATCGGGGTTTGAAATGGGAGATTATATTATCCCGCACCGGTCCTAAAGGGACCCGATTGTACAGTTTCCGTATCGGAGAGGGATTTCGAGGTGTTGGCTTTCGTGAAGGCAACTGGCTGAGAATCCTCTCCCTTCATCCGGACCACAATTCTGCCTATAATTAAACCACCTATCGTGGGTTAAAATTGAGGCACGTCTCAGGATTATTGCTAAAAAAAGGGCTTAGAATCGCTTCTAAGCCCTTGAATTTTCTGGCGGGGTCGACGGGACTCGAACCCGCGGCCTCCGGCGTGACAGGCCGGCGTTATAACCGACTTAACTACGACCCCGCATCTGATTTTGGTAGGCGGAACAGGATTTGAACCTGTGACCCTCGGCTTGTAAGGCCGATGCTCTCCCGCTGAGCTACCCGCCCGGTAAAGCATATATAATACAAATTTCTGGCATATCCTGTCAAGATTATTTTATAGTGGGAGTGGGCGTGCCTGAAGCAGAAGGGAGAGGAGAGAAGAGAGAGGGAAGATGGAAGATGGAAGAAAAACCAAAAGGCATCAGTATCCTCTGGATGAGGACCCTTCTTAGGGGCGACCGGCTGGTCGCCCGCCCTCTGGCAACTTTCAATGAAGGATCAAGCGAAACACTATCCAGTATAAGTCCTTTGACCGGCAACCAGCAACTTGATACCAGCAACAACTTTTATTTTCGTATTAACCTCCAGCGAGGAAAGGAAAGGGCATGAACAGGCAGAAGGCGTTTTTAACCTCAAAGGGCGAACGATGGGTCCGCAGCGGGCATCCCTGGGTGTTCCGGGACGATATCGCCCGCCTGGAGGAGCCTGAAAACGGGGCTGTTATTCCGTTATTTACCCTCCGGGGAGAGTGTCTGGGTTGGGGGTTCTTCAGCTCCCATTCCCGGATCGCCCTGCGAAGAATCTCTTCCCGGGAAACACCGATAAATGAGGCCTGGTGGCGGTTGACCATCGAGAAAGCCCTGGCCATCCGAAGAAAGGGCCTGGACCAACCCGATCAGGCCCTTCGACTAATTTTTGCCGAGGCCGACGGCTTCCCGGGACTCATCGCTGATTGGTATGCCGGGTATCTGGTCCTGCAAACCCTGATTCCCGGTACCGAACGCCTTCTGCCGATGCTGATCGGCCTTTTTCAGGAGATGCTTCACCCTCGATCTATTATACTGAGGAACGACGTTGAGGCTCGAGCAATCGAAAAATTACCCCGGGAGGTCAAGGTGCTGGCCGGCGAAATCCCGGAGCGGGTGATCATCCGGGAAGGGAATATCCGCTACCGGGTTGACTTGCTGGAAGGGCAGAAAACCGGGGCCTATCTGGACCAGCAGGAAAACCGAAAGGGATTGGCCGCCTTGACCCGTCCAGGCGGAAGGGTCCTGGATTGTTTCTCTTATACCGGCGTCTTCGCCCTGCACCAGGCCCTGGAGGCCGATGAGGTCATCGCCGTAGACGATTCCGCCCGGGCCGTCGAAGAGGGAAGGGAAAATGCCCGGTTGAACGGCTTCGATCGGATTCGGTTTTTTAAAGATAATATTTTTGATTTCTTAAGGGAAGCGGAGAAGAAAAAGGAACGGTTGGATCTGATCATCCTGGACCCGCCCCCCTTTGCGCGGAAGAAATCGGAGGTGGCCGGTGGGCAGCGGGGTTATCTGGAACTGAATCGCCGGGCCATGGGCTGTCTGAGCCCCGGCGGCATTTTGGCCACCTATTCCTGTTCCCATAATTTCTCGGAGCCGCTGTTCCTGGATATGATTCGGGAAGCCGCCCGAAAAGCCGGACGAAATGCGTTTCTGCTGGAAAAATCCCTCCAGTCCCCGGATCATCCGATTTTGTTGTCCTTTCCGGAAAGTTATTATTTGAAAGGACTGGTGTTGCGGGTAGAGTAGAGAAACGCGAAGCGCGGAGCGCAGAGCGTTAGAAAGACAAATTCGAAATCCGAATTTCGAAATCCGAAACAAATTCAAATGATCAAATTTCAAAATTCAAAACGTTTTTGTTTTGATCATTTGGATTTTGGACCTTCGTGCTTGTTTCGGATTTCGTGCTTCGGATTTCGTTATGTAAGCACTTGCTGCCCGTTGCCCGCCGAACTCCGAACACTGAACGCCGAACGTTTTTTCAGCCCATCTTGATCTTCAGGCTGCGGAGCCGGTTGATGGCGGCCGCCGTTTCCAGGAGACGGGGCTTGACCAGGTTCCCCACTTTATAAGGCATTAGGCTGTCCAGCCCTTTTTCTTCTAATTCTTGATAGGCCTTTTCCAACCCTTCCCTCAGGTTGCCGCTCTCTTTCAGGTATTTGGATTCGTAGAGATGGATCAATCGTCCGATGGTCCGGAGCTG
The DNA here is from genome assembly GCA_963716045.1 of uncultured delta proteobacterium. Classification (GTDB taxonomy): domain Bacteria; phylum Desulfobacterota; class RBG-13-43-22; order RBG-13-43-22; family RBG-13-43-22; genus CAVQSS01. The sequence goes on along the minus strand of CAVQSS010000005.1, from coordinate 9,775 downwards.
GCCGGGCTCTACCAGTTGCTCCAGGTAGGAGAGGTCAATGGCCTGGTCGCCGTAAAGGATGGTTTGCATTCCCTTGGCGTCGATCCGCACCTCCCTGCGCCCCAGGCTGGGATCGAAGGCCTCGACCTGGGGTTGACGTCCGGTTATTTCACCAAAGCCGCTTCCGCCTTCCTGCAACCGCTGGACTGGAAATTTTTCGGCAATCTCCCGGGCCTGGGAGGTGACCAGGGCCGGCCGATAGTTGTTCATCCAAATTACCTGGTCGGCCGCCTCGAAGTAATCCCCTGATCCGCCCATAACTAAAACAGTTGAAACTCCATAGTCCTGGTACAGGGAGCGAACTTTATCGACAAAGGGCGTAATGGGTTCATGGGCCTTGGGTATCAGTTCTTGCATCCGCCGATCACGGATCATAAAGTTGGTGGCCGAGGTGTCTTCATCCAGGAGCAGGACCCGGCCGCCCATTTCCAGGGCCTCCATAATGTTGGCAGCCTGGGAGGTGCTGCCGCTGGCGTTTTCCGTGCTGAAGCGGGTGGTGTCCTTCAACAGGGGCAGTGCCCGGATAAAGGGGCTGATATTCACTTTTTCCACATTCCGGCCGTCCTCGGCCCGAATTTTTACGGCCTGGGGGTCGGTGGCCACATATTCCCGGCCGTCTCCGGGGATATGGCTGTAAATACCCAGTTCCAGTGCCCGCAATAGGGTCGATTTGCCGTGAAAGCCGCCCCCAACGATCAGGGTCACCCCTTCGGGGAGGCCCATGCCGGTAATGGGCCCCTTGTGGGGGAGTTGAAAAGTGACGGCCAGGTCCTGAGTCGGCCAAAAGGGTACCGCCCCCATGGCCAGGGGCCTGGAGCCGACCCCGCTTTCCCTGGGCAGGATTGCCCCCTCGGGGATAAAGGCGATCAGTTGTTTTCCTCTGAGCTGGACCCGCAGCCATTCCTGGTCCTCATAGGCATCGACAAAGCGTTTGACCTCCAGTATTTTGTTCGGGATCTGCTGGACCCCATGCTGCACGACCAGGGGGATTTCCTCAAAGAAAATGGCCACCGCCTCCATGCCCAGGATGTTCCGCCCGGCCGCCGGCAGGCCCACGGTCAGTCGGAGCTCCAGGGTTTCCCCCTCGATCACCACCGAGGTTCGTTCCAGGATTTCCGGCCCCCCGGCCTCGATCTGCAGCAGTCCGCTCTTACCGCCCTGTCTTTTCAACTGGGTGCGAATGGCCTGCCGCACCTGCCGCCCCACATAGTCGCAAAAGGCCACCCGTCGAACCGGGTTTTCCCAGAAGTCGGCCATGATCCGCCACTTTTTAAGGGAATAAAGGACCCGGAATCGGGAAGGCGGGGCAAAAGGATCGGCCTGGACCCGGTCGATTACCAATTGATATTGCGAGAACAGGTATTCCCCCTCGATGTCCTGGTAAGCCTTGTAGCCTTTCTCATGGATTCGGAAAAGCGTCCGTTTCAGATCATCGGCCGGTTTCATTTACAAACCTCCTCGAATTGATTTTGGTCGGGATTAATGTACATCAAACTGGTAGGATTGAAAAGGATGGAAAGGGCTTACCCCAGGCAGCCCCCCAGTATTTTTTGATTGAGAATAATTTCATGCGGTGGATCATATTTCCAGAGACGGGATTTCACCAGAAGAAGTGGAGAATCTGTTATTTAGCAAGGAAAAACAGTTTTATAAGAGGGCAAAAAAATGAAGGTGCGGAAGTTTAGTAAAAATGGTTCTTGAAAAAAATCGGGCCGTTTGTTATCAATGAGAATCACTTTTCAATTCTGAAATCATAATCTCCAGGCGTTTTGAAAAAAGCCGGTGCCATAGACGTTGGTTCCAACACCTTACGGTTGTTAATCGCCCAAATCGAAGGAAATCGAGTTCTCCCGGTCTGCCGCGATCGCGAAATGGTCCGGTTGGGGCGAAATTTTTTTCCAGAACGGGTCATTGGCCGTCAATCTCTGGAGTCGGCCCTCAAGGTGCTGGAACGGTTCCAAAGGACAGGCGCTCAGGAGGGGATCGCCCGGTTTCGGGCCGCGGGCACCGGGATCCTAAGGGAATCCTTGAATGCCCGCCGATTTTTGGAGGCCGTTTTTCGAACCACCGGGATATCGATCGAAGTCCTCTCCGGTGAGGAAGAAGCCCGTTTAAGCGCCCTGGGGGTCCTTTCGGTTTTCCAGGAACTCACGGGGCCCGCCTGCATTTTTGACCTGGGGGGCGGGTCCGTGGAATTCACTTGGGTGCAATCGGGGAAAATCGGGGCTACCCTCAGCCTGCCATTGGGCGCGGTAGGGTTGACCGAGCAATTCCTTCTCTCCGATCCCCCGATGAAACAAGAAATAGCCCGCCTTCGGGGGTATTGCCTGGAGACGCTGCGAAAAAGAATAAATATAAACGAATCGGTTAGTTGCCTGATCGGAACGGCCGGAACGGTGACGACTTTGACCGCCATGGCCAAAAAGCTGGCCGAGTATGACCCCTCCAGGATCAACGGTTCTGTGCTTGATCGGGATACCCTGAGTAGGTTATTATTTGAGTTGACTTCCTTCCCTCTGGCGGCTCGCCGGGAACTTCCCGGTTTGGAGCCGGACCGGGCCGATATTATCACCGCCGGTCTGGTGGTGGTTCGATCGATTTTGGATTTTTTTGATACCGACACGCTCCGGGTCAGCGACGCCGGGCTGCTGGAGGGGTTGCTGCTTGACGAATCGGCGACCTATTCCTAACGACGAAAAGTATTTCGCGGGCGAATAGGGGTAGGGGCGACTTTAGTCGCCCCTGGGGAGGCTAAAGCCTCCCCTACCCAAGGTATTTTTGCCTGTTTGCTTATGACCTCTGGTATAAATCGGGCGTCCGGTGCAAGGCAACCGGAACAATTTGAAAGGAGTAACCCATGGCCAACCAACCGAATGCCATTCCTGATGGATTGACTTTTGACGATCTGTTGATCCAGCCGGCCTATTCTCAGATCCTGCCCTCGGAGGTCGAGGTGTCCACCCGACTGACCAGAGGCATTCAACTCAACATACCCATTGTCAGCGCCGCCATGGATACGGTGACCGAGTACCAGACGGCCATCAGCATGGCCCGCCAGGGCGGGGTCGGGATCATCCACAAAAATATGAGTATCGCCCTGCAGGCTACGGAAGTGGAAAAAGTCAAGAAATCGGAAAGCGGGATGATCGTCGACCCGGTGACCATGGAACCGGATCGGAAGGTCCATGACGTTTTGGCCGTGATGGAAAAATTTGGTATTTCCGGTGTGCCGATCGTCAAAGGTAAAAAACTGGTGGGGATTATCACCAACCGCGACTTGCGTTTCGAGACGGACATGAATAAAAGCGTGGAAGAGGTCATGACCAAGGACAACCTGGTGACCGCCAAGGTAGGGATCAACCTGGCGGACTCCAAGGCCCTGCTCCATAAGAACCGGATCGAGAAGTTACTGGTCATCGACGACAAAGGCAACCTCAAAGGGTTGATCACCATTAAGGATATTGAAAAATTAAAAAAATATCCTTTATCCTGCAAGGATAAACTGGGCCGTCTTCGGGTGGGGGCCGCGGTGGGGGTTTCCCCTGGGGAACTGGACCGGGTCGAGGCGCTGCGCCGGGCGGAGGTGGATGTGGTCGTGGTGGACGTGGCCCATGGCCATTCCCATAATGTGGTCGAAGCCGTTAAAAATATTAAAAAGCGATTTCCGGATCTGCAGGTCATTGCCGGAAACGTGGGGACGGCCGAAGGGGCCGAGGCCTTGATCAAGGCCGGAGCCGACGGGATCAAGGTGGGGATCGGGCCGGGGTCCATTTGTACCACCCGGATCGTGGCCGGAGTGGGGGTCCCGCAGATTTCGGCCATTATGGCCTGTGCCGGGGTGGCGAAAAAATATAAAATTCCGGTTATTGCCGACGGCGGCATCAAATTTTCCGGAGACGTGACCAAGGCCCTGGCCGCCGGAGCCAATGTGGTGATGATCGGCAGCCTTTTTGCCGGGACCGAGGAAAGCCCCGGTGAAACGATCCTGTTTCAAGGCCGGACGTACAAGGTCTACCGCGGCATGGGTTCCATCGAGGCCATGAAGCAGGGCAGCAGCGACCGGTACTACCAGGAGGGATTTGAAACCGAATCCAAGCTGGTTCCGGAGGGAATTGTGGGCCGGGTTCCCTACCGCGGCCCCCTTTCGGCCATGGTTTACCAGTTGGTGGGCGGCCTTAAATCCGGCATGGGGTATGCCGGGTGCCGCACCCTGCCGGAACTTGACGACCAAGGCCCGGTTTGTGCGCATCACCCCGGCCGGGTTGCGCGAATCCCACGTCCATGACGTGATTATCACCAAAGAGGCGCCTAATTATTGGCTGGATTAGAAAGCGCTGAGCGCTGAGCGCGGAGCGCCTGGCGCAGAGCAAGGAAAAGACGAAAATGCAACGGCCGGCTTAAGTCTTTATCGCCGAACGCCGAACGCTAAACGCCGAACGAATCATTAACCCAAAGAGGAAACCCCAGTGGACATTCACAGCCAAAAAGTGCTTATTTTGGACTTCGGATCCCAGACCACGCAGTTAATCGCTCGGCGGGTGCGGGAGTCCAGGGTTTATTGCGAGATCCATCCCTTTAACTGGCCCTGGTCCAAAATCAGGGAGTTCGATCCCCAGGGGATCATCCTTTCCGGCAGCCCGGCCAGTGTCTATGATGCCAAAGCCCCCCTGCCGGATCCCAAGATTTTCGAGTTGGGCGTTCCCGTGCTGGGCATCTGCTATGGTATGCAATTGCTGACCCACCAACTGGGCGGCCGAGTGGAACACTCCTCTAAACGGGAATACGGCCGGGTGGAGCTGATGATCAAAGATTTTGAGGGATTGTTTCAGGGCCTGGACCGGGGCGGCCAGAAAAGTCAAACGGTCTGGATGAGCCACGGCGACCGGATCGAGAAGCTGCCCCCGGGCTTTGCGGCCATCGCCGGCAGCGGCAATGCCCCGGTAGCGGCCATGCGGAATCGGTCCCGGACGATGTGGGGCGTCCAGTTCCATCCGGAAGTGGTCCATACCCCCCAGGGCCATCGGATGCTGAAAAATTTCCTTTTTGAAGTCTGCCGGCTGAAACCGCTCTGGACCACCCGTTCCTTTATCAAACAGGCGGTGGCCGATATCCGGGAACAGGTGGGAACGGAAAAAGTGATCTGCGGCCTCTCCGGCGGGGTGGATTCCTCGGTGGTGGCGGTCCTGCTCCACCAGGCCATCGGCGATCAATTAACCTGTATCTTCGTCGATAACGGATTGCTGCGGAGCGGCGAGGCGGAGAAAGTGGTCCAGGTGTTCCGCGGCCATTACCATATCCCCTTGGTCTATGTGGACGCCGCCGCCGGCTTTTTGAAAAAATTGAAGAAGGTGATCGATCCGGAGAAGAAGCGCCGGATCATCGGCCATGAATTCATCCGGATCTTCGAACAGGAAGCCAAAAAGATCGGGCCGGTCCGTTTCTTGGCCCAGGGGACCCTCTACCCGGATGTCATCGAGTCCGTGTCCTTTAAAGGCCCTTCGGCCACCATCAAGACCCATCACAACGTGGGCGGCCTGCCGGCCCGGATGAAACTGACCCTGATCGAACCGCTGCGGGAGTTGTTCAAGGATGAGGGCCGCCAGGTGGGGCGCAGTTTGGGCCTCCCGGAAGAAATGATCATCCGCCAGCCCTTTCCCGGCCCGGGCCTGGCCATTCGCATCGTAGGCGAGGTGACCGAAGACCGGCTGGCCATCCTCCGGCAAGCCGATACCATCGTCTGGGAGGAAATGCGGCGGGCCAACCTCTACAGCCGGGTCTGGCAGTCCTTCGCCGTCCTGCTGCCCGTCAAAACCGTGGGGGTCATGGGCGATGAACGGACCTATGAAAACGTCATTGCCCTGCGGATCGTGGACAGCCAGGATGCCATGACCGCCGACTGGTCCCGCGTGCCTTATGACCTGCTGGGGCGCATCTCCAACCGCATCATCAACGAGGTCAAAGGCGTCAACCGGGTGGTCTACGATATTTCCTCCAAACCTCCCAGCACCATTGAATGGGAATAAATTACGGGAAAATTCGAAGATTGAAAGTCGAAGATCCGAAGACAAATTCACATGACCAAAATTAAAAATTCAAAACACCACCCCCCTTGTCTTCTAGGGGGGAGTTAAAGTCCCCCTTTGCAAAGGGCCATTCAGGGGGATTTTAGCCAAGGATGGGACAACCGTCAAGCGGGAATGTTTCGTATATCTCTATTCTGAACATTCGTGCTTGTTTCGGACTTCGAACCTTTGGACTTGCGAGCTTTAAGTATTTATGCAACACGCTCCTTTGTTCACCTTCATGTGCATACCCAATACAGCCTGTTGGACGGGGGGATCCGGCTCAAGGAGCTTTTTGAAAAGGCCCAGGCCTATAAACTGCCGGCCATTACCATGACCGACCACGGGAACCTTTTCGGGGTGGTGGATTTTTATAAACAGGCCCCTAAGTATGGCCTGAAACCCATTATCGGCTGTGAAGTGTATGTGGCCCCGCAAAGCCGCTTTCAAAAGGAAAGCAGCGCCAATCTCGAGAACGCCTACCACCTGGTCCTGCTCTGCAAGAACGAAAAGGGCTACCGTAACCTGCTCCAGTTGGTCACTCTGGGCCATTTGGAAGGCTTTTACTACAAGCCCCGGATCGACCGGGAGTTGTTGAAAAAACACAACCAGGGCCTGATCGCCCTTTCCGCCTGCCTGCACGGAGAGGTCCCCCATGCCCTCCTGCGGGGTGACCCCGAACGGGCGCTGGAAACGGCCCGGGAACTGGGGGAGATTTTCGATCGGGATCGTTTTTACCTGGAGATCCAGAAGAACGATATTCCTGAACAGGAAATCGTCAACACCGGTCTGGTGGAACTCAGCCGCCGCTTGAGTCTACCCCTGGTAGCCACCAACGATTGTCATTACCTGGCCCAGGAGCATGCCCGGGCCCACGATGTCCTGCTCTGCATCCAGACGGGTAAAACGATCCAGGACCACAACCGGCTGCGCTTTTCCACCAATCAGCTCTATTTCAAGTCCCCGGAAGAGATGCAGGCCCTCTTCGCCGACTATCCTCAGGCCATCGAAAATACGGTGCACATCGCCGAACGCTGCAATCTGGATCTGCCCCTGGGGCACTCCCTGCTGCCCCGTTTCCCTTTGCCTCCCGAAGAGACCATGGACCATCGTTTGAAACGGGAGGCCCGGGCCGGTTTGGAAAAAAGGCTGAAAGCCAAGGAAACCGATCCCCAATTCCCGCCCTCGCGGTTCAAAGACTACCGGGAGCGGTTGGAAAGGGAATTGGCGGTTATCACCCAGATGGGCTTTTCCGGATATTTTCTGGTGGTTTCCGATTATGTCGGCCAGGCCAAGGAAAAGGGTATTCCCGTGGGACCGGGCCGGGGGTCGGCCGCCGGCAGCCTGGTGGCCTACGCCCTGGAGATTACCGATATCGATCCCGCTGGTCTACGGGTTGTTCTTTGAGCGTTTTCTGAATGTGGAACGCAAGGAACTGCCGGACATCGATGTGGATTTCTGCGTGGAACGGCGCGATGAAATCCTGAAATATATTGTCGAGAAATACGGCCAGGACCACGTGGCCCAAATCATTACTTTTGGGAAAATGCTCCCCCGGGCCGTGATCCGCGATGTGGGACGGGCCTTGAATATGCCCTACGGCGAAGTGGACCGGATCGCCAAACTGGTGCCGAATATCCTGAAAATCAACCTGAAGGAGGCCCTGGAAAAGGAGCCCCGCCTCCGGGAGCTCAAAGAAAACGATCCCATGGTGCGGGAACTGTTGACCATTGCCGAGGTCCTGGAAGGCCTGCCGCGGCACGCCTCCACCCATGCCGCCGGCATGGTGATTTCTCCCCACCCCATGGTCGAGTCCACGCCCCTGTACAAAGGGCCCAAGGGTGAAACGCTGACCCAGTACGATATGAAATCGGTCCAGGAGGCGGGTCTGATCAAGTTCGATCTCCTGGGCCTCAATAACCTGACCATCATCCAGTACGCCTTAAAGATGATCGAGCGGTCCCAGGGCCGGCCCTTGGATCTTTCCCAGATCCCTTTGGATGACCCGGCCGTCTACGAATTGCTGGGACGGGGGGATACCACCGGGGTCTTTCAATTGGAAAGCTCGGGCATGAAGGACCTGGTCATCAAGATGAAGCCGGAAAACTTTGAGGACCTCATTGCCCTGGTGGCCTTGTACCGTCCCGGGCCTCTGGAAAGCGGCATGGTGGATGATTTTGTCAAGCGGAAGCACGGGTTGATTCCGGTCGAATATCTTCTGCCCCAGATGGAGCCGATCCTCAAAGAAACCTATGGGGTCATCGTTTACCAGGAACAGGTGATGCAGCTGGGCAGCGTCCTGGCCGATTACTCCATGGGCGAGGCCGACATCCTGCGCCGGGCCATGGGCAAAAAAATAACCGAGGTGATGGCCCAGCAACGGGAACGTTTTCTGCAAGGGGCCAAAAAGAAAAAGATCGACCTCAAAAAGGCGGAAACAGTTTTCAACCTGATGGAAAAGTTCGGGGGCTATGGGTTTAACAAGTCCCACAGTGCCGCCTATGCCTTGATCGCCTACCAGACCGCTTTTCTGAAGGCCCATTATCCCCTGGAGTTTATGGTGGCCCTGATGACCAGTCAGATGGGTAATTCCACCGATGTCATCAAATATATCGCCGAATGTCGGGAAAAGGGCATCGTCGTTTTGCCGCCGGATATCAACCTGAGCCGGCTGGATTTTCGATCACCGAAGATAAGATCCGGTTTGGTCTGGCGGCGGTAAAAAATGTGGGGGACGGGGCCATTGAATCCATCCTGGAGGCCCGGGAGCAGGGCGGCCCCTTTCTTTCCCTGGTGGATTTTTGCAAACGGGTCGATCTGTTTCGGGCGAACCGCAAGGTTTTGGAGAGTCTGATTAAGTGCGGGGCCTTGGACTCCCTGGGGGTGGCCCGTTCCCGGCTGATGGCTTTTTTGCCCGAAGCCCCGGAATTCGGACAAAAATGGCAAAGGGACAGGACCGACAATCAGTTCAGCCTCTTTGACCTGGGGGATCAACCCGGTTTTACTGCCCGAATCGGAACCCCCGGCCCTGGAGGAATGGCGGGAAAGCCAGAAACTGGCCTTTGAAAAAGAAATTCTGGGTTTTTATATTACCGGTCATCCTCTGACCCGCTATATGGAAACCCTGCAGGACTTGAAAGCCACCGCCATTCAGGACCTCTCCGAATTGGACGACAAGGAATATGTTCATCTGGCCGGAATGGTGGCGGCGTCTCAAAGAGATCAACAGCAAAAAAGGGGATCGGATGGCCTTTGCCACGATCGAGGACCTGACCGGCTCCTGTGAAGTGATCGTTTTCGCCGATATTTTTCGCAAGTGTTCCCCCCTGCTGAAGGAGGAAGCGCCCTTATGGATCACCGGTACCTGAGCAAGGATGAAAAAGGGATTAAGGTCATCGCCCAGGAGATCATGACCCTGGACCAGGCCGAGGAAACCTCCGCCGTCAAGGCCCTGCTGTCCATTTCCGCCGCCGGTTTGAGCCGGGAACGGCTGGCGAATCTTTCCGTCCTCCTGCGCCATTACCCCGGGGCTGCCCGGTTCAATTCGTGGTAACCTGTCCGAACCAGACCCAGGTTCTTTTCAGCCTGCCGGATGTTTACAAAATCAAACCATCGACCCAGTTGAAGCGGGAATTGCGGGATCTGTTCGGGGCTCCGGTTTTGGAACTGCAGTT
>CAVQSS010000004.1:0-38290 GCA_963716045.1 uncultured delta proteobacterium | reverse complement strand
TCTAAGAACGATCGGGTCGAACCTGGAACTCCGGTCCATGACCGCTCAAGAATTAAAAAGGCCGGCGCTCCGGCCGGCCTTTTCCGTGTTGGACACCCGCCAGTTGACTTCAGCCGTCGGCTACCAGCCTCTTTTCTGGCAGGAGGCCCTGCAGCAATTTATTTCCAGTCTTCCCGTATCCGATAAAACTCCCTGAAAGGGGAATATAAATTGACTTTTTTTGTCAGTTCGCCTAAATTAAATAGTTTGGGTGGGCCCATAGCTCAGTTGGAAGAGCCACCGGCTCATAACCGGAAGGTCCCTGGTTCGAGGCCAGGTGGGCCCACCACTATAAAATATCTCGCAAAAGACGATTAAAATTATGCTCCAGCAAAACAGCAAAAAACGAATCCCCAAACCGGTCAGGGGATGGGAGGACCATAAAAGGGTGCCACGGTAAACGGGCGCCCTTTTTGTTTATTAGCGGATGGCGGTCACCGTTAAAGAGATACTCCATTGGCTCGATTCCCAATATCCTCCCCACTGGGCCGAGGAGTGGGACCGGGTCGGACTCCAGGTGGGCGATCCGGGGCAAGCCGTTCGGCGCCTGGGAATCGCCCTGGAAGCCTCCCCTCGAACCGTTCAGTGGGCGGCCTCCGAATCCATTCAATTGCTCTTATGCCACCATCCTTTATTTTTCCAGCCGATTAGCCGGCTCCGGTATGATCGGGAACCCGGCCGAACGGTTCGGGAGCTGATCCGGGGGGAGATGGCCCTCTGGGTGGCCCACACCAACCTGGATGCGGCTCCGGAGGGAGTCAGCACGGCCCTGGCCCGACGATTGGGGTTAACCCGGTTGAAACCCCTGGAGGAAAAAGTCAGGGACCTCTGCAAGCTGGTGGTCTTTGTCCCGGCGGGTTATGAAGAACGCCTGCAGCAGGCCCTTAAATTTTCGGGTATCGGGCAAATCGGCGCCTATCGGTTTTGCACCTTCTCCACCCGGGGGGAAGGGCGCTTTACCCCCGAACCGGGGTCTCATCCCTTTCAGGGAGCAGCCGGGTTGGAAACCCGGGCACCGGAAACCCGGTTGGAGGTCCAGGTACCAAGGGCGCAAGTAGAGGAATTAGTTCAACGTTTGCGTGCGGCCCATCCTTACGAGGAGATGGCCTATGACCTCTACCCCCTCCAGAACAACGCGGCTGGAGTGGGGATAGGGCGGCAGGGGATTTATGAAACCCCGCTATCCTGGGATCGTTTTATCCCTTTCCTGCGAGAGGCCACTGAAGCGCCGTTTATCCAGGTTGCCGGAAAAATTCCGGATAAAATAGAGCGGGTCGCCGTCTGCGGGGGGGCCGGGCGTTCTTTGATTCCGGCTGCCTTGGCCGCTCAAGCCCAGGTCTTCGTAACCGGCGAGATCGGGCACCATCCTTCCGTGGAGTTTTCCGGGGAGGATCTGGCCCTGGTCAGCATTGGGCACTATGTCTCTGAAAAATGGATCCTCCCGGTTTTAGGGCGGCAATTGATCGAGGCCGCGGAGGCGCGGGGATGGGAGTTGGAGGTCAGGGTTCACCTTGAACCGGGTGATCCAACCTGTCGGTATTTTTAGGTGGAAAGCGACTTCAATTAAGGGGAAACGGATGGAGGAACAAATTCGTCAGTTGGTTTGCCTGCAAGAGATCGATAACGATATCCAGCAAGTGAAGGTCCAAACGGAGGAAACTCCCCGACGGTTGGCCGGGATAGATTTGGAGCTCCAAGCGGCCCGGCAAACCTATGAGACCTTTTTGAACAGGCTGGAGGAAGTAAAAAAACAGCGGCGCGGTCTGGAGAAGGATGTCGAACAAATCGACCAGAAGATTAAAAAGAGCCGGACTAAACTGATGGAGGTGAAAAATAATAAAGAATATAAGGCCATGCTCACCGAGATTGACGAGCTGAATAGAAGCAAGGGGAGCCAGGAAGACGCCCTTTTGGAACTAATGGAGCAAATGGAGTCCTTGACCCTGCAGGTTCGGGAGCAAAAAAAAGTTTTGGATTTGAAGATCGCCGCCGGCAAAACACAAAAAGAAGAATGGGAAAAGGCCGGTGAGGGTTATGCCCGGGAATTAGCCCGACTGGAGGAAGATCGGAATAAGGCCGCCGCCCGGGTTGATCATTCGCATCTCAAGCAATATGAATTTTTGCGGGATCGTTTGCGCGGTTTGGCCTTGGCCGAGGTTCGTAATGCCGCCTGCAGGTCCTGTCATATGCAAATTCCCCAGCAGTTATACAACGAAATTCAACGGCGCGACCGGATAATCACTTGCCCTAATTGTCTGCGGATCTTATTTTATTCGGGGAAACCCGAGGCCGACAAGGAATAGAACCTGTCTGATTCTAAGAAACAATCTGCCGGGCAGTGGGTGGTATTCTCCGATGGGGCGGCCAAGGGCAACCCCGGGCCTTCCGGAGCGGGATGGCTCATCCGCGATCCCCAGGGGGAGATCCGGTCGGAAAACGGAAAATTCCTGGGGCAGGGGACCAACAATGAAGCGGAATATCAGGCCTTGACGGCGGCGCTGGAAGAGGCCTGGTCCCTGGGGGCGAAAGCGGTTAGGGTGCATCTGGACTCCGAACTTGTGGTCCGCCAGATTAACGGACAATACCGGGTGAAAAGCGATCGTTTGCGGAACTATTACCAACAGGCGCAAGATCTTTTGAGACGTTTTCACGATTATGCTATAATTCATATACCCCGGGAGCAGAACCGGGAGGCGGACCGGTTGGCCAATGAGGCCATCAAGGATCATTTCAGGGCCTAACCAAAAATATTTGAATTATTGGTTCAAACTCGAAATCCGAATTTCGAAATCCGAAACAAATTCAAAAGATCAAATTTCGAAATTCGAAACGTTTTTGTTTCGATCATTTGGATTTTGGACCTTTGTGCTTGTTTCGGATTTCGTGCTTCGGATTTCGAATTTTTAGGTGCTCTTTTTCAAAGGGTAGAGATAAATTTTCAGATTAAAATATATAATCAACTAAAAAAATGATACCATCTGAAATAGCGTGGAAGTGGATCAGATGATCGCCCGCTTTTCGGCGGGAGGAAAGTCCGAGCTCCAGAGGGCAGGATGCTGGGTAACACCCAGTCCCGGTGACGGGAAGGAAAGTGCCACAGAAAACATACCGCTCCGCCTCAGGCGGAGTAAGGGTGAAAAGGCGGGGTAAGAGCCCACCGGTATCCCGAGCGATCGGGATAGCCTGGTAAACCCCATCCGGAGCAAGACCAAATAGGGGGGTGTTACGGGTGGCCCGCCCAAGGCCCCCGGGTTGGTTGCTTGAGGTCCGAAGCAATTCGGACTCTTAGAGGAATGATCATCGTCCCGACGGGCGTGAGCCTTTCGGGAAACAGGACTCGGCTTATGATCCACTTCCACCTATTTTTTTTCACCATCATCAGGGACGGCCAAGCTATGCCCGCCGCTGAAAAAAAATAGGAAACAGGCCTTGAAGACCATTGCCTTGATTATCGCCGGCGGGAAAGGGCAACGGATGCAATCCCCCACGGCCAAACAGTTTTTACTTTTGGGGGGGAAACCCATCCTGGCCCAGACCATTGCGGTTTTTGAAGCCTGCCCGGTCGTGGATGAGATCTTTGTTGTCGCTCCCCAAGATGAAATGGCGAAGGTTCAAACGGATATCGTCGAAAAGTACCAATATAAAAAAGTGCTCAAGGTGGTCCGGGGGGGCCGGATGCGACAGCAGTCCGTCTGGAATGGGTTACGGGCCATAAAGTCGGATTGTTCCTGGGTGGTGGTCCACGACGGGGTCCGCCCTTTGATCAGCCCCAATTGATTGAAGCCGGCCTTAGGGAAGCCCGGCAGACCGGGGCCGCCATTGTAGCCGTTCCAGCCCGGGATACGGTCAAACGATTAGCCCCGGGGGGGAAATTGCAGACCCTGCCCCGAGAGGAGATCTGGCTGGCCCAGACGCCGCAGATTTTTGAATTTTCCCTGCTCTGCCGGGCCCACCAAAAAGCGAGTCAGGAAAAATTCACGGGAACGGATGACGCTTCCCTGGTGGAACGCCTGGGGCAAGCGGTCAGCCTGATTCCCGGTGACTACGGGAACATAAAGATTACCACCCCGGAAGACCTGACGATCGCCGAGACCCTGATAAAAAAGGGGAGAAAAGGCCTATGATCCCGCCTTTCCGAGTGGGATTGGGCTATGACGTCCACCGTCTGGTTCCGGAAAGGGCCTTGATCCTGGGGGGGATCGAAATCCCTCACTCTCTGGGGTTGGAAGGTCACTCCGATGCCGATGTGCTGGCCCACGCCCTGGGAGACGCCCTCCTGGGGGCCGCCGGGCTGGGCGATTTAGGGCGGCATTTCCCGGATTCGGATCCACAGTATAAGGGGGTATCCAGCCTCATCCTTTTGAAGACCATCCTTTCCAAAATCCGGTCCGAAGGCTGGAAGATCGGGTACCTCGATAGTACGATCGTGGCCCAGCAGCCCAAGCTGGCGGACTTTATCCCCTCCATGCGCCAGGCCCTGGCGGAAAGCCTTCAAATTTCTTCGGACCAGATCCATATCAAAGCCACCACCTCCGAGGGACTGGGGTTTTGCGGCCGGCAAGAGGGGATCGCCGCCTATGCCGTGGCCCTTATCAACCAATAGAATAATGGGTGCGAAACTGCCATGTCGTTAAGGATTTACAATTCCCAAACCCGTCAAAAGGAAAATTTTGTTCCCTTGAATCCCCCCAGGGTGGGGATCTATGTCTGCGGGGTGACCGTCTATGACAGTTGTCATATCGGTCATGCCCGGTCCATGATCGTTTTCGATGTGATCGTTCGGTTCCTGCGCTCCAAGGGGTATGCGGTGACCTACATCCGCAACTTTACCGACATTGACGACAAGATCATCGTCCGGTCCCACCAGGAAGGGGTCCGGCCCGAGGAATTGGCGGAAAAATACATTGAAGAATTTGGAGAGGATATGGAAGCCCTGGGGGTTTTGTCTCCCGGAGGTGGAACCTCGGGCCACCCGCCATATCCCGGAGATCATCGCTTTGGTTCAGAAACTGATTGATCAGGGGACGGCTTACGCCGTTGAGGGGGATGTTTTTTTTGCGGTCGAGCATTTTAAGCCCTACGGCCTGCTTTCCGGGAGGAACCTGGAGGAAATGCAGGCCGGGGCGAGGATCGAAGTGGACCCCCGTAAGCGCCATCCCATGGACTTTGCCCTCTGGAAAGCCGGAAAACAGGGGGAACCGACCTGGGAAAGCCCTTGGGGTCCGGGACGGCCGGGATGGCATATTGAATGTTCGGCCATGAGCTCCAATTACCTGGGGGAGACCTTCGACATTCATGGAGGCGGGCAGGACCTGATTTTCCCTCATCATGAGAATGAACAGGCCCAATCCATGGCCGCCTCGGGCCAGCCCCTGGCCCGGTACTGGGTCCATAACGGGTTTGTCACCATCCGGGGTGAAAAGATGTCCAAATCGCTGGGTAATTTTTTGACCATTCGGGAGATGGTCCGGCGTTTCCATCCCGAAGCGGTTCGTTTGTTTTTGCTGTCACGGCATTACCGCACCCCGCTGGATTATTCGGAGGAAGCGCTGCAGGAGGCCCAGAATCACCTGCACCGTCTTTACCAACTGGTCAAGGACCTGGAACGACCGGAAGAACGTTGGCAGCGGGGGGGTCGGGAGACTTGTCGGAGGAGAAAATCCGGGAACTGGAAGGACTGGTTGGGCAATTCAAGGAAAAATTTGACGAAGCCCTGGAGGATGACTTCAATACCGCCCAGGCCCTGGGGTACTTTCACGATCTTTCCCGCAAACTGAATCGCCTGCTGGACAGTCTGAGTCTAAAGACCGGTGGATACTTCAAAGGACGCTCTGATCGAAGCGGCCGGTGTTTTGAAAGCCGCCGGCTTGCTTCTGGGTATTCTGAACCTGCCGTTGGACGATTTTTTTAATCAGGAAAGAGAACGGGCCTTGGAAAGCCGCGGGTTGTCTAAACAAGGCCTCGAAGATTTAATTGCCAAACGGGTTCAGGCTCGGAAAGAAAAGGATTGGGCCCAGGCCGACGCCCTGCGCACCCAGCTCCGGGAAATGGGGGTCATCCTCAAGGACAACCCCCAGGGGACGGAGTGGGTTCTGGACGAATAATCTCAGACCGCATGGAGGAGAAGGCGATGGATGATTTTGTCGGTAAGCGAGTTTTGGTTACCGGAGGTTCAAAGGGGATCGGACTGGGGATCGCCCGCTATTTCGTCGAAGCGGGCGCCAGGGTGGCCATTTGCGGGACGGAAGGAAGCCAATTTAGTGAAGGCCCGGGAACAACTGGGCGAGGTGGTTACCGTGGCGGCCCACCTGGGCAAGGCCGAAGAGGTGGAACAGCTTTTCAGTACCGTCCGGAATACCTTCGGCGGTCTGGATATCCTGGTCAACAATATGGGAATGAATATTTTCACCCCCTCCACCGTGGAAGCGGATATCGGTCTCTGGGACAAGATTATGGAGGGAAATTTGAAATCGGCCTTTTTATGCTGCCGTCAGGCCTTTCCCTTGATGAAAACCAACGGCGGAGTCATCGTCAACCTCAGTTCCATCGCCGGTCAGCGGGCCGCTCCCGGCATGGGTATTTACGGGATCGCCAAGGCGGGACTTAACATGCTGACCAAGGTGCTGGCCAAAGAATTGGCTTCTTACGGCATCCGGGTCAATGCCGTCGCCCCCGGAATGGTGGAGACCGATTTTTCCAGACCTTTTTGGGGCAACGACGATATCCTCAAGGAACTCCTGAAGGGCATTCCCGTGGGCCGGATCGCCCGAGTTCAGGATGTGGTCCGGGTGGTGGCCTTCCTCTCCTCCGATCAATCCGATTATTTGACCGGTGAAATCATTTCCGTATCCGGCGGGGCGGAGGCCTGAATCTGAGTGGGTTAGTATTTATACGCTTGACGAAATTGGACTATTTATGGAAACTATGGAAAAGAAAACCAGGACCACCAAACAGCGTCAGGTCATTTTGGAAGAAATTAAAAAAGTGTCTTCCCATCCCACTGCGGATGAAGTCCATGCCCTGGTGAGGAAAAAACTTCCCAAAATCAGCCTGGGGACCATCTACCGCAACTTGGAATTCCTGGCCGGGCAAAACCAGATCCTGCGGTTGGATGGGCCGGAAACCAGCGCCGCTATGATGGGAATACGGCCGACCATTTTCACCTGCGGTGTGTCCAATGCGGGCAAGTAAAAGACCTGCTGATGGACTATCCCCTGGAAATGGAAAAAAAGGTGGCCTTGGAGACGGACTATGAGCTTTCAGGCTGCCGCCTGGAATTTGTTGGACTTTGTCCGCGTTGTAAGACCTACAAGCAAAAAAGCCATTAGCGTCAACTTTGAATATCCAGGAAAAGGAGCGGTATTTATGGAATTAAAAGGATCCAAAACGGAAAGAAACATACTAACCGCCTTTGCCGGTGAATCGCAGGCCCGGAACCGTTATACCTATTTTGCCAGTCAGGCCAAAAAAGAAGGATATGTTCAGATCCAGTATATCTTTGAAGAAACGGCCAATCAGGAAAAGGAACACGCCAAGCGGTTGTTTAAACTGCTGCCGGGGGGTGAAGTGGAAATTCAGGCGAAGTTCCCGGCCGGGGTCATAGGGACCACGGCGGAAAACCTCAAAGAAGCCGCCGGCGGAGAGAATTACGAGTGGACGGATATGTACCCGTCCTTTGCCAGGGTGGCCAAGGAGGAGGGGTTTGAGGACATCGCCAAGATTTTCGAGTCCATCGCCGTGGCCGAAAAGCAACACGAACGACGCTATCTCGGTTTCTTGGCCAATATCAAAAACGGAACGGTTTTTAAGAAAGACAACGTCGTGACCTGGCGCTGCCGCAACTGCGGCTACCTGCATGAGAGCCCTGAAGCCCCGGAAAAGTGCCTCGCCTGTGATCACCAGCGGGACCATTTCGAATTGCTGTGCGAGGAATGGTAGCAACCCAAAATTCGATGAGGATACCATGACCGAAACCAGAGACCGCTTCACCCAGATGCTTTGTACGGCCCAGGAGATGGAAGAAAAGGGCAAGGCCTTTTATGAAAAGGCCCTGTCCACTTCTGAAAACCCGCTGGGAAAAGAGATCTTTCGCCTGCTCATTGATGACGAAATCGTCCATCTGGAGCGCATCCGGAAAATTTCCGATTCCCTGACCAAGGATCAAAATTGGTCCGAGGACTGGAAAAAGCTTCAATGCCCCTACCAGGATCTGGGGCAGGTCTTTCGGGACCTGACGCCCAATACAGGCGGGCCGGCATTGCGGGCAGCAACGATCTCGAGGCCCTGAAACTCGCCCTGGATTTTGAGCGGCAGAGCGTTGCGTTCTACGAAAACCAGTTAGCCCAGGCCGTTGATCCGCTGGAGAAGGCCTTTCTGGTCCAGATGATCCTGGAAGAGAAAGGGCATTCCCGGACTCTTCAGGATACCCAGTATTATCTTTCGGACCCGGAAGGCTGGTTCATTGAAAAAGAGCGGGCCGGTTTGGACGGGGCTTAATTTTCCGGCCCAGTGTTCATGTTGCCGGATCCGATCAACATAGTTATCGGTGGAGAGGCCGGTCAGGGTCTGATCACCATTGGGCAGCTCTTAACCAAATCCCTGGTACGAAGCGGGTATGAAGTCCTGGTCACCCAGGACTACCAATCCCGGATCCGGGGCGGCCATAACACCTTTCGGGTCCGCGCCTCCGCTGAATCCTTAGCGGCGCCCCAGGAGTCCATCGACCTTTTAGTGGCCCTGGACTCCGCGACCGTGGATCTCCATCGAGCGGAACTTTCCCCTCGGGGTATTATCCTGATCGATGAGGATTTATCCAGCCCGGAAGACTGCTGCCGGAAGGTTCCCTTTAAGGAATTGGCGCCGGACCGTTATGCCAATATCACCGCCCTGGGGGTGGTCAGCACGCTGCTGGGCTTGAAAGAAGAAATCGTCGTCCAGGCCGCGGATGATTTTTTCGGTCCTAAAAGCCCCGAGGCCGCCGCAGGAAATCGCCAGGCCCTCCAGGCCGCCTTTACCTGGACGAAAAAACAGTCCCTCTCCTTTCCCTCCCTGCCGGAAGCTCCAGGACATCCCCTCAAAGCTGATCCTTACCGGGAATGAAGCCCTGGCCTTTGGGGCCCTGTCCGCGGGTCTGAAATTTTTTGTCTTTTATCCCATGAGCCCTTCCACCTCGATCGGCCTGACACTGGCCGCCCAGGCTGGAAAAATGGGGCTGGTGGTGGAACAGGCGGAGGATGAAATCGCGGCGATCAATATGGCCCTGGGGGCCTCCTTCGCCGGGGCTCCCAGCATGGTGGCCACTTCCGGGGGAGGGTTTGCCCTGATGGCGGAGGGGGTCAGCCTGGCCGGAATGACGGAAACGCCGATGGTAATAGTAGTGGCGCAGCGTCCCGGACCGGCCACCGGCCTGCCGACCCGCACCGAACAGGGGGACCTGGAGTTCGTCCTTCATGCCGGGCATGGGGAATTTCCCCGGGCCATTTTCGCCCCCGGATCGGTGGAGGAATGTTTTCACCTGACCCGGAAGGCCCTGGAACTATCCGAGCAATCCCAGGGGCCGGTATTTATCCTGACCGATCAGTTTTTGGCCGATTCCTACCGGGCCGTTGATCCTTTTGACTTATCCCAACTCCCCTCTATCCTCCCCAGGACCACCCCGGCGATCGCCGAACCCTATCTTCGCTATGCCCTGACGGAAAGCGGCGTTCGCCACGGTTGTTTCCGGGTCTGTCCGATCACCTGGTGGTGGCTGACAGTGACGAACATACGGAAGACGGGCACCTGACCGAAGATCTAACGGTTCGGAATAGGATGGTCGAAAAAAGAGGGCGAAAGCTGAAGATGATCCGGGAAGCGGCGGTTCCCCCGGAATTCAAGGGCGAACCCCGACCGGATCTTTTATTGGTTACCTGGGGGTCCGGTCGAGGGGCGGTTTGGGAGGCGGTTTCCCTTTTAAAGGCCCAGGGGAAGCGAACGGCCATGCTTCACTTCTCCCAGGTCTGGCCTCTGGTTCCTGATCATTTTTTACCGGTCTTTCAGGAAGCCGGGGAAATCATCGGCGTCGAAATGAATGCCACCGGGCAGTTCAGCCGCCTCCTCCGGCGGGAGACCGGGGCGCATATTGAAAAGATAATCCTGCGCTATGACGGCTTACCCCTTACCCCGGAATATATCCTCCGGGAATTGGAACAAGCGCGGATGACGTTACGGTAGAGGACTTCGGAAACTTCGAAACGGCCTGGTGCCCGGGTTGCGGCAATCATTCCCTGCTGCAGGCGTTGAAGAAGGCCCTGGCCGACGAAGGGCTCAAACCGCATCAGGTCCTGTTGGTCTCGGGAATCGGCCAGGCGGCCAAGACCCCGCATTACCTTCGGGCCAATGTCTTTAACGGGCTTCACGGCCGGGCCCTGCCGGTGGCCACCGGGGCCAAACTGGCCAACCCGGAACTGGTGGTGATCGCCGAGAGCGGGGACGGCTGCAATTACGGTGAGGGGGGCAACCATTTTTTGGCCGCCATCCGGCGGAATATCAATCTGACCCTGCTGGTGCATAACAACCAGGTGTACGGCCTGACCAAGGGGCAGGCCAGCCCCACCACGGCCGAGGGTTTTGTGACCAAGGCCCAGCCCGAAGGGGTTCCTTCGTCGCCTTTTAACCCGGTAGCCGTGGCCGTGGCTATGGAGGCCGGTTTCGTGGCCCGGGGCTTTTCCGGTTTCCCGGATCATCTCTCCGGACTGATTCAGCAGGCGATTCGCCATCCGGGATTTTCCCTGATCGATATTTTGCAGAACTGTGTCTCCTTCAACAAGGTCAACACCTTCGCCTGGTATAAAAAGCGCTGCACCCCCCTTCCGGACGATTATGATCCCTTTCATTGGGAGGGGGCCATGGGCCGGGCCCGGGAGTGGGGGGACCGCATTCCCATCGGGGTGCTCTACAAAAATAGTCGGGCCCCCTTTGAAACGCATTTTCCCGTGTTGCAAAAGGGGCCCCTGGCCACCCAGAAAGTGGATCGGGAAGTGCTTAGCCGGATCATGGAGACGTATTTGTGATCATGAAATTGTAACAACATCATAAAGCGTCATTCCCGCAGCGTTTCTGAGCGGGAATCCAGGTTTCGCTTAAGGAAAATTGGATCCCCGATAAAGGCCTTCGGGGATGACGAGAAATTAGTAGAACCATTTTCGGATTTGACCAAAAGATCAACTATTTTTGGTGAGGGATTTTGAGGAGAGCAAGGAGATGAAAAAAATCATCGGGGGCCTGTTGGTGTTGAGCTTTCTGGTGGCGGTATCCGTCCTGGCCGCCTCGCCCAAGAAAAAGGAAGTGATCAGCGACGATACCCAGAATTGCCTGAGCTGCCATCGGGAAATCTCTCCGGGAATCGTCAAGGACTGGGAAAACAGCCGGCACGGCCGGATGACTCCCCGGGAGGGTCTGAAAAAAACAAAGCTGGAACGCCGGGTATCGAGCGATAAAATCCCCGGGGCCCTGGCGGGCACGGTGGTAGGCTGCGCCGAATGCCACACCCTGAATGCCGGAAAGCATAAAGACTCCTTTGAACACAACGGGTTTCAGGTCCACGTGGTGGTCACCCCGGAAGACTGCGCCACCTGTCACGGAAAAGAGGTGCAGCAATACGGACAGAACCTCATGGCCAAGGCCTACGGGAATCTGATGAACAATCCGGTTTACCGCGGATTGGTGGAGGATATCAACGCCACCGCTTCGTTTAAGAACAACCAACTGACCCTGACCAAACCCGATGCGGAAACCAACGCCGACTCCTGCCTCTTTTGCCACGGAACGGTCGTAGAGGTCAAAGGTTTAAAAAAACGGGAGACCCCCCAGGGCGAAATGAGTTTTCCGGTCCTCAGCGGCTGGCCCAATCAAGGGGTGGGCCGGGTGAACCCCGACGGGAGCCTGGGTTCCTGCTCCGCCTGCCATACCCGGCATGGCTTCTCCATCGAGGTGGCTCGCCAGCCTTATACCTGTTCCACCTGCCACAAGGGGCCGGACGTCCCGGCCTATCCCGTTTATGAAGTGAGCAAACACGGCAACCTGGCTGCGTCGCTCAAGAAAGACTGGGACTTCAAGAACGTTCCCTGGCGGGTGGGGAAGGATTTTACCGCCCCTACCTGCGCCGCCTGTCATGTCAGCCTGGTGGTGGGGGACGAAGGGCGGGTGGTGGCCGAGCGGAGCCACCGGATGAACGACCGCCTGCCCTGGCGGATTTTCGGACTGATTTACGCCCACCCGCACCCCAAATCGGCGGATACCACGGTGATAAAAAATAAAGCCGGCCTGCCGCTGCCCACCGATTTCACCGGAGAAACGGCCCAGGCTTTTTTGATCGATAAGGCCGAGCAGGACAAAAGATTGAAAACCATGCAGCAGGTCTGCCTGGCCTGTCACAGCCAGAGCTGGGTGGAGGGCCACTTTAAACGCCTGGACCACACCATCCAGACCACCAACCAGATGACCCTGGCCGCCACGCAGGTGGTTTCGGCGGCCTGGGAACGAGGCCTGGCCCAGGGTCTGGCCCAGAAGGGCAACCCCTTTGATGAAGCCATTGAAAAGAAGTGGATTGAACAATGGGCGTTTTACGCCAACTCCACCCGCTTTGCCTCGGCCATGATGGGGGCCGATTACGGGGTCTTTGCCAACGGACGCTGGTATCTGAGAAAGAATCTCCAGGAAATGACCGAGTGGCTGGCCGGGCACGATAAGGAAAAAAAACCGTAGCTTTGGTTAGGAGATAAAAAATGAAAAAATATGTTTGTGACATTTGCGGGTATGTGTATGACCCGGCTACCGGAGACCCGGATAACGGGGTCGCTCCGGGAACTCCTTTTGAGAAATTACCCGATGATTGGCTTTGTCCTTTGTGCGGGGTGGGCAAAGATCAGTTCTCCCCGGAAGATTAGGAGCGTGAAATGAATAAAAATATTTGTTTGGCCGTTGGACTTCTGCTTCTCTTGGGTTTGACGTTGCCCAATTCCGGGCAGGCCGCCGCCGCACCCCCGGCCAAGGGAGAACCCTTCCCTGCAATTACCCTTCCGATTCCCAAAGACGCGGAGGAGAAGAATTACCTGGGCCTTACGGGGAGCGGCTCCTTTAAAATTACCCAGATCAAGGCCCAGGCGGTGCTCATTGAGATCTACAGCATGTACTGCCCCTATTGCCAGAAAGACGCGCCCGGGATCAACGAACTGTTTCAGGCCATCGAAAAAGATCCCGAGTTGAAAGGCCGGATCAAGATCCTCGGTATCGGGGCAGGCAATTCCGCTTACGAAGTGGGGGTTTATAAAAAGACCTACAACGTCCCCTTTGCCCTGATCCCGGATGAGCGCTTTGCCCTGCATAAGGCCCTGGGAGAGACCCGTACCCCTTACTTCATTCTGGTAAGAATCGATCAGGGAGGGACCGGGTTAGTGACCTATTCGGAACTGTCCGGGTTCAAGGGGGTGGAATCCTTCCTGGAAATTATCCGCCAATCCGCCGGGAACAGGTAGGAGGTTTTATGGAAAAGCTGAATGGTGTAGAGGGACTTTTTCTGGTGGTGACCCTGGTGTTGTTTTTATCGGCCGGGCCGGTTTTCAGCCGCTCCGAGGCCTTTAAGGAAAATATTTTTCCCGTGGGCCAGCTCAAGCCCACGGACAGTAAACTCAAGGTCAAGGTGGGGGGAAAAGCCCCGGATTTTACTCTTCCCTCCGTGGGAGGGGAGAAGGTTTCCCTGCGCCAGTTTTTAGGGAAAAAGAACGTGGTCCTGTCGTTTGTTCCGGCAGCCTGGACTCCGGTCTGTTCGGATCAGTGGCCCGGGTATAATATTATCCAAGGACTTTTTGAGGAGCAGAACGCGGTCCTGCTGGGCATCACAGTGGACAATATCCCCACCCTTTTTTCCTGGACCAATCAAATGGGCCGGCTTTGGTTTCCGGTGCTCTCCGATTTTTTCCCCCACGGGGCGGTAGCCGCCCGGTTCGGTGTCCTCCGAACGGATGGCACCTCGGAGCGGGCCCTGTTCGTAATCGATAAAAAGGGAATTATTCGCTATATCGACGTTCATGATATCAACCAGCGGCCCCCCCTGGAAGCCCTGATGGGGGAATTGGAAAAGCTGGAAAAATAAAAATACATGGTTTTCAAAGTCCGGATCAAGGCCCTGCTGGACGGGGAAGATTATGCCGGGCTGATGGAGTTGTCCGACGCCCATGGCGGGAAAGTCAGCAACAGTTTAATCAGCCTGGCCGCCGACCTGGACGAAGAAAGACGCTGGCGGGCCATCCGGGCCCTGGGGGTGGTAACCGCCCGGATGTTCGACCGGGAACCGGAACAGGCCCGTCGGGTTATTCGGCAACTGATCTGGAACCTGAACGAGGAATCCGGCGGTATCGGCTGGGGAATGGCCGAGGCCTTCGGGGAGATTCTGGCCCTTCGGGAGGAATTGGCGGTCGAATACGGGTCCATCTTGGCCTGTTATCTCATCGAACCGGAAAGGTCCCTGGACCACGAGGAACTGCAGCGGGGTGTGATTTGGGCCCTGGGTCGGTTAAAGGTGTTCCCCAAGGATATGCGGGAGGAAATTGTCCCGGCCCTGATCAAGGTGCTGGGGCAGGACAATCCGACTCTCCGGGCAACAGCCGCCTGGGCCCTGGGAGAGATAGGTGCCCGGGAGGCCTTTCAGCCTCTGAAGGACTTGCCGAAAGCGGAAGGAATGCTTAATATATGGGCGGATCAAAAACTGATCCGAGTCTCGTTGAATGAGGCGGTGGAGAAAGCTTTGGCGAAATTGTCAGGAGAGGAGGTGGATGGAATGAACGAATGGAAATGCAGCAAATGCGGTTATGTTTTGAAGGCGGATGCGCCTCCGGAGAAGTGTCCCCAATGCAATGAAACGTGTGAATTCGTGAACGTGACCTGCTATATTCCCGAATGTGGGTTTACCGGGTCAGACCAACGTTTGAAATAGAGGATTTCAGAGTGTGATGTCATATAAGGGGGAATAAATATGTCGAAAAAAAAATATACTGTCCGGGCCGAGTGCCCGGCTTGTGCCTGCGGGGACATTTCATTTTTAGGCCCGGAAAAATTGCGCGAAAAGTTTATCGGCGACGAGAAGGAGATCGATGTCCTCTGTCCCCTGTGCGGTACCAAGCATAAGGGACACGTGGTCGGGGAAGAGGAAGCTCCGGGTCAATGAAAGTCCTGGGGATCTACGGCAGTCCCCGTCCGGGGGGAAACAGCGACCTGCTCCTGGACCGGGCCCTGGAGGGAGCGGAATCGGGAGGGGCTAAGATCGAACGCCTGTATGTCCGGGATCTGAAGATAGCCGGTTGCCTGGAATGCGGCGGCTGCGACCAGACCGGCGCCTGCGTCATTCCCGATGATATGGACCAGATTTATCCTCAGCTTCAGGAGGCGGAAGTGGTTATCGTGTCCGCCCCCATGTTTTTCTACGGGGTCCCGGCCCAATTGAAGGCCCTGGTGGACCGTTCCCAGGCCATGTGGTCCAAACGTCGTCTGGAGAAGACCCCCGAACAACTGAAACGGTATGACGGGGGGCGGGGCTATCTGATCGCCGTGGGTGCCACCAAGGGCAAGACCCTCTTTGACGGGTCGCAGATGATGGCCAAGTATTTTTTTGACGCCCTGGATATGAGCTATGAAGGCGGCCTCTTTTTTAAGGGCATCGAGTCCAAAGGGATCATCAATGATCACCCGCAGGCCCTGCAGGAGGCGTATGACTTGGGGGTGAAAGCCGTCCAAGGGGAGCCCGGACATTAATAATCAATTATTAATAATGAAGGCTGATAGAACCGTTTTTTTTGTTTAACCCTATTGTATAACCCTATTATAGGAGAGAGCTTATGACCACACCCATGCATTGCCCGGGATTTGAAAGTATGAAACATTTAAAATCCTTTTCCTGCAAGTGCCCCACCTGCGGCAAGGAAGCCGAGATTTTTTCAGACGAGTTCGAAAAGAAACACGTCTGCAAAGGCTGCAAGCAGGAAATCGATTTTTCCAAGTGTACCCCGGAAGCCGGGGTCTAATACCGAAAGCGAATCGGCAGAATGACTCGACCGGGGCTCGTCGGCGGCCGAAACAAGCACAGCCCAACTGATCGATATTAATTATTCTTGAATGCCTTTTTGTCTGGAAGTTATTGAAGGAGGTGGGGGATGGCCAATCACTTAATTAGCGAGAAAAGCCCCTACCTCCTCCAGCATGCCCATAATCCGGTGGACTGGTACCCCTGGGGCGAAGAGGCGTTTACCCGGGCTCGGGAAGAACAGAAGCCGGTCTTCCTGTCCATCGGCTATGCCACCTGTCACTGGTGCCATGTCATGGCCCATGAATCCTTTGAAGACGAGGAGGTCGCCCGGCTGATCAACCGCCATTTTGTGGCGGTGAAGGTGGACCGGGAAGAGCGTCCCGATATCGATCAGATCTATATGTCCGTCTGCCAGGCCCTGACCGGTCGCGGCGGCTGGCCGCTGTCCCTGTTCCTGACTCCGGAAAGAAAGCCTTTTTTTGCCGGGACGTATTTCCCCAAGACCAGCCGGCTGGGGATGTCGGGTTTCACCGAACTGTTGACCCAGATCGCCACCCTCTGGGAAAAAGACCGGGATCGGATTCTGAAAGCCGGCGATGAAATTACCCGGTCCATCCAGTCCCGGGTGTCTGCGGTGGGGACCGGGTCGGTTTTGGACCTGAAGACCCTGGAAACCGGGTATGACCAATTGGTTAATAATTTTGACTCCCGCTGGGGCGGCTTCGGTCAGGCCCCCAAATTTCCCACCCCCCATCACCTGACCTTCCTGATTCGCTGGGACCGGCGCCGTCCTGATTCCCGGGCCAGGGAGATCGTCACCAAGACCCTGGAGGCCATGCGGTTCGGCGGGATCTTCGATCAGGTCGGCTTGGGGTTTCATCGCTACTCGGTGGATGCCCAGTGGCTGGTCCCGCATTTTGAAAAAATGCTCTATGATCAAGCCCTGTTGGCCATGGCCTATACCGAGGCCTATCAGGCCTGGCAGGACCCGTTTCACGCGCAGGTGACCCGAGAGATCTTGACCTATGTTCTCCGGGATATGACTTCCCCGGAAGGTGGATTTTTTTCGGCGGAGGATGCCGACAGCGAAGGTCGGGAGGGGGTGTTTTATGTCTGGAAGCCGGAGAATGTTAGAAAAAGTTTAGGTCCGGAATTGGGCGATCTTTTCTGTCGTTGTTACGATATTCAGCCCGGCGGTAATTTTGAAGAAGGGGAGAGCATTCCCCATCTCCCGGTGTCCCTGATTCAGGCGGCGGACCGGGAAAAAATTCCTCTGGAGGAGCTGACTCGAAAGCTGGAATCGGCCCGGCAGAACCTTTTTGAACTCCGGGAGCAGCGCATCCATCCCCTGAAAGACGACAAGGTCCTGACCGCCTGGAACGGCCTGATGATCGCCGCCCTGGCTAAGGCGGCCCAGGCCCTGGATGAGCCGGCCTTTGCCCGGGCCGCAGCCCGTTCGGCCGATTTTATCCTGGAAAAGATGCGCGACCCGTCCGGTCGGCTGTACCGGCGTTTCCGGGAGGGACACCTGGCCAACCCGGGGTACCTGGAAGATTATGTCTACCTTGTCTGGGGGTTGATCGAACTGTACGAGGCCACCTTTGATCTGAAATTCCTGCAAGAAGCGATTTCCTTGACCCGGATCGCCATTGATCTGTTTTGGGATGGGGAACAGGGCGGGTTTTTCTTTACGGCCAGGGACGGGGAAGCCCTGATCGCGAGGGAAAAGGAGATCTATGACGGAGCTGTTCCCTCCGGAAACTCCGTGGGCCTGCTCAACCTGTTGCGACTCGGCAAGATTACCGGGGAAGCGGACTGGTCTGAGAAAGCGGACCTTTTGTTGAGGGGCTTTTCCGCCACCATTTCGAGTTTCCCTATGGGCTATACCCAGATGCTGAATGCCCTGGACTGGTTGGTGGGTCCCAGCCAGGAGATCGTCATCGCCGGGGAGCCCGATCATCCGGTTTCCCGGGAGATGGTTCGTCTGATCCGGGAGGCCTTCCTGCCCAACAAGGTCCTTCTCTTCAAGCCCACGGGAACCGAAGGGGAGGCGCTGAACCGATTGGCCTCGTTCGCCGAATCCATGGTCCCGGCCTCCGATAAACCGACCGCCTATGTGTGCGAACAATACGCCTGCCGGCAGCCGGTCCACGAGGTAGAAGAACTCCGAAATCTTTTGCTTTGATCATATGAAAAGTAACCTGGAAATGATTCGGCTGGCCTTCTTCTGGGGCGGCCTGCTGCTGTACGGGCTCCTGGAGTGGCGCATCCCCTACCGTCCGAACACCGTATCCAAACCTCGGCGTTGGCTGGATAACCTGGGATTGTCGGTTACGAATGGGATCATCCTCTACCTTCTTTTTTTCTCCCTCATCGTCCAAACCGCGGCTTATGTGACTGAGCGGCAGTTGGGCGTTCTGAACCTGATTTATCTACCGACCTGGCTGCGGATCCTCATCACCGTGGCGGTCCTCGATTTCATGCTCTACCTCTGGCATTTCATGAATCACGAGATGCCCTTTTTCTGGCGCTTTCACCGGGTCCATCACAGCGATTTAAACCTGGATGTCTCCTCGGCCCTGCGTTTTCACCTGGGCGAGCTGGGAATATCGGCGATCATCAAGATTTCCCTGATCTATTTCCTGGGGGCCGATATCCGGGGGGTGGTGGTCTTTGAAATCCTGGTGGTACTGACCTCTCAGTTCCAGCACAGCAACATCCGGCTCCCGGAATGGTTCGAAAAGTTCTGGCTGGTCTTGTTTGTGCCGCCCTCCATGCACCGCATCCACCACTCGGTGGTGATCAAGGAACGGAACACCAATTACGGGACCGTTGTCTCCCTGTGGGACAAAATGCTGGGCACCTTCCTCTACCGGGTGGACCAGACCCGGATCAAAATCGGTGTGGGGGCCTATCCGCAGGCGGAGAAAATCCGCTGGCCCCATCTGCTGGTCATGCCTTTTACCAGGCCGGTTCGTTGATGGGCTTCCTAAAAATCATTACACCGCAAAGTCGCCAAGAACGCCAAGGAGGACAGGATTAATGCGCTGGAAACAATTGTTTACTCCCGTTCAATCGATTGAGCCGGACCAAGTCCGGGAATTCATGGCCCGACACCCGGAGGGGTCCTATACCCTGCTGGATGTGCGGCAGCCCGGGGAATACGAACAAGAGCATCTGCCCGGGGCCAAGCTGGTTCCTCTGCCGAATCTGACCGACTCCCTCAAGGAATTGGACCCGCAGAAGCCGATTATTGTTTACTGAGCGGTAGGCGGGCGGAGCCGCGTGGCGGCTCAGTTACTTTCGGGACAGGGGTTCCGGGAAGTCTATAACCTCAAGGGGGGTATCAAGGCCTGGCAGGGGGCAAAGGCCTTCGGCCCGGTGGAGCTGAACCTGGATTTAATTAGGGGAGACGAAAGCCCACTGGAGATCATTTCCCTGGCCTACGGGATGGAAGAAGCGTTGCGCCGTTTCTATGTTTTTTTTAAGGACCGCGCTTCCGACGAGGAGCTTCGAAACCTGTTTACTACGTTGGCCTCGGTGGAGGAAAAACATAAAGAAAGTCTAAGGAAATTGTACCTGGGCCTTCCCGGATCCTCCCCGGAGTCGCAAACCTGGGAGGAGAAAACCCAGGCCGAAGTGTTGGAAGGGGGGTTCAGGTTCGCTGATTTCATCCGGGAAAACGAACCGCTGTTGAAAAGCCCCACGTGCAGTGCTGGAGACCGCCCTGATGCTGGAGACCCAGGCCCTGGACCTCTACCTGCGGTTCGCGGCCAAGATGGAGGACCGGGATGCGAAAAACGTCCTGTTTCGCCTCGGTGACGAGGAAAAGGCCCATCTGGCCGCCCTGGGCCGGCTGCTGGATGAGACGGTTAGTACCGAAAGGACGGGTTGAGGGGTTTGGGTGTAGGGGGTCGAGCGTAGGGGAGGGGTTCATCCCCTCCCGCACCCAGTCCAATCTCCATGTCGTGGGCAGCCTGGGTTTGCAACCAGTAGCCGTTGGATAGACCAATAGGCCTATTTAAACAAAACCAATCACCATAAGAACGACGGAGGCAAAGCTGAGCGTTGCGCGCCATATATTGGCGATTTGCAGTCTCCGGCGCTCCTCTCTAAGTCGAGATCCGTCGCCGCTTTCTATGGCCTCAACTCTCGCGTAGATCGGGAGAGCGGTAGATTTAGAGACTATCGAGGTTATCACCCATAGAACAAGCCCCGCCGTGAACCACCGATTACTGAAACCATAGTAGATAAAATAGGGCACCATACCGACAAAAGTAATGCTGGATACTCCGATGGCATAAGGTGACCTCAAGGCGCGTGTTTTCAACAGGATCAAAAACCGTTTGAACGCGGCCTCGTCCAAACCATTCATCACCCCCTGGATCACCCCGGCGACAAATATTACAAACCCGGCACAGAGGGCTGTGGGGACGAGAAGCAGGATTTCGACGAAAGTTTGAGTCATATGGAGAAGGACTGCTCAATCCCTCGCTGGGCAGCGGCCTCGCGGCGCGGGACCTCCTTCTGATCGGGACGCCACTTTATGCCCCAAAAGACAAGGGCCGAGGCCTGTTCGCCGGGCAACTGGCACAGGGGCGCGCGGGAAACTTCGCCGGTGACTTGAAAATGAGTGCCGGCGCAACCGGAAAGCACAAGCAGTGCAAGTGAAATCAACGATACTGAACAGACGATTCGCATGGATGGGTGGCCTGGTATAAGATGGTTGACATACTTTTCAGCGGGCGCCCTTTTTGCGATCCGCTGCAAGAGATGGTTCGGTGCTCGTCTTTCAATCCTTCATCTGTTTCATGGCCGATTTGATGAAGCGGCCGAAGGCCCGATCCTTTTTCCGTTTGTCCACATAGGACATCTCGTGGAATTCAGACTCCTTCTTGAGCTTCAGATAGCTGGAATAGCGTTCTTCACTCAATGCACCGCTGGCCACTGCCGCCAGCATAGCGCAGCCCGGTTCCTGGGTGTGGCCACAATCGGCATAGCGACATTTCAAGGAAAGCTCAACCACGTCTTTAAATCCTTGATTGACCCCGTCGGTAGCACCGAGGAGTCCGAGTTCCCGCATTCCGGGGGTATCGATTAACATGGAGCCTTGATTAAGAACGATGAGCTGTCGACGCGCAGTCGTATGGGTGCCTTCTCCCGTTCCACTGACGGCTTTGGTGTCAAAAGCGTCCTGCCCGATCAGGCGATTGATGAGTGTGGTCTTGCCGACCCCCGATGACCCGAGCAGGCAATACGTTCGTCCCGGGACCAGCACCTGTTGGAATTCGGCCAATCCGAGGCCGGTGACGTTGCTGAGGGCCAGGACTCCGGCCGTGATGCCGGTCAGTCTAATGGCCCCAAGCTTCTGTTCCAGTTCATCCGCGGTGATCAAGTCCGTCTTGGTAAGAATAACCATCGGCTCGACACCGCCGTCGGCGGCCATTACCAGGTACCGATCCATCCTCCGCACATTGAAGTCAAAATGACACGATTGAACAATAAAAGCGATATCTATGTTGGCGGCAATCATCTGGAAATCCACCTTTTCACCGGCGGACTTGCGGCGTAGGAACGTCTTTCTCGGGAACAATCCATGGATTATTGCCGCCGTGTCATCACTGTGATAGCGCACGGTCACCCAATCGCCGACACAGGGCAGGTCAACCGGGGATTCAACCTGGAAATAGAACTTCCCTGCAAGTTCAGCGGGAATTTCCCCGAGTTCATTTCTGATGAGGTATGAGCCGCGATCAACTGCCGATATGCGCGCAATGCCGAGACCCTCTTGACGCCAGTCACTGACCTGCGCTTGAAACCACTGGTCGAAACCTAGATTGCGCAAATCCATCATATGGTCACTACGGCAATACCGTAAAAAAGCGTTCCCAACGGGGTTGATAACGATCAAGGGTATTCAGGGAGATCACGACGGCCGTGGCGCGCCCGACGATTCGATCGCGGGACACAAAGCCGAAATATCTCGAGTCGGCGCTGTTGTCGCGATTGTCGCCCATCATGAAATAGTGCCCCTCGGGGACGGTCAACGGGCCGAAAGTCCGCGGGGCCGGCTGTTGGGGGATGATTTGGATCGGATGTTTTCTGCCGGTCAGGTCTTCCAGGACACAAAATTGGTCCGCATCGGACGGCATCCTCTTGCCTTGGTCGATCGGTTCGTAGGCGGTCGCGGTGCCGTTTACCAGCAGGTGGTTATTTTCTAAGGCGATGGAATCCCCCGGAAGACCGATCACCCGTTTCACCAGCCGTTTACCGTCCTGAGGAGAAAAAAAGACGACGATATCCCCTCGCCCTGGATCGTTCCATTCGGCGAGGTGCCGGGTGGTGAAGGGGACCTTCAGGTCGTAAGCCAGCTTGTTCACGAAGATCCGGTCTCCTTCCAGGATCGTGGGATTCATGGACCCGCTGGGTACTATGTTCCAATCGGCTATGGCCGACTTGAAGGAGCCGGCGACGAGCAGGGCAACTAGAATAAAAAAAATCCAACTTTTCCAGATAGGGGATTCCTTTTTTAGCCAGGTTCGAGACATAAAATTTCTCCTTGTCCGTTGGATGGTTTTTCTCGTCAAATCTTCAGACACGGTTATTCCGGCAACAGCACCTGAAATCCCTCGGCCGCGGCGGCGTTATTCAATTTTTCATCAAAAGAGGAAAAGAAAAGGGCCAGGTCTGCATCCTGCCTCATCATTTTAGCCGAAGACAGATGCACGGCATCAAAACCCCTCAAACTGTACTTTCTGACCAGAAGCCCGGCTTCCAATTCATCGAAGTCTAAAACGACATATTTTCGCCAGTCCTCAGTAAAACCGGCATTCAGGTTTTCATAATCCAGTTTGGAAAAGTCGCCGCTTCTGAACCGGCGGTGGAAAGCGGAAATGGTCTCGGGAAGCGCAACACGGCAGGTGGCGATCAGATCTGCTTCTTCGACCCACGCTCTTACTGTAACGGCATGAACCTCTTCCACGTAGAGCTTAACCAGGCTGCTGGTATCGAGATAGAGGATCAACGACGGTCCTCAATAACGGTTTTCGAAAGGGCCTTTCCCTTGATGCGGATACCGGTCGTCCCTTCGGGTTTCCCCCCGCCATTTGGCCTTCCCTTGAGCCGTCAGGGATTTCACCGCTCTCCTTTCCTGGGAAAGCGGCATTATCAGGGCCACGTCCTTTCCATGATCGGTGATGACGATTTCTTCGCCTTCCCGTGCCCGCGCGATAAAACTGCTCAGCTTGGCCTTGAGCTCTTTAACACCCACTGAGATCATAAACACCTCCGTATTTAATTGTGACTACAATTTAGCATAAAAGGGGATACTTTTGCAAATTAAAAATGTCCTCAAGAAAATCAAATTATTCGTATCGGTGTGCCGCCGGTTCGGATTGAAATCAATACGGGCATCTCTGGCGTCAATTTTCTGGATTGCTGCCCGGGAAAAGTCACGGATGAAATCGATGGAGTGGAGGTTAATTTTATCAGTCTAGGTGACCTAAAGGTCAACGAGAAGGCCGCCGGTCGTCATAAGGACCTGGACGATTTAGGAAATCTGCCCTAAGGAAAAATGAATCTCCCCGATAAGAGCATTAGGTGTGATCGGCAATTACCCGTTTATATAATAAAGAGGCCGTTAATAATAACAGGCCTAACCAAAACTTGACAGACTCCCTAATCACTGCTTTAATCAGATTTTTTTGCCGGGTTGTTCCCGGACAATAAACCAACGAATGGAGCCTTTACCTATGAGCGAAGTGCTGAAGGGGACCCATTGAATTTGACAATGAACTCGATGAATTATGCATCAATACCATCCGGATGTTGAGCGCCGACGCCGTGCAGCAGGCCAACTCCGGCCACCCGGGCATGCCCATGGGGGCGGCGCCCATGGCCTATGTGCTCTGGACGCGTTTTCTGAAACACAATCCGGCCAACCCCAGGTGGTTTGACCGGGACCGGTTCGTCCTCTCCGCCGGCCACGGGTCCATGCTGCTTTACAGCCTTCTTTTTTTGACCGGCTATGATCTGACCCTGGACGATCTGAAGTCCTTTCGCCAGTGGGGCAGCAAGACCCCTGGCCATCCGGAATACGGCCATACCCCCGGGGTGGAGACCACCACCGGTCCTCTAGGGCAGGGTTTGGCCAACGGAGTGGGTATGGCCATGGCCGAGGCCTTTCTGGCCGCCCGCTACAACCGGCCCGGTTTCCCGATCGTGGATCACTATACCTATGGGATCGTCAGCGACGGCGATCTGATGGAAGGGGTTTCCCACGAGGCGGCCTCCCTGGCCGGGCACCTGAAGCTGGGCAAGCTGATCTACCTCTACGACGACAATCATATCTCCATCGAGGGCAGCACGGATATCGCCTTCACGGAAGACCGGCTGAAACGATTCGAGGCGTACGAATGGCAGGTGCAGCAGGTGGAAGACGGCAATGATCTGGAGGCCATCGCCTCGGGCCATCCAAGCGGCCCAGGCGGAAACCGAACGCCCCTCCTTGATCGCCGTCCGCACCATGATCGGCTGGGGGAGCCCCAACAAGCAGAATAAGGCTTCGGCCCATGGGGAACCCCTGGGGGTGGAGGAGGTGGGCCTGACCAAGGCCAACTTGTGCTGGCCGGCGGAGCCGGCCTTCTGCCTCCCTGATCCGGCCCTGGCCGTTTTTCGCGAGGCGGTGGATCAGGGTGGAAGCAGATGGAAAAGGAGTGGCGATCCCTCTGGAGAGTTCGTATGAGCAAGCTTTTCCCTGGACCGGCCCGGGAATTCAAACAGGTCCTCCGGGGTGAACTGCCCAAAGGCTGGGAGGCGGACATCCCCTCCTTCCCGGCCGATGCCAAGGGCGAGGCCACCCGCAACGCCTCCGGGCATGGTCCTGAACGCCCTGGCCGCCCGGCTTCCGAACCTGATCGGCGGCTCGGCCGACCTGGCCCCCTCCAACAAGACCCTGATCAAAGGCTCCCGGGATTTTGCCCATGGGCAGTATCGATCAGCGCAATATCCGCTTCGGGGTCCGGGAGCACGGCATGGGATCCATCCTGAACGGGATGGCCCTGCACGGCGGGGTGATCCCCTACGGAGGCACCTTTTTGATCTTCTCCGATTACATGCGGCCGCCGATGCGGCTGGCGGCCATGATGGGCATGAGGGTGATCTACGTCTTCACCCACGACAGCATCGGCCTAGGGGAGGACGGCCCGACCCACCAGCCCATCGAGCAGCTGGCCGCCCTCCGGGCCATTCCCAACCTGACGGTCATCCGCCCCGGCCGACGCCAACGAAACCGCCGAGGCCTGGCGGCAGGCCCTGCAGATCAAAAGGGACCGGTCGGCCCTGGTCCTGACCCGGCAGAACGTCCCCACCCTGCGATCGAAAACAATTTTTCCCGGCTTCCGGGCTGACTCGGGGGGGATATGTGGTTAACAAATTAGAGGGGAAAAAGCCTGAGGTCCTCCTGATCGGGACCGGGTCCGAGCTGTCCCTGGCTTTGGAAGCGGCAGCCCATCTGGAGGCCCAGGGGATAACGGTTCAAGTGGTCAGTCTGCCATGCTGGGAGTTGTTTGACCGCCAGCCCGAGTCCTACCGGAATGAAGTGCTGCCGCCGGCCGTCAAGGCCCGAGTGTCGGTCGAGGCCGGCAGCCCCCAGGGTTGGGAACGCTACGTGGGCGACAAAGGCCGGATTATCGGCCTGGACCATTTCGGTGCCTCGGCCCCCTATAAATTTATACGGCAATTCGGGATAACGGTGGAGAGGGTTGTGGAAGAGGCTTTAAAGGCAATGGAGTTGGGGAAATAAAAATTTCCGCCACAAGAAAAAAGGACGTTTTCCACAAAATGGAAAACGTCCCCTTCCACAATATTCTTATTCTGAATTACTTGTAATAGCCAACCGCACAGACCTGGTCATCGACCTTGGTTACGAAGGAAACCTTCTGCACCGGGTCGGTCTGGCCTGGCCGAGGCCACATATAGGCCACTTCGCCGATTGATCCAACCTTTGCCGTGGCATAAAATTCCTCGCCAATGGGCTTGCCGGCTTTGTCTTTGAGGTCTTTCATGCTCTTTCCAACCAAGGAGGGATGGGCAGTAAAGTTGCCGTCGGGACCGCCGCAGAAGGGGTATAGGTCACGATCCTTGAATCCCCCTTCCCCCTTGGTAAATTGGACGAGTGCATCTGCCTTGTTGGCCTTGAGCGCAGTTACAGCCTTCTGGAGCATGGCTTTGGCTTCCTCGGCGGTACCAAAATCACCGGCGGAAACCGTTACAGTGTATGCCAAAATTACCGTTACCAAAGCGAACAGAGTCATACGTTTCATGCAAATCTCCTTTCTTAGTGGGATAAATCGCTAGAGTAATCGATGAATGTCCGATCTGAGCCGGACAAAAAAAGCTACAATCCTTTGGCTATTTTGTGATTAATTAGCACAATTCTATTCATGTTTCAAGCAAAATAGAAAGTGTTTAAAGGTTGCTCTGGCTATTAGTCGTGAGGACCTTTTACGCCCGTGATAATTGCAAGCGGTGTGTTCGCGCGATCTGCTTCTTGAGCTCCGTGGGCACTCCGGCCTCGTCCGCAACCTCCGACCATCGAGCAACCGAGTCGATCACCTGGGCCAGAATTTCCGAAGCCCCCTTGATTCCGAATTGTTTTGCAACCGTCAGAATGTCCAGCCTGGTGAAATGATCCCTCTTTCCGTTAATGCTCATTTGGTGACGATTGGTCCATTTCCCGGCGGAATTATAGGCCCAAACCACATCAAAAGCCGGGGAGAGCCGCCAAACACCGTCCCGGTCCATCAGAAAGGCGATATTCCGCGTATGATCGTCCTGATTCCGGGCCACAACATTGAAGGCCATACGCCGGAACATCTCCTGCATGGTCGGGTGCCCCAGGTTTAACTGCTGGATGACAGACAGCGACTGTTCGTAGCCGTATTCTCCCGCCGCATTGAAGTCGTAGTGCGCCAGAGCGCATAGGGATTGCAAATGGATTTTTCCCTCCTGGTCGTCCCGATCGAACCGGCGGGTCATGAAATGCGCCCGTCCGTTCTCCTCCAGCAGGCGGCAGGGCATCATCGTAATACCGGCCGCAACCGCCATTCGGTGGTAAGCATATTCGACCCGGCCGAAGCCTTGTGGATCGCCCAAAGAAGCGTCATTAACGCCATCGAACTTGAGAATCCAGGGCTCGAAACCCGGCGGCGTCGGAACCTGCCCGGAGCGAACCTCGTGCGTTTCCGGATTCCAGGCAAT
The DNA here is from genome assembly GCA_963716045.1 of uncultured delta proteobacterium. Lineage (GTDB taxonomy): Bacteria > Desulfobacterota > RBG-13-43-22 > RBG-13-43-22 > RBG-13-43-22 > CAVQSS01. The sequence goes on along the minus strand of CAVQSS010000004.1, from coordinate 10,935 downwards.
GACCGCCTTGGCCCGGTTCCCGCCCGCAGACGTGCCGACGCGGATGATGGTATTCAAGGCTTCCGCTTTGGCCCCCTTCAGATTCACGGCCCATTTTGTTCGGTGGCGGAGAATATCGGCCGCCAATTCCGTAAGTTCGGATACCTCGATGGGCACGGCCTTGCGCGCCTGGGGGCCGATGGCCGGCTTGAACTCCAATGCGCCCATGCCCCGCGACCCCATATAGCACAGCCTCTCTACCGGGGTAAAATCCTTCGGCGTGCGCCCCTGTCGCGCCAGCCACAGATCAATGATGCGGTTACCGAAGCGGTCCGGCAGGGCATCGGCCAGCAAGCCCGGCAGCCCATGGAAGGTGTCACGGTTCAGTACCGGAAACGAAAAGACGCCTGCTCTGAGCGGCAGGGTCAACGGAGCGATCTCCAATCCCCGGCGCACGAAAGCGGGATCGTATTCGAAATTTCCAAGGCCCCGGTCATTATCCCAAGCCACGGCCCCCACCACTCGTCCCCAGAGGATGACCGTCGCCACCTGAACCTTTCGAGATCGTTCGGCCATGGGCTTGTCTTTCTCGGCTGCAGGGCCGCGCCGCCGCCCGGCCGCGCGCAGGCGCTCGCGGCCCCTGGACTTGGCCAGTTGCAGGGGGCTCAGGCCCGGCTCCGGCAGAAAAGCGTCCAATTGCTCCAAAAGTCCCAGCGCGCGGAGGATGCGAATCAGGTTCTCCAAGGTACACCCGCGCCCGCCCTCCAGGCGCTGGACGACAATGCGCGCCACGCCCGCCTGCTCGGCAAGATCGGTCTGGGTGATATTGCGGTTCAGCCTCTGGCGACTCACCCGCTCGCCCATTTCGGCCAGAATGGCCTTATCACTCATGGTCCCGAAATTCACAAATCACCTCTTTGTCCAAACCATATAGGTTCCAGCGGATAAAGACTAACCCAATCCCCAAGAAATATCAACAAATAAGCTTTAAATATAGTTCATTATAAGTATTATTTGGCTTTACAGCTCTATTTATAGCGCTTACTTAAATTAAATAAGCCAACCGATGGGGTTGGTTCATGGGTCCCCTTGAATTAATCAAGCCTCCCAGCGGTCAGATGAGACTGGAAGAATCAATTTTCCGGAGAGGTGCGGTGATCAGGGCATCCTGATTCACCTTACCGTAGAACAACCGGCAAATATACGGCATGAGTAAACATGGTGGGCAGCAGGGTGAATTGCGCCTTGCTCTCGTCATAGACGGCGGGGTTGAGGACGCTCGTCACGCGGATGGTATAGCCCGGCCCCGGCGCAATCGCCGCACCCGGGACCCAAAGATACTCGCCGTCGCTGGGCGTGTTGTCGGCCAGAGTGGCGGTGAACAGGCCGTTGCGATACAGCGCAATGTTCACGCCGCCGCCGAAATTGTCCGTCCAGGTCACGGGATGGGTGAACAGATTTTCCCACTGCTCACCGCCGTTGGGGCTACCCAGCGTGAGGCTCGGCGGCGCGTTCACGTTGAAGAAGGTCTCATAGACCTGGCCATTGTAGGTGGCTTCAAAGCGCCAGGTGCCCGCGGGCTCATTGACGGAAAAATTAAACGCCCGGGCCCGGGAGGCCGCGGAATGGAAGGTGTTGTCGGCGGGGATGTCCTGCCATGATTGGAAGACGCTCCCGTCGGGGCGGTAAATTTTCAGCTGGGTGACGAGCGGCCCCTGGTAATCGCGGTAATAGGTGTAAAAATAAATGTTGGCGGGCGTGGTGAAACTGTCCTGGAGATTGGTAATGGTGGGCTGGCAGGGATCGGGAGTGCTGGGCGGGGACGAGTGGGTGGCCAGCCTGTTGATGGCCGAGTCGAAATAGGGGCGTTGGTTGGCCCACAATGACTCCGGTTGGCTGTTCGGCCCGGCATACGGGTCAATCCACTCCGCCGTTGAGAAGCTGCCGAACCGCACTTCAAAATGCAAATGCGGCCCGCTGGAGTTGCCGGAACTCGCCGCCGTGCCCAAATACTTCACCCTGGGCCACCGTTTCGCCGATGCCTTTGCTGGTGAGCGAGTTGTAGCGCAGGTGGCCATAAATGGTCATCCGGCCATCGGCGTGTACCAAGGCCACGTAATTCCAGGCATCGCTGCTGCTGACGCCGCAGTTGTGGTCGGTGGGGTCGACATTGGCCTTGGCCGCAATCGTGCCTGCGGCGGCCGCAATCACCTGCACCTCGCCCGCATCCAACTTGTTCCAGGAGAAGGGCCAAAGCGCGTAATCGGTGCCGCGATGGCCATCGTAGGTGCGCGTGCCGCCGTTGTAATCCAGCACTTGTCCGCCGGCGGGGTGGTGGTCGGCAAAGGCAGAGACCCTAAAGCCGGCGTAATCGGGGAGGCCCGGGGCCAGGCGCAGTGGAAAAGTATAGGTCACGGGTGGCGCGGCCTGGGGAGCGGCCAAGGCGACTGCGCCCCGCAGCCGGGCGAGGTTGCGTTGGATCTCCTCCCACATGCCCTGCTCTTTCGCTGGAGATATTTCATCGCGGGGCGGCTCAGAATTCCCGATGCAAGCTGTCGGAGGGGGCAGGTCAGGCCGGGGCGGGGTGGCGGCGGGCGCCGTCCCGGCTATCGGCACTGCCGCACAGGTTATTAGGTAGAGGAGGATATACAGCCAGCGGTTCATGAGCGCATTCGATGTTTGAAACCCCTTTAACCGATGGGATGGGATTCGGGGGGTTGATTCAATCTGAATCCATATCGACATATCCTCGAAAAACATTGAGGAAAATTGGGAAAACTCACCAAAAGTCGGGGGCACATCCTTCCTCTGGACCAGTCTGGTCCTGATTCATAAGTACCCGTTTGGTGAAATATTGGTTTTGACATCCGTTCAGAATCTATTATAGAATCCGATAGGAATCGAAAGCCACTGGAGGAAATCAGCATGTCCACTTGGCCCAGGATCAGACCAAGGATTACCAGGCGCCCGGCATGGTTCTTAATAATAGAGTTACGGTTTCGGTAAGAAAACCGGATGGCAGCAAGCTGCCCTTAAACGAACACGTTCGGACTGATTTTAGAGGGATAGACCACGCTGCTGGAAGTCACGACTACACCTATATGGACCGAAGCACTGGGCAAGCCGTATGGGACTTCCATTCAGGCTGGATAGGGGAGATAACGCCAAGTAACCATCAGGTCGAAGGCCCCATTCTTTATAACTTTAATCCGATATCTATCCGCATGAACGCACCGATTGCTACCGACATGACTTTTTCTTTTACAGCTACGCCAAAATGATCAGTCCGGGGTGCCCTATCGATACCCTCGTGCCTCGACCCGGGTTTTTTGATTAGGTGAAAGTAGTGATATGTGAGAAAAGACAAGAAGACCAAGTTGCATCTGCCCGACTCAAATTGCTTTGCGTCGGCTTCCGACTAAGAACGGGACGGGCATGGACGCCAGATCCCCCCTTTCTCCGTCAATATTTTCCTAAGACCCCGGAACTATCTGATTGACAAAAGCGAGAATCTGCGATTATCATTATCTGAGTATATGTTCAGATAAAAAAATACCATGGAAAAATAAGAAACCAAATCTATTATCGGAAGAACGCTGCGGCATTCGGGTGCTGCACCGGGATCGGATCCAAAAAGCGCAGCGGAAGGCCTCCCCGGAAAAGGAAACCACCCGACTGGCTTCCATCTATAAAGTCCTGGGTGATCCCACCCGGCTAAAAATGATCATGGGCCTTCGGGATGGCGAGATGTGCGTCTGTGATCTGGCCGCCTTCCTGGGCCTCACGGAGTCGGCCATCTCCCATCAATTGCGGCTGTTGAGGGATCAGGCCCTGGTAAAGAAAAGGCGGGACGGGCAGACCCTTTATTATTCACTGGATGATGAACATGTGTCGGGCCTGCTGCGGGTGGGGCTTGATCATGTCCGCGAAGGACGGAAGTAGGAGACAGAATGGTTTTTTTATATGAAGCACTGGCCAAGAGTTGGGACCTGCTCCTGGACTCGAGTGTTTATGTTCTTTTCGGCCTGATTATCAGCGGCCTGGTGCGGGCCTGGGTGAATCCGCAAACCGTGGCCCGGCATCTGGGGCAGGGGCGATTCTCTTCCGTATTCAAGGCCGCCCTGGTTGGGGCGCCGCTGCCCCTCTGCTCCTGCGGGGTCCTGCCGGCGGCCGCCTCCCTGAAGAAACAGGGGGCCAATAACGGGGCCGTCACGGCCTTTTTGATCGCTACTCCCGAAACCGGGGTGGATTCCATCACCCTCTCCTATGCCCTCCTGGATCCGATCCTGACTGTTATTCGACCGATCGCGGCTCTGACTACGGCTGTCGCCGCCGGACTCAGTGAGAATCTTATTCACTGGCAGGGCAGGGGGAAGCCGATTCCGGCAGACCTGCGCTGTCCGGTGGATGGCTGCTGCGACGGGCTGGACTGTCTTCCGGAGGACCATAGCCGGCACCACTCCCCCCTGGAAAAGATTATGGTAGGGCTGCGCTACGCCTTCGGGGAAGTCTGGAATGATATCGCGGGTTGGTTTTTTCTGGGCCTCATCCTGGCCGGTCTGATCACGGCCCTGGTTCCCGAGGCCCTTTTCCAGAATTATCTCGGCCGGGGCTTGATCCCCATGCTGGTCATGCTGGCCTTCAGCATTCCCTTGTATGTTTGCGCCACGGCCTCCACCCCCATCGCCGCCGCTTTGATCCTGAAGGGGATCAGCCCGGGGGCAGCCCTGGTATTTCTCCTGGCCGGTCCGGCCACCAATGTGGCCTCCCTCACCGTGCTTACAGGGCTCTTGGGAAAAAGGGCGACCTTCCTCTACCTGGGGGCCATTGCCGTCTTCAGTCTCCTTTTCGGCCTGCTGGTGGACAGCCTGTACCCGCTTTTGGGTCTATCCCCCCGGGCGATCATGGGGCAGGCGGGAGAGCTGATCCCCGGCTGGGCCCAAGGGGCCGGAGCCGCCCTGTTGTTGGCCCTGTTCCTCAAGCCCCTGGTCGCCAGGATCATCCTTCACCGGCGCCTGCGGAAACTGGTCCCGATTGAGACCGCCAAATATCCGGGGGCAGCCCAGCAACCGCCCGCCGGGGCTCCGCCCTGTCTAAAAAATACCTGAGGCTGCAAAACCGGCCCGGTCGGGCCGTGAGCCAAGACGGCATCTGAAACCCGCGGTCTTTTTCTTGCCACGGGATGTCCCCGAGATCAAACGATTGCCGTTTATAATCCCGGGCAGGAGATCGTAAGGCCTGCGGTGTCCGGAACCGGGATCCACTCCATCTCCTTAACGGGAATCGTTGTTCCGCCGGTTCTCTTTGGAGTGCGCGGACGGGTCCGCGCTTTGATTACCGGGACGCGTCCCGGTGTTTAAAAGCGGCGACGCGTCACCGCACTCCAAATAGAAGGGGGAAAATGTAGGCTAGATCAAGCCAAGCATGAAATTCGCGGGCGTGGGAGCCCGCGCTGCTTTTGGTTAATGGGCCTTCCAGCTTCCCAGCGGAGGCGGCTCCCACGCCGCCGGAATAAGGAGCTTGGATCCAAGTAGGTCAGGTTGCGACCAACGGGAGCTACCTGACAAAGCTTAAGGAGACCCATAGCTTGTCAGGGAGACCTCCTTTCGTCGGCCACCCTGACCTACGGAGCCTTCTCCCAAACAAAGATTGAATAAAGGCTATTCATAGAAATTAGCGCTAAGCCAGAACCATTAGAGCTTAGCGTAATATCAGCGGAAGGTAAAGGAGCTGCCGGTCTAAAGTAGTAAACAGTTCAGCTACCCCGTCCGTTTCCTGGTCGGCCAGATAGGCAACGCCCGTCCCGTCGGGAGTGATGGCGAAGGCGGACACGTCGCCGCCATAAACCAATGGCCTGTTGAGTTTGAGTGGGGTCCCCCCAAAGATGGAAACCAGGTAAAGGTTAAAGCCGTCGTTCGTCTCCTGGTCCGCGAGGTAAGCCACCCCCAAGTTGTTGGGAGTGATCTGAAAATCGCTCACCTCCCTACCAGTCGGCAGCGTTGGGTTGAGGGTCCTCAATCCAGTTCCGTTAATGTTGACGGAGAAGAGCTCACTTTTCCCGTCCAGGTTCTTGTCAGCCAAAAAGACAGCTCCCAGGCTATTGGGCGTAATGGCAAACTTGGTAACATTCCCATTCGCCCCATTAAGCTTGAAGGAGGACGTGCCATCCATGGTCACGGCATAAAGGTCGATCCGTTCCTCGACCTCCTTGTCGGCCCGGTAGACCACGCCCTGGCTGTCAGGCGCGATGGCGAAGCCGAGCACCGCCATACCGAGAGACAGTGGGGGAGTGAGCGGATTGCGCGGCCCGCCGCCAATGGGCGCGCTGAACAACTCGGGGATGCCGTCCACCCGGGCGTCAGCTATGAAGACCCCGTAACGCCCGTCCGGGCTGATCTGGAAGGACGTGACGTCGCCACCGGCCAACAGGCTGCCGCTGATTTTGCGGTTGAGCAGGGTGGCTGCCGCCGTACCGGCCAGTCCAAGGCTGAGATACAGGACTATGAGCACTAACAGCAAGCCCCTGCGAGGCCGTCGCGGGAGGAGGAGTTTCCAATAAAGCGATCCAAAGCCAGATGAAGTGGCTAAAATCGTCTAGGCGGGTGAAAAAATTGATATTGCCGCCAAGAAAGTCCCAAAGTTCAACCCCGGGAAGGGACTCAAGGAGGTCGTAAAATAAGGGGATGGCCAAATCCCTCTTTTACCGATTTCCCAGGGCCTTTCTTTTTCGATTCATTTGGGTTTTATCATATACCTTGATTGACCCCGCCAAGGTTTAACCTGCAAGGCAGGCTTACCGATGGACAACCCCAACCAAAGGGACCTTTCTGATCTCAGTAAAAGCCTTTTTCTCCGGGGCCTTTCGGTCCCGCCCTTTTTTAATATCAATTATCGCATAGGCTATTTCTTTTCCACAGGGGATTGTTCCTGCTTTTTCTCTTGCATCCTTTCGAAAGTTCCCTTTTTCTTGGCATCTTCCATCCGGATTTTATCCCCAGGGCCAAGACCCGGCGGAGGTTGCTTATTAGAAGCCTTCTTTTTTACGGTGGGCTTCTTCTTGGGATCTTCCATCCGGATTTTATCCCCAGATCTAAATTGAAATTGCTCCGCATCTTGGGCCAAGGTTATGGAAGTCACGCTCAAGGCAAAACTCAAAGCCATGATCAGGGCGACCCATTTTTTCATATTGTTACCCCCCTTCTTTTTGAAGTTGGAAATGATTCAATTTTATCAATATTGTCAAGAGAATAATAGGAATTTTTTGGATAGGGAGGTTACCGACCGGGACTGCAAAACCCAGCAGGCCGTGAACAAAATTTCCTCCCAGGCATATTTTAATCTTGCCAGCCTTTAGGGTAATGTGATAATAGGGACCAGTTTCCAGCTAAAATCCGCAGCCTGACTTTTCGCGAGAGGAGTTTTTATGAAAAAGCTGATAGCAATATTGATCACTGTATTGGCCATCCCACTGATGACAGAGGTCCTGGGCAGCAATTGCCTGGCCGTAACTTCTTATTACTTGCCGTTGATCACCAAGGTTCCACCACCACCTCCTCCACCTGTTACTATTGACCAGTTCGTTGGATCATGGGCGGTTTTAGATGCTGCGAGTGTACTAACCGGTTTTTTAGTTATCGAATCAAACAATAATTTCGCTTGGTTTGACAATCAAGGTGACACTATTCCGCATTTTTTTGGGACCGGGTCAGTTACGAACGGTACTTTTACCGGCCCTTTCACCAACCCAGGGGTTGGTGATGGTGAATTAGTTTGCACGATAGCCGCCAATGGCAGTATGAATATGGATTTCATTGAGTTTTGGCATTCTCCGCCCAAACACGTGCCCTATACTGCCACAAAGTTTTAAGGTGTCGATACCCTCACAATAAACTGCTATAATTTCGGATAAAGTCGTTCAATCTGGCGCGAGCCTCTGGCGTTGTGAATTGCCAGACAATTTTTCCCGCACTGTTGTTTCGGTCTCTTTCCCAAGCTTCGACTTCAAACTGCACGATGTCCCTTTCCAGAACCGGCATTTTCTTTTGCCGGGGGCATGGTCGGGGAGGGAAACAAGGGGTCCTGGTAGAACGTCCAACCTGGACCGTCCTGGGAGATCTACGGGGTTTATTCTTGTCCAGCGACTGACCCTGCGGGTCCGGTTTGGCTGCTAAGGGTAAGGGGGAGGCTTTTTCTCAGCTATTGCGAGCAGTATAGGCAAGCATAGATATTACAGGTTTTAGATTTTGGATCATAAATGAAAGGGTTTTGACAAGAGTTTCCGGCGGAAAGAGTCTTGCACTCACCTGCGCCTGAAACATTGTTAAGTGTGCAATCTAAATTGTAAGAAATGTTGTCACCTCCCGAGGAGGAACCGTTGCAGCCAATCATCAGGAGGGCGCCGCAAAGGATCACCGCTGCAAAAAAAACAATCACGACAAGACGAATTGATTGCATAGAATAACCTCCTCTGAATAGTAATACCCCGACGGGCCATTTTTTTGAAAGCCTTCTTAAATCCTTCTGCTAATGTTTCCCAGGCAAGATTAACAAGAAAAAAAAAGGTGTCAAGGATAAATTTGGGACAGATTTGGGACGGAGCAACGGGGGACTTCCAAAACAGAAAAGGGACTTCCGGTTTCTATCACAGGAAGAGGCCGGAAACCTGCTGGCCTACCTGAAGACCGGGAACCGAACCATTCACGACATGGCCTTTTTAAGCCTTACCCTGCGCCATTCTTACGCTTCATGGTTGGCCGAGGCCGGAACGGACATTTGCACGGTCGGAAACTGCTTGGGCATTCGACCGTCCAAATGAGCGCGCGCGAGGCCTACCCCGAATACTCGGAAGGGCCGCTTATCGGCAAAGCCCTGGCCGGTGCACGATACCGGGAAGGATTGACGCAGATTCAGCTTTCGGAAATGACCGGAATACCTCAGCGACCATGTGTGTCCCTTCTAGTAAATATTTTTAACATTGACATTAAATATTCTCGTGCTATAATATATATTAAATGACCGAAATATCGTACATAAAACGTAGCCTGCTTCCCGATATTGAAGATCATCTCGAACAAAGGGAAATCAGCCTTCTTGCCGGTCCGCGTCAGGCGGGCAAGACCACCTTGATGCGCCGGATAGAGACCCTGCTCCGGGCCAAAGGGCTTAAAACGCTCTGGCTCAATCTCGATTTTGAGGATGATGCGCGGCATCTGTCCAGCCAGGGGACACTACTTCAGAAGATCCGGTTGGAATTGGGGAGCGGCGATGGCGTAGTCTTTATTGACGAGATTCAGCGCAAACAGGATGCCGGACTCTTTCTCAAGGGATTATATGATCAGGGCCTCCCCTGGAAATTCGTGGTCTCCGGTTCCGGCAGCCTCGAACTTAAGGAAAAGATCTCCGAATCTCTGGCCGGACGAAAACGCCAGTTCGATCTGGGCACCGTCAGTTTCGCTGAATTCGTTGATTTTCGGACCGCCTACCGCTACTCGGATCGACTTCGGGAATTCTTTGCGACCGAGTCGAACAAAGCAGGGCGGCTCCTCTTGGAGTATTTGCAATACGGCGGCTATCCCAGGGTGATTCTGGCGGACAGCCATGAGGAGAAGTTCGCCGTTATCAACGAGATTTACCGCTCCTACCTGGAGCGGGATATCGTCTATCTGCTAAGGGTTGAAAAGAGCGAGGCCTTCACCAATCTGGTTCGGGTGCTGGCCGCCCAATCCGGGAAGTTAGTGATCCTTTCCGAACTGGCGGCCACGCTGGGATTATCTATGGCCACGGTTAAAACCTATCTCTGGTATCTGGAAAAAACCTTCATTGTCCGCAAGGTCACGCCGTATTTTACTAATATTCGAAAAGAAATAACCAAATCACCGATGGTCTACTTTGCTGATCTGGGCCTGCGAAATTTTGCCTGCGGCCATTTCGGGAAAATGCTCGACGTCGACGCGGGCTTCGTCTTTCAGACGATGGTCCATGGCCTGCTGTGGGGTCTTTTCCCTACGGCCGACACGAGTATTCACTATTGGCGGACCAAGGATAAGGCCGAGGTGGATTTTGTGGTCCGTAGAGGCGATCGGGTAATACCGCTGGAGGTCAAATACCGGCCACTCAGAAAACCGGAGGTCCAACGCCCGTTTCGAAGTTTCATCGAGCGCTACGCCCCGGAAACAGGTCTCGTCGTCAACCTGGGGCTGCTCTCCGATTTGACGATCGGAACCACCAATGTGCGTTTTCTACCCTATTGGGAGCTTTTATTCGAAGATTGGCTGGAAATAGGGCAAACCTAAGGGGGAGGATTATTAACCGGGAGGGCGATAAGGACCGCCCCCGTATAGGCGGACATATCCTCCTCGGTTTCTAAGTGTTCTGCCGCATCCCAAGAACGGGTTTTAGTCTTTGTCATAACAACCTCCTATGGAAATAGTCCTCGGTCTGCCGGATTTCAATCATGCTTCATATAAGGATTCAATCGTAGTGGTGAAGACTCTGGACGCTCAAGGCAAGGTGAAAGGCCAGGGAAGCGGGGTGCTGCTCCCTTCCGGGAAGATCGCCACCATCTGCTACGTTGTGGAAGGGGGCATCTCCTACCAGGTGGGCCGGAGCAAACAGCTTGTCAGCGCCACTCTATACGCCGAAGATGGGGAGAAGGACATCTGCCTCCTTGAGGCTAAGGGTATCTCAGGAACCCCGGCGCAACTCGGGAAGGCGGCGAGCCTCAAAGTGGGGGTCCCGGTTTATGCTGTGGGAGCGCCGAGGGGTCTGGAACTTTCCCTTTCCGAGGGTATTGTCTCTCAGCTCCGGGGTGGAGTACCTCCCTTCATTCAGATGACGGCGACCATCTCCCCCGGTTCCAGCGGTGGGGGTCTGTTCGATGGGGAAGGTCGGCTGCGCATCAACCCAGAGTATGCCGAGGCATGGGCTCTCCTCGGGGCCAGTTACGCCGGACAAAAC
>CAVQSS010000003.1:0-30044 GCA_963716045.1 uncultured delta proteobacterium | reverse complement strand
TGATGCAGGGCTGTTTGGGGGCTTCAACCAGATCATCATCGCCGCTGGCCAGGGATCCGAAGCCCCCCTGGCCATTTACGAAGATTAGATTCATTTTTCGGTTCACCCGTCCCCAACCATTGAAATCATTAAATAATTCCCGACAACCCGACCGGCCGGCCGATTTCCTTGCTTTTAGCTTTAAGCAAGGTTATAATAGCTAAAATTGGTTGCACAGCGCCCAAAACCTTTTTTAAGTTGTTGATTGGGCCCGCAAAGAACCCTCGACAACTTCTTTGCGGGTTTTTTTATAACTCAGGAGGTCTAATGAATAAAAAAAATTTATGTGGCCAATCTCCCCTTTCAGGCCAGCGAACCCGAACTCAAGGCCCTTTTCTCCAACGCCGGGGAGGTCGTGTCCGTCAAAATCGTCGGGGACCGACAGACCGGCCAACCCAAAGGGATTGCCTTTGTGGAGATGTCCACCCAGTGGGAGGCCCGCAGGGCCATATCCATGCATCATCGAACCGATTTCAAGGGAAATACCCTGTTGGTAAAGGAAGCCATCGTCAGACGCGGTTTTAGAGGCCGATAATACCCCGGATCGTCTTTTCCCGCCGGTGAAATAAAAAGCCCCCCGGGACCGGTCGGTCCCGGGGGGCTGAAGAAGTTCACCTTAAACGCCGGAGGCGAAAAACCTTTACCTGGCAATCAGATCCAGGACCGAGCCGATTGTCTCCTCTTCTCTTTTCAAGGCCTTGATATTGGCCTGGTAGGCCCGCGAAGTCCCGATCAGACCTACCAATTCCTCCTCCAGTTCCACGTTGGACGATTCCCTCATTTCCAGGCTTCCGTCTTCAGCGGGTTTCAGGAATCCCGGGGTTTCGATCCGGGTGATCGCCGCCTCCACCCCGGCCGGGTGATTGTCCTTCAGATCGGCCCGGCTTTTCTTAAAACCGTCCGTGTTCACATTGGCGATGTTGTTGGCGGTTACCTGGAATTTCAGGCCGAAGGCCCGCAGAGCCGACAAAGTCGTACCGTTAAGCTGAATCATGAAGAGCGTCCCCTCGCCGAAATGGAAATGGTCTAAGGGTTTATCGGCAGGTTCGGCCCAAAACTTTAACCCCCCCTTCCGGCCTTCTTTGAGATCCCTGGCTACGGTTGTTCTTGTCCGGGAAATACCAGGTTCCCCCGTGCCGGACCAGGGGGGCCTCCTGTTCGCCTAATCCGGCAGCCCTGCGCCGCTTCCCGGTAATCCCTGGGCGGAAGGTCCATCGGCTCATCCGTTAGGTCAAAAACCCCCCACTGCTGCGGAATGATGACCCCGGCGCGCATTTCCAGCGCGGCTTTAACGGCTTCCCGGGGATCCATATGATAGGTTTGCATGAACCAGCGCGGTTCATAGAGGCCCACCGGCATCAGGGCCGCGTCCAGGGGGCCGAATTTTTTGCCGAACTCCCGGTATCCGGAAAAATAACCCGAATCTCCGGCAAAAAAAACCTTTCTCCCACCCCCCTCTACCAGCCAGGAACCCCAGAGCCGCTTATTGGTATCGAAAAGCGTTCGTTTTGACCAGTGTTGGGCCGGCAGCAGCCGGTAGGTAATGCCCTGGAAGGTAAAGGTTTCAAACCAGTCCAGTTCGACCACGCGAGCCCCGGGTACCACGGATTCAAACCAATCCTTGTAGCCGAGCGGGGTCAAATACAGGGGCGCGGTGCCCAGACGGCGAATACTGTCCTGGTTCAGGTGGTCATAATGGCTATGGGATATGAGGACCACCTGGAAGTCGGGGAGTTCCTCCAAAGGAATCGGAAAGGGCGCATGCCGATTGATAAATAAAACGATATCCCCGAAAACCGGATCGGTGATAATATTTTGGCCCAGCAGTCGGATCCAAAGGGTGGCGTGGCCCAGATAGGTGATGGAATCCCGTTGGCTCTGAATTTCCTTGACATTGGTCGGGATACTGGGAAACTGGGGTTTATTCTTTTTTTCTTCGGCATACGGGTTGGAGCCGAACTTCCACTGAAGAAAACGCCATAAACCGCCGGGCTGGTTTTCGGAGAGCCAGGGGTTGACAAATCCGGGGTTCCGGTGATGGGCCTTTTTCTTCGCCTGGCTTTCGTAGTCAAACCCCTGGGAATTATTCTGAGGAAAGACCGATAACGGAATAATCAATAGTAGGAATAAAACAATGGGGCATATTTTGAAAACCATGGGCCCTCCTCATTATCCTGAAACAACACGATACTCAATATTCTATTACTATGAGAAAGATGTCTTTAATTTTCAAGACCTAATTCCTAAGAAACGCTCGATGCCTTCCTTTCCGGATCAGGAACCCGCGAAGTATGAAAATGACAGTTATCCCGGCTTGTCATCCTGAGCCCTTCGCCTGCTGTCATCCTGAGCCCTTCGCCTGCTGTCATCCTGAGCGAAGCGAAGGATCTCGGTTTTCGGCTCAGGGTAAACTCCGCGAAGGATATCGTCTTTCGAGCCCTAAGCCTGCCAGGGGGATTCTTCAGTCGCTTTGCTCCTTCAGACAGTTTCCAGTTATTTTCATACTAAACCGAAGAAAGGGATAACCGATGCCACCTTCTCCCGAACATGAAATTTTAGAAATAGTGGATGAAAGCAACCGGGTCACCGGAATCCGGGATCGGGCGCAGATCCACCGGCAGGGGCTCTGGCACCGTTCGGTGCATATTTTTATTTTCAATTCCCGGGGGGAAATCTACCTTCAAAAACGATCCCCGCAAAAAGACCAATACCCGGAACACTGGGATTCCTCGGCCGCCGGCCACCTGAACCCCGGAGAAAGCCCGGAAGTCGCCGCGCATCGGGAACTGGGTGAGGAACTGGGGATTGATGCCGAGTTAACCGAGGTCTACCGGCATCCGGCCTGTCAAGAAACCGGCTGGGAGTTTGTGACCCTTTTCGTCGGCCGGACCGACGACCCCATTCGCCTGAACCTGGAAGAGGCCACGGAAGGAAGATTTTTCACCGCTCCCCAGCTAAGGGATCTGCTTGAGGATCCGGATCAAAAAGTGGCGCCGGGTTTCCGCCTGTTGCATCAAGTGACCGCAAAACTTTCCCGTTGATTTGGTTCATTTCGTTTTTTGGGGGCAAAGAAATTATCGTGTCCCGACCCCGTTGATCCCTATCCCACCCTGCTATTTATTGATTGACATACTACCATAGTAAATGATATGGCTAGCCATATGAAGACAACCGTATATATACCAGACAGTCTTTTTGAAGAGGCACGGAAATTAGCCCAACAGGAGCAAACCACACTTAAATCCTTGGTGGAACAAGGGTTGAGGCGGGTTATATCAGAACGTAGAAAACGTTCCTCCTTTCGCCTGCGAAAGGCCGCCTTCAAAGGCCATGGGTTGCAGTCCCCTTTGGAAGGGGCGTCCTGGGACCGCATTCGCGATATGAGCTACGAGGGCCGGGGAGGATGATCGCTGTTGATACGAACATTCTGGTCTATGCCCACCGGGCAGACTCTCCCTGGCATGAAGCCGCCTCTGCCCTGGTCGCCGAACTCGCGGAAGGGAATTCGCCGTGGGCTATTCCCTGGCCGTGCCTCCATGAATTTTTAGCCATTGTAACCCATCCCCGGATTTACGCCCCGCCCTCACCCCTGGATTCGGCCATCGACCAGGTCGATGCCTGGCTGGAATCACCGGAACTCGTATTGCTCAGTGAATTCGAGCATTATTGGACGGCACTGAAACCTACCCTTCAAAGCGGTTTGGTTTCCGGCCCCCTCGTTCATGACGCCAGAATCGCCGCCCTTTGCCGAACTCATGGGGTGAAGGAACTCTGGTCGGCGGATCGGGACTTCGGGCGGTTTCCCGGATTGAAGGTCAAAAATCCGCTCGTAGGAAGGGGTCCCTCCTAGGAAGGAAGTGCCGGTTGGGGCGAAAATACGGTCGCCCTTTAAGGGTGGGGCACCTGACCGAACAACGGCTGTTTTGGGCTAATGGGTGGCGAGAGGGGGAGCCTTGACTTTAAGGCCCTCAAAACGCAGGAAATGTTTCTGATCGAAGGTGTAAACTGTTTCAACCCCTTTTTCCGCCAGCCAGGAGGCGTTATAGGCATCAAGGAAGTCGACGTTTTTTTCGGCGTACCAGTTAATGGCCTGGAGAATTAATCGAGAACCCTCCACTTCTAAGCCGGGCGTGTTTAAGATAGCCAAAATTTTTTGTCTGATGTCTTCTTTGGACAGGCGGGAATAGGAGGTCAGGGTCCAGACGATTTCGGCCACCACCAAGGCACTGGTAATAAGTTTCAAGGCCCCTTTTTCCGCATTAAGGAGAAGGGCTCCTGCGGCATCGGCCTGCTGGGGCAGGTCGTTGGTCAGGTAGCGGAGAAAAATATTTGTGTCTAAAAGAACCGTTTCAGCTTTCATCTTCGGCAGCTTTCCGGCCTACGGACATCCGCACTTTTTTTCGGATTTCATCGAAATCTTGTTCTCCCTTTACCGGGACCGTGCCCCGGAGGTCACGAAGTGTTTGCCTTAGCGGTTTGATGACCATTTCCTCCCCCCGGCTGATGAAAAATAGCCGGTCTCCTTCTTTCACTTTTAAGGCTTCCCTCACCTTTCGGGGCAAGGTAAGTTGCCCACGCCTGCCAATTTTAGCTATTTCCATCTTCTTCTCCAAAAACAGTTGAATTGATTTTGACAGTCCATTTTTTTTTTGTCAATAAAATATTGGAAAACAGGCTGCGGACCAGCAGCAAGACCAGCGGCAAACTCGTTTGATTACCTTGATCAGCCCTTAGATGTCAATAAATTGATATCACATGCTATTAACGGTTTCATAATAGAACCGACTATCTCGATGTTCTCTTATCGTCATTCCCGCAGCGCTTCTGGGCGGGAATCCAGCCCCGGTCTGGTACGATTCTGGATCCCCGACAAAGACACTCGGGGATGACGGTCGGTGGTATGTACAGACAATTATGAGACCCTTAATAATCACAGATTACTCGCATGTGATAGCACATAATGCTATCATTAAACATGAAGGCAAAACGCCGTCGCATTCTTGAAGCAATCTTTGCAATTCCTACGCGAGAGGGAAGCCAAAGATACCTTCATCGACCCCACCCCGGCAAAGAAGAAAAAAATATCAAGTCGAAGAACTGCGCGAATGGTTCAGACAATTAGAGGTACTACCATGAAAAACGTAATGACCTATAAGGGGTACATGGCCCGGATGGAATTTGATCAAAGGGATAATGTTTTTATGGGAAAAATCATCGGGATCGTGGATAGTATTACCTTCTATCTGAAATACGAAAGGAATTACCTTTTAAATCTCCTCCCCCGGCCAGTCCGACAAGGCCCAAGCCGAAAAGCAGCAAGGTGGAGGGTTTGGGAACGGGGTCTGGGCCTATACTATCACTCACTCGAACAACCCAAACACCTGGCAGGTTTTATCCCATCAAGCTTGATCTCAAAAGGGGAATTCCATGAACCAAAAATTCTGTACCCAGTCTACTCGCAGATTATAATAGGTTGTTTGTGCAGGACTGAAGAAAAAACCCGGACTGGATGGCGTAACCGATCCTGACCAATCATATGGAAGAGGGATGGAATATTTTCCATCGGCACCTGTAACCACCATATAGGAGAAAGGAGCCCCATCCCGCGCAACGGCGTTAATCGTCACAGCGGGCAATGGCCAAGCTGGGTTTCCTCGGCGGTAAACAGCTTCCCAGATTATAGTACCGCTAAATACAATTGGGTTTAGAGGCGTGGCTGTAAAAGTAAACGCCCTGTCGCCTGTAACTATCCCTTCAAGGCGGATGGAAGACGGGGTAAAGGTATAATCAGCACTAGATGGTGTTATATCTCCTATCCAGCCTGAAGGTATCGAGGAGAAGGCCCATTCCGTCGCAGAAAATGGCCATTTTGGTCTCACCGGAACAGTAAAGTATTGGTAACGGCTACCCTTGGCATGGTTGGTCCCGTTAAGTATAATAGAAATTCTTGGATCATATGGCAGCAGATTGCCATTCTGGTCTTTTACTAAAACAGTAATTTTATAAACAGAACCATTCGGGGATAAAGGTGCCTGGTAGTTTTGCAGGGTTTTGTTCACTTTTAAGGCGGAATAGGTTATTTTTTCAGGATTGAACTCAAAACCCAGGCTGAATGGCTTAACCGATCCCGACCAATTAAATGGAACAGGGATGGAATATTCTCCATCCACATCCGCAACAATCCTGGAGCATTTCGAACCGTCTTGCGGACAGGCCTCCATGGCTACCGCTATTGCCGGGATAGTTAAGTTGTCATCCCCGGGTAATGGATTGGATTGAATCGTGGTGACGTCGGAGAAGTTTTTCCAGGTCACATTACCACTTATGATAACTGCTTTTTGAGCAGTAAAATCTGTATGTTCGTGTAGATACTGGCTTCCTGAAATTACGCGAACCGGAGGATCAAAAAAGAAACCAAATAATTGAGGTGTTAAGGTAAAATCAATGCCAGCATTTTCCTCTGTTTCATAATATCCATCGCTATTGGTTGTAGTTAATAGTTTCTTGCCATCATATATCTCAACTTTTTCTAAACCCTTTCCGTTGTCTAATACTCTTCCGTTGATTTTATGTTTGTAAGCAGTAAAATCTTTTTTTTGATTATTTTTGGCTGATGGAAAAAGAAAAGACGGGGGATCAAACTGGTAGCCCAACTTTATTGGTGTTATGGGTACCTCATTATTATTTTCAGTATTCTTTACCTTAAATATATAATATCCTTCCTTGTCGGTTAAGGTTCTGGGTGTAGTTTTTCAAATTAAATGGGCCTAAGATTTCTGATTAAATGGTCCATATCAATATTATTCAGTTTATATAGCCTACCGCGATAGAATCCAGATACACTTTCCAGATAGAAAACCAGCCAGGGAGATGGGTCTCCCCGACTGGATGCGGATTAAAAGATTTCGGTGGCGGCCAGACGGACGTGGTCGGCGGTGACGACCAGGGACTGTTGGGCGGTCGCGGCAATGAGGGCGCCCCGGGCCAGGTGATTAGCCTGGCGGAAAAGGCCGCCGGATCCCTGCTGGATAGCGGTGACGGCCGCCTCCTCCAGGGGGTTGGTTTTAAGGCCGGCGATGGTCAAGTGGTGGGTTAGATAGTCCGCCATCTCTTGACGGTCGACGCCTTTCAGGTGACAACGGGCGATGATCCGGGAAGCCAGGGGCCGGGAGGTACGGAAAACCAGTTGGTCGACCAGGGGACTTTGCCCGGCCAGAATGATCGGCAAGTAGGGTTTGGAATCCTGATCGAACTGGGTGAGGAGGTGGAGTTCGGCCAGGACCTCCAGACGTAAGAGAGCGGCCTCATCAATGATCAAAACCGGCCTGATTTTTTTGCCTTCATAGAGGGAGCGGATTTCTTTTTGGATGAGCCGGGTCAGGATGGCCCGGGAGGTGCTGGATTTTTCGATATGGAGTTCGGCCAGGATGAGGCGGTACAGATCCAGGATGGAGCCCGGGATGGCCGTGATGGGGATGATCCGGTATTCCGAAGGGTGAAGAGTTGCGGCCACATAACGTAAAGCGGTGGATTTTCCGGACCCGATATCTCCGGTCACCAAAGCGATTCCACCCAGGCGGACCGTGTACTCGAAGCGGTCCTGGACCGCGGACAAGGCGGGGGTGTGGAGGATTTCTTTAAGACTTAGATCAGAGCGGAAGGGTTCTCGGGACAGACCGAAGAAGGTGCGGTATTGAGGTGTCATGGGCGGTTGGTCCTTTCCCAGAGCGCTCCGCCTTGATAGGCTGATTCCTCGGAAGTTTCCAGGACCAACCGGCAGTCTTTATCCCGTTTAACTCGGCTGTTGACCTGCAGGTTGACGGGAGATAGAAAGCCATAGGATTGTTGTCCCCAGAGTACTTCGACCCTTTCGAACTCGGCTTCGTGAAAGCGCAGGGTGACCTGTTGGCCGATCAGAGCTACGGGAGCTTCAAAGAGTTTACCGTTCAAACTGACCGTGCGGTCTTTGGCCACCCGTCTTCGAGCGGTTTGGCGAAAGTAGTCCCGCAGGTTGGCCGGGGCGGGCCGCAGGCATTCCAGCCGGGAAGCAAATCGCCGGAAAGGGGTCTGACCGGTAGCGCTGTGCTTGCGCTGATGATAGACCTCTCGGAGCCACAGATCAAAGGCCTGATTTAAATCGTCCAGGGTGGTTCCCCGGAAACCGGAAAGAAAATCAGATCGAACTGTTCTAAAATAGCGTTCGATTTTCCCCTTGCCTTGGGGTTTGTACGGCCGGGCATGGATCAGGGCGATGCCCAGCGAGGCAGTGACCTGTTCCAGGTGATGGGAACGGAAAGCGGCTCCATTATCGACGTAGAGTTTACGGGGTAGTCCGCGGGTGGCCAGGGCCTGCTCCAGGGCTTGGAGAAAAAAGGCCAGGGATTCTCCGAGATAAAATTCCCCGTAAGGCACCAGCCGGGAGTAGTCGTCGATAAAAGCGATCAAGTAGCTTTTGCGTTTTTTGTTGCCAGTTTCCACCAGGGGCCCGTGCAGCACGTCGCTTTGCCACAAGTCATTGGGCAGTTCGGCTTCAAACTTCCGCCGGTCTTCAGGGATGAACTGTTGGGCTTTCATCAAACCCCGATCCCGCAAGAACCGATAGGCGGTGGAAGGCGAGGGTTTCCCCCAGCCCTCTCGTTCCAGATGTTCGATCAGTTTACGCACCGGCGCCCGGGGGAAGGCCTGACGGGCCTGAATCAGGGCCTGAGCGATTTCCTCCTCCAGGGTCCGGCTTTGCCCGATATCGGCCCGATCCCGCGGATATAACGATTCCAACCGTCCGTCATACTGCCGGACCCAACGGTTAAGGGTAGTCCGGCTCAACCGGCTGCGTTCGGAATCCGGGATCTGCCACTGGTGGTCGCACTTCTCCCGGATCAACCGTTCCCGATCCCCCCGATCGAGGATGATGCCCCCGACCAGGTTGGCGATGGCCCCGAATCGAAAGACCGCAATCCGTTTTTTCTGTTCTTCATCCATACGCACCCTCCGTTTTCGTTATTTTTCCCCTTGTAACGACTCCTTTGGGAAAGCACAACGAAAGCCCTCGGTAGGGTGATGGTCTTCTGGGCCTCGTAGCGGATTAAAGGGACCGGCTGACCGGGATAATCCCTAGATCCCACAGCCGATCAAAACCGGCCAACAAGTCCTGGATCCGGTTCAGTCCCTCGCGAAGGACCAGGTGTTTCCGCAGGGCGTTCAGCCAATGGCGTTGGCGTGGAGGAGAGGGACCGGCCTTCCAGCGGTGCTGCTGGATCCAATAAGCCAGGCAGTCGCGGATGGTGTAAATGGAGGCTTGGAAACGCTGGAAATAATCCCGGGGTCGCATACGGATCACACAACCGCAATCCGGACACTGATATCGTTTCAGCCAGAGCGGTTGGTCATAACCGTCAAAATATCCGGGGACAAACCCGTGCCCCCAGATCCGGCCACCGCACCGGGGGCACCGCTCCGGCCTGGGCCAGAGGAAATCCCGGCCCGCCTCGAAAAGTTGCTTGACAGCCAGATGAACAAAGATTACCAAGGATGTAGGTTTGGGGGGATTTATTCCCCCGTTGTTCTCCGGGGCAAGGGTGTGCCACCACCCTTGCCCCATCCTTTCCTGAAAATAAAAAAGCCCGCTTAAAGCGGACTTCAATGCTTCCAGATAATCTGATAACTGACCGGCTTAGGTCAAGTAATTATGAAAAATACCCCCTCCCTTCGGCCCATTTATTGTAAAAAATAACACTGGGGAACCCGAAAAAACCAAATGTATATATCTCTACACCGTCTAAACCTTTTCCTTCGTATGATTCAGTAACAGTCCCGCTTATTTCCCGGGTGTCAAAATCAGCATCATATTGATTAGTCACTCCTGCTAAATACATATAGAAATGCAACAATGGTAGTGGCGGGTCTTCCGCATTGGCCCGGTTGCCCAGGCAACAACCCAACCCAAAATACAAGATACCAAAAAAGACAAAAATACCTTTCAGATGAATGGACATGCTGAATCGCTCCTGTTCCTTTCCGTTCCTATCCTAGCTATGAATTTGACTCTTTTATCCTCAGGGACTTTAAAAATCTACCTATTGGACCCTATAATAGATCTTAACCGGAAGTCAAAAAAAATATTTTCTCGTTTTCGCTCCTTTCGGCAAGCTATCGAGGGGAGTTATTTGGTCCGGATTGGGGGACGGAGGAACTTCAAGGGGATTTTGGAAATGTCCCTGGAACAAAGACGGGAGATCCCCATCGCTTGATCCACCCTACATTTGATCACTTTAAGCGGTAATCGTTTTTTTTCAGAATGGTCTCGATTGAGGAGTAGTAGGTTCTGAAAACAGACTGAGCATGCGCCCCCAACTGAAAAAAGGCTTGTGCCAGTCAGTGCGACGACGCCGCCGTCAAGACAAGATAGAGATTCGGTTCGAAAATCAACGAATATACCGGTGGGCGTCTTTTCGCAGTTCGTGGCTCTCCAGCACATGAAAGAAGCGGATCGATTTAAGCAGCACCGGTGAAAACTGGCCGATCGGCAGATAAACGATTTTTTTCCCTTGACGCTCGGCAAAGGTTCGGCAGAAAGATCGGGGCGGTTGGGCGGCAATATAGGCCACCAGGCGCTCCTCGCTGTAATCGATCCCGGCTAAAAGCAGCCTTTCCGACTTCGAGCGGGCCGGGTTAAAAAACCGGTCTTTCCAGACCTCGACCATCCGCAAAGGGGGATAGCTCAACACAAAGCCCCCGTACTCACAACGGGAGATCCCCGGTCCGACCACGGTTTCACCGGCCGGGGTGGCGTAAAAAGCCATGTCCGACTCCTGATCGTGCTCTCCCAGCCAGGTGATCTTCCAGGGGAAACGCTCCGCCTGGTCCTTCGAAGGCTGATCCTCATCGAAAATAAACACCACGGACCCCACCTGGCCCCGGACGGAACTTTCTTCCCGGACATAGATTTTACTTTCCACCAGATGGCGCAGCGTCTCTTTCACGTCCAACCCGTCCAACAGGGAGGTGGTAAACGGAATCAGCCGGACCTGTTCCTGAGACAAAACCCCTCGGGCCTTTTTCTTGACATAATCCCCCAGACCTTCCACCCGGATATCTTCGGGAGGATAGGAGCAGATGGTCTCCCCCCGCCAGCGTTTTTTGAACTCCTCCTGTTCGGCCGGGGACGGCCTTTTTTTCGCGGGCACCGGCACCAGGCGACGGCGAAAAGTCCGGAAGCGCCGATAGAACTGGATCTTTTTCTGATTGATCCGGAGATCCTGGGCGGTCACCTCGATTTCCGGCAATCGGGAGGGGCTTTCCTGAAAAGGGTAATGGGAACCCCTATCCCAAACTTCGTAGGCAAAGTCATCGTTGACCGCCCCACGGGCGGCCACCAGGAGCTGGTAAAAATCCGGGGTCAAGGCCCCCTGGATGAAGGCATAGTTGCGGGCAAATTTTTTTAACACCGCCAGGGTCGGCTCCGTCAATTTCTCCCGGCTGTTTTTGTAATGTTGACTTTGGGCCTCCCCCAGCAGATCGTCGCGGAGTCGCAATCGATCCAAATTCCAGAAATCGTCCGGAATGCCGGTCGACCGGGCCTTGGTGCGTTCCTCTTCGTATCTTTTCTGAATAGAGGGCAGCTCCGAAAGAATCTCCCGGCTGGAATCCTCCTTCAGGTTTCCCAACACGACCCCGGATCGCGTCTCCCGCCCCAGGGGCCTGGCGGGTTCCAGATCGAGCTGCCTTCGGATTCCCGAGAAATGGCTCAGCCCGCAGACCACAAGTACCCGCGGGTACCGACGTCCCAAGTCCAGGGCTTGACTGGCCATGGTACGTTCCCGCAGCAAGTCCTCGGGGGTCGGGGGTTCATTCCCCCGTTCCTCCCAATAAGCCCGGCAGTACGCTTCGTAACCGATCCGCGTCACCGCATAAGGGTCCGGCAGGGGGTCCCGAAAGAGGGGATAGCCCTCGGTATCCCGATCCGTAAAAAAAACCGGCAGGGAATGCTCCAGGGCCAGGCGGACCGCCTCGATGATCCCATCCACCGGTTCAATGGGCAGGTAAACCGTTCTTCCGGACTTTTCCGGGTAAACCACGACCGAGAGGTAGGGCAGACGCTTGACGGCGGCTAAAATCTTATCTTGCAGGGTAGGGGGCAGCTCTACCGCCACGGCCTCGGGCTGGAGGTTGGTAAAACGCCGGTGAACCTCCAGGGCGAATTCCAGGCGGTTGTGCAGGATGGGAACGAGATGGATGTTTTCAAAAATGAAGGGGTCGATGGATTCGCCCGGGGCCATATAACCACCCGTGTTAAATTCGAAATCCGAAATCCGAAATCCGAAACAAATCCAAATGATCAAAATCCAAATAACCAGAAAACATTCTTCCCCTGAATTTGTTTCGAATTTCGATGGTTCGGATTTCGGATTTAGTCAATCGCAGCTCCCCAAGCTCAACTCGAGAAATAGCTGAGCGCCTTATCCCCCAGAATCATCTCGATGGCCAGACGCAGGGCCCGGACCGGCCGCTCTTCCCGTCCCGCCGCCCCCAGCAGCCGATCTTGTTCCATGACCTTCAGGGCATACCGGGCGATATTGATCCCGTCCCGCACGGTGTAGCGTTCATGCGCCCGGTGGGCTAACTGCAGAAATCGAACTACATAATCCAGGATAGCCTCGGGGGCGAAGGGCAGGTTGCGCTGGAGGATCAGCCGTTCCTCGTCCGGCTCGGGAAAGTCGATGAAGATCTGAGGCTGGAGTCGGGAGTGAATGTATTCCGGCAGTTCATAGGTGCTGGCATCATCGTTCATGGTAGCGCAAAAACGAAAATTCGGGTGGGCCGGGACTTTCAGGCCGGCCACAATCGATTCCACCGTCCGGCGGTTGTCCAGCAAGGGCGCCAACGAAGCCCAGGATTTTTCGCTCATCCGGTTGCCCTCATCCAGGATCAGGACTCCGCCCCGCAGCATGGCCGTGACCACCGGACTGGCCATATAGCGGATCTTCCCCTGGTCGGCAATAACCGGGGTGACGATCAAATCTTCCGGTCGGGTGTCCATGGTGGCCTGAAAAAAATAGACCTCCCGGCCTGAGCGGCGGGCGGCGGCATAGGCCAGGGTAGTTTTGCCCACACCGGGCTTGCCCACGATACGGGGATGCAGGGGAAGGTCCTTTTCCTCTACCACCAGCCAGGCGGCCAGTACCTGGTCAATCAAATCCGGCTGTCCCACCCAGTCCAGTGGAAAAACATCCGGATGGCACAAGTGCAGGGTAACCCCTTCGATGACTACGGTTTCCATATATCTTGATTGTTCCTTTTTCCCTTAATCGTTTAATTTCCGGTTTGCCAGCATAAGGCAATATAATCCTCTACCGCTTCCTTAAAAGAAGTTCTTAATTCGTCCACAGTCTGCCTTCAAAGGTAACCAGATCGTTGATCCCTAAAATTTTTTGTACTCTAAAACATCCTTCATGGGGGGAAAGATGATTTATTCCGACCGGATCCCGTTCAGATAATCCTCTAGATTCGCATAAGGCGCCAAGGCCGGGCAGGAATTTCGGGCCACCTCCCAATTAGGCTGATCGGTCAGCATGGGCTTAAAAAAAGGCCATTGGCGGCAGGGGGTGGGCTTGACCGGATGGATGGTGCACTGGCCTTCCACCGCAAAATGACAATAGCCGTCGGTTTCCCGAATGTGAATATAGACCCGGCCATTCTTCTCCAGGCAAAAACGGGATCGAAAAATCCTCGACCGGCAGCCTAAGAATTCGGCGATGCGCCTTTCTTCTTCCGGGCTGAGATAAATCCCCCCCTCGCCTTGGCAGCAGGTACCGCAGACCTGGCACTCGAAACGGGCCTGGGCTTTCTCATAAAAGGCTTTTAGGGTTTCTTCTTTCTCTCTAACGGCCATGGGCTTTTCCCGGGCGTCTTAAGACTGGTTTTTTAATTTAGATTTTTACGTCCATGGCTAGAAGACAAATTCTCAGAACCATGGATGTAAAAATCTAAAACCAGCGGCTATCGGTATACAGACCCAAGAAAGGAAAAATGCTTTCCTGGACCGCCCGGACCGTGGCCTTGGCCTCGTAATTGGCCCGCTGCCACTTGGTCTCTTCCTCCTGATGATCCTCGTCGCGCAGCCACTTTTCGTCATGACCGAGACCGCGCAAGGTCGTCTGAAAAGGAGCGGGAAGGCTTTCCTGACCCAGTTCCTGGTCCAGCATAATCGACCAGGCCAAGGTCCAGGCTCGGGCCACATTTACCGGGTGATACCCTCCGCCCCCCAGGGCCACCCAGGGTTTTTTTAACCCCTTAAAAAATCGCACCGCATGGCAGAACCCTTTGGAAGTGAAACTGAGATTGGCCAGAGGATCATTGTAGAAAGTATCCACTCCCAACTGGGTGACGATCACTTCGGGCTGAAAAGCCTGCAACAAGGGCGGAACGATCTGGTCAAAAGCCCAGATAAAAATCTGATCGTCGGTCCAGGGGAAAAAGGGCACATTGACCGAGTACCCGGTCCCGGACCCGGTCCCCATTTCGCTCACAAAACCGGTGCTCGGAAACAAGGTCCGGCCGTTCTGATGAAAAGAGAGGGTCAGTACCTTATTGGTACCGTAAAAGGCCTCCTGGACCCCGTCGCCGTGGTGGGCATCGATATCGATATAGGCCACTCGTCGGTCCAAGCGAAGTAAATAATGAATGGCCAGGACCGGATCGTTGATATAACAGAACCCGGAGGCGGAACTTTTATGGGCGTGATGCATGCCGCCGGCCATATGGAAAGCCACCGCGCCCTGGCCGGAGGATACCCATTCCGCGGCTTGCAGTGCCCCGCCGGCGCAGAACAGCCCCCAATCGAGGACCCCCGGAAAAACCGGATTATCCCCCGGCCCTAATCCGTAGCAGTTCAAGTCTCCACCGGAACGGCCGGTGTTTGCTTTTTTTAAACCCTGCAGATAATCCCAGGAATGAAAGGTCAAGACCTCTTCCTCAGAGGCCGGACGGGTTTC
Organism: uncultured delta proteobacterium; assembly: GCA_963716045.1. Taxonomy (GTDB): domain Bacteria; phylum Desulfobacterota; class RBG-13-43-22; order RBG-13-43-22; family RBG-13-43-22; genus CAVQSS01. The sequence continues at coordinate 15,015 of CAVQSS010000003.1, read as the reverse complement.
GAGAATCCGGGTTTTTTTGCTCCGCAGAAGTCCGAAGGCCTCGATCAGGTCCCAAGTCAATTTCAAGCGGGTGACCTGAAGGGGATGGGTCGGCCCATAATCAAAGCGTTGATAGGCATCGCTATAAATCAAAAGCGGGGGCATGCAAGACCCTTTTCCCCAGGCCTGATCGGAAAGGTCAACTTTTCAGGCTTTTTTCCATTGCGGCCAATTCGGATTTTATGCCCTCAGGTACCCGATCACCAAACTGTCCCAGGAACTGCCGGATATCGGCCAGTTCCTGATCCCATCCGGCGGAGTTCACCTCGAACAGGGAGGCTACCTGTTCCTGGGGGACGTCCAAGCCCTCGGTATTGAAATCCTTCAAGTCCGGGACCAGACCGATGGGGGTCTCCCGGGCGCCGACCTTATCCGGGATCGTGGAGCGTTCAATCGCCCACTTCAGCACCCGGATGTTTTCTCCGAATCCGGGCCAGATGAATTTCCCCTCTTCATCCCGGCGGAACCAATTGATGGAAAAAATCTTGGGGGGTTGGGTCATCCGGGACCCCATGGTCAGCCAGTGCTGGAAATAATCGGCCATGTTATACCCGCAGAAAGGCAGCATGGCCATAGGGTCCCTTCGCAGGACCCCCTCCTTGCCGATGGCCGCGGCCGTGGTCTCCGAACCCATGCGGGCGCCGGAGAAAACCCCGTGCCGCCAGTTGAGGCTTTCAACCACCAGGGGGATCAATTGGCTCCGCTTGCCTCCGAACAAAATGGCGGTTATGGGGACTCCCTTGGGATTGTCGACTTCCGGGGAAACCGTGGGGCAATCCTTGATGGATACGGTGAACCGGGAATTGGGGTGGTCGACCCGTCCTTCCGAAGCGGGGGTCCATTTATTTCCTTTCCAGTCCAGGATATTCGGCGGGATAGAGTCGGTCAATCCCTCCCACCAGGGTTCGTTGGTGTCGGTATTCAACCCGGTGTTGGTGAACAGGACGGGATAAAAATTGCCGGCCTTGAGGGTCCGGATCATGTTGGGGTTGGTTTTCATGGAGGTGCCCGGCGCCACCCCGAAAAACCCGGCTTCGGGATTGATGGCATAAAGCCGGCCGTCCGGGCCGATGTTCAACCAGGCAATGTCGTCCCCCAGGGTCCAGATCTTGTATCCGGGCAGGGCCGATTGAAGCATGGCCAGGTTGGTCTTCCCGCAGGCCGAAGGCAGGGCGGCCAGCAGATAATCGATTTTTCCGTCCGGCGCTTCGATGCCGATGATGATCATATGCTCAGCCAGCCAGCCCTCCTGCAGTCCCAGCCAGGAAGCCAGCCGCAGGGAAAAACATTTTTTTCCCAAAAGGGCGTTTCCCCCGTACCCGGAGCCGATGCTCCAGACCAGGCTGTCATTGGGGAAGTGCATAATGAATCGCCGTTTTGGATCAAAGTCCCCCACCGAATGAATCCCCTTGACAAATTTTTCCGAGTTTCCGATTTTATCCAACACCTCCCGACTCATGCGGGTCATAATGCGCATGCTGACGGCCACGTAGGACACGTCGGTCAACTGCACGCAGGCCTTGGCATAGGGGGAGTCCGGGTGGCCCATCATATAGGGCAGGACGTACATGGTCCGGCCGCGCATGCAGCCGTCGGTCAACCCGGTCAGCATCTTTTTAGCCTCCTCGGGCTCCATCCAGTTGTTGTTGGGACCGGCCGTCTCCTTGCTCGACTGGCAGACGAAGGTCAGGTTTTCGGTTCGGGCCACATCGGTGGGGTGGCTGAGGTGCCAGTAGGCATGGGGCCATTCCCGCTGATTCAATTCGCGAAAGATCGGCTGGCCGTTGATCCGCTCCTCCTTAATCCCGATTTCGACCAGCCGTTGGGCTTCCTCCGTAGAACCGTCACACCAGTATATCTTATCCGGCTTGGCCAGCCGGGCCTGCTCTTCAACCCATTTTTCCACGTACGTAGCCATAGTAGGTTTCCTTTCTGTTTCCTTGGCTCAATCTGAAATTCTACAGACGTTTACCTGATTTTTTCCAAAAGAATTTGTTTGAAGGATAAAAACTCCTCTTCGCCGATCAGGTCCTGTTTCCGAAGGTTGGTCAAACGATCTAAAATATTCAGGGCCTTTTCCTGGAATTCCTTCCGGGTCAGGTCAAAATCCGGGGGGCGCTGTTTTAGGGTAATGTTTAAGTCGGCTTCTGAAAACGGACCTGCGGCCTTGGGCTCCCGAGGACCCGTTTGGACCAGAAAATCGTCCCAGGCCCTTTGCAGGCCATCCATCTCCCCCATGGCCTCCTTGAGCCGTTGTATCAGGTGACGGTTTTCCCGGATAAGGGTTATCTTCTCACTGGCATTTTTCACCGCCACTTCCAGTTCTTCCAGCTTGAAGGGCTTGCGGATGTAATCATAAGCCCCGCCGCGAATCGCCTGGATGGCTGTATCCAAAGAGGCATAGCCGGTGATGATGATTACTTCACAGGCCGGATAAACGGTTTTTACCTCTTTAAGGACCTGTAATCCATCGGCCCCCGGCAGCATTAAATCCGCAATGACCACATCGTAGGGCTGTCTTTTGAAATCCTGAATGGCCTCCCGGCCGTTTTTTTGAATATGGAGTTCTCTCTCGGGCTTTTGCAAAAAATCACGAAGCATGGTCCCCAGAATCTCATCGTCCTCGGCAATTAACATCCGGATCTGTTTTCCTGTTGTCTCCATAATCTTTAAGAGTTTCCCTTTCAACCGGTCTATACTTTATATAGCATTGCGCTCTTATCGATGTCAACAAGCCATGTTTGACGGGAATGCGCTTTTTTTGAAGTGGTTGGCGGGGAGGGGTCTTTTTTCCGGGACGGGTCGATAGGGGTGACAGCGGTGCGTCCGACTTTAAATAAGTACTAAAGGGCGCAGGGGCATTAATTTGAAATCCGAGGGGAGGATCCACCGGGTGAGTCCCCCATGAGTGGGGGGAGACTACGCAATACTTGCCTTATTTTAACCGCCAGGGCTTCCGGGGTGAAGGGTTTCTCTAAAAAGGCCAGTCCTTCCTCTAAGACCCCGTGATGGACGATGGCGTTGTGGGTATAACCCGACATAAATAACACTTTCAGGTCCGGTCGGATCCGGGAAAGATGGCCGGCCAAGTCCCGACCATTCATGCCGGGCATAACGATATCGGATAGGAGGAGATTTATCGGACCGGGATATTGCCTGGCTACGACCAAGGCCTCTTCCCCATTGCTGGCTTCCAAGACCGAATACCCCTGCCTCTCCAGGATTTCCCGGATAGGGGTCCTCAACAATTCCTCATCTTCCACCAATAAGATGGTTTCCGACCCCGGCAGGCCCTTTCCGGGGCCTGCCCCGGCGGAAGCATACGGAGCGGATCCTTCGGCTTGAGGAAAATAGATCTTAAAGGTCGTTCCTTTTCCGACTTCACTATAAACCCAGATATACCCTCCGGATTGTTTGACGATCCCATAGACGGTCGAAAGGCCCATCCCGGTCCCTTTCCCCCATTCCTTGGTGGTGAAAAAGGGTTCAAAAACGTGGGACTTGGTCTCGTCGTCCATACCCCTCCCATTGTCGCTGACGGCCAGGAGGGCATAATTGCCCACCGGCATGACCGGGTAACGGCGCGGGGTCGTTTGTCCTATGGCCACATTGGTTGTTTCAATAATCAGCTTTCCACCCGCGGACAGGGCATCCCGCGCGTTAATCGCCAGATTTACGATAACCTGTTCCATCTGCCCCCGATCGCCGGCAATGTTGGTCAGGGTCGGATCCAGCACGGTCACCAGCTCGACTTCTTCCCTCATCAAGCGCCCTAATATCTTCTCTAAATCGATGATGATGGCGTTTAGATCCAACACCTTCGGTTCGGCGACCTGTTTTCGGTTCAGGGCCAGGAGTTGTTGGGTCAGGTCCGCCGCCTTCTGGGCCGCTTTTTTAATCTCCCGGACCTGTCGAACAACCCCGGTTTCCCCGGCCGGAGGGTTCATCAGGATCAAATCACTGTAGCCCATAATGGCCATCAGCAGATTGTTGAAATCATGCGCCACCCCGCCGGCCATCCGGGCGATGGCTTCCAGTTTCAGGGACTGATGAAATTGTTCCTCCAGGAATTTCAACTCGGTGATGTCGATAAAGCTCTCCATCAGGCATTTTCGACCCCCCCAAAAAATGGGCGATACTTTCTTGATAATCGGGACCGTTTGCCGGTTCCCCTTAACCAACACCTGCTCGGCATTTTGAATGGATTGGTTAAAATCGATCACCGGGCAGCGCCCTTTTTCCAAAACGCACATATATTGATTGCAAAAAGACCCGACAACCTCCTCCTTGGAAAGACCGATAATCTCCAAGGCCGACAGATTGGCTTCCAAAATCCGGTAGTTTTTGGTATCCACAATCACTACTCCGGCGTTAATGGAGTCCAGGATAGACGCCAGCTCCCTCCGGTTTTTCTCCAAGTCCAGGGTGCGAAGGGCCACTTTTTGATCGAGCACTCCCTTCTGGTTAGCTAATTTTTGGGAAAGGATTTTGGTATTCAGGATATGGGCCACCTGTTGGACGCCCAATTCCGCGAAGCGGGCTTCCTGCGGGGGGATGGCTGTAGACCAACGGCCCGATTCCACTAAAACCAGGCCTAATATCCCGGTCGGGATTACTAAAGGAAAGATTAGAAATTTCCCCTGCGGTTCCTTTAGAGTTTGATAGGAACCGGGTTCTCCGTTCCGGACCGATTCCAGCGCCCCGGCGATCGCCCCGGACTCTACCAGGCGGGCGAATTGTTCCTCCGTCCGGATCTTATTGGTTTCGGGTCGTGACGCCCCGAAACGAAATTCAAAAGACTCCTGGTCCAACCAGAAGATGGATACGGTTTGCGACTCGGGGAAAAGGCGAAAAATTTCCAGGCCGTCCGCAATGGTTTTGGCCAGGGGTTCATCCCCCATCCTGTTGCTCGGGAAACGCATCAAGGCTTCCAGGAAGCGATTCCAGGAATTGCTGGGCTCGGTCCCGGTGTTTTCAATCGTAGCCATAATCCAAACCTCAATCCCCTGGGCTAATGGAGCCCCATGATTTTTGTAGCTTCTTCAAACTGTTGCAGGATAGGGGGAGTCATTTCCGTCAGCGTGTTTGGCGGGAGGCCTAATACCTCCCAGGCCTGCTCATTCGGTCGAGGGATCAAATCATCTCCACCAAATCCTAATTCAAGCGCCCGAACCAGCGTATCCGCTATGTGTACGGCAGCTACCAGAGGTTCCGGCGGCTCCCCGCTCAAGCCGGCGTGATGACCGTAAATAGACTTTTGGATGGCTGGGGGTAGATCCCAGGTTTCCGCCAGCAACCGGCCGCCCTGACTATGGTCCATCCCTAGAATTTCCAGCTCGGCTTCCCAGAGCGGTTGATGGCATTTATTCGATTGATCCAGGGCTCGGGTATATTCCTTTTCAGCGAATTCAAAAAAAACCAGCTTCCCAATATCATGAAGAATACCGGCTACAAATAGGTTTTCCACATTGGAAAGGCGGCAGGCCTGCCCGATTAGCCGGGTGGCAATCCCTACTCCTATGGAATGGGCCCAAAAATCGCCCGGCCGAAAATCAAAGGCCGAATCCCGCTTGGAAAAAAGGTCCATGACCGAAGTGGCCAGCACCAGATTACGGACCTCGTCAAAACCCAGTACCACCACCGCCCGTGAAATGGTGTCAATCTGTCCGGGAAAACCATAGAGCACTGAATTGGCCAGCCGCAAGACCCGGGAAGCGGAAGCAGGGTCGTTCGACACAATTTGGGATATATCCTGGGCGGTGGACCGAGGATCGGCAATGACTTCGGAGAGCGCCAGGTAAACAGTCGGTAAGGTGGGAAGGTCCCTGATATTCTCGAAAATTCTCTCAATCACCTTCATGGCTTCAGAAACTTTTGGATGACCCTTTTTACGGCCAGTTGAAAAATTTCCTTTTCCAGGTTGGTGGTCGGTTCCCATTTCAACCGCCAGTTTACCCGGGATAGTGCCCGATCCAATATTTCAGGGCTCACTTCCTCCTCTTTTTTGGGGAACCCCACCTCTTTGATATTAACGGTTTTGCACCCCCAGGTCTTCAATACCTTCAGATGCCCCGATTGAAGTTCAACCCCCCGGGGCAACAACGTCTGCCCGAACTGATTCAAAACCGGTTCGGCCAGAATTAACCCTGGTTCAATAGCCTTTAGTTCGTTGAGTTGCAAGACCATGCCCATTTTTTTGTCAATCCGATTTTTTTTGGATGTTCGATGGCTTGCAGGGAAAAATCCGCTTCCCTGAAGATCAATGTTCTTATCGACCGGTCCTATGAAAAACTTAAATTGACGCTGAAATGAAGTAAAAACCATACATAATTTAAGGAATCAGAAATTCTATTAAATTATTTATTTATATCTAATTGAAATAACTTAAAATAATAAATTATTGGGAGGCATATCCCTACGGCCTCTTTTTTGCAAACCATAAGAAAACGCCAATTTTTCTATTAAGGATTGAACCCTGATGCCGGAAATATCGAAATATTCTAACTGCTTTCTGTTTTTTTCCGTTCTCCTTATTCTTACCTGTCTCACGGGAAAGGCCTTGGCCGCCGATATCACCCTGGCCTGGGACCATAACTCGGAACCCGACCTGGCCGGATATAAATTGTATCTCGGTAATTCCCCCAGAAATTACTCCCAGGTCTTAGATCTGGGACTGACCACTCAGTTTACAATCAGCGACTTGATCGATGGAACCGTCTATTTTTTTACTTTAACGGCTTATAATCAAAAAGGATTTGAGAGCAGTTTTTCCAACGAAGTGCGCTACCCTTTTATTGAGTATACGCATAAGATCTTTCTTCCTACGGTCATCCACGGCAGCTAATCCGTATCCCCATTCGATGTTCGGTGACGGTAACCTTCGTCCCGCCGGTTCCCTTTGGAGTACGCGGAAGTGTCCGCGCTTTGGGCTCCGGGACTCGTCCCGGTAGGTGAAAGCATCGACGCGTCACCGCACTCCAAAAATAGCGGTAGAAATTCAAGCAACGGGGCCCCACCCCAGCGGAGGCGGCTCCCACGCCGCCGGAATGAGGAGATTAGATGCAAGTAGGTCAGGTTGCGACCAACGGGAGCTACCTGACAAAGCGTAAGGAGACCAATCCAAAGGCATATTATTCAAACAAATCGGAATGGGTTCCCGTCCGTTCCAGAATTATCTCTTCTCCGGTCAGTTTATAGATCAACAACCAGTCCGATTCAAGATGGCATTCCCTACGCCCTATAAAGGGACCGATTAGTCCGTGGTCCCGGTAACCTGGTTCCAAGGGAGGCCCGGCGATCAGTTTTTCGATCAATACTTTGATCTTCCCCAGGTCCTTCCCGCGTTTTTTCATCCTCTTGATATCGCGTTCAAACTGCCTGGTGAAAACAGGTCTGCCCATCAGATCCCTAGTTTGTCAAACAGGTCCTGGGAATCCTGACAGCAGACCATTCCCCGACCGGCATCCGTGTTTTTAAAGGCCCTTACCGTCGTTTTATTGGGAATCCGCAACGCAAACGGCAGGCCCTTATTGAGCTTAACCTGGTGATAAAATAAATTTATGGCCTCTGATGAAGATAGCCCAAGTTGGCTCAGAATGCCTTCCACTTCGGTTTTTAAAGCCGGATCCACCCTGGCCCGGATCATGGCTGATTTGGTTTCCATACTTCTTCCCCTCCCCGAAGAAGATTGTATCCCATTAGGGGTACAGTTGGTAGAAAAAAATCATCCTCTTGCTCTCCCGAACAGGTCCCGGTACTTCTGACACTTGTCAAACTTCAAATAAGAGACAACCCCGGCGGTATCCGCATCGCTCAGGGGAATGAACTTGCCCTTGGCCTTCAGGCAAACCTGGCCGTGATGAAGGAGTTCTCCTTCGCTGAAAGCGATCCGGCCGGCATCCTTGACTAGACGGCAGATTATTTCGATTTCTTCTTCCACCGGGACAGGGGCGATATACTTTATGGTCAATTCACCGGTTACATAGAAAGGGTGTTTCTTCCCGAACACGGTGGCCGCCCAGCCCATGGTTTCATCCAACAGGCCGGCCAGCACTCCGCCGTGCGCTGTATTCAGGTAGCCGTTCATATGGCGCGGCAGGCGCAACCGGGTCCGGACCGTGTCCCCTTCCACAAAGAACCGGGTCCGGACCCCGCAGGCGTTTTCGTCACCGCATAAAAAGCAGCCCGTGGAATGGGGCAGGTATTCCCGTTCTTCCAATTTCATTTCAGCCTCTCTACTCGCTGTAGTTCTTGATTTTTCGAGAACCCAGGATAAAAAAGAGCACGGCGTAGCCGATCATTACCACAATGGCCGTCAACCCCTGGCCGTCCAGAAGCGGCTTGCGGATCAGGATATTGGTGTGGGTCAGGGGTAGGCAGAGAATGAGGTACTGCAGCAGCTTGGGCATCCGATCGATGGGGAAAAAGGTCCCGCTGAAAAAGACCATGGGCAGGATAAAAAAATTGGCATAGGTAGAGGTGTCCTCATGGGTCTTGGTCAGCATGCCGATGAGCACTCCCATGTTGGCGAACAGGAAACAATTCAGCAGCAGGGTAAAAAGAAAAAGCCAGGACAGGTGGAACCCCGAACCCACCACCAGACCCACCAAGATGATCATCACCGAGGCGAACAGCCCCCGGACCATGCCGGCCAGGACATAGCCGGCCATAATGGAAGTTGGGGCGATGGGGGCCTGGATCAGGACCTGAAAGGTCTTGAAATAAACCCGGCTCAGGTTGAGGCCGCTGGCCACCCAATTGTAAGAATTGTTCATGGAACTCATGGCCACCAGCCCGGGCAGCAGGAAGCCGATGTAGGTCCCTCCCGGGACCTGCACGCTGCGCCCCAGACCCAACCCGAAGGCCAACAGGTAAAGGAGGGGCACCATCATGGAGGTAAAGATATAGCCCAGGCGAAAAAGCTTCTTCTTGAATTGAATCATTTCCCGGAGAAAAATCGGATACCAGTTCATTGCTCGATTCGCCCCCCGGTCAGTTTCACAAAGACGTCCTCCAGGTTGGACTTGCGCATGGTGACCTCGGTCTCGGCTTCCTGCAAACGGCATTGGGCGTCTTCCCGGCTGGCGCACATCCGATAGACCCGGCTGCCGTCCCGGTCCGCAAATTCCACCACGTATTCCCCGACCATTTTTTTCAGGTTGGCCGGGGTATCCAGGGCGATCAATTTCCCCTGGGAAAGGATGCCGACCCGGTCGCTCAAGGCCTCGGCCTCCTCGATGTAATGGGTGGTCAGCAAAATCGTCCCTCCCTGGGCTTTGATCCGCCGGATCATGTTCCAGATCTCCCGGCGCACCTGCGGGTCCAACCCGATGGTGGGTTCATCCAGGAAAAGGACTTTCGGCCGGCCCAACACAGCCCGGGCGATCAGCAGGCGCCGCTGCATGCCTCCGGAGAAGGTGAGGATATTATCGTTTCGCCGCTCCCAGAGATCGACCGAACGGAGCTGCTCCTCGATCTTGGATTCCAGGCCCGGGATATGGTGCAGAAGTCCATAAAGGCGTAAGTTGTCAAAAGCGGACATCTCCCGGTCCAGGTTGTTTTCCTGGGGAACCACGGCGATGCGTTTTTTGATTTCCAGAGGCTGCCGGACCACGTCAATCCCGTCCAAAAGGGCACGGCCCGCCGTGGGCTTGACCAGGGTGGTCAGGATCTTGATAGTGGTGCTTTTCCCGGCCCCGTTCGGTCCCAGAAGCCCAAAAATCTCGTTGGTCTCGATCCGGAAAGTGAGGCCCTCGATAGCCTTGATTTTTCCGTACTCTTTGGTCAGTTCCTGTAATTCAATCATTGTTGAGGAATTCGCTTGACAAGCTGTTTCATTTGGATTTTGACTAGTGGTTGTTATTTATGTCCACCATCCGCCAAACCATCCTTTCTCTGCTTCAGGGCCAGGATTTATCCGCCAAGGAGATTTCCCAGATCGTCGGGATCCGGGAAAAAGAAGTCTACGATCATCTGACCCATATTGCCCGGTCGGCGGCCGTTAAAGGAAAACTGATCGTTCAACCGGCCTCCTGCCGGCACTGCGGTTTCATCTTCAAGAAGCGTGACCGCCTGACCGCCCCCGGGAAATGTTTTCTTTGCCGCAGCGAGGCCATCAGTCCGCCCCGTTTTGCCATCCGGGAATAGGGATGGTTTCGTAAGAAAGTCCCCTTGGTCCTGAGCCCGACGAGACCTTTCCTTAAGGTCAGGTCTCGTCTTGGGCTCAGGGTAAATCCGCAAGGATCTAAAACCTTTGAAAAAACGAGATTCTTCGTCTTGCGTATCGCGGGACGAAGAATGACAAAAACTGAAAGACAGACTTCTTCAGGCTGTCAATAATAAATCACTCTTGCACCCGGAGAACCTCCGTGGCTTCGTACCGGCCGGCGATATGAATCGGGAACCGTTGACCTAAAACCCTTTGATGGGTCCGGCGGGCCAGTTCGGGGTGATTGTTATGCTCCGAAAGATGGGCCAGGCAGACCCACTGCATCCGGTCGGTAGCCGAGCCGTTCAGCACTCCGGCCGCCTCTTCGTTGGAAAGATGGCCGCCCGGGCCGCGAATCCGTTGTTTCAGAAACTCCGGATACGGCCCCTGCGCCAACATCCCCGGATCAAAGTTGCTTTCCAGAAAAATCGCGTCCAGGGAGGCGATAACGGTTTTCAGTCCCTGAAAAAGGTGCCCCAGGTCGGTGAGAATTCCCAACCGTCTTTTGCGGGTTTCCACCACGAAGGCCACGCCGTCAGCCCCATCATGCGGGGTCGGGACGGTCCGAACGGATACGTTTCCAAAGGAAATCCCTTCCCCGGCCTGAAAAGGACGGACTTCCGACAAACGGCCCAGTTTAAGGATTTTCCCGGCGGCCAGGGTCCGGGGGGTAATATGGAGCGGAATCCCGTATTTCCGCTGGTAGATGCCGGCGCAGCGGAGATGATCGGCATGATCGTGGGAGATAATCAAGGCGTCGACCTTCCGAATGTCTCTTCCCAGAGCGGCCAGCCTTTGTTCCGCCTGGATACCGCTGATCCCGGCATCAAAAAGCAGCCTGACCCCTTCGGCCTCCACGTAGATGCAATTTCCGTTACTGCCCGATTGTAACGAGATGGCTATCATTCTTTATCTTCCGGGTTTCCCCTTTTTCTCCTGGCGGTTACAAACACATAATAAATCATGAGCAACGGCAAAAAGGCGAGCCCCACCTCGAAATTCCCTTTAAAGAAATAATAAGTGCTGATTCCCACGATCAGGAGAACCAGAATGATCTGAATGATCGCCGCGGCCTTGGTCATTTGCTCGCACAGCCCTTATTTTTCATAAGTATGAGAATACCTTTCCGAGATCGGAGCGCCCAGACCGACTCGCTCTCCAACTACTTGGTCATTTCTGAAGGAACGAAGCGACTGAAGAATCCCTCGGCAGGCCCTGAGCTGAAAGACGAGATTCTTCGTTTCACTCAGAATGACAGGCAAACGAAAGGCTCAAGATGACCTGCACTTGGCCAAGGGGGTTTAATACTAAAAAAACCCACCCTCTCACCCTTAAGGAATTACTACCTCTAATGTCAAGGCAAATCTGGAATGATTTGTCGAAACGCCTCGACAATGTTGTCTTTTCATAACTATTTAAATTTTATACAATAAATCGCTCCCTTCCGGAAAGCCGCCTCCCAAAAGGCCCCAAAAAGGCAATGAAAATTTCGACAAAATCGTCGAGCTTCAAAAGCTCCCACCAGCCGGATAAGTTAAAAATATTGAGTATATTTAATATGTTATGAATTATTAGGGAATCTTGGCATGAACCTTGAATATACCCTATACAAAACCTGACCTAAAAAAAATAATAAGGAGGAAAATCCAATGTTAGGTAAAAGTAAAATGAAAATGTGGATGGTAGGTGGGGCCCTTTTGGCCATGTCAAGTTTGGCGATTGCTGCCGGTCCCGGTTTCGGCCGGGGAAACAATCCCAATTGCCCTGGTGGATTTGACCAGTTGAATTTAACGGCCGAGCAGAAAACCAACCTCAATACACTGCGGGAAAATACCTGGAAGGAAACGGTTGATCTGCGGAACAAAATGCAGGCCAAACGGTTGGAGCTTCGGACCCTCTGGACCGACCCCAACCCCGATAAGGGCAACATCCTGGCCAAGCAAAAGGAAATGAACGAGCTGCGGAGTACACTCCAGGCCAAGATGACCGAATCCCGACTGGAAGCCCGCCAGTACTTAACACCCGAACAGGCCGCCCAGATGGCCGCCTGCGGCCCGGGCATGGGTTTCGGGGGCGGCGGAATGCACCGCATGGGCCGCATGGGCCGCGGAAACTGTGACGGTCCCGGCGGCGCTGGTTCCGGTCCCTGTGGAGGTCCCTGCGGGGGGCCCGGTCAGGGTCCCGGACCCGGTGGCTCCCGGTTGTAACATAACCCCCTTCTTCTCCCCCTCCTCCCAGGAGGTATGGAGTCACCCTCCATACCTCCTTTCCTAAATACGAAAATAGAACTCGGTACCACTGAGGGATTCATCAATAATTGATAATTAACAAATGATTATTAATTATTAATATAAGATATTTAGATAGTTAGCTTACCCCTTTTGATTTCATGCTTCGTGGGTGCCCCGCGGGGCATGAGGGTTTAGAATGAAAATCAAGTTTAGCCCCTCTGTCATTGCGAGCGAAGCGAAGCAATCCCCCGATCGAGCTTCGGGAGGGTCATACGCTGACTGGGGATTGCTTCGGCGCTTCACTCCTCGCAATGACAGCCCTTGGGCACTTTTTGCGAGTCCGCCTTTAATTATTGACAGCTTATCCGGGAGCCGTTACATATAAGGCATGTCCCTGGCCATTGATCTTAACCCATTAAAACCCGACCTTTCCCCGGTCTATCCCTTTACAGCGATCGTCGGGCAGGAGAAGATGAAGTTGGGCCTCCTGCTGGCCCTGATCCATCCCCGGATTGGGGGTCTGCTGATCCGTGGTCAGCGGGGCACGGCCAAGTCGACGGCCGTTCGGGGTTTGATCTCTCTCCTGCCGCCCGTGGAATTGGTGGCCGATTGTCCCTTTCGATGTCCGCTCCAAGATCCGGAAGGGATGTGTGATCTTTGCCGGGAAAGGCTGGGTGAAGGGCAAACCCTTCCCAGCGTCACTGTCCCTTATGGGTTGGTGAACCTCCCGCTGGGGGCCACGGAAGACCGGCTTTTGGGGGCCCTGGATTTTGAAGCCGCTCTGTCCAAGGGAGAGCGCCGTTTTGAACCGGGGCTGCTGGCCCGGGCCAACCAGTCCATTCTCTATGTGGACGAAGTCAACCTGCTGGAAGATCATCTGGTGGATTTGTTGCTGGATGTGGCCGCACTGGGGATCAATTACGTGGAACGGGAGGGGATCTCCTTCAGGCATCCCAGCCGCTTCATCCTGATCGGCACCATGAACCCGGAAGAAGGGGACTTGCGGCCCCAGTTGCTGGACCGTTTCGGCCTCTGCGTGGACGTGCGGGGCAGTACGGATATTACAGAACGAATTGAGGTCGCTCACCGCCGCCTGGCCTTTGAGTCCGATCCGTTTGGTTTTCTCGAAGAGTGGTCCGAAGCGGAAAACGACACGGCCCGAAAGGTCATTCAAGCCCGCCGGGACTTAGCCCGAATCCGGACCCCCCAGCGCATCTGGGAAATGGCGGCCCGCCTTTCGCTGAGCTATGGGGTGGAAGGCCATCGCAGCGATTTAACCATGATCAAGGCCGCCCAGGCCATCGGTGCTTTCCGGGGTCGGGCCGAGGTCACCCCTCCCGATCTGTTGGAAGCCGCTGAATTGGCCCTGCCTCACCGTTTAAAAAACCAGGACCTTAATCAGCCCCGACTTGAACCGGGTCAAATCCAAGAATTCCTCGAGGACCTGGAAGCCGATAGAGAAGACCCTTCAGCCACCCCGGACTCCGGCGAATTAAAAAAAAAGCCCCAGGCCCATTAGAACCCTTTCCCCATTCAGTCCCCCTGCCGCCCGATGAAACCCGAATCCCCGAACCTTCCATCCCTTTGGAGGATTTGATCCGAGCCGCCTCTCCGGGTAGGCGAAGAAATTCCCGCACCTATTGGAATGAGGGGCGGGTAGTCGGAAGCGCCGCCTTTTCCGGCACTACCTTGAAAGAAGTGGCCTTCCTGCCTACTTTGAAGGCCGCCTGCGGCCGTGCGGGTTTTGACCGGATCCAGAGACCGCTAAGTTTTGCTCGGGACGATCTGCGGGAAAAGATCAAAACCAAAAAAGTCGGCTATTCGGTGGTTTTTGTGGTGGATGCCAGTTCATCCATGGGGGTCCATGGGCGTATGTCTCTGGTAAAAGGCCTGTTGAACGAATACCTCAGGGAATGCTATCTGCGGCGGGACCGGGTGGCCTTGGTAGCCTTCCGGCATCAACAGTCGCGGTTGATCCAGCCCTTCACCGGGAATCTGGGACGGGTCCGACAATCGCTCCGACAGTTGCCGCTGGGCGGGAAGACCCCTTTGGCCGAGGGCCTTCGCCTGGGTTTCCGAGCTCTGGCCCAGGAACGATTCAAATACCCCCGATCCGGGCAGGTCCTGGTACTGGTTTCCGATGGGAAACCCAACTTGAGTTTTTCCGGCCTGGACCCCCTGGATGAGGCCCTGCAGACGGCCGCCTGGCTACGTCGGAATGGAATCGCCTTCATTTTCATCGACACGGAACCCAACCCCCTGGCCTTCGGCTACGGTCCGACCATCGCCCGCAAGGCCGGAGGGACCTATCGGACCCTGGTGGACCTTCTTAAAAGGCCCGCCGCCTGATTCCATCCCCTTCCGGTCTTACCGAACAGGAAGAAAAAGAGAGGTGATGTTGTAATGCTTGACAACAGGTCGGACTGTTGGTATATTGTCCAACATGGCGGCTTGGTTGATGCTCGATGAACGTCACCTTCTTTCGGAACACGCTTTTGTTGAAATAGTGGTGTGGCGCCTGTCCTCGCCGCTTCCAGG
>CAVQSS010000002.1:0-33093 GCA_963716045.1 uncultured delta proteobacterium | reverse complement strand
TAGATAGAATAGGCGTGAAAACCTCGCATTTCTTGCAGGTCTCCATCTTGGTTTCCCAGTTTTTTGGATTTCCCCATCGCAAACGGTTCCATTGATAAACCAGCACAAGTGTCCGCTCTGAAGCTCCCAGGCCAGGCATTTTCCCCTTTTTTCGTTCGGGCAATTCTTAATGTCCCAGCAGGGTTGGATCGTTTTTATTTTTTTTAGAACCAGGAGGAAGTAGAGATGCCTTTCGACGTGGTTGGGGACCGGCCGCCAGCCCTGTTCATAGCTCTGGATGGCTTTATTCGAGGTCCCCAGGAGTATGGCCATCTCCTTCTGGGTCTTACCCATTTCCTGCCGGATCTTGATCAGTTCTTCGCTTCTCATAGAGTCGATTTGGTATTATTTGAGGATAATATACCACTTTGTGGTACATATGTCAACTGAAAAAAGTTGTGCTTGCCCAAAATGGGGAGTACACCTGATAACACTGGAAGAAAGGAGATTCCTTAGAAGGCATGGCGGCAATCAAAAAGTGCACAGTAAACCATTCATATTTGCATGGTTTTGGTTTAAGGAGAGAAAAACAGGATTTCTAATATCATAAAAATATAAATTTATTCAGTAAGTTAAAAATAAGATGGCACTATTTGGCATTTTCCTTGCAATGTTAAATGGCACAACGTGGTACTTATCTCTAACATTAAACCTGATTTGAGGAGGAGACCATGAACGAGCCAATAGAAATCATGCATATTGATCCGGATTATCGAATTACCTACTTTATTATTTCCAAGGGAAGTTTCGTCCGTTCTTCCGTCCCGATTGAAAAGGCGGGGTTACTTCTTGAGCGGCAGGGGTTGGATTTAATTATTTCAGAACCCCACAAAAAGACCATTCTGACGCATCCTTCTGAACAGAATAAACCTGGTCAGGAATTAGGCTGGATAAGAACCGTCTCGGATGTCCACAAGTTTTCGCATAGCATAAATCATTCGGAGCACTTCGGTTGATGGGAGAGGAGGTGGATGATTCGATGGTCTAAGGACGGGCAGTTATAAAATGGCGTTGAATAGAAATCCGACCAGGAGGATCCCGGTCGAGACCACACCGATAAAGACGGCAATCAAGCCCGGCTTAAGGACTTTTCTCAGGATAATGGTCTCCGGCAGGGACAAACCGATAACGGCCATCATGAAGGCCAGGACAGTGCCCAGGGCGGCCCCTTTGCCGAGCAGGGCCTGGACCACGGGGATGATCCCGGCGGCATTGGAGTACATGGGGACTCCTAAAAGCACGGCCAGGGGAACGGACCACCAGGCCTCCTTGCCCATGATGGAGGCCATGAACCCAACGGGCACGTAGCCGTGGATGACGGCCCCCACGGCAATCCCCCCGATGATGTAAATCCACACTTTGCCGACGATATCCTTGACCGCCTGGAGGGCATAATCGATCCGACCCGACCAGGTCAGTTTATCCAAAACCAGCGGTCTAAGGCCGGAGCGGATTTCGTAGACCCAGTCCTCCACCTGTTTTTCCATGCGCAGCCGGCCGATAATCCAGCCGCTGAGGATAGCAATGGATAGACCGGTGGCCAGATAAAGGAAAGCGACTTTCCAGCCAAAAAGGCCGTAGAGCAGGACCAGGGCGATTTCGTTGATCATGGGGGCCGAGATCAGGAAGGAAAAGGTGACCCCCAACGGGATGCCCGCCTCCACAAAACCGATAAACAGGGGTATGGCGGAGCAGGTGCAAAAGGGGGTGGCAATGCCCAGCAGCGCGGCCAGCACATTGCCCGCCGATTCCCTTTTGCCGGCCAGGATGTCCCGGGTTTTTTCCGGCGTGAAAAAAGAACGGAGCAGGCCTACTCCAAAAACAATCAGAATCAAAAGCATGAATACCTTGGGCACATCGTAAAGGAAGAAGGCCGTCGTTTCGGCCAAATGGGTCCCCAGGTCCAAACCGAACAGGCTATAGGTCATCCACTGGGCGACTGGAAGCAATTGCTGATAGATTACCCACCACCCGATTAACCCCAGACCAAGATAAATTCCTTTTTTTCGTAGGTCGGTTTCCTTGGCACCTTCGGCAATCTTTATTGAACAGGCACAGCTTGATTTTTCTTCCATGATTAAAATCCCTTTAGTAATATTTATCAATATATAACCATTAAGGAATATAATGTCAAGAATAATTTGCCCCTGGATTCCCGCTCAGAAGCGCTGCGGGAATGACACGCTATGGTATGGTTATTATTTTGAAACCCTGACAGCAAACACTCAAACCGCGTTGGATCAACGGTGAAATTTCTGACCCACCGTATTCCCGCAGTCCTGGCAGGCCTTGACCCCCTCCGTGTTAATTATTAACCGTTTCATTTATTCTCACACTAAGGAGCATCCATCCTTACCTTCCGGCTGATGGTCTGGAGGGGATAAATATTCCCCGGGCGGGGCTGGTAGGTCAACCGAACCGCCACGGTAATTTCATCGATCCCTTTGGGGACCGGGATTTCAAAGGTTTCCTCCTTCGGGCGGAAAGGCTGGATGCTGGTATCTCGCAGCAGCCCGAGTTTCTTGTCCGGCCCCAGAGCCATGACCCGGCTCCGGCCGTCGCCGGCCTCAGGCATATAAAATTTTGATCCTTCAAAGAGTTTCTGCCCGTTGGGGGCGGTAGCGGTCACCTCCAGGACCACCCGGGTGCGGGTGGGTCAGCCGTCCGGGATCCGGTGGCCGGCCTTGTTGGTGATCCGGGTTTTAAGCACCACCAGGGGAACATGTTTCCCTGGATCGAACTGGTAGACGTAGCCCAGGGTTTCCACCTCCAGCGGCAGGGCCTCGCGGAGGCGGGCCGAGGTGCCGGCCCGGTCATTGAAGTTCGGCAGGCTGGTATGGTCTTTCCCCGGCATGTGGCAGTCCTGGCAGGTCTGGGACCCGCCGTTAGGGAGGTAGGCATGGAGGTAACTGCCGTAGAGGGTGGCGCACTGGACCGGGGTTTCGAATTCGAGGTTGGGGCCGAGGCCGTGGCACTGGCCGCAGAAAAGGGGGTCCTTCAACAGGGGGCTTTTCTTCACCGGGAGGCCCTCATGATCCTTGATTTCCCGGCTGCCGTAAAGGGCGGATTTTTCCGGCCGGCCGTGGACTACGGCCTTGTCTTGGTGGCAGACCAGGCAGCCGATGTTCAACCGGTTGATGGTTTTTTTGTCGTCCCGCAAAACCGCTGCGGCCAGTTCGGCGGCTACGGCATCCGTTGCTTTGAAAAGCTGCGGCAAATGACACTTGGCGCAGGGGAAGTTGGCCTTGGTGGCCTGGTTGGGCGACTTGACCGACAGGACCCCTTCTTTCAGGTACGCGGACATGAAGATCCAATCGTCCAGGCCCATGAGGGGCCGGGCATGATGGGATTTTTCCCACTGGGCGTAAATCTCCGAATGGCATTCCTTGCACTGAGCAGAATCATAACGGGAAATCAATTCCTTTAAAGAACCGATTTCATCTTTCTTCCCTTCTCCAAAAAGATAAAGCGGCGCCAGAAGAATGAGAGCGGCGATTAATAGAATCAGATAGAAAAGCCATCTTTTTTTAGGCATGGATCGGCCTTTCATTAATAAACATTAATGCCCCAGGGGGAGCCTGTGAAGGATGAAAAATGGCCGTCATGTCATCCTGAGCCCTTCGCCTCATGTCATCCTGAGCCCTTCGCCTCCTGTCATCCTGAGCGAAGCGAAGGATCTGGGTTATCGGCTCAGGATAAACTCCGCGAAGGATCTGGGTTATCGGCTCAGGATAAACTCCGCGAAGGATCTGGGTTATCGGCTCAGGATAAACTCCGCGAAGGATCTCGTAGCTCATTGAACCCGTGAGATTTTAGCTCCCCGTCAATGACAACGGCGGGCGTGACCATTACCCCATACCTGGCGATCTCCCGGATGTCCTTGACTTTGACCACCTCTGCTTCAATCCCGGCATCGAGCACCGCCTGTTTGACGATTTCTTCGGTGGTGTTGCACCGGGCGCAGCCGGTCCCCAAGACTTCAATTTTCATGGCTTCCCTTCAGATGCATGAAAAATTAATCTGTGCAGCGATAAGAGAAGCAAATTATTCCAAAATATTGAATGGGGACAAATAGTCAGCCAGTCGAATTTTTGATTCCTCGGATAACGCCGGGCAATCCTGCGGTCCTTTGATTCCTTCAGTCACCCGGGCGGCAAAGACCATGCAGGTCGGTTCCCCACAGAGTTTACAATTCGTTTTGGGCAACAACTTGAGAATATCCAAAAGCTTCGGTTTGGGGGCGCTTTCGGTGCTGGGCGCCGTCTCCTCCCGTTTTTCCCAGGCCTCGTTGATTTCCCGTTTCAGCCACTCCAGGATCTTATCCGCCTCTTCTGCGTCCTTAAGGGCGTTGACGGCAATCTTTTTCGGATAGACGGTGATCAGCTTGCCCTGCGGGCGGAAGGTGACGGCCGGCGGGTCCTGGTAATACTCATCACCCCCCAACCTGGCGTTCAGGTAAGGCAGCACGGCCTCGATATCCTCGTCCAGATAAGCAACGCAGTGCAGGGATTGGAAGCTCGGATTGCACTCCGGCCGAAAGACCTCTTTTCGATAGCCTGTGAGCAACATGAGAAACTCCTCTTCGATCCAAATTATTAACTTGTCTCAAAAAATCAACAACATCATAGAGCGTCATTCCCGCGACGCTTCTGAGCGGGAATCCAGGTTTTTCTCAGGGAACACTGGATCCCCGATAAAGGCCTTCGGGGATGACGAAAAAATTTGGCTAAGGCTTACAGGCCACATGGCACACCCCGGTGGGGGTCTCCACGGCAAAAGGGAAATATTTCCGTTTGAACCACAAGGCCACATGGACCAGGCTGATCAACACCGGCACCTCCACCAGCGGCCCGATCACTGCGGCAAAGGCCACGCCGGATTGAATCCCGAAAACGGCAATGGCCACGGCAATGGCCAGTTCGAAATTGTTCGAGGCGGCGGTAAAAGACAAGGTGGTGGACTGCTCATAAGTGGCCTTGACCTTCATGGACATATAGAAGGAGATAAAAAACATGATGACAAAATAAATGGTCAGGGGGATGGCGATGCGGACTACGTCTAAGGGCAGTTGAACGATAATTTCCCCTTTTAGGGAAAACATGACGACGATGGTGAACAGCAAGGCGATCAAGGTGATGGGGCTGATCTTGGGGATGAATTTTTTCTCATACCATTCTTTCCCCTTGGTTTTCAGCCCGATCACCCGGGAAATGATCCCGGCGATAAAAGGGATACCGAGGTAAATAAAAACGCTCTCGGCAATCTGGCCGATGGAGATGTCCACCACAGTCCCTTTCAGACCGAACCAACCGGGCAGGATGGTGATGAAGATATAGGCATAAACCGAGAAGAAAAGGACCTGGAAGATGGAATTGAAGGCCACCAGCCCGGCGCAGTATTCGGTATCCCCGGAGGCCAGATCGTTCCAGACGATAACCATGGCGATGCAGCGGGCCAGGCCGATCATGATCAGGCCCACCATGTATTCCGGGTAGCCGGCCAGAAAGAGGATGGCCAGAAAAAACATCAGGATGGGACCGATGACCCAGTTCTGGATCAGCGAAAGGATCAATACCTTGTAATTTTTAAAGACTTCGCCCAGTTCCTCGTACTTGACCTTGGCCAGGGGGGGATACATCATCAGGATCAGGCCGACGGCTATGGGGATGTTGGTGGTCCCGGACTGGAAAATGTTCCAGAATTTAGACACCCCGGGAAAAAAATAACCGGAGCCCACTCCCAAAAGCATGGCCAGAAAGATCCAGAGGGTCAAAAAACGGTCCAGAAAAGAGAGTTTTTTGGGGGTCGCCTCAACCATAAAATTCCCCTCCTTGCTTGTCATTATTCCCTCCCCCGGAGGGCTATCATCAGGATCAGTCTTCGGCATTGGTCCCTTCCTGAATTTTTACCGCCGCGGGAGCTTGTGGGTTCGGATCTTGTGAAGCGCCTCCCGACCTGACTTCCGGAGCTAGGTTGGAGACGGGAGGATTGGGACAATCTATCTTGCTTGGAATCGGTCCCTGAACGGTTTGGGCCAGATTCGGGTCGGGTCCTCTGACATCATCCGCCCAGGAGAAAGAAGGGGATAAAGAAAAACAAACCATAACCAAAGTCAACAGAAGACAATTATAACGCATGGATCAGCATCCGGCCTGCTTGAGCCAATCGGCAAGCTGTTTTTTGTTGGGCACACTCCCGACGGCCAGGGCTTTCCCATTGATGATCAGCGCCGGACTGCCCAGGACACCATATTGAGCAATCGCCTTGATATCGGTGACATGCTCCAGGTCGCCGGCCAGGTTTAGCTCGGACATGATGTCCATGACCCGCTGGGTCAACTCCCGGCAGTTATTGCACCCCTGGCCGAGGACTTTGATCACCAGCCCGTCGGGTTTTTCTTCCTGGACGGGCTGCCCCAACTGTCTTCTGAATTCCCGGACCAGTGCCCGGGCATAATCAGGCTTGGACTTCTCGGGGATATAGTTCTTTGTAGAGAGCCGGCGGATTAATTCTTCGGCTATTTCCTCATCCGGGGCCTTGGCCAGGACGGAGGCTAATTCAGTCACCGCTTCCTTCAACCCGATGATGCCGACCTGATAGGCGCCTATATTAAGCTGGGTTATATTTTCATCGACCATGGATATCTCACACGTATTAGATAGTTTCTATAACTATATAAATATTAGGTAATACAGTCAATTAAAAAATTTTCATCTGGAAAATTTTGATTGGCTACCCCACGGAGTTTCTCCTTTTTTTGATCATCCCGGACAATTTTCCGGGCCAGACCCCATTCCTCAGGGCTCAATTGGCCCGCTTCAAAGGTCACCCCCAGGATTGAGGCCATCCCTTTTTCTATGGCGGCAATTATTCGGTGGGCTTCAATCTTATATCCAAGCAGTTCCAGAAGCGAAGTCGTCCGGGACTCCAGTTCCGCATAAAATCCTTCTCTCGAATCAGGATTCATCACCATAAGATCTGCCCAGGTACCATTTTGAGGTTCGAGAATGATCGAGCCATGTTGAAGCAGGGAAGATCCGCTCCACATCTGAGCGTTTCCCACAAATTTTTTTCCATCGCAGACAATGTCGCCGATGGACGACCGTAGAAAACAAATCTCCGGAGGAGGCCCGGCTAGCCTTTCCTGACCCATTTTGGCTTCGATCCCTATCCCGCGGAATCCGGCAAGTAGTCCTTCGCAGATCAGGCGATAGGCCTTGGGAAGGGAGGATGGTATCCCCTCCTTCGTTCCGGAAATCAGGCTGTAGGTCAAGTCGTTCTGGTGCAATACAGCTCGACCTCCGGTAGGTCGTCGTATCAAATCTATCCCCAAGGACGGGCAAAGGGAAAGGTTTATGGCTTCCGGTTGCTGAAAGTAGCCGAGAGATACCGCCGGAGGCTGCCACTGGTAGAAACGCAGTGTCGGAGGGGACCGGCCGAGGGTATGTAATTGTAGGAGGGCCTGATCGATGGCCATATTGAGGGCGCCGGGTAAAGCGCCGGTATTCAGCAAACGCCAGATACTCATCCCAGTTCCTTGAAAAAAATGGGGGCCTTGTAGGAGCTCCTGACCAGGGTCCCGGCCGCCACACTCTTAAAGCCAAACCCGAGGGCCTTTTCACGCCAGGCATCAAATTCATAGGACTTCAGGTAACGGGAAACCGGCCGATGGGCCAGGGAAGGGGAGAGATACTGCCCGATAGTCAGCATGTCGCAGCCGGTGGCCGAGATATCGTTGAGTAATCCTTCGATCTCGTGGTCGTTTTCTCCCAGCCCGGCCATGAAACCTGACTTGGTGATGATTTTGGGAGATAATTGCTTGGCCTTCCGCAGTACAGCCAAGGAGCGAGCATAGTCCGCCCCCGGCCGGACCTGACGGTAGAGTCTGGGGACCGTCTCCATATTATGGGCCAAAATATTTGGCTGCGCAGCCAGCACTTTTTCCAGGGCGTTGAGGGAGCCATTGAAGTCAGGAATTAAAAGCTCAATCCTGACCCGCGGAAGTTGTTGATGCAGCGCCACCACCACCCGGGCATAATGACCGGCTCCGCCATCGGGCAAGTCATCGCGAGTAACAGAGGTTACGATTACATGAGACAAGCCTAATTCGGAGACGGCCTGGGTCAGACGTTCGGGTTCCCTATCGTCCGGAGGCCATGGGGGCCGCCCATGTTTAACCGCACAAAAAAGAGCATCTTCGCGTGCAAACTTCCCCCAGTATCAGAAAGGTTGCCGTACGCTGTGAGAAACATTCTCCCCGGTTGGGACAGCCGGCGCTTTCGCAAACGGTCGATAAATCCAACCGGCTCAATAAATCGTTGGTCTGGTCGATCACTTTTTTATCCACGCCCCTTTTGGCCTGGGCCACGGCTTCCATGACCCAGATTGGCGCCGGACTATTCATGAGGGATCCCTTCAGGAAGGAGGTGGATGGCCTGTCCGTGCAGGGCCTGGGCCACTTCCAGCACGGCCTCGGATAATGTGGGATGTGTATGGATAGTCTCCATAATTACCCGGCTGGGTAATGACGCCCGCATGGCCAAAGCGATTGTGGAAATAAGATCGGCAGCATGGGGTCCGATGATCTGGGCCCCTAATATCTGATCCGTCCGCGCCTCAACAATAATCTTCACCAGGCCTTCGGGTTCGCCCATGGCCTGGGCCATTCCCAGAGACTTTAAGGGAAAACGGGCTACCTTTACCTGGTATTTGGATCGAGCTTCTTCTTCGGTGATCCCCACCGCAGCAAACTCTGGCAGACTAAACACACATCGGGGAACGACCCGGTAATCCATCCGGCTCCCTTTGCCTAAAGCCTGTTCCGCCGCACAGATGCCCTCAGCAAAGGCGACATGGGCCAGCAGCCAGCCGCCGATGACATCTCCTGCCCCGTAGAGGCCGGGCAGGTTGGTTTGAAGATACTCGTCCACGGAAAGTCGATCGCCGTCCAGCCTTACTCCCAGTTCCTGGAGACCGATATTTTGGGTGTTATAGCGCCGGCCAAGGGCCTGAAGGATGGTATCCACCGCCAGTTCGCTTCCGTCGGAAAGTCGGACGATAAAATGATCGTCAACCTCCGTAGCTGAGATAACCTGGGTCTCACAATGGACCTTAATCTTTCTTCGGCGTAAAATACCCTGAAGATAGGCGGCTATTTCCTGGTCTTCCGAGGGCAGGATACGACCAAGGGTTTCCACCAGAGTTACCTGGGAACCGATCTCGCGAAAGATGGCGGCCATCTCCACACCCACGGCCCCACCGCCGACCACCAGGAGATGCTTGGGCAGATAAGAGATATCCAGCAGTTGGTCGGCCAGAAAGACTCGCGGGCTGTTGGGGAAAATGGGCAGTGCGGCCGGTCGAGAGCCGGTGGTGATGACGATTTTCTCGGCCTCAACCAATTGCCTTTGGTCTCCTTTTTCCACCACGATTTTTCCGGGCCCAATTAATCGGCCAAACCCTTCCAGGAGGTCGATCCGGCGGGCCTGGAATAATCCCTCGATAGCGGACCGCAATCCCTTGACCACCCGCTGTTTGCGGGCCATAATGGCCGGAAGGTCCGGCGATGCTTCCACGGGTTTTAACCCAAATTCCGCGGCCCGGCGCAAGGTCCGACACACCTCGGCCGAGGCCCTGACCGTTTTGGTTGGAATGCAGCCCCAGTTCAGGCAGACGCCGCCCAGGAATTTATTTTCCACCACCGCCGTTCGAGCCCCAAGCTGGGCAGCCCGGATGGCCCCTTGATAACCGGCCGGGCCGCCTCCCAGAAAAACAAGGTCATATCGGTCTGTCATGAAAGGGCCCCTTATTGAATCTCGATGGTCGGCCGGATAACGATTTCGGATTTGAGCGATTGGTTGATCGTGGAATATTTCAAGGCCATATCCAGGGCCCTTTGGACCACTTCCCGGGGTTTGCCCCGGACGGTTAGTTTGGGATAAAGGACGATCTCCTTAAACCAGGAGGTGCGATCCAAAAATTCTTCCACTTCGCCTTCAGCCCGGCATTCGAAGGATACCAGGTCCAGCTTGAAGCGCTCCGCGGCCCAAACCACCATCATGAAATAGCAGGTGTTGGAAGCGGCTACAAAGGCGTCTTCAGGCGTCAAAACGTTCGGCAGTCCGTGAAGATCCGGCGGGGCGGAAAACTCCATTTCTAAGCCGTTCTGGCACCAGGTATAGCCGCGATGTTCCCCGCGCCATTCGACTTTATTTTTGTAAATCGACATTTAAATCACCTCGTTTCGGATTTATCCGCTGGTCAATTCTTCTACGGCCCGGGCGATTTCTTCGGCCACAGCCTGGACAGCCTCTCGCTCTTCCGGTCCGAGATTCCTTCTCCTGGTGGGTGCGGCCAGACCCCGCTTATTTAAAATCTCGGGGATGAGGAGAGACTTGCCGGGTTTTCCGGAAAGGGCTTCGGTGCTTTTTTGGGCGCAGCGCTTTTCGCAGCCATCTACCGTTATGGTAGGAAAATTTTTAGCGAAGGACCGTTCTTCCTCACCACCGGCAATAAAAAGCGGCAGGCAGATGGTCACCGACTGGCCGGGCTTCAATTCATCCAATACTTTTCGGCTGGCCAGACGGGAGACCGTACCCCCCGGCAGGTCCTCCCCGCTGCAGGAAACGATCCCGACTTTCTTTGAAATTACTTCAAGACCATTCATGCTTCCTCCTTGGCGGCCAGTTCATCAATATCCTTGGCCAGTTCCTCGGCCGCCACAGCCGCCAGTCTCCGGCCGGTTTCATTCAATTCGGCCACCCCCTCGGGTTTAAGGTCCTTATGGGCCTGGTGAAAATGAATGGCTTCATACGCTTTGGAAACATTCTTGCCCAGGGCCTCGACGTTCTTAAAGGCGCAGCTTTTGGGACAGCCGTCAATAGTTATAACCGAATTATCATTTATCAATTTCATGGCCTGCTCATCCTTGATCACCAGAAGGGGCAGGCAGGTCATAGTCGTTTGCTCGGGTCTGACCCGTTCCGTCAGTTCATAGGCCGTCTCGCGGGCCAAGGCCCCATAGACCTTGCCGATGCCGCTGCAAGGGAGAACAACCACTTTTTTCCCTGGTGCGTTCATTTTTTCTTCATCTCCTCCACAATTTTTGCTTTCATTAATTCCAGGTAGTCTGTGGCCGATAAGAGCCCTTTTCGGTCCTCTTCCAGACGACTGAGTTCAATTTTGTAAATCCACCCCTCTCCGTAAGGATCCTCATTGAGCAGATAAGGACTGCCACCGAGTTTTGGGTTGATTTCCAGCACCCGTCCGGTAACCGGAGCAATGATCGCGAAAGTGGCCTTGATGGTCTCGATGGTTCCTATTCCCTCCCCTTGCCGTACCTCCGAGTCGGCCTCGACCGTCTCCAGAAAGGCCACATCGCCTCTGGACTTTTGCAAAAAGTCGCTGATCCCCACCAAAGCCGAATTTCCGTCTATTTTAGCCCAAAAATCTTCTTTGGAGTAAAGATAGCCCTCCTTGACTCTAAATATAAATTTGTCATAGGTCGTTTCTAAAAATCCCTCCATTTTTTCCTCCTTCCTCAAATAATCAATTATAAGAATATAACTAACAAGTAATATAGTGGGAAGGTCTTGTCAAGAAAAAATTGCTACGATGGGGAGACGTTTTAGAAAATTGTTATGCGGAGGAGACCCGGGGAGGCCGGGAATAAAGAAGGAAGACGCCCAGGAGGACCATGCCGAAGCTCAGGAGTTGCCCTAAGGTGAAAAAGTTAAAAAGGAAACCGATCTGAGGATCCGGGTCGCGAAAAAATTCCACAAAAATACGAAAGAGGCCATACCCGATCAGGAACCGGGCCACCATCCCGCCGGAAGTCCTGTTTTTCCCTTTGCTCCACCACATCCAGACAAAAAGAACCAGTCCCTCCAAAAAGGCTTCATAAAGCTGGGAAGGATGGCGGGGCAGCGGCCCGCCTTGAGGAAAAACCATGCCCCAGGGCCGGGTGGTAATGCGACCGAATAATTCTCCGTTGATAAAGTTTCCCAGCCGCCCTAAACCCAAGCCGATGGGGGCGGTAACAATAACCAGGTCTCCCAGCGTCCAGAGATTAATCCGGTATTTCCGGGTAAAGAGCCAGGCCGCTAAGAAAGCCCCGATCAACCCGCCGTGAAAGGACATCCCCCCCTGCCAGACCGCCACCACATCCAGGGGATGATCCAGATAGCTTCTGAAATTATAGAAAATCACATACCCCAGGCGGGCCCCCACTATTAATCCCAAAACAAGATAAAAATAGAGGTCCTCCACCCGATCCTCAGCCAATATCGGCGGTTTTTGTCGGCGGAGCTGTAACCGAACCAGCAGATAGGAGGCCAGGAAACCAAGGATATACATGGTTCCATACCACCTTACCTGGAAAGGGCCGATGGAAAAGATGACAGGATCAATAGCTGGAAAGGGCAGCATGGTAGGAAAGATGCCGGGAAACGGAAAAGTTGTCAATGGATTTTTGGAGAGCTGCCAGTTTCAATAAATTCACTGCTTCACGTTGTTTTTGCCCTGTTTTGGAGGTAGGTGCGGTACTCCCGCAAGAGGGTAAAGGCATATTCCCGACGGACCCGGTCCGACGAGGGTATGTAATTTTTTTGGGCTTCCAGACGATCGATGATTTCTTCCGCCGTGGTCTCGCTTGCCGGCCGACCTTGCGCGTAAAGGTCCGCCATGATCTCGACCAACCCATTAACCCGGACCTGGGTATCATCGGGAAATTTCAATATCCGCTGACTAACTGTCGGCGTTTCGGGCTCGCCTCAGGTGACTCAGCCGATTATTTCAAATTGCGGCATATTCCGCCTCCCCTAGGGGTTTATTCTCGGCCCGAGCCGGCAGGAAAGCTTGGCGCCTTCCCGGAAAAGCGCACTAATAAATCCAGATAATCTTGACCTCTTTTTCCACCTGTTTGAATTCCCTATCCCCGGTAACCAATTCTGCCTTATAGTGTTTTGCTGTGGCCGCGGCATAACAATCGGCATAGGACATCTTTTTGCAGGATTTGAACTCGGCGGCCTGCCGGGTCAGTTCCAAATCCGCCTGAACAATTTGGATCGGCAGGGTTGAAATCAGATGAATTACCTCATCTAACCGTTTACGCCCTGCCTCTCGCAGGGTAATATAATAGACCTCTCCCCAATTCACGGTGGAAAGGAAAAGAGCTGCTTGGGAATCTCGGGCATCTTGTATCAGTTCAATCACTTTTTCCTTGCCCGGCTCCCCTTCCAGATAAGCGATCAGACTATAGGAGTCTAAGACTCTACTGATCAAACTCAAAGCGTCTTCTCCTTATCTTTTTCTTCTTTTAATGCCTTAAGCAGCCTTCCCTGAGTGCCGGTTATTCCGGACATGGCTCGAATATATTCATCGGTAATCGGTTTGATAATAAGTTCTCCCTTGCGTTCAAAAAGGGAAAGACGGGTGCCTTTCTTAATATTAAATTTTCTCCTGATATTTTGCCGGAATCACCACTTGACCTTTTGAGGTCACGATTACGTTATCCATACCCCCCCTCCTTATATTGACATGCAAAATAAAAAAAGTACCCCATTCACAAAAGTAAGTCAAATTATTTTTAACCCCTATAGCCGGAGTTCGTTTAGAATTTTTTTTTGCCCCAGATCCACGCGGACAAAGACGGACATAAATTTTTCAGGGCCGAAGGCTTTTTACGGCCCTGAAAAATTTATTCGATATTCGTTTTTAATCTAGGCTTTCTGGCCTCGATATAAGCCGATACGACATAATCCGTCGCATTTTTGGCATTTCCCCGGGTACCATTCCCGGATGATCTCTTTGCTCAGGTCGTGAGGGGTAACACTGATTTCTCCAAAACCGGCCTGGCGCAGCATATCCTCGGTATCTTCAATCGTGGCCGCACCCCCGATGCAGGCGCTGAGCAGAGCCAGATTACTCTTGATGTCATCCGGCAGAGGCGCTGTGGCCACGACGTCGGAGATGGCCAGCCGCCCTCCCGGCTTCAACACCCTGAAGGCATCCCGGTACACGCTCATTTTATCCGGCGAGAGGTTGATCACGCAGTTCGACATGATAATGTCGGCCGTATTGTCGGCGATAGGCAGGTGTTCGATCTCGCCCAGACGGAATTCGACATTCTTTGCCTGAATCTTTTCAGCATTTCTTCTTGCTTTGCTGATCATGTCCGACGTCATATCCACACCGATGACGTGTCCCGTTTCCCCTACCTCCTTCGCGGCCAGGAAACAGTCGAAACCACCGCCGCAGCCCAGATCGACCACCGTCTCCCCGGGTTTAAGGGAGGCCAGCGCCACCGGGTTCCCGCAGCCCAGCATCATGTTCGCCCCGTCGGGAGCGCTGTCCAAATCCTTTTGGGAATATCCGAGGTTCCCCATGTAAGCGGCCATTTTTTCAACGGAAAAATCTGCCGCGCCGCAGCAGGAGGCCTCTTGCCCGGCAGCGGTATCGGAACCCCCGCAGCATGAAGCCAGGGGGAGCACGTTATTTTGAATTTCGCTTGTCGAACAACACGATGCCGAAGGCACTATTTTCCGCTGGAGCGCTATCCTGCCTTGGCGATGCTGCCGTACCGGTCACGCACAGTTGCCCTGATTTTTTCTTTCTCTATAGTCTCCATCGAATAATCTCCTTTAAGTTAAAAAAATTCTTTAAGGCCGCTACGGCCTCGGGATCGATGAAATATTCGATTTTTTGCCCGTTCCGCTTCATTTTGATCAGGCCGGCCTGGCGCAATTCCTTGACATGATGAGATAATGTGGAAGGAACAATCCCCAGGTCCTGGCCGAGGTCTCCGACACAGGTGCATAGCTCCGCTGACCGGAATTCGATTTTTCCGGAACGCTCCATACGGTTCCCGGAGAGCAACACGAAATTAGGCGCAGGAAAATCCTCAACCGGTTCGGGTTGGAAAGGGCTTTGAACATTCCGGCATATCGCTCTATATTTTCATATATTCGACATATTTCGAATAATACTTTTTTCTTGAAATATTTCAAGAAAAAAGATAACTCTTGGGAATTAGAAAATGTGATAAACTGACCCAATTCCCTGTAAGTCGGGAGAGGTAAACTCTGGAGCGGCTAACACCTTTTCCTGAAAGGATTAATCAGCACCTTTGGCTGATTTTATGAGGAATACCCATTATGACCCAGGGCCGAAAACTCAGGGAAGCTGATTGGCGGAGGATTTTGGACCAACACCAAACCTGGCTGCAATCCCAGGGCCGGGATGGTCAACGGGCGGATTTGACGGAAATAGATTTATCCGGAAAAAATCTTCAGGGGATCGACCTGGAGCGGGCCTGTTTGCGGCGGGTCTGCCTGGACAGGACCAATCTGCGGGTCGCCAACTTGAAAGGGGCGGATTTGCGGGAGGCTTCTTTGCGCAAAGCCGGCCTGCAATGGACCATGGTGATGGGGGCCGACCTGGAAGGGGCCTCCCTTGGGCAGGGCCAGCTTCAATTTGCAAACTTTTCCCGGGCCAACCTCGACCCGGGCCAATCTGGAGGGTGCTTTTTTACACAATGCCTTTTTTACCCGCGCCCGTTGAACGGCGCCGATTTCAGCGGGGCCAGCTTCCGGTTCAACGATCTGGATGACACGGAAATGAATGGGGCCATATTCAGAAAGGCCGTCATCCCCGAAGTGAAATTTTTTCAAGCCCATCTTCACGGAGCCGATTTTTCCCGAGCCGAGATCATTCGTTCGGAATTTCAGGGGGCCAGACCTGGGACAGGCCCGGTGTTCCATTTTACCGCGCATATTTTAAAATCCTTTTTTCAACGGGCAAATTTCGCATCGGGCGGATTTTAAATGGGGCGAGCATAAGAATACAGCGATTTTCGGGGACGCCACTTTCAAGACGTCCGCTTTGGGTGATGCGGATATTCCTGGGATGCGATTTTCAAGGAGGTCCGCTTTCCCGGGTAGCCGGTCCGAGAATGTCATGAGGAGAAACCATATGGGAAAACCCAAAATACTTTTCCTGTGCACCGGCAATTCCTGCCGCAGCCAAATGGCCGAGGGCTGGACCAAGGCCCTCAAAGGCGATCAACTGGAGGCCTATTCCGCCGGGATCCAGCCGAAGGCAGTGGACCCCCGGGCGGTCCAGGTCATGGCCGAGGCCGGGATCGATATTTCCGGACAATCGTCCAAGGACATCGACTCCCTGGGGAACCTGGAATTCGAATACGTGGTCACCCTCTGCGACAACGCCCGGGAGTCCTGCCCCTTTTTCCCGGCCAAAACGAAACGTATCCACATGGGATTTGAGGACCCGCCCCTTTTGGCCGCCGGCGCCGCATCGGAGGAGGAGGCCCTGGTCCCTTACCGCCGGGTGCGGGATGAAATCAAAGCCTTTGTCGAATCGCTTCCGGAAAGCCTCGGATAAAGTACTTTAATAGAAAGGATTTTTTATGAAAACCAGGGTTAGCGTAAGGGGACAGGTCTCATTCCCCGCTCGGATAAGAAAAAAATTCAACATTGAGCCTAATTCGCAGATCATCTGGCAGACCGAGGGAAACACGATCAAGGTGATCCCGATCCCCGAAGATGCGGTAACTGCATTCAGAGGGAAGGGCTCGGGGAAGTATTCCACTGAAAGAATGATCCGGGACCGGCAAGATGAGAGACGAAAAGTTGGATTATCGCCACGGCCATACTGACCGGGTCCGTCCTTATGCATAAAGACCCGGAGTTCGATCAGGTCAAAGACCTGGTACCTTTGGAAACATTGCCATATAAACAGGGTTATGAGGTTGGTTGAGATTGCGTCCACTACCCGGCGGACGTCAGCCAGGCATCAACGACCTTTCGGGTTTTTTGCGGCACAGTCACACCCACCGGCTTTCTTTTCGGCTGAGATCTTTTCTCAGTTAGGAAAAGACGAAAGGGCTGATGATAAAATAAATTCCCAGCATTCCGATAAGGACCCCGGCCAGGCGGCGGAACCATTGGCCGCCGGTCTGCCAGGATTGGTTTTCGACCACTTTGCGGACGGCGGCGGTGGAACTGCCGGCAATGACGATGGGCAGGCAATGGCCGACGGCGAAGAGCAGGATCAGCAGCAGGCCGGTGGACACTTCCTTCTGCACGGAGATAATGGCCAGGATCGGGGCGATAAAACCAAAGGTGCAGGAACCGGACAGCACCCCGTAGGCCAATCCCAGGACCAGGGCCCCGAAGAGACCTTTCAACTTAAGGCGGTATAACAGGCTGCCGGACATGGAAAACTTTTCCACCCCCAGCATGCCCAGGGCCACCCAGATCAGGATCACTCCCACCAGGATCTGCCAATAGTTGCCGATATCGCCCAGCATCCGGCCGAGCAGGACGGAGATGACTCCGATCAGGGCAATGGTAATGAAAAGTCCGCTGGTGAAAGTCAGCGAATAATACCCTGCCTGCCGGGGCTGGAGGACCCGCTCCTGCCCTCCCACATAGGCTACGATCAAGGGGATGGAAGCCAGATGGCAGGGGCTGAAGAGGACGCTGACCATACCCCAGAGAAAAGACCCCAGGGCGGCGATGACCGTTCCTCCGACCAGCCATTCGTTGATGGTCAGAAAAATTTGTTCCGTCATGCCTTAATTAACCCCTAATTTATCCAGGACGGCCACGATATCCTTTTCTCCCATAAAGCCCATATGGCGGTAGACCTCTTTCCCTTTTTTGTCGTAAAAAATCTGGGTGGGGATCACCTGGAGGTTGAATCGTTTGGCTTCATCCGGATTTTTCCAGACATCGATGAAAACGATGGCCGCTTTGCCCCGATAGACTTTTTCCAATTTTTCCAATATGGGCGCCATCATCTTGCAGGGGATGCAGGCGTTGGCCCCCAAGTCCACCAGGGTTACCATTCCTTTGACCGGCACCTGGGGGGCGGCGGCCCAAGTCGCAGGGATTAGCCCGGATCCTAGAAACGGCCAGGGCCAGACCAATGAGTATTGTTTTAAGGTAGGGCATGGGCATTTTTTCGCCTCCTAAAGCAGTTGTAGTTGGGCTAATTTTTTTTCGATCTCCGCCTCCGGGAAAAAACCGGAATGGCGGAAATACTTCGGTTCCGGTTTTATCAAAAAAGACCTGGACCGGGATGAAGCGGATACCGAAGCGGGTGGCCAGAAACTTTTCTTCCTGAACATGAACAAAATACACATTCAATTTTCCCTGGTATTTCTTCTTCAGTCTGTCCAATATGGGGGTCATCAGATCACAAGGGCCGCAACCGGTAGAGCCGAAATCCACCAGGCTCGGTTTCCCGGACATGCGCAATTTGTCCACCGGATTGTCCCGAGCCAGCAGGGCCTGTTTCTTAATCCAGGACTCATCCACATAGATCGAGCTTCGGCGGGACAACGTTTGGATGTAGGCTTCCATCGCCTTTTTCCGTTCCTGCTGGAGCAGGACCTCTTTCAGCATGCCCCTGACCTCTTCCAGGGGCGCTCCACCGAAAGAGGACTTATTTTCCTCATAGGAGCGGAGCAGGCCTTCCTCGGACACTTGGATGTTTTTCACCTTTTCTCCGAGAAAGTCGCGAATCATCTGGGTTTCGTCCTTGGTCTTTTTATATCCGGCGACTTGGGCCTCTTTAAGCAGTAGAGAATTGGAGGCCAGATTTTCCAGGAGGAAAACCCCGTTTTTCTTGAGTTGCGCCTGGAGGGGAGCGGGCGCCTTGCTTATGGTTTGCGCCAGTTCGGTCTCTTTGATGGTCACCTTATCGACGGTCAGGAGCGTTCCGGGGGGCAATTTGGACAGGTAAGCCGTTTTTAAAATGCCGGCAGCCAATCCGGGGAAGGCTGTCTCAACGTTTTTGTAGTCCTGGGCCAGGGCATCGTGAAGGACGCCGAGATTCAAAAGCAGGAGCGCCGTAAAGACCGAAGGGCCTATTCTCGGGAAGGGCATCTTTTTTTCACCTTTCTGATTTTGTGCTTCGAATTTATGGAGGTATCCCATCCAGGGTACCCGGGACGGCTCCTTTGAGGGGCCGCGTTCTAACCGCAGCAAGAGGAACGGGTGGCGTCGGCCAAGGGAAGAATGGTCTCCTGGACCTGAGACCGGGGCCAGGGTCAGGCCGGGGCGGCGCTGGCCCCGGTCGCTTTGGCCTCCTGATGGGACAACGCATCCAGATTCGAGCCGCCTGAACAGGCCAGGATCATGTTATTCCCGGTAGGGGTGTAGCCGTCTTCAGCCATAAGGCCGCTCCTTCAAAATCTAGCCAAAAATATTTGAGACAAATTCTCGGAACAATGGATATAAAAATCTATGGTTTAATCCAGTTCAAAACTTCTTCTTTTTTCGGGATTTTTCCCATGGATTTAACCTGCCCATCCACCACCACGGCGGGCGTCCCAAAAACCCCGTAACCGGCTATCTCCCTAATATCCGTTACTTTTTCTATGTCGGCCTGAATCCCGCTATCGGCAACGGTTTCTCTAACTATTTTTTCCGTCTGCTGGCACTTCGGGCAGCCCGGCCCTAAGACCTTGATTTCCATGAAATAACCTCCTTGGAGCCTGACCACACCGAATGCTTCCTGATGGGGCCATTCCCAGTAAATAAAATAATAACTATATGTCCAACAAGTTATAACTTCAACAAAAAAAATTATAAATGGGAAAGGATTTCCCGTTGTTCCCGGGCTTGATTTTTAAGCATCAGGGATACTCCTTTAATCAGACCCAGGACTTCTTTATTCTTAATCCAGTAGATCACCCGCAGGCCTTCTTTTCTGGACTCCAGGATCCCGGACTGTTTGAGGATGGTCAGGTGTTTGGAGACATTCGCCTGTTCCTGGTCGATAGCCGGGAAGATTTCACAAACACAGCGTTCGCCGGTTTTCAATAAATCCAGGATTTGCAGCCGGGTGGGCTGTCCCAGGGCCTTGAGAAAAACCGCCTGGTTTTCATAGACTTTCTGTTGAATTTTTTCCATGATTATATGGTTATATAAAATATAATCGAACCCGAGTCAATAGAAAACGATTATCACCCTTCATCTTTTGAACTTTTAGATCCCCCGGGTGCCGGGAGGGTTTTAGCCGGGGGTAGTGGCGGTAGCGGGGCGGTTACCGCAGGTTTTTTCGGCTCAGCCGGTTTTTTGATTTCGGGGGCCGGATAGGGCTTATCTTTGGCTCCCGGGTTTTTTACCTCCGGGGCCGGATAAGGCTTTTCCTTCTTGGCGGGGGGAACGGCTTTCCCTTTAAGCATTTTCCCGGACAGCGTCGACTCGTCGACGGCCGGGGCTTTGCCAGACCCCGGCTCTTGGGCCGCTTCCGGTTGGGTGGCGCTGGAAAGGATGATTTTCCCGTGGCGCCGCATCAAAGCGGCGCGTTCCGGGTCCACGGAAGTCTGGGCATTAGCCCAATCCGACCACCCCCCGCTGAACAAAAAAATCGACAGACCCAGTATTAAAATTTTTCCTCCAGTCATAAAAAGCACCTCCCTCTAAAAAATCGTCTAAAAACTAAAGGTCTGAGCCCTGCGCTGGTCATCCTGAGTGAAACGAAGGATCTCGGATTTCCTGCGAGGTAGATTCCGCGAAGGATCTCGGTCTCGGGCTCAGGGTAAACTCGCGTGGTTGAAAAAACCAGATTCTTCGTCCCGCGCTTTCGCGGGACTCAGAATGACAAGGATTTTTTATGAACTTTTTCCCGGCCTCACCACCAACTGATGACCTTATCATTGGAAAAAATCAGTTCAATCAGCCGGTCGTAATCCACCGGGCCTTCGTACAGGGGAAACCGAATGGCCTCCTGCCCTTCCGAGAGGATGTGGGTTAATTTTTCCACATCCGGGGTGGGTTCGGACCTGAATAGGTGTACTATTTTCATAAGAATCCTTTTCGTTAGAAGGGAACAATAGTGTCCATCGCTTTTAGTTTTTCACCCAGTTCCCCGATGGTGATGGGCTTAAAACCATATTTTTCCACATTGGCCGGGACGTTGGAATAGTACTCCCCCTCCATGTCCACAAACCAGTCCAGGTTTTCCTGATAGGCCTCGGTCATCTCCACTTCGTGATCCAGCACCACCATGGTGACGAAATTATTTTCGATAACCAGACCCAAGCTGGAGCGCATCCCTTCCCATAGCTCCTCTTTGGTCCGCACCAGAAAGGCTACTTTTTTCATAGTTTCTCCTTCACATCACCAGGTAACGGTCGCAGTCTTCGATCATTTCACCATGCCGGGCCTGAGTGGCGAATCCGGACTCATCCATGCCGGGGACCGTTTTTCCCTTGAGTCCCTGGGCTTCAAACCCCACGTTGCAAACCGCGTATTGGGCGTGGCCCACCAATTCCTGAAATTCCGGTTCCTGGGTAAGCAGGACCCCTTTGTGAGAGAAAAAGAGAATCACTTCCTTCCCGGCCCGTTCGGCCGACTTGGTGATCTCGATCACATGCCGCAGATTTCGATTGGAAGAAACAAAGATTCCTAATTTTTCAGCCATGGCGAATCACTTCTTTTTCACATAAAAACGAATAAAGCCGTCGTCCTGTTTTTCTCCCAGGAACTCGTTTCCGGTCCTTCTGGACCAACTGGGGAGATCGTTCCGGGTTCCCGGGTCGGTGCTGTAGATTTCCAGAACCTGCCCGGATTTTAAATTGTCCATGGCCTTCTTGGTTTTCAGGACCGGCATGGGGCAGCTCAGGCCCCGGGTGTCCAAGGTTTCATCCGCTTTAACATCTTCCATCGTATTTCCTCCGTTTTTTTGTTCCAAGTTTAAATTTATATTTTATAACGGCTTCCACGGTCAGGACTTCCTCCCTAAAACGCAGCGATTCATCTTTGATTTTCGGGTGTTGGCCTTTATTCGGAAGATTATAAAGCGCATGGCCGCCATTGTCAAACTTCCAATTCTGGTTTACAAGCCCTCTTTTTTTTAGTAAGACGAGACCAAATTTTATTTTTACCATAAATTATGACCGACAAAACGAATAGCTATCAAAAAAGTCTCAATGCTGCGCAACTGGAAGCCGTTCAGGCTCCGGACGGGCCGAGCTTGATTATTGCCGGGGCCGGCAGCGGGAAAACCCGGACCCTGGTCTATCGCGTGGCCTGGCTGGTGGAACGGGGGATTGACCCGGGCCGGATTCTCCTGTTAACCTTTACCCGTAAGGCCGCCCAAGAGATGCTCAACCGGGTCGAGGCCATGCTGGGCATCTCCTGCCGGGAAATTTCCGGGGGGACCTTCCATTCCCTGGGCTACCGCATTCTGCGCCGGCAGGGGGGCCTGATCGGGCTATCCGGCCATCCCACGGTCATGGACCGTGCCGATGCGGTGGAAGTCATGGGACGGCTGATCAAGGCCCAGGGTCTGGACCAGCACTCCGAGGCCCCCGGACGCAAAGACCTGGTGGAACTGATCAGCCGGATCAACAACCGGGACCTGGATTTTGAACAGGGAGTTCGGGCCTTTTCCCCTCAATGGGAAAATATGATCCCCAGGCTTAATTCCTTGCGGCA
Organism: uncultured delta proteobacterium; assembly: GCA_963716045.1. Classification (GTDB taxonomy): domain Bacteria; phylum Desulfobacterota; class RBG-13-43-22; order RBG-13-43-22; family RBG-13-43-22; genus CAVQSS01. Next base: position 10,585 of record CAVQSS010000002.1, on the reverse strand, counting down.
GGCCTTCGAGGAGTACAAAAGACAGCATTTCCTCCTCGACTACGATGACTTGCTGCTTTATACGCTCAAGCTCTTTGTTGACCACCCGGAGGTGGCTCGAAGTCTATCCGAACATTACCAATATGTGATGGTGGATGAATACCAGGATACCAATCTGCTCCAGGCCCAAATGGTCCGAGCGCTGATTCAGACCCATGGGAATCTCATGGTGGTGGGGGACGACTCCCAATCCATCTATGGCTTCAGGGGCGCCCGGGTTAAAAACATCCTCGAGTTCCCCAAGAGCTTCCCCCAGGCCCGCGTTATCAAACTGGAAGAAAACTATCGCAGTTCCCAGGCCATCTTGACTTTAGCCAATACCGTGATCAGTTTCGCCGCTCAGCGGCACAGTAAATGTCTGCGGGCTCATAATCCGGCAGGGGAAATTCCTCGGTGCATTGAACTGCCCCATGAGGAAGGGCAGTCCCAGTTCATCGTCAGCCAACTGAAGGCTCTTCAAAAACAAGGCCTTCCCTGGTCGGAAACGGCCGTCCTCTTTCGGGCCGGCCACCATTCTTTTAACCTGGAAATCCATCTTCAGAAAAATGGAATTCCTTTCGTCAAATACGGCGGCCGCAAACTGACCGAGGGCGCCCATATCAAGGACCTGTTGGCCTACCTCAAGGTGGCCCAGAATCCCCAGGAAGCCTTGTCCTGGGAGCGGATTCTGCGCCACCTGGAGGGGCTGGGACCCAAAAGGGCGGGACAGATCGTGAGCGGATTAATGGAACTCTCGGATTGGGACTCTCGAATCCGGTTTCTCCAGGAGTACCCGCGGCCCCAGCCTCACCTCGGCCGGCTGGGGGAAATGCTGAATCTCCTGGGCGGGGAACCCCTTTCTCCCTCTGCCGCGCTGGAGATCATCTGGGAGTATTACCAGCCCCTGCTTCCCCGACTTTTTGAAGATCCGGAATACAGAAAAAAAGATATTGAGGAACTGCTGCGGGTCAGCAATGTCTATACCGATGTGGACGAGTTTCTGGGAGACCTGCTGTTGGAAACCCCCGATCGGGAAGCCGATTCAGGGACGGAACGGCTGGTGCTCTCCACGGTTCATTCGGCTAAAGGGCTGGAATGGCGGGCTGTTTTCGTCATCTGGCTGACCGAGGGAAGGTTTCCTTCCACCCATGCCCGGGATAGCCAGGAGGAACTGGAGGAGGAGCGTCGTCTGCTCTATGTGGCCATCACCCGGGCCAAGGAAAAGCTTTTTCTGACCTATCCCTTGCAAGGCTCGGAAAGAGGGGGAGGATGGCAGCACAATGAAGCCTCCCGGTTTATCGCGCTGCTTCCCGAGGAGATTCTGCGCCGTCAAACCCCGCTGCGGGAAAACTTCCCGCGGGTTTTTCAGGCCGAACCGCCGCGCCGTAATGTCCGGGAAGACGGCGGATACCCGGTGGGACTCAAGGTGTATCATCCCCTTTTCGGGTCCGGTATCGTGGAGGAATCCCCCCAGGACCGGAAGATTCGGGTCAAATTCCGGACCTACGGCATCAAGGTGCTGCACCTGGATTTTGCCCGCCTGGAGAAGGCATAATCTATGGACAAGCAGTTTGAACCCTTATCCCGGGACCCGGCCTATGATCAGGCCTTGTCCTATTTGTACAGCCTGCAGAAGTTCGGCATGAAGTTCGGTCTTTCCAAGACCGAGAATCTCCTTCAAGCTTTCGGCCGTCCCCAGGACCAATTAAAACTGATCCATATCGCCGGCACGAACGGCAAGGGTTCGGTGGCGGCCATGGCCGCCTCCATTTTTTCACAGGCCGGTTATCGGGTGGGGCTTTATACCTCTCCCCATCTGGTGGACTTTCGCGAACGCTTTCAGGTCAATGGACGCCTGATCCCCCCCGAAGTGACCCTGGACTTGGTCCGGGAAGTGAAGGAACGGACGAATCCTGAAGAACCGCCCACTTTTTTCGAGATGGTGACGGCCATGGCCTTCATCTATTTCGCCAGGGAAAAGGTGGACCTGGCGATCATTGAGGCCGGATTAGGGGGGCGTTTGGACGCAACCAATATCATCCGGCCCCGGGTGACGGTGATCACCACGCTGAGCCTGGAGCATCAGGAATACTTGGGGAACACCTTGAGACGGATTGCCGGGAAAAGGGGGGGATTATCAAACCCGGTATTCCCCTGGTATCCGGGGTCACCCAGCCGGCAGCCCGGGAAGTCATCAGCCGATTATGCCGGGAGCAGGGAGCCCCCTTGTTTTTAGCCGGCAGGGATTTTCAGACCCGAAAAATAACAAGCGCCCGATTCAATTACACCGGTTTTGGAAAGTTCTATAAGGGCCTGCGAAACAAACTGCTGGGTCCCCACCAGATTAGAAACGCCGGGCTGGCCTTAAGCGTGGTCAATCTCTGGCCGGTGGAGGGTGAACCCCTTTCCGAAGAAGCGATCCGGGAGGGGTTACTCCAGGTAAATTGGCCGGGCCGGATGGAAGTCTGGACTGAAAAACCACGGATTGTTTTGGATGGCGCCCACAACCCGGCGGCCATGAAGGTGCTGGCCGATTCCCTGCCCGCGGCCCTGCCCTATCAAAGGCTGCTGCTGGTGATCGGGATCATGGAGGACAAAGACATACCGGCCATCCTGGCCCCTATCGTTCCCTTGGCGGATCGGGTCTTTCTAACCCGGGCGGAATACCTTCGTTCGGCGGAGCCGGAAAAGCTCCTCTCTTTCTTAGACCGGGACCGCGCCAAATGCCGCTTGTTTCCAACCCTTTCCCAGGCGATTGACCAGGCGGTTATCGAGGCGGCGGAAGACGACCTGATCTGTATCACCGGCTCGTTGTTCGTTGTCGGCGAGGCCCGGGCCTATCTGGGGGGAAATTTTGAAATCCCAGGTTAAAGACCAATGCTCAGAACAAGGGATGTAAGAATCTAAGGTGTTATAAAAATTTGTTAATTTAGGTTGTAGTTATCTCCAATTTATGATAAATAGGGCGGAAAAAAATGGAAAGGGGTTTGATCGAGCCCATGGGGGTCAATTCGAGAACGTCCGGCCGGCGGTTGTTTGCCTGTCTATTCTGGTTTTTTCTGTTAGGGGTCCCCTGGGTTGGCGCCCAGGAGGCCCTTTTTTCGGGTGGTTCTCCGTCCGAAAAAGCCCCTTGGGATATTGAGGCCCGGGAATTGAATTATGACCATGACACGAATATCTACACGGCCATCGGAGAAGTGGTCATTAAGAAGGGGGACCGGGTTTTAAAAAGTGACTATGCCCGTTTAGACCGAAATACCATGATCGCCGAGGCCCGGGGAAATGTGGAATACACGGCCGGCGAAGATGAACTGCGGGGCGATCAATTAACGATCGACTTAAGAAAACAGACCGGCGAGGTGGAAAAAGGGCGCCTGTTTCTGAAGAAAAACAATTATCATGTGACCGGGACCCGCATCTGGAAAACCGGCGAATCCAGCTATCGGATCCTGGACGGCACCGTCACCTCTTGCGACGGGGAGGATCCCCCCTGGATTATCAAGGCCAAAGATTTTGACGTTACCTTAGAAGGGTATGGGGAGTTACACCATGCCTCCCTTCGGGCCCGCAACATCCCCGTCCTGTACACCCCCTACCTGATCTTCCCGGCTAAGACCAAGCGGCAAAGCGGCCTGCTCATGCCGGAGCCCGGCTTATCCAACCCGAACGGCCTAACCCTCAATGTGCCTTTCTTCTGGGCCATAAACGATAACCTGGACGCCACTTTTTACCAGTACCTCATGAGCAAGCGGGGCTATATGCAGGGGGCGGAATTCCGCTATGTCTCCGGACCAAACTCCAAAGGGACCCTCATGGGGGACTACCTATTTAAGGATTTGTTGAGTGAAGAAGAATTCAAATCGGGACAGACCAAAGCGCTCTATAACGACCGATACTGGGTCCGGGGCAAGTCCAACCAGGAGCTGCCGAAAGGGTTTATGCTTAAAGTGGACCTGGATATGGTCAGCGACCAGAATTACCTCAGTCAATTCCGTGCGGGGGCTAACGGCCTGGACCGCAATCGGCCCTATTTTCTAAGTGAATTCGGCCGGGACCTCGATGACGAGACGGTGTTGGCTCGGAGGAACACGGCCATCGTCACCGGCAGCCTGGGGAATTACAATTTTACCGGCGGGTTTCAATACTACCAATTGTTGAACAATACCGATGATGCCTTGAACCAGCTCCCCTATCTCCTTTATAACAGTACCAAGTACGAACTCGGGAAAAATTTCTTTTTCCAATGGAATTCCAATTATAATAACTATTGGCGCAAAAATCTGGACCGGGGCCAGATCCTGGAGTTAAGTCCGACTCTTTCTTATCCTTATAAATTTCTAAACGTTCTCAACACCGAAACCTCTGTCGGGGTCAACCAGGGCTTTTTCCAGGTGGAGAATAAAACCAGCAATGCGGTGGAGGATTGGGGTGCCCGAACCGTGCCGAGTTTAAGACTGGATTGGTCTACGGATATCCAACGCGTTTTTGATGTTTCCGATCAATCGCTCCGTAAAATCAAGCACAGCATCCGCCCGCAGGTGGTTTATGATTATACTCCTGAAGTAACGAATTATAATACGCCCATTGTGAAGCAGAAGGGCCTCCTGGACACGGGTTCTTTGCCGACTTTTATCTCACCCCTGATCAAAACCAATACCATCACCTATACGCTGAATAACACCTTGACCGCCAAGAATTTTATCGGGAAAGGGAAGGAAGGGGAGGATCTTCATTCCTACCTGGATTTTATCTATTTTAAACTTTACCAGACCTACGATTTCAATGAGGCCGCCCGGGACGAAAATACCCCAAGAATCTTTGGAACTACGACCACCGGAACCACCACAGTCACCGGAATCACCGGAACCACAGCCGGCGGAACCACCCCCATCACTGGAATCACCGGAACCGGAACCGCTAATCTCCGGAGACCTTTTTCCAATGTAACGGTCGAGCTGGAATTTATCCCCAGTTCGATTTTCCGGTTTCGCTCTTATGGCGGCTGGTCGCCCTACGACAACCAGTTCGATACCCAGACCCATTCGCTCAACCTGAACATGCCCGGGGGGAGTTGGGCCTCTCTGGAATATCAAACCCTTAACGGGGACCAGTTCAAGCAGCTTAATTCTTTCTTGAACTGGAAAATCAATCCCATCTGGACAGCCAATTTTGTGAATAAATACTCCATCGATCAAAATAAGAATTATGAAACCACTCTGGGGCTGGCTTATACCCACCAATGCTGGGGGATCAAGGCCACTTATACGGATACCTTCGACAATAAACAATTTATCCTTTCCCTATCCTTAAAAGGCCTGGCGGAATTTTAGCCCCCTGCTCCTAAAAAATATTGACAATATATATTAGTTGGGGTAAAATACCCTTTTTTAACTTCATAGGGGTAGGATACGATGAAAACATTTACACCTAAAGCAGGTGAATTTGAGCGGAAATGGTATCTGGTCGATGCCAAAGACCTGGTTCTGGGTCGGTTGGCCTCGGAAATAGCCAGTCGTCTGAGGGGTAAAATGAACCCCCGTTTTGTGCCTTATGCCGATATGGGGGATTTTGTAATCGTAGTCAACGCCGATCAGATCAAACTCACGGGCAGAAAAATAGACCAAAAAATGTATTACCATCATTCGGGTTTTATCGGCGGACTAAAATCCATCTCCGCAAAAAAACTGATGGAAAAGAAACCCGAAGATCTGATTCGTCAGGCAGTTCGAGGCATGTTGCCGAAAAACAGCTTGGGCCGGAAAATTAATAAGAAATTAAAGGTTTATGTGGGCCCGGAACACCCTCATCAGGCCCAGCAACCCATCACCTTAACGTTTTAGAGGTTAATTGATTATGGCCGAAAAGGAATACTACGCCACAGGAAAAAGGAAATGCGCTATCGCCCGGACTTGGTTACGGCCGGGGAGCGGTCAGATCATGATTAACGACCGGACGGTGGAAAACTACTTCAGCCGGGAAACCGCCAAGATGGTGGTCCTCCAACCCTTGGAATTGACCGATATGGTCGGAAAGTTTGATATTTTAGTCAACGTGCAGGGTGGGGGGCTGACCGGCCAGGCCGGGGCCGTCAAACACGGAATCAGTAAGGCTCTGCTGGTCTTTGATCCGAATTTGCGGGCGATATTAAAAAAGGCCGGGTTCTTAACCCGCGATTCCAGGATCAAAGAACGAAAAAAATACGGTCAGAAAGGGGCCAGGGCCCGTTTTCAATATTCCAAGCGTTAATAGGTACCATCAAAAAAACGGAAATTTTAAAGGGAAGGCCCGAGAGGGCGCTTCCCTTTTTTTTGGAGGGTAACATGGCCGAGTCCAAAATAAATGCAGTCATTGTGGGCGGATCGGGATATACCGGTCTGGAACTCTTGCGTCTATTGCTCCGGCATCCCCGGGTGAAGGTGGTGGGCGTTACCTCCCGGACCTACCAAGGAAAGAAGGTCGAACAGGTCTTCCCTTCCTTAGGCCATACGGACCTTATTTTTAGCGACCCGGCGGCCGGGGAGATCGCCCGGGAGGCGCAAGTCGTCTTTACCGCCGTACCTCACAAAGAGGCCATGGAGATCATCGCCCGATTATTCCCGGATCAAAGGCTTAAAATGATCGATTTGAGCGCGGATTTTCGTTTTCAGGACCCGGAGATCTACCAGGCCTGGTACGGCCCCCATCAGGCGACTGACTTGCTGAAACAAGCGGTTTACGGGCTGCCCGAGATCCACCTCCCGGCCATCCGTCAGGCTCGCTTGATCGGGAATCCCGGCTGCTATCCCACCAGTATTATTTTAGGACTGGCTCCCCTGCTGCAGGAAAAGGTGATTGAACCGGTAGGTCTGGTGGCGGATTCTAAATCCGGCGTCAGCGGCGCCGGCCGGTCGCTTACTTTGGGGAGCCTGTACTGCGAGGTGGACGAAGGCTTCAGGGCCTACAAAGTGGGCGGGGAGCACCGCCATACCCCGGAAATTGAACAGGAATTGAGCCGGTTGGCCGAGCGGTCGCTGACCATTACCTTTACACCCCACCTGGTGCCCATGTCCCGGGGGATTCTGTCCACTCTCTATGCCTATCCCCAAAAGGAAACGACCTGGGAGAACATCAGAGATCTTTATGCCGCCTTTTACCGGGAAGCACCCTTCGTCCGCTTGCTGGAGAAAGGGGAACTCCCTAACACCCTTAGGGTCCGGGGTTCCAACTACTGCGAAATCGGATGGCGCCTGGATCCCAGGACGGGGCGGTTGATCATCCTCTCCGCCATCGATAATTTGGTCAAGGGGGCCTCCGGTCAGGCTATTCAAAATATGAATATTCTCCTGGGCTGGGACCAGACCCTGGGCCTGACCCAACTGCCGCTTTATCCCTAAAAGCGTTTATTTCGTTCTTTTCGTTTATATGGTTTATTTCGTTATATGGTTCAACAAGATCAGGCCGATTAACCGATTTCGATAATAAACCAAATCAACGAAACAAACGAAACAAACCAAATAAACGAATATGTCTTTTCGGAATGTCCGCCTCCTTATCGCTTATGACGGTACCGATTTCCAGGGCTGGCAGCGGCAGCCCCAGGCCCCCACGATTCAGGGGACCCTGGAAGCCGCATTGCAGAAAATCACCCGGGAGCCGATCGCTTTGACGGGAGCCGGCCGAACGGATGCCGGAGTTCACGCCTGGGGCCAGGTGGCCCACTTTAAAACGCTGTCGGCCCTGACCCCGGAAAAATGGCAAAGCGGTCTAAACGCCCTGCTGCCTCGCGACATCCGCATTCGATCGGTTCAGGAAGCGCTTCCCGACTTTCATGCCCGTTTTGACAGCCGCCTGAAAACCTACGATTACTATCTCTTGAATGGGGGCTGGCCGGCGCCTTTTTATCGGCGTTACAGTTGGTGGATCGGCCGGCCGCTGGATTTTCATCTGATGGGCCAGGGGCTTTTGGGGCTCAAAGGGAGTCATGATTTTTCAGCCTACCAGACAGCCGGGAGTGATGTGAGGCAGACGGTCAGGACCCTGTTCCAGGCTGATGTGACCCGGTTACGCCGGGGAGGGGTCCGTTTGCGGTTCCAGGCCGATGGGTTTCTCCGGCACATGGTCCGCAATCTGGTCGGATCTTTAGTTCGTCTGGGGATGAAAAAGATCACCCTGGAGCAGTGGCAGGATATTCTGGTTTCACGGGACCGGACCCAGGCCGGCGCCATGGCCCCGGCCCAGGGGCTGTTTTTGCGAAAGGTGATTTATTGACGGACGCGCGTTAAGTCCCTACCTAAGGTTTTTTCGTTTGTACTGTTTCCTCCACGGTACGGTAGATGCCCCGAAAGGCCTCGTCGAAACTGCTGATAGCCAGTCGGCCGATTTCGATGTATTTCAATACGATTTCCTTGGTCACTTTAAGAATCAATTCTTCTTCCGGTTTCATGGTCTAAACCCCCCCGCAGAAGTGAATAAGCCAGCCAAAAATATTTTGAAATATTTTTGGCTGTAATAAAAACAATGGCTGTAAGATTTAAAGGCCTCTGCTTCAGGAAGAAGGCGTTTTCAGGAAGCAGAGGCCTTTTTTTTTAAGAAGAACCTTGGCAGCCCTCCTTGGGATGAGAATACCGCATAAAAGTCATAAAAAGCAAGGTTGAAGTCAGAGGCGAATTAGTTCGCAAAAAGTCCCCAGGACTGTCATTGCGAGGAGCCAAGCGACAAAGCAATCCCCAATGGATGAACCGGGGGATTTCCTCTGGCTGAGGCCGAAGGTTTATGCTATAAAAGAGCCGGCATCCTTCCCGAATGATCCTATGGTAAACAAAATACAAATACTCTCCGAAATGCTGATCAACCAGATTGCCGCCGGTGAAGTGGTGGAGCGGCCGGCTTCGGTGGTGAAGGAGCTGTTGGAAAATGCGGTGGACGCCGGGGCCACCGAAATCCGGGTGGAGATTCAACAAGCCGGGACTTCCCAGATCCTGGTAACGGATAACGGCCAGGGGATGACCCTGGAGGACCTTTCTTTGTCCATCGAACGGCATGCCACCAGTAAAATCAAGGGGCTCAACGACCTCTATGGCTTGCGGACCATGGGCTTCCGGGGCGAGGCCCTGCCCAGCATTGCCGCCGTCAGCCGGCTGTCCATTCGTTCCATCCCCCGGGGCGCCGGCAGCGGCCACCGCCTGGAAATCTGGGGTGGCGAAAAAAGGGGCTGCTGGAGATCGCCGGGATCGCCGGGACCACCGTGGAGGTAAACGATTTATTTTACCATACCCCGGCGCGCCTGGCTTTTCTGAAAAGCCCACGCGCCGAATGGAGCCGGATTCAATCGGCCTTCGAGCGGGTGGCCCTGGGGTTCCCGGAGATCCAGATGACCCTGCACCATAACGGAAAAGGGTCTTCCATTTGTTGCCGACGGAACAGCGCGCCTTTCGATTGGAAGAGCTTTGGGGGAAAGAGCGGACTTCGGGATTGATCGGAGCGGAAGGGGAGGAGATTAAAATCCGGGTCCAAGGATTCATTTCCCCGCCCCAGGTTCACCTCAATACCGGCCGCTATGTAGCCTTGATCGTCAACCGCCGCTGGGTTCGGAGCCCCGTACTTTATCCCCTGATTTTGCGCTCCTATCAGGGCTTGCTCCCCCAGGGCCGATTTCCCCTGGCTGCCTTGTGGATGGAAGTCCCTCCCGAACTGGTGGATGTGAATATTCATCCCGCCAAGCAGGAGGTCTCGCTTCAGCCACGAGGAATGGGTGTTGGAGGTGGTACGAAAGGCCTTGGGCCGAGCCTTAAAAAACCTGACCCCGCTGGAGGCCAAATCCCGGACGGCCTTTCTTCCGCCTTTTCGGGAAGCCTTATCGGAAGAACTGCCGTTTCTTCGGGAACCGCAGGCGGCCTTGACCTCACTGGCGGCTTTCCCCTCATCCCGGCCCGGGCAGGAATCTTGGGGAAGCGGTCGATTGGGCTTCCGAGGCGGCGCCGGACTTTTTCCGGCCGCCGGTCAGTGGGAAAGCCGGTCCCTTTTCGGGACTGTTTCTCCTGGGGCAAATATACCGATCGTACCTTCTGGCCGTGGGAGAATCGGGTCTGCTGGTGGGTTATCAGCATGCCGCCCACGAGCGGGTCCTGTATGAAAAATTTCTTCAGAGACAGCACTGGGACGGGGGGGCCTCTCAGTTTTTGTTGACGCCCCCGGTGCTCGAACTTTCGCCCGCGGACCCGGAAACGGCCCGGGACCTGGAAACCGGCCTCCGGGCCTTGGGTTTTGATTGGGCGCCGGGCCATGGACCCCCGTACCGGATTACGGGCCATCCCCCAGGATTTATCGACCGCCCCGGCGGCGGAAGCCGTGCGGGAGATTTTTGAGACCGTAACGTCCGGCCGGGAAACAACCGACCACTCCGATCAGACCGAAAAGCTGCTGAAGACCCTGGCCTGCCATGGGGCCATTAAAGCCGGCCAATCCCTGACGGAAGCGGAGATGCGAAGCTTGCTGCGTGAATTGGATCAAACCGAGCACCCCTCTCACTGCCCTCACGGGCGGCCCCTGTGGTTCCTGCTGTCGCTGGATGAGATCGAGAGGCGGTTCA
>CAVQSS010000001.1:0-87366 GCA_963716045.1 uncultured delta proteobacterium | reverse complement strand
CAAAAAAAAGAGGGCAGAAAGCCTATATTTTGGCCTGCCCTCTTCACTAATCTCCATAACATCAACACGCTATCCCATAACCCTCTTCAACGCTATCCCCGCCCTGGTCTTCCGAACAGTAAATTTATCCGCTGAATCAATGCCCAGCTCAACGACCTTTTCAGCCGGAATAACGATCGATCCCCGCTTTCCAACAACGAATCAATTTTTCTTTAACAGCTTTACCGGCACCACGACCACCTTTGATAGCTGGCACTTTCCCTTCGGCGATCAATGCGGTCATGTAGGCATTTTTTAGCTGAGCAGCTGTTCCATAGCCGAACTTCTTCATGATCTCGGCCCGTGGAACTCCGTCCTGAACCATCTTGATGAGCTTCTGGTGGTCGATAATTATGCGTCTCGGCATCGGGAATCTCCTTTTGATTAAGTAGAGTTAAACAGCGATCAGTCTCAAGTTGATATTATTATCAGTATAGTTGAAAAATCCAAGCTTTTCAATTGGTAAGATTATCTGGCTCTAAATTGCCGCTTGATTGATCCGGAGATAATCTGATAGAAATTTCTGAGTTTCTAAATTTCCGTGTTTTTGGCGATCCACCGTGTTTCTGTAAGCTGAGCTTATTCAAAACAGGGTGTTCGATGCCGACGATTCACGACCCACCGCCTGCTGCCATCCAAACCGAGCTGAACGCCCTTGCCCAGGCGCTCAATACCGACATTCCAGCTAAAACTGACACCAACCTGTTAATTGCCACCTGGAATCTCCGCCGATTTGGTTCCCTGACCCGTGAATGGACTGCTGGAGCGACTGACACCCCTAAGCGTGATCTCCGTGGATTAAGGGCAATCTGTGAGATCGTATCCAGGTTTGATGTGATCGCTATTCAGGAGGTAACCGGCGATCTGCGGGCTCTCAGGGATATGATGAGCTTTCTTGGTCCGAACTGGGCATTTTTGATGACCGACATAACCCTGGGCGCGGCCGGCAACGATGAAAGGATGGCATTTGTATTCGATAACACTCGATTGCAACCCTCTGGTCTGGCCTGTGAATTGGTGGTTCCGCCGGAATGGTTGGATGAAATTGGGGAAGATGCTCTACGCAGCCAGTTTGCACGGACCCCTTATGCGGTCAGTTTCCGGCGCAAAGATGCCACCTTCATCCTGGTGACTTTGCATGTGGACTATGGGAAAAGTTCAGCAGAGCGCATACCGGAGCTTAAGGGCATTGCCAGATGGATGGCGGACTGGGCAGCTCGAGAAAACGAATGGCATCATAATCTGATCGCCCTGGGGGATTTCAATATTGACCGACAAGGGGATGATTTGTGGAATGCCTTCACATCGACGGGATTAACGGTTCCGGATGATTTGAATAAGGTGCCGAGGTCGATCTTTGCAGATCCTGGGACTCCGACCCTGGGAAAATTTTATGATCAGGTCGCGTGGTTCACGGAGCAAGAGCGGAAAAATTGCCTTGTCGCTGGAATATGCCGGCGGAGGAAGCTTTGATTTTTTACCGTATGTTTATACAGGGGCAGGGTTGACCAAAAATTCTGTGTCGCATCGGGTGTCGGATCATTATCCGCTGTGGGTGGAGTTTGGGGTGTGATGTAATAAATCAAAATAAAAGGAGAAAAAATGAAAAGATTATTTTTGACTGCTTCGTTCAGTCTTTTTATCTTTTTAGTTGGGTCATATAATGATTATGTCTTTTCCGCTTCTATTGAGAGTCGATTCGATTCTGCAAATGACGGATGGACCGCTGATGGAGCTAAAATTATCTATAAATCCTCGGATGGTAATCCAGGGGGTTATTTGAAAATTACTGATACTGATGGGAGTACTTTTATTGTAATAGCGCCTTCCAAATTTTATGGCAACTTGTCAAAATTTGATGGAGGATTCATTTCATATGATGTTATTTCTATTGTGCCAAATACTCCACTCCCCAGCGTAGGAAGTGGGTTTGGTAGGATTCAGATTCTTGGAGGTGGTTTAAACGCAACTTTTGATTATGCTCCGAACCCGCCTATTCCTTCTAATGTTTCTTGGACGGAATACACTGTGCCAATGACTGCAGCAGCTTGGAAAACCACACAAGAAAATTGGGAAAAAATCCTTTCTAATGTAACTTCAATGTATATTATTCTTGAGCCAAATAATTGGTCTACAGTGGGTTTCGATAATTTTAAAGTGCAGTCAGTTGAGAATTTTATAGGTAATAGATGCTATTGGGTTCATATTACAGAAAGACAAGGAATTTTAACAGACGAGTGGGTCAAAATGCGTTTACATATCATACAACTTGATGCCTCAACTTATGTGATGCATGGTACTATTGACACTCCAGGTGATTTTATTTCTATAATAAACGGAACTGGAGTGAAAAGAGGAAGCAAGATATATTGTAACCTAATCGATACTCACCCTCATAAAGACGGTATGCGTGACAGCAGTATCTATCGAACAGAGCTTAATCTGACAACATTAAAAGGACCTTTCTGGTCATTTATCAAAACATATAACACTTTGACACATAATTTTGATCAGGATGAATATATTTCAGGGACTTTTATTCCAATTAATTGTAAATAACAGTTTGATAAATTTATCTGGATTTTTGTTATATGCTTACAAAAGCGCTTGATTAAGCAAGAATTATAAGCTTCATCTGGTGCCGGATCATTATCCGCTGTGGGTGGAGTTTTTAGTGTGATATTTATACGATAACATGGGGTTAGGCGGTTTGGTGATTACATCGACATATCACAAAATGGCCAGATCGGTGATACATCCGTGCTCTGCGATTTTAAAACCTTACATTAAATGACTTTCTAATGCGCGTAACATTCCAAGAATATGTTGTAAAATCTTGCTGATTCAGATATAATTTAGCAATATTTCTTTTTGATATAGTTGAGTAGTTTTGACTTCGCATTAAATATGAAGGTGTATTTTTAGGTAGGCTAATAGGACGAAACAAAGCGCATTTAGAGAATGACTTAAATCTATTAAGGAGCGGTATGATGGAGAATCGGATACAATTTCATTCAATTTTTTTTATCGTCCTCAGTTTTGCATCAATTATAGGGTGTGCACCTCCACCTACATATACTCCTCCACGATCTACTTATACGACACCTACTTATACTCCACCACCCAAAAGCCTTACTATACTGCAAAATACGATATTTCATTATTTGAAGTTGAGAGACCCGCAAAAACTAAGAAACGTTACGGTGAGCAAAAAAATAAATAAAGTGAAGGATGGAGAAGTTGAAAAATATTATTTTGAAGATGATATGGTAAAAATCCTATGGGTTATATCGCCTAAGAATCTTAATTTTGTTCTTGAAAACAAAACAAATTATTCTATCAAAATAATATGGGATGATGCAGCTTTGTTTATAAGGAGGGAATCACAGGGTAATGCATTCGGGTGTAAAGTTTGCCGACAGAAATAATCCACAACCACCGAGTGTCGTCTAAGAAAGGGCGGATAGAAGATTTAGTATATCCATCCGATTATGCTTATTATAGAAAGGGCTACTATAGCAAATACTCTTCTTCTCCTGGTGGATGGGAAGAGGAACCACTATTTCCCGTATTTAAGTATGATGGAGACATAGAGATATTTAAGAAAGAATGTGAAAGTTTCGTTGGGAAAATCATACAAGTGCTTCTTCCTTTGCAAATAGAAGATGTTGTCAATGATTATATATTCACATTTAAAATAAATAACGTTGAAGTAAAGCAAGGTGGAGAAATGTAACTTCTTTTATTTCGATTTATTTCGATTAAAAAAATACTTGCTGCCTAACGACTAAAGAAAGATCGTGAGAGCGAAACGAACCACGACTTAATCCTGGGTTGGACTCCTTCGCCGAGGTTTGGACAGGGGGCTCAGAGAATCTTTTGAATCACAGCTTTGAGCGGTTCATAAATTGAAGCCACCGGCTCTGCCGGTGGTATTATGACTGAAAAATAGATTTTATATTAAATTCACACTGAATCTGACGATGTTTTATACGGACAGAAACAAATAAATCTCTATCTTATACGGCAATTTGATTATTGTTAGGCTAATAGAATGGGCTTGACAGCACCTGTCATATCTAACAAATTCCCAAACTCTAAGCCACAAGATGTGGCGAGAGTGTCCGTCCTCTGGGATGAAGTTGTAGCTCAAATAATCCAAAAAATAATTGAGCATAGTACCAAGCAAATTCCTGCCCTCCATATCAATCTGCGCGAAGAAATGGCTTTGGAGCTAACGAAACTAATATCGTTTGTATCCAAAAGAGTTGTTGAGCAAGGCTTGTGACGTACTCTGCTGATATATTGATGAAGAAACTGAGCGTAATGAGTGTTTTAATGAAGATGGATTGAAAAAAATAGAGCAAACAGCATTAAATATGCTAAATGGTGTGTGGTTTAAACTGTATAATGAGCGCTGGAAAAATAAATCTGAGGCATTTATTGAAAAAGATAAAAATCCAAAACCTAAAAAAATAGCACCAAAGCCAGTAGAAGATAATCACTTTATTCCAAAGTCCTTCATAAAACGTTACTGGTCGAATGGACAACAAGCATTCAAATTTACAAAAACTCAAAACAACAATAAATCAAAAAGATCGAAAATTGGTGTTGGCCAATGGGGCTTTGCAAAAAATCTTTATTCTGATTACCTGGAAGCGTATTTCGGGTTGTTAGAAGGTGATGTCATCCGTCCTTTATGAGATGCTTCTCAATGTAGAACCTTTAAATAGGCCTTAAAGAGAGTCATTGATTGGATTTATAGTGATACAAAAATTGCGTAACCCACAATTTATGGAAACATTGAATTATCACATGGTCCCTGTTGTTGCATCCGGAGTCGCATCGGCCCCGGCCTCCCGCAGGGCGGCCACATCCGCGGCCTTCATGCTGGTCGGGTTCATCAAGACCGAAATGGGCAGGCCCACTTCCTCCCGGAAGCGGCGGATCAGATACAGCGTGTCTTCCAAGGCCCGGGGGTGGGTCATCATGGAAAGACAGACCCGGTGCAGCTTGTGCCGGTTCTCCCGGGTCTTCCGAAGGATGGTCTCCAGATCGTAGGTGGGCCAGCTCACCCGGATAAAGCTCTTTTCCGAATAAGCGCCTTCCCGGGATTTCTGGAGCCCGCAATAGGAACAATTTCCCCGGCAGCCTCCGGGATAGGTCAGCAGCAAATTCAGGCAGTAGAGCCGGGCGTTCCGGAAAAACAGCCCCTCCTTCAGATTCAGGGTCATGGCCGCCGCCAGGCTCATCTGCAGATACTCCGGGCTGCTGAAGCGCCGGGGGTTCGGCTGGTTATTTGGAATCGACATCCGTAATAGCTCCTTATGTATGGAAACAATAATGTTCCTTCTCTTGATTTGGGCAGGGGTGACTTCACTCGCCCAACCGAGGAGGCTGAAGCCTCCTCTACCCGAAATTTTCAACGATAGTATTCTTTGAAGGCGATCCAATTTTTTTTGATCATTTCATTAAAATCCGTTTGGTTCCAATCCCGGATCATTTTTTGCCGCTTGGCGGCCGCCCGGGACAAGGACGGGCCCAACAGGGCCTGCAGTTCATTCCGGTATGTTTCAGAGGGACCGGAATCCCCCCGGATGACGGCCGCCGCGGCCGCTTCCCCGGCCAGTTCCCCGGAAATCAGGGCGTTCCCTACCCCGGCGCCGCTGAGGGGATGGCAGGTCCCGGCCGCATCCCCGGCCAAAATCATGTTTTCCCGCCACAGGTCCATCAGCCCCCCCACCGGCACCAGGCCCCCGCCGGCCGGCTTTTCCGCGGCTTCAACCAGACCTTCTTCCATCCGCTCCCGTTTGAATCTCGTCCAGGGTTTTTTTCAAATTCCGGGATGGTCCGGCCCCCAGGCCCACGCCCAGATTGGCCCGGTCCCCCTTGGGGAAAACCCAGCCGTACCCGCCCGGAATTTCCGGGTGAAAATAAACCCGAGTATGGTCCAGGGGTTTGGACAATTTCAGGGAAACCTGGACGGCCGCCAGGAATGGTCCGGGGGTTGACCCATCCAGCGGGACACCTGGGAACAGGGGCCGTCGGCCCCCACAATCACCCGGCAGCGGATGGAGACTTCCCGGTGTCCATCCCAGGCCCGGATCCCCTCCGGTGTTCTCCGATAAACCTGAAGCCCGGTCTCCAGGCGGGCCCCGGCCTCCGTCGCCTGTCGGGCCAGTTCCTGATCGAACCGGTCCCGCCGGATCATGGCTCCGGGAAAAAGGTTCTCTTTCGGGTCCGCGCCGGGCAGAAAGGTGCGCATGGCCCTTACCGGCTGAACCGTAATGGCCGGATTAGATAGGTCGATGTACTTCCCGACCGGCAGCGGCACGAATTCGGCGCAGCGGACCGGGACCCCCACCCGGAGGCGGCGCTCCGCCAGCAGGACCGAAACCCCTTGGCGGGCGGCCGCCCGGGCCGCGGCGCTTCCGGCCGGTCCGGCGCCGACCACCAGCACGTCACAGGTCCGCGGAACGTTCACTTCCGGCCCTCTTCCCGGGCGTCGGTCCCGGGACCTGCCGAATTTTTTTTCGGGCGTCCAATACTTTTTTCAACAGCTCCAGCCGGAGATGCGTCTGGGTTTCAAAGGAGCCGAGGTAAGCCTGCTCTTCCTGTTTCAGCTCGTAACAGGTGGTGTCTTCAATGTCCAGCAGCAGCCCCGGCAATCCGGCTTTTTTAAAGGCCTCCTGCCTTTTCAATTGGAAGGCGTCGCAGCAGCAGCCGATATACCCCCGGATGCCGGCCTTTTTTTCCTGAGTAAGTTCCTCCACCAGATGCTCGTAATTCTGGATGGTCTTGACCGTCAGACCCTGTTCCCCGGCCAGGGCATAGGCCTCACCGATGGTACAGGCCCCGCATTGGTCGCACCCTTCCCGAAAGCGGTACCCGCAATCGGGCCGCTTGGCGCAATAAGGCAGGAGCAGCAGGTCGCTGCCGGCGAGGACCTCTTCCAGGGTGCCGTGGAAGCAGGTCAGATGATCCGCCTCCTCCAGGGTAAACCCGAAGTCGGGATAGGAGCATTTATCCAGGGCCAGGATAACGGACCTAAGGAAATCCCGGGGAGTAAGGCCGAAAAGCTCCACCTTCCGATCGCTGAAAAAACCCTCCAGGATCCCCGGCAGGTCATGGATCGGCCGGCCCTTTAGACGCATTTCCAGATCGTAAACGGCCCGCTTCGGATGGATAAAAAAGTCGCCGGTGATCAGGATATCGGCAATCCTCCTTCGCTTCCGGTCCACCTTGACCGCCGTCCGGATAAGCCCCCCTTCCTCCTTGTGAATGGACCGCAGGATATCCTGCGGCCGGAGGGGAAGGCGCCCCCCCTCGATCCATTCGTTTGATTGCCGGCGGGGAAGCAGCCGGTGGAAAAGGGCCGCTTCCTCCGGCCCCACGGCGCCGGGGGCCGTCCGGAGGCCCAGGTGCTCCGTGAAATCCCCTTTCGAGCGCCTGCTTGACCGTTTCCAACGAGGGGACATAACCCAATTGTTCCTTCAGACTGGTCACTCGCTCTCGGGCCGAGGACAATTCCCGGGCATTCAATTTTTCCGTGGGGATCCGCAGAGCCTTGATCAAGTGTTCCAGGTTGAAGTCGATCAGCAGCGTTCCTTGAAAGAGCAGGCAGTTTCCTTCCAGGAGGGCACCGGTCCCGGAGATCTTGCGGCCGTCCACTTCGACATCGTTGCGGGGTCGGAATTCGGCCTGCAGGCCCAGGGTTTGCAATCCCTGGGCAACCGCCTGACAGACGGCCCGGGTTATCCCGGCCAGATCGGGCCCGCCGGGCAGGGCCTCCCGGGAACAGATCAATTCCCAGCCCAACTGGCCTTCATCGAAGTAGATCGCCCCGCCTCCGGTTACCCGCCGGTTGATCTGAATGCCGCTGGCCCGGCAGTAGTCGGTCCGAATCTCCTCCGAGACGGCCTGGTGGTAGCCGACCAGCGCCACCGGGGGGGTAAACCGCAGATAGCGCAGGGTATCCGGTATCATTCCCCGGCAGCGGGCCGTCAGCAGGGCTTCATCCCAGGCCATGTTTTCCGCCCCGCTTAAAAATCCGGTGTCGATCACGCGCCAGGTCATGGGACGGGTTGAATAAGAGCGCAGCATTCCGGGGAGGTCCGTATATCCAGGCCTTTCTCCCGGGCAAAAACCAGCACCTGTTCACTGGGGAAAGCAATGCCGTCCAGACCCGCCCTGACGGCGAGCCTATCGGTCTGCTGCCGGTGACGGCCCAGGGGCCTTTCGCACCCTAATACCAGTGGAGTTCGAGGAAACATCTTCCGGGCCTGGACAAAGAACTCCCCCAGCGTTTCGGGATCGGGAGGCCTGACCCCGGCCATGGCCGTGCGGGAAAGCGGCCGGAGTCCCACCAGCACCACGGCCTTAACCGGGTACCGCCTTATAATTTCCAGGGCCTTTATTTCACCTTTCATCCGGCCGAAATGGAGCCCCATGATGACGTGGGGCGCCGTGGGAATGGCTCTTTCGGTCAATCGCCGCAAGGACTCTTCATAATCACCGACCGAGGCCTGCAGGTTATAGACCTCATGGATGGTATCGTCGTGGCCGATAATATCCAGTAAGGCGGCCGAAATGCCGGCCTCGGCCAGGCCGTCCGCCGTTGCGGAAGAGACCAGCCCGGTATGGACCAGCACCTTCAGCCCCCATTCGGAACGTATTTCCTTGAGGGTAGAAAGAAAAGGGTCCAGGGGCACCCCCCCATCTTTTTCCGATCCGCCGCTGACCAAAATACTGCGGCCCCCTCTTTGGAATACCCCGCGGGCCTCCCGGAGAAGGGCCTGGGGGGTGACGGCCGCCTTCATGTTTCGCAGAATGCCGGCCCCGCAATGTTTGCACAGGAGCCGGCATTCCGGCCCGGTTATGGAAAGCGCCATGGTACCGCAGGGGCCGGTCTCCAAAAAAATCCCCGGTTCATACGTTCTGAAAGCGGGACGGAAGAAGTGAATCGGTAAAGAAGTCATTGGGATCATATCTATTTCTTGGGATTTATCTGCCGATAACCAGGGCACTCTTTTTTGTTCCACGATGGGGCCCGCTTGTCAAGATTAAAGACCTGGAATTTTCATAATAATTTTATTGAAATTATATACTTTTCTTATATACTTAGAAGGTTAAGACTTGATGATCCAAAAATCAGGTAGTTACCTGAAAAAACGAACGGCAGGAAAGGAGAAGGGCATGAAAAAGAAAGAAATTTGCAGGTTGGCGGTTTGGATGGGTTTAGCGGTCTTTATCTCTTCCTTGATGTTAGGAGTCGGCTGCAGCCGTGAACAGGCTCCCCCGCCCCCGCCGCAAGCGGCAGCACCAGCCCCCGCCGCACCCGCACCGGCGGCCCCGGCGCCCGCAGCGCCAGCCCCGGCCGGCACAACGCCAGGAGCAGCCCCGGCGGCACAACCTGGAGCCCCAGCCCCGAATGTTTCCCAGATCCAGACCGGCATGACCATGGATCAGGTCAAACAAATCATGGGCAACCCGACGGAAATGAAGGATAAAGGGCGCCATCACCGAATACAAATATTTTACGCCGCAAAAAGTGGAAATAAAGTTCCAGAACAACCAGGTTATGGCTGTCGAAATGCATTAAAAGCGCTGCTTACCCAGGGGGGGTCTCCTCCGGAACCAGGTTGGGGGTCCCTCCCTTTTTGATTTATCCGTTCCTTTAGGCTCTTGTATCGTTCCTAATTTTAACCATCGCCCCGCCCTTCCCCATTGAGCGGAAGGGGTTTCGGGGAATAGGCAGGAACCATTTTTATGAAAGATTCTGAGCAGTTTGACCAGACCTCCCGGCTTAAAGTGAAGGGAGAGGTCAAGACCCCATCCCCCTTGCCCAAACCACTCGAAGACCAGACCCAGCTCTTCTCGCCGGGAGCCGGTCAGGTGGGCGGATCCGGACCTAGTTCCGGCGGTCTGCCCAAACCCCTCCTGGAAGACGGAATGGCTACGGTAGCCTTTAAACCTTTGACGGCCTTTAAAAAAGAGCCCGTTGTCCAACCCACGGTAGAGGTGGTTACCGGGTTGGCCAACGAAAAGATTTTTAATCTGGGCCAGGAAAAATTGACCATCGGCCGGTCCAATTACAACGCCCTGGTCCTGGATGATGAAAAAGTCTCCCGTTCCCACGCGGAGATACATTTTGAGGATGGGTATTATGTTGTTGAAGACCTTAATTCAACAAACGGGGTTCAGGTCAACGATCAGCCCATTCATAAGATGCTGCTCAAGACCGGCGATCGCATCACCTTAGGGGACTCCGTCCTGCTCTTCACCCAGAAGGAACCCGAAATTTCCTTAGGGGACAAGGTATCTTTTATCAATAAGAGCGATCTGCTGAATTGGCTGGACCAGGAAACCAAGATTTTGCTGGCCCAAAATCTGTTGGTTCGCTTTTTTCCGAAAAATGCCGTCGTCCTGGCTCAAAACGCCTTGGTGGAAAGTATGTATTTCCTCTATTCCGGAGAAATCCGGATCGTGGAGGTGAATGAGGAGGGAGGGGAAAGGAATATCGACCGCCTGGGGCCCGGGGACTTTTTTGGTGAAAAAGCGCTGCTGGCCGGAGAAACGGGCAATTTCTCCATGATCGCCAGCGTGGACCTTTACCTGCTGGAGCTCCGCAAAGAACGGTTGAATGAATTGCTTCAGAAAAAACCGGAGCTCAATCAGGCCTTTTATCGAATGGTCCTGAAAAAGCTGCGCACGGCCCAGGCCGAATCAGACCAGGAAGGAAAACGCCAGGATAACTTACGGCACATCATCACCCCCACGGACGTCCAGATCATCGGGGAAGACCGCAAGATCAAGGACGCCAAGATCAAAATTGAAAAGCTGGCCAAGGAGGCCAGGACCGCCCTGATCATCGGACCTTCCGGGACCGGCAAAAAGACCATGGCCCGATATTTTCATAAAATGGGGGGCCATCCGGATTTTCCCTACGTGGAGATCTCCTTAGCCGACCTGGAGGAAAGCACTGTGGGGGCGGCCATCTTCGGCATCGAGCCCGACCCGGAGGCCACCCACATGAAGGGGCAGGTCGGCTACCTGGAAATGATCGAGAGCGGCACCCTGGCCGTCGCTCATGCCGAGCAACTGGACGCCCACCAGCAAAGCAAGCTGGTCACTTATCTCAAATACGGCTGGTTTCACCGAGTCTACGGCCAGGCCAGCGTCAAGGCCCAGACCAAGGTCATCCTCCTGGCCACCGGGACGGAAGCCGAGGTGTCGGACAAATTCATCCCCGAATTGAAAGAAGTGCTTAAAGATCGTATCGTCATCTTACCGCCCCTGCTTCAGCGGTTAAAAGATATCCCGCTTTTAGCTAATCATTATCTAAATCTTTTTTCCAGGAAAAACGGGAAACGAACCAGCGGGTTATCCCGGGAGGCCACGGAAAGATTGGTTTCCTATACCTGGCCCGGGAACATCAAGGAATTGGAGAACGTGATTCAACGGGCGGCTATCGTCTCTTCCGAGGATATGATCATCCCCGGGGATTTGATTTTTGTCGTCCCTTCGGAAAAGGAAATCCACAAGATCAACCTGGTTCGCAACGACCGGATCCGGAATTTCCTGCGACACCCCCTGGTCCCTAAGGTCTTTATCTGGTTCAATATTTTTATGGTGGTGGTCATGGCCGGCTTCACCCTCTTTGGCGGTTCCCGTCCGGCAGGCCACCCCCTGCAGGATTTCGGCAACAACCCGGGGATGCTGATCACCTGGCTGGTCTGGTTTCCCATCCTGCCCATCTCGGCTTTCCTGTTAGGCCGGGTGTGGTGCAGCGCCTGCCCCATTGCCGGTATCGGCGAACTGGTTGCCCGGGTGAAAAAATTCAACTTCCCGGCGCCCAAAATTCTTAAGCGGCTGGATTTCTGGGTCGTCGTGATTTCCTTCATGGTCCTTGATTATGCCGAAGAGTTTTTCGGGGTGGCGGATAAACCCTTGGCTACCGGGATGCTTCTGGTCATCATCATCGGCCTCTCGGTGCTCTTTTGCGTCCTTTTTGAACGGAAGACCTTCTGCCGTTACCTCTGCCCTCTGGCCGGGATGCTGGGGACCTACTCCACCATGAGCATCCTGGAGGTCCGGGGGAACAAAAAGGTCTGCCAGACCCAGTGCGGCCAGCACCTCTGCTACAAGGGGACCGAACAGGCCCAGGGCTGTCCCATGTTTTCCTATCCGGCCTCGATCTCCTCCAGCACGGAATGCATGATGTGTCTGAACTGCCTCAAGAGTTGCGATAACCGGGGGGTTCAGATAAACCTCCGACCGCCCCTGCAGGAACTCTGGCGCCAATCCCAGCCCGTCCTCAGTCTATCCGTCTTCGGTGTGATTATGGTAGGGTTAATGGCCCGGCATCAATTCCCCAAACTCACTTTCTGGCTGAATATGGAAGGTTCGCTGGGCTGGACCGAATGGGTCACGCACACGGTGGTCTATTCTTTCTTTGCCCTGGTGGCCTTCATACCCTTTGCCTTGAGCTCCACCCTTTCGGCAGCGGCCTCCCAGGAAAAAGTGTCGGAAAACATGGCTCATTACGGCATGGCCTTTATTCCCTTGGCCTTAGCCGGTCACCTTTCCCACGTGGCCCATGAATTTCTCAGCAATGGGGTCTATGAATTCTTAAAATACCTGGGAAAATTGTATAATTCACTGGCGGCCGGGATTCCGATCGGCAGCCAGGAGCCGGCTCTTTCTCCCTTTATTCACCATTCCATTATTACTTTTCTGAAAGTCCTGATGATCACCGGGGGGATGCTGGGCTCCTTGATCGCCCTCTTTATGATCGCCCGAAGAATATCGGAAAAAAATATTTTTGCCCGCGTCCTCCCCCATTTGCTGGTCTTGATCCTTTTCTTTGCCGGCTATGTTTTCATTTTTACCGGTGCTACCGGTGCGGCCCCGGGGCCGCCTGGCCCAGGCGCTGCCGGACCGACCGTTCCCGACAAAGCGGCCACAACAGCCGCGGCTTTGGCTCCTTCGGCCGGCCAGCCCCAAAAACCGACTCCCCAGGCCGCCGGAGGACAACTTTCATTGACCATCCCCAACCTCCAAACCGCCACGAATATCGGCCTGACCACCCCGGCCGCCGTTGACTGGTTCCGCTCGGCGCAGATGAATCCCGGAACGGGGAAATATCGGCTGGTCATCTACGGGCAGGCCCAGGGGGCCCCGGACGGCAAGCAGGTCAGGGCCTTTCTGGAAAACGAGCCGGCCCAGCCCCAATTTATTTCCCCGCTGGATAACCGGGGATTTTTCAACGGCTATATTCAGCTCACGGCGCTTAACCAACGAATGGTACTGATACTGGAAGTTTTGGACGTCAATAACCGAATTTTATCGGCCCACAAGGTGTTATTTTCTTAAAATCCGTAAGGAGCCCGCTCACTCATGTTTAACCCCGGCAACCTCATTGGAAAAGTAATCGATCAATTTCGCCTGGAGGATTTTATCGGCCAGGGGGCTATGGGAATGGTCTACAAGGCCAAAGACACCATTCTAAACCGGGTTGTGGCTCTGAAACTGATTTCCAAGAAGGTGGAATTTACCACGCCGGCCATGGCTGAAGCCCGCAAACGGCTGATCCAGGAGGCCCAGGCCGCCGGCCGTCTTTCCCATCCCAATATCGTGACCATTCATTCCTACGGGGAGACCGATGAATTTCAGTACATCTGCATGGAATATATTACCGGGAGGACTTTGGCCGAAGTCCTGAACGAAGCCAGGGTCCTGGCGGTGGAAGATGCTGTCTCTATCTTTGATCAGATCCTGCAGGCCTTGGAAATGTCCAGCCAGGAACAGATCGTTCACCGCGATATCAAGCCGTCCAATATCATGATCATGGACGACAGACGGGTCAAGGTCATGGATTTCGGGATTGCCAAAATCCCTTCCCTGTCCATCACCACTACCGGAACGGTCCTGGGGACCCCTTATTACATGTCGCCCGAACAGATCTCCGGACAAAAAGTGGATATCCGCTCGGACCTTTTCTCGGTGGGCGCCGTCTTATACCAGGTCCTGACCGGGGAGCGCCCCTTTGAAGGGGAAAGCACGGTCACCTTGGCCTATAAAATCGTTCAGGTGGAACCGATCCCCCCGAAGGTATTAAACGTCCACATCCCTCAGGCCATCGAGACCATCGTCAAAAAAGCCCTGGCCAAAGACCCGGCACTACGCTACCAGACCCCTTCGGAAATGCTGAAGGACCTGCGGTCGGCCATGCGTCCCAGTCCGTCCCCGACCCCGGCGGTCAGCGACACCACCATTAAGGCCAAAGCCGCACCATCTTTTGATCGAACAGTAGAAATCAAGGCTGGGGAGAAACCGTTCGTCGTCGAAGCCAAGGGGAAGACCCCCCAAAAAGAAGAGGCGCCGGTCGAAGAAGAACCCAAACCGGCCGCGGCGCCCAAAGTACCGGCCCCCAAGCCGGCGCCCGCACCCAAACCGGCGGCTTCGCCTTCTCCCGGGGCCAAAACCGGCAGTCCGGCCTCAAAAACCATCGCCCTGACCGTGGTCTTGCTCCTGATCATGGTAGTGGGGGTTGTTTTGGTAATCCGCCTGGTAAAGAAGCCCCCTTCCGAGGTCCCCGCCGCGCTCCGCAAACCGGCCGAGACCGCACCGGCTTCCCCCGGCGCTTCTTCCAACACCCAGACCAAAATCCAGGTGGAACAATATATTCAGCAGGCCAAAAATGAAACCCAATCCAATCCGGCCAATGCCCAAAAACTGTTGGAGCAGGCGGTTCAACTGGACCCCAAGAACTTTGAGGCCCAATATCAGACGGCCCGATTATTGACTCTTCGCAAAAATTTCGCGGCCGCCATCGAACATTACCAGGCGGCGCTGCAAATCAATAATCAGGTCCCGGAAATTTCATTTAACCTGGGTTTTATTTATTTGAATCAAGGCGATTATGATTTAGCCATCAAATATTATGAATCCTGTCGGGCCCTTTCCCCGCCCTATCAGGATGAGGTCCTGACCAACCTGGGGATCGCCTTCCTGAAGAAGAATAACCCGACCCAGGCCCAAACCTATTTCAAACAGGCTATTGGCCTGAACCCCAATAACAGCCTGGCCCGCAGCTACCTGCAAACCAACCCCAGCGCCGGCGCCGCGCCCCCGCCTCCGGTCACGGCCGGAGCCGGCCCCCCCGCCGAGGCTAAAACGCAGGCGAAGGCCCTGGTCAATCAAGCCAAAGGCCAATTAACCGCCAACGCCGCCAAGGCTCAACAACTATTGGAGCAGGCCGCCGCCCTTGACCCGACCAATTACGAGGCCCCTTATCAAATGGGTCGGCTTCTGACCTTTAAAAAAGATCATTCCGGCGCCGTGCTGCAATATCAAAAGGCCATCAATTTGAATAACAAGGTCCCGGAAATCCATTTCAACCTGGGATATATCTACATGAGCCAGGGCAATTTCGACCAGGCGATAAAATATTTCGACTCCTGCCGGGCCCTATCTCCCTCTTTCCAGGATGAGGTCTTGACCAACCTGGGTATCAGCTACTTAAAGAAAAACGATCCTGCCAAGGCTCAGACGTATTTCCGGGAGGCCCTTAAGATCAATCCCAACAACAGCCTGGCTCGAAGCTACCTGCAAAATTTGGGAGGATGACCATGATCCGGCTTTTGAAAACAGTTTCCTGTCTCTCCTTGCTTCTGTGGTTCGGATGTGCCCAGGTCGATAAGGAAGTAAAATCGATTCGGGAAGGGTTCGTCAAGGCCTATGAAGACACCAAGAAGGCTGTCACCCCGGAGGACAGCAAACCCAAACAAGCGGCCAAGGCCGCCGAAGCCCCCGCCAAACCGCCGGAACCGGTGAAGCCCAAAGAGCTCCCACCGCCGCCGGAACCAGCCGCTCCCAAGGATTTGCCGCCGGCCCCCGAAGAATTTATCCTCCATAAAGTCCTGACCGGTGAAACCCTGGCCACCATTGCCAAATGGTACAACGGCAAACCCACGGCCTGGAAGGAGATAGCGCCCCATAATCCCGGGGTCCAACCCTTTAATTTAAAGGCCGGGCAGCGAATCAAGGTGCCCAAGTCCCTGGCGATTGCTCACCAGGAGCAGCCCGATTTTTCAACGGCCACCGGCCCTCCGGCCAGCAAAAAATCCCCTAAGGAATCAGAAACCTCCGGCGAGTCCAAGCCTTCACCGCCCGGAACGGTATTTGGGCCCAAGTAGCCGACCTATGCACCACCCCTTTGGAAAAAAGCCCCTGACCGCGCTTAAACCGGTCGCTGTTCTGGCCGTCGGGATTTTTTTCCTTTTTCTGACCTCCGATGCCCAGTCCGCCCAGCAGACCATTTCCCTCGAATATAAACCGAATGCCAAAGTAAAGGCTTCGCCGGTATCCGTTCCTCCGGCAAGAATATTCTTTGGAGAACTTAAGGATGAGCGGTCTGATCCGAGGCAGATCGGAGAAAACCTGGAAAACAAGGCCAAACGGGTGGTCATTGCCACCGATGACCCGAAGGCCTCCGGTCATTTAGTCGCAGCGGCCCTGACCAACGAATTCAGAAGAAAGGGATTCAGGCTGGTGGATCAAGCCGCCCAGGCCGACAAGATCGTCGGCGGATCGCTGATCAAATTCTGGACGGTGGAGACCAACCGGTATAATACCGAAACCCAGGTCAGGATGGAAGTCCGGGATCCCTCCGGGGGGGTCATCTTTAGCCGCCTGGTTACCGGGACCGGGAAAAATTTCGGACGAAGCCTGTCGGAAACCAATTATAACGAAAGCTTCAGCGACTCCCTGGTCATGATCATCGAGACCCTCTTTTTGGACCAGGATTTCATCAAGGCCCTCGGTGAAAAGGCAGCTCCGGCCCGCCCGATTGTCACTGCCCCACCCCTCGTCAAAGAAGCTCCCGGCACCGCGGCTAAAGCGCCCAGCCCATTGCCCGAACCGCTGGTCGAACGTCCTCCGCAGCCGGAAAAGGCGGACAGCCCGCCCCTAACCGCGAAAACTGCGGGGCTGGAACAGCCGGCGGTTCCAGGCCCGGCCAAAGTCCAAAAACCCATGACCGGCAAAACCGAGTCAGCCCCGCCCAAAACCGTTCCGCTTGCAGTCGCCGCGCCGGCTGCGGAAAAGCCCCCATCAGAATTCATCGAGCATCGGGTAATCCCCGGTGAAACCATGGCCACCATTGCCAAATGGTACACCGGCGATACGACCCTCTGGCCGGTAATCGCCCAACACAACCTGGGGCTCAGTCCCTTCAAACTCAAAGGGGGCGACGTGGTTCGGGTACCTTTCTCCGTGGCTACGCTGCATTCGGAACAGCCGGAGTACTCCACGGACTCAGGCCCGGTATCCAAGCCCGCCAAAAAAGGACCGAAAGGACCGCCGCCGGCCACTCCCCCGGTCGGCGCGCCTCCTGCCCCTGCTCCGGCAATACCGGTTTTTGGCCCCAAGTAGGAGGAGGTATATGAAAAGCCTATCCAAAAATATTTCAAAAGAACAATGGATGTAAGAATCTAGCCAAGATGAATCGAGAGGTCGAACCGTGAAAAAATTAGGAATTATTTTATCCGTCTTATTGTTAGGGGTAGGGTTCATCGAGGCCCGAGGGTCCGAGCAGACCATCCAGGTGGAATACAAACCCAATGCCAAGGTAAAAAAATCGCCGTCCTCAGTTCCCGCACAAAAAATATTTTTTGACGAGTTCCGTGATCAGCGTTCCCAGCCCCGCCTCCTGGGTGAAAATCTGGAAGACAAGGGGAACCGGGTAATGGTGGTTTCTTCCGACCCCCAGGCGGCCGGGAACCTCGTCAAGTCGGCCCTGGATAAGGAATTTAGGCATAAAGGATTTTACGTGGTCGGCAGCCCGGCACAGGCCGAAAAAATCATTGGCGGGTCCCTGATAAAATTTTGGACGGTTGAAACCAACCGCTACAACACGGAGACTCTGCTAAAATTGGAGGTGCGCGATAAGAACGGGCGGGTTCTTTTCCAAAAAAATTATTCCGGCGCCGGAAAAAACTTCGGGCGCAGCCTGTCGGAAACCAACTATAATGAAAGCTTCAGCGATTCCCTGGTGATGATTGTGGAAGCCCTCTTTTCCGACCATGAATTTCTAAGGGCACTGGGCGAGAAACCGGCGGTTCAGCGGGCGGAAGAGAAAGCGCCCCACGCTCCTCCGGTCCCTGCTTCCCCACCTCCGCAGCCCCCGGCTGCGACAGAACTTCCCCCCCCGAACGCAGACTACCTTTTTCACAAGGTCTACGCCGGCGAAACCCTGGCCACCATCGCCAAGTGGTATTCAGGAAATGCCAACAACTGGAAGGTCCTGGCCAGCCACAACCTGGACAAGGAGCCCTTCAAATTGAGAGCCCAGGAAGTGGTCAGAATCCCGTTGACGCTGGCCACGGCCAATAAAGAACAACCCGGTTTTTCAACGGCCTCCGCTAAGGCCAGTGTCCGCAAAAGTAAAAAGACACCTTCC
Organism: uncultured delta proteobacterium; assembly: GCA_963716045.1. Taxonomy (GTDB): domain Bacteria; phylum Desulfobacterota; class RBG-13-43-22; order RBG-13-43-22; family RBG-13-43-22; genus CAVQSS01. The sequence continues at coordinate 68,864 of CAVQSS010000001.1, read as the reverse complement.
CCCGCACCGACAGCACCCGCTCCGCCGCCGCCAATAACCGGGCCGGCCTTTGGCCCTAAGTAAAAGCGTTGCCGGTTGCAAGTTGCTGGTTGAGAAGCCCGGGCATTAGCCCTGCTATTCTATAATGTAAAATGGCCGCAAAAAAGTTGAACATCGAACTTCCAACATCGAATGTTTAATGGGGGTTTGTATTTCATTCGTTGGACGTTGGATGTTGGATGTTGGATGTTCGATGTTCGTTTTGGTATGAAAAACCCCGCCCGATGAGATAGACCTCCCGGCTTTCCTGCCGGGAGCTGCGGGGTTTTTCCGTGTCGACCAGTTTAAAAAAGGCCTTCATTTTTTTATGAAAAGCCGGGGAATCTTCTCCTTGGAAAAGCTTCACTAAAAACCCCCCGCGCGGTTTCAGGATCCAGGCGGCGATTTCCAGTGCCCTGAGGGCCAGATCCAAGGATCTTTGGTGGTCCAACCATTTAATCCCCGAGGTATGGGGGGCCAAATCGCTCAAGACCAAATCCGCTTCCAGGCTCCAGTCCGGCAGTTGTTCCCGGGACAGGGTCAGGACATCGGCCTTGAGAAAAGAAATCGGGGGTTCCAGGGGAATAGTTGGAGGATTTTGGTCAATCCCCAAAATTCTTCCTTGAGGCCCGACGATTTGGGAACAGAACCGAAGCCAGGAACCGGGATGGCAACCCAGATCAACTACGCAAGTTCCCGGGCGGATCAACCCGTAGCGCTGCTGAATCTCTTTCAGTTTATAAACGGATCGGGCCGGAAAGCCCTCTTGTTTAGCCTTGACTCGGTAGGAATCTTTCATCCCTGGGTGAGCCACAGAGACCTCCAGTCAAAATTCGGAATTCGATCAAAATTCAAAAATCGGGCAAAAGAAGAATCCCTGGCAATGCGGGAGAACGAAGAAAGGCGGCGGGAGCGGATCAAGGGAGGAAGGGGAATCTAGAATTTCTTCTTACCCTCCCAATATTCCCGGAATTCAAAGGCGTAATTTTTGACCCAGTCCCAGACCGCCTGGTCACCCAGGTCATAACCGGCCTTTTCCGATTCAATCCATTTGTGTTTCAAAATCTCTTCCAGTTCCAGACGCAGGATCTCAACATTATTCATAGGTTCTTTTTCCACGGCTTGGCCTTAGAGTAGGTTGTTTTCCAGAAAACTGAAATGGTCATCCCGACCGATAATCAAATGGTCGTGGATTTTAATCTGTAAATTTTGAGCCGCCTGGACCAGGGTTCGGGTCAATTCTTTATCTTCCAGAGAAGGGATAGCCGATCCGCTGGGATGGTTGTGAACCATAATCAGGGCTGTGGCCTTGAGTTGAATGGCCCTTTCCAGGACTTTGCGCGGGTAGACGACGGTTTGGTCCACCGTTCCTTCCTGCAGCACCTCCTCCCGGATCACCTGATTTCGGGTATTCAGATAGACCAGCCGGAACTGCTCGTCTTTCAGCCAGCCCATCTTGGAGTGGCAGTAATTCAACAAATCCCGGGGTGAGGCGATAATATCGGGGGAGGCCAAAATCTTTTCCCCCAGATAGCGATCCGAGGCCTCTTTGATCAGCTTAAACAAAAGAGCGGTATGGTTGGAAACCCCTTTGATCTTTTTAATTTCATCCGCCGGTGCCTCCAAAAGACCCCGGAAGGACCCAAAGGTTTGCAGCAACTTCTTGGCCAAGGGCTTCACATCTTTCCGGGCCAAGGCATAGGTCAATATGACTTCCACCACCTCGTAGTCCTGGAACGAAACCAAACCCATTCCCGCCAGGCGGTCTTTGAGCCTCTGTCGGTGATCCCAATAATGGGGATTGTCGATTTCTTCGGTAATAATTTATTGTTCCTTATAAACAAAAGGAAATTATAAATCAATTAATTCTAACACAGGCGGGGGTATTACCACAATTTTTTTTAGCGGAGTTCAATCGAGAGGTTTTTGAGAGGGTTTAAAAAAAATCAGGAAGTCTGCGCTTTGTTCTCCTTGTCGACCTCTTTAGGTTGGCTGGGAGATTCCTTTTCATCCTCGCCGCTTACGCTGGTTTTAAATTCCCTGATGCTCTTTCCCAATCCCTTACCGATCTCAGGTAATTTCTTGGCCCCAAAAATAAACAGGGCGATTCCTAGGATGATGATTAATTCCTGGGTCCCCAGACCAAACATGAGTGCTCCTTCACCTTAAAAGTTAATGTTCGGGTTCCTGCAGGTCACGCCTGGTTTTCAGGGACACCGCCACCAGGGTAACTCCGATCACCGTCAACACCAGGTAAGCCAAGCCCAGAAATACCACATGCCCCGCATCCCAGGGGACGTCCCAGGGGAGTATGCTCCAGACACTATGACTGCTCAATGTTCCCGACATAGTTGCCTCCTCAATAAGCTATTACTATTTTCTTTCTAACAGATTTTTTCGGTCCTGTCAACTTTTTCTTGACAGATTCGTCGGGTTTGGTTATATGTTCATAATTTTGGTGGTATTTTCCAACAAAAAGGTAACTGTTGGAAATTAAAAAATAAATTATTTGAAGGGAGGTGAAGAATAGGATGAAAAAAGGTTTAGCGGTGATGTCCATCCTCATGGCCTTTGTTTTCTCTCTGGGGTTGATGGCCTGGGTCTATGCGGCCGACCAGAAGGTTGCCGATACCTTCAAGATAGATAACGACAAAGCCTTGTTCAAAGACGGTAAACGCACCAAAGTGGCCGTGGAATTAACCCACAAAAAGCACGCCGAAGTCCACAAAATCGCCTGTGCCGATTGTCACCACGTCTATAAGGACGGGAAGAATACCTGGAAACAGGGTGACAAGGTCCAGAAATGCAGCGAGTGCCACAAAGTGGCCGAAGAGGGTAAGAAGCTGAATTTGCAACTGGCTTACCACAAGAACTGCCAGGACTGTCATAAGAAGCTGAAAACCGAAGGGAAAAAGACCGGCCCCACCACCTGCGCGCAATGCCACCCGGTGGAAAAGAAGTAAGTACCTATTTATTAGAGCCAACTAAAATGGCCTGTGGATTCAGCTGTCCACAGGCCATTATTGCTTTGAAATCAAACTTCCGTGATGGTAATGGCGACCGGCTCGCAAACCTCCAGACAGCTTTCGCAGCCCAAACACTCGTCGGCCCGCACCGGGACTGACTTCCCGTCCTGCAATTCGTAGACGTCCACCGGGCAAACCTCGATGCATTCCTCATCCCCAACACATTTTTCCGGATCGACCGTTACTTTAAACATACCTTATACCCTCAAAATTGATTTATAAAAAAGTTACTTTAGGGAAGGCCTCCTGCCCTGTCAAGGGAAAAGGTTCCGGCCAAGAGATTGGATCGGGATGCCCGCCTCGTTTAACACCTCTCCAATCGTTTTGGCCAGCAGCCAGGCCCCGGGGGTGTCCCCATGAAGGCAGAGGGTATCGGCTTTCAGTTCGATCTCCTGCCCTTCGAGACTGATCACGGTCCCCCGGCTGATCAGCCGGATTACTCGCTCCCCGACCTGCTCTACCTCATGGATAACCGCTCCCGGCAGGCGGCGCGGGGCCAGCCGGCCGTCGGCCAGGTAAGCCCGGTCGGGGAATACCTCCCGGGCCACCTTTAGGCCCGCCGACCCGGCCATTTCGGCGAGAAGGGAACCGGACAGGGCCACCAGGATCAATCGGGGATCATAGGCCAGCACCGCCTCGATGATTTCTCGGGCAATTTTTTCATCCCGAGCAGCCAGATTGTACAAGGCGCCATGCGGTTTGACATGCTGCAATTCGACTTTATTCACCCGGCAAAAAGCGGCCAAGGCCCCCACCTGGTAAAGGACATAGCGTTTTACCTCCCCGGGTTGGGTCTCCAGAACACGCCGGCCATATCCTAAAAGGTCCGGGAAGCCGGGATGGGCACCCACGGCCACCCCGTGTTCCTTGGCCAATTGCACGGTTCGGTCCATGACCAGCGGGTCACCCGCATGATAGCCGCAGGCAATATTGGCGGAGCTGATATAGGATATGATCTTTTCGTCCTCGCCGATCCGGTAGGCGCCGAAGCTTTCGCCCATGTCGCAGTTTAGATCGATACTCACCGGCTTCTCCCAATACAGTTACATTAAGAAGGAAGAATGGAATGATGGAATATTGGAAACCTATTAGTGGGCCACTACTCCGGGATCCCCACCCGCCATTCCATTCTTCCATTATTCCACTATTCCAAGATTCCCTGTATTCCCAGATCGAATGGTCAAATCACCGCCAGCGTCTCATTAGGAACATCGGTAATAAACATGTGGCCCGGGGCGTGGGTGATACAGAGGTCCGTTTTGGCGGACAGTGCTGCCAGGGAGGAGGTCACCCCGCAAGCCCAGAATACCGGGACTTCCCCTTTATGAATGGCCACCGGGTCCCCAAAATCCGGCAGGCCCAAGTCCCGGATCCCCAAGGAGCGGGGACTGCCGATATGGATCGGCGCCCCGTGGACCGAGGCATAGCGGGAGGTGATCTGGACCGCCCGGGGAACCAGGGCCTCCGGGATGGGCCGCATGGTCACCACCAAGGGGGCCTTGAAAGGTCCGGCCGGATCGCAGGGGCGATTGGTCCTATACATGGAAACATTTTTATTTTCCTCGATATTCCGGACCGGCACCCCGGCTTGGATCAGGGCCTCCTCGAAACTGAAGCTGCAACCCAACAGAAAGGTAACCAGGTCCCGATTGAACCAGAAACGAATGTCCTTCACTTCCTGTTCCAATTTCCCCTTTTTCCAAATCCTATACAGAGGCAGGTCGGTGGTGATATCGGCCCCGGGTGCGGTCCTGATCGGTTCTTTTTCACCCGGCTCCAGCACCTCCAGAACCGGACAGGGCTTGGGATTCCGCTGGCAGAAGAGGAGAAAATCGAAGGCCTGCCGTTGATCCAGGACGACCATATTGGCCTGGGCAAATCCCGGGGCCAGGCCGGATGTAGGTTTGGCCCAGCGCCCTTTACGGCATTTCAGGCGAATCGCCCGGGGGGGGAACATCCCCGAGAAGGCGTTAGACATATAAAATCTCCTGTCCGGATTATCGGATAGGTGCGACTTCAGTCGTCCCGAAAAAAGGTTTTTTTAAAAAGACTAAAATGCTACATAGACCTTATAATATTTTTAAAAGAAATCAAGGTGATTCTTTATGAAAATAGCGCTTATCTATCCCTATTTCCTGGTCGATCGGGTTCAATGGGAAGAAGTGACGGTTCCCCCGATCGGGTTATATTATCTCGGGGCCTTCCTGAAAGAGGCGGGGCAGGAGGTGGAGATCTGGAACTGGCACGATATGCGTAAATCCCCCGAAAAAATTCGGGAACGCCTGGAGGTGGAAAGACCGGAGGTCATCGGGTTCTCCATCCTCCATGCCAATCGCTGGGGCGCTATTGAGATCGCCCGAATCGCCAAGGAATTAAACCCCAAAGTGAAGATTGTTCTGGGTGGAATCGGGGCTACGTTTCTTTGGAGGCACCTGCTGACCCATTTTAAGGAGATCGATTATATCGTCCTGGGGGAAGGCGAAATCCCCATGGGGAAGCTGATCCGGCATCTCGAAAAGAAAGGGGCGGACCGCCCGGAGGAGGTGGAGGGGATCGCCTTCCGGAAGGGCGGTCGGCCGGTCCAAACCAAACCCTCCCAGTCGATCCGGGACCTGGACCTGCTGCCGGACCCGGCGAAATATTTCACCTTCCAGCATGTGGTTTCCAGTCGAGGCTGTGCCTGGGACTGCTCCTTCTGCGGGTCCCCAAAATTCTGGGGCCGACGGATACGATTCCACTCTCCGGATTACTTTGTCAGCCAACTGGAACGGCTCCACCGGAAAGGAATCAATTTTTTTTATGTCTCGGATGACACCTTCACGGTGGACAAGGAGCGTCTCATTGCCATCTGCCGGGGTCTTATCGAGCGGCAACTGGCCCTCTCCTGGAATGCCATCTCCCGGGTGGATCGGGTGGACGAGGAAATCCTTTACTGGATGCGAAAGGCCGGGTGTCTTCAGATCAGTTACGGCGTGGAAAGCGGCAGTGAGAAAATCCGACAGGCCCTCAACAAAACGATTCGAATCGAGGACGTTCGCAGGGCCTTTTCTCTGACCCGGCGCTATGGGATCCTGCCCCGGGCCTACTTCATCTACGGCGCCCCGGGGGAGACGGAGGAAACCATCCGCGAGAGCCTCGACCTGATCCGGGAAATCAAGCCCTTGGGAGCGATCTTCTACCTCCTGGACCTGTTCCCGGGCACAGCACTTTACGACCGATTGATAAAAGAAACCCGGATCACCGAGGAGATCTGGCTGAATCGGATCGAGGGGATCCTGTACTATGAAACAGACCCCCGCCTTTCCGAAGAAAAAATCCTGGAATTCGGCCGGAGGCTTCGGACGACATTTTTTGAAAACATTCATTCCTACGCCGACGAATTGGGACTCATCGATCGGGAAGACCTCAACCGGCATCATGCCGATTTTCTCTCCCGCCTGGGCCTGACCTTCAGCCACGGGGATTTCGCCAAAAAGGAACCGGTTCGTGAAAAGGAGGCCACGGCGGAGAAGCTCTTTAGGAGATCCCTCACCTATGCGCCCGATCATCGCGCCTATTTAGGATTGGGAATCCTGAAGCAAAAAGCGCAGGAATTCGAGGAGTCCAATCGCCTTCTCCTCGAGGGGCTTCAACATTACCCGGACAGCCGGGAACTGGCCCTTTGCCTGGGATTGAATTACCTCAATCAGGGGGATTACGAGAAAGCCCTGGACTTCCTGGAGCGTTTCCCGGATTCGGATCAAGCCAACCGCTATGCGGCCCAATGCCGCCGGGCCATGGGGAAATAGGCCAGGACATTATTGATGGGTTCGTAAGAAGTGCCCAAACTGGTTATTATCAGCGTAGGGGGCAGGATGACAAATTCGACTTTTGGCGGTACAATCATCCTGACTGCCTTAATTTCCCTTCACCCCTATCCCGCCCTATCTCGATTGTCGGTTTTCTTTACGGACTTGAAAGATCTCCCTTCCAATTCATTTCTTATTGAAATTACAGTACTTTTTTTACTGAAGCGAACAACAAATTCGATTTGCACCCGAAACCCGTCGGCATATCTTACAACTACGCTTATCAAGCATTTAGTTAAAATGTAATACTATCAGTATTTTCAATAATTTATTATTTTGGCCAAGTTTTTGCTTCAAAAGTGATGGATCCTGCCTTTCAAGGGGGCACTGGCCCCAAAATGCTTAACCCAAAAACCAATATCAGTTAAGGGGTTTCAGAATATGAACCATAAGGCGATCGGTACCCTGCCCTTTACTACCTATATCTTACCTCTTTTGCTGGTTGTCTTATCCGTTCTGGACGCCCTTTTTACTATGGTTTGTATCCAGCGGGGCGGAAGCGAATTAAACCCCTTCATGCGCCTGGCACTGAGCTACGGCCCGGAAACTTTCTTTACGACCAAGATGATCCTGACCGTCATTCCGGCTATTGTCCTGGCCTCTTTAAGCCGGTTTCGCGCAGCCAATTACGGACTGTATGTGGTCAACACCATCTATATCGGGATCCTCTTCATTCACCTGAAGCACCTCTTCCCGGCTTAAAAACAGAATCAAGTCCTCTATGATCCGCCCCCTCGCAGGACTGAGGTCCGCTCACTCGAGCCATCTACTCTTTGCGATTCCTTCCTGCCTTCCTTCCTAATTTATTCATTTCTTGTTCAAACGCTGGAAACGGATTAAAATAAAAGTAATTATTAACCCCCCTGCCCCAGGGGGCACCCGAGAAGCATGAAAATATTTCAAGTGTTATCCTTTTGACCTGCAACCAGCAACAAGCAACTTGCAACGGTTTATTCTCGTTTTAATGGAGGTATTTCATGGGCGCCTTAGCCAAATTCAAAGACCTGTCCATTGACTGGGACATGGGCCCGGCCGATGCCGTGGCTGTTCATCTGGAGTGGGGGAACACCGGCTATTCCGGCCGCTACGGGAACCCCGACCCCGAATCATTCTATTTTTCCATCGACACCTGGCAGGAACCGTATCTGGTCCGCCTGCAGAAAATGACCAAGGACGGACCGGAGACACTGCAGGAACTTGAACTTCCACGGGAGTATTGGAGCTGCTGTGATTACACCAAAGGGGTTCATTCCCTGCCCCCGGAAGTAAAGGAGTGGTTGAAAACTTTATTTTAGAAGGCAGGATTCAATCTGCTGGAAAAGTTCCGGACCGGCCTGGGTATTGGCGGCGGTATTGAACTCTTCATATTCCGGGGAACCGTAAATGATATAATGCGGCCTTTTGTCTTTAAAAATGACCAGAATCTTAGATATGGACCGATTCTGTTTGTTAAACCCGATGGTCAGGGAAACGGGATTTTTGAAAAAAAGTTCGGTCCAGGCTGACTTTTTTTTGAATTCCTCCAGTACGGAAGGGTTCAACATCAGGTCAAAGGTGTCGTCTGAGGTCACCAGCAGGTCAACCATCCGGACAGCGATCCGGCTGCGGGACGATGGCGAGGGCTGAAGGGGCATCGCCCCCCCCGTCAATGAACCCTCGATTTTCTTGATGTTACCGGATAGGGGTTGTCCTGAAACCGGTCTTCCGGAAAGCAAAAGGATGGCCAGTAGGTTAGGGATTATCAGGACTAAAAGAAGGGATCTCAATGGCTTAACCCTCCGGGGGCAGGGGATTTGCCCCTGCCCCCGGGTTTAAAGTGAAGTTGGGCCTTACGGCTGGAATTCGATAATCAGGTTATCGATCAAAATGGCGGTATCGTAAATAGTATCCCCCTTGTCTTGGACTTCAAAACGGAGGGTGATGTCCGTGCCTGCGGTATAAGGTACCAGGCTGACGCTTCCGGTCTGCCAGCCTGTCTTGAAAGTATTCGAGGTATCATCGATCGGCCCGGTTGGGATCAACCCCCCCGCCGCGCATAAGGTATCTACGGTAGTTCTGAAAACCTCCGCCCCGTTGATCAACCCCCGGAAGGTATCGTCAAATCCTTGGTTGCAAAACTCCAGAAATTCGGCGGAATAAAAATTCCAGTTAAATTTCAGAGTCTGGGCCTTGGCGGGCATGCAGAAAGTCTGTTCGATGGACCCGTACTCGGTGGTCTGCCCCAGACCAGTGGAGATCACGGCCATGGTATTTCCTTGGGTGGGAGAGTCATCCTGGAACCCGCGCCAGGCCCGGCCGTCGCCGCCTACGGTCCAGCCCTGAAGGCTTCCGGCTCCGGTGGGGTCTTCGAAACTCGGGTTCTGCAAACCGGGTTCGTACTTCAGGTTTTGGTTCCCCCTGATGACGAGCGAAGTTCCATGACCATCATTATTTCCCCCCGACACCGCGAAATCAAAGGCCTCTTTGGCGGTTTTGCTTTCGTTGAGCATTTTGGCAAATACATCCCCGGCTCGGGCTACGTTCCAGCTTCGTTTAACCGATTGGCTAAATCCGAAATAGGCCCCGGCGCCTTTCCCCAAAAAAACATTGGCCATGGAGTCGTCCTGCAGGCTGTGGCAGGCCCCGGCCCAGATCAAGGAATTGGGGAAGGTCCCGTTTTTGGCCGATATAAAGGCCGGGGAAACCAGGATATTCCCGGTATTGTACAAATAAAGGCGTCCCATGGAGAGGTCTTTCCAATATTTATGGGCCGTCAATGTGCCAAGAGAAAAAGGAGGATTGATAAAATTGTCCGTAGCGAACAACAGCTTTTTTCCGCTCCAGGAGGTGATTTGCTTTTCATAAGACAAAAAGATTGTCCAGGATGCCTTAAGGGGACCCGCCGGGAGGGCGTTTATCTTGGTCTCCAGAGTAGTCAGCCAATTGGGCTGGTTATAGTTTATATACCCCCCATGGGTGTGGATAAGCACGGTTCCGTAATTGGACATGGTGGTGAAGGCGTCCAAAATGGCCGTCCCGGTGGAATGGGGATCCACATTGGCCGTAGTTCCGTTCTTGACCTCGGTTTCCCCCAGGTTGGGACAGGTAGCGGCCTTAATCTTGGTCCAGCCGCCGTTAGGATCATCCATCTTGGTGGTAGCCAGATGCTGCCAATAATAGGGATCAATGAAGAGGGCTTTCTTGTCCTTGATCTTATTAGGGTCCGAGGGAGTGGCCCCCAGGGGAATAGTCAGGAGGCTTTTCCCTTGGGAAAGTGCCGGAGAAGAAGGCAGGAAATCCGGGTGTTTGGCCGGGTTGAGGGATGGTGCAGCGCCGCGCGACCCTCCATCCAGCTCGTTATAGGGGGGAACTGTATCGGGAATCGTCTCCTGAACCATGGCAAAAGGAGTGTCCTTAAAAGCATAATAAACGCCGTTTGTCCCTTCGTAAGCAAACAGGGAATCCGACAGCCCATTGATATAGGTTACTAATTTTTGTTGGGCTAGGTCGAATGTATTGGCCGGGGGCTTCAGAATATTCCATTGGGTATTGACCGCTGTGGCGTGGGCGTTGGCAGCGGTCACCATGGCGGCGGTCGGTTTATCCACCACAAAGAGTTGTCCCCTTAGGGACCCCCATTCCTTGCCGCTCGCATCCAGGGTGAACACCCGGTAGTGGTATATTCCTCCCGCTTTGTTCAGATCCACCTTGAGCGTGTAGACGCCGTCCCCCAGGACATCGTCTCCGCTGACGCCGGTGGCCCCGTCATCCTTCATAACCCCGACCTGTGCGCCCTTATTGCCGGCCTCATCGGTTTCATATAGGGTAACGCTTTCCTTATTCAACCCGGCGGGGCCTATGGCAATGGTAAAAAAAACCGTTGTGACTAGATTCGATTCCAGATCGAGTGGGTTGGGGGTCGGGGCGGACTGGAACTGGGGACCCAAGGACTGAACGATTATCGGCAGGTTCTGACGGGCAGCCGACCAGGCCGGACTGCCGAAAAGGGTTATAACCAGCAGGACACCAAGCCAGGCCATCCAGGTTTTTCTTCGGTTTCTCTCCTTCATCGCTTTCATTTTTTCTCCTTTTAATTCGAATTAATTCAAACCAGGTTAAGATGATTTGTTTGCCTTGCTAATTGCGATAGTTTATCACAAAATCAAAAGGGGAACCAAATGAATTTATTAATAACCGGGGGGCCAGGAAAAATGAAGACGAATACTCGAAGATCGACCGGATCAGGTTTCCCGGCCGGTCAGACAAACGCCCAGTTTATCCCATTGGCCCTTTTCGACCCAGTCGTATTTTTCCTTGAACAAACGATCGCTGATCTGGAGGCGGTCTTGTTGGACCCGTTTCAAAAATAGATTGAGTTGGTCGGGCCCCCCGTTGTACATAGCGTACACCGCCCGAGCGAGCAGGTCGTCGTCAAGGAGAATCTCCGGACCGCCCCGATTCAGTCCGTAGCGCCGCAGGTACAATTCCAGGATTTCCGCCCCGGCCAGGGCGTTGTACTGGATGTTCCAGCGCAGGCTTTTGGGTGTATAGATCCCCCGCCAGACCCGGACATGCACCTGCATGAGGCCGACCGAGGTGCGGTTGTAGGAACGCAAGTAACGGATCCTCCCTCCGGAAACGATCAACTGGCGCCAGCAGCTTTCCTGCCAGGCGGTGGCCGGGACCAGCGACCGGAACAGGCGCTGCCGTTTCGGGTCCAGATTTTTGCGGGCCAGGACACGCTCTACGGTTCGGGTGAGCAGTTTTTGAACGCGGAGGATATATCGGCCGCTATTCCCGGAAGGGGGGATCCAGGCCAGTAATTCCCGGCCGGCCAGCGTTTTCTTCCTCACCGAGGAGGATGCCGGTCGAAGCCGGAACGGGAGAAAGGCTTCCGGTTCCTCCCCCGGTTCTTCCGTCAACCCGTCGGGGAATTCCAGTTCCTCTTCCTCATATTCCCTTCCGGAAATCTCAAGCGGAGGGCCCAGCGACAGGACGCTCCGTAACCGGGAGTCCACCTCCAGGGAATAATCCGGCTGCCAGTCCCGCCGCCCGGGGTCCAGCAACCGGGCCAGACGCACCAGACCGGAACGGCTGATTTCAAAACCAAACAGCGGCCCGGCCCGGTCCAGGGCCGACAGGGCATCCATGACGGTAAAAAAACCCAGGTAGCCCACCAGGGAGGGCGACGGTTCCCGCACCAGGTATTTCCGGAAGAGAGGTCCCAGGCTGGTCCAGGCTGCCATGAACTGCTCCCGGACCAAATCGGTGGAGGGCGGCGCGCCCTTCTCCTCCACGGTTTCAAACCGGTGCCGCATCTCCAGCAGTATTCCGAGAAGCCGGTCTTTTTCCTCCTCCGTCAATGGCTGGCCGGCCAGGGCCAGGATCTGAAAAACCAGAAAGGGATCCCACAGTTCCCAAAGGGCTTCCAAATGTTTGAAATCCGCCTCCCCCAAGGGGGTCACGACCGGGGTTTCGGCCTTGGGGATCTCCTTCCTCTCCATTTCCATAAGCAATTCAATCCGAATCGCTTCCGCCGAACTCCGCAGCGATCCCAGGCGAAGGGTCTCAAGCCAGGCGGCCGTTTCTTCCCGCCGTTCGGGAACGACCAAGGTCGGGACCAGTTTCCGGACCTGGGCCAGGGGAGGCGCCAGGTTGATGAAGATCTTCTCCAGGTGGGGATGAACATACCCCTTGGCCATATCCCAGGCGGCCCGAGCCACGGAAAGCTCATCCGCTGCCTGCCGGTATAACCGGGAATCTTTCACCTGGAACTTCAGCCGCCAAACTTCGGGGTCGAGGACAGGCTTCAACTGCCCCTCAAAGGTCCCTTCCCAATCCATCGCCGGCAGACAGCGGGCGCCCACGGCCAAACCGGCCCGGATGCGGATCCGGCTGGAAAGGACCGTCAGTTCTTCCCCGATCTTGATCTGCGGGTCCCCCATCTCAACCCGATTGCAGTCATCCTTTTTATCCCCCAGGACCGCCCGGTTCCCGGGCTCGGTGTATGCCTGCTGGAGGAGAAAGGCGCGCAGCAGAGGGGGATCCAGAGTGATGGGCAGGGAGAGGGTCTCCGCTCCGCCCCAGGCCGGAAAGAGCCACCACAAGATCACCCCTCCCCAGGTTACTATCCATAAAATCGGTTTCATGGCTTAAGCGGATCCCACGGTCGCCTTCATATCTTTTTAATCTCCTTGATGTTTCGCAGTACAAACAGTCCCGCATCGACGGGCCCTTTTGGGCCTTTCGGCAGGTTCTCCAACGGCATTTCAGCCCGGGCGGCATTCTTGTGTCCACCGGCCGAGGCCCCCCAGCGTTCAAACAGCCGCTGGGCCGTTTTTCCGGCGTGTCCCCGCAAATTCGCGTTCCGAAATATGACGATCAGTTTGTCTTTATGCGTCCCGGAGACAATGCTCCAGGCGACTTCGGCCAGGCGGGTAAAGAAATCGGCGATGATCACCAGGATATCCGGATTTTCCACCTCGCCCAGATGAACGAAGGCCTTGTCCTTCACGAAAGCCAGGTTATCGAGGGCCAGTTTGTAACTGGCCAGGGTTTTCCGGGTTATTTCCGAGGACTCAATTTTTTTGATGATGTTCATATTGGAAAATTTATACAGATATCGGAAGGCGCTGATGTCTTCCAGGATAGCCGCCCGCACGAAATTGTCCGTGTCGGTTTTTATTCCGTAATAAAGCGCGGTGGCCAATTTCTGGGAGGGGGGGATTTTAAGCCCTTTGAGGTATTCGGTCAGGATGGTGGCCGCGGCACCGTAATCTTCCCGGACATCCACAAAATCCGCCTGCAATCCCCACTCACAGGGATGGTGATCGATGACGATATCGAACGGAATGTCCCTGAATTCCGAATAATGATGAGGCTGGGAATCTACCACGGCCCATTTGGTGATCAGGGCCGGCTTCAGGCGCCCGATATCCTCCTGCTCAATTCTCAAAAATCTGACCATGGCCAGATTATCCGCCCGCTGAATTGGGTTGAGGTGATAGATCGATATCTTCTTAGCCTTCCGCCAGAAAATCCGCTTCAAGGCGAGGGCGCTGGCCATGGCATCGGGATCGGCGTTGATCATGATGGCCAGGGTATCCTCTGGACCCACCATCTCCAAAAGGCGCCTTCCTTTTTCGGCCGGGGTGGCGGATTTGGGAAATGACTGTTGATTATGGGACTTCATGAATGGAGTCTCCTGCGAAAACGGGAACGATTCTACCAAGAACCCGGGCATAAAACAAGAGAGGCCTAACCGCTTCCGGTTAAGCCTCTCTTATCTATCGAAAAAAACGTGGTGCCGAGGCGCAGAATCGAACTGCGGACACGCGGATTTTCAGTCCGCTGCTCTACCGACTGAGCTACCTCGGCACGGGTTTCACTTTAAAGATTCCCGGAATTTTGTCAAGAAAAATATCGGGTTTTATTCCAGGGTAAGGTCCACCGACAATCCTTCGCCGGGTTTCTTCTCCCCCTCCCCCGGGTTGGCTTTCCATTTTTCCGACAGGGCGGCCACAGTGGTCTCGTCGCTGAGATCCAGGGACAAGGTTTTTGGGGCGGAAGGGGTCTTCGGCTGGATTTTCGCGGTCCCCTCCGCCGGGTCCGACTTGACCGAACCCGATTGGACCTTTTTCAGGATTTCCGTCAGGGAAATGGGATTCAAAGGCCCTTCGGGAAGATTTAAACGAAATCGCTCCTCCGAAAGGTCCGCCCGGCACTTGGAACAAGTGTCCGGATGGTCAAATTGATTATATCCGCACTTCGGACAACGCATCAGAACCTCCTTTTAAATTCACTCCCAGGTCCCCCCAGAGAAATTGCAGGAGCCCGATCAGGGTCAGGACCGCTGTTTCGGCCCTCAAGATCCTGGGCCCCAGGGAGACGGCAATAAAGTTTTTTTCTTCAGCTTGGCGGACCTCTTCCGGACTGAAGCCCCCTTCGGGTCCGATACAGGCCATTATTCGCCCGGTCTCAGGGTATCTATCGGCTATTTCCTTTAAGGTATAAACGGTTTCTCCTTCATAGGGCAGAATTCGCAGGGCCCGGTCCCCCGCCTCCAGCACCCGATCAAAGGAGCAAGGGGCCATGAGTTCGGGTAATTGATTCCGGCCGCATTGTTTGGCCGCTTCAGTGATGATCCTTTTCCAGCGTTCCTGCTTTCCCCCCCATTCCTGGCTGGAAAAATTGCGTCCGGAAAAGCGGGAATAGTAAGGGCAAAACGAATCCACTCCCAGCTCCGTGCCTTTTTGATAGATCCACTCCAGCGGCTGCGGTCGAATCAGGGGAACGGCCAGGGTAATCCTCAGCGGGGATTCCCGAGGGGCCTTTTTTTTCCCAAACACTTCATAAAAAACCTGCCCTGACACCATACCGGTTATTTGGGCCTCATATTCCCAACCGGTATTATCAAAAAGAATCATCCGGTCGCCGGGGCTCATTCGAAGAACCCGCTGGATATGTTTGGCTTCCTCCCCCCCCAGCGAGGGTCTCTCTTGTAAAAGGCGGCCGGAATCTATAAAAAAACGTCTAAGCGTCATAGCTGATGGTATCGCAAAAAGGAAACATAAATGGGCTTGTCATTCTGAGCGAATGCGAAGAATCTCGTAGTTTTATCGAGTTGGGAGATCCTTCACGGAGTTTATCCTGAGCCGGGAGACGAGATCCTTCGCGTTGCTCAGGATGACAGGAAGGCGAAGGGTTCAGGATGACAGTTCGGGACTTTTTGCCAAACTATCATAACTAAATTATTAACCAATTACTTCTGGCTCCTTGGAAAACAAGACGCCAGCCCATTCCTCTTCCAGGTAAAGGCATTGAAAGGTCAATCTGTGGAGAACAAAGGCCCGAATCAATTCTTTGGCCTGGGAATGTAAGATGCCGGATAAGACCAGTAGTCCCCCGGGGGACAAAAGATTTTGGAGCACCCCGGCCAAAGGGAGCAGATCGGCCAAGGTCAAATTGGCTATGATCAGGGAGTAAACACCCCGGAGGGTCTCCGCCGTCCCCTCTTCCACCCGAATGATGGACTCGAAGCCGTTAATAGCCACATGAAGACGGGCCGCTGCCACCGCCAGGGGGTCCGAGTCGATGGCCAGGACCGACCGGGCATTGAACAGGGCCGCCGCCAGAGCCAGGATCCCGGTCCCGGTGCCCACATCCAGGACCCGGGTCAAAGGGTGGCGGAGCGGATCGGTTCCTTCGGAGAGGCCTTCCAGGACCTTCAGGCACAACCGGGTGGTGGCGTGACCCCCGGTCCCGAAGGCCTGGCCGGGATCGAGGCGCAGGACCTTTTCCTTTCCTTCAGGCCGGTATTCCTCCCAGGTTGGACAGATCACGAGGAAGGGGGAGAGCTTCAGGGGCTTAAAATTCCGTTTCCAGTTTTCCTGCCAATCTTCCGAAGGGACCAGCCGCAGCTCCCAGCAGGGAGAGGGGAGCTCCGGGAAAAACGAAAAATAGGAGGCGATCCTTTTTTTAAGCCCCACCAATTGCCGGCGAAAGGCCTCATCCCGGGGGATAAAGCCCCGAATCCGCTGCGGCCCGTCTGAATCGGTTTCAGGATCCACCTTATAGGTGCCCCTTCCGGTTTCCTCGAAGAGGATGACCGAACACTCCTCGGCCAGGTCTGCCGGAATGGTGAGGGTGATTTCCATCCAGGCGGAATACTCATTTTTACTATTCATGGGATATGGTCTTTTTAGGGTTGCCGGATTTCAGGTTATTCTATAAGATCTGAGACTTAAAATCAAACAGATTGCCCGAAGGAATTAATCATGAACCCGGAACGGTTAAAGAAAATTTTGGCCCAGGTCAAGCAGGGTAAACTTACGGTAGACGGGGCGCTGAAAAGCCTCAAACATCTGCCTTTTGAAGATATTGGTTTCGCCCGGATTGACCATCACCGCTCCCTGCGCAAAGGATTCCCCGAAGTAATTTATGGGGAAGGCAAAACGGCCGCCCAGGTGCTGGAAATCATGATCCGGATGGCCCGTCAGGGAGAAAACATCCTGGTCACCCGCCTGGACCCGGCCAAGGCCCGGACGGTAATGAAAAAATATCCCCGGGCCGTCTACCACCCCCTCTCCCGGGTCCTGACCCTGGAAAAGAAGCCGGCGGTGGTCCAATCCGCCCGGGGGACCGTGCTGGTTATTTCCGCCGGGACCTCGGATATACCCGTGGCCGAAGAGGCCCTGATCACGGCCCGGGTCATGGGCAACCCGGTGGAGCATCTCTATGATCTGGGGGTCGCCGGACTTCACCGCCTGCTGGCCCATCAGGAAAAGATTGCCCTGGCTTCGGTCCTGATTGTGGTGGCCGGCATGGAAGGGGCCTTGCCCAGCGTCGTGGGCGGATTGGTGGACCGGCCGGTGATCGCCGTACCGACCAGCGTGGGGTACGGGGCCAGCTTTCAGGGAGTGGCGGCCCTGCTGGGCATGCTCAACTCCTGCGCCTCCGGGGTGGCCGTGGTCAACATCGACAACGGCTTCGGCGCCGCCTACCTGGCCACACTGATCAATCGTCCTTTTCCAGCCGCGGAAGATCCTCTCCCCTAACCCGACTCAAAAAGCCCTTCAGAGAGTGCTTGTCATTCTGAGCGAACGCGAAGAATCTTGTTTTTCAACAGGTTACAAGATCCTTCGCGGAGTTTACCCCGCGCCGAGGACCGAGATCCTTCGCCTCGCTCAGGATGACCAACGCGGGGCTCAGGATGACAAGAGCGGGGCTCAGGATGACAGGTTGGGACTTTTTGCGGGCTAATCACAAAAGGTTCGCCAGGGCTAAAACGGTTTGCCCTTCACTTCCGGGCCAGATCCTTCAACCGTTGCACCTGGTCCCAGGAAAAGGGGTTTAGACAGGGGAAAAGGGAATTGTTGTGATACAGGGGTTCCTCCTCCAGGGGGAAGCGGGAAACGGCACAGGCCTCCGGCCAGAGCGCCGTTCCGGGGATGGGCGAATACTCGGCCAGGCGGGGTCGAAGGCCCATTTTCTTGATCTCCATAATCGAGCCGGCTATTTCCCTGACGGTCTGCCCCGGTAGACCCGCCAGCAGGTATACCCCGATCTGCTCTCCGGAAAACCCGCCTTCTTTCAAGGCCCTCACCGCCCGCTGCAACGATTCCGGATCGACCTTGCCACCCCAGGTTTCCTGCCGTTCCCAGTTGGTGGTTTCCACGCCCAGCCTGAGCGTTTTGAATCCGGCCCGGTAAAGCAGCCGGGCCCGGGGCCGATCGATCTCCCGCACCTGGAGGGCATTAGGAGCGTGGAAGCGGAGCTCCCAGCCTTCCCGAATAATCCGCTCCAAAACCGGCCCTATTCGCTGCTCAAAATGGATCAGCAGGGCATCGTCGTAAAAGGCAAAGTCTTTCACCCCATACCCCTGATGCCAATGCCGGATTTCCTCAAAAATGTTCTCCGGGGACCGTTCCCGGAATCGGGGCTGCAAGAGCCGGGATCCGCAGTAGGGACAGGTGAATGGGCACCCTCGAGCGGTCAGCAAACAGACGTAGGGGAGCCGCGGATACAGATCAAAGGCCGGGAAGGGATACGTATCCAGGTCTTCCGGGTCGGGAGTCTTCCGCGGAGTCAACCCGGTCAAGCCCTTCAATAATTTTAAAATTGCCCCCTCCCCTTCTCCGGTGATAAGATAATCTACGTCGTTCCGGGCGCGGGCATGATCGGGCAACAGACCGGCATAGAGGCCTCCCAGAATCAGCGGGGTTTTCGGAAAAACCTCTCTTAGCAGAGAGACCGCCTCTTGAACCCCGGGATACCAGTAGGTCATCAGGGAAGTGATCAGTACGGCTTGAGGTTCCGGGATCTCTAACAGGGCGTCTCTAAAAAGCCGGGGCGGGAATCCGAATCGGTAATAATATCTGGGTATCTCTTTCAGCGCCCGCGGCCGAGCGAGACGCTGCCGAAAATATGGCCCGATTCCGTAGCGCTTTCTCGGGCTGATGGAAAATAAGGCCTGCTTCTGAGGGAAATGGGGATCCAGGGCATCCAACCAATGGACCCGGTAACCGTTAGCCCGCAAGGCGGCCGCCAGATACAACAGTCCCAACGGCTTGGCCCAGAGGTCATAAGCGGAAAAATCCCAAAGGGGGGGATTGATCAACAAAATAGAAGGATAGTCTTTCATAGGCAGGTTAACCGATTCACAATCCGAACTGAGTTTTTGTTTTGATCCTTTGGATTTTGGACCTTCGTGCTTGTTTCGGCCTGCGACGAGACCTGTCGGCGAGCTCAGGTCGAGCCGCTCAGTCGAGTCGATTTCGTGCTTCGAATTTCGGGTTTAAAGGGCACGCCTTTGGGGATTAATTTGGAGCGACAGGGTATCCAACTAAATGCCTTAAGAAACTGGGTCACCCAGGAACCGCTTTTCCGGACCCTTCGCCAAATGGCCGATCGACTGGGGTGTTCCTGTTACCTGACCGGCGGCCTGGTCCGGGATTGGTTTCAGGGGAGAGCCACCCGGGACATCGATCTGGCGGTTTCCCATCAAGCCCTGGAGCTGGCCCAAGAGTTTGCCCAGGCCGCCCAGGGAACCTTTGTTCTCCTAAAAAAGGACCAGGCCACCGCCCGAGTAGTCCTTCCCGGCCTTCAATTCGACTTTGCCGGTTTTCGCGCCTCCAGCCTTCCTGAAGACTTAAGGGATCGGGATTTCACCATCAACAGTATCGCCTTGCCCTTGAACCCAGCCTTCGGTCCCGATCCCTGGGAACCCATCGATCCTTTGAACGGGGCGGGTGATCTGGCTCAGGGGATCATCCGCCAGTGCGGCCCGAATAGTTTTGACCAGGACCCGCTGCGCCTGCTGCGGGCTTATCGCCTGAAAGCGCAACTCGGGATGAAGATCGAACCGGAGACCCGGCAGGGATTGAAAAAATGGGGTCCGTCCCTGAACCGGTCGGCGCCCGAGCGCCGGCTTTATGAATGGGTCCAATTGCTTAGCCAGCCGGAG
Organism: uncultured delta proteobacterium; assembly: GCA_963716045.1. Classification (GTDB taxonomy): domain Bacteria; phylum Desulfobacterota; class RBG-13-43-22; order RBG-13-43-22; family RBG-13-43-22; genus CAVQSS01. The sequence continues at coordinate 49,029 of CAVQSS010000001.1, read as the reverse complement.
GCCGGCCCCAGCCTGTCGCTCATGAATGAAGACGGGATATTGGACATCTTGTTTCCGGAGTTCCTCCCGCTTAAGAATACCCCCCAGAACAGCTTTCATCACTTAAATGTTTTCGACCATTCCTTTCAGGCTTTTCAGAGTCTGGAACTACTTTTAGCCGGTGAATCTCGCCTGCCACCCGAGTTAATCGAGGCCTTAAAAACCTGTCCGGAAAACGGCGCACAGCGGCCCTATTTGAAATGGACCGCCCTGGTCCACGATCTGGGAAAACCGGCCACCGCCGAACGAAAAGCTGACCGCTGGACTTTTCATTCCCATGATCGACTCGGCCAGGAACTGTTTGTTAAAATCGCCGAGCGTTTCCGCTTGGGCCATCAGGCCAGGGATACCATGGTGCGGTTGATCGGTTGGCATATGCGCCCTTTTCATCTGCTTCAGGAAAAATCCCAAGGAAGACTGACACCCAGGGCCTTACTCCGTTTGGTAAAGGAAATCAATCAGGACCTGAACAGTTTCTTTCTCCTGGCCTTGTGCGACTGCCGGGCGGCCCAGGGTCCGGACCAACCCCCTGATCTGGAAGACCGGCTGATCCGGTTATGGCAGGAGGCCCTGCAAATACAGAAGGAAGTCATCGTCCCCCTTTCGAGCGCCCCGCCCCTGATCACCGGAAACGACCTGATCCAACTGGGCCTGGCCCCCGGTCCCCTGTTTAAAAAAATGCTCGATCGGATTAAAGAGGAACAATGGTCGGGAGCCATCACGACCCGGGAAGAAGCCCTGGACTGGATAATGAAGGCGATAGAAAAAAATCTGGTTCAAACTCGAAATCCGAATTTCGAAATCGACTCGACTGAGCTCGTCGCAGGCCGAAACAAATTCAAATGATCAAATCTCAAAATTCAAAACGTTTTTGTTTCGATCATTTGGATTTTGGACCTTCGTGCTTGTTTCGGCCTGCGACGAGCTCAGTCGAGTCGATTTCGTGCTTCGAATTTCGGGTTTAAAGACCTAGGGCTGCAATAAAGGGGGTGCATAGTTGGGATCGGTCAAATAGCCGATACTTACGATTAGAACAAAAAGGACCCAAAAAAAAATCGAAATGATCAACCAGTCCTGGGCGGCATCAGCGGATTCAGCTTTTCCGGGCGTCTCACTCGTCATGGCCATTCGCTTCCCTCACAAGATATTTGCATTATAAACAAAAATGAGTTAAAAACAAACTCTTATTCAATGGTCAAGGACCAAACCCCAAACATCCCGGCAGTAAGGAGAAACGGATCATGGCCCGAAAAAACTTCGTGTTCAATTTTGAAGAAGGCGACGGCAAAAACAAACAACTCCTCGGCGGAAAAGGCGCCAATTTGTGCGGCATGACTCAGATCGGCCTGCCGGTCCCCCCGGATTCGTCATCACCACCGAGGCTTGCCTCAAGTATTTCGATGAGAACAAAAAACTGCCCAAGGGCCTGATGGAAGAAGTCCGGGCCCATATGGAGGATCTGGAGAAAAAAAGCGGCAAGGGGTTTGGCTCCAAAACCAACCCCCTGCTGGTTTCGGTCCGTTCGGGTTCGGCCATGTCCATGCCGGGCATGATGGATACCATTCTCAACCTGGGATTAAACGACGAAACGGCCGAAGGCTTGTGCCAATTGACTAAGAATGAACGTTTCGTTTACGACGCCTACAGGCGTTTTTTACAGCTTTTCGGCAAAATCGCCCTGAACATCGGGGATGAACATTTCGACCGGATCATGAACCAGACCAAGGAACAGGCCGGGGTCCAAATGGATACGGAACTGCAGGTGGAACAATTGAAAGACCTGGCCCAAAAGTTCAAAAAATTGATCAAAGAAAAAACCGGGAAGGAATTCCCCAGTGACGTGAACAGGCAACTGGAATTGTCCATCGAGGCGGTTTTTAGTTCCTGGATGGGCAAACGGGCCGTGGACTATCGCCGGGAATTCAACATCACCCCCGCTCAGGCCAATGGGACGGCCGTCAATATCGTGGCCATGGTTTTCGGGAACATGGGCGAGACCAGCGCCACCGGGGTGGCCTTTACCCGGGACCCGGGCACCGGAGAGAATTACCTCTACGGCGAATATTTAGTCAACGCCCAGGGCGAAGACGTCGTCGCCGGGACGCGAACCCCCAAACCCCTCCGGCAGTTGCGCAAGGAAATGCCGGCCGTGTACCGGCAACTGGAGGCCCTCCGGCACACCCTGGAAAATCACTACCGGGAAATCCAGGATTTTGAATTCACCATCGAAAACGGAAAACTATACTGCCTCCAGACCCGCCACGGGAAAATGAATGCCTGGGCCCTGGTCCGGACCTCCATCGAACTGGTTCATCAGGGACTCATCAATGAAGAAGAGGCCATACTCCGGGTTAAACCAGAACACCTGGAACAGATGCTGCACCCCCAGATCGATCCCAAATATAAAGGGGCCCCTCTGGCCAGCGGGATCAACGCCTCTCCCGGGGCGGCTTCCGGGAAAATTATCCTGGATGCGGACAAGGCCGAGGCCCAGGGCCAGTTGGGGGAACCGATCCTCCTGGTCCGGGAAGAAACCAAACCGGAGGACATCCATGGCTTTTTTGCCGCCCGGGGCATCCTGACCAGCCGCGGGGGAAAGACTTCCCACGCGGCGGTGGTGGCCCGGGGGATGGGCAAGCCCTGTGTGGCCGGCTGTCGATGCCCTGGAGATCGATCTGAGCAAGCGGGAAGTGCACCTCGGCGGCCAAGTCTTTCAAGGAGGGGGATATCCTGACCATCGACGGCACGGCGGGGGTGGTCTATGCCGGGGAAGTACCCACCGTAGAGCCGGAATTTATGGATGACCTGCTGGAGCTCCTGGGCTGGGCCGACGACCTGAAATCCCTGGGGGTCATGGCCAATGCCGATACGCCGGAAATGGCGCAAAAAGCGCGAAGCTACGGGGCCCAGGGGATCGGACTATGCCGGACCGAGCGGATGTTTAATGCCGGCGACCGGCTGCCCATCGTCCAGCGCATGATCCTGGCCACCGACCCCGAAGACCGAAAGAAAAGGGCCATGGAACTCATGCCCTTTCAGAAACAGGACTTTAAGGAAATTTTAAAAGTCATGGAGGGCCTGCCGGTAACCATCCGTTTGCTGGATCCTCCCATCCATGAATTCCTGCCCTCGGCGGAAGAGCTGATGACCGAAATTGCCCTGCTCAAGGATTTTTCCCGGGGCATCCAGACCATCTTCGAGCTTCCGGAAACCATCAAGATGCTCGACCCCAACCTGCACAAATACATCCCCTGGATCGAGGCCATCAGCCGGGAATTGGCGGAAATACGGGAAAAGAAAATCGACGAAAACCTGATGCTCTTTAAGGAAGATACCTTAAAAAAGGTGCGGGCCGTGTCCGAAATCAACCCCATGCTGGGACACCGGGGGGTGCGGCTCGGCATCTCCTACCCGGAGATTTACGATATGCAGATCCAGGCCATCCTGGAGGCCGCGGCCGAACTGATGAAGGAAGGGGTGGATGTGCGCCCGGAAATCATGGTCCCGCAGGTGGGTGTCGTCGAAGAATTAGCCTGGGTGAAGGACCGGGTAAAGAGTATTCATGAGGATATCCAGAAACGCTACCAGATGGTAGTCCCCTTTAAATTCGGGACCATGATCGAGGTGGTCCGGGCCTGCATGCGGGCCAATAAACTGGCTGAAATCTCTGAGTTCTTTTCCTTCGGAACAAACGATCTGACTCAGGCCACCTTCTCCTTCTCCCGGGAAGACGCCGAGCGGGAGTTTCTGCCCCTCTACGACAAGTATCAGATTCTGGAGGACAACCCCTTTGAGACCCTGGATCAGGAAGGGGTCGGCCGCCTGATGATGATCAGCGTGGATTTTGCCCGCCAGGTCAAACCGGATCTAAAGATCGGAATATGCGGCGAGCACGGGGGGGACCCCAAGGCCATTTATTTCTGCCACAAAATCGGGCTCAGCTATGTTTCGGCTTCCCCCCACCGGGTGCCCATTGCCCGGCTGGCGGCCGCGCACGCCGCCCTGGCTGGCCGCTCGGCGGATAATAGCCTGTAAGGCCTTATCAGGGCCGTTTGTCTTTATTTGCTTGGCCCAATGCACCACATAAATGATTGGATATCGATCATATCCCTTGGTTTGAAATCCTTCAACTCGGACCGGAAGTATTCGGAGAAATCCAAAACGGATTGATAGGTTTTCCAATTCAAATCCGGGCGGTAATTGATCTCGAAGGCGGATATTTCCGCGGCCAGTTGGGTGACGATAGGCTTTAAAAAAATGTATTTGTCGGGAAAGACGATGAAAAGAAAATAGGACAAGGTGGTCCACTTGGCCGCCTTGATTCCCTCCAGGGTTCGGGCAAAGGAGATAAATCGCTCCTTCACCTCCGCTTTCCCATATAACAGTTGATAAAGGCTTTCGGAAAACACCTCCCTGTTTTTTGAATCCTTCAGGCCATTTTTCAACGCTAATTTTTCGTTGGGGAATATCAGTTTGGTGGCGTTCACCACTTTCAGTGCCCGCTGGCATATTTCCTCATAATCCTTTTGACCTAACAAGGCCTCGAGTTGCTTGGGGCCTATTAAACTCAGGGCCAGTTCATGGGCCGCTACCTTATAATTTCTTTCACCGTTCAGGTAGGCCTGGTCATAAAATCCATCGGGATAGTCCTTGAGAAACATTTCTTTTGATGTTTGAAGGCTTTGGTACTTATTTTCCCCGCCTTCCTTAATCCACAAATGATCCAATACCGGGTGAATGGCTTCTGCCCCGGAAACTTTTACCGGCTCCACATGTTTTAAGGAAAGGGTTTTTCGGCCTTCCCCGGTAAAGAATATACGGACCTTGTCATCCCACCGGTCCTCCAACACTTTTCCCAGTCCCCATTCCGGCCTGCCGGGGTGTTTTACTCTTTCGCCCTTTTTGTAGTCCATTTCTTCACCTCACCCTTTTTAAATTGCCCCAAAAAAAACCCTCCGGTTCGAATACGAACTGGAGGGCTAAAAAAAAACTTTCGCATCCTGTTTGGAACGCAATTTCTTATTTGCGTATCTTAGTAGTATAGACCTTTAATTCATAAAGTCAAAAGGTATTCGACCGACGATGGAATTCGCTCGCGGTTCCGCCCTTGCCTTAAGATAGGTTTTCTGCTAACCTGTTTTACAGGATCAGAGGATTCCAGTCAGGATATTTACTCCGCTGGAAATACATTAGAGAAGGAGAACAGCATGAAGCTCTACGTTGGGAATTTATCGTACGAGGTCGCCGAAGAGGATCTACGGCAAGCTTTCGAACCGTTCGGACCCATTGAATCCGCCGCCATAATAAAAGACAAGATCAGCGGTCAATCCAAGGGATTTGGATTCGTGGAGTTCTCTTCTAAAGCGGATGGGCAATCGGCCATCGACGGCCTGAATGGCCATGAACTTAAAGGAAGAAATATCAACGTGAACGAGGCTCGTCCCCGCACTGAAGGTCGCGGGGGCCAGGGCGGATACGGCGGCGGTGGCCGGGGAGGACGCGGGAGGAGCAGAGGGTAAAAGGCACCCGCTGAACCTTAGACCGGCATTCCCCTGAGACGTCCATGATTCCTTGGCAGCTTCTCGACCGTGCGCCGATACCCGGGAACGACAAATTACTTTGCCTCTACCAGCGGGGCGGTGAGTTCTCTATCCGGATAGACGGCCGCGAAGTCATGAATAGTGCCGTTCACGAATCGGAGGAGGCGCTGGCCGAACTCGCCCTGGTCCGGATCATCGCCCGCTCCCGTGCCCGGGTCCTGATCGGTGGTCTGGGAATGGGGTTCACCACGGCGGCGGCCTTGCGCCGACTTGGGGCCGGGGGTCGATTGGTGGTGGCCGAACTGGTACCGGCGGTAGTAACGTGGAACAGGGGTCCCCTGGGGGAGCCGGCCGGCCGGCCCCTTCAAGACCCCCGGGTCACCGTTCAAGAAGGTGATGTCGCTTCCCTTTTAGAGGCTGCGCAGCGGGCCTACGACGCCGTCTTGTTGGACGTAGATAACGGACCCGAAGACTTGACGCGGAGAGGCAACCACTGGCTCTACACCCGGACCGGTCTGGAGGCCGCCTCCAAAGCACTGCGGCCGAAAGGGGTCTTGGCCGTCTGGTCGGCCGGTCCCGATCGGGCCTTCTCCCAGCGTCTTCGCCGCGCGGGTTTCGAGGTGGACGAGGTCCGGGTGGGGTCTCGAGGCCCCCGCGGCCGAAGCCGGCATACCATCTGGCTCGCCGGGCGCGGTTCCTAATCCACGAAGCTCTTCAATCGCTTACTCCGGCTGGGATGGCGGAGTTTGCGGAGGGCCTTGGCCTCGATCTGGCGAATCCGTTCCCGGGTAACGTCAAAATCCCGCCCCACCTCTTCCAGGGTATGATCGGCCTTTTCCCCGATACCGAAGCGCATGCGCAATACTTTCTCTTCCCTGGAGGTCAAGGTGGATAACACCTTGCGGGTCTGCTCGGAGAGATTCAGACGGATCACCGCCTCCGAAGGGGACAGTATTTTCTTGTCTTCAATGAAATCCCGCAGGTGGCTGTCCTCCTCCTCGCCGATCGGCGTTTCCAGGGAAATGGGCTCCTTGGCAATCTTGAGGACCTTGCGCACCTTATCCAAAGGGAATTCCATCCGCTCGGCAATCTCCTCCGGTGTGGGTTCCCGTCCCATTTCCTGGACCAGGTAGCGGGCGGTGCGAATCAGTTTGTTGATGGTTTCGATCATATGCACCGGAATGCGAATCGTTCGGGCCTGGTCGGCGATGGCCCGGGTGATGGCCTGACGCACCCACCAGGTGGCATAGGTACTGAATTTATACCCTCGCTGGTATTCGAACTTATCCACGGCCTTCATCAGTCCGATATTGCCCTCCTGAATCAGGTCCAGAAACTGCAAGCCACGATTGGTGTATTTCTTAGCGATGCTGACTACCAGCCGCAAGTTGGCCTCGATCAGCTCGGATTTGGCATACTTGGCCTTATACTCCCCGTTCTCGATTTGCCGGAGGATTTTTTTCAAAAACTTGGAGGTCATCTTCGATTCCTGCTCCACCCGGCGAACTTTTCGCTCCCCGTTCCGGACCCGGCGGTCCAGTTCCAGGAGCTCTTCCTTGGAAAGACCGGTCAGCCGCATCAAGGACCGGGACTGGCCGTCCTGTTTAAACTTACGGAGCGGTTTTTTCAGGTCCGTCAGCGGGATCGAGACCCTTTTCAGGGCCTCTTGGATCTCCGCTTCCCCTTTTTCAATGCGGTCGGCGAAGGCCCGAAGTTTATTGACTACCCGATCGATCTGCCGTTTGTCCAACCGTAATTCTTTTAGACGCTCGACAATCCGGCGTTTGTTCTCATCGATCTGATCCTTGATCTTTTTCTTTCGCGCCGTTACCAAATCCTGACCTAATTTTTCCTGGAGCTTGATGTTCTTCTCATAGATGGTCTTGACATCTAAAAAAAGCTGCTGGACTTTTTTTCGGTGGGCTTCGGTTTCGATAAAAGGTTCTTCGTCGTCGCTGTCTCGAACGATCTCTCTCAACTTGACGATCCCTTGTTGGAATTTTTCACCCAGGGTAATGAATTCCTTAATGCCCACGGGGGATTCCAGCAAGGCATTGATGACCTCGTGTTTACCCTCTTCGATCCGTTTGGCGATTTCCACCTCTCCTTCCCGGGTCAGCAAGGAATAATACCCCATTTCCTTCAAATACATCTTTACCGGGTCGGTGGTTTTGGCCCCCACCTCCGCCCCCCAGCGAATTTCCGCTTCTTCATCTTCCTCGGTTCGCTCCTCTTCCAGCTTATCCTTGGATCGGCCCCGGGGGGTGGCGTCCAAAAGCTGAATATCCGTTTCTTCAAAGATCAACAGCATATCGTCGATGGGTTCGTGGCCCACTAATTCTTGGGTCAAAGCCTCCCCGCCCTCCTCCAGATCCAGATATTCCTTTTCTTTGGACAGAGAAATCATCTTAAAATCTTCCAGAGTGGTGTTTTTAGACATTTGAGCTCCTTAATTCTTCATTGGGGCTAATAATTGCTTCCGTTGTTTAAGCAGGTTCTGTTTCCTCTCCAGCAGGGCCATCAATTCAGAAGTCATCCCTTGTCGCTCCTGATCCTGAATCGCCAGAAGTAAAGACCGTTCCCGACGACGAATGGCTCTCAGTTCAAGGGTCTTTACTAAGTCCTGCAAAAAGGATTCCTGATCGCGCTCATCAACAAACTCTTGAAGGGACAGCGCCGCCACCCGGTTTTTGAGGGTTTGGTCCTCCAACCGCTCCAGCAGCCAAACCAGGTCCATCTTCCCCTTTTCTTTCACCGTTTGGGTAATGGCCTTAAACACTTCTCCGGCTTCGAGACCGACCATGACGTCTTGCAGGTCCTGGGTCAAGAGCCGTTCCGGCGCTTGAGGGATTCGCAACAGGGCTTCGATGATCCGCCACTCCAGGCCTTTCACCTGCTCCCCTTTGATTTTTTCGGCAACCCGGGCCGTCGGGTTCGCCTGCCCTTTGGCCCTCAACATCTGGTTGATCGCCGTTTCCGACAAGGTTAACCGCTCGCCGATCCGCTTAACATAATACGCCTGCTCGGCGGCGGAAAGGGACTGGATCGTGGGGAGTACTTTTTCCAAGGCCCGGAGCCGGTCCTGAATGTCGCCCGATACCCCCTCTAACTGTTGATCCAGGAAAAAAACCATCATCGGGACGGACTGCCTCAACTCCACGGCAAACCGCTCGGCTCCGATCTGAAACAAGTAACTGTCCGGGTCGGCCTTAGGGGGCAGGACTTTGATCCGGGCGGAAACCCCTTCCTCCCGGAAAATGGCCACGCTTCGCAAGGCCGCCTGCCGGCCGGCCGCATCTCCGTCATAGACCAATATAAGTTCTTCGGCCATCCCCTTCAAGCGGCGAACCTGATGCGCCCCCAGGGCCGTCCCCAGGGTGGCCACCGTCTGTTTAAAACCGTGAAGGTGGAGGCTCAAACAATCGAAATATCCCTCGACGATTAACGCTTGCCGTTCCTGCCGGATGACCGGCAGGGCCTGGGGCAGGCCATAGAGGGAACGTCCTTTGTTAAAAATGAGGCTTTCCGGAGAATTCAAATACTTGGGATTTTCATCTCCCAAGGCCCGCCCCCCGAAAGCCACCACCCGTTTTTTTTCGTCCCAGATCGGAAAGATCAGGCGATTGCGGAATCGGTCATACCCTCCGCCCTGTTCTTTCCTGATTACCAGGCCGGATTCTTCTATCCGGGATGGGTCCAGGCCCTGTTGATGTAAAAATTGGGCCAACCGGTCCCAGGCGTCCGCCGCATAGCCCAGATAAAATTCTTCGATGACCCCTCGGGTCATTTTCCGCCGGCGCAGGTATTCCCGGCCCGGCCGGCCCCCCTGGGCGGACATCAGTTGGCGATGATAAAAATCCGCCGCCAGTTGATGAATGGCCCTCAGTTCATCCCGCTGGCGATTCTCCGCCTCCTGTTCCCGGGAAAGCGCGGCGGTTGGGACCGCCATCCCCAGGAATTGGGCCAATTCGTTAACCGCCTCCGGAAAACTCAGGCGCTGATAGTGCATGAGAAACGTGAAGACATTGCCCCCTAACCCGCAGCCGAAGCAATGAAAAATCTGTTTTTCTTCGTTAACCGCCAAGGAGGGCGTCTTTTCCTGGTGGAAAGGACAAAGCCCCAAAAAATTGCGCCCGGCCTTCTTTAAAGGGACAAATCTGGAAATAACCGAAACGATATTGGAGGCCTCCTTGAGTTGAGTAACAAACGATTCGGAGATGAAGGCCATCGGCTTATCCGTCGGCTCGCAGGCTCGATAGGGGGTTGGCGGTCAACGAGGCGGAGACGCTACCTCGGGAAGAATCTATGTCCCGGGGGATTCCCACGGTTTCCCGAAAGTTTTGAAGCTCCCGCCGGTACCCTGGTGGGAGCTTCATGGATTTTAGGCAACTATCGGGACGGTTTTCAAGTTTCAAACCGCCGATAATTTTTCCTTTTGAAATTGTTCAATCCGGTTTTTCAACGAAGTGCGTGATCGGCGCCATCGGGAAAGCCCCGCCTCATCTTGGGATTTAAGAACCTGGGTAAAAGCGGCTTCGATCCGCCCGGAGAAAGAAATCATGATTCAAATTTCCGCATTCTCCGGAGCGCTCTTTTTTTGGCGGCTAAGGCCTTCTTTTTCCGCTTGACGCTGGGCTTTTCATAATATTCTCTTTTGCGGACCTCTGAAAGAATTCCGGCCTTTTCGCACTGTTTCTTGAACCGTCTTAAGGCGTTTTCAAAGGATTCAGCAGACTTGATCCTTACGCCCGTCATTCAATTCCCTCCCTCCCATCGAAAATTTATTTAAATTATTTTTTTTAGTCAAACTTTAACTATGGTTATAATAATCTAAAAAGTCAATATAAATTATTCAAAAAGCCGGTCGGCATTCGAATTATTCTTAAGCCAGCGGATGGCCTCCGGCAAGCCTAAGGAACCGCTGTAAATCGCCTTCCCGGTGATCAGCCCCGCCACCCCAAATTTTTCCAACCGGGCCATCTTTTGAACATCTTCCAGCGTGGCAATCCCGCCGGCGGCAATAACCGGGACTTGCAGCGCCTGGGCCAGACGTTTCGTGGACCGCTGGGCCGGCCCTTTCTGGGTCCCATCCCGGCGGATATCGGTATAGATGATGGCCCGCACCCCCCAGTCTTCGTATTCCCGGCCCAAATCCAGGGGATCCTGGGAAGTAACCTCGGTCCAGCCTTCGACGGCCACCCGGTTGTCCCGGGCGTCTATGCCGATGATGATCCGGCCGGGAAAGAGGCGGCAGGCCTCCCGGGCCAAGGAAGGCTGTTTCTGAGCGATGGTTCCCAAAATAACCTGGGCGACCCCGGCCTTCAAATAACGCGCCATGGTCTTCAGATCACGAAGCCCCCCTCCCAGTTGGACCGGGATGGAGACGGATCGGACCAGTTTTTCAATGAGGGAAAAATTACGGGGCCCCTTTTCGAAGGCCCCGTCCAAGTCCACCACATGGAGGCGTTCCGCCCCCTGAGAGACCCACTGCCGGGCCATCTGCGCCGGGTCATCGGAAAAAATGGTAACCGCTTCCGCCTTCCCTTCCCGCAAACGGACGCACTGGCCCTGCTTAATATCAACCGCCGGAATGATAATCATCGGGTTCTTCGCGGAGCAGCGGTCCCCCTAAAACCGGCGGTCGGCTTGGTTTCCCCGTTCATTCCCAAGCTTGGGGGCCGGGAAAGCTTTTGATCATCTCGGCCAGGCCCGACTTGGCCAGTTCTTCCGCCGTCATCCAGCGCAGACCTCTCTTGGCCACCTCACCCAGTTGGAACAGGTCCTCACTGAGGGATTTCTGGGTCTTGATTCCACTGGGCCTTCCAAACGATTGCCCCGTCGCTGACCCGAAGAAGATGCAGATCCAGGGAAACGGAAGCCGGTTCCTGCACCCCATAGCCGGTCCCCTTTCGGTTCTGGTAGCGGAAAACCCCTCCCCAGATCACCCCATCGACCTTCAGCTCCTGCCCGATGGCCTTCATCAGGACCAGAGGATCTTGGTCAATTTTTTTAGCCAGTTGGGCTTGATAGACCCCCTCCGCCTGCCCGGGACTGACCAGTTCATACCCTTTGACCTGATCCGTCAACAGCTCCCAGAGCATCAGGGTCAGATTGGGACTGGGATCCCCCTCCACCCTTCCGGCGCCTAAGATATTGCCGCAGGCCCGGCAGCGGATGATGTCCGAATAGTCGGTTTTTTCAATCTGGAAGGGAACCAGGACCAGACGTTTTTTAGCCGGCGCATCGGCGGCCCAGGCACCGGTCAACAGACCCCCCAAAAGGCCCAGACCGACCAGGACTCCCCAAAATCGATTAGTGAAAATTCGCTTCATCCCAATATCCCCTTGGTCGAGACGACCTGTAGCCGCCCTGGCAGGCGGCGGCCGGCTTGCTGGAGGGCCCGGCCTAACCCTTTAAACATGGCTTCAATGATATGGTGCAGGTTTTCCCCATGGACCACCTGGATATGAAGGGTCACCCCGGCGCGATTGACCAAGGCCTGAAAAAACTCCTTGATGAGCCCGATATCAAAGCCTTCCACCCGGATTTTCCTGGTTTTCCAGCCATAGTGCAAATGGGGACGCCGGGAAATATCCAGGGCCACCAGCACCAGGGCCTCATCCATGGGCAACAGGACACTCCCGTAGCGATTCACCCCGGCCAAATCATGGAAGCATTGATTCAGGGCTTCGCCCAGACAGAGCCCGATATCCTCGACCGTATGATGAAAACCCACCTCAATATCCCCGGAGGCCTGGATGGTCAAATCCATCCGGCCGTGATGGGCCAGAAGCTCCAGCATATGATTCAAAAAAGGGATCGGGGTCTGGATCCGGTTTTTCCCGGTCCCGTCCAACTGCAGGGCCAGGCGAATCTGGGTTTCTTTAGTCTCTCGGTCTACTTTTCCGATCCGCTTAGGGGGCATTCTTTAACCTTAATCCCTTTCGGCGAGGGTTCCGGGAAGCGTTTCGAGCTGCAAAATGATATCAATTATTAATGAATATCTCAGTGGTGCCGAGTTTTATTTTCGAACTAAAAAATTTGGTGGAGATGGGGGGGATCGAACCCCCGGCCTGTACGTTGCGAACGTACCGCTCTCCCATCTGAGCTACATCCCCACCGAGCCAAATAAATTCGTTGACTTTTTTAATAAAAAACCATATTATACCTTTTTAAAAATTTTTTCAAGAAAAAGGAGAACCTTTTGGCCAACCATCCCTCAGCCTTGAAACGGGTGAAGCAGTCCCAGGCGCGCCGCCTGCGTAACATGAGCACCAAATCACGGATTAAAACAACGGTTAAAAAATTCTATCAAGTCTTGGAGACCGGCACCATTGAAGCGGCCCGCCCCGCCATGATCCAGGCCATGGCCCAAATCGACCGGGCCGCCTCCAAAGGAGTCGTACATCCCCGTACGGCCTCGCGGAAAATATCCCGGTTGTCGAAAAAACTGCACCGCCACTCCGTCCAGCCCGCGTAAAGGAACGCCGGCCACCGCTCCTTTATCCAAGTAAAGGCCGGCTGTTGCTCTGCCCAGGCGGTGATTAAAAATTTTCTAAAATCCCGCTATAAATCCTTTCGGACAGGTCCTTGGATATTTTTCTCAGGGCTTCCTCCCGATTCCGATCGGTCTGATTGGGGTCCCCCCCACTCGGAAATTCTCGGAGCGGATCATATCCAGATTCTGCCAGAGGATTTTCTGGTTGTCCGCCCGCCGGAAAATGACTTCCAGGATCACGGTCACCTTCCGGTCCACCGATTGGGTCTGGCTGGCGTAAATCACCGAATCCACCGCGGCCGATTTAATCCTTCCGGAAATGATCCCCTGCGCGTTGGCTTCCGAAGCCACCCCGATAACCCCGCCGCGGGTGAATTCGTAGATTAAGGCGTTGGCAAAAATGACCTCGGCCCCCGCTTCGGTGGTATTGTTGACAAAAACCGGGATATGAACCGCTTTAATATCCGGGGGCAGGTTATTCACCGCCCCCCGGAATCCATACCCGCATCCGCAGACCAACCCCATTCCCAGAAGTCCGATCATCCGGAATAACCTTAACACTCTGTTTTTATTCATTCTTTTCCTCCACGCCGGACGGTGCTGAAACGATTCGGGGCCATCCGCTGATAATAAGACCCCTGGGTTCGCCGGTCGGTTTGCTTATCGAATTACGATATTGATCAGTTTATTCTGAACGACCACGGTTTTGACGATTTCCTTTCCCTTCAGCCATTCCTGAATCCTGGGGTCTTCCAGGGCCTGTCGGATCATTTCCTCTTCCGAGGCGCTGACCTTCACGGTCAGCCGGCTGCGAACCTTCCCGTTGACCTGAACCACCAGTACCCGGTCATCTTCACTCAAGGCCCCGGGGTCCCAGGAGGGCCAGGGCTGACCTTGGGCCTGCCCCTCTTTGCCCAAAATCTCCCAAAGCTCCTCTGCCAGGTGAGGGACCATGGGGGACAGCAGAATCAGCAGGGTTTCCACGGCTTGAGAAAAAACAGACCGGCTCAGGGAATCCTTCAGCCCTTCACCCCGAAACAGATAGAGGGCGTTGACCAGTTCCATAATGGCGCTGATGGCCGTATTAAAGTGAAAACGGTCTTCGATATCCTCGGTGACTTTTTTTAGGGTTTGATTCAGTTTGATGTACAGGCTCCGATTTTTTCCGGTTAGGGCGGCGGCCTCCCGGAGGGACGCTGGTCCTTTCAGACGCTCCAGGTCTTCCTGGACCAGATTCCAGACCCGGTTCAGAAAACGATAGGATCCTTCCACCCCCTGGTCGCTCCAGTCCAGGTCCCTTTCCGGCGGGGCGGCGAAAAGGCAGAAAAGACGGACCGTATCGGCCCCGTATTGGCGGATCAGGGCATCGGGATCAACCACATTTCCCTTGGATTTGGACATCTTGGAACCGTCTTTGATCACCATCCCCTGGGTGAGGAGATTGGTAAAGGGTTCACTGACCGTCACCCAGCCCAGATCCCGGAGCACCCTGGTAAAAAAACGGGAGTAGAGGAGGTGCAGGACGGCGTGCTCGATGCCCCCGATGTATTGATCCACGGGCATCCAATAGCGGACCCGTTCCGGATCCAATGGCCCCTGATCGAAGTCCGGACAGGTATACCGCTCAAAATACCAGGAGGATTCCACAAAAGTGTCCATGGTATCGGTCTCCCGTCTTCCCGGACCCTGGCATTTCGGACAACGGGTCCGAACGAATTCCGGAAGCAGCGGCAAAGGCGATCCTCCGCTGGGCGGGATTTGGGCCTCCAGGGGCAACACCACCGGCAGTTCCGTCTCGGGCACCGGAACGATGCCGCATTGCTCACAGTAGACCATGGGGATCGGCGCCCCCCAGTAACGCTGACGGGATACCCCCCAGTCCCGCAGCCGGTATTGGACTTTTTTACGCCCCCGCCCCAGTTTTTCCAGATGCCGGGTAATGGCTTCTTTGCCGGCCTCGTTCTCCAAGCCGTTGAAGGGTCCGGATTGGGCCAAATGCCCGGGCCCCTCGTAGGCCTCGGTCATCGACTCCGGTGTCAGGGGAGGGGCTTCTTCCGGTTGGATCACTACCCGGAGCGGAAGCCCGTATTGGCGGGCAAATTCAAAATCCCGCTGGTCATGGGTGGGGACGGCCATGACCGCTCCGGTTCCGTAGCCCCAGACCACGAAATTGGCCGCATAAATGGGCATCCGTTCCCCGGTCAGCGGATGGAGACAATAGGCCCCGGTAAAAATACCCTCCTTGACCAAGTCCGCTTCCAGTCGCTGGGACGGATCCTGGGCCTGCAACCGGCGGATAAAATCCAGGACCTGGGTTTCCTGAGACGTACCCCGGATCAATTCCCGCACCAGCGGATGTTCCGGCGCCAGGCTCATGAAGGTGGCGCCGAACAAGGTGTCCGGACGGGTGGTAAAGACCGACAGGACCCCGGTTCCCTTTTCCAAAGGAAAATCGATTTCCGCCCCTTCACTCCTGCCGATCCAGTTGCGCTGCATGACCAGGACCTTTTCCGGCCAGCCCGGCAGGTTTTCACAACCCAACAGCAGCTCATCGGCATACTGGGTGATGCGAAAAAACCACTGTTCCAGTTCTTTGGAGCCCACGGCCTGATCGCAGCGCCAGCAGCGGCCGTCGCCCACCACTTGCTCGTTGGCTAAGACCGTTTGGCAAGGATCGCACCAGTTGACCAGCGATTTTTTTCGAACTACCAATCCCCGTTCCCACATCTTGAGAAAAAAAAGCTGCTCCCAGCGGTAATAGGAGGGGTCGCAGGTGGCCAGCTCCCGGTCCCAGTCATAACTGAAACCCAGGCGTTTCAGTTGAACCCGCATGGCTTCGATATTGTCGTAAGTCCAACGGGCCGGATGAATGCCGCGGGCCAGGGCCGCGTTTTCCGCCGGCATTCCGAAGGCGTCCCAGCCCATGGGATGAAGAACGTTAAAGCCCCGCATCCTTTTGTAACGGGCCACCACATCTCCGATGGAGTAGTTGCGCACATGGCCCATGTGAATCTTCCCGGAGGGGTAGGGGAACATTTCCAGGAGATAATATTTCTCGCGATCCGGATTTTCCCAGACCCGGTAAGGTTTTTCTGTTTCCCAGCGAGCCTGCCACTTGGTTTCAATCGCTTCCGGATCATAATTCTGTTTTTTCATCTTCTTCTATTCCACATTCGACGTTGGGGCTGTTTTTTCCGGGGCCCCGACCTGCGGGACCGGTGTTAGGATTTCGGCTAAAACACTATCGAGTATCCCGTTGATAAAAGCACTGGATTCTTCACTGCCGTACCGTTTTCCCAAATCGATGGCTTCGTTGATGGCGGACTTGGGCGGCGTATCGCCGCCGAACCGCAACTCATAAACGGCTAACCGGAGAATATTTCGATCCACCGGCGACATCCGCTCCAACCGCCAGTTTTGAGAATGGCGGCGAATCAGCAGATCAATTGGTTTCTTTTGTTCATAAACCCCCTGAACCAATTTTCGATAAAAGGGATAGCCATCCTCCTTGGGAGGATAATTCTTCTCGAAAACCATCAACCCCTGTTGAAAGTCCCCGGGATTTAAGTCCAGTTGGTAAAGGGCCTGAATGGCCGATTCCCTGGATTGCCGTCGACTGGCCATATCGTTTAAAAAAGCTTTCGGCCTTTCGGATGAAGGCTAGCCAAAAATATTTCAAATATTTTTGGCTGTAATGGATGTAAGAATCTAATCGTTCATGCGGCGGATAAGATCGACCATCTCAATCCCCGCGATGGCCGCACTCCAGCCTTTATTGCCGGCCTTGGATCCGGCCCGCTCAATGGCCTGTTCCAAGGTATCGGCGGTAATCACCCCAAAGGCCATGGGCACCCCGGTTTCCAAGGAGGCATTGGCCACCCCCTTGGATACTTCAGCGCTGACATATTCAAAATGAGGGGTAGCCCCACGGATCACCACCCCCAGACAGATCACGGCGTCATATTTGTTGAGCAGGGCGATTTTCTTGGCCAGGAAAGGGATCTCGTAGGCCCCCGGGACTTTAAAAACGTCCACATCCTCCTCTCGAGCCCCACTTCGGATCAGGGCATCCATGGCGCCTCCCTGCAGATGATCACTGATAAAATCATTAAAGCGACTCACCACCAAAGCGAATTTCATTCCTTCCGCTTGCAGTTTTCCCTCATAGACTTTGGTCATGTTCCCCTCCTGATAAATAAAATCAAATCCGACGAATTCGAAACAAATTCAAATGATCAAATTTCAAATTTTTATTAGCGACAAATTCTCAGATTAAGATGGGGTAAGCGCCCAACCCCTCAGAGGGGCAGATTCAACAGATGCCCCATTTTTTCGCACTTGGTTTTCAGATAATTGATATTCTCTTTCTGGGGATAGACCTCGATCGGCACCCTTTCGGTTACCTGGATCCCGTAGCCTTCCAGACCAATTATTTTCTTGGGATTATTGGTCATCAGGCGCATTTTGCGCACTCCCAAATCGGCTAAGATCTGGGCCCCAATGCCGTAATCGCGCAGGTCGGCTTTGAAACCCAAGGCTTCATTGGCTTCCACCGTGTCTTTGCCCTGATCCTGGAGCATATAGGCCCGCAACTTGTTGACCAGCCCGATCCCCCGGCCCTCCTGGTGCATATAGAGGAGGACCCCCCGTCCTTCATCCTCAATCCGCTGCAGGGCCGAAATCAACTGGTCTCCGCAGTCACAGCGCAGCGATTTAAAGACATCCCCGGTCAGGCACTCGGAATGAACCCGGACCAGGATTTCCTCCTTCGATTTGATCTCCCCTTTTACCAGGGCCAAATGCTGGTGTTCATCCACGTCGTTTTCATAGACAATGGCCTTAAAGGATCCATAGGCCGTGGGCAAAACCGTCTCCGCCCGGCGGTGTACAAAAGACTCGTTCTGAAATCGGTATTCAATCAGGTCCCGAATGGAAATAATCTTCAATCCGTGTTCCCGGGCGAAGATCTCCAGGTCCGGAAGGCGGGCCATGGTTCCGTCATCCTTCATGATCTCACAAATCACCCCATAGGGCTTTAAACCGGCCATCCGGGCCAGGTCCACCGAGCCTTCCGTTTGACCGGTACGCACCAGCACCCCGCCCTTACGGGCCCGCAACGGAAACACATGGCCGGGGCTGACCAGGTCCTCCGCAAGGGTATCTTCGGCAATGGCCGTCCGGATGGTCGTTGCCCGGTCATGGGCTGAGATACCGGTGGTCACGCCCCGTCGGGACTCAATGGAGATAGTGAAGGCCGTTTTAAACGGCGAAGTATTGTTTTGAACCATCATGGGCAATTGCAACTGCTCGATCCGTTCCGGGGTCAGGGAGAGGCAAATCAAGCCCCGGCCATGCTTGGCCATAAAACTGATCGCCTCCGGGGTGACTTTCTCGGCGGCCATGGTCAGGTCCCCCTCATTCTCCCGATCCTCGTCATCCACCAGGATGACCATTCTCCCGGCTTGAATATCTTCCAATGCCTCTTCAATCGCTGCCATGGGCATAAGCGTTACTCCTTATTTTCGAAATTCCTTCGATTTACAAAAAACCATGTCGGGCTAAGAAATCCGCGTTTATTTTTGATTCCGGCTTCGCCCCTTCCGACCGGGTCCGATTAAAGAAATGAACCACATATTTGCCGATCAGGTCGGTTTCCAGGTTGACCGCCTCTCCCACCTTTTTAGCCAGCAGGGTTGTCTGATCCGCCGTGTGGGGGATGATGGTCAAGTCAAAGGTGAGCCCGGAAACCTTATTTACCGTCAAACTGATCCCCTCCACGGCAATGGAACCTTTTTCGACTATAAAAGGCCCGAGGTTTTCGGGAAAGGCGATCTGGATCCAGATAAAATCCCCTCGGGTTTCTTTGCGGCTGATCTCCCCTAACCCGTCTACATGACCGGTAACCAGGTGGCCTCCCAGACGGTCGGAGAGCCTCAGGGCCCTCTCCAGATTGACGCCGGCCCCGGTCTTCAGGAGACTTAAAGTGGAACGGGAGAGGGTTTCCCCGGAAACATCCACCGAAAAGACCCCTCCCTGCCAGGAGGCGGCTGTCAGGCAAACCCCATTGACCGCAATGCTCTCCCCCAGCCGGGGATCGGGCCAGGGAAATCCTGCTTTGACCCAAAGACGAAGGCTGTCGCCGTTTTTCTCCAGACGCAGGACCGTCCCCCCCCCCTCAATCAATCCGGTAAACACTTCTTGTCCTTTTCATTTCTGAAGATAGCCTTCGACAAAAAAATCGCCGCCCAGGGATTGCCATTTCACGTGCTCAAATTTTAGGGCCTCGGCCACCGTGGCCACCCCGCGTCCCCCGATCATCCCCTTGGCCGATTGGCCGCCAATGAGCAGGGGGGCGTAAAACAGCCATACGCGATCGGCCAGTCCCGCGCTTAAAAAAGAACTGAAAATCTCCGATCCGCCTTCCACCAGAAGACTGGTGACCTCTTTCCGGCCTAAATAAGCCAGCAAGGCCTTCAGGTCGAACCGTCCCCCCCCTGATCCGAAAAAAGAACAAGGTCCGCTCCTTTTCGCTGCAGTTCCGCCGCTTTCTTTTTCGGCGGCCCTTCAGCGGCAGCAATCAGCACCGGTCCCGGGTCTGAAAACAACCTGGCGGTCAGGGGCATTTTCAGGTGCGGGTCCACAATCACCCTCAGCGGGGTTCGATCAGATTTTCGGGAGGGTCTGGGGGTCAGGAGCGGGTCGTCCGCCAGGACCGTTCCGATGCCCACCAGAATCCCATCCACCCGGCTCCGAAGACGGTGCACCTTGGCCCGGGACTGCTCATTACTGATCCACTTGGAATCCCCGCTTCGGGTGGCAATCTTCCCGTCCAGACTCAGGGCGGCCTTCAGGGTGACAAAAGGGAAGCCCGTAGTCACCCACTTTAAATATACTTCATTTAAGGCCCGGCACTCCCTTTCCAGAAACCCGCCTGTCACCGAAATCCCCTGGGACCGCAGATACGGTCCGCCGCCGCCGGCGACCCGCGGGTTGGGATCCTCCATCCCGAAAACCACTCTCTTGACGCCGCTTTCCAGGATGGCTTCGGTGCAGGGAGGGGTTCGGCCGGTATGGTTGCAGGGTTCCAGAGTCACATACAAGGTAGCCCCTCGGGCCTTCCGGCCGGCCTGCGCCAAGGCGATTCGCTCGGCATGGGGGCCTCCCGCTTTTTGATGATATCCCGCCCCTACCACTTGGCCGTCCCGAACCACTACCGCCCCCACCAGGGGATTCGGCGAAGTCCGACCCGATCCTCTGCGGGCCAGACGCAAGGCCTCCCGCAGATAGACGCCGGTCTCTCCGGGTTTTCCGGTCATTGGCTGTCCGATTTCTTGCCCTTACCGGCCTTTTTCTCCCTCTTTTTGCTCTCCAGGAGCTCCTTCAATTCCTGCATGAAATCACTGGTATCCTGAAACTGCCGGTACACCGAGGCAAAACGGACGTAGGCCACGTCATCCCATTCATGGAGTTGGGCCATGACCCGCTCGCCAATCTCCGAGCAAGAGATTTCCTTGCGCCCCGATTCCTGCAGCGCTTGTTCCAGCGTATCCAGAAAGGCTTCGATGTCCTCCATGCTGATGGGCCGTTTGCGGCAGGCCCGATGGATTCCTTCGGCCACCTTGTCCCGGTCGTAGGGTTCCCGACGGCCGTCTTTCTTGATGACTACCGGGTTGATCTCCTCCACTTTTTCATAGGTGGTAAAGCGTTTTTGACAATCGTCGCATTCTCTTCGCCGGCGGATCAGCAGTCCTTCCTTACTCAACCGGGAATCCACCACCTTATTGTTGAACGAACCGCAATAGGGACATTTCATGGCAACCCCTTTTCCGTCCGCAAGTTCCGGCCGGATTTCTTACCGGGCAATCTGGATTAAAGGCACCCGAGCGGTCTTGAGCATATCTTCAGACAGGCGATCCGCGTACCCTTGCCGATAGAATATTTCCCGAACCCCGGCATTGATCAGCATCTTGGAACAGATAAGGCAGGGCAGGTTGGTGCAGTATAACGAGGCCCCCTGGATCGCCACCCCGGAGTGCGCTGCCTGGATAATGACGTTTTGCTCGGCATGAATTCCCCGGCAAAGCTCATGCCTTTCCCCCGAGGGTATCCCTTCCTGCTCCCGCAGGCAACCCACATCCAGGCAATGGGGGATACCGGACGGCACTCCGTTGTACCCGGTGGCCAGGATCCGTTTATCTTTAACCGCCACGGCCCCCACCTGTCTGCGAAGGCAGGTGGACCGCTTGGCCACCAGGTCGGCGATATCCATAAAATACTCAATCCAAGTAGGTCGACCCACGGCATTCATCGGTTAGCAAGCCATTCTTTTAAGATCCTGAACCCAGGACCGGGTACCGGCAAAGCATGAAAACTTCGGGGAGGCTTTGGCCCAAGCGCCAACTTAATAATTAATAATCACCGGAAGCAGTTCACCCAATTTGAGGAAACAGAGGGAATCCCCGGCAAAAACTTCGAACCTCTTCCCGAATAGTCCGAAGGGCTTTGGTATTGGCCGTTCGTTCCAGGGCCCGATCAATGAACTCCGCAATGCGGCCCATTTCGGACTCTTTCATCCCCCGGGTGGTGACGGCCGGGGTCCCGATGCGGATCCCGCTGGTGATCTGGGGGCTTTTGGTCTCGAAGGGAATACTGTTCTTATTCACTGTGATCCCGGCCGTTTCCAAAGCCTTTTCCGCCTCCCGCCCGGTCAGATCCTTGGTGCTCAAATCCACCAGCAGCAGGTGATTGTCCGTCCCGTCGGCCACCAGTTTAAATCCTCGATCCATGAGCTCGGCCGCCAATTTTTGGGCATTACCAACTACCTGCTTCTGGTAGGCCTTGAACTCCGGGGTCAAGGCTTCCCTAAAAGACACGGCCTTGGCGGCGATAGTATGCATCATCGGGCCCCCCTGAATCCCCGGGAAAATCTGGCTGTTCAACAGCTTGCCGTATTTTTCCTTGGCCAGAATCAGCCCGCCTCTGGGGCCGCGCAGGGTTTTGTGAGTGGTAGAGGTGATGAAGTCGGCATAAGGGACCGGGGAAGGGTGAACTTCGGCAGCCACCAAACCGGCGATATGGGCCATATCCACCATCAGGAAAGCCCCGACTCCCTGCGCTATATGGGCAAAGGCGGCAAAATCGATTATCCGCGAATAGGCGCTGGCCCCGGCAATAATCAGCTTGGGCCGAACGTTTTCGGCCAGATCGGCCACTTGATCGTAATCGATCCGCTGGGTCTGACGGTCCACCCCGTAAGAGCGGACTTTAAAAAATCGCCCGGAAAAACTAACCGGACTTCCGTGGGTCAGATGCCCGCCGTGGGCCAGGTCCATGCCCAAAATGGTATCCCCGGGTTCCAGGACTGAAAAGAGTATGGCCATATTGGCTTGAGACCCGGAATGGGGCTGCACATTGGCATAGTCGGCTTGAAAAAGCTTTCGGGCCCGTTCAATGGCCAGGATTTCCACCTGATCGACGAATTCACATCCCCCATAATACCGTTTTCCAGGATACCCTTCAGCGTATTTGTTGGTCAATACGCTGGCCTGGGCCTCCATCACCGCCCGGCTGGTGAAATTTTCCGAAGCGATTAATTCCAGCCGCTCGGTCTGTCTCTTCAACTCGCCGCGAATGGCCCGGGCGACTTCAGGATCCACCTGTCTCAGCGCCGGCCCTTTGCCTTTCCTCACTTCCCCCACGAGCAACCCACCTCCAGCTTCCGTATCCTTCTCAAGTGACGGCCCTTTTCAAAGGGTGTGTTCAAAAAAGTCTCCACGATTTCCAGGGCCAGGCCCGTCCCGAGTATTCGCCCGCCCAAGGCTAAGATATTGGCATCATTATGCGCCCGGGCCATTTTGGCTGAAAAAAGGTCGTTGCACACCGCCGCCCTCACCCGGGGAAAGCGATTGGCGGTAATAGCCATCCCGATCCCGGTCCCACAGATCAGGATCCCCCGGGGGACCTTCCCCTGGGAAACAGCCTGGGCCACTTTTCCGGCCGGAACCGGGTAGTCCACCGCTTCGGTCCCAAAAGTCCCCACATCCTCAAAGAGTATTCCCCGGGTCGTCAAGTAGGGTATCAATTCTTCCTTTAAGGCCACCCCCCCGTGATCGGCACCCAGGATGAGATCTATTTTTACTTTTTTAGGGCACATATTTTTTAAATATCAGCACGGCATTGGTCCCCCCAAAGCCGAAGGAGTTAGACAGGGCGCAGGAGAGATCCGCTTTCCGGGCCTGGTTGGGGACATAATCCAGGTCACAATCCGGGTCCGGGGTTTCATAGTTGATGGTGGGCGGTATCGTCCCGTTCAGCAGGGCCAGGACGGAGAGTACCGCCTCCACGCCGCCCGCCCCCCCCAGGAGGTGGCCGGTCATGGACTTGGTCGAACTAATCGCCAATCGGGCGGCATGTTCTTGGAACACGGCCTTGATGGCCTTCGTCTCGGCCGCGTCATTCAAGTCGGTGGAGGTGCCGTGGGCATTGATGTATTGGACTTCCCGCGGGGCCAATCCGGCGTCGCTCAAGGCCATCTGCATGCAACGGATGGCCCCGTCTCCATCCGGTGAGGGGGCCGTCATGTGATAGGCGTCCCCGGTCAATCCATAGCCCACGATTTCGCCCAGGATCGAAGCCCCTCGCTCCAGGGCGAATTCCAGGTCCTCCAGCAGCATGATTCCGCTGCCTTCCCCCATGACGAACCCGTCCCGGTCCCGATCAAAGGGGCGGGAGGCCTTCTCCGGTTCGTCGTTCCGGGTGGAGAGAGCCCTCATGGCATTGAACCCGCCCACCGCCAAAGGGGTGATGACCGACTCCACCCCGCCGCAGAACATGACCTTGGCGGCCCCGCGCTGAATCAGTTTGAAGGAATCGCCAATGGCATGGGCCCCGGCGGCACAGGCCGTTTCCAGGGAAAGGTTGGGGCCTTTGGCCCCGAATGTGATGGCGATTTCACCGGGTGCCATGTTGGCGATGATCATGGGAATAAAAAACGGGCTGATCCGGTCCGGCCCCCTGGAAAGCAACGTCTTGTGGGTTTCCTCGATGGTCCGCAGCCCCCCCAGCCCGCTGCCGGTAATTACCCCGACCAGAGGGGCCAA
The DNA here is from genome assembly GCA_963716045.1 of uncultured delta proteobacterium. Taxonomy (GTDB): domain Bacteria; phylum Desulfobacterota; class RBG-13-43-22; order RBG-13-43-22; family RBG-13-43-22; genus CAVQSS01. The sequence continues at coordinate 24,853 of CAVQSS010000001.1, read as the reverse complement.
TTCCGGGGTGATCCGCAACCGGGACTGTTCGAAAGCCATTCGGGCGGACGCCAGGGCGTAGTGGATAAAGACGTCCAGCCGCCTGATCATCTTCTGGGGAACAAAGTCCTCGGGTTTAAACCCTTTGACCTCGCCCGCGATCCGGGTTTTATGACCGCCGGCATCGAAACGGGTAATCGGCCCGATCCCGGATTTCCCCTGGCAAAGCGCTTCCCAGCTCTCCTGCACCCCGATTCCCACCGGGGTTACCAGTCCCAGGCCGGTTACCACTACGCGTTTTTTCAAGACCTACCTCCTCACTTTGGGGAGCAGGGTTTTTGCTTCCCGTTACTTGGAATGCTCCTGAATATAGTTTATGGCGTCTTGAACGGTTTTTATTTTTTCGGCATCTTCGTCGGCGATCGAAATATTGAACGCCTCCTCCATGGCCATGATCATTTCCACCAGGTCCAAAGAATCCGCTCCCAAGTCATCCACAAAAGAAGCCTGAGGAACCACGTCCTCCTCGGAAACACTCAACTGTTCACGAATAATGGCCTTTACTTTTTCCTCGACAGTCATGGGTGATTACCCTCCTTTAAATTCTATCTTTACTATGTGCTTCTAATCTGAAAATTTATCTCCTCCATTTAAGCAAGAAACTATAAATTCGAAATTCGAAGCACGAAATCGACTCGGCTGAGCGGCTCGACCTGAGCTCGCCGACAGGTCTCGTCGCAGGCCGAAACAAGCACGAAGGTCCAAAATCCAAATGTCCAAAACCAAAAAGTTTCGAGTTTCGGTCATTTGAATTTGTTTCGAGTTTCGAGTTTCGAGTTTCGGATTTGTGGGGCTCGGAAGAGCCCCCTACATATACATTCCCCCGTTGATATGAACCACCTGGCCGGTGATATACCCGGCCGCGCCCGAGATCAGGAAGGCCACCAATTCGGCCACCTCCTCGGGTTGCCCGCTGCGGCCCATGGGGATGGATTTCAAAAACTCCTGGCGAACCTGTGCCGGCAGGACGGCGGTCATTTCCGTGTCGATAAACCCGGGGGCCACCGCGTTGACTGTAATGCCCCGGCCGGCCACTTCTTTGGCCACCGATTTGCTGAACCCGATGATCCCCGCCTTGGAGGCCGCGTAATTGGATTGCCCGGCATTTCCTATGGCCCCGACCACCGAGGCGATATTGACGATCTTTCCGGATTTATTCTTGATCATGGAGCGAATGACCGCCTGAGTGGCATTATAAACGCCCTTGAGATTGATGTTCAGGACCAGGTCCCAATCTTCCTCTTTCATGCGCATCAACAGGGTGTCTCGGGTGATGCCGGCGTTATTGACCAACACATCCACCCGACCCCATTCCGCCAGCATCCCCTCCACTTGAGCTTGGGTTTCCTGAAAGTCGGCCACGTTGTAATAGAAAATTTTCCCCTGCGCGCCCCGCTCCAGAATATCCTTGAGCGTCTGCTCGGCCCCGTCCGGTTCCCGGTCATAATGATTCAACAGGAGTACCACCCCCGGCTGGGCCAACCGCAGGGCAATGGCCCGGCCGATTCCCCGGGAAGCCCCGGTAATTAAAATGACCTGTTCATCGGCCATAAGGCTACCTTTCTTCTCATTAAAATGACGAACATCGAACATCCAACATCGAATGATGGAATATTACATCAAATAGTACCGAAATTGGATGTTCAATGTTGGACGTTCGATGTTCGATGTTCGTCGGTTCATCCGGCCGCCGCTTTCAACTGCCGGATCATCTCCGGGACCACCTCAAAAAGGTTTCCCACTATACCATAAGTCGCCACGTCAAAGATAGGGGCCTGGGGATCACTGTTCACGGCCACGATAGTTTCGGAGGACTGCATTCCCACCAAATGCTGAACCGCCCCGGAGACGCCAATGGCCAGATATAGTTTAGGGGCCACGGTCTTCCCGGTTTGACCCACCTGGTGGGCGTAGGGAATCCAGCCCGAATCCACCGCCCCCCGGGAGGCCCCTACGGCCCCGCCCAGACAATCGGCCAACTCCCGGATCAGAGAAAAATTTTTTCCCTCCTGCAAGCCCCGGCCCCCGGATACGATAATATCGGCTTCGGCCAGCCGAACTTTCTCCGTAAGTTCCTCGACAATTTCCAATAGCCTGGATTTGCCGGCCACCCGATCCCAATCCACTTCAAAGGGAATCACTTCCCCCGTTCGTCCGGGCACGGCCGCCCCTCGTTTCATCACCCTGGCCCTGACCGTGGCCATTTGCGGACGCCTCAGCGGGCAGATAATGGTGGCCATAATGTTGCCCCCAAAGGCCGGACGGGTCTGCAGCAGGTGCCTTTTTTCCGGATCGATGCTTAATTCGGTGCAGTCGGCCGTCAGCCCTGTACCCACCTGGGTGGCCACCTTGGGGATAAAGGAACGGCCGACCGAGGTAGCGCCGGCCAGCAGGATTTCCGGCCGTACCGCCCGGATGATCTGGGTCAGGGCCTCCCCGTAATATTCGTCGGTAAATCCCTCCACCCGGGAATGGTCCACCGTATAGACCCGATCGGCCCCCTGGGCCACCAGCTCCGACGCCAAGGGGCCCAGATTTCGCCCCAATAAAACCGCCGTCAGGGTCACTCCCAGGGTACCGGCCAATTCCCGGCCCTTATGGAGCAGTTCGAGAGCCACTTCCGCCAATCGCCCCAGACGCTGTTCGGCAAAAACCATCACCCCCTGATAGCCGGTTTCCGGACCGCTTGCCGGCGCCTTTTCCGGAAGGGTAATCGCTTCTTCCGGGCAAACTTCCGCGCAGGCCCCGCACAGGGTGCATTGGTCGTTGACCGCCGGTTTTCCGTCCCGCATTTCCAGTGCGCTGAAGGAGCAGACTTCCAGACAGCTTTCACAACCGGAGCATCGGTCCAAGTCGATTAAAATTTCAGAACCCATGGTGCGCTGACCCCGATCAGGAAATATCCAAAGAAATTAATCGCCGGGCGGATAATTTATGAAGAAGCTGCCCCACCTGGTTCTCCACCGAACCCGTCAACTGCTCCTTTTCCCTGACGCGCACCGGAGAGAAAATCCGAATGACCTGGGTGTAGGAACCGGCCAGCCCGGTCTGCCCGAGATCGGCCCCGATATCCGCCGCGCCGTAAAGGGGGATCTTTTGGCTCCTGGCCCTCATCTTTCCCTTTAGCGAAGGCACCCGGGGCTCGTTGATCTCCTTGACAACGGTCAGCAGGGCCGGCAACGAGAGCTCCAAACGATCATAGCCGTCGTCCATCAGGCGCTGAACCCGGATCAATCCATCCCCTAAGGCTTCGATTTTTCTTACCCAGGCGGCATAAGGCAGAGAAAGCCGTTCGGCCAGCCCGGGTCCCACCTGGGCGGTGTCGCCGTCCACGGCCTGCTTGCCGCAGAGGATCAAATCAAAGGCTCCGATTTTTTCAATGCCCCGGGCCAGGGTATAGGTAGTCGCCCAGGTATCGGCCCCGGCAAAGGCCCGGTCCGAAAGCAGCACCGCCTCATCCGCCCCGTAGGAAATGGCCTCCCGTAAAGCGGCCTCGGCCTGCGGGGGACCCATGGTCAGCACGGTCACGATGCCTCCCAACCGCTCTTTGATCCGCAGCCCTTCTTCCAGGGCATACATATCATAGGGATTGATAATGCTTTCCACCCCGGTACGAATCAGGGTATGGGTCTCCGGGTCCAGCTTGACCTGCCGAGCATCTGGTACTTGTTTCAAACAAACTATGATATGCATAACTAATTGGTTTATCCTAACTTGTTCGGTTAAATCCGAAATTCAAAATTCGAAACGTTTTTGTTTTAATTATTTGGATTTTGAACATTGGTGTTTGTTTCGGCCTGCGACGAGACCTGTCGGCGAGCTCAGGTCGAGCCGCTCAGCCGAGTCGATTTCGTGCTTCGAATTTCGAATTTACTTTCTTCTCCCGCCTTCCTTATTCAATTCCTGGCCGATGATGTTCCGCTGAACCTGGTTGGTCCCTTCGAAGATTTGCAGGATCTTGGCATCCCGCATCATCTTTTCCACCGGGTATTCCCGCATGTACCCGGTCCCGCCAAAAACCTGAACGGCGTCGGTAGTCACTTTCATGGCCACGTCGCTGGCAAAGACCTTGGCCATGGCGGAAACCTTGGATACATCCTTGGCCCCGCTGTCGACATACCGGGCCACCGAGTACACCAGGGCCCGGGCCGCCTCGGTCTGGGTGGCCATGTCGGCCAGCATGTGTTGGATGGCCTGAAAGGTGATAATCGGTTTGCCGAACTGGATTCGGGTCCGGGCGTATTGAACGGCCTCATCCAGTGCCCCCTGGGCCAGGCCGACGGCCTGGGCCCCCACCCCGGGACGGGACTGATCGAAAATCTTCATGGCCACGATAAACCCCATCCCTTCCCGGCCGATCAACCGGTCTTTGGGGATCCGGCATTGGTTGAAGATCAGCTCCCGAGTGGCCGAGGCCCGAATCCCCATTTTGCTTTCTTTTTTGCCGAACTCAAAACCCGGATCACCCTTTTCCAGGACAAAGGCGCTAGCCCCGCGCGGGCCTTTGCCGCGGTCGGTGATGGCGATCACCGTATAGATCTCCGCCTCTCCCCCGTTGGTGATCCATTGTTTGGTGCCGTTTAAGATATAGTCGTCGCCCTTCAATTCCGCCGTACTCATGATTCCGCTGGCGTCACTGCCGGCCGTGGATTCGGTCAGGGCGAAAGCGGCCAGTTTCCGGCCGCTGGCGATTTCGGGCAAATATTTTTTCTTCTGCACTTCGTTGCCGAATAAAAGGAGAGGATAAGCCCCCAGGGCGCTGGCCGCGTAGCTGGTGGAAACGCCCAGACAGGCTCGGGACATCTCTTCCACCGCCAGACAATTCTCAAAACTCCCCCCCCCGAAACCGCCGTATTCCTGGGGAATATAGACCCCAAAGAGGTCCGACTGGGCGATCACTTTCAGGATTTCCCAGGGGAATTCCTCCTTTTCATCCAATTCGGCCCGTACCGGTTTGATCCGTTCATCGGCGATCTTTCGGGCGATCTCTTTGATCATCTGCTGTTCTTCGGTCAGGAAGTAATCCATGCTGAACCCCTTTTATCAGTTTTGATCCTTAAATCCCAAATAGATTCTTGCATTGAGCCATTGTCCATTGTCCGAGATTAATAGAATTTCAAATGGGTTTGCCAGTTTTTGATTGTATTAGCTGATTCCTAAAGGGTCCGGCCGGTAAAGGGCTGGTCGGTTACCCGGTTTTCTTCCGGAAACTTTCCCAGAAGCGTAGGGGCTTGGTTTTTCGATAAAAGGGTTCGTGCCGGTTCAGAGAATCGAGGACCTGATCGATGATCCGACTCTGGACCGCCTGATGGGCCACCCGAACGGCATTCATGATGGCCTTGGGGCCTGAAGCCCCGTGGCTGATGACCACTACCCCATTGACCCCCAGAAGCGGAACCCCTCCATATTCAGCGTAATCCACCCTTCTTGAAAAACTTTTAAACGCCGGCTTCAATAATTGATACCCCAGCTTGGAAACCATCCCCGCTTTCAGGATTTCTTGCTTCAGCATCTGCCCGAGGGCTTCGGCCAAGCCCTCGCTCAATTTGAGGCAAATATTCCCCACAAATCCGTCACAGACGATCACGTCGACCTTTCCGCTGAAAATGTCGCGCCCTTCCACATTGCCGACGAAATTCAAGGGGGTCTTCTTTAACCCCTCGAAGGTCTGGTGAACCAGTTCATTTCCTTTAGACTCTTCCTCCCCGATGCTCAACAAGCCGATCCGGGGATTGGTCCGTTTCATGATATACCGGGCCAGGGGCTCGGCCATGATGGCAAACTGGATCAACTGGGAAGCCGAACAATCCACATTGGCCCCTACGTCGATCACCAGTGTGGGGGCCTGGGGGGCGGGTAAAATGGCCCCCAGGGCCGGACGTTCCACTCCGGGCAGCTTTCCCAAAACCACTACGCCCAAGGCCATGGTGGCGCCGGAGTTCCCGGCGCTGACTACCCCGTGGACTTCCCCCCGCTTGACCAGATCTAAGGCTACCCGAATGGAAGCATCCTTCTTCTTTCGAATCACCTCGATGGGGGAATCACTCATCTCGGCCACCTGTGTAGCCGGGTGGATGGTGATCAGCTCCCGGTTGATTGATTGACCGGCCAACTCCTGCTCTATGGCCTCGGGGTTCCCCACCAGCGCAATGGGGATAGCTAGCTCCCTGGCTGCCAGAACAGCCCCCTGGACCACGGCACTCGGCGCCTGATCCCCGCCCATAGCATCCACGGCAATTTTAATCGGATTCAAAAATGGTTTCCCCAAGCCGGTCCAAGCTGGATGAAGACGCGTTGATCCTTATTCCTCTTCCTTGACGACCACCTTCCGCCCACGATAGGTCCCGCAGGAGGGACAGACAAAATGGGGGAGTTTGGGTTCGTGGCACTGCGGGCAGACGGACAAGGACGGTGCCGTCAAGGCATCATGGGCGCGCCTTTTCCCCTGCCTCGCTCTGGAATGTCTTCTTTTAGGTAAAGCCATTGCATTTCCTCCAGAATCAGCTAAGCTGAATTTTTTTTAAACCCTTCGGGACTTTTTGCGAAACCATCAAATGTTGTTCTTCCCCTTTTCCCCACACCGGCAGGGGCGGATATTTCTATTTTCGCCGCAGGCCGGACACAGGCCTTGACAGGAATCGCGGCACAAAGGCCGCATGGGAATGTTCAGAATAATCTGTTCCAGCATCGTCTCCCCCAGATTAACCCCCGCTTCCTGAATGACCCCGGTATCCAGGTCTTCCAATTGAATCTTCTGATCCGGGTCTCCGCCGCCTTTCGGCCCTGAGGGGCTTAGCATTCGCCAATGGGCCTCCAGGGGACTGTTCATGTTGATGCTGAATTCTTCCAAACACCGGCCGCAGGGAAGAAGAATCGTCGCTTCCAGGCGCCCTCGAAAAAAAATCTCCGACCCGGAAGCGAAAAGGTCCCCAGCCAAAGCGAACGGTCCGGCCGGAGCAAAGTCCAGATTCCTTTCCCGTATCTGCTCTTTCAACCAGTCCCGATCGAGGACCTGGTTAATGGTTAACCGCTCCCGGAGAATGGCCTCAACCGAGATAATTTTAACCTTCGGGGCTAATTCACCCATCAAAGTCTATCCGCAATTAAAATAAACTGTTTACTATAATCAAATGCTACTATTTGTCAAGGTAATTCAACCCTCTGAAATACCCCCCGATCTCCCTAAGGTTTCGCAAAAAGTAAATAAATCCTCCGGGGACTTCATTATCATAAATATAAGAACATAGTTTTGCGGTACAACTAGCCGGGAGAGAAGCTTTTCGACGGGTACGGCTAGGGGCTACCCTATCGGGTTGAATTTCACTTCCCGTGGTTCAAGCAGGAGAACAATACCGGGAGATTCGGCTCTTTTTAGAGCGGTTCTTGGATGGAAATTGCGGTTTTAACGGTAGCCATAATAATTATGCCTATAGAAATAGTATAACAACAAGGCGTCCGTCCGTCAAGAAAACCCTATAGGCCGCGCTTATTCGTTTGATATGTTGTGGATCTTAAAGAATTTAGAAAAGCACTGGAAATCAGCCATTGACATTCTGAATCAACCAGATTAAACTATCCACTAATTGAATCTGGCGGCTTGGATCCAAACGGATTGGACTGAGACTTCCTGAAAAAGCGCTGAACAGCCTCTGGGAGAAGTCCGGGGGCTTTTTTTGTCTGACGGACTCGAAAAAAGTCCGTCAACAGCCCGAGCGCGATTAAGCGCCGGGCTGGGGTGAGGGTGGGACCACTTGAATTCACTTCAAGTGGCGGGAGAGGGGGAGCCCTCTCCCGTCGAGCAAAAAGGCGTTTTTTGACTTTTTGCTAGATCATTTTTTTAGGTTATGGAAATCATTCAAGACCTTAAAGTCATGCAAAATTGGGCAGATACCCGACGCCGGACCGGGCAGACGATCGCCCTGGTGCCCACCATGGGTTTTTTTCACTCCGGCCACATAAATCTGATGAGCCACGGCCGGGAAATGGCCGATAAGGTGGTGGTCAGCTTGTTTGTCAATCCTTTGCAGTTCGGGGTCGGGGAGGATTTCGAAAAATACCCCCGCGACCTCGAGCGGGACCGGCGGCAGACCGAGGAGGCGGGGGTGGATATTCTCTTTACCCCCCGACCTGAAGACCTCTACCCGGAGGACTATCAGACGTACGTTTCCGTGGAGCGGGTCACCGAGGGCTTGTGCGGGGCCAGCCGGCCGGGTCATTTCCGGGGAGTTGCTACTATTGTTTGTAAGTTGTTTCAATTAGTTAAGCCACATAAAGCCATTTTCGGACTGAAGGACTACCAACAGGTGATCACCATTAAACAAATGGTCCGGGACCTGAATATGGACGTCGAGGTCATTGGTTGGCCGACCGTTCGAGAGGCCGACGGGCTGGCTATGAGCTCAAGAAACGTGTACCTTTCTTCGGAGGACCGGATGGCGGCCCTGTCCCTCTTCCAATCGCTTTCAGCCGCTCAACAAAGGTGCCGAGAGGGAGAACGGGACGCCGGTTCAGTCCTGGCCGAGGTAACCCGGATATTGACCCGACACCCGGGAAATCGGATCGACTACGCCAAAATCGTTCATCCCCAGACCTTGAAGGAATTGGAAACAATCAATCCCAGGGGGGTTTTAGCCCTGGCGGTCCGGGTCGGCAAGACCCGACTGATCGACAACTGTCTATTGGAGGTAGAGTAAACATGCTGCGCCACCTTTTAAAATCCAAAATTCATCGGGCCACCATCACGGATAGCAATATCCACTACCAGGGCAGTATGACTATTGACCTGGACCTGATGGAAGCCGCCGACATCCTGCCCTTTGAGCAGATCAACGTCTATAACATTTCCAATGGGGAACGATTTGAAACCTATGCCGTGGAAGGGACCCGGGGAAGCGGAGAGATCTGTCTGAACGGAGCGGCGGCCCGCAAGGGGGTGGTGGGAGACCTGATCATTATTGCCACTTATGCCGGGCTGAATGAGCAGGAGCTGAAAAACTTCCAGCCGAAGATCGTCCAGGTGGACGCCAGGAATCGCCGTCTGCTAAGAGCCGCTTAGTAGAGGCCCGGGGTGTCCCGTCTTAAAAACTGGATAAAAAATTACCTCCTCACCGGGCTGATCGTCGTCGTCCCGGTGGCCATCACCCTTTATATCATCCAGGCCCTGATCGGGGTCATGGATGATTTCCTCTCCGTCATTCCTCGGCCGTACCACCCCGATACCCTGCTGGGTTTTCACCTCCCTGGGTTGGGGCTGGTCCTTTTGGTCCTCCTCCTTTTTGTGGTGGGTATCGCGACCCATAATTATGCCGGCAAAAAAATGGTGGGTTTCTGGGAGGCCCTGGTGCGCCGAATTCCAGTGGTCCGGAATATCTACCAGGCCTTGAAGCAATTTACCGAGGCCATCTTTCTGAATTCGGGCGGCCATTTTAAGCAAGTCACGGTAAATTTGTTCTCCCCTAAATCAAGAAGAGACCTGGGGACAAGAGTTATTGGTCATGCGCAAATAATCGAAGACTAACCGAGTATTTCGAGTGAGTTCCCGCATTTTTTGGGCGACGCTGCGGGCGCCCTTAGACTTGATAACGCCGATGGCGAAACGACGAAGACGAGAGATGTTTTCCGGGCCATGGCCTTTGCGAATGCGACTACGGTCTTCATCATAGTTCCAGTCGAGGATGTAGTGACAGCTATTTTCGATGCACCAGTGGCCCCGGTTGGAGCGCAAGACCCTTTGGGGGTCGGCCTGCTCGGAGGTCCGACTGGTGAGACCATAGGCGATTTCACAGGTGTACTGGCCGGTCTTTTTTTGGATGGATTCTCGTTCAATGACGAAGGCCTGTCCGACGTAAGGGAAATCGAGGTAGGCGTTTAGTTCGGTAGTCGTCCAGATCTTGCGGGTTTCGATCCGACCGTGGTCCGGAGGCGCATACTCCACAAAATCGGGTTCCTGCCGGTCCTGGAAGAAAAAGGTGATGTCTGCTAACAATCCGGGTTGGTTTTTTTTGACCGTAAAGTGATAATGGGCCTGACGTTCTTCGACCAGATAGCGGGCCAAGGCCCGTTGGGTCAACAAGGCATCGGCGGTTATTTCCCGGCCCTGGATATCGATGGCTTCGAGCAGGGGGATGGCCATTTTGATCTCGTTGGTTCGTTTGACTTCTTCGGAATCGGCTACCGGCAGGGAACCCACTTTTTTTGGGTGTAGCAGGTTTTCGTTTCATGGCCCACCACGGTCATGACGTGGGTTTGATATCCTTGATCATCGAGGGCGTTGCACATGGTCTTGCCGTCGATGGCCAGGCTTTCGTCTTTTCGGCCCTGGGTGTCGTTCCACTGTTGCAAGGCCCGATCCAGGTCTGGGGGATGGATGCGGATCAACAGATCCCGGATGACATACTCACTGGGGACTTCGAGTCGGCCGTTTACCCGACGGCAGCCAAACCGCTCCCGCGCCCTGGGGCTGAGGCTTTGGGCCCAGTCGGCGATGGCCCGGTAGCCGCGCATCCCGCACAGAACGGCTCCCGCGGCAATGGCCAACACCGTGGGCAGCGGGTGTCGTCGTCCTTGGGCGCGACGGGGATCGGGGATGGGTCAAAAAAATAGGGCAAGGATTTCATCTGGGCGGCTTTTAACATGATTTTAGGTCCTCCAGTATGATAATGGGATGGCAGGATGGCCTGGGATAACAGGGAGCGGGCCTCGGCCCTTAAGGGTTTCAGGAACACCATTTTCGGAGACTGGGCCGTGGCGCTGTACCCTTGGTGGGTTCGGCGAAAGCCTTTGGTGTCACCCACATACACCCAGTTGGAGGCCTGATAGACGGTTCCCCGGTAGCGCCGGGGGTCCACGAAGGTCTCCATTAGCAGTACGGGATGGCCAAAGGTGGGTGATGCTGGAATTTCCCCGTAGAGGGGTTTATTCTTTAGGGTTCTCCGCGGGCCCGGCCCGGGGTGAACTGGAACAGCAGGCCGGCGAACGGATCTGGCATATTTTTATCCCCTGCACCCCCAACCCCACCACCGGTTATTACGTGCTGGCCCCGGAAAAGGACTTGGTCTTTCTGCGGATGTCCGTTGAGGAGGCCTTTAAGCTGATTATTTCCGGCGGCCTGATCGCCCCGGGGGCCGACAGCCCCCCCTCCCCCGGCTCCGCCTCCCGCCAGCCGTCTTTTTAAGTCTATTTAAGTCTTGACAATTGTAACTGTTTGACTAATATGGTTTATTTTTTCAAGGAGGGTTGCCTATGAGTTCAGCCAATTATTTTTTTACCTCGGAATCAGTCACCGAGGGCCATCCGGACAAGGTAGCCGATCAGATATCGGATTCCATTCTGGATGCTATTTTAAAGGAAGACCCTAAATCCCGGGTCGCCTGCGAGACCCTGGTCACTACCGGTCTGGTGTTGATCGCCGGGGAGATTACCACGAACACCTATGTGGAAATGCCGGGAATCGTCCGGCAAACCATCAAGGAAATAGGGTATAACGACTCTTCCATGGGCTTCGACTGGGAGACCTGCGCCGTGTTGACCAGCATCGACAAGCAGTCTCCGGATATTGCCATGGGAGTCAACGACGGCGTCCAAAAAGAACAGGGAGCCGGGGACCAGGGCATGATGTTCGGGTACGCCTGCAACGAGACCAAGGATTATATGCCCATGCCCATCTGGTACGCCCATCGACTGGCGCGACGACTGGCGGAGGTCCGCAAAAAGGGGATCCTCAAATTTCTCCGGCCTGACGGGAAGACCCAGGTTACCGTGGAATATTTGAATGGAAAACCGGTTTCCATCCCCACCGTGGTGATCGCCGCCCAGCACGCTCCGGATGTCACCTATAAAAAACTCCGGGAAGGCATTATTGAAACCGTAATCAAAAAGGTCATTCCGGCCTCTTTGCTGACCAAGAAAACCCAGTTCTTGATCAACACCACCGGGCGTTTCGTGGTCGGCGGCCCGCTGGGCGACTGCGGCATGACCGGCCGAAAAATCATCGCCGACACCTACGGGGGCCGGGGAAGCCACGGAGGCGGGGCCTTTTCCGGAAAGGATCCCTCCAAGGTAGACCGCAGTTCTTCCTACATGGCCCGCTATGTGGCTAAAAACGTGGTCGCCGCCGGTCTGGCCGACGTCTGTCGGCTCCAGGTGGCTTATACCATAGGACAAGCCGATCCCCTTTCCATTTTCGTGGATACCCGCGGCACCGGAAAGCTGCCCGACGATCAGATAAACCGCATCATCCGGGAGATTTTCAGTTTCAAGCCGGCCGACATCATCCGGCATCTGAACCTATTGCGCCCGGTTTATAGAGACACCGCGGCTTATGGCCACTTCGGACGGACGGAGCCCGGCTTCACCTGGGAAAAAATCGACAAGATCGAGGTCCTGCGGGACAAAGCCGGAATGCAGGCTAAGCCCCGTTCCACCAAGAGATAAAGAGAAAGGATATTCTGTGAAATACGACGTCAAAGATCTTCAGTTAGCCGCCCAGGGGAACCTGCGAATCGAATGGGCGCATCAAAGCATGCCGGTACTGGACAACATCCAAAAACGCTTCGCCAAGGAAAAGCCCTTGAAAGGGTACCGTTTGGCGGCTTGTCTTCATGTGACCACCGAAACCGCCAGCCTGGTCAGGACCCTGAAAGCCGGAGGAGCGGAAGTCGCCCTCTGCGCCTCCAATCCGCTGAGCACCCAGGACGATGTGGCCGCCGCCCTGGTTCATTACGATCAGGTCCCGGTCTTCGCCATCAAGGGAGAAGACAGCCAGACCTACTACCGGCACATTTATCAGACCCTGGACTTCAAACCCCATCTGACCATGGACGACGGGGCCGACCTGGTTTCCACCATCCACTCGGAGAAAAGGGGACTATTGAAAGGGATCGTCGGCGGCACCGAGGAAACCACCACCGGGGTTATCCGCCTGCGGAGCATGGCCGACAGCAAGGTCCTGGCTTACCCCATCGTGGCGGTCAACGACGCCAAGACCAAACATCTTTTTGACAACCGTTACGGCACCGGTCAAAGCACCATTGACGGGATCATCCGGGCCACCAACCGCCTGCTGGCCGGATCCGTCTTTGTGATCTGCGGCTACGGCTGGTGCGGACGGGGAGTGGCCGTGCGGGCCAAGGGCCTGGGGGCCGATGTGGTTATCGCCGAGGTGGACCCCTTGAAGGCCCTGGAGGCGGTGATGGACGGCTTCCGGGTCCTGCCTATGGCCGAAGCGGCCAAGATCGGGGATTTCTTTTGTACGCTGACCGGGGATATCAAGGTCATCCGCAAAGAGCATTTTTCCGTCATGAAAACCGGGGCCATCGTCGCTAATTCCGGACATTTCAACGTGGAACTGGATTTGAAGGGCCTGGCCCAGATCAGCAAGAAACGCCGCCTGATGCGGGACTACGTGGAAGAGTATACCTTGACTAATGGCCGAAAAATCAATGTCCTGGGAGAAGGTCGGCTGATTAACCTGGCGGCGGCGGAAGGTCACCCTTCCAGCGTCATGGACATGAGTTTCGCCAATCAGGCCCTTTGCTCGGAATATATGGTCCGCCAGGCCAAGAAACTGAAGAAAACGGTTTATCCGGTCCCCGAGGACATCGATCAGGAGATCGCCCGCCTTAAATTGGCCTCCATGGGGATTAAGATCGATACCCTGACCCCGGAACAGAAGAAATACCTCTCTTCCTGGGAGATGGGCACCTGATCTAACCAATGAAGAAAAATGGGGCTGGAGAAAACTCCAGTCCCATTTTTTTTAAGGGCTTGTCATTCGGAGTCCCGCGACAGTGCGGGACGAAGAATTTTGTTTTTTTAACAGGCTGCAATATCCTTCGCGGAGTTTAACCTGGGCCAAACGACGAGATCCTTCGCTCCCTTCGGTCACTCAGGATGACAGGCTGGGGATCCGCACTCAGACCGGCGAAGGGCTTATTTGGGCATTCGCTTCTCACTTCTTACTTTTCACTTTTTACTGTTTACCAGCGAATCAACGCGCTCGCCCAGGTCAATCCTCCCCCAAAGGCAGTCAGCACTACCAACTGGTCCTTCCGAATGGCCCCCCTCCGGACCGCCTCGTCCAAGGCTATGGGGATGGAAGCCGAGGAAATATTCCCGAATTTCTGTACCGTCAAATAAAATTTCTCCATAGGGACGTCCAGCCGCTTGGCCAGGGATTGGAGCATTCGCAAATTGGCCTGGTGAGGAATCACCCAGTCTACCTCTCCCAGGGTGTAGCCGTTGGTCTCAACCGCTTCGACGCAGGCATCGGCAAAATGTTTCACCGCCACCCGCACCGAGGCGCTGGCCCCGATCAATTTCAGCGTGTGGAGGTCCCGGTCCACGCTCTCATGGGAGATGGGTGTGGTCTGGGAGCCGCCCCCCGGCATGAGCAGGTTGGCCCCGTTGGCCCCGTCAGTATGAATGTGGGTGGAGAGGATCTGGTGGCCCTGCCTGCCTTCCTTCGCAGTCAGCACCACGGCGCCGGCCCCGTCTCCCCAGAGGATGGCCGAGGTCCGATCCTTCCAGTTCAAGGTCCGGGTCATGATCTCCGAGGCCACGACCAGGATAGTCTGGAAAGTCCCGGCCTTTAGATATTGTTCAGCCACGTTCAGGGCAAAAACGAAACCGGAACAGGCCGCGGTGATATCGAAGGTCACCGCCCGATCGGCGCCCAGCTTGGCCTGCAGCCAGTTGGCGGCGGCCGGGCAGTGGGTGTCCGGGGTGATGGTGGCCACGACGATGAGCTGCAGGTCGGAGGCGGTCATCCCGGCCATCTCCAAAGCACTCCGGGAGGCCTCCAGGGCCAGGTCGGAGGCGGCCACCTCCGGCGCAGCCACGCGCCGCTCACGAATCCCCGTACGCTGGGTGATCCATTCATCGTTGGTGTCCAATATTGTTTCCAGGTCCCGGTTGTGCAGCACCCGGGGTGGAAGATACGATCCGGTTCCTTGTATATAAATGGGCATTAATGAATACTCCTACGAAAGGACAAATTATCAATAATCAATAATAAATTGTTAATTATTAACCGTTGTGACCCGGCCTCTTAATCCGGCAGTGCCACCGGAAAACACAAAGTAATGACGCTCAATTCCTTGGGTCCGTGGGCGCCGAGGACCAGGTTCAGTTCAATGTCTGCCGTGCGGCTGGCCCCGGAGATGAAAGTGACGGCGCTGCCCTGGGACAAAAAGCCTTCCCACTCGGGATAAAAATCCAGAAACTGGTCCAGGGAGGGGAGAATGCGCTCCTCAGGCAAGAGGGCGATATGGTGGCGCGGGGCCAGGGAAAGTCCTCTTCCCCCCGACCGTCCTGAAGCCAGGACTAGAGTGCCTGTCTCGGCCAGGGCATAATCCACTCCGGTGATCCCCACGGCAATTGCCCGAAGGGGCTTCCATTGACCGTTTCGCCAATCCATCCTATCCGCCGGCTTATAAACGGGAAAATCCAGTTCCAGTTTTTCCAGCCAGGGGCGATCCTCCCGCGCACTGTCTTGGCGAGGGCAGTCCCGGCACAGGGATTCCAGAATCTCCTTTAATGCGGCCGGGTCCCCGGCTCGAAAAGTCCGGGCCTGGAGGGCCTTGAGTTCCAGTTCCAGCCGGTCGAGCCAATCAGTCCTGTCCATCGTCCCAGACCCGG
Organism: uncultured delta proteobacterium; assembly: GCA_963716045.1. Taxonomy (GTDB): domain Bacteria; phylum Desulfobacterota; class RBG-13-43-22; order RBG-13-43-22; family RBG-13-43-22; genus CAVQSS01. Next base: position 9,178 of record CAVQSS010000001.1, on the reverse strand, counting down.
TGAAAGTTTTTTTCCGGCAGGCGCACTCCCGTGGGCAGGAGGCCCGGCGTGAATTCCTGGCCGATCCGCGCCAGACCCAAGGCGGCCTGATAGCTCCCCGCGCTGCTCTGGCAGGCCCCCCAGATTTCCATCATTTTTCTTTCCAGCCAGGGAAGACCGTGCTGCGCTACAATCCGCCGGCGCAGGGTCAGGAGCAAATCGGGCAGGGGAATCCGGACCGGGCAGACCTCGGCGCAGGCCCGGCACAGGGTGGAGGCCATGGGCAGGTATTTGGCCCGATGAATCCCCAAGAATTGGGGCGTCATCAGGGACCCGATGGGCCCGCTGTAAACCCAGCCATAGGCATGGCCGCCGATCCGCTGGTACACCGGGCAGACATTCAAACAGGCCCCGCAACGCAGGCAATAGAGCGACGGCCGCATTTCGTCGTCCTGGCGGAAGCGGCTTCGCCCGTTATCCAGCAGCACGATGTGCATTTCCTCCGGACCGTCCAGCTCTCCGGGGCGACGGGGCCCCTGAATCAGGGAGACGTAGGTGGAGGATTTCTGGCCGGTGGCGCTCCGGGCCAGCAGTTTCAGGAAGACCCCCAGATCCCGGAGTCCGGGGATCACCTTTTCAATGCCCACCACCGCCACATGGACTCGGGGAAAGGTGGTGGAAAAGCGGGCGTTGCCCTCGTTTTCCAGAATGACGATGCTCCCGGTTTGAGCCAGGGCGAAGTTGGCCCCGCTGATTCCCAGGCCGGCCTGAAAATATTTGTCCCGCAGGAATTCCCGGGCCACCTGGGTCAGTTTTACCGGGTCATCATAGAACGGCACCCCTAATTTTTCAGTAAAAAGGCGGGCGATCTCCTGCTGGGTCTTGTGCAGGGCCGGGGCGATGATATGGGAAGGCCCCTCCCCGGCCAACTGGATGATGAATTCGCCCAGGTCGGTCTCCCAGACCTGGATTCCGGCCGCCTCCAGGTGGCGGTTCAGGTCGATCTCTTCGGTGGTCATGGACTTGCCTTTGACCACCATCTCGATCCCCTTCGCTTGAGCCAGGTCCCCGATAATGCGGCAGGCATCGGCCCCGTCCGCGGAACGGTGCACGGTAATGCCCAGCTTTCGGGCGGAGGCTGTAAATTCCTCCAGATAATCGTCCAGATGCGCTATAGCCTCGGCCTTGATTTCATGGGCCCGGGTCCGAAGGGCCTCGGCCTCCGGAAGCTCCCCGAAGGCCTTGGTCCGGTTCTGACTGAAACGCCGGGAGGCCCGGGAGATGGCCTCCTGCATGGTCTTGTCTTCCAGGGCCAGCGCGGCCTGTTTCTTAAACTGTTCGGTTCGTATGTTCATAAATCAAGAATGACTGCTCAGGATTTCCACGAGGTGTTTGACCTTGATCGGCGACTTGACCCGGTTCAATCCGCCCTGGATACTCATCAGGCAGCCCGGGTCGTTGCCGACCACCCATTCTACTCCGGCAGCCAGGATCTGCTTTACTTTTTCCCCGGTGATGGCCTGCGAGACTTCGGGAAAACGCCGGGAAAACAGCCCTCCAAAACCGCAGCAGGCCTTGGAATCGTCCATTTCGATCAATTCCAGCCCTTTGACCTGAGAGAGTAACCGGCGCGGCTCCTCGTATATTCCCAAGCCCCGGACGGAGTGGCAGGAGTCGTGATAGGTAACTTTTCCCGGGAAACGGGCTCGAATCTTTTCGGGTGCCACGAAAGCGGTCAGGAACTGTGAGACCTCAAAAATTTTCTCCCCCACACCCCGGGCCTTTTCCTGCCAGATCGGTTCATCCGCCAGAAGTTCCGGGTAATGCTTCCTGACCATGGCCGTGCAGGAACCGGAGGGGCAGACAACGCACTCCGCCGCCTCGAAAATACCCAGAAAGCGTCGCGCCAGCTTACGGGCCACATCAAAATAGCCTTGGTTAAAAGCCGGCTGCCCGCAGCAGGTCTGTTCTTTCGGATACTCCATCCGGAAGCCGCATTTCCTCAGCAGGACCACCAGGTCCTGGGCCGCCTGAGGATAAAGGGAATCCATCAGGCAGGGAATAAACAGCGTTACGGATGAGGGGGGATTTGGATCCATAGGTTGTTTTGTAACATAAAAAAGGCTATAACTCTATAACTTAAAACATATTTTCTTTATCGAGCCTTGTGATAAAATCATTCCAATGGGAACAAATCAGCCGGCGGGCAGGTCTAATGATAAAGATAGCATGATCCGATCGATGGCCGATGAGGATGAATTTCTGGTGCGGTCGGCTCAAAAGGGAGATCTCCGGGCCTTTGAAGCCTTAGTGGAAAAGTACCAGAAGAAGATGCTCAACCTCGCTTTTCGGATGCTGGGGGATTATGAAGAGGCCTGCGACGCGGTTCAGGAGGCATTTCTATCGGCTTTTCGCGCCATCAGAAAATTTAGGGGCGAGGCTAAATTTTCGAGCTGGCTCTATGGCATCGTGCTCAATCAGGTCAGAAACCGCTTGAGGCAGATCGCCTCCCGGGAACGTCACCATTCGAAGTCCCTCGATGATCCTTCAGGGCCCGGGTCGGGCCGGTCGGACCCCGATCCTCCGTCCCCGGAGGCCTCGGTCCTGGACCAACTGGAGAAGAAAGAAATTGAAGGGAAAGTCCAGGAATGCATCGATCATCTGGAGGAGGGTTATCGGGAAGTCCTGGTCCTCCGGGATATCCTGGGACATTCCTATGAAGAGATTCAGCAAACCCTGAAACTCCCCGATGGAACGGTCAAATCCCGTCTTTTCCGGGCCAGGGAGTCCGTCAAGAATTGTCTTAAAAAAGGTTTTGGTGACGTATGAACCTCTGCCAGGATTTTGTGAAAAGACTCCCGGCGTATCAGGAAGGGCTGGTTTCCGGCCAGGATAAAAAGGACCTGGAAGACCACCTTCGATCCTGCGCGACTTGCCGCCTGGCCTTCCGGGACCTGAACAGGACCAAGGACCTCTTGGGCCGTCTTCAAGAGGTCGAACCCCCTCCCTGGTTCACCCAAAAGGTCATGGCCCGGGTTCGTGAAGAAGCGGAAGGGAAAAGAGGTTTCCTCAGGAAATTGTTCTATCCCCTCCATATTAAAATTCCTCTGGAGGCGGCCGCTTCCATCCTGGTGGTGGTTCTGGCCGTCTATGTCTTTAAAGCCACCGAACCGGAGATGCCGCTCTTGAGGGCGCCTTCGGAATCGGTTTCGCCCCTACCCCAGGATTTTTCCCATCAAGAAAAGGGAAAAGGAGTTGCTTCGGTTCCCGCCGCCCCGATAGCCCCGATAACCCCTCAAAACCTGGAAACAAAAACCGCAACCGGAGGTCGTCTGGAAAAGGAGCAGGATCCCCACCAGCTATCCGGATCGGGAGCCTTGAGGGATAATAAGATGGAGGAGAAGAGACCTCTGGCAGCCAGATCCCCGGAGCAGCCTGCAACCGAAATCCCCAAAGAGCTTTTCGCAAACAAAATGGAGGAGCCCGGACCTCCCGTGGCCCCTCTGAAAAAAATGGAATCATCCGAAAGCAAACCGGCCCCGGCCCCGAAGGCGGCCATGAAAGAAAAGGATCGGGAGAAACCGGGAGACCTTGAATCAAGGGAAGCGAAGGGTAAATCGGCATCGGACCGCTCAACGGTCGGACAAACCGCCGTATATAAATCCGCGCCGATAGGAATTACGCTTCAGGTTCGGGATGTCCGGGAAGCCGCAAAAAAAGCACTGGACCTGCTCCAACAGGCAGGCGCCAGGAATGTCCAAACGGAGACAACGCAGGCGGTAGAGATCATTACCGCCGAGGCAGCGTCTCAATCAATCCCCAACCTCCTCGACCAACTGAACACCCTGGGGAAAGTCCAGAGAAGAAGTCCACTTCCTATAACCCCGGAAGAACCGGTCTGGGTTCGAATAGAAATCATCCGCTTCATCCCCTGATGATCGAGGTAAAGATGGTAAGCAATGGACTGTTGATTTATGGAGGGTCAGGAAGTGCGGCCAGCTCGGAGGGGCCATCGGCAAACGGTGCAATGCCTGCCGCTCTGACCGGTTTCTGTTATTGGAACACAGACCAGAGGCAGACTATTGAATTGAATGCCCCCGTGACCCAAAACATGGCGTCGAAAGCTCTCATTTTTTTCATGGCTTCTTCGTTGTCCTGTACCAAATCATAAAAGAGTTTCGCCTTACCGGTTCTCCAGGCTTTAACCCTCGCATAGAGCGTCACCCCTCCTATTGCCCCACAAGAAACAGCTAAAATGCCGGGGATAGACTGACTAATCCAAAATGAAAAAACAATGGAAGCCACCAGACCGATATTGAGACCCATTAAAAGCAAAAGTTCTCTCCTTCTGGTTTTGTTCCATTATATCATTTTGTAGAGAACAAAAATACATACTTTTACCCATTGCCAGGCCTATTTCTTCTATCGCAAAAATGAACTACCCCGCCGCAAGCGGACGGGGTATCAAAAATCATCGAACAAAGGTAGTTGCTCTTGATGGAGTTGGATATAATCCTTTTGGCGCCCTTGTTTCTGAACATATTGGTGGATGACAGCTTCGTTGCCTGCTCAACCCACGGTACTGATATAATAGCCGTCTGTCCAAAACTCCCCTCCACATAATCTTTAAGCTGGGGGAAAAAAAACTAAAGAAAACTGAAAAAAATCCTTGACAAGGGGTTCAAGTTTAATTATTGATGTATATAGTCAATACATTGACTATCAATCTTTTAATTATTTGCCCATTAAATAAAAAGGGAGGTCAACAGTGGACGTTAAATCAAGACTGTCCGAATTCGTTGGAGCTGAAAACTTCTCCGATGACCCGGTTCAATTGCGGGAATACGCCACCGATTTCAGCTACACCCCGGCCGGCGCACCCAATTACGTTGTGAAACCGGGGAGTTCCGAGGAAGTGGGTCAGGTCGTCCGGTTCTGTCAGGAAAAAAGCCTGCCGGTCGTGCCCTGCAGTTCCAAGGTCCATTTCTATGGCGCCACCATTCCCAGGGAGGGAGGGGTGGTTCTCGACCTGTCCCGGATGAACCGAATCCTGGAGATCGACGCCGACAACCGTCGGGTGCGGTTCGAGGCCGGAGTCACCTGGGGTCAACTGACCACCGAACTGAAAAAGGCGGGCTTCCGGGTCCTTATGCCCCTGACGCCCCCGGCCGAACGCTCCGTGCTCACCGACTTTCTGGAGCGGGAAGAACCCACCAACCAGGTCTATGATTACGGCGAACCCCTGCAGGCCATGGAAGTGGTCTGGCCCACCGGTGAAATTTTCCGCATGGGTTCCGCCAGTGTCAACGGGTATCCTGAATCCAGTTCCAAGGGTGCGAACCCCTCGGGCCCGGGTCTCGATTTCTACCGGTTTTTCCAGTGCGCCCAGGGCACCATGGGCGTGGTCACCTGGACCAACTTAAAAATAGAATCCATTCCCAAGATGGACAAGGTCCTTTTCGCCCCGGTGGAAGACCTGGAGGAGGCCATCCGGTTTCTGCACCGCATCCTGCCGCGCCGGATCGGTCAGGAAGTCCTGCTGCTGAACCAGGGGGATCTGGCTGCGCTGCTGGCCGAGGAATGGCCTGAGGACTTCGATCGACTGGAAGCCGTCCTGCCTCCCTGGACCCTGATCCTGGTGATCAGCGGACTCAAGCGGCGCCCGGAGGAGAAGATCGCCTACGAAGAACATTTTCTGGCGGAAGTCCTCCGTAACGAATTTCCGGGTCTGAAACTGGGGGAGGCCCTCCCGGGATTTCCCGGCCTGAACCATAAAATGCTGGGCCTGCTTCGCAACCCCTGGCCGGCCGATCGGCCCCACTGGAAGAATAGGCTCAAGGGGGCCTGCCAGAGCCTCTTTTTTCACACCCGGCCTCTCCTGGCCCCGGATTTCATCGATCGGGTCGTGGAAATCGCCGAGAGCTACGACTATCCCATCCGGGAACTGGGAATTTACCTCCAGCCCATCGAGCACAACCGGGCCTGCCGCCTGGAGTTTAATTTTTTCTACGATCCTCAGGATCCAGCCGAGATAGAGGCGATCCGGGCCCTTTTTAAGGAAGCGGCCAAGGAACTGCTTAACGAAGGGGCGGTCTTCACCCGGCCTTACGGGGACCTGGCACCCATCGTCTATGAGCGGGCCGCCGCCTACGCCCATCAGCTCAAACGGCTAAAAAAAGTCTTTGATCCCAACAACATTATGAATCCTTCACAACTTTGTTTCTAAGGAGGGTGATTATGGCCAACGAACAACCCATCCGTTATTACCGACCGAAAGCGGATATCAAATTCGATATTACCGATATACAAAATTTCGTCTACGACATGAGCCGCTGCATTAAATGCAAAGGCTGTACCTGGGTGGACCACACCTATATGCCGGGGGCCCGGTTTATGACCCGCTGCCCCAGCGCCGCCAAGTATGAATTTGACGCCTACGGGGCTTACGGCAAGATGCGCATCGGCCACGCCATGGCCGAAGGTTTGCTGCCCTGGAATGAACGAGCCCTGGAAGTGATCTACGCCTGTACGCTCTGCGGGGCCTGCGACGTAGGCTGCAAGCGGAACCTGGATCTGGAAATCGAGCTCAGCCTGGAATCGCTGCGGGTCAAGGCCGTTCAGGACGGCGTGGGCCCCATGCCGGAGCATAAGAAGATCGCCGAAAACATTGCCGGGCAGCATAACCTGTATGGCGCCCCTCATGCACAAAGAAAGAATTGGATCTCTGCCGGAATCACTCCGGCCGCCAAGGCGGAGGTGCTCTACTTCGTCGGCTGCACGGCCTCATATATAATCCGGAGATCGCCCAGTCCACGGCGAAAATTCTCCAGGCGGCCGGGACTAAATTTATGCTCCTGCCGGACGAATGGTGCTGCGGCAACACCCTTTTTTCCGTGGGGCTGCTGGATCAGGCCCGGGAACTGGCTCGCCGCAACGTGGAGGAAGTCCGCCGGACCGGAGCCAAAACCTTGTTGCTGAGCTGCGCCGAGGGCGTGCGCATGTGGAAGGTGGACGTGCCCAAACTTTTGAATATTTCCACGGAGGATCTCGGCTTTCAGGTCGTTCACCTGGTGGAGTTCGTGGACGAACAGTTGAAAAACGGGGCGCTGAGGATGAAAAAGCCCCTGGAGACCCGACTGACGTATCATGACGCCTGCAGCCTCAGCCGGTTGAGCGAGCCCTGGACACCCTATGAGGGGAAGCGGGGCTGGATGGGCTGTGTGGAACCCCGGCTGAAGCGGCGCCGCGGAACCAACGGGATTTACGCCCAACCCCGGGATATCCTCAAAGCCATCCCCGGCGTGGAGCTGGTGGAAATGCCGCGGACCCGGGAGAATGCCTTCTGTTGCGGCGCCGGCCGGGGCACCAAGGAAGCCTTTCCGGAATTTGCCGACTGGGCGGCCGCTCAGCGGCTGGAAGAGGTCAGGGAGATCGGGGCTGAAACCCTGGTCACGGCCTGCCCCTGGTGTAAAAATAATTTCAACCAGGCCGTCAAGGCCGGCGGCGAGGCGGTGCAGGTCCGGGATATCTCGGAAGTGATCTGCGCCTCTCTGGAAGCCTAGCCAAAAAATTTTAATTTTTTGGTTAAAAAAGGCTGAAAGGAGAAACACCATGGCTATTTCCAAAGAAATATATAAGGTTTTTGAATCCATTGCGGGCCCGGCTTACGTCTCCGACGACCCGGTGATCTGCGAGGGTTATCGCAGCGGTCCGGGGGGTACGAGAACGGCCTGGGGTATGAACGGGTCATGACCAGCATTCCGGGTTGCGTGATCATGCCCAGGACCACGGAAGAAGTCTCGCGGATCGTCAAGGTCTGCTACCGCCACGATATCCCCTACGTCCCCTACAGCACGGGCTTTTACGGGCCCCGTTCCCATCCCCATGTGGAGGACGCCCTGCTGATCGACCTGAAGCGCATGAACGATTTCATCCTGGATGAAAAACATTTCTATGTCGAGGTGGGCCCGGGGATGATCTATTCCCCCATTCAGGAAGAGTCCATGAAACACGGGGCCTATGTGGTGATCGGGGGCGGCGGGGCCCAGGCCTCGGCCATTGCCAACCTGATCGGCGACGGCTGGTCGCCCCTGAGCCACCGGATCGGCCTGCCCCACCGGCGCATCCTGGGCACGGAGCTGGTGTTGCCCGACGGGGAGATTCTCGTATGGGTTCCCTGGCCACCGGCGAAGATCCCTTCTGGGGTGAAAGCCCGGGACCGGACCTGAGAGGGCTTCTGCGGGGCTACACGGGCTTGCGCGGCTGCCTGGGGATCGTCACCAGCATGGCCATCAAGACCCTGCCCTTCCAGCCGGAACGACTGGAACCGACGGGGATCTCCCCCAACACGGCCCTGGCCCTGCCGGAAAAACGGATCAAATGGATCAATTTCACCGTGCCGAGCAAGGAGGCCCAGGTCAAGGCCATGCGGGAGATCGGCCAGGCCGAGATCGCCGGCGCGGTCACCAAGGTCCCCCTCTTCTGGCGGGCCATTGCCAAGGCGGAGTCCAAAGAGGAATTCTGGGACCTCTGGGGCAAAGAAAACGAAGAAACGGTGGCCAACTTCTTCATCGTCCGGGTCCTGCTCATCGGCTTCACCTCGGAAGAGCAGATGGAGTACGATGAACGGGTCCTGATGGATATCATGACGGCCTTAGGCGGCATTGCCCGCCCGACCAAGCCCTCCGATGAGTCCTGGATCAAGAACGCCGACTCGGCCGGCATGTGGCTCATGTGCGGCGGCTATGTCTCGGTGGACTATGTGATCGAGACCCTTTCCCAGTCGCCGGAGCACGGAGCGTCCTACGCGGAGCTGAAGAAAAAATACACCCCGCCGCTGATGCCCGATTACGGCGACCCGGGCTGGTTCCAGAGCTTTGAACTGGGACACCAGGGCTACTCGGAATTCCTGGTCTACTGGGATCAGGACGACGACACGAACGGGGTGGACCACTTCTACGTGGAGACCTCCAAGATGAACATCAAGAACCGTTTCTATACCTCGCTGCTCGGCCCCCATCAGCCCCTCTACCTGACCGGACCGAAATACGGGCCCAACTACCATGAGTTGCTGCTGAAGGTGAAGAACGAGTTCGATCCGAAATGGAGTCTCATCCGCCGGTGCCCCTGGCCCATGATGTCTTCGTGGAGCGGGCCCCCTGGATGCAGGCCATGAAGGATTGGGAGTCCCCGGACGATC